>NZ_JNWK01000001.1 GCF_000716445.1 Streptomyces wedmorensis
GGTGGAGCGGCACGAGGTGCTGCGGACGGTGTACCCGGCCGTGGACGGGGAGCCGTACCAGGAGATCACGACGGACCCGGCGGTACCGGTGGAGGTCGTCGCCCTCGCGGCGGGCGACGTCGACGCCCGGGTGACCGAGTTCGCGCGGACCCCGATCGACATCACCCGCGAACTCCCCCTGCGCGTACGTCTCTTCGAGGTACACGGCGAGGGCGCCGAAAGCAGCGTCCTGGTGCTGTCCGTGCACCACATCGCCACCGACGGCCAGTCCGTCGCCGGCCTGCTCGCCGACCTCGACACCGCCTACCGGGCCCGCGCCGGGGGCCGGGCACCAGAGTGGGAGCCGCTGCCCGTCCAGTACACCGACTACACCCTCTGGCAGCGCGACCTCCTCGACGGCGAAGACGGCCTCAAAGCGGCGCAGTTGCAGCACTGGCGCGCGGCCCTGGACGGCATCCCCGCCGAGACCCGGCTCCCCGCCGACCGGCCCCGGCCCACCGAGCCGAGCAACCGGGGCGCCGTCGTCACGGACGAGCTCGACGCCGCGGTCCACCGGGCGCTGGCCGGAGTGGCGAAGGAACAGCGGGCCACCTTCTTCATGGTCGTCCGGACCGCGCTGGCCCTCGCCTTGCGGGCCGCCGGCGCCGGATCCGACCTCGTCGTCGGCACGCCCGTCGCGGGCCGCCCCGAGGAGGCGCTCCACGACCTCGTCGGCTTCTTCGTCAACACCCTCGCCCTGCGCACCGACCTGTCCGGCGACCCCACCCTCGGCGAGCTGGTCCGCCGGGTCCGGGACGCCGACCTCGCCGCCTTCGCCCACGACGACCTGCCCTTCGACCTCCTCGTCGAGGACCTCAACCCCGACCGCACGCTCGGCCGCCACCCCTTCTTCCAGGTCATGGTCAGCGCCCAGGACGGCGAGGGCGACAGCGCCGTCGTCCTCGGCGGCATCCCGGGCACGCTCGACGGGGCCGACCTCGGCAGCGCCAAGTTCGACCTCGCCTTCCACTGCGCGGGCACCCAGGAGGCCGACGGCGAGGCCGGACCGCTGCTCATCGGGCTCCAGTACGCCACCGACCTCTACGACGAGGCCACCGCACGGCTCCTGCTCGGCCTCTTCCGCCGCGCGCTCGCCGCCCTCGCCCGGGAGGACGGAGAAACGCCGCTGAGCGCGGTGCCGTGGGCGACCGACGAGGAGCGGTCCGCCCTCGACGCCCGCCACGAGAACCTCGTCCGGACGGCCGCCACCGCGCCCCCGGCCGGCGACCGGCAGCGGGGGAGCGGCACGGGGACGACGACCGCCGACCCCCGGGAGGAGATCCTGCGCGGTCTGTTCGCCGAGGTCCTGGGGCGGGACGAGGTCCTGGCGGGGGACAACTTCTTCAAGCTGGGCGGGCATTCGCTGCTCGCCGGGAAGCTGACCAACCGGATCCGGGGCGCCCTCGGGCTCCAGGCCGCGATCAAGGACGTGTTCCTGGCGCCGACGCCCCGGCAGTTGCTGCGCCGGCTCGACGAGCGGGGCGACGGTCCCGCCCGTCCCGCCCTCCGGCCCGTCCCGGACGCCCTGCGCCCCGCCCGCATCCCGCTCTCCTACGCCCAGCGCCGCCTGTGGTTCGTCAACCGGCTCGAAGGGCCCTCCGCCACCTACAACATCCCCGTCGTCACCCGGCTGCGGCGCCCCGTGGAGCCCGCCCGACTCGCCGACGCCCTCGCCGACGTCACCGCGCGCCACGAGGTGCTCCGCACCGTCTACCGGGCCGCGGACGGCGAGCCGTACCAGCTGGTGCTCGACGACGCCCGTCCCGCACTCGACCGGATCCCGGCCACCGGGGACGCGGAGGTGCGGTCGGCCGTCGACGCCGCCGTCGGACACGTCTTCGACCTCGCGGCCGAACTCCCCTTCCGCGCCACGCTCGTCACCGGCGCCGACGGACAGCAGACCCTGGTGCTGCTGACCCACCACATCGCCGGGGACGGCTGGTCCACGCCCTGCCTGCTCGCCGACCTCGACACCGCCTACCGGGCCCGCGCCGAGGGCCGGGCACCAGAGTGGGAGCCGCTGCCCGTCCAGTACACCGACTACACCCTCTGGCAGCGCGACCTCCTCGACGGCGCGCACGGCCTCGCCGAGGCCCAGCTCGCCCACTGGCGCACCGCCCTCGCCGGTCTCCCGCCGCTCATCGCCCTCCCCACCGACCGGCCTCGCCCCCTGGAGAGCGACGGCTCCGGCGCCCTCACCGGCTTCGAGGTCTCCGCCGCCACCCACCGGGCCCTGCTCCGCTGCGCCCGCGCCCAGGGCGCCACCCTGTTCATGGTGGTCCAGGCCGCCCTCGCCGCGCTCCTCGGCCGTCACGGCGCCGGGACCGACGTGGCCCTCGGCACCACCGTCGCCGGACGCGCCGACGACGCCCTCCACCCGCTCGTCGGCTTCTTCGTCAACACGCTGGTCCTGCGCACCGACACCTCCGGCGATCCCGCCTTCGCCGAGCTGGTCCGCCGGGTCCGCGAGGCCGGGCTCGCCGCCTACAGCAACCAGGACCTGCCCTTCGACCGGCTCGTCGAGGACCTGAGCCCGCAGCGGTCCGCCGCACACGCACCGCTGGTGCAGGTCATGCTCCAGGTCCACGCCGCCACCCCGGCGGGTCCGGCGGACGCGTCCCGCCCGTCGGCGCTGGAGGGCGAGCCCGTCGGCTTCCGGGCCACCGGCGCCAAGAGCGACCTCACCTTCGCGCTGACCGAGCGCGCCGACGCCGACGGCACACCCGCCGGGCTCGCCGGCGCCCTGGAGTACGCCACCGCCCTCTACGACGAGGAGACCGCACGGCTCCTGGCCCGGCGCCTCGTCGAGACGCTCGACGCCTTCGCCGCCGACCCCGGACTCGTGCTCTCCGCGCCGGTGTACGACACGCCGGACACGACCGCGCCGCTGGATGCCGGGACCGTCCTCGACGAGCACGGCCGCCGGGCGCCGGTGCGGGTGCCGGGCGAGGTGTACGAGCCGGTCCCCGGCGGGGGGCTGCGGGCCACCGGCCGCAGGGCGTACGCCACCGCCGACGGCTCCCTCCGCACGGTCGCCACACTGACCGTCGCCGGATATCCGGTCGAGCCCGGCCGCGTGGAGGACGTCCTCCTCGGCCACCCGGCGGTGACCGGCGCCGTCGTGGAGGTCCGCGACGACCGCCTCCACGCCACCGTCACCCGGGCCGCAGGTGCGCGCGCCGGCGGGGAGGAGCTGCGCGAGTGGGCCGCCGAGCGGCTGCCCGAGTACCTCGCGCCCGCCCGGATCGAGATCGCCGGCCACCCGTCCTCGGAACGTCCGTCCGCCGCCGCGGAACGCCCGTCCGCCGCCGCACCGGAGGCCGCCCCCGCCGCGGACGCCTCCGCCGACGGGCGCGAGGAGAGGCTGCTCGGGCTCTTCCGGGACGTGCTGGGCGGGCGGCCGTTCGGCAGTGAGGACAACTTCTTCAAGAACGGCGGGCACTCGCTCCTCGCGGTCCGCCTCCTCAACCGCATCCGCGCCGAGTTCGGGCAGGACCTCACCCTCCGGGACGTCTTCCGGAACCCCACGGCCGCCTCCCTCGCCCGCCGCCTCGCCGCCACCGCGACCGACGCGGCCCCGTCCCGCCCGGACCCGAAGGACCCCCTGTCCCCGAAGCGCCCCGTCCCGACCCCGGGCCGGCCCGCCCCGGCCGCCCCCGCCCTCAAGCGCCGCACGCGAGCCGGCAGCCGCCAGGGCCGCTGACCCCCGGGTCCGCGACGCGCCGCCGTACTCCGTCGGCCGTACCGGGCCACCCACCCGTCCCGGGCCCGAGGGCCCGGGGCGTCACCCTCCACCCACCCCACGGCGTCCCCGCGCACCGGCAGCTCCGGGCGGCACTTCTGCCGCCCGGAGCTGCCGCGTCTACTGCCCCGGGAGCACGCCGGGCGCACCTAGCGTGGACGGCACGGAGGCGAGAGGAACCGTTCGCCCCGGTCTCTCGGCCCCAGTCACCGGAGGAAGCCAGCATGCCCCCCAGAAGGACGGAAGACCTGCTCGACGGCGGACCCTCTCCCGCCCCCGCCCCGCCCGTGCTCGACCTGATCGCCCGGCAGGAGCGCACCCGGCCCGCCGCGGTCGCCCTCGTCCACGCCGACGCGCGGCTGACGTACGCCGAGCTCGGCGCCGCCGTCCGCGAGCGGGCCGCCCTGCTCGCCGCCGACGGGGCCGGTCCCGGCCGGCTCGTCGCCCTGCACCGGCCGCGCGGCATCGACGCGATCGTCGGCCTGCTCGCCGTCCTCGCCACCGGCGCCGCCTACCTGCCGCTCGACGTCCAGGCGCCCGACGCCCGCAACGAGGCCATCCTCACCGACGCCTGCGGCGCGGCCGCGCCCGCCCCGTCCGAGGTGGCCCGCCACGGCGAACTGGTCCTCGGCGGGCCCGGCACCGACACGGGCGCCGCCTACGTCATCTACACCTCCGGCTCCACCGGCGTCCCCAACGGCGTCGTCGTCGCCCACGACTCCCTCGCCCACTTCATCGCCGGCGCCACCCCCGCGTACGGCATCGACGCCGACTCGGTCGTCCTCCAGTTCAGCCCGCTGCACTTCGACGCCAGCGTCCAGGAGGTCTTCGCGACCCTCGGCGCGGGCGGCACCCTCGTCCTGCGCACCGACGACATGCTCGACGTCGCCGAGCTCCTCGCCGGATGCGCCCGGCACGGCGTCACCCTGCTCGACCTGCCCGCCGCCTACTGGCACGAGCTGGTCTACGTCCTCACCACCGGATCCGTCCGCCTCCCGGAGCGCCTGCGCACGGTCATCATCTACGGCGAGGCCGCCCTGCCCGAGCGGATCGCCCAGTGGCGCGCTCTCGTCGGCGACTCCGTACGGCTGCTCAACGCGTACGGGCCGACGGAGACGACCGTCGTCGCCACCGTCGCCGACCTCACCCGGCACGAGGCCGGTCCGGTGCCGATCGGGCGCCCGCTGCCCGGCGTGCGCGCCGCGATCGTCGGCGGCGAGCTGTGGCTCCTCGGCGGCGGCCTCACCCGGGGCTATCTGCACCGGCCCGAGCTGAACGCCCGTCGCTTCACCGAACTCGACGGCGAACGCGCCTACCGCACCGGCGACCTCGTCACCCTCGGCGAGGACCGCCAGATCCTCTACCACGGGCGGCTCGACGACGAGGTGAAGATCGGCGGCCAGCGCATCGACCCCGCCGCCGTCGACTCCGTCCTCGCCGGACACCCCGCCGTCCGGGAGGCCGCCGTCGTCGCCCAGCAGGACACCGACGGCGTCAAGCGGCTCGTCGCCTTCGTCGTCACCGACGGCGGCACCGGCGCCGAGGAGCTGCGCAGCCACGTGCGGGACCGGATGCCCGCCGCGGCCGTCCCCACCGTCTCCGTCGTCGTCGCCCTGCCCCGCACCAGCTCCGGCAAGATCAACCGCAAGGCGCTGCGGACCACCGACCCCCGGCTGCCCGTCGTCCACGAGGAACCGCTGCCCGCCGAGGACCGGGTCCCGCTCTCGCACGCCCAGCGGCGCCTGTGGCTGCTCGACCAGCTCGACGGGGCGTCCGCCGCCTACAACATGCCGATCGTCCTGCACCTGGACACCGCCCCGGACCGGGCAGCGCTCGCCGCCGCCGTCGCCGACCTCGCCGAACGGCACGAGGTGCTCCGCACCGTCTTCCTCGCCCCCGAGGAAGAGCCGTACCAGCACATCCTCGCCCCGGCCGCCGTCCGGCTCCGCACGGTCGAGGCCCCCGCGGCCGAACTGCCGGACCTGGTCGCCCGGTTCACCGCCGAGACCTTCGACCTCTCCCGCGAACTGCCGCTGCGCGTGGCCCTGTTCCTCCCCGAGGAGCCGGAACACGAGGACGGGGCCGCCGGCGCCACCCTCGCGGTGCTGCTCCACCACGTGGCCGGGGACGGCTGGTCCCTCACCCCGCTGATGACCGACCTCGCCCGCGCCTACGCGGCCCGCGCCGACGGCCGGGCACCCGAGTGGGAGCCGCTGCCCGTCCAGTACGCCGACTACACCCTCTGGCAGCACGACGTCCTCGGCGACACCGACGAGCCGGACTCCGTCCTCGCCCAGGGACTCGCCCACTGGCGCGCCGCCCTCGCCGGACAGCCCGCCGTCACCGCCCTGCCGCTCGACCGGCCCCGGCCCGCCGTCCGCGACCACGCGGGCGCCAAGCTGGACACCGTCCTCGACGCGGACGTCCACGCCCGCCTCGTCGACCTCGCCGAACAGCACGACGCCAGCCTCCTCATGGTCCTCCAGGCAGCCCTCGGCCTGGCCCTGCGCGCCGCCGGCGCGGGCGACTCCGTCACCCTCGGAACGCCCGTCGCCGGCCGCGACGACGAGGCACTCGACGAGCTCGTCGGCTTCTTCGTCAACACCCTCGTCCTGCCCGCCGACACCTCCGGCGACCCCGCCTTCACCACACTCCTCGACCGGGTCCGCGACACCGACCTGGGCGCCTTCGCCCACCAGCGGATCCCCTTCGACCTCCTCGTCGAACACCTCAACCCGCCCCGCCACCCCGGCGTCCACCCGCTCTTCCAGGTGATGCTCACCCTGCTCGCCACCGGTCCCGACCAGGGCGACTTCCCCTTCGGGCCGGTCACCGGCCGGTTCGCCGAGGAGGCCGGACCCCTCACCACCAAGTTCGACCTCACCGCCGCCTGCGTCGACACGCGCGACGCCGACGGGGCCCCGGCCGGACTCCGCCTCGGCCTGGAGTACGCCCGGGACGTCTTCGCCGACGAGCAGGTGCCCCGCGTCCTCCTCACCGCCTTCGAACGCGCCCTCCGCGCCGCCGCCGACGACCCCACCACGCCGGTACGGGACGAGGCCCTCGTCCCCGCCGACGACCGCCGCGCACTCGACGAGCGACGTGACCGCACGGGCGACACCGCGCAGACGCCCGCCGACTCCGGCGAGGCCGCCGACAGCGAACTCGTCGACACCCTGTGCGCGATGTTCGCCGAGGTCCTCGGACTCGACCAGGTCGGCCCGCACGAAGGCTTCTTCACCATCGGCGGGCACTCCATGAGCGGCGTCCGCCTCGCCAACCGCGTCCGCGCCCGCCTCGGCGCCGACATCCAGGTCCGCGACCTGCTCCTCGCCCCCACCCCCGAGGCACTCGCCCGCCGCATCGCCGCCCGCGACACCGCCGCCGACGGCACCACCGGCGCGGCCGGCGGCGCCCCGGCCGCACCCGCCCGCCCCCGGCCCACGCCGCGCGCCGACCGGCCCGACCGCGTCCCCCTCTCCTACGCCCAGCGCAGGCTCTGGTTCATCGACACCCTCGAAGGCCCCAGCGCCTCCTACAACATCCCGCTCGTCCTGCACCCCGCCGAGGCCCTCGACCCCACCGTGCTCGCCGACGCCCTCGCCGACGTCTCCGACCGGCACGAGGTCCTCCGCACCTGCTACCGGGCCGTCGACGGCGAACCCCACCAGGAGGTCCTGACCGGTGTCAGGCCCGCCCTCGACCACCGCACCGTCACCGCCGACGGGCTCGCCGACGCCGTCGCCCAGGCCGCCGGACACGTCTTCGACCTCGCCGAGGAGACCCCGCTGAGGGCCGCGCTCCTCAGCACCGGGAACGAGGACGCCGACGGGCACGGGCAGGTCCTCGTCCTGCTCGTCCACCACATCGCCGCCGACGGCTGGTCCACCGGACCGCTCCTCGCCGACCTCGCCACCGCCTACCGGGCCCGCTCCGAGGGCCGGGACCCCGGCTGGGAGCCGCTGCCCGTCCAGTACGCCGACTACACCCTCTGGCAGCACGAACTCCTCGAAGGCCCCGGGGCCGAAGCCCACCGCGACCACTGGCGCACCGCACTCGCCGGCGCCCCCGCCGCCCTCGAACTCCCCGCCGCCCGCCCCCGGCCCGCCGAGGCGAGCCACCGCGGCGACCGCGCCCCCGTCGCCGTGGACGCCGCCACCCACGAGGCGTTGGAGAAGATCGCCCGCGACAGCGGCGCCACCCTCTTCATGGTCCTCCAGGCCGCCCTCGCCGCCGTCCTCACCCGGCACGGAGCGGGCACCGACCTGCCGCTCGCCACCATGACCGCCGGTCGCGACGACGAACTCCTCGGCGGACTCGTCGGCTTCTTCGTCAACACCCTGGTGCTGCGCACCGACACCTCCGGGGACCCCGCCTTCACCGAACTGCTCGACCGCGTCCGGCGCACCGACCTGGCCGCCTACGCCCACCAGGAACTCCCCTTCGACCGGGTCGTCGAGGAACTCAACCCGGTCCGCACCACCGCTCACCACCCGCTCGCGCAGATCGTCGTCCAGCTCCACCACGACTACACGCGGGGCGTCCCCGGAGCGGACACCGCCGCGCGTCTCTTCCGCGAGGACGGGCCCGGACTCCTCACCACCGTCACCACCAAGTTCGACCTCACCTTCGCCCTCGCGGAGCGGCGCGACGCGGACGGCCGGCCCGCCGGTCTCACCGGCGGACTGGAGTACGCCACCGACCTGTTCGACGCCCCCACGGCCGCCCTGCTCGCCGCCCACCTGGAGCGCACCCTGCGCGCCGCCGCCGCCGACCCCGGCGTACGGATCGGCGAACTGCCCCTGCTCACCGAAGCCGACCGCTTCCGGCTCGTCGCCGACTACAACGACACCGCCACCGTCCTGCCCGAACGCGGAACCGTCCACGGGCTGATCGCCCGCCGCGCCGCCCGCACCCCCGACGCGCCGGCCCTCCTCACCGACGACGAGACCCTCACCTACGCCGAGCTGGACGCCCGAGCCGGCGCGCTCGCCGCCCGGCTGAGCGCCGCCGGAGTCCGGCGCGGCGACACCGTCGGCGTCCTCCTCGGCCGCGGCGCCCCGCTGGTCGTCACCGCCCTCGCCGCACTCAAGGCCGGGGCCGCCTACCTGCCGCTCGACCCCCGGCTGCCCGAGGCGCGGATCCGGCTGATGCTGGAGGACGCCGGGGCCCGCCTCGTCGCCACCGACCGCGACCACACCCCGCCTGAGGGCACGCCGGTGCTGCGCGTCGACGCGGCGGGCGGGGAGCGTGCCCCGGAGGGCGGCGCGGACACCGCGGCCTCCGAGGACGACCTCATGTACGTGATGTTCACCTCCGGCTCCACCGGCCGCCCCAAGGGCGTCGGCGTCACCCACCGCAACGTCGTCGAACTCGCCGCCGACCGCGACCTCTCCCTCGGCCAGGGCCGGCGCATGCTCGTCCACTCCGCGACCGGCTTCGACGCCTCCGTCTTCGAGATCTGGGCCCCGCTCCTCGGCGGTGGCAGCCTCGTCCTGCTGGCCGGCGACGGCACCGACCTCGACGAGACCGCCCGCGCCGTCCGCCGGCACGGCGTCACCACCGCCTACTTCACCGTCGGCCTCTTCCACGTCATGGCGGACGAGGGACTCGACACCCTCCGCCTGCTGCGCGAGGTGTGGACCGGCGGCGACGTGGCCTCCCCGGCCGCCGTCCAACGGGTCCTCACGCACTGCCCGGACACCGTCCTCGTGCACTCCTACGGCCCCACCGAGACCACCTTCGCCTCCCACAACCAGTGGTTCACCACGAAGCCCGGCGAGCGGCGCGTCCTGCGCGGCGCCGGACTCCACCTCGGGCGGCCCATGGACAACACCCGCAGCCACGTCCTCGACGAGCACCTCCGCCCCGTCCCGCCCGGCGTCCCCGGCGAGCTGTACGTCGCGGGCGGACACGTCGCCCGGGGCTACGTCGGACGCCCAGGGCTCACCGCCGAACGGTTCGTCCCCGACCCCTTCGAGGGAGACGGCAGCCGCATGTACCGCACCGGCGACCGCGTGCTGTGGACCCCCGACGGCGAACTCCGCTTCCTCGGAAGGGCCGACGGACAGATCAAGCTCCGGGGCGTGCGCATCGAACCCGGCGAGGTCGAGCGGGTGCTCGCCGCCCACCCGGCGGTCGGCCAGGCACTCGCCGTCGTCCGCGAGGACCGGCCCGGTGACAAGAGCCTCGTCGGATACGTGGTCCCCCGCGCCGGCGACTCCGTCACCGAGGCCGAACTCCTCGCCGAGGCCCGCGCCCTGCTCCCCGAACACCTGGTGCCATCGGCGGTCGTCGTCCTCGACGGCCTCCCGCTCACCGTCAACGGGAAGCCCGACCGGGCCGCCCTGCCCGCCCCGCACCGGCCCGCCGCCGACCCCGGCGGCCGCGCCCCGCGCAACGCCCGCGAGGAGGTCCTCTGCGCACTCTTCGCCGAGATCCTCGACGTCGCCGAAGTCGGCATCGACGACAACTTCTTCACGCTCGGCGGGCACTCCCTGCTCGGCGTCCGCCTCGTCAACCGGATGCGCGGCGTCCTCGGCGTCGAGCGCACCGTCCGCGACCTCTTCCGCTCGCCCACCCCGGCCTCGCTCCTCGGCTCGCACGAGGACTCCGGCACGGACGGCGGCGACGCCTCCGCCCTGGGGGTGCTGCTCCCGCTCAGCGCCCGGGGCACCCGCCGCCCGCTCTTCTGCGTCCACCCCGGCACCGGCGTCGGCTGGGCCTACGCCGGCCTCGCCCGGCACCTCGGCGACGACCAGCCGCTCTACGCCCTCCAGGCCCGCTCCCTCAGCGACCCGGGCCACCGCCCCGGCAGCGTCGAGGAGATGGCCGACGCCTACCTCGAACGGATCCGCGGCATCCAGCCCTGGGGCCCCTACCGGCTGCTCGGCTGGTCCTTCGGCGGCCTCGTCGCGCACGCCGTCGCCGTACGGCTCCGGGACGCGGGGGAGGAGGTCGAGCTCCTCGCCCTCATGGACGTCCACCAGACCGGACCCGGCAGCGTCTCCGTGCTGCCGCCCGAGGAGCGCGCCGCCGCCGAGCCGCCCGCGGACCTCGCCGAGGCGATGGAGCGGATCCGCCGCGAGGACCCCGTCCTCGCCGGTTTCACCGCCTCCGAACTCCGCGCCGTGCTCCGCGCCTCCGAGACCCACGCCGGTCTCATGGCCCGGCACGTCCCCGGCGTCGCCGACACCGACCTCCTGTTCTTCACCGCCCGCAGGCCGGCCGAGCGGGAAGGTGCCCTCGCCGCCACCTGGATTCCCTTCACCGAAGGAATCATCGAGAACCACACCATCGAATGCGGACATCTCCAGATGACCGAACCGGAACCACTCGCACACATCGGCAGCATTCTCGCGGAGAAGCTCTCCGCCCTCCAGAAGAAGGAAACGAGGACCCAGTCATGAGCGATTCCATCAACCCGTTCGACAACGCCGAGGGCACTTTCCACGTCGTCGTCAACGACGAGGGCCAGCACTCCCTGTGGCCGTCCTTCGCCCCCGTACCGGCCGGCTGGACCAACGTCTGGGGTCCCGGCGAGCGGGGCGAAGCCCTGGAGTTCATCACGGTGAACTGGGCGGACATCCGCCCGCGCAGCCTCGTCGCCCAGTACGCCTGACCCTCCCGACCCACTCCCGAAGGCGCCGCGCCCCGCATCCACAGCGGGGCGCGGCGCCTTTTCCGCTTCCTTTCCAGGATTCTTTCCCACCCCTTTTCCCAGTGAAAGTGCCGGTCGTTGCTGCCGCTCGGACTTCCCCTTCCGGAACCATCGGAAAATTAGTCTTCAGGCATGAAGATTCTCTTGAGCGGAACCGCCTCGGATTCCCATACGTGGAATCTCGTGTACCTCCGGCTCTTCCTGGAGGAACACGGCCACGAGGTCGTCGGCCTCGGCCCCTGCGTCGACGCGGAACTGCTCGCCGCCGCCTGCCTGCGGCACACCCCCGACGCGGTGGTGCTCAGCAGCGTCAACGGGCACGGCTACCGCGACGGCCTGGACGCCGTCCGCGTGCTTCGCACCCGGCCCGCCCTCGCCGCACTGCCCGTGGTGCTCGGCGGCAAGCTGGGCGTCGTCGGACGCCGCCAGGACGAGGAGGTCCGGCGCCTCCTGGACGCCGGCTGCGACGCCGTCCTCGGCGACGACCTCGACGCCCTGCGCGCCTTCCTCGCCGCCGGAGCCCGCCGGGAGGTCCCGGCGTGACCGCCGACACCGCCACCGGCCCCTCCGGCTCGGGCTTCGGGGCCTTCGTCGCCGAGGCCTCCGCCGCCGGCCGGCTCGTCGTCCAGCCCCGCATGGGCTTCGGTGACCCGGGCCACATGCGGACCGGCCTCGCCCGCACCCGCGCCGCCACCGCCCACACCGTCGGCACCCTCACCGTCGACAGCTACACCCGGGTCGGCGCCCTCGCGGCCGCCCGCGCCGCCGTCGCCGACGGCGCCCGCCTCAACGGCTACCCCATAGCCGCCCACTCCCCGGACACCACCCGCGCCGTCCTCTCCGGACTGCGCGGACCCGACTTCCCGGTCCAGGTCCGGCACGGCTCCGCCCGCCCCGAGGCCATCGTCCGCGCCCTCACCGCCGCCGGACTCGACGCCACCGAGGGCGGCCCCGTCTCGTACTGCCTGCCCTACGGCCGCACCCCGCTGCGGGAGTCCGTCTCCGCCTGGGTCCGCGCCTGCGAACTCCTCGCCGAACGCAGCGCGGCCACCCCGCACCTGGAGAGCTTCGGCGGCTGCCTCCTCGGCCAGCTCTGCCCGCCCGGCCTGCTCGTCGCCATGAGCGTCCTGGAGTGCCTCTTCTTCGTCCAGCACGGGCTGCGCAGCGTCTCCCTCAGCTACGCCCAGCAGACCGACGCCGCCCAGGACGAGGAGGCGCTGCGGGCCCTGCACCGGCTCGCCGCCGAGTTCCTCCCGGCCGGCGTCGAGCACCACGTCGTCCTCTACACGTACATGGGCGTCTACCCCCGCACCGAGAGCGGAGCCCTCCGGCTCCTGGAGGCGTCCGCCCGCCTCGCCGTCCGCTCCGGAGCCGGGCGCCTGATCGTCAAGACCGCCGCCGAGGCCCACCGGATCCCCACCGTCGACGAGAACGTGCGCGCCCTGGAGACCGCGGCCGCCGCCGCCGCGCTCGCCGGCGCCCCCGCCCCGGACACCGCCCCCGAGGACGGCGAGATCTACCAGGAGGCCCGCACCCTCGTCGAGACCGTCCTCGGCCTCCACGCCGACCTCGCCCGCGCCCTCCCCGCCGCCTTCGCCCGGGGCCTGCTCGACGTGCCCTTCTGCCTCCACCCCGACAACGCCGGACACTCCCTCGGCTTCATCGACCCCGCCGGACGCCTCCGCTGGGCCCGCACCGGTGCCATGCCCCTGCGCCCCGACACCGGCGCCGACGCGGACCCGTACACCTCGGCCGGTCTCCTCACCGCTCTCCGGCACGTCGCCGACCGCTACGACCGCGATTCCGGCGACGGCCCCGACGGCCCCGACGGCTACGACCGCGACTCCGCCGACCACCCCGACGGCTCCGGCCGCCCGGCCGCGACGCCGCTGAGCGTCTGACCGGCCCAGCCCGGCCACTCCACCCGGCGGCGGCGACGCCGACCGCCCCGCAGCCCGACTCCGCCCGATCGCCCGACCCGACTCCGCCCGACCCGACCCGACTCCGCCCGACCGCGCGGGCCGACCGCCCGCACCGCGTCCCACCGCGTCCCTCCCGTACGAGATCAGGAGCTCCGCCATGGACCAGCCCGCATCCTCCTCCGCCGCCCCGGCCACCCCGCCGCCGCTCGGCGAGCACCTGCGCTCGCCCGAGTTGCGGGCCGCCATGCTCGTCCAGCAGGAAGCCCTCCAGGGCGCCCGCGACTACCTGCGCGGCCAGGGCTTCACCGAGCTGCTCCCGCCGCTCGTCGGACCCGTCACCGACCCGGGCGGCCGTGGTGCCAAGGCCCTGGACGTGGACTACTACGGGCACCCGTACAAGCTCATGACCAGCGCCATCCTCTACAAGCAGGCATCCCTGCGCGGCTTCCCGCGGCTCTTCTACATCGCCCCCAACGTCCGCGTGGAGCCCGAGGAGACCGCCACCACCGGCCGGCACCTGGTCGAGTTCCACCAGATCGACGTCGAGATCGCCGACGCGGGCCGCGAGGAGGCCCAGGAGATCGCAGCCGGGCTCCTCACCCACGTCACCGAGCACGTGTGGACCACCGTCCCCGAGATCCTCACCGGACTCGGCCGCACGGAGGCGGACTTCGCGGACGTCCGCGCCGGGAAGTACGACGTGCGCACGCACGACGAGGCCGTGGCCCGGCTGCTGTCCCTCGGCCACGCGCAGAACCCCGACGGCGAGATCGACTGGACCGGCGAACGCATCCTCTCCCTGGAGAGCGACCGCCCCTTCTTCGTCGACGACTACCCCAAGGGCTCGCGCGGCTTCTACGACCGCGAGGACCCCGACCGCCCCGGTGTGCTCCGCAACTTCGACCTGATCGCCCCGCACGGCTACGGCGAGCTGGTCTCCGGCAGCGAACGCGAGGCCGACTACGCCACGCTCGTCACCCGGATGCGGGAGAGCGGCGAGAACCCCGCCAAATACGCCTGGTACCTGAAGGAGGCCCGCGAGGGCATCCCGTCCAGCGCCGGCTTCGGCATGGGCCTGCAGCGCCTGGTCCGCTTCCTCACCGGCTTCGACGCCCTCTGGCAGGTCAGCGCCTACCCGAAGCTCCCCGGCGTGGTGACCCCGTGACGACGACGCTCCCCGCCGCCGCGGAGGCGCCGGACGACTCAGCCCCGTCCGTCCGGCCCGTCCCGCCGGCCGCCGCAGTCCCGCCCGCCGCGTCCGCCCCGCTGACGGACCCGGTCCCGACCGAGGCCCCCGCCCCGTCCGGGCTCCGCGCCCCCGGCTTCCCCGAGGAGCAGGTGCGGGCGCGGGCCAGGACCGGATCCGCGGCCGTCTTCCCGGACCCCGCCGCCTACGGCGCCCACCTCTTCGGCCCGGCCGCCGCCCACGGCGGGGACGCGCTGGACCGGACGCGGATCGTCCCGCCCGTCTTCATGCCGGAGCGCCTGGAGAAGCTCATCGACCTCGCCCGCGAGCCCGAGTTCGGCGACGTCGACCTCACCGCCGGAGTCGGAGGCTTCACCGCCCGGCTGCCCCTCTACCTCTCCGCCTTCGGCTCCACCCGGGCCGGCAGCGGCGACCTCGCCGTCCACGCGAGCCGCCAGGCCGCCCGCCTCGGCATCCCCATGGTCATCGGCGAGAACATGGTCCCCGTCCACGGCTACCGCAAGGCCGGCGACGCGTCCCGCTCCGCCCTGCGCGCCCGCGTCGAGGCCTACCTGGAGGCCGCGCCCGACGGAGTCGGCGGCGTCGTCGTCCAGCAGTCCACCGAGGACGCCGACTCCGAGGTGTGGAACCTCCTCTACAGCGACCCCGCCTTCCGCCCCCTCCTGGAATCCGGCCGCCTCGCCTTCGAGCTGAAGACCGGCCAGGGAGCCAAGCCAGGGCTCGGCGGCATGACCGTCGTCGGCCGCGCCGAGGGCGAGCAGCTCGCACGCCGCTTCACGGTCCGCGAGGTCTTCGGCGAGGACGCCCCGCGGCTGCTCCGTTGCGCGACCCCCGGCACCTTCACCGAGGAGATCCTCCGCCAGCAGCTCCGCTTCATGCGCAACAACTTCCCCAAGGCGCGGACCTGGGTGAAGTTCCACCCCGGCCGCGACATCGGGCAGGCCGCCCGCACGGCCTGGGCCGCCGGAGCCGACGCCGTCACCGTCGACGGTGCCGAGGGCGGGACCGGCTGGGCACCCGGCGTCTTCCTGGACCACGTCGGACTGCCCCTCGCCGAGTGCCTGCGCCGGATCGGCCGCCCCGACGGCTGCCTCCTCGCCACCGGCGGCGTGTGGGAGGGCGGTCGGGCCGTCCGGGCCCTCGCCCTCGGGGCCACCGCCGTCGGCCTCGGCCGCGCCGCCCTCGTCGCCGTCGACGAGGACCCCGAGCACGGCCTGGAGCGCCTCGTCGAGGCCCTCGCCCTCGAACTCCGCTTGCTCATCAGCGCCCTCGGCAAGTACGCGCCCGCCGCCCTGACCCCGGACGACCTCTGGGACCCGGCCCAGGGAGCGGTCCCGTGTTGAGGCCGCCCCGGCACAGGGCCTCCCGCACCGTGCAGGTCCGCTTCTCGGTGCGGGAGACCCCCGGCGTCACCGTCGGCGCCCCCGCCGGCCGCGGCCCGCTGCCGTACGGCGTCGACGGCGTCGCACGCCGCACCGCGCAGCGCGCCCTCAGCGAGGCCGGCCGCGGATACCTCGGCGGCCACGTCGAACTCCGCGCCCCCCGGGGCCTCGCCCCCCACGTCCTCCAGCGGGCCACCGACCGCGCCGTGGCCCTCGCCGTGGCCGCCACCCTTCACGGCGCACCCCCGACCACCTGCCTCCGTCTCCGCACCTGACCGCGACGGCAGCGTCCCCGACCACCCCGACCACCCCGACCACCCCGACCACCCCGACCACCCCGTCCGTCTCCGACTCCGTCTCCGCACCTGACCCGCCCCACCCGCCACGACAGCGCCCCTCGGACATCCGAAGACAGCAGCCCTCCCCGCCCACAGAAAGCCGACCCCATGGCCACGCCCCTCGCCGACCCGCCCGCCCCCACCGTCGACTGGCGCCGCATCAGCAGCCTCGTCGTCGGCCAGGCCGCCGTCCAGGCGGGCAGTTTCGCGCTCCTCATCGCCATGAGCTGGACCGCCGTCCAGCTCGGCGGCCGAGGCGCCGTCACCGCCGTGACCCTCGCCGCCACGCTGCCCCGTGCGCTGCTCCTCCTCTTCGGCGGCGCCCTGACCGACATCCTCGGCCCGCGCGCCCTCCTGCTGCGCGCCACCAGCGTCCGCGTCCTCGTCCTGGTCGTGGGCACCGTCGCCACCGCCACCACGCACACCCTCTGGCCCCTGATCGTCATCGCCCTGATCGACGGCGTCCTGCTCGGCCTCACCGGCCCGGCCTCCGGCGTCCTGCTGCCCCACCTGGCACCCCAGGAGCACCTCGGGCGCGCCAACTCCCTCTTCTCCATGGTGCTGCGCCTCGCGCCCATCGCGGGCTCCCCGCTGGGCGCGTGGTTCGTGGTGGTGGGCGGGCTGCCGGCCGCGATGACGGCGGCCGCCGTCGGCTGCGCCCTCTGGCTCGGCTGCGCCGCGCACGTCACGCACGGCATGAAGCGGCCCGAGGCCGCCGCGCCGGGCGGCCCGTCGCTGCTGCGCCGCTCGGGCGACGGCTTCCGTCTGCTCGCCGCGCACCCGCGCCTGCGCTGGATGTTCGTGGCGTGCTTCGCGATGGACCTGGCCTTCCTGTGGCCGGCCGAGGTCGCGCTGCCGCTGCGCGCCGCCGACCAGGGCTGGGGCGTGGGCGCTGTCGCGTTCGTCCTCGCCGCCTTCAGCGTGGGGGCGCTCGCCTCGGCCGCGCTCGGTGCCGCGCTCGCCCACCGCATCCCGACCCACCTCAAGCTGGTGGTGACGGGCACCGGACTGGCCGTCGGCATGGGCGCGATGGCCCTCGTCCCCTCGCCGGGGCTGCTCGCCGGGGCGGCCGCCGCCGTCGGCCTGCTCTCGGGCCTCAACGGCCCGGCGCTGGTCACGGCCTATCAGCAGGCGGTGCCCGAAGGCCGGATGGGCGCCGCGATGTCGACCTTCGCGCTGTCCGGCATCGGCGCGGCGCCGCTCTCGCTCGCCGTCTTCACCCCGGTCTCGCTGCACCTCGGGGTGACCGGCACCTGGCTGCTGTGCGCCGGCCTCGCGCTGGTCTCCCCGATCGCCGCCGGCTTCGCGCTGCGCGCCGGTGCCAAGGGGAAGGCCGTCGAGCGGCGTACCGAGGACCGCATCCGTACCGCGCCGGAGACCACCGCCACGTCCGTGTGAGGCAGACATGACCACGCAGACCCCCGCACCCCCGCCCGCCCCGTACGCACCCGGGCCCGACCTCCACGTCCCTCCGCCCGACCCGTCCGTACCTCCGGCCGAGCCGTACCTCCGGCCCGGTGCCGTCCTCCTCCGTCCGTCCGCGCTCCCGCCCCTGCCCGCGGCGCCGGTGCTGCCGCCCGGTCCGCGGGCGGCCCGCCCGCAGCTCTGGCTGGTCGCCACCGAGACGCACGAGGACAGCGCCGACCGGTACGCCTCCCTCGTCCTCGACGCGGAGGAGCTGGCGCGGGCCGGGGAGTTCCGAAGGCCGGGCGACCGTGCCACGTACCTGTGCGCGCACGTCGGCCTGCGCCGGCTGCTCGGCGCCCACCTCGGCGTCGCACCGCGCGGCGTGACCGTGGAGCGGGCGCCCTGCCCCTGCTGCGGCGAGCCGCACGGGCGGCCGGTGCTCCCGGACGGGCGGTTGCACTTCTCGCTCTCCCACTGCGAGGGGATGAGCCTGATCGCCGTCGCGACCACACCGGTGGGTGTGGACATCGAGCGGATCCCGGCCCCGCACCTCGTCACCGAGCTGGCCGAGGTGCTCCACCCCGCCGAGTCCGCCGAACTGGCGGTGCTCGCCCGGGACCTTCGCCCGGCCGCCTTCGCCCGGGTGTGGACGCGGAAGGAGGCGTACCTGAAGGGGACCGGGGTCGGGCTCGGCGCCGACCCCTCGGCCGAGTACGTCGGCTCGGGCCCCGCCCCGACCGCCCCACCCGGCTGGCTCCTGGCCGACGTGGCCGTACCCTCCGGCCACCAGGCGGCGGTGGCCGTACGCCGGTGACGCCCCGCTCCCGCCCACCGTCCCCGTCCCGCCACCGGCGGGGCGGGGACGGTCGCCGACCCCGGCGTGGCGGGCACAGGGGCCCGCACCGAACGGTGACGAGGAGCCGGGGCCGGGCCGTCGGGAGTGGGGTATGCGCGGCGCATGTGTGGCGTATGTGCGGCGTATGCGTTCCGGCGGATGCCGTCAGGGGAGCGTCAGGAGGCGGCCGGGGCCGGAGCGGGCCGGGAATAGCGTCGGAGACACCCGGCCGCGACCGCGTCCGGGGACTTCGTTCCCTTCCTCGGAGGAACCCATGTCAGCTGCCTTGTACGGAGACGAGCCCGAGCCCGGAGAACAGCTCCCGGCCGGACGGCTCTGCGTGCCCGTCCGGCCGGGCGCCGGCGGGTGCGTGACCCGTCTCTTCCGCACGCCGGTCGGCGGCCGGACCGCCGTCGCGTTCACCGGCCCGGCGCGGTTGAGGGCGGTCCTGGGGGCCGCGCAGCCGTGGATCGTCCTCGCCGAACCGGCGTTGCGCGCGCTCATGGAACCGCTGGGCGTCCGCGAACTGCGGATCGACCCCGTCCTCACCGCCCGGACTCCCGAGGTCCCGGTCGGCGGCCGGTCGTCCGAGGTCCCGGCCGAGGGCACGCCCGTCGGCGTCACCGTCGGCGTCACCGTCGGAGTCGTCGACGGCGTGACGGCCGCCGGAGCGGAGTCCCTGCCCGGCTCGCGGCCGCTCGCCGGGATCGCGAACTGAAGGGAGCCCCAGCGATGACCACCCTTCCCCTGTCCGTAGTCCCGAACGACACCGCTCCCGTGACCCCGTCGGGCTCCGACCCCGCCGGGCCCCGCTCCCCGTGGCCCGCGACCACGACCGAGCGACCCCATGGTGAGGTCCTCGTCGGAGGCGTGGCCCTCAGCGAGATCGCCGAGGGCCACGGCACCCCCGTCTACGTCCTGGACGAGGCCGAGGTCCGCGGGCGGTGCCGCGCCTACCGCGCGGCCTTTCCCGAAGCGGAGATCCACTACGCGGCCAAGGCGTTCCTGTGCCGCGCCCTCGCCCACTGGGTCGAAGAGGAAGGACTCGGCCTGGACGCCTGCTCGGCCGGAGAGGTGGAACTCGCCGTGACCACCGGATTCCCGGCCGACCGGATCCTGCTCCACGGCAACGCCAAGTCGCCCCAGGACCTGGCCATCGCGCTGCGCCTCGGTGTGGGCCGCATCGTCGTCGACACCCCCGCGGAGATCGCCCGCATCGCCGCCGCCGTCGGCAGCGCGGGCCGGCAGAAGGTCATGGTCCGGGTGACACCGGGCATCAGCGCGGGCGGCCACCGCAAGATACGTACCGGCTCCGACGACCAGAAGTTCGGTCTGTCGCTCCGCGGCGGCCACGCCGAGCAGGCCATCGCCCGCGTCCTGGAGCAGCCGCGGCTCGAACTCACCGGTCTCCACTGCCACCTGGGCTCGCAGATCACGGACGTCGGGCCGTACCTGGTGGCCGTGCGCCGACTCGTCGGCCTCATGGCCAGGGTCCGCGACACCCATGGGATCGCGCTGCCGGAGCTCGACCTCGGGGGCGGCCACGGCATCGCCTACCGCCCCGGCGATCCGACGCTCGATCCGGCGAGGCTGGCGGCCGGGGTCCGCACCGCACTCGCCGAGAGCTGTGCGGCTGCCGCACTTCCCGTCCCGCGCCTGATCATCGAGCCGGGCCGCGCCGTCGTGGGCCCCGCCGGGGTCGCCGTCTACCGGGTTCTCGCGGTGAAGCGCACACCCGGGCGGACCTACGTGGCGGTCGACGGCGGGATGAGCGACAATCCGCGGCCCGCGCTGTACGGAGTGCGGTACGCGCCCCGCCTGATCGGCCGTCACTCGCCCTCCGACGCCGAGTGCGTGACGGTCGTGGGCCGCCACTGCGAGGCCGGCGACATCCTCGCCGAGGACGTGCCGCTGCCCGCCGACACCCACCCGGGCGACCTGCTCGCGGTGCCGGTGGCGGGTGCCTACCACCTGGCCATGGCCTCCTCGTACAACCTCGTCGGCCGCCCGCCCGTGGTCGCCGTGCTCGACGGCCGGTCCCGGGTCCTGGTGCGCCGGGAGACCCTGGAGGACCTCAGGGCACGGGACGTGGGCCTGCCAGTAGCTCCGCTACGAGGGCGCCCCGGCCGCACGCCGATCGCACGCACCGAACGACCCGGCCTGATCCGACGCGAATTGTCAGACAGGCCCTAGGAGCCGTCGCCCTCCGGTTCGTGGAGGGCGATCGCCCCGGAGGGGCAGACGCCCACGGCCATCCGTACGGCCGCGCGGTGGGCGGCGGGCGGCTCGGCGTGCAGCAGGAGCACGAGGCCGTCGTCGGGGTCCTGGTCGAAGACGTCGGGGGCGGTCATGGCGCACATGCCGGCCCCGATGCAGCGTTCCCGGTCGGCGGTCAGCCGGGGCGCGGTCACTTCGCGTCCCAGGTGACCGGGAGGCTCTTCACCCCGAAGATGTCCGCGGTCTCCGGGCGCAGGACGACCTCCTCGGCCGGCACCGCGAGGCGCAGGGTGGGGAAGCGGTCGATCAGCGCGCGGAACGCGACCCGCATCTCGACGCGGGCCAGCTGCTGCCCCAGGCACTGGTGGATGCCGTGGCTGAAGGCCAGGTGCCCGGCGGCCTGTCGCCGGACGTCGAGCGTGTGGGGGTCGTCGAAGCGGTCGGGGTCGCGGTTGGCGGTGTTGTAGGAGAGGAGGACGGTCGTGCCGGCCTTGACGGTCTGTCCGCCCAGCTCGACGTCTTCCAGGGCCGTCCGGTGGAAGGTCTTGGCGACGCTCAGGTAGCGCAGCAGTTCCTCGACAGCCCCGTCGGTGAGTGCGGGATCGGCGCGCAGCGCGGCGAGTTGCTCCGGGTTCCGCAGCAGCGCGAAGGTGCCGAGAGAGAGCATGTTCGCGGTGGTGTCGAACCCGGCCGCCAGGAGGATGAGGCTGATGCCCTTCAGCTCCTCGTCGGTCAGGTCGCTGTCGGTGAGTTCGCTGAGGACGTCGTCGGTGGGGTGGGCGCGCTTGGCGGCCACCAGCCGGGCGAGGTACTCCTGGGTGGCGGTGTAGGCCGCGATCAGTTCCTCGTCGCTGACCTCTCCGCCCATGAACGCGTCGATCTGCTCCTGGAAGGAAGCCCTGTCCTCGTAGGGCACGCCCAGGATCTCGCAGATGACGATGGTGGGGATGGGTTTGGCGAACGCGGTCACCAGGTCGGTCGTCGGACCGGCCTCCTCCATGGCGTCCAGGCAGTCGGCGGTGATCTGCTCGATCCGCTCGGTGAGCATCCGCATCCGCCGCACGGTGAACTTGCCCACCAGGGGCTTGCGGTAGCGGCTGTGCTCGGGGTCGTCCATGAGGAGGAACTCGCCGGGCGGCGCGGGCGGAAGCGCGAAGTCGACGACGTTCATGAGGTCCCTGCGCGAACTGAACCGCGGGTCGGCCAGGACCGCTCGCACCATGTCGTATCCGGTGATCAGCCAGCCGGGTTTTCCACCGGGATGCGTGTAGCGGCTGATGGGGCCGTGCTGCCGGGCGTCGAGCAGCTCGGCCGGCGGGTCGAAGGGGCAGCCGGTCGGGCGCTCTGTGGGCAGCGTCGTGACGGTGTGGACGGACTCGCTCACGGTCATTCCTCATCTCGCGATATGACGTGTTCGTCGGTGCTCGAACGCTACGTTGCGTTCATGATGTCGTCAATCGCAAAAATCGATAACCCAAGGTCAGGAGTGACAAGTTGATGCAATGGGTTGTAGTTAAACGCAACCGTGCGTTGCAATGAATGAAAGTGAAGGCAATGCCGGCGGAGCGCGGGCGCCTCCGCGTCACCGGTCCGTGTCATGGACGCGTGAAGAGAAGGCGACCGGGGGCAAAGAAGCCGCCAGGAACGGCGGATGACGTCCCGGTCAGGGCTCACGCTGAGCGGACACGAGTCCGAAGGAGTTCACCCGCATGACCACCCTGACAGCCGAGAAGGGCGCCGGAGAGCCCCCTGACAGCGGGGCGCGGCACAAGTTGACCGCCGTCACCGGTCTCGCCGCGTTCCCGGACGGCGGTGGCTCCTACGCGGTGGCGAAGGCCCACCTGGGACGGCGTACGAGCCTGGTCGCGGCCGGTTCGCTGGTCCTCGACTACGTCCTGGCCAAGGAGAGGTACGGCCTCCGCGAGCGCCACCAGGGCGAACTCGCCCACGCCACCTGGATCGAGTTCACCGCCCAGACCCGCATGTCGGGCGTGGACGTGGACGGACGCAAGATCCGCAAGGGCGCGACCGGTTCGGTCGCCGCGTGGGTGAAGGAGCGGGGCGGCGAGGTCGCCGAGGACGCGCAGACGCTCACGGACCGCATCTCCCAGGCCGGCGGCACCCCGCTGCTGGTGGCTCTGGAGGACGACAAGGGCGCGCGGGTCCTCGGCGTCATCCACCTGAAGGACGTCGTCAAGGAGCCGCTGGCCGTCACCGGCATCGCCCAACTGGCCATGCCGGGCAAGGCGAACGGCTCCGAGGTCACCGACGCGAGCGGGAAGGTCGTCGGCTCCGAACTCATCGGCCAGACCTACCACCTCCCGCTCAAGGACGGCGAGGAGACGGCGGAGCCGGACCTACGCTGGTTCCAGCCCCGCCCCTCCAACGGCCTGGGCACCAACTCCGTCAACACCCAGTACTCGATCATCCTGTCCGGCGCGACCAACCGTTCCGGCGACAACGCGGACCTGATCAAGTGGGTCACGGACGCCAAGGCCGCCGTGATCAAGGACAACTCGACGGCCGGCTACCAGGTGCGGCCTTCCGACGTGCCCGCCGACGCCGTCACGTCCTCCGGCTCGGGCCTGGACCCGCACATCTCACCGGAGTACGCGAAGCTCCAGGTCCACCGCGTCGCCGAGCGGAACAAGCTGACCGTCGCCCAGGTCGACGAGCTGGTCGCCGCCCACACCGACGGCCGCGTCCTCGGCTTCATCGGCGAACCCCGCGTCAACGTCCTGAAGCTCAACATCGCTCTCAAGGCGCTGGTCGCCAAGGGCTGATGTCCCCCTCGCCACGGCACAGGTGCCGGCGGTCCCGACAACGCATCGGGTCCGCCGGCCCAGGCGGGGTGTGATCCGGGTCGTCGATGCCGACGGCCCGGATCACGCCACGCCGCGGATGCGGCGGACCAGGAAGCCGCCGGCGAGGATGGCCAGGGCCGCGGCGACGTAGAGGCCGGTGTAGCCGCCGAGGTGGGCGATGATCGGCGAGGCGAGGGCGGGGGCGAGCACCTGGGGGCCGGAGTTGGCGATGTTGATGACGCCGAGGTCCTTGGCGCGGTCGGCGGCCTGGGGGAGTACCTGGGTGACCAGGGCCTGGTCGACGGCGAGGTAGATGCCGTAGCCCGCGCCGAGGACGGCCGCGGCGGCGAGGGCGGACGGCCAGGTGTGGACCAGGGCGAGCAGCAGCGCGGCGGCGGTCATGACCACGGAGCACAGGACGACGAAGCCCTTGCGGCGTCCGACGCGGTCGGACAGCGCACCGACGGGCACGGCCGTGACCGCGGCGCAGAGGGTGTAGATCAGGGTGAGGATCAGCACGCCGGTGCCCGGGTCGCCGTAGTGGACCGCGTCGGCGAGGAAGTAGAACAGGTAGAGGGTGCCGAGGGCGTTGCCGAGGTTGATCAGGAACCGGGTGAGCCAGGCCCAGCCGAAGTCGGGGTGCTGCCGCGGGCTCACCCAGAACGAGCGCGCGAAGGCGCGTGCGTCGAAGGCGGGGCGCAGCGCCCGCGGCAGCGCCGGCTCGCCGTGACACAGGACGAAGGGGAGTGCGAGGGCGACGGTGAGCACGGCCAGGGTCCCGTAGCCGGACCCCACCCCGGTGACCAGCGTCGTGGTGATCAACGCGCCGACGACCAGACCGACGGACTGCATGAGCCCGGTCCAGCCCGAGACCTGCGCCCGTTGCCTCAGCGGCACGCGGTCGGCGATCGGGGTGGTGACCCCGGCCAGCATCGCGTTCAGGCCCGCCTGAGCGAGGCACCAGCCGACGGCGACCCCCGCCACCGTGTGCTGGGAGGCGGTCACCACCAGCCCCGCCGCCCCGGCCAGCGCGCCGCCCAGGATCCAGGGCCGACGCCGCCCGAACCGGCTCGTGGTCCGGTCCGACCACGCCCCGGCGATCGGGTTGGCGAGCACCGCGACGAGCGCGCCGAGACCGGTGACGAGTGACAGCGCGGCGTTCTTGTCCTGCGGGTCGATGTGCTCCAGCTGGAGCGGCAGCAGGATCTGGATGGGCGTCATGAAGGCCATGAACACGGCGAGCGTGGCCAGCGAGAGGTTCACCGTCCAGCCGGGCTTGACCACGGCGGTGGGCTCGGCGAAGAGGACGACGGGCTCCGCCGGATCCAGACCGTCTGCCGGTCCCGCCGGTCCCGCCGGTCCCGCCGGTCCCGCCGGTCCCGCGGGTCCTGCGGGGTCTGTCGGGCCGGATGGTGCCGCTGGTCCCGCTGGTCCCGCTGGTTCCGTCGGCTCCGCCGCGTCCGCTGAGGGAGCGTGAGACATGGGGGCTCCGTCGCTCAGGACCGCTGGGAGGCGATCAGTTTGCGGTACCACTCGAAGCTCGCCCTGGGCGTGCGACGTCGTGTGGCGAAGTCGACCTCGATCAGGCCGAAGCGCTGGTGGTAGCCCTCGGCCCACTCGAAGTTGTCGAGCAGCGACCAGATGAAGTAGCCGCGTACGTCCACCCCGAGGGCCGCGGCGCGCGCGACCGCGTCGATGTGTCCGGCGAGGTAGTCGATGCGCGCCCGGTCGTCCAGTCCGGCCGGCTGTGAGCACCCGCTCTCGGTGATCCACACCGGCGGAAGGGCGTCGCCGTAGCGGGCCTTGAGGTCGGTGAGCAGCTCCGTGAGCCCGTCGGGTACGACCGGCCAGTCGAACGCCGTGCGCTGGTAGGGCTCCTGGGGCTCGGCCAGGTCGAACGGGAGCCCGGCGGTGGGATCCGCCGGGGCGGTGATCCAGGTCGGGTTGTAGTAGTTGATGCCGAGGCCGTCCAAGGGTGCGGCGATGGTGGCCAGGTCACCGTCCCGTACGAGCCCTCCCCAGTCGGGATCGGTCATGCCGTAGGCCGAGAGGTCGGGGTAGCTCCCCGCCATCAAGGGGTCGTTGAAGAGCCTGTTGTGCAGGACGTCGTAAGCCTGCGCGGCGGCCAGGTCCTTGTCCTCCTGTGCGTCGGAACGCAGGCGGACGGGTGTGCAGTTGTTGGAGATCAGCACCTGCGCGTCGGGGACGGCGGCCCGCAGCGCCTCGGTCGCGAGGCCGTGGCCGAGCAGTTGGTGGTGCGCGACGGGCAGTGCGTCGAGGAGCAGGGCGCGGCCCGGGGCGTGGACGCCGAAGCCGTAGCCGAACGACATGTGCACGAAGGGCTCGTTGAGGGTGATCCAGCGCTTGACCCGGTCGCCCAGCCGTTCCGCGGTCACGGCCGCGTACTCGGCGAACCGGTGCGCGGTCTCGCGGTTCATCCAGCCGCCCTCGTCCTCCAGGGACTGCGGCAGGTCCCAGTGGAACAGCGTGGGCGTGGGCTCGATCCCGGCGTCGAGCAGCGCGTCGACCAGCCGGTCGTAGAAGTCGAGGCCGCGCGGCTCGACCTTGCCGGCGCCGGTCGGCAGGACGCGCGGCCAGGAGATCGAGAAGCGGTACGCGTCGAGCCCGAGCCGGCGCATCAGCGCGACGTCCTCGTCGACCCGGTGGTAGTGGTCGCAGGCGACGTCGCCGGTGTGCCCGTCGCGGACCGCCCCGGGGCGCCGTACGAAGGTGTCCCAGATCGACGCGCCCTTGCCGTCCTCGTCGGCCGCGCCCTCGATCTGGTACGCGGCCGTCGATGCCCCCCAGGCGAAGTCGGCCGGGAACCGGGGGAGTCGGGTGGGGTCGGTGGAGCTGGTCGTCACAGGCACCTGCCTTCATCGCGTGATGCGCGAACTGCTCACGTACGGCCGCCGGAACGCGCGGGTCCTGGGGGCCGGCCGTCCGAGGTGGGCCGCAACATAACATGAACCGTTGTTCATGTTCTAGGGTGCGGAGAGGGGCGCGCGGGACGGGCCGCTCATTCGGGGCGGGGCCGGCCCGTGAAGCCGTGCGGCGGCGGGCGCGGGGCGTGGCGAGGACGAGCCCGGGCCCGCGGGCGGGGGCACGGGAGGCCGAGTCGGGGCCCGCGGGCGAGACTCGGGCGTGGCGAGGCCCGGGTCAGGGCCCGCCGGGGCTCACTCCGCCGCGGTCTCCAGCCGGCCGCGCAGGTCGTCCCAGTAGAAACGCAGCATCCGCTTGAGCTCTTCCACGGTCTCCAGGTCCGGCTCGCCGTCCCCCTTGAAGACCTCGTGGAGCACGGCGTTGGAGGCCCACACCACCATGCGGGTGGCGCGCCGGGCGCGTTCGCCGCCGGGCCCGCCCGTCAGGTGCTCCACGATGCGCTGGAGGCCGTCGGCGATGAGCGTGTTGCTGGCCTCGTCGGCGCGCGCGAGTTCGGGGCTCAGGTGGCGGCCGGCCCACAGGGCCATGCCGCCGGGCTGGGACCGGAAGAGGTCGGCGTAGACGTCGACCATCGTGCCGACGAGATCGGTGAGTTCACCGGAGACCGCCCGCTCGACGAGTTCGTCGATGGCGGACGCGAAGGCCAGGAGGTACCGCCGGCCGAGGGCGTCCACGACGGCGCCCTTGTCGGGATAGAACTGGTAGATGCTGCCGACCGGCGCGCCCGACTCCTCGGCGATCCGCCGCATGGTCAGCGCCTCGTATCCCTCCTGGGAGAGGATGCGGTCGGCCGCGGTGAGGATCGCCTCGACGCGGGCCCGGCTGCGAGCCTGCTGCGGCTCCCGGCGTACGCGCGGCCTCGATGCTTCCGTCACCCCACGCTCCCCGTCGTCCGTTGGGGCGAACGTAGCACGCGGCCCCGGGCGTGCCGGCGGGCGTCGAGCCGGGTGGGGTACCGGCTCGGCGCCCGCCGGAGGGTCACGCGTCGGCGAGGGCGGCGCGGGCGGCCTCCTCGGCGGTGGCGCGGTCCTCGGGGACCACGCCGATGCGGGTACGCCGGTCCAGGAGGTCCGCCGTGTCGAGGGCGCCCTCGTGGCGTACGGCCCACAGCAGTTCGGCGCCGGTGACGGGGTGGCCGGGCACGACGGGCTCGGCGAGCACGGGGTCCTCGACGCCGAGGGCGTGGACGGCCGCCGCCTCGGTGCCGTAGCGGAAGACCAGGCGGGGCGGCACGTCGAGCCCGGCGAGGGTCCGCTGTGCGGCGGCGCCGACGAGCGGGACGGACGCGGTCCTGCACGGCCCGGCGGTCAGGCCGCGGGCCGCCACGGCTGCGTCCACGGCGTCCTGCGCCATGCGGCGGTACGTGGTCAGCTTGCCGCCGACGACGGTGACGACGCCCTCGGGCGAGGCGAGCACCGCGTGCTTGCGCGAGATGTCGGCGGTGCGGCCCGACGCGTCCCGGGTGTCGAGCAGCGGCCGCAGGCCGGCGAAGGCCCCGACGACGTCGTCCCGGTGGAGGGTCACGTCGAGCGCGGAGCCCAGCACGTCGAGCAGGAAGCCGATGTCGGTCTCGGGGACCTCCGGCACGTCGGGGACGTCGCCGTCGACGGGTTCGTCGGTGAGGCCGACGTACACCCGTCCGTCGCCCTGGGGGAGGACCAGGACGAAGCGGTTGGACTCGCCGGGGATCGGGATGTGCAGGCCGGCGGAGAGACGGCCGAGGGTCTCGGAGCGCAGGACGAGATGGGTGCCGCGCGAGGGCCGCAGCCGGACGTCCTCGACGAGGCCGCCCGCCCAGACCCCGGCCGCGTTGACGACGGTCCGTGCGCGGATGCGCAGCTCCTCGCCGGTGAGCTCGTCGCGGACGAGCGCCCCGTCGCCGTGGAGTTCCAGGGCCCGGGTCCTGGTGAGGACGCGGGCGCCGTGGGCGGCGGCGGTGCGGGCGATCGCGGTCACCAGGCGCGCGTCGTCGGAGAGCCGGCCGTCCCAGGAGAGCAGTCCGCCGCGCAGGCCGACCGGGCGCAGGGCGGGGGCGAGGTGGCGGGTCTCGACGGCGGACAGCGTGCGCGGCTGCGGCAGCGTGCGGCGCGAGGTGCGGGCGGAGACGCGCAGCAGGTCGCCCGCGACGAATCCGGCGCGGGCGAGGGCGGCCTGGCCGCGGCCGACGAGCGGGGTGAGGGGCAGGACGAAGGGCTGGGCGCGGACGAGGTGGGGGGCGGTGCGCTCCATGAGGATGCCGCGTTCGACGGCGCTCTCGTGGGCGACGTCGAGCTGTCCGGACGCGAGGTAGCGCAGTCCGCCGTGGATCAGCTTGGAGCTCCAGCGGGAGGTGCCGAACGCGAGGTCGTGGGCGTCGATCGCGGCGACGCTGAGTCCGCGGGTGGCCGCGTCGAGGGCGGCTCCGGCGCCGGTGGCGCCGAGCCCGACGACGAGGACGTCGACCTGCTCGCCGTCGGCGAGCAGGGCCAGTTCGCGCCGGCGCCGCGCGGCGTCGAGCGAGGAGCCGGGCAGGGCGGTGCTGCTCGTGGGGTTCATGGGGTGAGAGTCCTCTCCAGCAGGGTGCGCAGCTCGTCGAGGAAGGCGGCTTCGCTCAGTTCGGGATCGGTCTCGTCGGCCATGGTGCGCAGCGAGAGCGTGAAGGACTGGACGACGAGCAGCAGGGACCGGGCCTGCAGGTCGGCGTGGACGCGGCGTACGGAACCGTCCTCGTGCCCGTCCTCCAGGGCCGTGACGAGCAGCCCGAGCAGGGCGTCCTGGCTGGCCCCCCGCCGGTCGAGGACGTACGGCAGCAGCAGCTCGGGGTCCACGTCGAGGATCTTCCGGAACAGCGGATGGGCCCGGAACGAGGCGACTCCCTCGACCAGCCCCTCGACGATCCGGGTGCGTTCGGGCAGGTCGTCGTCGGCGGGTGGCATGGCATCGGCGGCGACGGCGATCCACTCACGGGTCATCAGGTCGCCGACGAGGGTGCGCACGTCGGGCCAGCGCCGGTAGAGCGTCATCCGGGACACGCCGGCCCGCCGGGCGACGTCGGTGAGGGTGGTCCGCCGTACTCCGACGGCGAGCACGCAGTCGCGTGCGGCGTCGAGCACGGGATCTGCGTCCGCATGGTTGTGACGAATGGGCGTCATCTGTCACAGTGTAATACCAGCGCAGGCCGAGTGGCAGCGCCGTCCGTGAAACAGACCGTGAGGAACCTCTCGAAGTGGACATGTTGTGGAGCGGCTGGGGCGACCCGGCCAAGGCGGCGCCCCTGCCCGAATCGGTGACCGGCCTCCTGCGGGACCTGCTCGGCGTCACGCCGCGCGAGAGCGGCCCGTCCGCCCTCACCGACATCGAGGTGCCCGCCCCGGCACTGACCGGCGAGGCGAAGAGCGCACTGCGCGCCGCCGTCGCCGCACCCGACGGCCTGCGGGACGACGACGAGAGCCGCATCCGGCACACCCGGGGCAAGTCGACCCCCGACCTCCTCCGCATCCGGGCCGGCGAGGTCGACGACGTCCCCGCCGTCGTCGTGCTCCCCGGCAGCCACGACGAGGTCCTCGCCGTACTGCGCGCGTGCGCCGACCACGGCCTCGCCGCCGTGCCCTTCGGCGGCGGCACCTCCGTCGTCGGCGGCCTCGCGCCCACCACCAAGCGGCCCTTCGTCGCCCTCGACCTGCGGCGGCTCGACCGGCTCCTGGCCGTCGACGAGGTCTCGCGCACCGCGACGCTGCAGCCCGGTCTGCGCGGCCCGCAGTGCGAGGCGCTCCTCAACGAGCGGGGCTGGACACTCGGCCACTTCCCGCAGTCCTTCGAATGGGCCACCGTCGGCGGCTTCGCCGCGGCCCGCTCCAGCGGCCAGGCCTCGGCCGGATACGGCCGCTTCGACGAGATGGTCCTCGGCCTGAAGGTCGCCACCCCCGAAGGCACGCTGTGGAGCGGTCGGGCCCCGCGCTCCGCGGCCGGCCCCGACCTGCGCCAGCTGATCCTCGGCTCCGAGGGCGTCCTCGGCGTGATCACGTCGGTGACCGTGCGCATCCGCCCGCTGCCGCAGAAGCGGATCTACGAGAGCTGGCGCTTCGCCTCCTTCGAGGCCGGCACGGCGGCGCTGCGCCGACTCGCCCAGGACGGCCCGCGACCCACGGTGCTGCGCCTGTCGGACGAGTCGGAGACCTTCATCGGACTCGCGCAGCCGGACGCCATCGGCAGCACCGAAGTCCCGCAGAACCCGGGCTGCATGGCCATCGTCGGGTACGAGGGCTCGGAGGAGGAGACGGCCGACCGCCGCGCCGCCGCCCGTGAGGTCCTCCTCGCCTGCGACGGCGAGTACCTCGGCGAGGAGGGCGGCGACCGCTGGGCGCACGGCCGCTACAACGCCCCCTACCTCCGCGACGCCCTGCTCGACGCCGGCGCGTTCGCCGAGACGCTGGAGACGGCGGCCTTCTGGTCCGCGATCCCCGGCCTGTACACGGCGGTGCGCGAAGCCCTGACGAGCACCCTCACCGAGGCCGGCACCCCGCCGCTCGTCATGTGCCACATCTCGCACACGTACGAGAACGGCGCCTCGCTCTACTTCACCGTCGTGTCCGCGCAGGGCGGGGACCCGGTCGCGCACTGGGCACCCGTGAAGCGGGCGGCCAACGACGCGATCCTGGCGGCGGGCGGCACCATCAGCCACCACCACGGCGTCGGGACCGACCACCGCGACTGGTTCGCCCGCGAGATCGGCCCCCTCGGCATCCGTATGCTCCAGGCCGTCAAGGCCGAGATCGACCCGTCCGGCGTCCTCAGCCCCGGGGTCCTGATCCCCGTCCGCTGATCCCCGCCCGCCGTACCCCTTCCTCCTGAATTCCTTCTTCTGCCGCCCGGAGGCCAGATCCATGCGACAGTTCACCGCCGTCGTCAACCCCACCGCAGGGGGTTCCAGCGGCACGGCGAGCCTGCTCCCGCTGGCCCGGCTGCTGCGGGAGGCGGGCGCGCGGCTCGACACCGTCTACAGCCGCAGCCTGGAACACGCGCAGGAACTCGCCCGGGAGGCCGGAGCGAAGGGGCACGTCGTGCTCGCCGTCGGCGGTGACGGCATGGCCGGCACCGTCGGGGGCGCGCTCAGCGGCACGGACACGGTCTTCGGCCTGGTCCCCGCCGGCCGCGGCAACGACTTCGCACGCGCCCTGGGGCTTCCCACGGACGCCCCGGGCCTCGCCAAGGTGCTGCTCGAAGGCGAGCCGCGGGCCGTCGACACCATCGAGGTCGAGTCCGCCCGGCACAAGGGGACCCACGTCCTCGGCAGCGTGTACGCGGGTGTCGACGCGGTGGCCAACCGCCACGCCAACGCCTCCCGCCTGCTGCGCGGCGCGGCCTCCTACTACGCCGGCGGCCTCCGGGCGGTCCTCGCCTGGAAGCCCGCCGCGTACCGCATCACGATCGACGGGGTCCGGCACGACCGCACCGGCTACACGGTGATCGCGGCCAACTCCGGCTTCTACGGCTTCGGGAGGAAGGTCGCACCGGGCGCACGCGTCGACGACGGCCTCCTCGACGTCGTGGTGATCAAGGAGGCGCCCAAGCGTCTCTTCTTCGCCATGATGAACGAACTGAAGACGGGCGCGCACGTGAACCGTCCTCAGATCGAGATCCTGCGCGGCAAGGAGGTCCGCATCGAGGCCGACCGGCCCCTGCCGTACGGCGCCGACGGCGAGGTCGACGCGACCCTGCCGGTGACCCTCAGGGTGCGGCCCGCAGCCCTCCGCGTACTGGCCTGACCACGGCTCGGGACCGCCCCTGACCGGTGGAGACGGCCGGGGCCGGACGTCGACGAGCACTCCGGGCCGCGCAAACCTAGCGTGGAGGGTGGGAACCGACGTCACGGAGGGACCACGGGTATGAATGCCGGCATGGAGAAGGTCAAGGGCAAGATCAAGGAGCTCACCGGAAAGATCACCGGTCACGAGCGCCTGGAGGCCGAGGGCAAGACGGACCAGGTGAAGGCCAAGATCCGCGAGAAGGCGACGAACGTCCGTCATCGAGCCGAAGGCATCAGGGACTCGCTCAAGCACGACCGTTCCTAGGGGATGCCCGGCCTGATCGGCAGGACACCCCTGGCCCGGGCGCGGCCGAGAGCTGGGGACGTACCCCCGCCGACCCGGGCGGCGGCACCTGCCGGGCGCCCGTGACGGGCGCCCGGTAGCGTGGACCGGGTGCGAAGCCGGTGGCGCGACAGGGTGCGAAGCCGGTGGCGCGGGCCGATCGGCACCTGGCCGGCGGTCGGCCTCACGGTCGCCGTCCTCGTCGCGGCCAATCTGCTGCTGCACCACTGGACCGGACCGCTCCGCCTGGTCGCGGCCGTCGCGGTCAGCGCCCTGCTCCTCGGCGTGCTCCGCTGGGCGGGCGGCACCCTGGCGGACGCGGGGCTGGCGCCCGCGACACTGGCCCGCGGCGCGAGGTGGGCGCTGGTCCTGATCGGGCTGGTCGGACTCGTCTACGCCGCCGGAGCGCTGCTGCCGGACACCCGCCCGCTCTTCGAGGACCGTCGGTACGACGGGATGACCGGGGGCGAGCTGGTGGGACGCGTGCTCGTGGTGGTCCCCGTGGGCACCGTCCTGGTCGAGGAGATCGCCTTCCGCGGAGTGCTCTACGGACTGGTGCGCCGGGCCCGTGGGACGGTCTGGGCGACCACCGTCTCGAGTCTGCTGTTCGGCCTGTGGCACGTCCTGCCGTCCCTGCGCCTGGCGACGGCGAAACCCGCGCTGAGCACGGTCCTCGGCGACTCCGCGCTCGGCGCCGTCCTCGCCGTCACGGGCGCCGTCCTCTTCACGGCGGCGGCGGGCGTCCTCTTCTGTGAACTGCGCCGCCGCAGCGGCAGTCTTCTGCCGCCCATGGGCCTGCACTGGGCGGTCAACGCGCTCGGCTACATCGCCGGCTTCCTGCTGCGCTGACCGTGCGCCCGTGCCGACTTCCGAATGGCGACTGCCGACTGCCGGCTCCCGGATGGCGACCGTAGACCCTGCCGGTCACAGCCGGGCTCAGTGATCCGTCTGGACGATGTCCCTCAAGCGGTCCAGGTCCTGCGGCGTGAAGCCCGACGGCCGCATGACGGCGTTCCAGCCGTCGACGTACGCGGCCTTGTACCGGTGGCCGTGGCCGTCCGGCACGTCCGTGGAGAACGGCAGGTCGGCGGTCACCTGCCAGAAGGTCACGAAGGGGATCCAGAACATCCCTTCGAGCACGTCGCCGCCCGGCGCCTGACCGATCCAGTCGGGCTCGGAGAAGGCCAGCTCCGGGCTCCACCAGACGATCGGGTCGGACGGGTGCATCAGGTAGAGCACCCGGGTGCCGTTCCACGGCACGCCCTCCGGGGTGATCCCGGTGGTCGGGTCCTCGGTGAACCGTACGGTCCGCCCCTGCCTGTAGACGGGCTCGATCTCCGGACTTCCCCCGTCGCGCTGATCGCTGAACTCGCGGAACAGGGTGTTGAAGTTCGGGGGGCCGGCGAACAGGGTTCCCGCGGTGCGGTTGCGCAGGTCGTACTCGCCGCTGAAGGCCGTCTCCCCGCCGAACGACCCCAGGCTCTCGCCCGCCACGAACAGTCGCGGGCGCTGGTCCTGGGGCAGCTTGGACCAGACGTCGTAGACCGCGTCGAAGAGCTCGCGGCCGGCCTCGCGCGCCTTGGACTGGTCCACGAGATAGGACAGCCACGACGGCAGGTACGAGTACTGCATCGCCACGGTGGCCGCGTCGCCGTCGCCGAGGTACTCGAACGAGTCCACGGCGGCGGGATCGACCCAGCCGCTTCCCGTGGTGGTGACCACGAGCAGTTGGGCGCGCTCGAAGCCACCCGCCCGTTCGAGGTCGGCGACGGCCCGCTCCGCACGGGACTCGGCGTCGTCGGAGGTCTCGAGCCCGGCGTAGGCCCGGACGGGTTCCAGCGCCGGGCGATGGGTGAACGCGCCGATGTCCTGCGCCGACGGACCGCTGCCGGTGAAGGCACGGCCCTGCCTGCCCAGCGAATCCCACGGCACCAGCGAACCCGGCCCGCCGGAGCGCAGGGGGGACGTGGGCTGGTGGACGCCTTCAGGGGTCTCCGTGTCACGCAGCGAGAACGCCTCGTTGGCCCCGTTCACGAAGCCGCTCAGCAGCACCCCGCTCACGACGGACCAGGCGAGGCCCGCCACGACCAGCCAGCCGACCACCCGCGCCGCGCGCGGACCCGCCCACCGGCGCAGGACGCGAGTGACCCAGCGGTACAGGCGCCGGAGACCGCGGCCGGCCAGCAACAGCAGGCAGAAGACGAGCGCGGCCACGAACGGGCAGGCGACGGCCGTCAGGGCGTTGAAGTCGGTGACCCCCATGAGCTCGCGGATCTCGTGCTGCCAGTACTGGCCGAACCCGAACGACAGGCCGAACAGGACGATCGCGCAGACGATGAGGACGCGCCACGACGTGCGCGAGGCGTGCCGCGCCTCCCGGTCGGCGAACGCCCGCCACACATAGGCCGCGACGACGCCCAGCCCGTAGCCGATGGCCGCGTTGATGCCGCAGATCAGCCCCTGGAGGACGCCGCCGCGCGGCAGCAGCGACGGAGTGAAGGAGAGGCAGGCGAAGAGCAGCGCCCCCCAGCAGCCGGGCAGCGTGAGCCGAAGCGACCGACGGCGCTTCGCCGAGTCGGCGTCCGGAGCGGCGCCCCCGTTCCCGGCGGTCTCGCGGCCGGGGGATCCGTCCGGCGGGGACTTGTGCGTATAGGGAGCCATGGCTGTCCTCCGGGGAAATGATCCCAAGGCCGGACGCGCCCCGCCACCTGTGACCTCCCTCCCCGAAGTCGCCCCCGGCACGGGCGACCGGGCGGGCCGGCGCGTGCCGCCGATCCTGAACCCGGGACACGTCAGGGACGAGGGTTCGACGCGCGGCCCAGGACGGCGGGCGCGACGCCCGGGACGCCCTCGCCTCGGCGGCGCGGGACCGGATCCGTGATCTGATGCACCCAGCCCGTGCCGCTGTCGAATCCCCTCTCGGATGGCCTGATGAGCAGTCCGCACACCCCGTCGTGGTCGCCGTCGCGCACGCCGGAGCCGGAGCCCCGGCACGCCGGATGGCTGGAACTCTTCTTCGACCTGGTCTTCGTCGCCGTCGTCGCCCAGCTCGCGCACGGCCTCCACGGCGACCCCGGCGCGCGCGAGTTCGCCGTGTTCCTCGGCCTCTACTTCCCGCCCTGGTGGATGTGGGCGAACCTCACGGTCTCCGCGAACCTCTTCCAGGACGACAGCGCCCGCCGCCGCCTCGTCATGCTTTCGGCGATGCTGTGCCTCGCCGTGATGGCAGCGGCGGTGCCCGAGGCCGACGGCGACCGGGGCCCCGCCTACGCCCTCGGCTACGCGGGCACCCGCCTCGTCCTGCTCGCCCTGTGGTGGCCCGCCACGCGCTTTCCCGCACCCCGCACGCTGCCCCGCTGGCGGCCGCTGACCTACTGTCTGCTCTCCGCGGTGCTCTGGGCCGGTTCGGCGGCGGTCCCCGCTCCCTGGCGCTACGGGGTGTGGGCGGCTCTGCTGATGGCGGAGATGGTCCTGCTGCTGACCGCCCGGGGGCAGGGCATCCCGGGCCGGGTCCACACCGGCCACCTGGTCGAGCGGGTCGGACTGTTCGTGATCATCGTCCTCGGCGAGTCGGTCCTCGCCCTCATCACGTCCACCGACCACACGTGGACCGCCCGGGCCGGGGTCGTGGCGGTGCTCGGGTTCGTCCTGCTGGCCACCCTCTGGTGGTCCTACTTCGACTTCGCCTCGACGGCGGCGGAGCGCGTCATGGGCACCGCCGGCACCCGCGAGGCCTACCTCCTCGCCCGTGACGTGGGCGGCTTCCTCCACTTCTTCGTCACCGCCGCCGTCATCTCGATGGCCGCCGGACTGGCCACGGCCGTGGAGGAGTCCGGCCACGACCACCTGGCGCGGGGCGCGGTCTGGGCCCTCGCCGGCGGGTTGGCGGTCTACCACGGAGCGCACGCCCTGATCGCGCTCCGGTTCGGCAGCCCACCGCGCCAGGTGGCCGTCTGGGCGCTGCCCGGCGTCGTGATCCCCCTCCTGGTCGTTCTCGGCGCGGACGTGCTCACCCCGTGGCTGGTGGTCCTCCTCCTCGCGGCCGAGGCCATCGCCCACCTGCTCTACGCCAAGACCGCCCTGTCCCGCCGTCAGGCCGCCGGCACCGCGTAGCCGGTCCGGCCCGTCCGACCGGGCCTCGCCCTCATCGCGGTCCGTGGGTCTGCAGGAAGACCACCGGGCCGCCGTCCAGCCGGCCGGCCGCGTCCAGGTCGAGCAAAGCCGCGAGCGCCTTGGCGGTGTAGGTGCGTTCCAGGGTCAGGCCGGCCTGCGTCGACGCGCGGGCGAGGACGCGGTCGGCGGCGGCGGTGGGGTGCGCGTAGCCGTCCCCCAGCCAGGCCGTCTCCGTACGGATCGCGTCGGAGGCGGGCTCGCCGCAGCCCGGCTCGGCACCCCGGGCCCTGAGCAGGGCCGTGGAGCGGCGGGCCAGCCTGAGGAGGGTGGCGGCGTCCAGCCGCAAGGTGTCGTTGACCACGATGCCGAGGACGCGGGTGCGCAGCCCGGCGAGCCGCAGTCCGACGGCCAGCCCCGCGGCGGTACCGCCGGATCCGACGGCGGTGACGAGCCACGTCGGCTCCGGCAGCTCCCCCGCCTCGACCTGTGAGCCCAGCTCCAGGGCGGTCTCGACGGCGCCGAGCGCACCGAGCGGCGACGAGCCGCCCGCCGGGAGGTAGTACGGCAGGGTACGACCCTGGGCGTGCCGGGCGAAGAGCCACGGCGCGGCCAGGATCAGCCTCGTCCTGGTGTGCAGGAAGTGCAGCGTCGCACCGGAGTCGCGCAGCCGTTCCAGCTGGGCCCGCACGTGCTCGTCGACCGGGTGGTCGATCAGGCCCAGGGCCACGTCGAGCCCCGCCTCCCGCGCGTACCGGGCGGCTGCGAGGCCCCAGTTGGTGCCGAGACCGCCGACCGTCAGGATGGTTCTCGCGCCGCGCCGCCGGGCCTCCGGCAGCAGCCACTCCAGCTTGCGGACCTTGTTGCCGCCCCAGCCGCCGTCGCCGTATCCGCTCTCGTCCTTGACCCACACCTCGGACCGCGTACCGAGCCCGGGCAGCCGCCGGACCGGCGCCGGTGCCCGGCCCAGCCGGAGGAAGGGCAGCGACCCTGCCAGTTCGGGACAGCGCCGGTGCAGCAGCGGAGGTGGCATGCGGGAGAGGGTAGATCCCCCGGTCGCCGACCGGAACGGTTCCGGCGCGGCGGACCGTGAACGGGAGTCAGAGAGCCACGACCGTGGCCTCGGTCGCCTTGAGGCTCGTCCAGACGGGCACGCCGTCGGCGAGTCCGAGTTCGGCGGCGGCCTGCGGGGTGATCTCGGCGACGAGGTCGGGCGCCTCGTCGGAGGTGATCAGGACACGCAGCCGACTGCCGCTCGCGGTGATCTCGCGTACGGTTCCGGGCCAGACGTTACGGGGGCTGCCGGCGGGCTTCTCGCGATGGACCGACACCGATTCCGGCGCGACGATCGCGAGCGCCGGGGTGCCCGCCGCCGGCGGGTCGGTCGCCACCAGGACGCCGCCGCCGTCGAGCGCGAGGCCCTCCGGGGTGGCCGTGCCGGGCCAGGCGTTGCGGCCGAGCATCCGGGCCACCCACGGCGATCGGGGATGGCGGGTGACCTCGGACGGCGCGGCGTCCTGGAGCGCACGGCCGTCGTCGAGGACGAGGACGCGGTCGGCGAGCGAGACGGCCTCGACGGGGTCGTGGGTGACGATGAGGCACACGCCGCCGAAGCCGGCCAGGTGCGTGCGCAGGGTGTGGCGCACGTGGGCGCGGGTGGTCTGGTCGAGGGCGGCGAGCGGTTCGTCGAGGACGAGCAGCCGGGGGCGTGCGGCCAGCGCACGGGCGAGGGCGACGCGACCGGCCTGCCCGCCGGACAGCTGGGCCGGCCGGCGGTGGGCGAGGTGGCCGACTCCGAGGCGGTCGAGCCAGGCCCGCGCCTCCCGCCGGGCCTCGGTCCGCGGGACGCCTTGGGCGCGCAGGCCGTAAGCGGTGTTGGCGAGGGCCGTCATGTGGGGGAAGAGGGCGCCGTCCTGGGGCACCCAGGCGACCCGCCGCCGGTGCGGGGGCAGGGCGGTGACGTCGGTGCCGCCGAGGATGAGGTCCGCGTGGGCGCGGGGCGTGAGGCCGAGCAGGGCCCGGAGGAGGGTGGTCTTGCCGGCGCCGTTCGGTCCCACGACGGCGATGGTGGTGCCGGGTTCGGCGGCGAGGGTGAGCCGGGTGAAGCCCGTGACCTCGGCGCGCAGCGCCCAGCGTCCCTCCGTGGGCGCGGGCGGAGCGGCCTGGGTGACGTCGGCCGTCGGCTCTGCGGCGATCGGCTGCTCGCCGTTCTCGGGTCCGGTGCGGCGCTCGCGGTCGGCCGGTGTGCCCGTCCAGCGTCCCCGCAGGGCGATCAGCACGGCCATGGCGATGGCGAGCAGCAGCAGTGACACGGATGTCGCGGCTTCGGGCTCGTCCTGCAGCAGCAGATAGACCTGGAGCGGCAGGGTCTGGGTCGTCCCGGGCAGGTTGCCGGCGAAGGTGATGGTCGCGCCGAACTCGCCGAGGGCCCGGGCCCAGGTCAGCGCGGCGCCCGCGATGACCCCCGGCGCCACCATGGGCAGGGTCACGGTGAAGAAGACGCGCACCGGTGAGGCGCCGAGGGAGGCCGCGGTCTCCTCGTAACGGAGACGCAGTCCGCCGAGCGCGCCCTCCAGGCTGATGACGAGGAAGGGCATGGCGACGAAGGTCGCGGCGAGCACGGCCCCGGAGGTGTGGAACGGCAGGGTGATGCCGAAGGTCTCCTCCAGCCACGGCCCGAGGAGCCCGCGCCGCCCGAAGGCCAGGAGCAGGGCGACGCCGCCGACGGTGGGCGGCAGCACCATGGGGAGCAGGACGAGTGAGCGGACGACCGCCTTGCCGGGGAACGGCACCCGGGCGAGCAGCCAGGCGAGCGGGACGCCGAGCAGCAGCGAAAGCCCCAGCGCCCAGAAGGACACGAGGAGCGAGAGCTGGAGCGCCTGGACGGTGCCCGGTGAGCTCAGATGGTCGGCGAGTTCGGTCCACTCGGTCCGTACGAGGATGCCGACCAGGGGCAGGCTCAGGAAGGTCACGGCCGCCAGCGCGGGCAGCGCCAGGAGGAGGGGCGGGCGGGTGCCGGAAGTACGTATGCCTGCTCGTTTCATCGGAGTTCCTGGGAGGAGCGTGGGGTGTGAGAGGCTGCCCGTCCCCCCGTGACGGGCACCCTCTCACGTTCCGGGGCCGGGTTACGGCTTCTGGAAGCCGGCGTCCTGGAGGATCTTCTGGCCCTCGGGCGAGGACAGCCAGGCGACGAACGCGGCGGCGGCCTCGGCGTTCTTCGAGTCCTTCAGCGTGGCGGCCGGGTACTGGGCGATGGCGTTCTGGTCGTCGGGGATCTCGACGGCGTCGACCTTGTCCTTCGCGCTCTCGGCGTCGGTCTTGTAGACGAGACCGGCGTCGGCCTCGCCCAGCTCGACCTTGCTGAGCACCGCGCGGACGTTGGGCTCCTGGGAGACCGGCTTCACGGTGATCTTCTGGGCGTCCAGGATCTTCTCGCTGTACTTGCCGGCGGGCACCTCGGGCGCCGCGAGGACGACCTTGAGCTTGGTGTCCGCGAGGTCCTTCAGGTCGTCGACCTTGAACGGGTTGCCCTCGCCGGTGGCGATGACGAGCCGGTTCTTCGCGATGATCGCCGGGGTGGTCGTGTCGGCCTTCACCTTGTCCATGCTCTTGGTGTCGGCGGTGACCAGGACGTCGGCGGGGGAGCCCTGCGAGACCTGGGCGACGAGCTCCTGCGAGCCGGCGAAGGAGAAGGTGAGCTTGGTGCCGGGGTGGGACTTCTCGTAGGCGGCGCCTGCCGTCTTGAACACGTCGGTGAGGGACGCGGCGGCCAGGACGGTGAGGTTCGCCGTGGGCGCGGCGCCCGCCGAGCCGGAGGCCGGGGAGCCCGCGGTGTCCTTCTTGGTGTCGTCGTTCGACGAGCAGGCCGCCAGCGGGACGAGGAGGGCGGCGGTGAGGGCGGCGGCAGCGGTACGACGTCTGGCCGGGGTGAGGGTGCGGGACATGAGGCGAACTCCTTGGGGACGAGAGGAAGGTGCGGGGGAGAGGCCGGCCGCGCCGACGGCCGAGGGATCTCGGTACTGCGTGAGGGGAGTCAGGTGCGGTCGATGTGCACGCTGGTCGACTTCACGCGGGCGGTGGCCTGCATGCCGACTTCCAGTCCCAGTTCCTCCACGGCCTCGCGGGTGAGGAGGGAGACCAGGCGGTGCGGCCCGGCCTGGATGGTGACCTGGGCCGCGATGTCACCGAGCTTGATCGCGGTGACGATGCCGGGGAACGCGTTGCGCGCGGAGGTGTACGACGCGTCGTCGTCCTCGCCGGACGCGATCTCCACGGAGAACGCGGCCAGCGACTTGCCGTCGATCACGCGCCGACCGCTCTCGTCGCGGTGGGTCGCCACCCGGCCCGCGTCGGCCCAGCGCCGTGCCGTGTCGGGGCTCACGCCCAGCAGACGAGCGGCCTGCCCGATGGTGTAGGACTGCATATGCGACACGGTAGGGCGAGATCACGCTCATCTGCAACAAAGTCGTGGGAGTCTCCATGGCGAATGAGAGGTGGGTTGGAGGAAGGGACGAGCGGAGTCGCCCGTCCGTCTCACCCGTCGGACGAAGGGGTTCCGGGAAGCCGGTGGGCACCGATCCAGATCCCGGTGACGGCGCTGACGTAGCGGGCGCCGCAGCGGTCGGAGGGCACGACGAGCTGGGTGCCGGCGGTGTCGAGTTCCTCGTCGTCCATGCGGGTCGCGAGCAGTACGGGGACGTTGCCGAAGTCGGCGTCGATCTCGGCCCACGCCAGGACGGTGTGGTGCCCGTCGCCGCCGCTCACCGTCACCAGGAAGCGGGAGCGCTCCTTGCGGCGGGCGGGATCGAAGCCGGGACGTGCCACGGCCATGACCTCGCGCAGGAGGGGGCCGGCGAAGGTGTGGCGCTGGGGTCCCGCCGACGCGCAGTCGAAGACCACATCGGCCCGGTGCTGCTCCCACCCTTCGCGCAGGTCGGCGACGGTGAGCGTGGCGGGGTCGGCCACGTCCCCCCAGAGTGCGAAGGACCCGGGTGCGGGTGTGGTCACGGGCGTCGCGTGGGGCGTGGCGCTCGGTCGGCTCATCGTCGGTCCCTCCGGGACGGTCGGTGCGGCGGCTGCGCGCAGTGATACCCGACCGCCGAAGCAGGGAATCGTGTTTGCCATGTCAATCCGGCCTGACACCCGGTATTCGTGAGCTTGATACGAGTCGGTCGCTCACATCCTCCCGGTCCATCGACCGACGTCGCGCTCCTTCCGGTCGAGGGCGAGCCAGACGCGGTCGCGGGTCACCGGCAGCTCGGTGAAGCGGATCCCCGTGGCGTCGCGCAGGGCGTTGGCGAACGCGGGGGCGACGGGGTTGAACGGGCTTTCGCTCATGGACTTGGCGCCGAGCGGGCCGATCGCGTCGGACGTCTCGGTGAAGTGGACCTCGGTGCGGGGGACGTCCGCGTACTGGGGGAGCCGGTAGCGGCGGAAGGCGGCGGTGGTGACCTCGCCGCGGTCGTCGATCCGGACGGTCTCGAAGAGCGTGGCACCGAGGGCCTGCGCGACGCCGCCCTCGACCTGGCCGCGGCACTGCATGGGGTTCATGACCTTGCCGGCGTCGGCGGCGTGGACGCTGCGGAGGATGCGGATCTCGCCGGTCGCGGGGTCGACGGCGAGGCGGAACCACTGGGCGTTGAAGGCGACCGAGCGGGGTGAGCCGCCCCAGTGGCCGTCCGCCCCCAGCTCCTTCGTCGCGCCGAGGGCGTGCCCTGCCTCGTACAGCTCCTTCAGCGTCACCGTCCGGCCCGCGCAGTCCACGGACTCGGCGCCGAGGACGCACAGGTGCCGGGCCACCCCCGTGTGCCGGGCGGCCAGGGTGCGCAGCCGTTCGGCCAGGGAGGTCGCGGCGAGCAGGACGGCCTTGCCGGCGAAGACGGTGCCGGCGGAGCCGAAGGCCCCGGTGTCGTGGCGTACGACGTCCGTGTCGGACCGGCGGACGGCGAGCCGGTCCTCGGTGGTGTTCAGGGCGCCGGCGGTGATCTGCTTGTGGACGGTGGTGGTGCCGTTGCCGAACTCGGCGGTGCCGACGGCGATGTCGTACGTGCCGTCCTCCAGGAGCGAGACGCGGGCGTCGGCGTAGTGTCCGCCGGGCGGCCCGGTGGCGATCATCGCCATCCCGGTGCCCTGACCGGTCAGCCATCCTTCGGGAGCGTCCTCCGCGCTGCGGTCCTCGGCGATGGCCTTCCGTACGACGGACAAGCACTGGTCGAGGCCGTAGGACGCGATGTGCAGGTCCTCCTCCTCGCCGATCGGACTGCGCATGGCCTCGCCCGGGCCGATGACGTTCCTCTCGCGGAAGACGAGCGGGTCCACGCCGAGCCGGCGGGCCAGCTCGTCCATGACCGACTCGACGGCGAAGGTGACCTGGCCCAGGCCGTAGCCGCGGAAGGCGCCGGCCGGGACCGCGTTGGTGTAGACGGACCAGGCGTCGACCTTCTTGTGCGGGGCGCGGTAGACGGCGAAGGACTCGCCGACGCTGTGGAACATCACGGCCGGGCCGTGGTTGCCGTACGCGCCGGTGTTCGACACCACCCGCATCTGCACGGCCGTCAGCGTCCCGTCAGCGCGCGCCCCGACCTTGACGCCGATGGTGAACGGGTGCCGAGTGGTGGCTCCGTAGAACTGCTCGGCCCGCGTGTACTCCAGCTTCACCGGCCGCCGCAGCCTGAGTGCGGCGAGGGTGACGACGTCCTCGGTGAGCATCTCCTGCTTGCCCCCGAAGCCGCCGCCGACGCGGCCCGCGACCACCCGCACCTCGTCCTCCGGCAGGCCGTACAGCGCGCAGAGCGCCCGCCGGGTCAGGAACGGCGTCTGGGTGGAGGAGCGCACGGTCAGCCGTTCTCCCGAACCGTCCTCCTTCGGTTCGAAGTAGGCGACGCAGCCGTGCGTCTCCAGGCTGGCGTGCTGCACGCGCTGGGTGCGGAACGTCTCCTCGTACACCACGTCGGCCTCGGCGAAACCGCGCTCCACGTCGCCGATCTCGCCGTGCACCTCACCTGCCACGTTGTTCTCGACCCAGGCGATGCGGGCCTCGGGCCCCTTGCCGGCGTGGATGACGGGCGCGCCGGGCCGCATCGCCTCCTCCGGGTCGGTGACGTACGGCAGTTCCTCGTACGTCACCTCGATCCGGCGGCAGCCCTCCTCGGCCGCCTGCTCGCTGTCGGCGACGACGGCCGCGACCCGTTGTCCGACGTACCGGACGACGTCGTCCAGGACCCGGGTGTCGTCGGGGTCCTCCCTCGGATGCTCGTGGCGGGCGGAGGAGTACAGCGTCGCCGGCGCGTCCTCGTGCGTGAGGACGCCGACCACCCCGGGGACACGCAGCGCGGCCGCGGTGTCGATCGCGACGATCCGGGCGTGCGGGTGCGGCGAACGCAGCAGCTTCATGTGGAGGAGGCCCGGCACCTCGACGTCGAAGGTGTAGCGGGCCGTGCCGGTGACGACCTGCGGTCCGGCCGGGGCACCGACGTTCCGCCCCACCGCCTGGCCCGCACAGGGCCGTTCGGTGTGCTTGACGCCCCGCACGGCGTCCTCGATCGCCCGGTAGCCCGTGCAGCGGCAGATGTTGCCCTTGAACGCGCGCGGGAGGTCGTCGAGCTTCCCGTCGTCGTGCGCGGAGCCCCGTTCCGCCTCCAGCGCCGCCGTCGTCATGAGGAACCCGGCGGTACAGAAGCCGCACTGATAGCCCTGAGCGTCGAGGAACCTCTGCTGCACGGGGTGGAGTTCACCGTCCCGGGTGGCCAGCCCCTCCACCGTGGTGACGGAGCGGCCCCCGGCCCGCACGGCCGGGTAGAGACAGCTGTGCACGGGCTCCCCGTCGACGTGCACGGTGCAGGCTCCGCAGTCGCCGGCGTCGCACCCCTTCTTCACGCCGAACCAGCCGTGCTCCCGGAGATAGGTGCGCAGACACTGGCCGGCGCGCGGTTCCTCCTGGTGGGACCGGCCGTTCACATGGAGCCGGAATCCCTCGGTGTGCGGGCTCATCGGACTCCTCCTTCCGTCAGGGCGGTGAGTTCGCGGCGGACTTCCTCGGCGAGTCGCAGGCCCATGTGCCGTCGCCACTCGGGCAGTCCGTGGATGTCGTCGAACCATTCGTCGGGGCGGACCGCCTCGTCGACCGCCCGGCGCAGTCGCTCGCGGTCGGGCGGCAGCGGGAACCAGAACCGGAACGGCCGTGTGGTCGCCGCGCTGACCGTCACCGCCAGCGAACCGTCCACCGGGTCGAGCGTCCCGATGACCAGCGCGCCGGAGCGGCCGAGGCCGTACAGCGAGGCCTGCCGGAACGCCGTTCGGCACTCCAGCGCCCGGGCGGGCAGGGTCACCGAGCGCAGGAGCTCGCCTTCCGCGAGGTCCTTGACGCCGGCGCCGGTGATGAAGTCGACGACCTTCGCCTCGCGCAGCGAGCCGTCCTGGGCCCGGAGCAGACACGTGCCGTCGAGCGCGGCGGTGAGCGAGACCATCGGCCCGGCCGGCAGGCCGTTGCACAGGTTGCCGCCGACCGTCGCCGTGTTCCAGATCTTGAACGAGGCGAGGAAGGCCCGGCAGCACTGCTCGAACAGCGGCGCCGCGGGCGCGTCCAGGAGCCGCCGCCCGAAGCGGGACAACTGGGCGATGGTGCACGTCGCCGCGATCTCCAGCGAACCGTCCTCGTGCCGGATGAGCGGTTCCCAGCCCATCCGGCTCAGGTCGACCAGCCGGCGCAGATGCGGCTGCGGCTCGGAGAAGAGGTACGTGCCGCCGCCGAGCCATGCGTCGCCCGGCCGCCACGGCTCGTGCCGACGCGCGTCCCTCACGTCCGCGATCGTGTTCAGATCCATCCCTGCCCATGCCTTCCGACCGGTGTGTTCAGGCCAGTGAAGCCGGGTGAGGCAGCGCGGCACGACTGGACGGGAAGCCGGAAAACGTCCACCTCGCAGGGCCGCGCCCTGGAGAATCAACCAAGAGCTGTTTTGCGCTAGGGCTTTGGCATCTACGATGTGCCGTCTCGCATTCGCCTCGTGAATGTGAGCGCGGATTTGTCCCGCGACCACGCTGGGAGCCTCTGATGCACGTCGACCATCTCCTCCGCCTCGACCGTCTGGACCTCTCCCTCGTCTGGGGCGACGAGACGCTGCTCGGCCAGGAGATCGGCGGCGTGACGGCGACCGACCTGGAGGATCCGGCGCGGTTCCTCCAACCGGGGGAGATCGTCCTCAGCGGCCTCGTGTGGTGGAGCCCGGACGGCGGACCGGGCAAGACCGAACGCTTCGTCTCCGCCCTGCGCGAGGCCGGCGCGGTGGCGCTGCTCGCGGGGGAGGAGACACACGGGGAGGTGCCGCGGGAGCTGGCCGAGGCCTGCCGCGCGCACCGCGTCACCCTGATCGCCGTGCCGGCGCACACGACCTTCCGGGCGATCACCGAAGCGGTCTACCTCCGGCAGTGGAGCGAGCTCAGCCGGCGGCCCACGGACCACTTCGCGTTGCCGGAGAACGTCCGCCTGGACCTCGATCGCGCGCTGCGGAGCGGTGCGCCGGAGGGCGAGTTGCTCGACCGGGCGTTCGCCCACCTCGGCACGCCCGCCTGCCACCTGCTGACCGGCAGCGGCCGAACGGTCGCCCGGACCGGTGCCGCCGCGGCGGAGCTGCCCGCCCCGCGCGCCGCGGAACTCGTGCGCGGCGGGCACGGAACGACGGTCCGCGTCGAGACCGAGGGCGCGACGGTCTACGACACCTGGCACCTGCACCTGCCCGAGGCGGGCCAGGTGCCCCCGAGGGTCCTCCAGGAGATAGCCGAACTCCTCGGCCGTCACCGGCGCCGACAGGACCGGAACCGGGCGGCGGGCAGTGCCGCGTGCGCGGAACTCGCGGACGCCGTGGGCGCCCCGCGGTTCGACGCCCACCGCGTCCACAGCGCCCTGGCGTCCTGTGGCCTCGGTGACGCGGACGCGTACACCGTGGTCGTCGCGGCCCCGGAGACGCACGGGGAGACCGTCGCCCCCGGCGTCGCGGCACTCACGGAGGCGCTGCGTCACGTCCCCTCCGTCGCGTTCGCGGTCGCCGACGGCACGGGTGACGAGACGATGGCGGTGGTCGCGCACCCGAGGGAGGCGGCGCCGGGTGTACGCGCCCGGCTGGGTGACGTGTGGCCGCTGATCCACGCCTGCAGCCCGGACATCGCCCTGCACGCGGGGGTGAGTGGGGCCGCGGCCACCCCGGCCGGACTGAACACCGCTCTGACGCAGGCCCGTTACGCCTTGGCGTCGGTCCGCACCGCGGCGCCGTCGTCACCTCGCGTCGCAGGCCTCGACGACCTCGACGGGCTGGGCAAGCTGATCGCCGGCATCCCCGCCGACGTACGGAACGTGTACCGCCAGACCGTTCTGGGGCCGCTCCTCGGCGCCGGCCGGGGGTCGAGCACCATGCTCCTGGACACCCTGGAGGTCTTCCTCGCGCACGACTGCTCGTGGGCGAGGACCGCCGAGGCCCTCCACGTCCACGTCAACACCGTCCACTACCGCGTCGAACGCATCGAGGCGCTCACCGGCCGGGACCTGTCGCGGCTGGAGCACAAGGCGGACCTGCGCGCGGCACTGCTCTGCCGGTGACGGTCCGTGCGCCGGACGCGGTCAGGGCAGGTCGATGTGCACGCTGGTCGACTTCACCCGGGCGGTGACCGTGACCCCGACGTCGAGCCCCAGCTCCTCCACGGCCTCCCTCGTCACGAGCGAGACCAGACGGTGCGGTCCGGACTGGATCTCCACCTGCGCGGCCACGTCGTCGACCTTCACCCCCGTGACGATCCCCACGAAGGAGTTCCGGACGGAGGTCGACACGTCGTCCTCCGGAACCGCGTGGAGCCCGGCACCCCGCTCCTGCGCGAAACGGGCCAGAGCCGTCCCCTCGATCACCCTCTTGCCGGCGCCGTCCCGCTCCATGGCGAGCTTCCCACCGTCCGCCCACCGGCGAACGGTCTCCGAACTCACTCCGAGCAGCTGCGCTGCCTGCCCAATGCTGTATGACGGCACACCCGCACTCTAGGGGGTGTCTTGCCGATCAGGCCGGGCCCCCTCTCGGTTGCGGGATCCGGAGACCTGAACGATCATGAAAGCTTTCCGGGCAAACGGGGGTGGCCGGTGAAGTTCGGTGTACTGGGGGCGCTGACCGTATGGGACGACGACGGCGAGGCGCGTCCCATCGTCCAGCCGAAGTCGAAACTGCTGTTGGCGGCGCTGCTGCTCGAACCGGGCGGCATCGTGTCCATGGACGCGGTGAAGGACGTCATGTGGGGCGAGCGGCAGCCGCCCACGGCCACCGCATCCCTGCACAACCACGTCGGACGGCTCAGGCGCGCCCTCGGCGGGAGCGACGGTGAGCGCCTTCGCTCCGTCCGGCACGGGTTCCAGCTCCGGGTCGGAGAGGGGGAGCTGGACGGCGAGGCGTTCGCGCGGCGGCTGTCCCGCGCCCAGCGCCGCCTGGGCGAGGGAGACTGGCGGACCGCGAACGAAGAGGCGACGTCGGCCCTGCGGCTGTGGCGAGGCTCGCCGCTTGCCGACCTGCCTGCCTTCGCCACCCATCCACGGGTCGTCTCCTATCAGGAACAGCGGCTCGAAGCCCTGGAATGCCGCTTCGACGCCCTCCTGCGGCTCGGCCGACTCGACGGCCTGGCCACGGAACTCGGAGCCCTGGTGAAGGAGCATCCGCTACGGGAGGCCTTCCACCGGCAACTGATGCTCGTCCTCGACCGCACCGGCCGGAAGGCGGAAGCGATCCTCGTCTTCCACAGCCTGCGCGGGACCCTCGTCGAGGAACTGGGCGTCGAGCCCGGTGCCGCGATCCAGGAGGTGAACCAGGAGATCCTCTCCTCGGAGCCGCGCCCGGAGCGGCTCCGCCCGGACACCGAACCTCCGGCCGCGCCGCCGAGGGCGCTCCGCCCCGCCCAACTGCCCATGCCGCCGACCGAGTTCGTGGGCCGCACGGACGAGATCACGGCCCTCCGCGCCGCGCTGACGGCACAGAGCGCGCACACCGCGGTCGCCGTCGTGAGCGGTATGGCGGGTGTCGGCAAGACCGGCCTCGCCCTGCATGCCGCGGACGGCCTGCGTGCCGCCTTCCCCGACGGACAGCTGTTCCTCAACCTGCACGGCGCCACCCCCGGCATACCGCCTCTCGACCCGGCCCAGGCACTCACCGCGCTCCTCTGCGGGCTCGGCGTGGCGGCCCGTTCCCTTCCCTCGGACGTGCAGGCGGCCTCAGCGCTGCTGCGCTCGGTCCTGGCCGGTACGCGCACGCTCCTGGTGCTCGACGACGCGGCTTCGGCCGGCCAGGTCCGGCCCCTGCTGCCCGCGGCGCCGGGGTGCGCCGTGCTGATCACCAGTCGGCTGCCCCTCGGCACGCTCGACCCCGCCCTGCACACGCCGCTCGCCCTGCTGTCCTCCGCGGAAGGTGCCCAGCTGCTGGCCCGGGCATCCGGACGCACCTGGACCGCCGCCGACGACGACGCCGTGGGCGAACTCGTGGCGTTGTGCGGCCGGCTGCCCCTCGCGCTGCGGGTGACGGCGGCTCGACTCGCCACGCGCCGTGTCCTGACGGCCCGGAACCTCGTGGACCGCCTCGCCGCCCAGGAACAGCGCCTCGACCACTTCGACCTCGACGACCTGAGCGTGCGTCGCTCGCTCGGCGTGGCATACGCCGCCCTGCGCGCTTCCGACGCCCCACGTGATCGGAACGCGGGACTCGCCCTCCTCAGGATCGGAGCGCTGGACCTGCCCACCTATCCGACCTTCCTCGTCGCCCGGCTCATGGGCACCGGGGAGCGGGAGGCGGAGGAGGCCCTCGACCGGCTCGTGGAGGTCGCGCTCCTCGAAGACGTCAGTGACGGCAGGTACTCGGCCCACGATCTCGTCCGCGTCTTCGCCCGCGAGCTCGCCCGCCGGGAGGACGAGCAGGAGGAGTGCGCCGCCGCGGTCGCCCGAGCGCTGCCCTGGTACACCGCCAAGGCCGGACAGGCGGCGACGGCACTCCGGTGCTCGACCCCGAGCGCGGTCGCCCGGGACTGGGAGGCCCGTGGGGCCGCTCCGTTCTCCGACCCCGCCGAAGCGTTCGCCTGGGGTGACCAGGAGAGGGAGAACCTGCTGTTCCTCGCTCGGCAGGGCGGCGACGGCCCCCTGGACCACGCCCGGCTCCTGGAGTTGATGCAGGCCTTGTTCCCCTACCTGCAGGACCGCGGACGGATCGAGGAGATGAAGAGCCTCGTCCATGCCACCATCAGCCTCGCCCGGGCCCATGGAGACGTGGCGGCGCACCACCGGGCGCTGCTCGACCTGGGCAGGATCTGCTACACGGCCGGCCATCTCCACGACGCACTGATCCTCATCGACGAGGCCATCGTGGTGGGGGAGGGGCCCCACGACCGCGGCGCGATGGTGTCGATGCTGGGCAACCGGGCCGCTCTGCTGAAGGAACTGGGCCGTGGCGCTGAGGCGCGCGCGGCGCTCGACCGGTGCCTCGCCCTGCGGACGGAGGAGCTCCCGGCCACTCGGGAGGCCATCCTCCTCGGGCACCAGGGAGTCGTCGCCGAACTCCACGACCTCCGGCTGGCCGTCCGCTACCACCGCCGGAGTCTGGAGACCGCCGAACGCAGCGACTACCCCCTCGTCCAGCAAATGGCCCTGTGCAACCTGGGACACGCCCACCTCGCGCTGAACGAGGCGGACCTCGCGCTGGACCACTTCGCACGGGGCCTCGCCGTCGCCTCCGAAGCGTCGCACTGGAACGCGGAGCGGGAGATCCGGCTCGGCGAGGCCCGCGCCCTGCGCGTACTGGGGCGGCTGGAAGCCGCTCACCGCGCGTGCGAGACGCTGCGCACCCTCGCCGCCGAGCGTGGTGACCTTTACGCGACGGGCCTCGCCGACCACGAACACGGGCACGTCCTCCGCGCCTCGGGTGACGAGCCGGGTGCTCGGGAGCGGTGGAGGAGCGCGCTGCGGACCCTGGACAGGACCGACGCTCCCGTACTCGACGAACTTCGCCTTCTGGTCACGGCCGACTCGCTCCTCGCGTCGAATTGTCCGGTCAGTTGACAGCTCACCAAATCAGAGGCCGATAATCCCGGCCGTAACGCCGAGGACGCTGTCCGAAGGGCGGGTGCAGGCCGAGGTGTCGGCGGTGCCGACCGGGTATCGGACGGGGAATTCGTGGAAGGAGATCGCCTCGACGGTCACCCGCAGTGGCCTCGCGGGATCCCGTTCGCCGGCCCGGCCATTGCGGCGTGTCGTCAGTTTCTTCGATCGGAGTGTGGAAGGAATGTGGGTCGAGCGCATCGCCGAGGCCACGAACTGGGAGCCGCTTCGGCGTGAACTCCCCTGGAACAGCATGGAAGAAGAACTCGGAACGGCATTGCCCGAGGACTACAAGAAACTCGCCGAGACGTTCGGCACGGGCGAATTCTCCGAGTTCATGAGGGTCCTCGGCGTCGACCCCACCCGCCGGTTCGACCTGCCCCACATCTGGCGCTCGGTCCTCGACACCGGCCCCGAGGAAGGGCCCGACCCGGTCCTCGAGCCGTACCACGTGTACCGGCCCGGCCGCCGGGGCCTGATTCCATGGGCCTTCGCCGAGATGGAATGCGGCTACTTCTGGCTGGCGTCCGCCGACGAGGATCCCGCGACCTGGCCGATCGTCACCCGGGGCAACCCGTACCCCTGGCACGAGGTGAGCATGTCCACCTCCGAGTTCGTCTACCGCGTCCTGACGGACCCGGGGTTCGAACCCTTCTCCATCGCGCGCTTGATGCCCGCCCCCGGCTTCTACCCGATCGGCCCGGTGTGATGACGGACCGGCGCCGACCGCGGCTCCCCGGACGGGTGCTGGGCGCGGCGGGGCTCGCCGCGGCCGTGGGCGCGATCGCACTCCTCGCCACCGGGTACACGTCGGCCACCGTCAGCGGCGACGCCATGAACCCCACCTACCCGCGCGGCGACCGCGTCTTCTTCGAGCGCGTCGACGCGAGCGAGGTCGGACGGGGTGACGTGGTGCTCCACCGGTCGCAGGACGGTCATGAGAACAGGCCCGTCCTGCGCCGCGTGATCGGCGTCGGCGGCGACCACGTGAGCCAGAGCCCCGGCGGACCGGTGACGGTGAACGGCGAGCCGCTGACGGAGCCGTACGTGAAGGACGGCGACCCGTCCGGCTCGGCCCCCGCGTACGACGTCGTCGTCCCCGAGGGCGCGCTCTTCCTCCTCGGCGACCACCGCGCGAACTCCAACGACTCCCGCTACTCCCTCGCCGCGCACTCCGGCGGCGTCCCGGCCACCAGCGTCCAGGCACGGGCCCTCGACAGCCACACCGGCCTGCTCCTGCTGGTACTGACCGCGCTCCTCGGAGTCCTCGGCGCCGCCGTCGGGCTCACCATGGAGATCGCCTCCCGTACCCCGGCCCGGACGGCCGACCGGACCTGACCGTCCGGACCCCCTGGTGCCGGTCGCCCGCGGGCCGCCCCCGTTCCGGCGGCCCGCGGCGGTCGTGTCCCGTCCGCGTACTCCCCAGGGAGTAACCGGCCCTCCACGACGCCCGCGGGAGTACCCCTCGGCTCGGTCCTCAGCGCGACGAATCCCCCGCCCGACGGCGGGAGTCTGGGAGCGAACAGACGAGGACCGATGGAGGGAGGCCCGAATGGAGGGCCGCAAGAGGTTCGTGGGGTGGGGGGTGCTGGCCCTGTGGGTGATCGTGATCGCCCTGGCCGCACCGTTCGCGGGGAAGCTCGGAGAGGTGCAGCGCGACCGGGCCGTGGACTACCTGCCGGGGAGCGCGGACTCGACGCAGGTGGCGAGGATCACCGAACAGTTGCCCGGCGGGGACTCCACGGACCTCGTGCTCGTGTACCACCGCGAGGGCGGCCTGACCGCCGCCGACAGGGCCACCGCCGCCCGTGAGGTGGAGCGGGTCGCGGCCGAGCATCCGCTCAGCTCGACCCCCCGGGCCGTCCCCTCCGAGGACGGCAGCACCCTTCTGTACGCGGTCTCCAGCACCGAGCCGGGTTCGGACGAGAAGGCCAGGGACGCGTTCGTCCACGACATCCGCGAGACGGTGAGCGGCGAGGTCGGGGGTCCGGGCGCCCTCGCGACGGACGCCGGCGAGGTGTACGACTCGCTCGACGGTCCGCTGCTCTACACGACCGTCGCCGTCGTCGCGATCCTGCTGATCGTCATCTACCGCAGCCCGTTCCTGTGGCTCGTCCCGCTGGCCGTCGCCGGAGTCGCGGACTTCCTGTCGATGGCCGTGACCTACGCCCTCCACCAGGGCTTCGACATCAGCGTGTCCGGCCAGAGCACGGGCGTCATGACGATCCTGGTCTTCGGCGCCGGCACGGACTACGCGCTGCTGCTCGTCTCGCGCTACCGCGAGGAGCTGCGCCGCGTCCCGCGTCCGTACGACGCGATGGCCGCCGCCCTGCGCGGCTGCGGCCCCGCCGTCCTCGCGTCCTCCGGGACCGTCGCCCTCGGCATGCTGTGCCTGCTCGCCGCCGACATGAACAGCAGCCGGGGCATGGGACCCACGGCCGCCGTCGGGGTGCTGTGCGCCCTGGTCGCCATGACGACGCTGCTGCCCGCCCTGCTCGTGGTGCTCGGCCGACGGGTGTTCTGGCCGCTGATCCCGGCGTACGGAAGCGAGCCGAAGGCCACGCGCCGTTCGCTCTTCGCGGCGATGGGGTCCTCGGCGGGCCGGCGTCCGCTCGCCGTCCTCCTTGCGGGCGCCGCGGCCCTGGCCGCCCTCGCCCTCGGCGCGCTGAACCTGCCCGGTGCCCTCAAGCAGGAGGACTCCTTCAGCTCCACCCCGGAGGCGGTCGCCGCGATGAAGACGCTGGCCGCCGCGTACCCGGAGACGGGGACCCAGCCGATCACCGTCGTGGCCCCGACGGCGGGTTCCGCCGGAGCGCTGGAGACGGCGCGCGCGACGGAAGGCGTCGTGAAGGCCGAGCGCGGCCGCAGCGGCGACGGCTGGACGGAGATCTCCGTCGTCGCCGCGCACCCGCCGCAGTCCGCCGCGGAGACCGCCACCATCAAGGAGCTGCGGTCCGCGCTCGGCGAGGGGGTGTACGTCGGCGGGCCGAGCGCCGAACAACTCGACATGGCCGACACCAGCGCCCGGGACCGGGACATCGTCGTCCCGCTCGTCCTCGTCGTGGTGACGATCGTGCTGATCGTGCTGCTGCGCAGCCTGGTGGCCCCGTTGCTCCTGGTCGCCGCGGTCGTCGCCGTCTGGGGCGCGGCCCTCGGCATCGGAGGCCTCGTCTTCGAGTCCCTCTTCGGCTTCGAGGGGACCGACCCCGGCCTCGGCCTGCTCTCCTTCGTCTTCCTCGTCGCCCTCGGCGTCGACTACGGCATCTTCCTGATGCACCGGATGCGCGAGGAGTGCCTGAACGGGACGGAGCCGGGAGCCGCGGCCCTGACCGCGCTGCGCACGACCGGTGGCGTGATCGCCTCGGCGGGACTCGTCCTCGCCGCGACCTTCGCGGTCCTCGTGAACATGCCGATGGTGCAACTGGCCGAGCTCGGCTTCGTGATCGCGGTCGGCGTCCTGCTCGACACCTTCCTGGTCCGCACGTACCTCGTCACCAGCGCGAGCGTGCTGCTCGGCCGGAAGGTGTGGTGGCCGGGTCCGCTGGCCAAGGGGCCCAAGCCGCAACCCGGTTCGGAGTCCGCGACCGAGCCGGTGCCCGTACGGGTCTGATCAGGGGCGGGTGGGGGCTCCCGGGACTACCGGGGGCCCCTGCCCGCGGGGAGGATGTGCACCATGGACTTCGCAGCGGCCTTGACCCGTGACCCGCAGGCGGCGCCGTACCCCACGAGGTGCGACGCGACGGCCGCCGCGGGTTTCGCGGTCGTGGCGGTCGTCCTCGCGCTGACCGTCGACGACGGCCGCCGGCCGGACGCGCTGGGCTGGGCGCTGCTGCTCGCCGCGCACGTGCCACTGGCCTGGCGGCGCAAGGCGCCCATGCCGGTGCTCCTGGCGGTGGTGGCCTGCGTGGTGCCCTACCACGCGCTCGACTACATGCACCTGGCGCCGATCCCGGCGTCGATGACCGCGCTGTACACGGTCGCGTCCACCGGACGGCCGAAGCGCACGCTGTTGGTGGGGCTTTCGGTCACCTGCGTCACGCTGACCATCCAGGTCGTGGTCAACCCGCACGAGACGGTCGAGCTGCTGAGGGTCTCCGGCTGGGTGATGGCGATGCTCGTCTTCGGCGCGAGCATCCGGCTCTACCGGCAGCTGGTGGCGAGCGTGGTGGAGCGGGCGGAGCGCGAGGGAGAGCGGAAGGCCGCCGAGGAGCGGCTGCGCATCGCGCGCGACCTGCACGACCTCCTCGCCCACTCGATCACCCTCATCGGCGTGCAGGCGTCGGTCGCCGCGCACGTCCTGGTCGCCGACCCCGACCGGCTCGACCGGGAGGCGCTCGTCCGCGCGCTCGAAGGGATATCCGAGACGTGCCGGGACGCCCGTGCCGAGGTGCGCACGACCCTGGACGTGCTCCGCGCCGCCCCGGAGGGCCCGCTGCCGGACCTGGCCGCGCTGCCCGATCTCGTACGGCCCTCGGGGGCGGACCTGACGGTGCGGACGGGCGGGGCGAAGGTCCCGGCGGCGGTGGGCGCGGCGGCGTACCGCATCGTGCAGGAGTCGCTGACCAACGCCGTCCGGCACGGTGGTCCGGACGCCCGCGTACGGGTCGATGTCGGCCTGATGGAGGAGGTGTTGACCGTCCGGGTGACCAACAGCGGCATCGTCGGCGGCCACGTGGCGGGCGGTGGGGCGGACGGTCCGCGCGGCTCCGGGTACGGGATCGTCGGGATGCGTGAGCGGGCCAGGAGCGTGGGCGGCACACTGAGCGCGGGGCCGCGCGAGGGCGGGGGCTTCGAGGTCACGGCGGCACTGCCGCTCGCGGTGAGGGAGGTGGCGGTGTGATCCGGGTCCTGCTGGCGGACGATCAGCTGCTCGTCCGGGCGTCGTTCGCGATGCTCGTCGAGTCGGCGCCCGACATGGAGGTCGTGGGCCAGGCGGCCAACGGCAGGGAGGCGGTGGAACTGGCCCGTTCGGCGCGGGCGGACGTGGTGGTGATGGATGTCCGGATGCCCGAGCTCGACGGGATCGGCGCCACCCGGCTGATCGCCGACGACGAGGACCTCGCCGGGGTGAAGGTGCTGGTCCTCACGACGTACGACACGGACGAGCACGTCGTGGAGGCGCTGCGGGCCGGTGCGTCGGGCTTCGTGGTCAAGGACATCCGCCCGGCCGAGCTCCTCGCCGCGATCCGTACGGTGGCGGCGGGGGAGGCCCTGCTGTCGCCGGGCCCCACGTCCCGGCTGATCGCCCGGGCACTGGCGCTCCCCGATCCCCCTGCGGCGGGCGGCCCGGGAGGGCTGTCGGACCGCGAGCGCCAGGTGCTGGCCCTGGTGGCCCGGGGCCTGAACAACACGGAGATCGCGGAGGCCCTCGGACTGTCGCCCCTGACGGCGAAGACCCATGTCAGCCGGATCATGGGGAAGCTCGGGGCCCGGGACCGGGCCCAACTCGTCATCGTCGCCTACGAGTCGGGACTGGTCACTCCCGGAGTCGCCGCCGGTGAGCCGCACGGGTAGTTGCCAATTTTCGCAATTAATCATCTCGTCATAGAATTGCCGGGTGAACGAGAACCTGCCTCCCTGCCCCGAGTGCTCCGGCGCCTACACCTACGAGATGGGCGCGCTGCTGGTCTGCCCCGAATGCGGCCACGAGTGGTCCCTCTCGGCCGGAGCGGCCGACGGTTCCGGAACGGTCGGCGAGAAGGTGATCAAGGACTCGGTGGGCAACGTGCTCGCGGACGGGGACACGGTGACCGTCGTGAAGACGCTCAAGGTCAAGGGCAGCCCCACCGGGATCAAGGCCGGAACCAAGGTCCGCAACATCCGGCTCGTGGACGGCGTCGACGGCCACGACATCGACTGCAAGGTCGACGGCTTCGGACCCATGCAGCTCAAGTCCAGCGTCGTCAAGAAGGCCTGAACGGCTCCGGAGGGACGCGATGGACACGGCGGGGACGCGGGTGAACGTGCGGCCGGGCTGCGGGGCCGCCGACTCGCGGGCGGATCGGCGGTGGGCGCGGTGAGCACGCCCCTGTACCGACTGAAGGCCGAGTTCTTCAAGACGCTCGGGCATCCGGTGCGCATCCGCGTCCTGGAGCTGCTGAGCGAGCGGGAGCACGCCGTCTCGGAGATGCTCGCCGAGGTCGGGGTCGAGCCCGCGCACCTCTCCCAGCAGCTCGCGGTGCTCCGCAGGTCGAACCTGGTCGTCGCGCGCCGCGAAGGCTCCGCCGTCCACTACGCGCTCACCGATCCCCAGGTGGCCGAGCTGCTCGCGGTGGCCAGGACGATCCTCTCGGGCGTCCTCGCGGGGCAGGCCGAACTCCTCGCCGACCTCCGCGACGCGACGCCCGAAGCGCCACCGACCGCCTGACGGCGGGAGGGCCTGCGGAGCGTGCGACCGCCGTGTGCCGGGTGTGCCCCGTGTGCTCCGGGTGCGCCCGCGTGTGCCCGGGCGTCACCTGTTCGGGGCCTGTGCGGGGTGGTCGGGAGCTGGCTTCATGGGGACGGCGCGCCGTCCGGGGCGCCGTTCCGTGTTCTCCCGAGGCGTCGCGTGAGGTGATCTGGGATGGCGACCGACCGGTACGGCCACTTCCTGTACGAGGGTACGGAGGAGGGGGCCGCGCATCTGGACCGGGCGGTGGAGGCGCTGCTGTTCTTCAGGCCGGAGGTGGTCGAGGCCGTCGGGGACCTGCTCGCGGCCGACCCGGTGTCGCCCGTGGGCCAGGCCTTCGCGGCCTATCTGGGGATGCTGGGCACCGAGCCGGCCGACGCCGCCGTCGCCCGGGGCAGGTTCGCCGACTACACGGCGGGTCTGGACCGCGCGGCGCTGCCGCCGCGCGAGCGCCTGCACACGGCCGCCGCCGAGAGCCTCCTCGCCGGTGACCTGCGGCGGGCCGCCGGACTCCTGGAGCGGCTGACCCTGGCGTACCCCAGGGACGCGCTCGCCCTCTTCGTGGGGCACCAGCTCGACTTCCTCACCGGAGACGCGGTGCGCCTGCGCGACCGCGTCGGCGGCGCGCTGTCCGCCTGGGACGCGGACGAACCCCACCGCGGGCCGCTGCTCGGCATGTACGCCTTCGGCCTGGAGGAGTCGGGGCACTACGACCGTGCCGAGGAGGTCGGCGCGGCCGCGGTCGCGCGCAACCCCCAGGACGTCTGGGCCGTCCACGCCGTCGTGCACACCTACGAGATGCGGGGCCGGTACGCCGACGGCATCGCCTATCTCGACGCGCGGACCGGGGACTGGTCGGGCGACAACTTCCTCGCGGTGCACAACTGGTGGCACTACGCGCTGTTCGCCCTGGAGGCAGGGGACACCGACACCGCGATGCGCGTGTACGACGCGAACCTGCACAACGGGACGTCCGCCGGTCTGGCCATGCAACTCCTGGACGCGGCGGCCCTGTTGTGGCGTCTCCACCTGTCGGGGATCGACCAGGCCCCGCGGTGGGAGGCGCTCGCCGACGCGTGGACCGCACGGGCCGACCCGCCGTTCTACGCCTTCAACGACGTGCACGCCGTCATGTCCTACGTCGGCGCCGGCCGCCCCGCCGAGGCCGAGCGCCTCGTCGCCGACCGGCAACGGTGGCTGGAGCGGCCCGGGGCGGGCTCTTCGACGAACGACGCGATGACGGCGGAGATCGGCCTCCCGGTCTGCCGGGCGCTGGTCGCGCACGCGCACGGCGACCACGCGGCCGCCGTGGACCTCCTGTGGCCGCTGCGCCGCCGCCTCCACGAGTTCGGCGGCAGCCACGCCCAGCGTGACGCCGTCCAGCAGACCCTCCTCGAATCGTCCCTGAGGGCCCGCCGGCACGACCTGGCCCGCGCCCTGATCAGCGAGCGCACCGGACTGCGCCCGGACAGCCCGTACAACCGGCGGAGCCAGGCGCGCCTGGCCGCCGCAGCGCGTGGCGAGGGGGCGGGGGATCGACGTCCGGACGGCCTTTCTATCTCCAATCCACATTGTTCCTAGAATGGCCGTGTGGAGGACATCGATGTGATCGCGGTGCTGCAGGATCCGGTGCGGCGCCGCCTGTACGAGTACGTGGCCGCGCAGGGCCGTGAGGTCGGGCGCAACGAGGCCGCCGAGGCGGCCGGGGTCGCGCGGACGCTCGCCGCGCACCATCTGGAGAAGCTGACGGAGGCCGGTCTCCTCGACAGCGGCAGCCGTCGGCTGACCGGCCGTTCGGGACCGGGGGCCGGGCGCCCCGCCAAGGTCTACACGCGGGCGAGGGCGGAGCGCTCGGTGTCGCTGCCCGCCCGCGACTACCGCACGGCCGCCGAGTTGCTCGCCGAGGCCGCCGAGGAGGCCGGCCTCGACGCCGGACTCCGCGCGGCCGCCCGGCGCCGGGGTGAGGCGCTGAGGGGGCCGGCGCCCGCCTGTGGCGGCCTCGAAGAGGTCATGGAGGTGCTGGCCGGCCGCGGGTACGAGCCGCGTCTCGAGGCCGCCGCGGATGCGGGGAGCGCAGGCGACGCCGACGGGGGAGAAGGCGTCGGCGAGGGGGAAGGCGTCGGTGAGGGGGACGGCGCCGAGGGCGGGGCGGCCGGGGAGGCCGAGCGGGTCGTCCGCATGCGCAACTGTCCCTTCCACGCCGTCGCCGAAAGCTTCCCGCCGCTCGTCTGCGGCATGAACCTCGCGCTGCTCGAAGGGCTGATCGGTACGGACGGTCCGGTCCGGGCCCGTATGGACGCCCGGCCGGGAGAGTGCTGTGTGGTGGTGGAGCTTTCTAAAAACAACGAGGATTGACATAGAAAAGCGGGCCGTGCTGGGATGAGCTCATGACCGCACCCCGGCACGCCGCCCACCTCGCCCAGCTCAACGTCGCCACGCTCCGGTACCCCCTCGACGACCCGCGCGTCGCGCCGTTCGTCGACATGCTCGACCCGGTCAACGCCGCCGCCGACGGCGCGCCCGGCTTCGTGTGGCGGCTCGTGGAGGACGGGGCGGCCGACGCCACCGGGCTGCGCCCGGCAGGTGAGGACGTCATCGTCAACCTGTCGGTCTGGGAGACGCAGGAGGCGCTGTGGGACTTCGCCTACCGCAGCGGGCACCTGGAGGTGATGCGGCGGCGCCGCGAGTGGTTCGCACGGCACGTCGAGGCGCACATGGTGCTGTGGTGGGTCCCCGCCGGCCACCTCCCGACCGTCGGCGAGGCCATGGAGCGGCTGGCGGACCTGCGGGCGAACGGGCCGTCCCCGCGTGCGTTCACCTTCGCCTCCTCCTACTCCGAGGCCGAGGCCGCTCCGCACCTCCAGGCCGCGCCGCCGACGGTCTGAGACGGGGCCCTCCTCAGCCGCCGATGCCGGCCGGCACCGTCAGTTCGGCGCCCGTGGCGGCCCGGACCTCGTCGAGGGTGACGCCCGGGGCGAGCTCGGCCAGGACGAAACCGTCCTCGGTGATGTCGACGACGGCGAGGTCGGTGATGACGCGGTCGACGACGGACCGGCCGGTGAGCGGCAGGTCGCAGCGGTCCACCAGCTTGGGGCTGCCGTCCTTCGCGGTGTGCTCCATGAGGACGACGACCCTGCCGGCGCCGTGGACGAGGTCCATCGCGCCGCCCATGCCCTTGACCATCTTGCCCGGGATCATCCAGTTGGCGAGGTCGCCCGAGGCGGAGACCTGCATGGCGCCGAGGACGGCCGCGTCGATGTGACCGCCGCGGATCATGCCGAAGGACAGGGCGGAGTCGAAGAACGAGGCACCGGGCAGGGCGGTGACGGTCTCCTTGCCGGCATTGACGAGGTCGGCGTCGAGCTCGTCCTCGGTCGGGTACGGACCGACACCCAGGATGCCGTTCTCGGACTGCAGCACCACCTCGACGCCCTCCGGCAGGTGGTTCGGGATGAGCGTGGGCAGGCCGATGCCGAGGTTGACGTAACTGCCGTCGGTGAGTTCCAGGGCGGCGCGGGCCGCCATCTGCTCGCGGGTGAGCGCCATGTCAGGCACCGCCTTCCTGTCGAACGGTCCGGCGCTCGATGCGCCGCTCGGCCGCGGGATCGCCGGGGGACACCCTGACCACGCGCTGGACGAAGATGCCGGGGAGGTGGACCTCGTCGGGATCGAGCTCGCCCGGTTCGACGAGGTGGTCCACCTCGGCGACGGTGATCCGGCCCGCCATCGCGGCGAGCGGGTTGAAGTTCCGGGCGGACGAGCGGAAGACGAGGTTCCCGTGCCGGTCGCCGATGGTCGCGCGGACCAGGGCGAAGTCGGTGGTGATGCCGTGTTCCAGCAGGTACGGGCGGCCGCCGAAGTCCCGGGTCTCCTTGGCGGGCGAGGCGACGGCGACCGAGCCGTCGGCCGCGTAACGCCAGGGCAGCCCGCCCTCGCCCACCTGGGTCCCGGTGCCCGCCGGGGTGTAGAACGCGGGGACGCCCGTGCCGCCGGCCCGCAGCCGCTCCGCCAGCGTGCCCTGGGGCACGAGTTCCACCTCCAGCTCGCCGCTCAGGTACTGACGGGCGAACTCCTTGTTCTCGCCCACGTACGAGCTCGTCATGCGCGAGATCCGGCCGGCGGCGAGCAGGAGCCCGAGGCCCCAGTCGTCGACGCCGCAGTTGTTGGAGACGATCCTGAGGTCGCTGACCTCCCGCTGCCACAGGGCGTCGATCAGCGTGCCCGGTATGCCGCACAGCCCGAATCCGCCCACCGCGAGGGAGGCGCCGTCGGATATGTCGGCCACCGCCTCCGCCGCGCTCGCGACTGTCTTGTCCAGACCCATACGGTCCCTTTCCCTCGGGCAGCCGGGCCGACCGCGCAGGTCAGAGCCGGTGCCGGTACAACCGACAGGCAGCGAGCCTAGGCAGGCGGCAGGAGGGCGACCATGTCTGTCATCCACACATCGACCCCGGGGTGGGTGGTGATGACCACCTGCCCCGACGCGGGTACCGGACGCCCGTCGGCGGACGGCCGGAAACCGTGCCCGGCCCGTCGGCACCCATGGCGGAAGAACCCACTCGGGAGCAGCGCTTTGTAGCGGTCACTCACATGGGACCGACTCCAGGCGCTCCCTAGTGTTTCCGGCCATGACGAACACATTTCACGCCCCGGCTCCGCTGCCGCCGCCCAGCGCCGCGGTGGACCTGAGCGGGCGTACGGCTCTGGTGACCGGCGGCGGAAGCGGCATCGGCCGGGCCTGCGTGCTCGCCCTGGCGCAGGCGGGGGCCGTCGTGTACGTGGTCGACCGGGACGCCGACGCGGCCAAGGCCGTCGCGGAGATCGCCGGCGGACAGGCACACGTGGCCGACCTCGCGGACCCCGGTGCCGTCGACCTCCTCCCCGCCGAGGTCGACATCCTCGTCAACAACGCCGGCCTCCAGCACGTCGCGCCCCTCACCGAGTTCCCGCCGGAGCGCTTCGAACTCATCCAGAAGGTGATGGTCACCGCCCCGTTCCTGCTGATGCGCCATGTCCTGCCGCACATGTACGCCCACGGCTGGGGCCGGATCGTCAACGTCTCCAGCGTCCACGGACTGCGGGCCAGCGCCTTCAAGTCCGCCTACGTCGCCGCCAAGCACGCCCTCGAAGGGCTGAGCAAGGTCGCCGCGATCGAGGGCGCTCCCCACGGCGTGACCAGCAACTGCGTCAACCCCGGCTACGTCCGCACCCCGCTCGTCGAGAACCAGGTGCGGGACCAGGCCGCCGCCCACGGCATCAGCGAGGGCGACGTCCTCTCGAACGTCATGCTGGCCCGCTCGCCCGTCAAGCGCCTCCTGGAGTCCGAGGAGGTGGCCGCCGCCGTCCTGTGGCTGTGCGGCCCCCACTCCGGCTACCTCACCGGCGCGTCCCTGCCGCTCGACGGCGGCTGGACCGCGGGCTGACCCGTCGGCGGCGGCCCCCCCGGGCCGAACCGCCGATCCGCGGGCCCGACCCTCGCCCGACCCGCGGCCCCTCCACGTACGACCCGTACCATCCCGTCCCGTCCCCCCTTGTGAAAACCCGGTGAACCCATGTCTGACACCACCCCGAGAAGCGGCATCGGTCGCATCGTCGGCGCGAGCCTGATCGGCACCACCATCGAGTGGTACGACTTCTTCCTGTACGGCTCGGCCGCCGCCCTCGTGTTCAACACGCTGTTCTTCCCCACCGCCGACCCGCTGGTGGGCACACTGATCGCGTTCATCACGTACGCCATCGGGTTCGCCGCCCGACCGCTCGGCGGCATCGTCTTCGGCCACTTCGGGGACAGGATCGGACGCAAGAAGCTGCTGGTGCTCAGCCTCCTCATGATGGGCGGCGCCACCTTCGCGATGGGCCTGCTGCCCACCTACGACTCGATCGGCGTCTGGGCGCCGATCCTGCTGACGGTGCTGCGCCTCGTCCAGGGCTTCGCGCTGGGCGGCGAATGGGGCGGGGCCGTCCTGATCGTCTCCGAGCACGGCGGCGACAAGCACCGCGGCTTCTGGGCCTCGTGGCCGCAGGCCGGCGCCCCGGGCGGCAACCTGCTCGCCACCGGCGTGCTGTCCCTGCTCGCCGCCGTCCAGTCGGACGCGGCCTTCCAGTCCTGGGGCTGGCGCATCCCGTTCCTGCTCTCCGGACTGCTCGTCGTGATCGGCCTGTGGATCCGCGTCTCGGTCTCCGAGTCCCCGGTCTTCCTGGAGGCACAGGCCAAGGCCGAGGCGGCCGCTGCGGCGGGCGTCAAGGAGGAGGCCCCGGTCGTCGAGGTCTTCAAGCGCAGCTGGCGTGAGGTCCTGTCCGCCATCGGCACCCGCTTCGGCGAGAACATCTCGTACTACATCCTGACCTCCTTCCTCCTGGTCTACGTCACCACCCACCTGGGCCTGTCGAAGAGCACCGCCCTCAACGCCGTCCTGATCGGCTCGGCCGTCCACTTCGTCACCATCCCCCTGTGGGGCGCCCTGTCCGACCGGATCGGCCGGCGTCCCGTCACCCTCATCGGCTCGGCGGGCATGGCGATCTGGGCCTTCGCCTTCTTCGGTCTCGTCGACTCGAAGTCGTTCGTGGTGATCACCCTCGCCGTCACCGCCGGCCTGCTGCTGCACGGTGCCATGTACGGCCCGCAGGCGGCCTTCATCTCCGAGATGTTCGACACCAAGGTCCGCTACTCCGGCGCCTCCATGGGCTCCCAGCTCGCCTCCATCCTCGCCGGCGCCCTCGCCCCGATCATCGCGGTCGAGCTCCTCAAGGACTACGGCAGCTCCACGCCCATCAGCATCTACCTCTGCGCGGCCGCCGTGATCACCACCATCACCGTGGCCGTCACCCGAGAGACCCGCGGCCGCGACCTCGCCCGCAACCGCGCCGAGCAGCCCGCCGACGAGCCCCGCCCGGTGCACGCGGGCGACCCCGCGTAACACTCCCTCCGGTGCACACGTGCGACCCCGCGTAGCACCCCCCTCCGGCGGTGTCGGGCCCAAACCGCCCGGCACCGCCGCACTCGTGAGGCGCCCGGTCCGCCCCCACCATGGGGGAGAACCCGACGCACCGGGCCCCGCGCCGCATCCCACCCCGCACACGCCCCGCGAGGAGGCCCCATGACCGCCGACCGTCGAGCCGAGAACGGCCCACCGGCGCCGGAAGGGGAACGAACGCCGGAGCCCGACGAAGCCGGGACGCCGGTGCCTGCCGGAGCTCCGGCGTCGGGGTTCGGCGAGGTGCGGGTGGCGGCGGCGCCCGCCGAGGCGGCTGCCCGGAACCTGCTGGACCTGCTCGCGGCCGGGGCGCCCGCCGAGCAGCTCGCCGCGCAGCCGGCCAGGTCACGGGCCGGTGGGGCGGGCGGGGCGGAGGCCGCGTGGATCGAGGAGACCACCGAGGTCGCCCTGTCCGTGCGGCGGGTGCTCGACCAGTACCGCCGCCGGGAGGCGGAACTCGTGGCGCTCTTCGACACGGCGAGCGACCTGGCGGGACTGCGGGACCTGGACGCCGTGCTCCGCGCCATCGTCCGGCGGGCGAGAACGCTGCTGGGCACGGACATCGCCTACCTGACGCTCAACGACCCGGTCGCCCACGACACGTTCATGCGGGTCACCGACGGTTCCGTGTCCGCGGCCTTCCAGCAGCTCCGGCTGGGCATGGGCGAAGGCCTGGGCGGCCTCGTCGCCCAGACCGCCCGCCCCTACGCCAGCACCGACTACCGCACCGACCGGCGGTTCCGCCACACCGGCGCGATCGACGACGGCGTGGCCGAGGAGGGGCTCGGCGGCATCCTCGGCGTCCCGCTGCGCGTCGGCCAGGAGATCATCGGGGTGCTGTTCGCCGCGGACCGGGGGCCACGCGAGTTCACCCCCGACGCCATCGCCCTGCTCGGCTCGCTCGCCGACCACGCCGCCGTCGCGATCGACAGCGCCCGCCTCCTGGAGGAGACCCGCTCCACCCTGAGCCGGCTCGAAGCGGCGAACGCGACCGCCCACGCGCACAGCGAGGCACTGCACCGGGCCTCCGACGCCCACGACCGCCTCACGAAACTGGTGCTGCGGGGCGCGGGCATCGACGACGTGGCAGCCGAGATCGCGGCGCTGCTCGGGGGCGGGGTCGCCGTCCACGACACCGACGGCAGCGAGCTGGCCCGGTCCTGCACCGGACCGGTCACCCCCTCCGCCGAAAGCCTCGCGGCCTCGCAGACGGACGGTCGCGCCGTCCGCGCGGACTCCGTGTGGACCTGCGCCGTCCTGGCCGGGACCGAGGCCCTGGGCAGCATCGTGCTGACCGGACGGGACGACCTCACCGAGGCCGACCGGCGGCTGTTCGAGCGCGCCGCGCTCGTGACCGCACTCCTGCTCCTCATGCGCCGGTCCGTCGCCGAGACCGAGGACCGGGTGCGAGGCGAACTCCTCGACGACCTCCTCGTGGACCCCGCCGCGTCGGCGCGCCGGGACGGCGGCAGCCTGACCCTGAGGGCCCGGCGCCTCGGAGTCGACCTCGCCCGGCCGCACTCCGTCGCCGTCCTCGACTGCGAGGCCGCCCTGCGGCCCCGGCTCTCCGACGAGACCGCCCGCAAGGCCCGCGGCCTCGGCGGCCTCGCCGGCACCCGGCACGGCCACGTCGTCCTGCTGGCTCCGGGCGACCGCCCCGGGGCCCTCGCCCGATCCCTGTCGGCCGACCTCGCCCGTACGCTCAACACACCCGTCACCGTGGGCGCGGCCGGCCCCGGACACGGACCGGAGCACCTCGCCGCGCTCCACACCGAGGCCCTCCGGTGCCTCACGGCCCTCCACTCCCTCGACCGCACCGGCGAGGGCGCCGACATCGCCGACCTGGGCTTCATCGGCGTCCTCCTGGGCGACCGGTCCGACGTCGGCTCGTACGTCGACCGCGTCCTCGCCTACGACTCCGAGCGCGGCACCGAACTGGTGCGGACCCTGCGCGCGTACTACGACCACGGCGGCAGCCTCTCCCGCGCCAAAGACGCCCTCCACGTCCACGTCAACACCGTCGTACAACGCCTCGACCGCGTCGCCCAACTCCTCGGCCCCGACTGGAACACCCCCTCCAGGGCCCTCGAGACACACCTCGCCCTCCGCCTCCACCGCCTCACCCGCCCCCCGACCGAAACCTGACCCCACCCACCGCCCTGCCTCGTCCGGGCCCGCACTTGCTGCCTCGTGGCCCCGCCCACCGCCGTGCGGGCCCCGTGCCACAGCCGTGTGGCCCCGCCGCCCGGTGTGGGCCTTCGCCCACCGCCGTGTGGACCTGTGCCCCCTGCCGAGTGGGGCCTGCGCCTGCCGGGGCTCTCGCCCTCCGCCCACCGCCGTGTGGGGCCTGCGCGGGCCCTGGGCTCTCGCCCCCGCGACCCCCGTGTGGGCCTGCGCCCCACCGCCGTGTGGGCAATCGTCCCGCTGGGGCGGGACGGGTGGGCACACGGGACGGCGCCCTCGGCGGCGCCTCCGCCCCTGTTGCCTTGACCCGCACCCACAGCTCGGTGTGCAAAGGGTGCGGGTTCGGGCGCGGAAACCTGGGCCCGGCAGGGGGCGCCGTCCGTTGTGCCCACCCGTTCCGCCCCAGCGGGACGATCGCCCACAACGGGCGGGGCGCGGGCGCAGCCCACAACGCGCGGGCGCAGGCGCGGGGGTGGGCACCGCCCCAGCGGAACGATTGCCCACAACGCGGGGGCGGGGGCGCAGGCCCACAACGCGGGCGGCGGGGCGTCGTCCCGGCGCGCGACGACCCCCGACGCGCGGGGTGGGGGGGGCGAGGCCCCGTACGGGCACCCGGCGGTCGGTTTCCCGTCGGAGCGTGGGCTACGCTGCGCCCGCGCGGACCACCGGAGCGAGGGGCGGCACCGATGCGAGAGAGCGTGGAGCAGCGGCACCGCCGCATCCTGAGGGTGGTGCGGGAACGGGAGAGCGTGCGGGTCAGTGAATTGGCGGAGGCCTTGGGGGTGTCCGTGGAGACCGCACGGCGGGACGTGGCGGCGCTGGCGGACGTGGGGCGTCTGCGGCGGCTGCACGGCACCGTCAGCTGGCCGACCGCGCCGCTCAACGCCCGTGATGCCCGGCTCGCCCGTCGGGGTGCGCCCCGGCCGGCGGGCGGTCTGGTGCTCGGCATGGTCGTGCCCGTGTCCGACTACTACTACCGGGCGGTGATCCAGGGCGCCCGGCAGGCGGCGGCGGATGTCGGTGCGCGGCTTCTGGTGGGCATCACGGACTATTCGGCGGAGCGCGACGTCCAGCACATCGCCACGTTGCTCGCCGCGGGCGTCGACGGCCTGTTGCTCGCTCCCAGCTGGACCGTCGGCGGCCCCACGCGGGAGGAGGCCGCCCGTTTCGCCGAACCCGCGGTCCCCGCGGTGCTCGTAGAGCGCCGGATTCCGCTCGGCGTGCCCGGTTCCCATCTCGACCGCGTCGTCTCCGACCATGCGGGCGGGGCGGCGCTCGCCGTCCGGCACCTCGCGCGGCTGGGCCACCGCCGGGTCGCCTTGCTGGCCCGGCACACGCATACGCGGCCCGCGGTGCGTTCCGGTTACCTGTCGGCGGTCCGGGCCCTCGACCTGCCGGACGACGACCTGTCCCCGCCGCCGAGCGGGCCGTGGGGGCACCCGGACGACATCGCGCGGGAGCGTCTTCTCGCTCTCGTCGAGGCGGGCGAGGTGCGCGCCGCCCTGGTTCACACCGACATCGACGCCCTCAATCTCCTTCAGTGGCTGACCGCGCACGGCGTGCGCGTCCCCGACGACTTCGCCCTCGTCTGCCACAACGACGAGACGGCGGCCCTCGCGGACGTCCCCCTGACTTCCGTCAGCCCGGCCACCTTCGCTGTCGGTGAAGCCGCCGTCCGTCTTCTGGTCCGCCGCCTCGAAGATCCCGACGCGGCCCATTCGGCCATCGAGTGGCTTCCGAGGCTCGTCGTGCGGGATTCGTGCGGCGCGGGACGGGAGCCGGGCGGGGCCGAGGCTCTGTCGCCGCCCTCCGGCTGACCGAAAACTGCCCGATTCGGCGCCGTCCCTTGACGGATAGAAAGCGCTTGCGGAGGCTGCCGTTCAGGCATCGCCCCCTCCGACACCTCCGCAAAGGCTGGTTCCCCATGGGCTCTTCACTGCGTCGACGCACGTTCCTCCAGGCGAGCGGAGGAACCGCGCTGGCCCTCGGACTCCTCGGTGTCGCGGCCGGGCCGGCCGCGGCGGCGGAAGGGGACGCGCAGGAGTTCGCCGCACTGCGCGCCACGTGGCGGGACCTCGTCCTCGGTGCCGGGTTCAGTCCCACCGCCGAGCCCTTCAGGACGCTGCTCGCCGAACTGGGCAGGACAGCGCGGGGGCATCTGTCCGCGATGGCCCCCGCGGACGGGTCGTTGTGGCCGGACGCCGTGTGGAAGGACCCGGAGCCGGACACGGACGCGGAGTCGTACGGCTTCTCGGCGATGATGAACGAGAGTCTCAACCGGCTGAGTACCCTCGCGCAGGCATGGGCGCAGCCCGGTACCGGCCTGACCGGCGACCCGGCCGTGCTGGAGGCCGTGCTCACCGGCCTCGAGCACGTGTACGCGCGGGTCTACAACGAGAACACGACGCGCTACGGCAACTGGTGGAACTGGCAGATCGGCGGCCCGCAGGCCTTCATGGACACCTGCGTCCTGGTCCACGAGCACCTGACGGCGGAACGGATCGCCGCGTACTGCCGGGCCGTCGACCACTTCGTGCCGGACTCCGTCTTCGACTCCTACACCGGCACCTCCACCGGAGCGAACCGGGTCGACCTGTGCCGCAGCGTGATCCTGCGCTCCATCGTCGGAGACGACCCCGACCGCCTCGCCCGCGCCGTCGCCGCGCTCAACCCCGTCTTCCCCTACGTGACCGCCGGGGACGGCTTCTACGCCGACGGGTCCTTCATCCAGCACCGCAACGTCCCCTACATCGGCGGCTACGGCTCCGTCCTCCACGACGGCATCGGGCGCCTCATGGCCCTGCTGCGCGCCTCCCGGTGGCCGGTGGACTCGCCGGACGCGCAACTCTTCCTGGACACCGTCGACAACGCCATCGCGCCCTTCGTCCACAACGGCCTGATCATGGACAACGTCTCCTCGCGCGGCATCAGCCGGGCCGGGACCTCCGACCACACCAGGGCGCACGGCCTGCTCGCCACCATCGTGCTCGTCGGCCAGGGCGCGAGCGAGCAGGAGAACGCCCGCTGGCGCGCCATGGTCAAGGGCTGGATGCAGCGCGACCGCTTCGCCCCGCCGTTGCGGAACCCGAAGCTGAGCCTGGTCCGCGCCGCCCTGCTGCAGTCCGTCCTCGACGACACCTCGGTCACGCCCGCGCCCGAACCGGTCCAGCACCGGCTGTTCCACCACATGGACCGGGCCACCCACCGCCGCCGGGGCTGGTGCGCCTCGGTCTCCATGGCGTCGAAGCGCATCGCGCACTACGAGTTCGGCAACGGCGAGCACGCCCGCGGCTACCACACCGGCGCCGGCTGGCTCTCCTGGTGGGGCGACGACTTCGGCCTGGACCAGTACTCGGACGCGTACTGGCCGACCGTCGACCCGTACCGACTCCCCGGCATCACCGCCTCCCGCAAGCCGCTCGCCGACGGCGAGGGCGGCAACTGGGGCCAGCCCATGCCCGACGCGGCCTGGGTCGGCGGCACCACCGACGGCGAGTTCGGCGCCACCGGACAGCACCTCAGCGGCCTCTCCTCCACGATGAACGCCAGGAAGTCGTGGTTCTGGCTGGACGACTCCGTCGTCTGCCTGGGCGCCGGCATCACCTCCGCCGACGGCCACGCCGTGGAGACCACCGTGGACAACCGCGCCCTCGGCGCGACCGGCGCGCCCGCGCTCACCGTCGACGGCCGGGTCCAGCCGGCGGCGCAGGGGTGGCGGCGGACCTTCGAGGACGCCGGCTGGGCGCACATCGAGGGCCACGCCGGCTACGTCTTCCCCCAGGGCCTGAAGCTCACCGCCGTACGCGAGGAACGCACCGGCTCCTGGCGGGACATCAACACCGGCGGTCCCGCCACGCCACTGACCCGCCGTTACCTCACCCTCTGCACCGACCACGGCACCGACCCGGCCGGCGCGGAATACGCGTACGTCCTGCTGCCCGGCGCGAGCGCGGCGACCACCGCGCTGCGGGCCGCCGACAGGGGCCGCGTGCGGATCCTCGCCAACACCGGCGACCGGCAGGGCGTCCGCGTCCCCCGACTCGGCCTCACCGCGGTCAACTTCTGGGCCGCCGGCACCGTGGGACCCCTCACCGCCGACGCGCCCGCGTCCGTCCTCGTCCGCGAGCACCGCGACGGCACCGCGACCGTCGTCGTCTCCGACCCGGCCCGCCAGGCCGCTTCCCTGGAGATCACCTGGGCGAAGCGGGTCTCCGCCGTGCTCTCCAAGCCGGCCACCGTCACCGCCGCCACGACGGGTGCCACGCTGAAGCTCGCCTTCGGCGACCTCACCCGGGCCGCCGGCGCCCCCCAGAAGGTCCGGGTCCGCCTCGGCTGACACCGGGCCGGGGCTCCCGCGGACGTGTCACGGGGTCAGGCGGAGGTGAACAAGGCCTCGGGCGTTCCGTCGAGGACGAAGCCGTTGTCGAGACGGACGCGGACCGTCACGTGGGGCCGCTGCTCCTGGTAGGCGAGCCAGTCGGCCTCCAGGGAGCCGATCTGCTCCTCGAGCCGGCTCCTGCTGGCCGGGGGCATCTGGGCGCCGAAGCCGTCGAGGAGGGAAGTGAGCCGCAGGTACTCGCGGACCTCGTGGCTCTCCTCCTTGGCGTGCTCGACGACCCGCTCCACGGTGCCCTCGGTGCCCGACGCGAGGGAGAGGGACCCCCCGACGTCATCCGTCGCGTCCGGGGAGTCCCCGGCCACGGTGAGGGAGCCCGCCAGCCTGACGTCCGCCGCCAGCTTCACCCGCTGGCCGTCATGGAACGCCATCGGTGCCTCTTCTCTTCGGTCGGTGGGTGAGTGGGTGAGGGGATGGGTGGGTGGAGAATCGGGCCGATCGCTCCGCCCGACACATACCGATGTTGGATACACCAATGCCCGAGACACCGTCAAAGCGGGCGCCCCGTCCGCCGTGGCGGGAGTCACGGGCGTCACCGGAACGGTCGGACCGGAGTGAAACCTTCCCGCCGCTTGTACCGTCCTCTCACCTGGGAGACGTCGCGAGCGCACGGGGAGTGGGCATTCCATGGGGCAGCAGAACACGTACAGGACGCACATAGCCGTGGTGGCCTCGGCGGTGGGGATCAGTCTCGCGGTGTGGGCCGCCGCCGCGCTGACCGGCAACGAGGCCGCCGCACAGCGGGGTGCCGGGCCGGCGGAGCGGACGCCGGCGGAGCAGACGGAGCAGCCGGCCCGGATCCCTCCCCAGCGGGTGCCCGAGAGCATCGCGCACGCCGCGGAGGCGGGCGGCACGGCCGTGAACATCACCATCGACGACGGCCCCGACCCGCGGTTCACGCCGCAGATGCTCGACATCCTCCGGCAGAACGGCGTCAAGGCCGTGTTCTGCATGATCGGGCCGCAGGCGAAGCAGCACCCCGAACTCGTGAAGAAGGTCGTCGCGGACGGCCACAAGCTGTGCGACCACACCATGGACCACGACACCTCGATGGACAAGAAGCCCGTCGCGTACCAGAAGCAGCAGATCCTGGCCGCGAAGAAGATGATCGAGGACGCGGCCGGGGGAGCCAAGGTCGAGTACTACCGGGCCCCGGGCGGCGCGTTCACCCCGGACAGCCGGCGGATCGCCGCCGCGGCGGGGATGCGGCCGCTCGGCTGGAACGTCGACACCAAGGACTTCGAGCAGCCCGGCACGGCCTCGATCGTCAACACCGTCAAGAGTCAGCTGTCCAACGGGCCGACGATCCTCTTCCACGACGGCGGCGGCGACCGCGGCCAGACCGTCGAGGCACTCCGGCAGGTGCTGCCGTGGCTCAAGGAGCAGGGGCACGCCTTCAGCTTCCCGGTGCGCACGACTCCTTGACCTGCCGTCGCCCCGCCCCCTCTGCAGGTACTCCGCACCGTGCCCTCGCCCACCCTCGTGCCCGGTCGCCAAGAAGGCCAACCGGCCGCCCTTCCGCCCGTCCGCCCGCACCGCGCCCGCGCCGCTCCGGCGGCAGGGCGAGGCCCTCGACCCCTCGCGTGTTACTCGCCGGTACGGAATGATGGAGGGACAACCATCCATACGGCGGGGCTGAGGTAGCGGTGACGACTTTCGAGGAACGGACCACGGTGCACGCCTTCCGGGACGACGCACTGGGGGAGCACGACGCCGTCGGTCTCGCGGCGGCGATCCGGCGCGGTGAGGTCGGTGCGGCCGAAGCCGCCAGGGACGCGGCCGAGCGGGTGCGGGCGGTCGAGGCAAGGCTGCACGCGGTCCAGACGTACGCCGAGTCCCCGGCGCCCGCCGCCGGGGCGGGCGGCGCCTTCGCCGGAGTGCCGACGTTCGTGAAGGACAACACCGACTACCGCGGCCTCCCCACCGGCCACGGCAGCGCGGCCTTCAGCCCGAGGGAAGCGCGGAGGCACGCGCCGTTCACCCGGCAGTTCCTGAGCAGCGGTGTCACGGTGCTCGGCAAGACCCGGCTGCCCGAGTTCGGTTTCAGCCCGTCCACCGAGTACGAGGCGGCCGAGCCCGTGCGCAACCCGTGGAACACGGGTCACTCGGCAGGAGGCTCGTCGGGCGGCAGCGCGGCCCTCGTCGCCGCCGGTGCGGTGCCGATCGCCCACGCCAACGACGGCGGCGGCTCGATCCGCATCCCCGCCGCCTGCTGCGGCCTCGTCGGCCTGAAGCCGACCCGCGGCCGGGTCGTGGCGAACGCGCAGAGTCGTCAACTGCCCCTCGACATCGTCTCCGACGGCATCGTGAGCCGCTCCGTCCGGGACACCGCCGCCTTCCTCGCCGCCGCGGAGACGTACTGGCGCAACCCGAAGCTGCCGCCGGTCGGCCTCGTGGAAGGCCCTTCGGGCAGGCGGTTGCGCGTCGGGTTCATGCTCGACTCGCCGAACGGCGTCACGACCGACGCCGCCACCCGGGCCGCCGTCACCGACACCGTGGCGACGCTCCAGCGGCTCGGCCACACCGTGGAGCCGGTGGCGCCGGCCATCGACCCGCGGTTCACCGACGACTTCCTCACCTACTGGGGACTGCTCTCGTTCCTCATCGGCGCCGGCGGCCGCACCTTCGGCCCGGACTTCGACCGGCGCCGCATGGACGGTCTCAGCCGCGGACTCCACGCCACGTACGTGAAGAACTGGCGGAGCACCCCCGGCGTGCTGCGCAGGCTGAAGCGGACCAAGGTGGCGTACGCGGCGGCGTTCCGCGGATTCGACCTGCTTCTCTCTCCCGTCCTGGCCCACACGGCGCCGCCGATCGGCCACCTCAGCCCCACCGTTCCCTACCCGGAGCTCGTCGAACGGATCCTGCGGTACGTCGCGTTCACCCCCGTCGACAACATCGTCGGAACGCCGTCGATCTCCCTGCCCGCCCCCACCGCCACGGAGGACGGGCTGCCCGTCGGCGTCCTGTTCTCCGGCCGGCCGGGCAGCGAACGCACCCTTCTCGACGTCGCCTTCACCCTGGAGGCGGACCGCCCCTTCCGGCGCGTCCGGGACGTCTGACGGGACTCCTCGGGCGCCGCGAGCCCGGACAGGATTCAGTCCGGGTCCGCGGCCTCCGCAGGCGCCCTGCCGAGGCCGCGGATGGCCGGGACGGCGAGCATCACGGTGAGGCAGACGACGCCCATGACGGAGGAGAAGAGGAGGACGCGGTCGGCGCCGAAGGACTCGGCCGCCGGGCCGGCCAGGACGCGGCCGAGGGGGATGACCATGATGGAGCCGGCGATGTCGTAGGCGGAGACGCGGCTGAGGACGGCCACCGGGATGTGGGACTGCACGCTGGTCGCCCACATCACGCCCCAGAAGGCGAAGCCGCAGCCGGCCACGACGCCGGTGAGGGCCGTGACGGTGAACGACCAGCCGAGCGCGGGGGCCAGCGGGTTGAGCGTGAAGAAGAACATCGCGCAGGCCCCCGCGACGAGCGGCCGGGCGGGCCGGACGCGCATGCCGAGCAGGCCGCCGACGATCGTGCCGGCGCCGTCGGCGGAGGCGATCCAGCCGTAGCCGCCGGCCCCGTGCTGCTCGGTGAGGAGCGCCGCGCCGAGCGGCACCGACGGGCCGAACACGAACAGCCCGTAGACGGCCCAGACGACGATGACGCCCCACAGCCAGGAACGGGACCGGAACTCGTGCCATCCCGTGGCCAGTCGCCGCAGCAGCGGGTCGTCGCTGTCGTCGCCGTCCTCCCGGGCGGTGCGGAGGTGGCGCAGCGACAGCAGGCCGAGGGCGCTGATCGCGTAGGCCGCCGCGATGACCAGGAAGGAGCCGGCCACGTCCCAGTAGGCCGCGAGGAGGCCGGCCAGGCCGGGGCCGAGGAGGGTGCAGATCGCCTCGGAGACCCGCAGCAGTGCGTTGGCCCGCTGGATGTCCTCGGCGACCTGGGGGACCAGGGCCGCCAGGCCGGGCTGGAACATGGCGGTGGCGGCGCCGCTGACCGCCATCAGGGCCATGACGTGCCAGAGCCGTACCCCGCCGCCGGCCAGCAGAACGGCGAGCGTGAGCATGGTCGCCATCCGCACCGCGTCGGCGCCGACCATCATCACCTGCGGTGTGAACTTGTCGGCCAGTGCCCCGCCGAACAGGATGAGCAGCACGATCGGGGCCATCCACGCGGCCAGCGTGTACCCCACGCCGCCGGCGCCGTACCCGGCGGCCAGGACGGTCGTCGTGATCGAGACCATCAGCATGCCGTCGGCGAGGAGCGACGTGCTGCGGGCGGTGAAGAAGCGCCGGAACCGGCTGGACCGCCAGGGGCTGGGGAGGGCGTCCGGCTTCCGCCGGACGGTCGTGTCGTCCATCGTCATGTCACATCTGCCGGTCGCGGCCGGTCCCTTCCATGAGTATGCGTCGCCGCAGCCATGCGCTGCTCGGTTCGGTTTCGGCCGGCGCGCCCTGGACGATCACGTACCGGCGCGGGGCCAGCACTCCGGGGCGGCCGGGCAGGGTGTCCATCAGCGCCGCGTGAGCGCTCGCCGGGGTCGGCGGGGAGCCGTCGGCGGCGATGAACGCCGTGAGGTGCGGCCCCGGCCCTTCGCCGGCCTCGGCCGGCGCGTCGAGGACGACGTGCACGGGGACGCCGCCGACGGCCCGGCTCAGCGCGTCCGCCACGGCGGGCGGCGAGACCCAGCAACCGTCCACGAGGCACCAGTCGGTGCCGCGCTCGACCGGTTGGACGCCCGTCACCTCGGTGAGCCCGGTGAGCGGCACGTCCTTGTCGGCGGCCGCCTCCAGGAGCCGTACGAGGCCGGTGAGGAAGCCCTCCGCCTCCTCGCGGGGGAACAGCGCCGGGTCCGCCCACAGGGAGAGACGGAGGAGGGGTGCCGTCTCGTGGACGAAGGTGAGGAGGCGGGTCGGCAGGACCTGCTCCGGGCCCCGGCCCAGCTCCAGTTCGGGCCCCGGCTCGTCCACCGGGCCCGCCGATGTGGCCGCGAGGATCGCGGGGAGCGTGCTCACGTCGTTGTAGACGACGTCGCGCGCGAACGCGCTGCCGCGCTCGAACGTGGCCCGCCCGATCATCTCCCACAGGGCCACCGCGTCGAACCGGCTGTGCCGGTACGCGTTGAGCGCCGCCCCCCACGTCTTGGCGAGGAGCGTGTCGAAGGACGGGACCCGCAGGTCGAGGCAGAGCAGCGCGTCCTGCGAGAGCGTGTTCACGGAGCGGGCCAGCCGGGGCTCGTACCGGTTGGAGGTCGGCACGGCCGTGACGCAGGCGGTCTGACCGGCGCGGTGGCCGACGAGCGCGCACCAGGCCGTCAGGAGGACCGTGGCAGGCAGTCCGCCGGTGCGTTCGGCCACGCGGGCCAGCGCCCGGGCGCCCCGCCGTGACCGCAGGGTGAGGCACGGCACCCGTACGTCGGTGCCCTCGGCGCCCGGCTCGGCGAACATCGCCTGGGGCCCGGTGCGGATGATCCGCTCCCAATGCGCCAGCGAGGCACGCGACTTGCGCAGACCCGACGGGGTCGCCTCCTCGGCGGCGAGACCGAGTGGCGTGACGGCCGTGACGTCCGGCAGGCGCGCGCCGGTCAGCAGCGCGAGCCACTCCTCCCGGAGTACGGCGAGGGCGCCGACGTCGGTCACGGCGTGGCTCGCCGCGAGGGCGACGAACACCGGCGCGCCCGCCGCGGTGACGAGGGACACCCGGAGGGGGAAGTCCCGATCGAGGTGGAAGCGGTCGACGCGGGCCGCCCGGGCCAGCGACTCGGCGTACTCCGCCGCTTCGGGCGGCAGCTCGTCGTGGTCGAGGACGGTGAGCGCGAACTCCCCTTCGGCGAAGACGACTTGCTCGCGCGGTACGTCTCCGTCCGCTGGGGCGGGAAACGTGGTGCGCAGGGCTTCGTGGCGCACCGCCAGGGTGCGCAGGGCGTCGATCGCCGCGTCCGTACGGGTCCCCGGCGGCACCGGCCACACGTCGTGGATGTTGATCTGCACGGGTTCGTCGCGCAGGACGCAGCGGATCATGTTCGCCTGCCCCATCGTGACCGCTCCCCGCCGCGCCGTGCCGCCCTGGTACGCGACGGTGACGGTGCGGGTGCTCGTCGGGCGCGGTGACCCGTGCGCGCTCACCGGCACGGGCCCGGCTCGGCCGGGTGCGTGGGGGAGTGCCTCGGAGGGCGGCTCATGCGATGCCTTTCACGGAGTGCGTGGCGTGGACGAGGGGTGCCCAGGCGTCGATCAGGAGGGCGAAGTCCGCCATGTCCTGCCGGGCCTCGTCGAGGAGCTGTCCGGCGCGGGCGGCGAGGAGGTCCGCGGCCTCGGCGTAGCGCCCGCCCAGCTTGCGGTAGGAGCGGTCGAGCACGTCGAGGCGTTCGACGTTCCCGGCGGGGTCGAGGCGCGTGCTGTCCCGGACGAGCTCGGCGACGGCGGTGGCGCGGACGTGTCCCGCGCCGTCGAGCAGTGTGTCGCCGGCCGCCGCCATGCGGGCGTACACCGTGTGGAAGTACCCGGCCGACAGCAGGAACTTGGCGAAGCGCAGCTGGTAGGCGAGGAATCCCTGGTCCGAACGCCGTTCGCCGGTGTGGTAGTTGACGATGTGCCGGTTGTGCAGCACTCCGGGCAGACGGGCCCCGTGCACCAGGTGGAGGAGGAAGTAGTCGCTGCCTATGGTGTCGGTCGCCGGGGGAAGCGGGACCCGGCCGTAGACCTCGCGGTCGAAGCCGACGTTGCACATGTCCACCCGCGTCGGGCTGACGGCGGTGAGCGTGGTCCGGTCGGCGGTGAACGCGGCGGTCCCGGCGCCGCGGAAGGACTCCTCGATCAGGTTGGCCCGCCAGATCTCCGGATAGCCGTAGGGGATCGACAGGCCGACGACCTCGCCGTAGACGGCCGGGTCGAGTCGGCGGATCTCCGCCACGTCCACCGACATCTCGCCCACGAACGATCCGCCGACCACGGCCACCGGCCGGTCCGCGCAGGCGGGATCGAGCCGGCTGCGGGTCACCAGACCCGCCACGTCGGCGGCGCGCCGTCCGAGGGCGGCGAGCTCGTGGTGCAGCGGGAAGACCGGCTTCCCGTCGAGGTACTGGTAGCGGCTGTCGGAGTCCCGGCGGTGCACCGACGAGCACCCCAGGACCTCCGCGATGAGGAACGCGCGGTTGGTGCAGGCGCCGTAGGACACGCGCGACGGCAGCATCAGGTCGAGCAGCCGCTCGGGGGAGCCGACACCTGAAGCGGCGATCGCCTCGCGCAGGACGGCGCGCTGTTCGGTCTCGTCGAGGTGGTGGACGACCACGCCCGGGGCCGGCGGAAGGGCGCGTACCGCCGCGCGGTGCCCGGCGCGTACCGCCGCGTCCGAGGAGTCCAGGATCAGGAATCGGACCTCGACGTCGAAGTGCGCGGCGCCGTAGGCGGCCTCCTCGGCGACCGCCGCGATGGTCTCCGCGCAGGCGCGGTGGGTGGGGAGGGTCAGGCAGACGCGGCGCACGCGGGCTCTCCGCTCTGGACGGAGACCGTCGCGGGGGCGGCGTCGCCCGCGTCCTTCCACGAGGTGAGCCCGAGGAGCCGGCTGCCGAGGTCGGTCAGTTCGGCGGTGGGGTAGCGCTTGGACTCGTGGAGGACCGGGTCGCCGACGAGGGTGCGGTTCCAGCGCGGGGTGCGCAGATGGCGCCAGGAGTCGACGCGGGACTTCCGCAGCCGCTCGTGCTCTTCGAGCGCCGGCATCATCGACAGGTACTGGACCGCTCGCACTCCGTCCCGCGAGACGTTGCGCGCCACGCCGTGGGCGAGGAGGCCGTTCCAGATCAGCAGGTCGCCGGGGTGCAGATCCGGCCGTACGACGGGGAACTCGGCGCGGTCCACGGCGGGGCGGAGGGGATCGCGGTCGGCCGGCTGGCCGAGCTTCCACTCCTCGAACCGGCGGAACAGCTCCGGGTCGCACTGGAAGCCGCCCGTCTCGGGCCGGGTGTCGTTGAGCGCGATGATGCCCTGCACCCGCTGGGGCGGCACGCCGAGCGTGGTGTCGATGTCCCAGTGCAGGTCGATGTCGAAGCCGCGGTCCCGGGTCTCGATCAGCGCGCGGTCGCGGTTGCGGACGTTGGGCGGGTTGAGGTTGAGCCGGTCGAGGGTCACCCACAGTTCCTCGCAGTCCCAGACGTCGACGAAGGCGTCGTACACGCGCCGGGCCTGGCGGCTGTCCCAGAGGAGCTGGTGGTGGTAGGCCTCGACGAAGCCGTACACGTGGAGTTGCCGGTCCAGATCGGAGCGGAACGGCCGGTCCTCGTACCAGCTGTCCGGGCGTTCGGGATCGAGGCCCTGGAAGTCCCACGTGAAGTCGAGCAGTCGCCGGGCCGCGTCGGCCGGGATCGCCTCCCGTACGACGACGTATCCGTACGTCTGCCAGTGGGCGAAGTCCTGTTCGGTCAGGACCCGCAGGGGCCGCGACTTCTCCAGCTCCCGCAGGGTCGTCTGCGCCAGGTAGGACTCGCCGTCGGCACTGAAGTAGGGGCGGTCGGACGCCGCGCGGTGGAGGTGGGAACTGCGTGGGCGGCGGTCGGCGGCGGGTGTCGCCATGTGGTCCCTCCGAGGCGGTGGTCAGGGCCGAGGACGGTCGCTTCCGGCGGTGGTTCGACAGTCGCTGGGCGCGACGCCGGGCGCCGCGGTGGCCGGAAGGGCGTGCCGCGGCGGCTGCTGAAGGCATGTCGCTCAGCAGAATTGGTGTAGACCATCTCTTCTGTCAAGTACGGTGTCGACATGCGGAGTTGTGTCGCTTTCGTGTGTGGTCGGGATGCGTCGAGAGGGATTCAGGTCGCGACGGGGTGGGCCGACTTTGGTCTAGACAAGTTCGGAGATGCTGGCCTAGGGTCCTGGTGTGCGGCCACGGCCTGATGGGCCGTCAGGCGTCTGTGCCGGGCCGCTTGCCCGTCCGCCGGTACGGCGGGCGCGGGCCCGCCCGGATCGTGCCGGCTTCCGAAGCCCCGACTTGTTCGTCCACGCCCAGAGGGAGCGGTTTTCCATGAGCACACCCGGCACCACGGCCCTGCCCGACGGCGGCCTGAAGAACCCCGGTGCGGGCCTGATCACGCTGGACCCGGTCCACACCGCCCTGCTGCACGGCCTGGACGACCTGCTGACCGGACTGGCCGCACGCCTCGCCGCCCCCGAGGTGACGGGACCGCCACTGCTCTCCGTCGACAGCCTCGCGCGACTGGACTTCTTCCGGAACTTCCCCCACCTCGGCGTCTCCGCCGGACGGTTCACCCCCGAGGCGCTCGACGGCCTCGCGGCCGGCGAGGAGCCGGGCGGACTGCCGCTCACGCCGACCGGCTACCTCCTGCCGTCCGCCACCTGCTACGGACTGCTCCTCTCCCTGGAGGGCCGCGACGTCGGCGAGGGCGGCCTGCGGCTCTCCGCCGCCGGCCGCTGCTTCCGCAACGAGACCCACTACGACGGCCTGCGCCGCCTCTGGGGCTTCCACATGCGCGAGGTCCTCTACCTGGGCACCAAGCAGGGCGCGGTCGAACACCTGGAGAGCGGCGCCGGGTTCGTCGGGGAACTGGCCGACCGCCTCGGCCTCGCCCTGACCCGCGCCACCGCCGACGACCCCTTCTACGACAAGGGTGGCTCCCGCGCCCGCCTCATGGCCCTGGACCCCGTCAAGCACGAGTTCAGCGCCCCCGACGGCACCGCCATCGCCTCCGTCAACCGCCACCGCAACTTCTTCGGCGAACGCCTCGGCATCCGCGCCGGCTCCCACGGCCCCGCCTACAGCGCCTGCGTCGCCTTCGGCGTCGAACGCTGGGTCCACGCCATGATCCTCGCCCACGGCACCCCCGAGGCGGCGCTCGACCGGGTGCGCGAAGCGGCCCGGACCCGACCCCCGGCCTGACGGCCGAAGGCCGCCGGTACGACTCACCACCCAGCACCACGGAACAGGAGCACGCCCGCCCCATGGAACGCATCTCCGACTGGCTCCACGAGAAGAACCCCGGCCTCGACGGCCCGATCGACGCCGACGAGGACCTCATCGAGGCCCGGCTCATCGACTCCATGGACTTCCTGGAGTTCATCGACCTCCTCGAGGACCTGACCGGCGACACCATCGACCTCCAGGAGGTCACCATCGACGACTTCCGCACCCTGAACCGGGTCCGTGCGCGCTTCCTGGACGCCACCGGACCGGCCGCCGCGCCGGCCGCCGCCGGATGAACCCTCGACCGTGACGGCCGGCCCCGAGCCGCGGCCGGCCGGCCGGCCGACCCTGGCCGCGGTGGCGACCACCGCGGAGGTCCTGGCCCACCCCGAGCTGCACGAGGGGCTCCTCGCCCCGTGGGAGGTACGGCGGCTGGCCCCGATCCGGATCCCTTCCCGCCGCGACGACGTCCTGGCGGCGCGGCTCCTGCTGCGGCTCTGCGTGGCCCGGTTCACCGGCCGGCCCCCGCACGCCTCCGCGCCGGCCCAGTCCTGCGCCGCGTGCGGACGGTCCGGTCACGGCCGGCCCTTCCTGCCGGGCCACCCCGAGATCGGCCTCAGCGCGAGCCACGCCGACGGCCTCGCCGCCGCGGCGGTGGGCCCCAGCCGCGTCGGCATCGACGTCGAACCCTCGACGCGCCGCCCCGGCCCCCTCCCCGTCCTCCGCCGCCTCCTCCCGGAGGCCGACCTCGAAGCCGCCTCCGCGAGCCCCGATCCCGGGGCCGCGCTCCTGCGCCTCTGGGTGCGGCACGAAGCCCTCTTCAAGGCCGGTGGCCCCGGTCTCCGACTCCTGGAGCGGACCGACCCCCCGCGCGCGGCCGTCGTCGCCGTCGCGAGCACCACGCCGGTCACCGTCTGCTCCCCGGCGCCCTGACCGGGAAAGCGAGGCGATCGCCGGGGCGTGGCGCGAGGGGGAGAGGCGGGCCTGTTCCCCCTCCTCGACGCGCCGCAGCCGGTCCTCGCCCGACCTTCCGGGCATCGGTGGCGTTCCCCCATCGCTCACCCGGGTGTCATGTCAGGGGTCTTGCGCCGGGCTGTCGGGCTCTCTAGTCTCCGCCAATGGTTAGGAATACTTCCTATCTATTGCCGTAGAGGGAAAGGGAGTTGTCATGCGGAGACGAAGTGCCTCGCTGCTCGGACTCGCGGGTCTGCTGGCGGTGCCCCTGACGGTCATGCCGACGGCGGAGGCCGCCGACGGGCTGGTGTCCACCGGGAAGGCCGTGACGGCGTCGTCCGTCGAGACGTCGGCGTTCGGGCCCGCGTTGGCCGTGGACGGCAACGGAGCCACCCGTTGGGCGAGCGTGGAAGGGGTCGACCCGCAGTGGATCCGGGTGGACCTCGGGGCGAACCACACGATCTCGCGGGTGAAGCTCAACTGGGAGGCGGCGTACGGGAAGGCGTACCGCATCCAGACCTCGCCGGACGGCGCGACCTGGAGCGACGTCTACTCCACGAGCGCGGGCGACGGGGCGACGGACGACCTGACGGTCTCCGGGAGCGGCCGGTACGTGCGGATGTACGGGACCGGGCGCGGAACCCCGTACGGCTACTCCCTCTGGGAGTTCGAGGTGTACGGCGCGCCGACCGGCGGCGGTGGAGGCGGCGGGACGGCGGTGCCGTTCGGCAGCCACCTCAAGCCGTACGCCGCGGGGATGCTGAAGCCCACCGGCTCGCAGGCGACGGTCGACCAGAAGGTGGTCGACTACTACAACCGGTGGAAGGCCGCCTTCGTCCGGCAGAACTGCGGCAACGGCTGGTACCAGATCATCTCGCCGGACGCCGACCACCCGTACGTCGCCGAGGCGCAGGGCTACGGCATGGTCGTGACCGCGACGATGGCGGGCGCCGACCCGGACGCGAAGAAGATATTCGACGGCCTGGTGAAGTGGAAGATCGACCACCCGTCGTCGGTCAACCCGAACCTGCTGGCTGCCGAGCAGGACACCGCGTGCAAGAGCGTCAACGGCGGTGACGGGGCCACCGACGGCGACATGGACGTGGCGTACGGCCTGCTGCTCGCCGACAAGCAGTGGGGCAGCGCCGGCACGTACAACTACAAGGACCTCGCGCTCAAGCACATCGCCGCCATCAAGAAGGACGAACTCAACCCGACGACCAAGCTGTTGAAGCTGGGCGACTGGAGCAGCTCCGGCGACCAGTACTACTGGATCTCCCGGACGTCGGACTGGATGGTCGACCACTTCCGCGCCTTCCGTACGGCCTCGGGCGACACGACCTGGGACGCCGTGCGCAGCGCGCACCAGACCCAGATCTCCCGCCTCCAGTCCACGTACGCCCCCGGCACCGGACTCCTGCCGGACTTCGTCGTCGACACCAACACCACGCCCAAGCCGGCCCCGGGCCAGGTCCTGGAGGACCCCAACGACGGCGCCTACTGGTGGAACGCCTGCCGCACCCCGTGGCGCATCGCCGACGACGCGGTGACCAGCGGGGACGCCACTTCCCTGGCGGCGGCGCGGAAGCTGAACGGCTGGATCAAGTCGAAGACCGGCGGCGACCCGAACAAGATCGCCATCGGTTACAAGCTGAACGGCACGCAGATCTCCTCGGGCAGCGAGGCCGCCTTCTTCGCCCCCTTCGCAGTGGCGGCGATGACGGACTCGGGCAGCCAGGCCTGGCTCGACGCCCTCTGGAACAAGATGCTGGCCACGCCGATCGACACGAGCAGCTACTTCTCAGCGAGCATCCAGCTCCAGGTCATGATCACCGTCTCGGGCAACCACTGGGTCCCGTAACCCCGTCCACGGCCTCAGGGGAACGGACAGGCTCCTGAGGTAGTCGGACAGGGCGGTCGTGGTGGCGCCGATCGGGAACCGGGCGCCGAGCTGCCCGTCCGGCCGGACCACGAAGCCGGTCGCGTCGTCGGGGAGGTAGAGCCGTGCGAACTCCCCGGCGGCGTCCCGGTAGACGGGCGCGGACGCCCCGGACGGCACGCCGTCCGGGGCGTCCTGCGCCAGGACCGCGAGCGGCGGCAGGTCGCCCGCGGCCCGCGTCGCGTCGGCCGCCCGGGCCAGGGTGGCGGCGTCGTCCCCGTACAGCAGCACCACGTGCCCGGCCCGCCCGCGCAGGACGTCGAGCAGCCGCAGCGGGTAGCCGGCGATCGGCGTCGTCAGGCCCGCGCAGTCCGGGGCGCGGTCCCCTGGCTGGGGCGCCTCGTCCGGTCCGTACGGGGCGCCGGAGAGCGGCCCGTCGCGGTAGCCGACGAGAAGCTGGGCCTCGCGGAGCATCCGGGTCCGCCGCTGGTCGGGACCGGTGTCCATGCCCTGGACGGCATGCCGGACGGTCCGGCCCACGACCTCCTCGCCGACCGGGCGGCGCTCGCCGTCGTAGCTGGTCAGCAGGGCGGGCCCGGCCTCGCCGCGGACGACCAGGGCCAGCTTCCAGGCCAGGTTGCAGGCGTCCTGGACGCCCGTGTTCATGCCCTGCGCGCCGACCGGCGGATGGATGTGGGCCGCGTCGCCCGCGACGAACACCCGTCCCTCTCCGTAGCGGTCGACGATGCGGTGGCTGATGCGGAACACCGACGACCAGCGCAGCGCGGAGAGCCGCGTGGGCCGGGGCGCCAGGCGGTCGACGACGGCCTGGAGATCGTCGAGCGCGGGCCCGGTGCCGCCTTCCAGACCGTGCGCGACACCGTCCCCGGCGCGGTCCGCGGCCGCGGACGCGGAAGGCGCCTTCATCGACATGCGGTAGCGCCCCGCACCCGGCAGCGGGATGCACACCAGGAGGTCGTCGCCGGCGCCGTCCGGCGACGGGCCGCTGGAGCGCAGGCCGTAGCCCGGCGGCAGGTCCCAGTCGGCCTCGACGTCGCCGAGCATGTACGTCTCCGGGAACGCGCCCCCCTCGTAGGACAGGCCCAGCGTCTTGCGGACCACGCTGTGGGCGCCGTCGCAGCCGATCAGATAGCGCACCCGCAGTTCCTCGTCGGCGCCCGAGGCCGTGCGCAGCCGCGCGGTCACGCCGTCCGGGTCCTGGGTGAACGACAGCAACTCGGTGCCGCGCTCGATCGACGTGCCCAGACCGGCGACGTACGCCTCCAGCAGCCGTTCGGTCTCGTACTGGGGCAGCGCCGCGAATCCGTACGGCACCTCGGGCGGCAGCGAGAGCTCGATCCTCGCCTGCTCCCGTCCGTCGACGTAGATCAGCTGCCCGTGCAGCGGAACAGCGGCCTCCAGGACGTCCCGGACCAGCCCCATCCGGTCCCATAGCTCCAGCGTGCGCGGCTGGATCCCGACCGCCTTCGCGTACGGCAGCCTCGCCGGCAGCCGGTCGACGAGCCGGCAGCGCACACCCCGGCGGCGCAGTTCGGCGGCGGCGCTCAGACCGACCGGCCCCGCGCCCACGACGAGTACGTCGGTGGTCGTGCCACCGGTGTCCGCGGGGGAATGGCCCATCGCTGCCTCCCGGTGCTGCCCGGCCTCCGGTCAGGTCCCGTACGTCCATGGTCACCCGGAGCCGCCCGCCCGGCGAACGCGCGGGGGCCCGCCGACCCCGGAGACCCCACGCGACCCCTGCGGACCTGCGGACCTGCGCGGACGGAACCGGGCGGGACCTTCCGGCGTCCGTCACCTGCATGAGCGAGAACCCTTCACACGGGGCCGAGCGACACGGGGCCGAGCGACACGGGGCCGAACGACCCGGGGCCGAGCGGCACGGAGACCACGAGCGAGGGCGAGAGGAGCACGGCGACGCCCGGGCGGAGAGCGCCGTGGGCTGTCTGCTCGCCGTCGCCGGGGTCGCGGTCGTGGGGGCGTTCGCGCTGGCCCGGGCCGCCTACACCATCGACGGCGGCTTCGAGGCGCACGCCAGGGACTGGGGAGTGATACTCGTCGAACTGCCGCTGATCCTGTGCGCCGGTCTCGTCGTACCGCCGCTGACGTACGCGGCGGCCACCCGGTGGCTGCGGCCGTGGCAGGCGGCGCTCGTCTGTGTGGCGGTCGTCGCCCTCGGCCTCTGGGGGCTGGCGGCCGGCTGGAATCCGCCACAGGCACCGGATCCCGGTTACGGGCCGGGCATCTGACGTACTTTCGAAGGCCGTTCGCCCGAAGGGGTACGGTGCCGGGGTCCGGCCGCACCCCTGGCCGGCCGCATCGGAGCATCCCACGGGATCCGTGGGAGAAGAGCGAGGAACCCCATGGCAGCACAGGAGCAGCGCACCCCGACGACGGTCGTCTCGTATCCGGTGGGTCATGTCGTCGGCGGGCGGGAGGACGTACGGGACGACGAGTGGGGCGACGTGGAGTCGGTCGTCCGGCTGGACGCGGCGGCGTTCGGGCCCGAAGCGGTCGCCGGCCTCGACGAGTTCTCGCACCTGGAGGTCGTCTACCACTTCGACCGGGTGGCACCGGACGCCGTCCAGACCGGCGCCAGGCACCCGCGCGGCAACAAGGACTGGCCGCTCGTCGGGATCTTCGCCCAGCGCGGCAAGAACCGCCCCAACCGCATCGGCGTCTCGCGCTGCCGGCTGATCCGGACCGACGGCCTCGACCTCCACGTGCGGGGCCTCGACGCGGTCCACGGCACCCCCGTGCTCGACATCAAGCCGTACATGGCCGAGTTCGGCCCCCAGGGGCCGACCGAGCAGCCGGCCTGGGCCGACGAGATCATGCGCCGCTACTACTGAGGCGCCGCCCGGGCGCCGACCCGATGGTGAACCGGCGTACGGAACTCGAACTAGGGTTTCCCCGTGCGTGTACTGCTGGTGGAAGACGACGAGCCGGTCGCGGAGTCCCTGCGCCGCGGACTCCTGCGCTACGGGTTCGAGGTGGAGTGGGTCACCACGGGGGCGGCGGGGCTCGCCGTCGCCACCCCGTACGACCTCGTGCTCCTCGACCTCGGTCTGCCCGACACCGACGGGCTCGACGTCTGCCGGGCGCTGCGACGGCGCGGGGACGTGCCGATCATCGTCATCAGCGCGCGCAGCGACGAGACCGACCGGGTCGTCGGCCTGGAGATCGGCGCCGACGACTACGTCTCCAAACCCTTCGGGGTCCGCGAGGTCATCGCCCGGATCCGCGCCGTGATGCGCAGGGTCCGCCCCGCCGAACAGCCCACCGGGCCGCAGCGATACGGGGCCAGGCTGACCGTCGACCGCAAGGCGGCCCGGGTCCGGCTCGACGGCGTCGAAGTGGCGCTCACGCCCAAGGAGTACGACCTCCTGGCCTTCCTCACCGAGGAACCCGGCGCCCTGATGTCGCGCGAGCAGATCATGGAAGCCGTCTGGGACGCCAACTGGTTCGGGCCGACCAAGACCCTCGACGTCCACGTGGCCGCGCTGCGCCGCAAGCTCGCCGGCGCGGTGGCCGTCGAGGCGGTCCGCGGGGTGGGCTTCCGACTGAACGTGCTCACCGACGAGCCGGACGGCGCCGGGGACCGGGCCGCGCCGGAGGCCCCGGTCGGGCCGGTCGGTGCGGACCCGACGTGATCAGGCGGCTGATCGTCAGTTACGTGGCGCTCGTCGCGGTGGCGCTCGCCGCCTTCACCGTGCCGGTCGCCTTCACGCTCACCGCCCAACTCCGGGGCGACACCGAGGAGTCCGTACGCCGCGAGGCCACGACGATGGCGCTGCTGCTCGGGGAGGGCGACGCGCCCGCACGGCAGGCGCTGGCCCGGATGGCGGGGGCGTACGGCGACGAGACGCCAGGGACGGTGGAGGTGGTGGCGGCCGACGGCAGGAGTGCGATGCCGCCGCTGCCCCTGCCCGCCCACCCGGACGACCCGGCCTTCGACAGCGCGCTTGCGCGGGGCAGGACCACCGTCGACTGGGGGTCGCGGCTCGTCTGGGGGCCCGAACTGGTGGTCACCGTACCGGTGTACGCGCGGAACGGGGCCGTGGAGGAGCGGATCGTCGGTGCGGTCCGCGTCCGGTACGAGACGGCGGACCTCACCGACCGGCTGTGGCGGATCTGGGGGTTCCGGGCGATCCTCGCGGTCGGCGTGCTCGCCGTGGCGGCCGGGCTCGGCGCGATCGTGGCCCGGCTCCTCACCAAGCCGCTGCGCCAACTCAACGACATGGCGAGCAGGTTCGGCGACGGCGACCTCACGGCACGGTCCCCCGTCACCGGCCCGCAGGAGACGCGGACGCTCGCCCGCACGCTGAACCAGGGCGCGGAGCGCCTGGACACGCTCGTCGCCTCGCAGCGCATCTTCGTCGCCGACGCCTCGCACCAGCTGCGTACCCCGCTGACGGCGCTGCGGCTCTCCCTCGACAACATCGCGGACGGGGTGGACGACGAGTTCGTCCGCGAGGACGTCGACCAGGCGACCGCCGAGGTCGTACGGATGAGCCGCCTCGTCAACGGGCTGCTGGTGCTCGCCCGGGCCGAGGCGAAGGTCTCCGCGCCCGAACCGCTGGCGCTGCGCGAGCTGGTCGAGGAACGCCTGAACGTGTGGCGGCCGGCCGCCGACGAACGCGGGGTGACCCTCGTCCTCGCCGGTGACGCCGACGACTGGCCCCGGGTGCTCGCGGGGCCGGGCAACCTCGACCAGGTCCTCGACAACGTGCTCTCCAACGCCCTGGAGGTCTCCCCGGACCGGGGCACGATCACCGTACGGGTGGAGACGGACGGTCCCGAGGAGGCGGTCGTCGAGGTCCTCGACCAGGGCCCGGGGATGTCCGCCGCCGAACAGGCCCGCGCCTTCGACCGGTTCTGGCGAGGCCAGGGGCTGACCGGCCGCACGGGCTCGGGCCTCGGCCTCGCCATCGTCAAGCAGCTGGTCACGGACGACGGAGGCCGGGTCGCGCTTCGGGACGCGCCCGGCGGCGGACTGTGCGTACGGATCGGACTGCGGACCGAGGCCGACGCGCCGCGGCGGATCAGCCCTCGGCCGGGAGCACCGAGGAGTGGTGGTTGACGATCAGCCAGACGCCGTCCCGCTTCTCGTACTCGTAGGTGTACCGGGCGTCGACCGCCTTGGTGACGCCGGTCTTCGGGTCGGTGAGGTGGAAGCGGTAGACGCCGGCGTCGAGCGCCGAGTTCCGGTCGAGGACGCGGATCACCGAACGGACCTTCTCGCCCCGCGGCTTCTTCTGCAGGAAGTGCTCGAAGTAGTCGACGATCCCCACGTGATCGGTACGGATCCGGGGCGACGCCGTCGGCAGCAGCACGGCGTCCTCGGCGTACAGGTCGGCGACCTTCTCCGCGTCCCCGGTCAGCAGCGCCGCGTTCCACCGGTCGAACAGCCCGGCTATCTCCCGCTCGGTCACCCCGCCCTTCCGGTCGCCGCGGTCCCTGCCGTGCTCCTTCTCACCTGCCTGCGCCACACCCACACCGGCGACGAGCGCGCCGAGCGCGGTCACGGCGACGCCGCCGGCGACGGCGGCGCGGATACGGGTCCTACGGTTCATCGGATCTCCTCCGCTGAGCGAACTCCCCCCGACCGCAGCTGCGTTCGGGTGATCCCACTCTCGCGGCGCCCGGGTCAAGCCCCGTACAAGGGACCGTCAGCGCCCGGACAAGACTCGGGAAAGATCACGGCCGGCGGGCGGCGACCGAGTCGTCGTCCAGCGCGTCCGTCAGGTCGTAGCACTTGGTCTCGACGGTCTCCGGGGCGAGCGGCGGCGGCCCTTCGCGAGGTCGGCCTCGGCCAGTGCACGGGCACGGTCGGCGGCGGTCGATCCGGTGAGGATCGCGGCGAGGGCGTCGGGGAAACGGGCGTGTGCGAGACGTCGAGCCTGGTCGACGGGGTCGACGGGGTCGACGGGGTCGGCGGTCATGCCGGACAGGATGCCGGGCGCCGTGCTCCTCCGCGACTCGATTCCGGGCGCTGACCTGCGACGACGCACCTCGCGAGCGGTGTCGTTCAGGGCTTCACGATGCCGCGGACCACCCCGAGGTCGAGAAGGTCCTGGGGCCGCAGCCGGAGTTGGTCGGCGGTCCTGTCGGACTCCTCGGGGGTCCGCTTCAGGATGGACGCCGCCAGTTCGGGGGCGATGACCGAGAAGTAGCTGTCGGGGGTGGCCCAGAGGTTCTCGGGAGCGGCGAGGGCGAGGGCGCCGCCGGAGCCGCCCTCGCCGACGAGGAGGGAGGTCAGGGGGACGCCGGCGGTGGCGACGGCGGCGAAGAGGTCGGCGATGGCGGGGCCGGCGCCCGCGTACTCCGCCGCCGGGTCGTTGGCCGCCCCAGGGGTGTCGACGAGGGTGAGGACCGGGATCCCGAGGCGGTCCGCGAGGCGGACGAGTCGTGCGGCCGTGCGGAAGCCGGCCGGGCGGGTCGCGGTGCCGCACTGGGCGGCGAACGCGACGGTACGCCCGTCGGGGAGCTGCCCGAAGCCGCAGCGCATGCCGGGGTCGACGCCGCCGCAGCGGTCGCCCGAGATCTCCTCGCGGAGCGTGAAGTGGGCGTCGAGGTACGCGGGGGCCCGCGGCCGGTCGGGGCGCCGTGCGCGCGCCACGGCCTCCCGCCCGCTCGCGGCGGGCTCGGTGCCCGGCGCCGACAGCGCGTGCGGCGGCGGGACCGGGCCCTCGGCGGGCCGGGTGAGCAGCCCGAGCCAGCGTCCGAGGGTGGTGCGCAGCTCGTCGGGCGGCACGATCGCGTCGACGTGGCCGTGGGCGAGCTGGGCCTCGGCGGTGTACGCGGCCGGGTCCGCGTCCTGCGGGCGCACCCGTGACCCGGCGAAGCCCACCTGGGCCTCCGGGAGTGCGAGCACGACGTCGGACCCGGCCCCCAGCGTCGCCCAGCCGCCCCCCGTCGTCGGATTCCGCAGGACCGCGACCTGCGGCAGCCCGGCGGCCCGGGTCAGCGCCGACTCGCGTGCGAGGTACTGGAGTTGGAGGAGCGCGCGCATGCCCTCGTGCATCCGGCTGCCGCCGGTCGCGGGGAGGACGACCACGGGCAGCCGGCGGGCGCGGGCCAGCTCGTGGGCGGCCGTGGCCCGCGCTCCCGTCCGCTCGCCGAGGGAGCCGCCGAGGAACCGGAACTCGAAGGAGATCAGGACCACCCGCACCCCGCACACCGTGCCCGTGCCGCAGACCACCGACTCGGTCTCGCCGGTGCGCTCGGCGGCGCGGGCGTGGGCGTCGGCGTAGCCGGGCCAGTCGATCGGCCCGTCACCGGCCAGGGGCTCCTCCCCGTAGGGGAGTTCGGTGAAGTCGTCCGCCACGAGGGCGATCGCCTCACGTGCCGTCCTCGGGTCGCTCATGGGGGCCTCGCCGCTCGTCGCCGAAGTGTGCGTACGGGTGGGGTCAGGGCCTGCGCGGTGCCGCGGCCCGGTCGTGCGTTCCCACCGTACCGTCCGGTCGGGCGACGTCACGGTTGCCCGATCGCACGGCGTTCGAGTGCGGACTGCCGGCCGAGCCGGGCCCGCCGCGGCGCGGCACCGATGCGGTCCTGCCGTCGATCGGACCCGGACCCGGCGTGGAGCGGTGCCCGAGCCGGGCCCGCCGTCGGGCGGGCCCGGCTCGGGGCGTGTGTTCAGGCCGTCCCGGCCGCCGTCGGCGTCTCCGCCGGGTCTCCGGTGGTCGCGGGCTTCCGGCGGCGGAAGAGCCGGCGCTGCCGCGGCGGCCGGTCCGGGAGCCAGCCGAAGGCGAGCGAACTGCCGATGAGCCCGAGGAGCATCCCCACGACGAACCCGCCCAGGTTGGAGGTGACCCAGCTCCCGAGGGACGCCAGGACTCCGACGACCGAGTAGAAGAGCCGTTGGCGGGGGTTGAGGACGATGAGCAGTCCACAGATGATCATGAGGGAGGGCAGGACGTAGCCCACCAGGCTGTCCGCTCCCGCCGTGAGGATCACGGTGATGCTCGCCCGCTGGGTCAGCAGGATCTCCGCCCCGCCCAGGGCGAGCGTGACTCCGGCGCCGAAGGGACGGTGGTGCCGCCAGCGCCGGAAGGTCCGCCAGGGGTGCCGGGGACGGCCGGGCGCCACGCTCAGCAGCCCTTCGAGCTGAAGCTCATGTGCAGGTCGGGAAGGGTGAACCGGACGGCGGTCGTGGCGTAGTTGGTCTGCCGGAGGTCCTTGATGGTGACCGTGTCGGCCTGCTGTCCGAAGGAGCCGAGCGGGCCCTTGATCGGCGGCTTGTCGAAGGTGCTGGCGTCACCGCCGATCTCGATGTTGTCGAAGTCGGCGACCTTGCCGCTGATCTCGGTGGAGTCGGTGGTGAGCCCCGAGGCCTTGACCGGGGTGCCCTTGCCGCCCGCCGTGATGCGCAGGTAGGTGCCGCCGAGCTCCACGCTCTGGCAGAGGTTGGTGAGCTTCGCCTCGCGGATCGCGGTGACGATGACCAGCACCTGTCCGCCGGTGTCGCCGGCGTTGGGGCTTCCCTCGGCCATGTTGTCGAGGCCTCCGAACTGGCCGAAGCCGGTGCCCTCCATGGAGTCGGCGGCGACGGTGAACGGCATGCCGGAGATGGCGAACTGGGCGGCGAGCGCCCCTTGCGCGGTGAGGACGACGAGCGTGGCGGCGATGGCCAGGGCGGGTCCGCCCATCATCGCGGCGCGGCGGTAGCGCACCCGGCCGCGTCTGCCGGAGCCGTCCTCCGTCGTGGCGGGGTTCGTGTGCTGGTCGGGGGTGTCTTCGGACATGGCCATGCGGTGCTCCTGACATGAGTGAGGAAACAGACCTGCGCGGCGCGTCCTGGCGCGGACAGTCCCCCAACCCGCCTGGGTCTTCCTCGCGTGGTGCGGAGGCAGACGTGCCGCAGGGAACCGTTCGGACCGTAAGGCTTGCTGTTACCCGGGGTCAACTCCCCTGCATCAGCGGCCTGTCGGCCGTCCGACGATCGATCATTCGGAGGTGAAGGGAGCCACCAGGACGTGCACCAGACTGTCGAGCAGGAGGGGAAGATCGATGAGCCGCCCCTCGTCGACCGCCCGGTGGACCGCGGCGTGGACGGCGCCCACCACGATGTCGACCAGTTCGCTCCGCGGCACCCGTGCGGGCCCCGCCGGGGCGTCGGTGAAGAACCAGCGAAAACTGGCCAGAAGTTCGGCGCGCGCCTGGCGCCCCGCGGGCCCCAGGGACTCGATCTCGACCACCATCGTGGCGAACGCCGGGGTCTGCGTGAGCACCGTCAGGAGCACCCGCAGTCCGGCGCGCACCGCGGCCGGCCAGTCCGCCGCGCCGCCGGCCTCCTCGTACGCCCTCCGCATGGCCCGTACGACCTGCTGCGTGCCGCCCCGGTAGGCGGCGATGACGGCGTCCTCCTTGCCGGAGAACAGCTCGTAGAAGACCGGTCGGGTCACGCCGGCGGCCCGGCAGATGTCGCTGATGCGGGCGCCCGCGTAGCCGTTCGCCGCGACCGTCGTCGCCACCCCGTCGAGCAGTCGTTCCCGCTGTCGCGAGGCGACCTCCTCGGGCGTCAGCCGACGGGGTCCGGGCCGGAGCGAGCGCTCCGGCTCCCTTCCCGAGCGGGCGCCCGGCAGGACGAGATCCTCCTCGGTTCCGCGAGCACTCGTCATCGGCCACATCCTCCCGGGGTTGTTGACGTCACATACTCGACAGGATTACAACCCTGATGGGTTTTCCTCTCGGTGTGCCGAACGTCGGAGCCGCTCCCCGTGGGACGGGACGCGTCCCCACCGCACACCGCACCGAGTATCACGCTCCCGCACCTCCCGCGACACCGCTGCCGGACATCCGTGGCGCCGGATCGTCCCGGCGGCGGCCGCGCACCACCCCGTCAGGCCGGCGCTCCGACCCGTATCGACGCGCACCGCTCCGCAACGCCGCGCTCCGACCCGTATCGACGCGCACCGCTCCGCAACGCCGCGCACCTCCCTCACCGCCGCCGGCTCCCCCCCAGGGCATCCCCGAGTGCGCCCGGTACACCGCCGTACCGGTCCGCACTGCCCCGGACCACCCCCGCGTCCCCACGCGCACCGCCAGTACAGCCGAGTTCCGCACCCCCACTCCGTACGGAAGGAAGCATCCCCATGCGCAAGCGCGCTCTTCTCGTGTCCATCGGCCTCGCCGTCACCGCGACCCTGGCCGCGACCGCCCAGGCCGGCGCCTCGGGCGCCGCCGCCGGCGAGGTCCTCACCACCGGCGGCGCCGGCGGCACCGCCGTCGCCGTCGGCGACGTCCTCTCCGCCTCCCTCTCCGCCGGAACCAAGGCCAGGATCGCCACCACCGCGGGCGGCAGCACCGGCATCACCTGCGGCACCTCCGCGTTCACCGCCACGGTCACCGGCAACCCCGCCGCGCCCGGCACCGCCACCGAGTCCGTCACGGCTCACACCCTGAGCAGCTGCACCACCAACATCATCGGCGCGACGGGCGTCCAGAGCATCACGGTCAACAACCTGCCCTTCGCCGCCGCCGTCACCTCCGGCGGGTCGCTCACCGTCACCGCGGGCGCCGCGGGCCCGATCCAGACCACACTGAAGATCAACACCATCCTCGGCCTGACGACCTGCGTCTACCGGGCCACGAGCCTCACCGCCACCCCCTCCAACACCGACAACTCGCTCACCTTCACCGACCAGCTGTTCACCAAGACCAGCGGTCCCGGCACCTGTCCGGGCAGCGGTTACTTCTCCGCGAAGTACGGGCCCGTCATGGACACCAGCCAGGCCGGCAGCCCCGTCGTCTTCGTGAACTGACCGCGCCACCGCAGCGCCGTGCCCCCTTCCGCGTACGAGGAAGGGGGCACGGCTCACGCAAGGATGCCGCTCCCGTGCGGCGCGTACAGGTCCAGGAGCCGGACCCGGGTCACGTGGAGGCGGTGGGCCAGGATCGCCCCCACCCAGAACGTGACCGAGGCGCCGAAATCCGTGTCCGAGCGGCACATCGAGCGGACGGCCGGGGCGTCGAACTCGTACGCCCGCACCGGCGTCATCGCCTCGGCGCCCGACTGGCAGAGGTACGGCGGGAACAGCCAGGACAGGCCCACCAGCTCGCCGTGGCGCAGGGTCTCGATCACGGGCGACCCGCGACCCGGCACCTTCGCGTCGAGCGTCACGGCGCCCGTCTTCACGATCCAGAACCGGTCGGCGTACTGCTGCTCCTCGAAGAGGCGGTGGCCGGAATCGAAGTACACGTCCTCGGCGAAGGCCATCAGACGCTCGCGGTGCTCCGGCGGCAACGTGCTGACCTTGGGTGCGGCACTGCTCATGGCGGACCCTCCTCGCGCACTCGACTCCCACCCCCAGTGTCCGACAGGGCGCCGAGGTCCGCAGGCGACGCCCGGCCCCCGTCGCGGCCGTGCCGCCGTCGACCGGGGAGACCATCGCAGGTGCGGTCCCCTCGCCCTGCCCGTAGCGTGGCGCGGGGGTCACGGGGCGGGATCAGGGGCGGGATCAGGGGCGGGATCCATCCTTCGCGCAGATCGGTACGGAACCCATGGCAGACAAGCCCGCGATCGTTTTGGTGCACGGTTTCTGGGGCGGCGCCGCCCACTGGGCGAACGTCATCGTCGAGCTGAGGAAACGCGGATACGGCAAGCTGTACGCCGTCGAGAACCCGCTCACCTCCCTCACCGACGACGCCGAGCGCACCCGGAAGATGGTCAAGCAGGTCGACGGCCCCGTCGTCCTCGTCGGCCACTCCTACGGCGGCGCGGTGATCACGGAGGCGGGCGACCTGCCCAACGTCACCGCCCTCGTCTACATCGCCGCCTTCGCCCCGGACACCGGTGAGAGCCCCGGCCAGATCAGCCAGGAGAACCCGCCGGCCGCCTTCGACGACATCGCGCCCGACTCCGACGGCTACCTCTGGATCAAGCAGGACAAGTTCCACGAGAGCTTCGCCCAGGACCTGACCGAGGACGAGGCATTCGTCATGGCCGTCACGCAGAAGGCCCCGCTCGCCTCCACCTTCGGCGACACCGTCACCTCCCCGGCCTGGCGGGCCAAGCCGTGCTGGTACCAGGTCTCCACCGAGGACCGCATGATCCACCCCGACAACGAGCGGCGCATGGCCCAGCGCATGAACCCGCGCAAGGTGGTCGAGCTCGACGCGAGCCACGCCTCGCTGGCCTCCCGGCCGGCCGAGGTGTGCGACCTGATCGACCTGGCCGCCCGCGAGACCGCCGGCTGACCCCTGCCGAGCCCCACGCGCGCGCGTGAACCCCTTTCCGGGCATCACGCGTGCGCGTCTCCGTGCTCACCCTCCGTGCACCCCTCCGGCGTGCGCGCGCCGGGTGGAGGGCGGAGCATGAACGTGAGAGGGAGCGGCAGAACGGGGGGCGTGACCCAGGAGGGTGCCATGCCCGTCCCGGACGGCGGTGACTCACTCGTCGTGCTGCGCGGTGTCGACAAGCACTTCGGCACCCTGCACGTCCTCCAGTCCATCGACCTCACGATCCACCGCGGCGAGGTGGTCGTCGTCATCGGGCCCTCCGGTTCGGGGAAGTCGACGCTCTGCCGCGCGATCAACCGCCTGGAGACCATCGACGCGGGCGAGATCGTCGTCGACGGGCGCCCGCTGCCCGCCGAAGGACGGGAACTCGCCGCCCTGCGGGCCGATGTGGGCATGGTCTTCCAGTCGTTCAACCTCTTCGCCCACAAGACCGTCCTCGACAACGTCACGCTGGGTCAGATCAAGGTCCGCAAGAAGGACCGCAAGGCCGCCGAGCAGCGGGCCCGCGCCCTCCTCGACCGGGTCGGGGTCGCCAGCCAGGCGGACAAGTACCCGGCGCAGCTCTCCGGGGGCCAGCAGCAGCGCGTGGCGATCGCCCGCGCCCTCGCCATGGATCCGAAGGTGATGCTCTTCGACGAGCCGACCTCCGCGCTCGACCCCGAGATGATCAACGAGGTCCTGGAGGTCATGCAGCAGCTGGCCCGGGACGGCATGACGATGGCGGTCGTGACCCACGAGATGGGTTTCGCCCGCTCCGCCGCCAACCGGGTCGTCTTCATGGCCGACGGGAAGATCGTCGAGGAGACGACCCCGGACGAGTTCTTCAGCAACCCGCGCAGCGACCGCGCCAAGGACTTCCTGTCCAAGATCCTCCACCACTGAGCCGGCGGACGCCGCCCGACCCACAGCCCCCAGGGGTGATCCTCATGAACGCGCTCAGGACCAGCAGGGCCACCGTGGCCGTCGCCGCGGCCGTCGTCCTCTCCTTCACCTCCGCCGGCTTCGCCCACGGCGCCGCCGGCGACGCGCCCCGTGATCACGGCGGCGACGAGATCACCATCGGCATCAAGTACGACCAGCCCGGCATCGGCCTGAAGACCCCCGACGGCACCTACACCGGCTTCGACGTCGACGTGGCGACGTACGTGGCCAAGGAGCTCGGCCACGAGCCGTCCGACATCGTGTGGAAGGAGGCCAAGAGCGCCGACCGCGAGACGCTGCTCCAGCGCGGCGACGTGGACTTCATCGCGGCCTCGTACTCGATCAACGACAAGCGGGCCGAGAAGGTCGACTTCGCCGGTCCCTACCTCCTCGCCCACCAGGACGTGCTGATCCGGGCCGACGACGACTCGATCAAGGAGCCGTCCGACCTGAACAACAAGAAGCTCTGCTCGGTGACCGGTTCGACGTCCGCGCAGAACGTCAAGGACAAGATCGCCCCCGACGCCCAACTCCAGGAGTACGGCGGCTACTCCGAGTGCCTGACCGGACTGGAGAACGGGGTCATCGACGCCGTCACGACCGATGACTCGATCCTCGCCGGATACGCCTCGCAGCCCGAGTTCAAGGGCAAGTTCAAGCTCGGCGGATTCGAGATGAGCAACGAGAACTACGGCATCGGCGTCCAGAAGGGCAGCGAGCTCAAGGCCAAGATCAACACGGCCCTGGAGAAGATGGTCGCCGACGGCTCCTGGGAGGCGGCGGTCAAGAAGAACTTCGGGCCCGCCGGCTACGAGAACGAACCGGCACCGAAGATCGGCGTCGTCGTCCAGTGAGCAGGCCGCCGTGTTCGACTTCCTCCAGGGGTACGACCTGCTCGGAGCCTTCTGGGTGACGGTGCAGCTCACCGTCTACTCCGCGATCGGCTCCCTGATCTGGGGGACGCTGCTGGCCGCCATGCGCGTCAGCCCCGTCCCCCTGATGCGGGGCTTCGGCACCGCCTACGTCAACATCGTCCGCAACATCCCCCTCACCGTCATCATCGTCTTCACCTCGCTCGGCCTCTTCCAGACCCTCGGGGTCAGCCTGGGCGCCGACCGGTTCACCACGATCAACTTCCGGCTCGCCGTCCTCGGCCTCACCGCCTACACGAGCGCCTTCGTCTGCGAGGCGGTCCGCTCCGGCATCAACACCGTCCCCCTCGGACAGGTCGAGGCGGCCCGCGCCATCGGGCTCAGCTTCCCGCAGGTCCTGCGCGTCATCGTGCTCCCGCAGGCCTTCCGCTCCGTCGTCGGCCCCCTCGCCAACGTCCTGATCGCCCTCACCAAGAACACCACGGTGGCCGCGGCGATCGGCGTCGCCGAAGCGGCCCTGCTGATGCGCGAGATGATCGAGAACGAGGCCCAACTCATCCTCATCTCCGCGATCTTCGCGTTCGGGTTCATCTGCCTCACCCTGCCCACCGGTCTGTTCCTCGGCTGGGTGGCCAAGAAGGTGGCGGTGAAACGGTGAAGAAGGACAGACCTACGGTCCTCTACGACGTCCCCGGGCCGCGCGCCCGGCGGCGCAACCTCCTCTGGACGCTGCTGTTCCTGGTCGCCCTCGCCGCCGTGGTGTGGTGGGTCGTGGTGAGCCTCGCCGACAAGAACCAGCTCGAATGGGCCAAGTGGGCGCCCTTCTTCACCGACGCCCGCGTCTGGGAGACGTACATCCTGCCCGCCCTGAAGAACACCGTGATCGCCGCCGCGCTCGCCATGGTGATCGCGCTGCCGCTCGGCGCCCTCCTCGGCATCTTCCGGCTCTCCGACCACCGCTGGCTCCGCGGCGCGGCCGGCACCGTCGTCGAGTTCTTCCGGGCCATCCCCGTCCTGATCCTCATGCTCTTCGCCAACGCCGCGTACTCCGAGTTCACCGACATCAGCCCGGACACCCGCCCGATGTACGCCGTCGTCACCGGCCTCGTCCTCTACAACGCCTCCGTACTCGCCGAGGTCGTCCGCGCCGGCATCCTCTCCCTGCCCACCGGCCAGACCGACGCGGCGAAGGCCATCGGCATGCGCAAGGGCCAGACCATGGCGTACGTCCTGCTCCCGCAGGCGGTCACCGCCATGCTGCCCGCCCTCGTCAGCCAGCTCGTCGTCATCGTGAAGGACACCGCACTCGGCGGCGCGATGCTCGGCTTCTCCGAACTCCTCGCCTCCGTCCGCCCGATGAGCGCCAACTACGGCGCCAACACCATCGCCTGCTTCACCGTCGTCGCCGTCATCTTCGTCCTCCTCAACTTCGCCCTCACCACCTTCGCCTCCTGGCTCGAAGGCCGGCTCCGTCGCGGCAAGAAGTCCACCGGCGCGGTCGTCGGAGCCGAGGCGGTCGAAGACCTCGCGACCCCGGGCGAACACCTCGACAAGCCGTAGAGTCCTGCCGATCGCTCCGCCGCCCGGGTGAAGCGTCCGCACGGGACCCGTCCAGGCGGCGGGGCGTGCCGAAGTACCCAGCATGAACACCACCAGGACCGCGGGCGAGCCGCAGTACGAGCCCACCCGCACCGACCGACTCCTCGCCGCGCTCGGCGGCCTGATCTCCGCGTACGTGTCGCTGGCCGTCGCGGACCTCGTCGCCGGCCGGGTACGGCCCGAGGCGGGCCCCGTCCCGGCCGTCGGCGGCACCGTCGTCGACCGGACGCCGGCGGGCCTGAAGGAGTGGGCGATCCGCGTCTTCGGAGAGAGCGACAAGGCCGTCCTCCAGCTCGGCATCCTGGTCGTCCTCGGACTCCTCGCCCTCGGGGTCGGACTGCTCGCGCTGCGCCGGCGCCTGCTCGGCACCGCGGCCGTCGGAGCCTTCGGGCTCCTCGGGGCACTCGCCGCCGTCACCCGCCCCGACTCGGACTCCGCCGTGGACGCCGTGCCCTCCCTCGCCGGAGCCGTCGCGGGCGCGGCCCTGCTGTACGTCCTGACCGGCCGCCTCCGCGCCCCGAGGCCCGGAACCGACCGGGCGGACCGGCGCGGCTTCCTGATCGTCGCCGGCTCGGCCGGGCTCGCCGTCACCGGCGCCGCCGCGCTCGGCAGGGCGGTCGGCACCCCCGTACAGGAGAACGCGGCGGCCTCCCGGGCGGCGCTGCGACTGCCCCGTCCGGACTCACCCGCGCCGGCCGTGCCCGCCGGCGCGCAGCTCCGCGTCCCCGGCATCAGCCCCTTCGTCACCCCCAACCGGGACTTCTACCGCGTCGACACCGCGCTCGTGGTCCCGAAGGTCGACGCCGACCGCTGGCGGCTGCGGCTGCACGGCAGCGGCGTCCGGGAGGAACGCACCTTCACCCTGAGCGAGTTGACGGCGCGCCCGACGGTGGAGCGGGACATCACCCTGGCCTGCGTCTCGAACGAGGTCGGCGGCCCCTACGTCGGCAACGCCCGCTGGCTCGGCGTACGCCTCGCCGACCTGCTCCGCGAGGCCGGCGTCCGCCCGCCCTCCGAGGGCGGCCCCGCCGACCAGCTGGTCGCCCGCTCCGTCGACGGCATGACCATCGGCACCCCCGTCGAGGAGGTCATGGACGGCCGCGACGCACTCCTCGCCTTCGGCATGAACGGCGAACCCCTGCCCTTCTCGCACGGCTTCCCCGTCCGCATGGTCGTCCCCGGTCTGTACGGCTACGTCTCCGCCTGCAAGTGGATCCGGTCCATCGAACTCACCACCTTCGACGCCTACGACGCCTACTGGGTCCCGCGCGGCTGGGCCGCCCAGGCCCCCGTGAAGACCCAGTCCCGCATCGACACCCCCCGCGCCCTCGCCCGCATCGCCGCGGGCACCGTCATGGTCGCCGGCGTGGCCTGGGCCCAGCACCGGGGCATCCGCCGCGTCGAGGTACGGATCGACGACGGGCCCTGGCACGACGCCACCCTCGGCGCCGAGGACACCCGGGACACCTGGCGCCAGTGGGTCCACCCCTGGACCGCCACCCCCGGCCGCCACACCCTCACCGTCCGCGCCACCGACGGCACCGGCACCACCCAGCCCGAGGAGCGCACCTCCACCATGCCCGACGGCGCGCAGGGATGGCACTCGGTCGTCGTCAGGGTCGAAGGTGGATAACGAACGGACTCCGCACCCCCGTTCGCGGCGTTCATGAGGGACACTGCTTCCGTGCGTGGACATCTGCCGGACGAGAACCCAGGTTTCGTGGGGCGCCGCACGGAACTGGAGCGAATATCCGTCGCGTTGGCGGAGAACCGCCTCGTCACCGTGACCGGCGTCGGGGGAGTGGGCAAGACCCGGCTCGCGCTGCGCGCGGCGCACCGCGCCGCCGAGCGGTACCCCGACGGGGCGTGGTGGACCGACCTGACACAACTCGACGGCGACCGGCTCCTCGTCGCGCTCGTCGCCGATTCCGTCGACCTCGCGGACCACACACCGGGCATGGCGACCACCGGGCTCTGCCGGCGCCTCGCCGACGACCGGCTGCTGCTCGTCCTCGACTCCTGTGAGCACCTGGCCGAGCCGTGTGGCCGGCTCGTCGCCGAACTGCTCGCCGCCGCACCGGGCCTCACCGTCCTCGCGACCAGCCGCCGCCCCCTCGGTGTCGAGGGCGAGCACGTCATCACCCTCGATCCGCTGCCGCCCGCCGGCCAGGACGCCCTCGAACTGCTCCGCAGGGCCGCGGGCGAGGACTTCCCCGCGGTGGGACCGGCCGGCGAGATCTGCGTACGCCTCGAAGGCATTCCGCTCGCGCTGGAACTGGCCGCCGCCCAGATCCGCCTCCAGGGCGCCGAGGCAGTCCGGGACCAGCTCGGCAGCCGGTTCGACGCCCCGCCCGGGACCCGCTTCGACCTGCTCGCCCACACGGAGCGGGTGTGGCCGAGCCGCCACCGGACACTGCGCGCCGCGATCGGCTGGAGCCACGAGCTGAGCGCCCCGCTGGAACGGCTCCTGTGGGCCCGGCTCTCCGTGTTCCGCGGCCCGTTCGACCTCGCCTCGGCGACCGCGGTGTGCGTCGGCGGCCCCCTGAACCGCGCCACTCTCCCCGGCGCCCTCGACGGGCTCGTCCGCGCCTCCGTGGTCCGCGCGGCCGACGCGGCCGGACGGCACCGGATGCTCGACACGATCCGCGAGTACGGGGCGACCTGGCTCGACCGCACCGGCGAGACGGCGACGGTCGCCGAGCGGCACGCCGCCCACTTCAGGGGCCTGGCCCGCCGGGCGGAGGCCGAGTGGCACGGCGCCCGACAGCTGCGCTGGTACCGCACGGTCGACGCCCACCACACCGACCTGCGCACCGCCCTCGACCGCCTGCTCCGCACCGACCCCGACGCCGCCCTCGACCTCGTCGGCTCCGTCGCCTTCGCCTGGTCCTGCCGCGGCCGCCTCAGGGAGGCCCGCGACGGCCTCGAACAGGCACTCCTCCTCAGCGACGTCCGCGGCCGCGTCCGTGCCCGAGCGCTCTGGGCGCTCGGCGTCACCCTCGTCCTCCAGGGCGAGTTCGGCCCCGCCCAGGAGGTGAGCGAACGCTGCGCCCGCGAGGCGCGGTACGCGGAGTCCGTCGAGCACGCGGGGTACGCCGAGGAGGTGGGGTACGGCGAGCACGCGGGGCCGGTCGAGCACGGGGTGTACGCCGATCCGTCGGGGGCCGCCGAGCGCACGGGTCACGGCGCGTACGCGGAGGCCGTCGCGCACGCGGGGCACGCCGCAGCGCGAGGGACCGGGAGCCGGCGGGACCGGCCCGGCGACCTCACCCTCGACGCCGCCGCGCTCGCCGGGCTCCTCGCCCTGACGACCGGCCGCCCGATGGCCGCGTACGTCGTCGTGGGCCATGTCCTCGACGCGGCGCGGGGCGGCCCGGCCGACTCCGCCGCCCGGCTGCGCTGTCATCTCGTGCGGGTCTTCGCCCTCACCGGCCTCGGCCGGCTCGACGAGGCACGGGAACGGGCGCTCGCCCTGCGGGCCCGCTGTCAGGCGCTCGACGAGCACTGGACCCGCACCGCCCTGGAGTACCAGCTCGCCCTCACCGGCCTCCTGGAGGGCGACCCGGCCGCCGCGTCCGGGCACGCCCGCGCCATGCTCGAAGGCACCCGCAGCCTCGGCGCGAGCCTCGGCGTCGCCCTCGGCCTCGACGTCCTCGCCACCGCCCTCGCGGCGGCGGGCGACGGCGAGCGCGCGGCCGACGTGTCCGGCACCGGCGAGGCCTACTGGCGCTCCACCGGCCAGCCCCGGCGCGGCCTGCCCGGCCTGCGGGCCCTGCACGAGAAGTACACGGACACCGTCCGCGCCTCCATCGGCGAACCCGCCTACGAGGAGATCTTCGTCCGCGCCCTCACCGGCCTCCCGCAGGACGGCCTGGACCGAGCCCTGCGCGGCCCCCGGCACGGCTGACGGCCCGGACCCCGCCCGGGGTGCCGGGCCCCCGGCCGCGGCGCACCATGAAGGCATGGACGGATCCCTCACCGGTCTGGGCGACATCAGCGCGCCGGGACGCGTGGCGGGCCCCGAGGAGGGCATCAGCGAGCACGAGCTCGCCCTCGCCGCCCGCAACCACGGCCTCCCGCTCGAGGCGCTGCGCTACGACGTCACGCCGCCCGGGCTGCACTACGTCCTGGTCCACTACGACATCCCCGCCACCGACGCGGACGGCTGGCGCCTCACGATCGGCGGCCGGGTGCTCCGGCCGCTCTCCCTCGGCCTGGACGCGCTCCGCGCCCTGCCCGCCGTCACCCGGCGGGTGACCCTGGAATGCGCGGGGAACGGCCGGGCCAGGCTCACGCCCCGGCCCGTCAGCCAGCCCTGGATCGTCGAGGCCGTCGGCACCGCCGACTGGACCGGCGTCCCGCTGACCGCCCTCCTCGCGGAGGCCGGGATCGCCGAGGACGCCGCCGAGGCGGTGTTCACCGGCGCCGACCACGGCGTGGAGCGCGGCGTCGAGCAGGACTACCGGCGCGGCCTGCCCCTCACGACGGCCGCCGACCCGGCCCGTGACGTCCTCGTCGCGTACGCGATGAACGGCGCGCCCCTGCCCCCGCAGCACGGCAGCCCCCTCCGGCTCGTCGTCCCCGGCTGGTACGGCATGGCCCACGTGAAGTGGCTGCACGACATCACGCTCACCGACACCCCGTACACCGGCTTCCAGCAGAGCGTCGCCTACCGCCTGCGCCAGGAGGCGACCGACCCGGGGGAGCCCGTCACCGTCATCGCGCCGCGGGCCCTGATGGTGCCGCCCGGCTTTCCCGACTTCATGTCCCGCACCCGCGTGGTCCGCCCCGGGCCCGTCGCGCTGACCGGTCGGGCCTGGTCGGGCCACGGCCCGGTCACCCGCGTCGAGGTCAGCGAGGACGGCGGGGCGGCCTGGGCCGAGGCCGCGCTCACCCCCGACCCCTCACACCCCTGGGCCTGGTCCGCCTGGCACACCACCTGGACCGCGACGCCGGGCCTCCGCCACCTCACCGTCCGCGCCACCGACACCGACGGCAACGTCCAGCCGCTCACCGCGCCCTGGAACCGCGGCGGCTTCGCCAACAACCTCGTCCAGCGCGTCGAGGTGCTGTGCACCCCGGAGGCGTCCGCCACCGGATGACACCGGCGCACCTGCCGGGGTCCTGCGCCGCACGATCGTGGCGCACTCAGCGGGTGCGCCGCCGGGCGACCGCGGCGCACCCGCCGGCGTCCGCCGCCGGACGACCTCCGCACACTCCCGCGCGTGAGCCGCCCAGGAGGTGCCGCCCCGGCGGTGCCGTGCGGGCGGGACGCGTACGCGGCCTCGGGGTGCCGCGCAGCAGGGACGCCTCCACCACCCGTTCGGGCGGCGCGTAGAGTCGACCTGGGCGCTTGCCGTACATCCCGGTGCGGACGCCCGTACATCCCGTACACCCCGGTCCGCCGCCGACCGAACCCTGACGAGGAGACCTCCGTGACCGACCCGGCGTCCACCGCCCTCCAGCAGCAGATCGCCCGGGACCTCCAGGTGTCCGACAGCTTCGACCCGGCCGCCGAGATCGAGCGCCGGGTGGCCTTCCTCACCGAGCGGCTGACCTCCACGGGGCTGCGGTCCCTCGTGCTCGGCATCAGCGGCGGCGTCGACTCCACGACGGCCGGCCGGCTGTGCCAGCTCGCCGTGGAGCGGGCCCGCACCGCCGGCCACGAGGCCACCTTCTACGCGATGCGCCTGCCGTACGGCGTCCAGGCCGACGAGAAGGACGCGCAGACCGCGCTCGGCTTCATCCGCGCCGACCAGGTCCTCACCGTGGACGTGAAGGCGTCGAGCGACGCGGCCCTCGAGGCCTGCCTCGCCGGCGGGGTGACCTTCCGCGACGCCCACCACCAGGACTTCGTCCAGGGCAACATCAAGGCACGCCAGCGGATGATCGCCCAGTACGCGGTCGCCGGCGCCCACGACGGGCTCGTCGTCGGCACCGACCACGCCGCCGAGGCCGTCTCCGGCTTCTTCACCAAGTTCGGCGACGGCGCCGCCGACGTCGTCCCGCTCACCGGCCTGACCAAGCGGCGCGTCCGCGCGATCGCCGACGAGCTGGGCGCCCCGGCCGAGCTGGTGTGGAAGACCCCCACCGCCGACCTGGAGACCCTCGACCCGGGCAAGGCCGACGAGGACGCCCTCGGCGTCACCTACGACGACATCGACGACTTCCTGGAGGGCAAGCCGGTCGCGGAGGACGCCTACGCCACGATCGTCCGCCGCTACGAGCTCACCGAGCACAAGCGACAGCTGCCGATCGCCCCCTGAGCGGTCCGTGGTCCTTCGGCGGATCCTGGAAGGGGGCCTCGCGGGAGTCCCCCGGAAGGGAGTCCGTCATGTTCGGCGAGACCTCGGCATTCAGCGGCTTCTCGGTCGACGACCTGGACGCGGCCCGGCGGTTCTACGGCGAGACCCTCGGCCTGAAGGTGGAGGAGCGCGGCGAGGGCGAGATGCGCGTGCTCGGCCTGACCCTGGCCGGCGGGGCCCCGGTCTTCGTCTACCCCAAGGAGGACCACACCCCCGCCACGTTCACCATCCTCAACTTCGCGGTCGACGACATCGACCGGGCCGTCGACGAGCTCACCGACCGCGGCGTCACCATGGAGCGCTACCCCGGCTTCGAGGCCGACGCGAAGGGGATCGTACGGAACGCCGGCGGCGGCCCGGAGATCGCCTGGTTCAAGGACCCGGCGGGCAACGTCCTCTCCGTCCTGCACGGCGACATGTGACCCACCGCGACCTGGCCCCCGCCCCCGCTGCCGGAGGCGGGGCGGCCACCGTCAAACCGCTGCCCCGACCGTGCCCGTCCGGCGGGCGCGCGGTCCCCGGGTCCGCCCCGGCCCTCCCCCCCCCGGCGACCCGACCGTGCCCGCCCGGTCGGCGCGGGGTTCCCCGGACCGCCGAGGCCCGCCCCCGAACGGCCCGGCCGGGCGTGCGCGGTGACGGCGAGCCGTCTCGAATGGGAGGGTGACCGCGCCGCCCGACGACTGCCTCGCCCGCAACGAGTGGATCTGCGGGGCCTACGTCTCGACGCGGAGCGAGATCCTCGCCGACGCGGTCGTCCAGCACCTGCAACTGGCCGGGGCCTCGGTGGCCATCGGACTGCTGCTCGCACTGCCCCTCGCCGTCGCCGCGCGCCGCTGGCGCTGGGCGGCGGGGCCCGTGCTCGCGATCACCACCGTCCTGTACACGATCCCCGCGCTGGCGATGTTCTCGCTGCTCCTGCCCGCGTACGGGCTGTCCGCCGCCCTCGTCGTCGCGGGGCTCGTCCTGTACTCGCTGACCCTGCTCGTCCGGAACATCCTCGCCGGGCTCCGGGCCGTGCCGGAGGAGACCCGGCAGGCCGCGCGCGGCCTCGGATACGGCCCGATCCGGCTGCTCCTCACCGTCGAACTGCCGCTGGCCGTGCCCGCCGCGATGGCCGGGCTGCGGATGGCCACCGTCTCCGCGGTCTCCCTGGTCACCATCGGCGCGATCGTCGGCCACGGCGGCCTGGGGAACCTCATCCACGCCGGGATGAACACCTACTTCAAGGCGCAGGTCCTCACCGCGTCCGCGCTGTGCGTCGTCATCGCCGTCGTCGCCGACCTGCTGCTCCTCGGTGTCCAGCGGCTGCTGACCCCGTGGACCCGGGGGCAGGCCTCGTGACGACCCTCGCCGACGCCTGGTCCTGGCTGACCACCGCCGCGAACTGGTCGGGGGAGAACGGCGTCCGGCACCGGCTCGCCGAGCACGTCTTCCTCACCGTCGTCTGCCTGGCGCTCAGTTGCCTGATCGCCCTGCCCGTCGGCCTCGTCCTGGGCCATCTAGGGAAGGGCGGCGCGCTCGCCGTGAACCTCGCGAACGCCGGCCGGGCCGTCCCCACCTTCGCCGTCCTCGTCCTGCTCCTGCTGAGCCCGCTCGGCCCGTACGGGCCGTGGCCGACGGTCATCGCCCTCGTCCTGTTCGCCGTGCCACCGCTGCTGACCAACGCGTACGTGGGCATGCGCGGCGTCGACGCCGACGTCGTACGGGCCGCCCGGGGCATGGGGATGACCGGCGGCCAGACCCTCCTCCGGGTCGAACTCCCGCTGGCGCTTCCGCTGATCCTCACCGGGGTGCGGATCGCCGCCGTCCAGCTGGTGGCCACCGCCACCGTGGCCGCGCTCGCCGGCGGCGGAGGCCTGGGGCGGATCATCACCGCCGGGTTCAACCTGGCCTCGACCCCGCAGGTCGTCGCCGGGGCCTGTCTGGTCGCGGTCCTCGCGCTCGTCGTCGAAGGGGTCTTCGAGGCGGTCGGGCGTCTCGCCCCCGCCGGGGCGCGGGGGCGCGGGGCGTGAGGGCGGCCCGCGGGACCGTCGTCGCCGTCTGCCTCCTGGCGCTCGCCGGAGCCGCGGGCGGCTGTGCGGAGGGCCCCTCCCTCGAGGACCGCGACGCGGTCACCTCACCGCCCGGCGACAGCCGGGACCTGACCGTCGGATCGGCCGGGTTCACCGAGAGCGACCTCCTCGCGGAGATGTACGCGCTGCTGCTCCAGGAGGCCGGCTACCGCACGAAGCTCCTGTCCGTCACCAACCGGGAGCTGTACGAACCGGCCCTGGAGAACGGTCAGATCGACGTCGTGCCGGAGTACGCGGCCACCTTCGCCGACTGGCTGAACGCCAAGGCCAACGGGCCGGACGCGCCGACCGTCGGCTCACCCGACCTGACCGCCACCATGAGCGCCCTGCGGGCTCTCGCGGGTCCGCGCGGGCTCGCCGTCCTCGACCCCGGCCGCGCCGTCGACCAGAACGCCTTCGCCGTCACCGCCGCCTACGCCGCCGAGCACCGCCTGACGACGCTCAGCGACCTCGGCGCCGCCCGGCTCCCCGTCCGCCTCGCGGCCGGCGACGAGTGCGTGCGGCGGCCGTACTGCGCCCCCGGCCTGAAGGAGGTCTACGGCATCGACGTGACCGCGGTCGATCCCAAGGGCGTCGGGACCACGCAGTCGAAGCAGGCCGTCCGGAGCGGTGAGGACCAGCTGGTGCTCACCACCACCACCGACGCCATGCTGGACGACTTCGGACTCGTCCTGCTCGCCGACGACAAGCGCCTCCAGAACGCCGACTTCGTGGTCCCGGTGGTCAACCGCGCCCGCGCCGGGAGCGCGGGCGTCACGGCCGCCCTCGGCCGCCTCAACACGGTGCTGACCACGGCCGACCTGGCCGGCCTCAACGAGCGGGTGGACAGCTGGCGGCGGCTGCCGGAGGACGTGGCCCGTGACTACCTCGTCGGCAAGGGACTCCTGCCGCGGTGACGGCCGCCGTCTCCCGGGGAACGGCCCCGCCGTGTGATCCACTGTCCTCGCGGGGGCGTACCGAACAGGAGCAGGCACAGCGTGACCACCTACCGGCAGCCGGGACTCGTCCTCACCGACCACCGTTTCCCCGTCCCCCTCGACCACTCCCGCCCGGACGGCGAGCGGATCGAGGTCTACGGCCGCGAGGTCGTCGCGAGCGGGCGGGACGCGAAGGACCGTGAGCGGCTGCCCTGGCTGGTGTACCTGGAGGGCGGGCCCGGCTTCGGCGCCCGCCGCTTCATCGGCCCGCAGGCCTGGCTCGGCCGTGCCGTCCGAGAGTTCCGCGTCCTCCTGCTCGACCAGCGCGGCACCGGCCGCTCCACCCCCGCCAACCGTCAGACCCTGCCGCTCCGCGGCACCCCTGCCGAGCAGGCCGACTACCTCGCCCACTTCCGCGCCGACTCCATCGTCAAGGACTGCGAGCTGATCCGCCGCCGGCTCACCGGCGGGGCGCCGTGGACCGTCCTCGGCCAGAGCTTCGGCGGCTTCTGCGCCACCCACTACCTCTCCACCGCGCCCGAGGGCCTGGACACCGTCCTCGTCACCGGCGGCCTGCCGTCCCTCGACGCCACCGCGGACGAGGTGTACCGCGCCGCCTACCCGCGTGTCCGCCGCAAGAACGAGGCCCACTTCGCCCGCTACCCGCAGGACGAGGGACGGGCCCGCGCGATCGTCACCCACCTCCTGGACCGCGAGGTCACCCTCCCGGGCGGCGGCCTCCTCACCGCCGAGGCCTTCCAGTCGCTCGGCATCCTCCTGGGCTCCGGCGACGGCACCCACCAGCTCCATCTGCTCCTGGAGGGCGCCTTCGTCCCCACCGCGGACGGCCCCGCGCTCGCCGACGCCTTCCTGGAGCAGGTCCAGGCGCACCTCTCGTACGCGGGCCACCCGCTCTACGCCGTCCTCCACGAGGCCATCTACGCCCAGGGCCGGGGGCCCACCGGCTGGGCCGCCGAGCGCGTCCGCGCGGAGTACCCCGAGTTCGACGCCCGGACGGCTCTCGACACGGGCGCGCCGGTCCTCTTCACCGGCGAGACGGTCCACCCCTGGCACTTCACCACCGACCCCGCGCTGCGCCCGCTGCGCGAGACCGCCGAACGGCTCGCCGAGCGCGACGACTGGACGCCGCTGTACGACCCGGAGCGCCTCGCCGCCAACGAGGTCCCGGTCGCCGCCGCCGTCTACCACGACGACATGTACGTGGACACGGCCCACTCCCTGGCCACCGCCCGGGCCGTGCGAGGCCTGCGGACCTGGGTCACCGACGAGTTCGAGCACGACGGGGTGCGGGCCGGCGGCCCGCGCGTCCTCGACCGGCTCCTCTCACTGGCACGCGACGAGGCCTGACCGCCCGGAAGGCCCATGGCCCGGCCGTCCGGGACGGGTCCGACCGCCCCGGACGGCCCCGCCCGCCGGAGCGCGCCCCGCCCGCCGTCCCGGGCGCGCTCCGGCCGTCCCGGCCGCCGTCGGTAGTGCCGGCCTCCGTCGGCGCTGCCGCGCAAAAGTCCAAGCGGTGACCACCCGATGCACATGGTGCGGCGACGACGGATGCCGATAGAAATCGGGTCCCGACCCCGCGAGGGGAGCACGCGAGCAGAGGACCCGAACATGAACACCCACGTCAGCGCGGAGATCGCAAGCCAGCCGGACTGCTGGCGCCGCGCCGCCGAGATCGCGGCCCATGACGGGGACCGGCTGCCGGCCCGGGGCGAGCGCGTGGCGGTCGTCGGCTGCGGCACCTCGTACTTCATCGCCCGCGCCTACGCCGCCCTGCGCGAGTCACTGGGTGCGGGGGAGACCGACGCCTTCCCCGCCTCCGACCCGACCCCGCTGGGCCGCGGTTACGACCGGATCGTCGCCCTCACCCGTTCCGGCACGACCACGGAGGTCGTGGACCTGCTGGCGGCGGCGGCCGGCCGCGTCCCGGCCCTCGTCCTCACCGGGACGCCCGACAGCCCCGCCGGGCGGCTCGCCGACCGGGTCGTCGACCTCGGCTTCGCCGACGAACGCTCCGTCGTCCAGACCCGGTTCGCCACCGCGGCGCTCCAACTCCTGCGCGCGGGGCTCGGGGTGGACCTCGGACCGGCGATCGCCGACGCCGAACTCGTCCTGTACGAGCGGCTGCCCGCGGCCTGGGAGCGGCGCGGGCAGTTCACCTTCCTCGGCACCGGGTGGACCGTGGGGCTCGCCGACGACGCCGCCCTCAAGCTCCGCGAAGTGGCCCGCGCCTGGACGGAGTCGTACGCGGCGATGGAGTACCGGCACGGTCCGATCAGCATCAGCGACCGGGCCAGCCTCGTCTGGTGTCTCGGCCCCGCGCCTTCGGGGCTGCGGGACGAAGTGGAGTCCACGGGAGCCCTGTTCGCCGCCGACGCCATCGATCCGGTCGCCGCGCTGGTCCGCGCCCAGCGGCTCGCCGTGGCCCTCGCCTCCCGGCGCGGCCTCAACCCCGACCGTCCGCGGCACGTCTCGCGGTCGGTGATCCTTTCCGGGTCGTTCCGCCCGACGGCCGCGGAGGCGGCCCGTATCCTGCGGTCATGATCGACACCCATGCCACGGACCTCCTGGAGATGCCCGGCGACTGGCAGCGTGCCCTCGCCGTGGTCGCCCACCCCGACGACCTGGAGTACGGCTGCGCGGCGGCCGTCGCCGACTGGACGGACGCGGGGAAGGAGGTCGTGTACGTCCTCGCCACCCGGGGCGAGGCCGGCATCGACTCGCTCGCCCCCGACGTCTGCGGTCCGCTGCGCGAGCGGGAGCAGCGGGACAGCGCCGCCGTCGTCGGCGTGGACCGGGTCGAGTTCCTCGACCACCGGGACGGCGTGATCGAGTACGGGCTCGGGCTGCGCCGTGACATCGCGGCCGCGATCCGCCGCCACCGCCCGGAGCTGGTCCTCACCCTCAACCACCGCGACACCTGGGGCGGCGGCCCCGGCGCCCCCTGGAACACCCCTGATCACCTGGCCGTCGGCCGCGCCACCCTGGACGCGGCCGCGGACGCCGGCAACCGCTGGATCTTCCCCGAGCTGACCGAACGGGGCCTGGAGCCCTGGAACGGGGTGCGCTGGGTGGCGGTGGCCGCTTCCAGCACCCCGACCCACGCCGTCGACGCCACCCCGGGCCTGGACCGCGCGATCCGCTCGCTGCTCTGCCACCGCGCGTACATCGAGGCCCTGACGGACCAGGACCCGGAGGAGTACGTCCGCTCGTTCCTCACCGCGGCGACCGGGCGCGCGTCGGACCGCTTCGGCGGCCGTCCGGCGGTGACGTTCGAGCTGTTCGCCCGCTGACGCCCGTCCCGCGCCGGGACGGAGGGCCGTCGACACGGAACGGGCCGCCGGCGCGGGGAGGGCCGCGGGGCCGTCAGCCCATCGGTGCGGGCTTCAGGACCGCGAAGGTCGCGCCGAAGGGGTCGGCGAGCCAGGCGATCCGGCCGACGTCGGGGATGTCGGCCGCGGGCATGAGGACCGAGCCGCCGTTGCCCTGGGCCGACCGGGTGATCGCGTCGGCGTCCTGGACCGCGAAGTACGGCACCCAGTGCGACTTGTCGCCCTGGCGTTCCGCGGCGCCCCCGAAGGAGGCGTCCTCCTGGTCTCCCTCGGCCGTGGAGATCACCCGGTACGTCATGCCGGGCGCCTCCATATCCGCCCACCGCCAGCCGAACAGGGTGCGGTAGAAGCCGAGGACGGACTCCGGGTCGGCGACGTGCAGTTCGGCCCAGACGAGGGTGTTGGTGGACGAGGTCCGCTCCAGGCCCTTGACGGCCGCCGGCTGCCAGACGGCGAACTCGGCGCCGTCCGGGTCGGTGAGGCAGGCCATGCGGCCCGCGTCCATGACGTCGAAGGCCGGGACGCGCACGGTGCCGCCGGCGTCCGCGGCGGCCTTCTGGGTGGCGTCGGCGTCCGGGGTCTGGAAGTACACCGTCCAGGCGCTGTGGGCGCCCTCCTCGGTGAGCGGACCGAGGGCGCCGACGGTCTTCCCGTCCTGTCGGAAGAAGCCGTAGCCGCCGGCGTCGGGGCCCGCCGACTGGAACTCCCAGCCGAAGACGGCGCCGTAGAAGGCGGCGGCCGCTTCGGTGTCGGGGCTGCCGAGGTCGATCCAGTTGGGGGATCCCGTGGTGAACTGCGTACCGAGCATGGGAGGTGTTCCGTCCTTCCGTCGTCGCCGGCCGAATGTGGCCACCTTGACCGATCCTCGTCGTTACGCCAGGAGCGCGCAGCCGCAGTCGCGGGGGTTCATCCGGTCGGCCGACCGGCCGCCTTCTCCTCGAGGTCGGCGAACAGCAGGTCCGCGTTGACGGCGACGCCCGCCCGGTAGCCCCGGCTGACGGCGTTGACCACCTGTTCGTGGGGACCCGTCACGTTCCCGGCCGCCCACACGCCGGGCACGCTCGTGCGGCCGGTCTCGTCGACCGCGACGAACTCCCCGAACGGCGTCGTCCGCAGCTCCGCGCCCAGCCGGCGCAGGACGCCGTCCCGGGGCGCGAGGCGCGCCGCCGCGGCGAAGACCACGGAGCGGGCGACGATCCGTCCGTCGGTCATCCGCACGCCGGTCAGCTCGTCGCCTTCCACGACGAGTCCGGCCACCTCGCCCCGGACGACCTCCACTCCGGCCGCGTCGAGCAGCGCCGCGTCCCGCGCGGACGGCTCGGCGGCCGTGTGCAGGAAGAGGGTCACGTCCTTCGACCAGTGCGAGACCACCAGGGCCTGGTGGGCGGGCATCGACGGGTGCGCGATCACGCCGAAGGGCCGGTCGCGGACCTCCCAGCCGTGGCAGTACGGGCAGTGCAGCACGTCCCGCCCCCACCGGCCGGCCAGTCCCTCGATCTCCGGCAGGTCCTCGTCGACGAGGCCGGTCGTGATCACGAGGCGCCGGGCGGCGACCGCGGTCCCGTCCGCCAGCTCCACGGTGAAGCCGTCCCGTCCGTCGGCCGTCGCGCCGGTCACCCGGCCGGCCCGCCACTCCACCCCGTAGGCGGCGATCTCCGCCCGCCCCGCCGCGAGGAACTCGGCCGGGCTCGTCCCGTCCCGGGACAGGACGCCCTGCATGTGGGCGGCGGGTGCGTTGCGCGGCTCGCCGGCGTCGACCACCAGGGTCCGGCGTCGCGACCGGCCGAGGATCAGCGCGGCGCTGAGCCCGGCCGCGCCGCCCCCGACCACCACCGCGTCGTAGGTCTCGTCGATGTCGTTCGTGTGTGTGTCCATGGACCGAGAGTCGGCCAGGTCGCTCCGGTACGGCAACTAATCTTGCCGTTTCTGCAAGACTGGCGGCATGACCGAAGACGACCGCATCGACGCCGTGCTGAACGAGGTGGGTCCGCGGCTCCGCCGGGTCCGCCGCGACCGGGGCGTGACCCTGGCCGAGCTGTCCGCCGCGACCGGCATCTCCGTGAGCACCCTCTCCCGGCTGGAGTCCGGGCAGCGCAGACCCAGCCTGGAGCTGCTGCTGCCGCTCGCCCGCGCCCATCAGGTGCCGCTCGACGAGCTGGTCGGCGCCCCGGCGGTGGGCGACCCCCGGGTCAAGGCGAAGCCCATCGTGCGGCACGGCCGCACGATGTACCCGCTGACCCGGCAGCCCGGCGGACTCCAGGCGTACAAGGTGATCCAGGAGAAGCCGTACGAGGCCCCCGAGCCCCGGGTCCACGAGGGGTACGAATGGGTGTACGTGCTCTCCGGGCGGCTCCGGCTGGTCCTGGGCGAGCACGACGTCGTCCTGACCGCCGGGGAGGCGGCCGAGTTCGACACGCGGGTGCCCCACTGGTTCGGGCCGACGCCCGACGGGCCGGTGGAGTTCCTGAGCCTGTTCGGCCCGCAGGGGGAGCGCATGCACGTCAGGGCGCGCCCGAAGAAGTCCGGCTGAGCCGTTCCCACCGAGGCAAGCGACCGCTTAGTATGCCACCGACCGCTCGGTACGGAGGAGGCATTCCGGATGCAGGCATGGCGTGTGTACGAGAACGGCGAACCGAGCGCGGTGATGCGCCGCGAGGAGGTGGAACCGCCCGCGCCCGGAGACGGCCAGGTCCTCCTGAAGGTCCGCGCCGCGAACGTCAACTTCCCCGACGCGCTGCTCTGCCGCGGCCACTACCAGGTGCGGCCACCGCTGCCCTTCACCCCCGGCGTGGAGGTCTGCGCCGAGACCGAGGACGGCCGCCGGGTCATCACCACGGCCGCGCTCCCGCACGGCGGCTTCGCCGAGTACACCCTCGCCGACGCCGCCGGGCTCCTGCCCGCTCCCGAGGCGCTCGACGACGCCGAGGCCGCCGCGCTGCACATCGGCTACCAGACCGGCTGGTTCGGGCTGCACCGCCGCGCCGCCCTCCAGGAGGGCGAGACCCTGCTCGTCCACGCGGCGGCCGGCGGCGTCGGCAGCGCCGCCGTCCAGCTCGGGAAGGCGGCCGGGGCCACCGTCATCGGCGTCGTCGGCGGCCCGGAGAAGGCGGCCGTCGCCCGCGCCCTCGGCTGCGACGTGGTGATCGACCGGCGCTCCGAGGACGTCGTCGCCGCCGTCAAGGCCGCGACCGGCGGCCGCGGAGCCGACGTCGTCTACGACCCGGTCGGCGGCGAGGCCTACCAGCAGTCCGCCAAGTGCGTGGCCTTCGAGGGACGCATCATCGTCGTCGGCTTCGCGAGCGGCACCGTCCCCACCCCGGCCCTCAACCACGCCCTGGTGAAGAACTACTCCGTCCTCGGCCTCCACTGGGGCCTGTACGCGGCCAAGGACCCGGCCTCGATCGGCCGCTGCCACGAGGCCCTCACCGCCTACGCGGCCAAGGGTCTGATCAAGCCGCTCATCGGCGAACGCGTCCCGTTCGCGGGCGCGGCCGACGCCGTGCAGCGCGTCGCCGACGGCACCACCACCGGCCGCCTCGTCGTCCTCCCGGAAGGGGTCAGCGCATGACCGACGCCGACGAACTCCGGTCACTGGTGCGGCGGTTGCTCGATGAGCATCCGCCCGCCACCACCGACCGCACCGACTTCCTGAAGGCCCGCTTCGACGCCGGACTCGCCTGGGTGCACTACCCCGTCGGCCTCGGCGGGCTCGACGCGCCCCGCGCGCTCCAGGCCGTCGTCGACGCCGAACTCGCCGCCGCGGGCGCCCCGGACAACGACCCCCGGCGGATCGGCATCGGCCTCGGCATGGCCGCGCCCACCCTCCTCGCGCACGGCTCCGACGAGGTCAAGCGCCGCTTCCTCCGGCCGCTGTGGGTGGGCGAGGAGGTGTGGTGCCAGCTCTTCAGCGAACCCGGTGCGGGCTCCGACCTCGCCGCGCTCGGCACCCGCGCGGTCAAGGACGGCGACGACTGGGTGATCGACGGTCAGAAGGTGTGGACCTCCAGCGCCCACGTCGCCCGGTGGGCCATCCTCATCGCCCGCACCGACCCGGACGCGCCCAAGCACCGGGGCATCACCTACTTCGTGTGCGACATGACCGACCCCGGGGTCGAGGTCCGCCCGCTGCGCCAGATCACCGGCGAGGCCGAGTTCAACGAGGTCTTCCTCACCGGCGTGCGCATCCCCGACGCCCACCGCCTCGGTGCGACCGGCGACGGCTGGCGGGTCGCGCAGACGACCCTCATGAACGAGCGGGTCTCCATCGGCGGCGCCCGCATCCCGCGCGAGGGCGGCATGATCGGCAAGGTCGCCACGACCTGGCGCGACCGCCCCGAGCTGCGCACCCACGACCTGCACCGGCGGCTCCTCGACCTCTGGGTCGACGCCGAGGTGGCCCGCCTCACGGGCGAGCGGCTCCGCCAGCAGCTCGTCGCGGGCCAGCCGGGACCCGAGGGCAGTGCCATGAAGCTCGGTTTCGCCCGCCTCAACCAGGCCATCAGCGGCCTCGAAGTCGAACTCCTCGGTGAGGAGGGCCTGCTGTACGGGGACTGGACGATGCGCCGTCCCGAACTCGTCGACTTCACCGGCCGCGACGCCGGATACCGCTACCTGCGCTCCAAGGGCAACTCGATCGAGGGCGGCACGACCGAGGTCCTCCTCAACATCGTCGCCGAACGGGTCCTCGGCCTGCCGCCCGAGCCCCGCAACGACAAGGACGTCGCCTGGAAGGACCTCGCCCGATGACGCGATCGCCGAACCTCCTCTACTCCGACACCGAGGACGACCTGCGGGCGGCCGTCCGCGCCCTGCTCGCCGACCGGGCGGGCCACCGGGCCGTGCTCGACCGCGTCGAGTCGGACAGCCCGTACCTCCCGGGCGTCTGGACCTCCCTCGCGACCGACATCGGCGCCGCCGGGCTCCTCGTCCCCGAGAAGCTCGGCGGCCAGGGCGCGAGCCACCGCGAGGCGGCCGTCGTCCTGGAGGAGCTGGGCCGCGCGGTGACCCCGGTGCCGTACCTCACGAGTGCGGTCGTGGCCGTCGAGGCCCTGCTGGCTCTCGTCGAGGACGGAGCCGGGGAGGGCGGCCCGGCGGCCGAGCTCCTCGCCGGGGTCGCGAGCGGCCGTACGGTCGCGGTGCTCGCCGTACCGCTCTCGGCCGGGCCCGGAGCGGAGGCGCGGCCCGGCTCCACGGTGACCGGGGTCGCCGACGCCGTCGCCGCCGACGTGTTCCTCGTCCCGCGCGCCGACGGCCTGTACGCCGTGCCGGCCGGGGAGGCCGTGGTCGAGCCGAGGACCCCGCTCGACCTCACCCGGCCGCTGGCCGCGGTCACCACGCGGGAGGGGAACGGCACCCGGCTCGCCGGAGCCGACGCGGCCCGCGCGGCGGTGCGGCGGGGTCTGCTGGCCGGAGCCGGTCTGCTCGCCTCCGAGCAGCTCGGAATCGCCGAATGGTGTCTGGAGGAGACGGTCCGGCACACCCGCGAGCGCCACCAGTTCAACCGTCCCGTCGGTTCCTTCCAGAGCCTCAAGCACCGGATGGCCCAGCTCTGGCTGGACCTCGTCGGCGCCAGGGCCGCGGCCCGCGCCGCGGCCGACGCACTGGCCGTCGGCGGTCCGGACGCCCCGCTGGCGGTGGCCGTCGCCCAGGCCTACTGCTCCAAGGTCGCGGTCCGCGCGGCCGAGGAGTGCGTCCAGCTGCACGGCGGGCTCGGGATGACCTGGGAACACCCCGCGCACCTGGCGCTCAAGCGGGCCAAGTCCGACCAGATCGCGCTCGGTTCGGCGGGCGCCCACCAGGACGCGATCGCCGTGCTGATGGACCTGCCGGCACCCGCGTAACGGAGCCGAGGGCTCCGAGTAAGGGGCCCCCTGTGTCCGCACCCCTTTACCTACTGTTTAATTGCAATCTGTTCGCAATAACAGTCGATCTTCAAAAGGGGTGTGGACACGATGGCCGCCCGATCCGTTCGCCGAGCGACCGCCGCGATGGCGACAGGGGTGCTCGCCCTCGTCACAGCGGCCTGCTCGAACCCCGGCGCCCCCGCCGGCGGCTCCGGCGGACCCAAGGACTCCGCGGTCGTCGGCATCGCGTACGAACCCGAGACGCTCAGCCCGCTCCTCGGCTACGGCAAGGACGGCAACTCCAAGATCTTCGACGGGCTGCTCGCCTTCGACGCCGACATGAAGCTCGAACCGGCCCTCGCGAGCAAGCTGCCGCAGGTCAGCGCCGACGGGCTCACCTACACGTACACGCTCCGCCACGGCGTCACCTTCAGCGACGGCGTGCCCTTCACGGCGAAGGACGTCGTCTTCACCTACCGGACGATCCTCGACCCGAAGACGAACAACGCCTCCCGCACCGAACTCGACGCCCTCGCGAGCGTCCGGGCCGTCGGCGACGACACCGTCGTCTTCACCCTCAAGTACCCGTACGCCCCCTTCGCCGAGCGCACCGTCCAGGCCATCGCCCCCGAACACGTCGCCGCACGCCAGGACGTCAACACCGGCGCGTTCACCACACGGCCGATCGGCACCGGTCCCTACGTCCTCACCGGCTGGTCCAAGGGCGAGAAGCTCACCTTCAAGGCCAACCCCGCCTACTGGGACGGCGCACCCGCGGTGAAGCGGTTCACCATGGCGATCGTCAAGGACGACGACGTCCGCGCCACCCGGCTCCGCGCCGGCGACCTCGACGGCGCCGTCCTGCCGCCGAACCTCGCCGCCGGCTTCGCCCACGACCCGGCGAAGAAGACCTACAAGGCCACGACCTACGACTACCGCACGGTCACCCTTCCCACCCACCACCGGGTCACCGGCGACACCGCCGTCCGCCGCGCCCTCGACCTCGCCGTCGACCGGCAGACCATGGTCGACAAGATCCTCGAAGGCGCCGGAAAGCCCGCCTACGGCCCCGTCCCCACGGGCAACCCCTGGTTCGCCGAGGGCACCGAACGCCGCCACGACCTCGCCGGCGCGCAGAAGATCCTCGACGAGGCCGGCTGGAAGCCCGGACCCGACGGCGTCCGCGTCAAGGACGGCGCCCGCGCCGCGTTCCCGCTCTGGTACCTCTCCGGCGACAAGCTCCGGCAGGACCACGCCCTCGCCTACGCCTCCGACGCGAAGAAGGCCGGCATCGACGTCACCACCCAGGCCGGCACCTGGGAGGTCATCGAACCCCGGATGAAGACCGACGCCGTCCTCGCCGGCGGCGGCTCGCCCGGCGACCCCGACTTCGACCAGTACCCGCTCCTGAAGTCCTCCCTCGCCGGCGACGGCTTCAACAACATGGCCTGGTACGACAACGAGACCGTCGACCGGGCCCTGGAGGACGGCCGCCGGACGAACGACCCCGCCGAGCGCCGTGCCGCCTACGACACCGTCCAGCGCGAACTGGCGAAGAACCCCGGCTACACCTTCCTCACCCACATCGACCACCTCTACGTCGTGAACGACCGCTGGGACGGCCTGAACACCCAGGTCGAACCGCACGACCACGGCCTCGCCTCCGGCCCCTGGTGGAACGTCGAGAACTGGAAGCCGAAGAGTTGAGCCGCCGCCTCCCCTGGGGGGCCATGGCACGGATGACGGGGCGCCGGGCGCTGGCCGCCCTCCCCGTCCTCCTCGTCGTCACCTTCGCGGTGTTCGCCGTCGCCGCGGCCTCCCCCTTCGACCCCGTCAAGGCCTACGCCGGCACCGCCGGACTCACCGCCTCGCAGGAGAACCTCGACCAGCTCCGCGCCAACCTCGGCGCCGACCGGCCCCTGCTCGCCCGCTGGTGGGAATGGCTCACCGCCGCCCTCACCGGCGACCTCGGCGACTCCTCGGTCATGCGCCGGCCCGTCGCCGACGTCATCGGCGAACGGCTCGGCTGGTCCGTGCTCCTCGCCGCCACCGCCTTCCTGATCGCCATCGCACTCGGCACCCTCCTCGGCGTCCTCGCCGGCCGCCGCCGCGGCGGCCTCCTGGACCGGGCCGTCAGCTCCGCCGCCTACACCCTGGAAGCCGCCCCCGCCTTCTGGCTCGGCCTGCTCGCCATCTGGTTCTTCGCCCTGCGACTCGGCGCCCTGCCCGCCGGCGGGCTCACCGACACCGCCAGCGACACCGTCACCGCCGGCCAGGTCGCCCGCCACCTCGTGCTGCCCGCCCTCGTCCTCGGCCTCACCCAACTGCCGTGGTTCTTCCTGTACGTCCGCCAGGGCGTCGGCGACGCACTCGACGAGGACCCCGTGCGCGGCGCCCGCGCCCGCGGCCTGCGCGAACGCACGGTCCTCACCGGCCACGCCCTCCGCTCCGGCATGCTGCCCATGCTCACCCTCGTCGGCTCCCGCGTCCCCGAACTCATCACCGGCGCACTCCTGGTGGAGACCGTCTTCAGCTGGCCCGGCATCGCCGCCGCCACCGTCACCGCGGCCACCGCCGTCGACTTCCCGCTGCTCGCCGCGCTCACCGTCCTGGCCACCGCAGCCGTACTCCTCGGCAACCTCCTCTCCGACCTCCTGTACGGGCTCGCCGACCCGAGAGCGGGCTTCGATGGCTGACCCGCGCACCCACCGCCCACGCCTGTGGAGCTCCGCCGCGACCGTCGGCGTCCTCCTGCTCGCGGTCCTGCTCGTACCCCCGCTCGTCCAGCTCGACGAGCAGGCGGTCGACCTCTCCCGCAAGCTCCTCCCGCCGTCCTGGGAGCACCCCTTCGGCACCGACGACCTCGGCCGCGACCTCCTCCTGCGCTGCGTCTACGGCCTGCGGATCTCCCTGCTCGTCGGCCTCGTCGCCGCACTCGTCGCCACGGTCGTCGGCACCGCCGTCGGCGCCGCGGCCGGAGCGCTCGGCGGCTGGACCGACCGCACCCTCATGCGGCTCGTCGACGCCTTCTCCTCCGTGCCGCACCTGCTGCTCGGCATCTTCGTCGTCGCCCTCTTCCGGCCCGGGGTGTGGCCCGTCATCGCCTCCGTCGCCGTCACCCACTGGCTCTCCACCGCCCGGATCGTCCGCTCCGAGGTCCTCTCGCTGCGCACCCGGCCCTTCGTGGACGCCGCCGTCTCCGGCGGCGCCACCCGGTGGCGCGTCGCCGTCCGCCACCTGCTGCCCGCCGTCCTGCCGCAGGCCGGCCTCGCCGCCGTCCTCATGGTCCCGCACGCCATGTGGCACGAGTCCGCGCTCTCCTTCCTCGGCCTCGGCCTCCCCAGCCACCAGGCCAGCCTCGGCAACCTCGTCCAGAACGCCCGGTCCTCCCTCCTCACCGGCCACTGGTGGCCGACGCTCTTCCCCGGCCTCCTCCTCATCCTCCCGACCCTCGCCATCGCCGGCCTCGCGGGCGTGTGGCGGGACCGGCTCAACCCCCGCCGCCGATCGGAGCTGACCCTGTGAACGCCGCGAACGGCAAGGTCCTGCGTGCCCTGGAGGCCGTCACCGCCGAACGAGCCGAGGACGCCCTGCTCAGCGTCCGCGGACTCACCGTCCGCTTCCGGCTCCGCGGCGGGCGCGGCGTCGCCGCCGTGACCGACGCGGACTTCGACCTCGCCGCGGGGGAGTGCCTCGCCCTCGTCGGCGAGAGCGGCTGCGGCAAGTCCGTCCTGGCCTCGGCGCTCCTCGGACTGCTGCCGGGGAACGCGGAGACGAGCGGTACGGCGCTGCTGGCGGGCGCGAGCACGGACGCGGCGACCCGGGGAGCCGGGGCGGGGCCCGACGCGACCGACCTCCTCGCCGCCGACGAGAAGACCCTCGCCCGCACCGTACGAGGACGGCGCGTCGGCCTCGTGCCGCAGAGCCCGGCGGCCCACCTCACCCCCGTCAGAACCGTGCGGGCCCAGCTGGAGGAGACCGTGCGGGCCCTCACCGCGGTGCCGCGCCGCGCACGGCGCGAGGCCGCCGAGGCCGCCGCCGGGCGCGCCGCGTTCCCGGCCGGCCACCTGGACCGGTACCCGCACGAGCTGTCCGGCGGGCTCGCGCAGCGCGCGGCCACCGCGCTCGCCCTGATCGGAGACGCCCGGCTCCTGCTGGCCGACGAACCGACCACCGGCCTCGACCGGGACCTCGTCGACCGCACCGTGGGCGAACTGCGCCGCCACGTCGACGAGGGCCGGGGCCTGCTCCTCATCACCCACGACCTCGCCGCCGCCGAACGCGTCGCCGACCGCGTCGCCGTCATGTACGCGGGCCGCATCGTCGAACTGGCCCCCGCCCACCGCTTCTTCGGCCCGATCGGCCCCCGGCACCCGTACGCGCGCGGCCTCCTCGACGCCCTCCCCGAGCGGAGGTTCACCCCGATCCCCGGCATGCCGCCGGAACTCTCCGACCTGCCCGAAGGCTGCGCGTTCGCCCCGCGCTGCCCCCGTGCCACCGCCCTCTGCGCCACCCGCCCCGAGCCCCGGGCCGGAGTGGCCTGCCACCACCCGGAGGACGCCCGTGCTTGAACTCGACACCGTCACCGCCGGTTACGACCGCCGCGCTCCCGTCTTCCGCGGCGCCTCGCTCACCGTCTCCCCGGGCGAGTCCGTGGGACTCCTCGGCCCCAGCGGCTGCGGCAAGTCCACCCTCGCCCGCGTCGCCGCGCTGCTGCACCGCCCCGACTCGGGCCGGCTCGTCCTCGACGGCACCGAGGTCCGCGCCTGGCGCCACCGCGCCCCGCGCGAGCAGCGCACCGCCGTCGGCGTCGTCTTCCAGCAGCCCCGCACCGCGGCCGACCCCCGCCTCACCCTCGCCGACCTGATCGCCGAACCCCTCCGCGCCACCGGGCGTCGCGCCGAGGCCGCCGGGCGCCTCGCCGCACTCGCCCCGGCCGTCGGCCTCACCCCCGACCTGCTCGCCCGCCGCCCCCACGAGGTGAGCGACGGCCAGCTCCAACGCGCCTGCCTCGCACGGGCGTTGGTCCTACGACCCCGCTGGCTGATCTGCGACGAGATGACCGCCATGCTCGACGCCTCCACCACGGCCGCCCTCGTCGCCGCCGTCGAGACCTACCGCGCCGAGACCGGCGCCGGTCTCCTCGCCGTGGGCCACGACCGCGTCCTGCTGCGCCGCTGGTGCGACCGCACCGTCGACTGGAAGGAGTGCCTGCCCGTCGGGCGCACCCCGTGACGACGCCGCGGACATCGGGCCCCGCGCGGCCCGGGCCCGCCCGAATCTCACCCGTATGGCCGCCCCGCCATACGCCCGGACGGACCGCCCATTCCGCCACACTGTCCGCCGAACGCCGCAATTCCGGTGCGGCGACGGAGGGACGTGAACGCGATGGCCGTTTCCATTTCTGTCGTGGTGCTGCTGCTGGTGCTGGCCGTGATCTTCCTGCGCAGCGGCGGGCTCAAGTTCACCCACGCGCTCGTCTGCGCCCTGCTCGGCTTCTTCATGGCCGGCACCAGCATGGCGCCCACCATCCACAACGGCGTCGCCGCCACCGCCAACGTGGTCTCCAGCCTCAGGCCGTGACCCCCGCGACGGGGTTCGGATACCCGAACCCCCGAATCGGGGGCGGGCACGATCGACCCGCCCCACCGTGCCCGCCGACGATGAGGGCATGGCTGATACGACGACCGAAACGAGGACGGCGACCGCCGCCCGCGCCGATGACCTGCACCGCGCGTACGGACGCGGCGCCGCCACCGTACACGCGCTCCGCGGCGTGTCGGTGGCCTTCGCACCCGGCACCTTCACCGCGGTGATGGGCCCCTCGGGATCCGGGAAGACCACCCTGCTGCACTGCCTCGCCGGCATGGACCGCCCCACCCGCGGCACCGTCCGGTGGGACGACACCGAGGTGTCCCGGCTGCCGGAACGGAAGCTGGCCGAACTACGGCGCACCCGCGTCGGGTTCGTCTTCCAGGCCTTCAACCTGATGCCGGCGATGACCGTCGCCCAGAACGTCGAGCTGCCCGGTCGACTCGCCGGCGCCCGACCGGACCGCGGCCGCGTCCTCGACGCGCTCGCCCGGGTCGGCCTGGCCGGACGCGAGCGACACCGCCCCGGACAACTCTCCGGCGGCCAGCAGCAACGCGTGGCCATCGCCCGCGCGCTCGTCTCCCGACCGAGCGTCCTCTTCGCCGACGAACCGACCGGCGCGCTCGACCGGGCCACCGGCCACGAGATCCTCGCCCTCCTCCGCGGCGGAGTCGACCGGGAAGGCCAGACCTGCGTGATGGTCACCCACGACCCCGTCGCGGCCGGGTACGCGGACCGGGTCCTGCTCCTCGCCGACGGCCTGCTCGTGGACGAACTCACCCGCCCCACCGCCGCCCAGGTCGCGGAACGCCTCAGCCGACCGGGCGGGTGAGCGCGATGTTCCCCCTCGCCCTCGGACAGCTGCGCCGCCGCCCGGCCGCCTTCGCCGGACTCGCCGTCGCCCTCTTCCTCCTCGCCGCCACCACGACCCTGTTCGGCTCGCTCGTCGCCATCGACGTCACCGCGCCCGACGCCGTCCGCGACACGGAGGTCGCGGGACCCGGACTGATGGTGATCGCCGGAGCCTTCGGCGAGATCGCCGTCCTGGTCGCGTTCTTCGTCGTCGTCAACGCGACCGGCTTCGCACTCCGACGCCAGCTCCGCGAACTGGCCCTCCTGCGCACCATCGCGGCGACACCCCGCCAGGTACGGCGCCTGGTCCGCGCCCAGCTCCTCGCCACCACGCTCGCCGTCGCCGCACCCGGAGGACTCGCCGGAACCGCCGCCGCCCACCACTTCCTCGCCGCGCTGCGCGAACGAGGCATGGCGGCGCCGGACCTGCGCGTGCCGACGACACCGCTGCCCGCCCTGGCCGCCACCGCGATCACCCTCGCCGTCGGCCTCGCGGCGTCGGCCGTCGCCGTCCGGCGGATCTCCCGGATCGCGCCCGCCGCCGCCCTCACCGCGGCCTCCACCGAGCACGGACGGACCGGCCTGCCGCGCCTCCTCGCCGGCGTCTGCGCCCTGGCGGGCGGCGTACTGCTGCTGCGGCTGGCCGCGACACGACCGGCCGACGAGCTCGACAAGGCCGGACAGGCCGCGCTGCTCGGCTCGCTGGTGCTGCTGGTCGCGGTCGCCCTGACGGGACCGCTCGCGGCACGCGCCCTGGTGGCCGCCCTGGGCACGCCGATGCGGCTGCTGATGCCCGGCACGGGATGGCTGGCCGAGGCCAACCTCCGTGGATACGCCCGCCGACTGACCTCCGCCGTGGTGCCGGTAGCGCTCCTCGTGGGCCTGTCGGCGACCATGTCGATCATGACGAGCACCGCCGAACACGCGGCCCGCGCGACCAGCGCCACCTCCGCGACCGACGTCTGGCTGCGCCAGGCCGAACTCGCCCTGCTGACCTGCTTCGCCGCCGTCTCCACGATCAACACCGTCGTCGCCGTCACGGCGGAGCGGCGGCGCGAGTTCGCCCTGCTGCGTCTCGTCGGGGCGACCCGACGGCAGCTCCTCCGCATGCTGACCGCCGAGGCCGTGCTGACCACCGCGGTCGGCGTCCTCCTCGGCGCCGCGGTCGCCGCCGCGGCCACGGCCGCGTTCAGCGCGGCGGCGACCGGGTCGGCCGTCCCGGCCGTCCCCGCCGAGGCCTGCGGCTGGATCGCCGCGGGCGCGGCGGCACTGACCGTCCCGGGCATCCTCGCCACCGGCCTCCGCACGATCCAGGGCCCGCCGACGGAACAGGCGGGCTCCGCCCGTGACTGACTCCGACGCCGCCCGTCGGCCGACAGCAGGCCCCCCGACCGGCCCCTGCGGGCCCGCGGCGGTGCCCGTGCGCGACGGGGCGCCCGGTGACGGGACGGACGCCGGGCCGTCCGGCGGCGGGAGCGCGACGGGCGGGGTGCCCACGCCGGCCGGCGGCGGCCTCGCGGGCGGCGGGCGGCGGTACTCCTCCGTGCGCGGAGGCGAGTGGGCGTTCGCCGTCCTGGGGCTGCCGCTCGCGGTGGGCGGCGGCGCGTACGCGCTGGCCGTCCTGTACGCGGGGACGCTGCTCTCCCTCACCGTGCTGGGGCTGCCGTTCGTCGTCGGCGCCCTGCTCGGTGCGCGCGGCCTCGGAACCCTGCACCGAGGCCTCGTCGGCCGGCTGCTCGGCGAGCACGTCGAGGCACCGGCCGCGCTGCCCCGCTCCGAGGGCTTCCTCGCCCGTGGCCGGACGGTCCTGACCGACGCGGTCGCCTGGCGGACGCTGGTGTACCTGCTGCTCCGACTGCCGCTCGGTGTGCTGGGGTTCGTCGCCGCGGTGGGCCTGCCCCTCGGATGCGGCTGGCTGATCGGCTTCCCGTTCTGGGGCCGACTGATGGAGCCGGACTCCCCGCCGGCCGCCTGGCTGGACGCCGTCTCCGTCCTGCTGGGCCTCGCCCTGGCGTGCGGCGTGCCCGGCGTGCTGCGCGTGCTGAGCGGCGCGAACCGGCGCCTCGCGGGGCTCCTCCTCGGGCCCGCCCAGGCCCAGCGCCGCGTCCGCGAACTGGAGACGGCCCGCGTCGCCCTGCTCGCGGACAGCGGCGACCGGCTCCGCCGTCTGGAGCGTGACCTGCACGACGGCACCCAGGCCCGACTGGTCGCCCTGGCCATCACCCTCTCGCTCACCGAGGACGCGCTGGAACCCGCCACCGGCCCCGACCTCGGCCGCCTCCGGACCCTGCTCGACCGCGCCCGGCGCCAGACCGACGAGACCGTCGCCGAACTGCGCCTGCTCACCCGCGGCATCCACCCCGTGGCCCTGGACGGCGGCCTCGGGGAGGCGCTGCCGGGTCTGACCGCCACCTCGCCCGTGCCCGTCACGGTCCGCCTCGACCTCACCGAGCGCCCGCACGAGGCGATCGAACGGGCCGTCTACTTCTGCGCCGCCGAGCTGCTCACCAACGTCGCCCGGCACAGCGGAGCCCGTACGGCCGTGCTCGCGGCATCCGTGCGCGACGGCCGGGTCCGCCTGACGGTCCGCGACGACGGCCGGGGCGGCGCGGCTCCGGGGTCCGGCACCGGCCTCGCCGGCCTGGCCGAGCGGCTCACGGCGGTGGACGGCACCCTGCGGGTGGACAGCCCGCCCGGCGGACCGACGGAGATCACCGCCGACCTGCCCGCACGGCTGTGACCGCCGGCGGACGCCGGTCACCGGCCGGCCCTGGGGGCCGGGCGAGCGCGGCCGTCACCGGCCCGGTCTCGGACGGGCGGGTGAGCGCGGCCGTCACCCGCCGGTCTCGGACAGGTAGGCGAGCACGGCCTTCACTCGCCGGTTGTCCGCTTCCGTGGCCGGCAGGTCGAACTTGGTGAAGACGGCGGCGACGTGCTTCTCCACCGCGCGCTCCGACACCACCAGGCGGGCGGCGACCGAGCGGTTGGAATGGCCCTGGGCCATGAGCTCGAGCACCTCCCGCTCGCGCGGCGTCAGGGTGTCGACCCGGCTGCCGCCGCGGCCGTGGACCAGCCGGTCGACGACCTCCGGGTCCAGTGCCGTTCCTCCGTCCGCCACGCGGTGCAGCGCGTCCATGAACTCGGAGGTGCGGGCGACGCGTTCCTTCAGCAGGTATCCGACGCCGGTGGCACCGGCCGCCAGGAGCCGGGACGCCCAGGCGGTCTCGATGTGCTGGGAGAAGACGAGGACGCCGACGCCGGGCGTGGTCGCCCGGATCCGCACGGCCGCGCGGATGCCCTCGTCGGTGTGGGTGGGCGGCATCCGGATGTCCACGACGGCGACGTCGGGCCGGTGCCGTTCCACCTCCGTGAGCAGGCCCTCCGCGGTACCCGCGGTGGCCATCACCCGGCATCCGCGGGCGGTGAGCAACTCGACCATCCCGTCCCGCAGGACGACGGAGTCCTCGGCCAGCACCACGCGCAGATGTCTCTCGGTCATCACGCCATTATCGGCCCCCCGCGTCCCGGCACGGGTCGCCCGCCACTCGTGAACGGCGCGTGAAACCAGCGGTGGTCGCATGTACTTCTCATCCGCTCCGGCCTAACGTCGGGCGGCGGCGCGACGCACCAACGGATTCCTAGGAGATGTCTTGACCACCCGACCGCCCCGCAGGCGAACACGCGCGCTCGCGCTGGTCACCGCGCTCGCGGCGACCCTCCTGGCGGGCGCCGCGCCCGTCGCCCAGGCGGAGGAGATACCCCTCGCACTGGGGCACCGGCTCGTCGACCACTACGAGGGCGCCCCCGCGACCGCGCGGCCCGTGCCCGGCAGGGCGCCGGCCCAGCATCCGTACCTCGCCCCCAACGGCCGCAGCGGCATGCACGCCGACGGCGCCGGCAGCGGCACCCACCCCTTCTCCGGGCCGCTCGGACGCGACCCCGAGGTCCTCAGCGCGAAGATCGCCCCCGTCGGCGGCGAGTGCGCCACCGTCACCTTCGACGCCGCCGGCCGTCTGATCACCGTCTGCGGCACCTTCAGCGGCTTCCTCCTGAAGCTGCTCGACCCGCGCACCCTGGACACGCTCGCCGAGTACAGGCTGCCGCAGCGGTCCTCCACCGTGGAGGCGGTCACCCGCCTCGACTTCGAGAAGATCTTCAAGGACACCTCGGGCGGCGCCTACTTCTACCTGGACGACCGGGACCGCGTCGTCCTCGCCGACTCCCGCCAGCACGTCCTGCGGATCGCCCACCGCCAGAAGGCCGACGGGACCTGGGAGTTCGTCGTCGAGGACGACTGGGACCTCACGTCCCTGGTCCCGCACGACTGCATCAGCTGGACCGACCTGTTCCCCAGCGGCGTCTGCGACCCCGTCACCTCCGTCATGCCCGACTGGGACGGCCGGATCTGGTGGGTCACCCGGCTCGGCCGCGTCGGCACCGTCGACCCCGCGACGGGCGCCCTGCGCGCGATCCGGCTCGACGGGGAGGAGATCCAGAACTCGTTCTCCGTCGCCGAGGACGGTGTCTCCATCGTCACCGACCACGCCCTGTACGCCTTCGGCGCCGACGCCGACGGCACGCCGCGCGTCCGGTGGCGCGAGACGTACGACCGGGGGACCGGTACCAAGCCCGGTTCCGTGAACCAGGGTTCGGGCACCACCCCCGACCTCTTCGGCGAACGGGACCGGTACGTCGCCATCACCGACAACGCCGACGACCGCATGAACGTCCTCGTCTACCGGCGGGGTGCCGGGGTACCCGCCGCGGAGCGGCTCGTCTGCAAGGTGCCGGTGTTCCGCTCCGGGGCGTCGACCACCGACAACTCCCTGATCAGCTGGGGCGACAGCCTGGTCGTCGAGAACAACTACGGCTACGAGAACCCGAGTACGCTCGCCCTCGGCCGCAGTGTCGTCGGCGGCGCGACCCGGATCGACGTCCGCGCCGACGGCAGCGGCTGCGACACCGTGTGGGAGAGCGACGTCCGCTCGCCGTCCACCGTCCCGAAGCTCTCCACCGCGAACGGGCTGCTGTACTTCTACGAGAAGGAGCCCAACGCGTTCGGCATCGACGCCTGGTACCTCACCGCCGTCGACTTCCGCACCGGGCGGCGGGTCTTCAAGCGCTTCACCGGCACCGGCCTCGCGTACGACAACAACTGGGCGCCGATCACCATCGGTCCCGACGGCACCGCCTACGTCGGGGTGTTCAACGGCCTCGTCGCGGTCCGCGACGGCTCCTGACCCGCACGGAACCGCCCCGGGGCCACAGGGCCGGGGCGGTGTCCCGCACCGGTCATTCCATCTCGGGCATCTCGCCGACCGTGGTCCGCAGGTCGATGACCGCGAACGCGGCGCCCTGCGGGTCCAGGATGGCCGCGAACCGGCCGTAGGGGCTGTCCATCGGCCCGAAGACCTTGCGCCCGCCGACCGCCTCGGCCCTCTCGACGGCCTTGTCGCAGTTGTCGACGGCGAAGTAGATCTGGATGTACGAGGGGATCTCCGGCGGGAAGTCCTCCGAGGTCATCTTCATCCGGCCGAGCACGGGCTCTTTGCCACCGAGGTCGAAGACCCGGTAGTCCACGTGCTCGTCCTTCATCTTCTTGGAGGAGTAGCCGAAGACGGAGGTGAGGAAGGCGTCGGACTTGTCCGGCTCCCGGGTGAAGACCTCGGCCCAGGCGTACGATCCGGTCTGGCCCTCCAGCTCGAAGCCCTCGTGCACCCCGGGCTGCCAGACGCCGAACGTGACGCCGGTCGGATCCTGCGCGATGCACATCGACCCGAAGTCGCCGACCTGCATCGGCTCCATCAGGACCGTGCCGCCCGCCGCCCGGATCTTCGCCGCCGTGGCGGCGACGTCCGGCGAGGAGAAGTACAGACACCAGGCCGACTGCGGCTCGCCGTCCTGTCCCGGCATGGGCGGGACGACGGCCGCGACCGCCTTGTCGCCCTTGTACGCCTGCGTGTAGTTGCCGTATTCCGTGGAGGACTCGCCGAAGGTCCAGCCGAGCACCTCGCCGTAGAACGTCTTGGCGCCCTCGACGTCGGTGAACATCGCGTCGGTCCAGACCGGCGTGCCTTCAGGTCGTGCGGCCATGACGGTGACTCTCTCTTCCGGTCGAGGACGTGTTTCCTTCGAGCCACGCTAGCCAGGGTGGCGGGGCCCCGCTCGGTGACGGAGAGTGACCGGAGATCGCCGTCGCGGGGCGGGGACGTCATTCCGGCAGGCGCCCCATCGCGTACCGGTGGAACGGGCCGTCGGGCAGTGGGAGTTCGGGTCGCCACATCCGAAGGACCTGCGCGGAGGGCAGGAACAGCGCCTCCGGCAGGCGGTCCGGCTCCGTCCACTCCCATCGCTCGATCTTCTCCGGTTCGGCCGCGGCGGGCACCCCGTCGAAGACCCGCACCACCGTGGCCACGGTCATCCGGGTCAGCCGCGCCGACGTGACCGCGTCCAGGACGAGCCCGAGCACCTCGACGTCCGCGGCATCGGCGACGAGCGTGGTCTCCTCGGCCAGCTCGCGGACGACCGCCGCCTCGATCGACTCGCCCGGCTCGACCTTGCCGCCCGGCAGTTCCCACACCCCTGAGCGGTCCAGGCCCAGCAGGACCCGGCCGGTGTCGTCGACGACCACGACCCCCGCGCCGAGGGAGGCCTGGGCGGGCGGCGGCTCGACGTTGCGGCGGGCGGTGGCGGCGTGATCTGCGGTCGTCATGGGCCCCTGTCTACCAGGAGGCACTGACACGTAACAAAAGTGAGAAACCTCTTGATTCGGGCGCGAAAAGGAGGAAACTCTTTCTTACACCGGACAACCGGAGAGAGCCGCACCCGCCTCCGAAGACGTTCGAAGGCCCGCGTGACCCTTTCAGCAGGCTCTGGCCAGGCCCCCGGCGGGGCCGGTCGGCCACGGGAACCGTCGGCGACGGCCTACGACCCGCGCGAACCGACCCGGACCGCCGGGGACTGTCATGCCCCGGGCCCCGCTCCGGCACCCGAGGACGCAGCCGGTACCACCGCCACCGGACAGTGGGCATGGTGCAGGACCGCGTGCGCCACGGAACCGATGAGCAACGAGCCCAGATGGTGCCGGTGGTGCCGTCCCACCACCAGCAGGCCCGCGTCCCGCGAACCCTCCACGAGCCGCCCCGCCGCGTCGCCCGGCGCCACCACGGGGACGAGCCCCACCCCCGGCCACCGCGCGGCGAACGGCCGCAACCGCTCCTCCTGCTCCCGCTCCGCCTCCCGTACGAGCTCCGCGCCGTCGTCCGTCAGGGGAAGCGGCGGCGGCACCTGGAGCGCCGGGGACGGCGCCGCGAGCAGGGCGCCCGACTGCGGGGGCAGCCGGAACGCCGTCACGGCCTCCAGCGGCACGCCCCGGCGGTGCGCCGCCTCGAAGGCGAAGTCCACCACCTCGTCCGGAGTCTCCTCCGGGTGCAGGCCGAGCAGCACCCGGCCCGCCTCCGCCCCGCCCCCCAGAGCGGCCGCGCGTGCCTCGTGCGGCACGACGACGAGCGGACAGGGCGCGGTCATCGCGAGGGTGCGGCTGGTCGAACCGAGCAGCAGGCTCGCGAAGCCGCCGTGTCCCCGGGAGCCGGTGACCAGGAGCCGGCCGCCGCGTGCCGCCGCCGGCAGCGCGTCGGTCACGGACCCGTCGAGCGAGGCGTACCGCACCGGAACGGAGTGCCCGCCCTCCTCGACGACGGTCCGCACGGCCTTCAGGACCGTGTCGGGAAGCTCCGGGTCCGTGCCCAGGGAGGCGATCCGGGCGGCGCCCAGCTGGAGCGCGTCGGACCGCACGTGGGCGACGACCAGGGGAGTCCCCAGGCTCTCCGCCGCGCCCAGGGCCCACTCGAGGGCGCGGAGACTGTGCTCGGATCCGTCCACGCCGACGACGACCGGCGGCTCGGACGCGGTGTTCGTGCTGCTCGTGTCACTCATGAGGGAATGCCTCCCTCACCCGCACACGCGCCACGCCGGTCCGGACCCCCTCGGTCCGGACCGGCGTGGCGTGGCGTGTGGGGACGGTTCAGGCGTCCTGGCTGCGGCGCGCCCGCTCCGCGTCGCGCTCCTTGATGCGGACGGTCTCCTTGCGGACCTCCGACTGGGTGGCGCGCTCCTTCTTCAGCCACTCGGGGAGTTCCTGCTTGATCGCCTCGATCTGCTCGGTGGTGAGGGGCTCGGTGATCCCGCCGCGAGCGAGACCGGCGATGGAGACGCCGAGCTTGTTCGCGACGACCGGGCGGGGGTGCGGGCCGTTGGCGCGCAGCTCCTGGAGCCAGGCGGGCGGGTTGGCCTGGAGCTCGGTCAGCTCGGCGCGCGAGACGACACCCTCCTGGAAGTCGGCGGGGGTGGCCTCGAGGTACACACCCAGCTTCTTCGCCGCGGTCGCGGGCTTCATCGTCTGGGTGTTCTGGTGCGACGTCATGGTGTCAAGGGTATCGAGCATGCGGGCGACCTCCGACCACGCCCGCTACCGGTAGCCTGGCGGGGTGACAGGCTCGGACGTTCCCCTCGCGGATTCCCCTTCGGATTCCGGCTCGGCTTCCCCCGCGGAAACCCCCTCGGTCTCCTCCCCGGCCCCCTCGGGCCCCTCGTTCCGGCTCGCGTACGTGCCCGGGGTGACGCCCTCGAAGTGGGTGCGGATCTGGAACGAGCGCCTGCCCGACGTACCCCTCACGCTTCTCGCGGCCACCCCCGTCGAGTCCTTCGGACTGCTCCGGGAGGGCGCCGCCGACGCCGGACTGGTCCGGCTGCCCGTCGACGGGGACGACCTCAGCGCCATTCCCCTCTACGAGGAGACCACGGTCGTCGTCGTCCCCAAGGACCACCTGTTCGCGCAGGTCGAGCAGATCTCGGCGAGCGACCTCGCCGACGAGCTCGTCCTGCACCCGCTCGACGACACCCTCGGCTGGGAGCAGCCGCCGGGCCGCCCCGCGATGGAGCGCCCCGAGACGACCGCCGACGCGATCGAGCTGGTCGCGGCGGGCGTCGGCGTGCTCGCGGTCCCGCAGTCCCTCGCCCGGCTGCACCACCGCAAGGACCTGACCTACCGCACGCTCAACGACGTGCCGCAGTCCCGCGTGGCCCTGTCGTGGCCGGCGGCCGACGAGGCCCCGGACCTGGTGGAGGAGTTCATCGGGATCGTGCGCGGCCGCACGGTGAACAGCACCCGGGGCCGCCGCGCCGAGGAGCTGAAGGGCCAGAAGCAGCCGCGGAAGGACCAGAAGAAGCCCGCGAGGCCCGGTGGCGCGAAGTCCGGCGGCGCGAAGTCGGGCGGTGCCAAGCAGGGCGGTCCCAAGGGCGGCGCCAAGAGCGGCATGCGTACGGGCGGCAAGGGCGCCGCGGCCCGCGGCAAGAGCACCAAGCCCCGCCGCGGCCGCGGCTGAGCACCGCCTCCGCACGACCGGGCCGCGCCTCCGTACGACCGGGCCCGGCGTCCGTATCCCCGGGCCCGGCCTCCGTACGGCCGAGCCCCCTGTCCGCACGGCGGACGCCCCTCACCGGGGCGGGGGCGCCTCGGCATACTGACCCCTCCTGATCACCGAGATCATCCAGGAGGAGCTTTGGCCGCCAGTTTCAGGACCGTCGTCGAGGTGGCACCGGACCACCTCGACCAGGCCCGGTCCATCGACCGGGTGTTCCAGGAGGCGATCGCCCCGGCGACCGTCAACTTCGACTTCGAGGCGATCCGGGAGGCCGCCGCGGCCGTCCCGGACAGCACCGTCGTGAAGATGGTCAGGGGCTGGGGGCTCCAGGAGTACGCCCCCGTCCTGGTCATGGTGCTCTCCCTCAAGGAGGCCGTCCGGCAGGCGCTGCCGGCCGAATGCGCGGAGGCCGGTTTCTGGGCCACCGTCGAGCGGGAGCTCGTCGGGGCCTTCACCGGCCTCGCCGCCCAGGAGGGGCAGCCCGGCCTCTCCGTGTACGAGGAGTCCGCGGAGCGCACCCGGTTCTACCGTGACCTGTTCTTCGCCCTCCAGGACGAGGAGACCGGGGAGTACATGTACGCCCTGGCCTTCTGCGTCGACGTGACCGTGGAGCTGCCGAAGGCGCGGGCCCTCGCGCTCGACCTGACGGACGTCGTCCCGTTCGCGGTGCGGCTCGACGCGATCGTGGTCCGCCAGGCCCTGGGCGTCCTGGTCTGATCCGTACCGGCTCCGCACCGGCCCGCCGTCCCGGGCCGGATCCCCCGGGGCCCGGAGCGCTCCGGCAGCTTCCCCCACCGCTCCCCTCAGCCGTTCCGGCGCCACCGTCCGCCGCGGGCCGCCGCGACGAGCTCCGGCACCGTCGCCAGCTTGACCCGGGGACGACCCGTGTCCCGGCCGCGGGCCCGTTCGGCCCGATCGATGGCCGCGAGGCCGCGCGCGTCGACGAGACCGCGGCTGCGGCTCCGCGCCAGCCGGCGGAAGTCCTGGGCCGTGCCCGTCGGGGTGGGCAGAGCGCCGGCGACCGCGTCCGCGAGCAGGGTCCCGACCGTCTCCTCCGCGCACGCCCGGTTGGCGCCGATGCCGCCGGAGGGCCCGCGCTTGATCCAGCCGACGACGTAGCCGCCGGGCAGTCCGGCCACCCGCCCGCCGTCGTGCGGCACCGTGCCGGTGGCGGGATCGAAGGGCAGCCCCGGGAGCGGGACGCCGCGGTACCCGATCGCCCGGACGAGCAGCCCCGTCCCGATCTCCGTACCGGACTCCGATCCGGCCCCGGTCACCCGGACCGCGCGCACGCCGTCGGTGCCGAGGGCCTCGACCGGGGCGGAGTGGAAGCGCAGCACGATCCGGCGCCGACCGGGCGCGGGGGCGGGCGTCCAATCGACCGCCTCCCGGGCCACGTCCCGCAGCAGGGCGGCCTTCGTCCCGGGCTCCGCCGCGTCGATCGCCGCTCCGGTGCGGGGATCCCGGGCGTCGACCACCAGGTCCACGCCCGGCAGGTGCTTGAGGGCGAGGAGCTCGGAGGCGGTGTACGCGGCGTCCTCGGGGCCGCGCCGGCCGAGCAGCACCACCTCGCGGACCGGGGTTCCCCGCAGGGCGGCGAGGGCGTGGTCGGCGATGTCCGTGGCGGCGAGTGCGGCGGGGTCCATGACGAGGACGCGGGCGACGTCGAGGGCGACGTTTCCGTTGCCCACCACGACGACCCGCTCGGCGGAGAGCCGTACGGCGTCCCCGGCGGTCTCCGGATGCGCGTTGTACCAGGAGACGACGTCGGTGGCGGGGACGCTGCCGGGCAGGTCCTCGCCGGGGATGCCGAGGCGCCGGTCGGCCGGTGCGCCGACCGCGTAGACCACCGCGTCGTGGTGTGCGGCGAGTTCCTCGACCGTGACGTCCTCGCCGACCCGGAGGCCGAGCCGCATCCGGACCCGGGGGTGGGAGTGGAAGCGGGCGAAGGTCTCCCCGGCGCCCTTGGTCGCCGGGTGGTCCGGGGCCACGCCGTAGCGGACCAGGCCGCCGGCCACCGGCAGCCGGTCGATCAGCGTCACCTCGGCGTTGGTGTGCAGCAGCAGGTCCTCGGCCGCGTACATGCCGGCGGGTCCGGTGCCGACGACCGCGATCCGGAGCGGGGCGAAGTCGGCGGGCAGCGAGCGGGGGAAGGACGGTCCGCCCCAGGTGTGGAAGTTGGGCGAGGCCACGACCGGCGGGGGCGTCCGCTCGGCGTAGTACCGCGCGTTGATCCCCTCGTACTCCCGCAGGCGTGCGGTGAGGCGGTCCGCCGGGAAGATCGCGTCGACGGGGCAGGCGTCGGCGCAGGCTCCGCAGTCGATGCAGGACTTCGGGTCGATGTACAGCATCTCCGTGGTCCCGAAGTCCGGTTCCCCGGGCGTGGGATGGATGCAGTTGACCGGGCAGACGGCGACGCAGGTCGCGTCGTTGCAGCAGGTCTGGGTGATCGCGTAGGTCATGTCGTCGGCTCTGCTCTGCTCGGCTCGGAGGGGTCAGACGAGGTGGGCGCGCTGGTAGAAGAAGAGCGCGGGCCGGGTCAGCATCCCGACGTCGGCCAGGAACTCCATCAGACCGGCGCAACTGGCCCGCAGCTGTGCCTTGTAGTGCTCGTTGGCGGCGGCCTCGCGACGGGCGCGCTCGGGGTCGAGTCCGGCCCGGACGTACACCTCCGGGCTGACCAGGCTGGTGATGATGTAGTACGCGGCGATGGCGACGACGAGGGCCTGGAAGTGGCGGCGCGTCCTGCCCGCGCGGGCGAGGTGGCGGCGCGTCTCGTCCCGGGCGAACTTCATGTGGCGTGATTCCTCGACCACATGGATGTTGCTGATGGTGCGGACGAAGGGGACTACCCGCTCGTCGCGCATCCAGTCGCGCTGCATGACGTCGAGGACCTCCTCGGCGACGAGGATGCCGGCGTACGCGGCCTCGCCGAAGCCGACGGTCTTCATGAACCGCCCGAGTTCGAGCACCGCGCGCTTGGGCCGGTACGAGGGAGCGCCGAGCTTCTGGGAGCCGCGCGCGAACATGATCGAGTGCCGGCACTCGTCGGCGATCTCGGTGAGGGCCCACTGGAACCGGGGGTCGGTGTGGTCCATGCGGTAGATGTCGCGGAGCACCATCTGCTGGAGGATCATCTCGAACCAGATGCCGGTGCTGGCCACCGACGCGGTCTCCTGCCGGGTCAGCTCCTTGCGCTGCTCCTCGGTCATCTCGTTCCAGTACGCGGTGCCGTAGAGGGAGTTCCACTCCGGGCTCTGGCCGTGGAAGTCCTTGTCGAGGGGGGTGTCCCAGTCCACCTCGACGGCGGGGTCGTACGACAGCTTCGCCGCCGACCGGAGCAGCCGCTCGGCGACGTCCGAGTCGGTGACGTCCTGGTCGTCCGGGCGAACGGTGCTGCTTGCCATGGTGCGGCTCCTTGGGTCGCGCGAGCGGCTCGGGCTCTTGTTAGACATCGCGTCTAGCAAGCTTGTTAGACGGAACGTATAGCAAGGGTCCGGGGCAGGCCTACCCCCCGGTACGGACTTTTTCCCCTGGGGTTACCCCGGGTACGCGAACGGGGCCGGAGCCATGGCGGCTCCGGCCCCGTTCCCCGGGTCGGGATGTGCGGGAAGGTCGGGTCCCGTGTCCTGGGTCAGGTCCCGGCGTTCTAGAAGGTCAGGTTCCAGGCGTCGATCCTGCCCGTGTCCTGGCTCGCGTTGTCGTTCACGCGGAGCTTCCAGACCCCGTTGGCGACCTCCGCCGACGCGTTGACCGTGTACGTCTGCGCGATGTTGTCGGTGCCGCTGCCCGTGCGGTTGTGCAGGGTGTACACGGTGCCGTCCGGGGCGACGAGGTCGACCTTCAGGTCACCGATGTAGGTGTGCTTGATGTCCACGCCCACCTTGAGGGTCGCCGGGGCGTTGCCCGTCACCCCGCTGACCGTGATCGGGCTCTCGACCGTGCTGTTGTCGGCGATCGTGACGTCGGCGAGGTTCTCGAAGTACGCGCCGGGCGGCGGGGTGGAGCCCCCGACGGCCTTCAGGGCGTCGACCGCGCCCTCACCGAAGAAGCCGTTCTTCGCCGTGGTGCCGGTGCAGCGGGTGTCCGAGGGGCACGCGCGGTCGTTGGCCTGGACCCCGAGCTGGTCACGGATCTGAGCCGGCGTGAACGTCGGGTTCACGCTCGCGATCAGCGCGGCCACACCGGCGACGTGCGGGGACGCCATCGAGGTGCCGCTCATGTTGCCGTACTTGCCGCCCGGCAGAGTCGAGTAGACCTGCGTGGAGCCGTCGCCGCCCGGCGCCGCGACGTCGATGACGCCGTTGCCGAAGTTCGAGTACGAGGCCTTCGCGCCGCCGCTCGCCTGCGAGGCGACGGTCACGACGCCCGGCAGCTCGGTCGGGATGTCGATGCAGGCGTTGGTGATCGTGCGGGTGACCGGCGTCGAGTCGTTGGGGCTCTCGGAGTCGGTCGTCTTGTTCGCCAGGTCGTAGTTGGAGTTGCCGGCGGCGGCGACCTGGAGCGAGCCCTTGCCCTCGGCGTACACCTGGGCCCGGCGGACGCCCTCGATGATGGCGGCCTGGTCCACGTTGTCCGGGCAGTTGAACTGCCACGGGTCCGTGTAGTAGCTGTTGTTGGTGACCTTGAAGCCGTGGTCACCGGCCCACATGAAGCCGCAGATCGTGTTCTCCGCGAAGAACAGGCTGCTGGTCGGCTCCGCGATGCGGACCGAGGAGATCTTCACGCCCGGCGCGACGCCGATGACGCCCTTGCCGTTCTTGGACGCCGCGATCGTGCCCGCGACGTGCGTGCCGTGGGTGCCGACGTCACGCCACGCGCCGGTGCGGGTGTCCGCCTTGCCGTAGGCGCAGGAGGCCGAGTCGGCGGCGTTGAAGTTGGGCGCGATGTCCTGGTGCTGGTCGTCCACGCCGGTGTCGAGGACACCGACCTTCACGGTCGACGAACCGGTGGTGACCGCCCAGGCCTGGTCGGCCTTGATCTGGGTCATGTCCCAGCGGTTGGACTCGGTGAGCGTGGTCGCGGACTGCGCCGGGTTGGCCGGGAGGGCCGGGTTGTACGCGTCGGCCGGGACGTCGGAGGTCCGCGTCGCGCCGACCTGCTGGACGCCGCTGACCGCGCGCATCGACGTGGCGAACGACGCGGACGCCGAGTGCGCCACGATCACGCCGATCGCGTCGTACGTGGCGAAGACCGAACCGCCGCTGGTCGCCACGGCACCGCTCACCGCCGAGGTGCCACCGGGAGCGGTGATCACCAGGTACGCGCGGGTGCCGGCGACCCAGGCCGCCGGCGCCGCCGCGACGGTGGTGGTCGTGGTGGCCTGGTCCGCCCCCGCCGAACGGGCCGCGACGGGCGCGGTGTCCGACGTTGCTGCCTGGGCGAATCCGGCGGGAGCGGCGAGCGCCACGGTCGTACCGAGCGCCGCCACGGCGATGGCCGAAGCCCTCAGCCGGCTGGATATGTGGGAAAACAATGCGTCCTCCGATGACCCGGTGGCGCGGGTGGCGCCTGCCGGGCCCTGTGATGTGTGGGGTGGACGCAAGATCCCAGACTCGCGGGGCGGAGGGAAGTGTTCTGTCCGAAAAGCCAGTTCGTGTGACGCACTGTTGATCTGACGGCGCCGGGAAGACGGTCCTATCCGCCCTCGTGCACCTTTCGTTCCCGGGCCCTCCGACGGCGCCGCCGCGGACCGCCATCGCCGCGTTCCGCGCGGCCGCGGCGGAGAGCCGGACGAAACGCCGGGCCACCTCGAACTCGCTCTCCCGCGGGTCGCCCGACCCGGCCTCCAGACCGAAGAGTTCGGCCGCCGGGTTCTCCAGGAGCGGCCGCGGTCGGGGCCCGGCCGGCCCTTCCGCTTCCGCCTGCGGGCCAGATGCGCGTCGAGCACCCGCTGCCGGAAGGCGACCTGTTCGGGCGTACCGCTCCACCCGCCGCCCGTCTCGCCCTCCGCCTCACCGTCCGAGCGCCCCGGAAACGCGGCCGCCTCGTCCGCCACCTCCCGTACGGCGTTCGCGTGACGGCGGCGGCCACCTGCTCGCTGTGACGGGCGGTCGGCTCGTACGGCCGGTGCAGTACCCGGCGAGCGGCAGCGCGCGGCGGCACGGGAGCAGCGCGACACGCCCCGCGACGGCCCGGGAGACCGCGGACTCGTGCAGACCGAGGGCGGCGACCTCATCGACGGACGCGTCGAGCCGCCCGCGCGGTCCCAGGCTGCCGACGAGGTACGCGGCGATCGGCGCCTCCGACGGGGGCGGCGCCGCCGTGACCTCGGCGAGGAGCCGAGCGGTCCGGTCCTCGGTACGCGGCTCGGGCGCGGCGACGGGGCTCGCCGGCATCCCGCCCGTCCCGTACAGGCAGGGACAGGGGCCCGACGACCGGAGGGGCGCCCCGCAGAGGGGGGCAGGCGACGGCCGTCGGGTCCTCTTCGAGCGCGGGGTTCTCGGCGAGCTCCTCGGCCCCTTCGGGCTTCGAGCTCGCAGGCGGGGAGCCGGAGGAAGGACGCGAACGCCACCACGGCCGGTGAGGCGTGCAGGGCCATGAGCGGCGCCGCTCCGAACTCCATGCCGCCGGCCATCCGGGCCTCGTCTCCCTTGCCCCGTCTCCCACCGTCCGCCCGCCCGACGGGGGTGTCGAACCAACGCCCGCCCGCGATGCCGGGGTCCCGGAGGGGCGGTTCGGGGCGCGGTCAGGGGGCGGCCTTGATCTGTTTCATCGTCAGGTGGGACTCGGTGCGCAGGACGCCCGGAAGCCCGGTGAGCCTGCCGGTCAGGAAGGCCTCGTAGGCGGCGTGGTCGGCGACCGCGACGCGGAGGAAGTAGTCCGGGCGGCCGAAGAGGCGGCGGAACTCGACGACCTCCTCGTACGAGGCGACGGTCTCCTCGAACGCCTCCACGGTCTTGCGGTCGGTCGCGTAGACCTCGACGTCCACGAGGACCTCCAGACCTCGGCCCACCGCCGCCGGATCGATGACCGCGCGATAGCCGGAGACGACTCCCGTCTCCTCCAGCCGCTTGACCCGGCGCAGGCAGGGCGGCGGGGTGAGCCCGACGCGCTTTGCCAGCTCGACGTTGGTCAGCCTGCCGTCCCGCTCCAGATGAAACAAAATGTCGCGGTCGATGGCATCGACATGCACTTCATTGCTCATGAAGCCATCGTACGGTCATGATCGGCAACCATATAAGGTCCGATTCGCCCTAAAATTGCTCCATGGGAATACCTCCTGCCACCGTCGGCGGACCCGCACGGCCCGCCGCTTCCCCCGCTCCTCCCGGGGCTGCCGCTGCTCCGCCTCCCGCCGATCCGCCCCAGGTGCGGTCCGACGCCAGGGCCGCGTTCAAGGACTCGGCCTCCGTGGGCCTCGGCCTCGTGCCGCTGGGCCTGGCGTTCGGACTGCTCGTCACGCAGTCGGGACTCGACTGGTGGTGGGCGACCGCGTTCACCACCGTGATCTACGCGGGATCCTTCGAGTTCCTCCTGATCGGCCTGGCCGTCGCCGTCGCGCCGCTGGCGACCGTCGCCCTGACCGCCTTCCTGGTGAACATCCGGCACGTCTTCTACGCCCTGTCGTTCCCCCTGGACCGCGTCAAGGGCCGCGCGGCCAAGGCCTACAGCACCTTCGCCCTCACCGACGAGGCGTACGCGCTGACCGCCGGCGGACGGGCCCGCACCTGGTCGGGCCGGCGCGTCCTGTGGCTCCAGCTGTTCATGCAGCTGTACTGGGCCGGCGCCGCCACCGTCGGCGCGCTGCTCGGCTCGTTCCTGCCCGGCACCGTCAAGGGCCTGGACTTCGCGCTGACCGCGCTCTTCGCCGTGCTCGCGCTCGACGCCCTCAGGGACCGCCGCGGCGACCTGCCGACGCCGCTCCTCGCGCTCCTCGCCGCACTGGCGGCGCGCGTGCTCTTCCCGGGCCAGATGCTCCTGGCCGCCTTCCTCCTCTTCACCGCGGGCCTGCTGGCCCGTCACCTCACCGGCAGGGGGCCGCGCCGTGCCTGACACCCCGTACCTCGTCGCCGCGGTCGTCGTCTCCGCCGCCGTCACCTGGGCCCTGCGTGCCCTCCCCTTCGCGGCGCTCGCCCCGCTGCGGTCCAGCGCGACGGTCCGCTACCTGAGCACCCGCATGCCGGCGGGCGTCATGGTGATCCTCCTCGTCTACTGCCTGCGGGACCTCCCGCTGACCGAACCGGACGTGCTCGCCACGCTGTTCGCGCTCGCGGTCACCATCGGGCTGCACCTCTGGCGCCGCGACGCCCTGCTGAGCATCCTCGGCGGCACCGCGGTCCACGTCCTCCTCGCGAACACGCTCTTCGCCTGACCGGCGCCGGTGCGGCGGGGACGGCCGTACGGGGCGGGCTGGGCCCGTCCCGTACGGTGTCGACCCTCGCGGGGGCCGCTACTTCAGGTACGGGCCGGCGGCTCCGATCCTGCCGGGGCCGTTCAGGACGTACACCCGGAGGTTGCCCTTACCGGGTGCGGCGACCGTGAGGGTGCCGTTGGCGACGGTCTTCACGTCACCGGTGACGGCGTCGGTGTACGTGCCGTTCGGGATGCCCGTGTACGTCGCCCCGCCCGAGATCGTGACGAGCGCGAAGCTGTCCGTCCCGCCGCTGGTGTAGCGGCGCTTGAACGCCATGTCGCCGGAGATGCCCTCCGTGGAGTACTGCCCCATCTGGAGCGCGGGGATCGCCCGGCGGATCTGGTTGAGCCGCTGGACGTGCTTCACCAGGGGCTGCGCGAGCGTGGTGGCGACCGCTCCCGAGGCCGAGGAGACCTGGGAGAAGTCGGAGGCCGTGACGGAGCCGGCGACATGGGCGCCGAAGTACGCGCGGCCGGTCGTGGCCAGCGGGCAGGAGGGTCCGCAGTCGATCTTCTGCCCCTTCTGGAACTCGATCTCGGAGCCGTAGTACAGCGTCGGGATGCCGCGGAAGGTCCACATCAGGGACATGTTCTCCGCCCAGGCGTCGGTGCCGCCCGTGTACCGCTCGCTCGACTTGTTGGGGCCGTAGTCGTGGCTGTCGACGTAGACGACGTTGTACGTGGCGTCGTTGTAACTGTCGTCCGAGTCCTTGCCGTTGTGGAAGGCGTTCGGCGCGTCACCGAAGTTCATGTGCATGCGCATGTCGATGACGTTCATGCCCGAGAAGCGGCTGTGGTCCGGTGTGTGGTAGCTGTTCCCGTTCAGGAACGCGTTGGTGGAGGTGGGCTGGTTGCCGGTGCCCTGCTGCTGCTCGTAGTCGTACATCTCCAGAGCGGCCTTGGTGTCGTCGATGTCGTACTCCTTGCGCTCCTTCCAGGTGTAGAACTGCGCCGAGTGGTTCACCGAGCCGCGGTTCCACTTGTCGTTCACGAAGGCGGCGACCTCGCCGAAGACGAAGAAGTTCTCGGCCGCCTCGGCGCCGTGGCTCCGTGTCACCCGTTCCTGGATGGCGGGCAGGAAGCGGCGGTTCCAGGTGGTGCGCGGGATGTGCACGGCGGTGTCGACGCGGAATCCGTCGACGCCCATGTCGATGTACTTGTTGTAGGCGCCGATCAGATGGCTCTGGACGGTCGGGTTCTCGGTGTCGAAATCGGCGAGGTCCTCGTGCAGCCAGCACGAACGGGAGTCCTCGCCCTCCCAGTTGCCGATCCAGCACTGGTGGTACAGGGCCTTCGGGAACATGCCGGAGGTCGGGCTGGGCCACTGGCAGTTGTAGACGGTGTAGCCCTCGGCGCTCTTGCCCCCGGTCGGCTTGCCCCAGTCGAGGCAGGTGTTCCCGGTCGGCTCGGCCGTCGACCACAGGTCGCCGTTGTAGTACGACTTCCCGGTCTTCGGGTCGATCGTCAGGCCGTCGTACTCGAATCCGGGCTGCTTCTCGTCGTAGTACCAGCTCCACTGGCTGTCCCGCACGCCGTACACGGTGGGCGTGAACAGGCCCTTGGCGCCCCAGCGGGAGGAGTGGTTGTATACGACGTCCTGGTAGATCTTCATGCCCTTGGCGTGGGCGGCGTCGATCAGGTCCTGGTAGGAGGCGCCGGCCGACTCCAGGCGCGGGTCGACCTTGTAGAAGTCGTAGCCGTGGTAGCCGTGGTAGTCGTAGTCGGACCGGTTGAGGACGACCGGGGTGACCCATATCGCGGAGAAGCCGAGGCCCTTGACGTAGTCCAGCTTCTGGATGAGACCCTTGAAGTCGCCCCGGAACATGGGGTCGTCGTTGGCCGCGTTGCCGGACTTGACGTGCTGGCTGCCGCCGCGGTTGTTCGTCGCGTCGCCGTCGTTGAAGCGCGCGGTGAGGACGAAGTAGATCGGGTCCTTGCGCGGGTCGGTGCCGAGCGGCTTCCCCGTGGCGGGCGTCGCCGGCTTGTCGCCGGTGGTGGCGGTCGCGGCGGCCGAGGAGGCGGAGACGTTCCCGGCCGCGTCCACGGCCTTCACCGTGTAGCTGTAGGCGGTCCGCTCGGCCAGGCCCGTGTCGGAGTACACCGTCGAGCCGACGTCGGTCACGACCGTGCCACCGCTGCCGCCGACCCGCGTGACCTGGTACTTCGTCACACCCCTGTCGTCCGCCGCCGGGTCCCAGGTGAGCAGCACCGAGGTCCCGTCGGCGGCGGCGGTGACGCGACCGGGGGCGGTCGGCGCCTGGGTGTCGGGCGTCGCGGCGGCGCACGGGTCGGTCGCGTTCGCCGTCACCGCGTTGTTCCGCACGGTGCTGACGCCCGTTCCGATGGCGTAGTCCGCACCGCCGTTGTTGTCCCAGGTGCCGTTGCCGTTGTTGAACGCGGCCTTGAGTGACGCCGCCGTCCCCAGGTCGATCTCCCGCTTCCACCAGCCGGTGCACGCGGCCTGCATCCCGACGCCCGGGACGGCCGTCCAGGAGCCGCCCGCGGGCTGGTGGTGGATGTTGACGGTCGACCAGCCGAGCGCCTCGGTGGAGTAGTACACCGTGGCCTTGGCGGAAGGCGTGGGCGTGGTCCCGGAGCAGGGGTCGGAGTGGGCGACGACCCCGTCCTTCACGGTGATCGCCCCGGTGCCCAGGGCGTAGTTCCTCCCGCCGTTGTTGTCCCAGGTGCCGGTCCCGTTGTTGAACGTCGCCTGCAGTCCGGTCGCCGCCCCGAGCGTCACGGTCTTCTTCACCCAGTCCGTACAGGCGGCCTCCATGGCCACCCCGGGCACGGTCGTCCACGATCCGCCGTCGGGTGCGTAATGCAGTTTGTAGGCAGCCCAGTTCTTCGTCTTCGTCCAGTAGAAGACCGTCGCCGTGTTCTCCGCGACGGCCGCGACCGGCGCGGTCCGCGGTGCGGCTTCCTCGGACGGCACGGCGACCAGGCCGAGCAGGCCGGCGGCCACGGCCAGGGCGGCCACCGGACGTCCCGGTGGCCGCGTGGGGGTACGCGTCATCTCATTCTCCAGGCAGGGGCGCGTTCCGGTACGGGCCGGTTGGGGATGGGGATCAGCACCGCTGGAAACGCTCTCGGAAAGTTTCTGAAACGTTTTGCGTCGGCCGGAAGTTACTCCTGCCGAGACCTGGAGGTAAAGACTTCTGTCACAACCGGCGCCTACGCTCAGGGCCGTTCGCGCGCGTGATCGACGTCGAAAGGCTCCTGATGAAGCTCCCCGGCCCTCTCCATGTCCTCAACGAAGGCCTCGCGTTCCTCCTGGAACTCGCCGCCCTCGCGGTGCTGGCCTGGTGGGGCTGGAGCAGCGCGGAGCCGGTCCTCCTCCGCCTCGCCCTCGCCCTCGCCGCACCGACCCTCGCTGCCGTCGTCTGGGGCCTCTTCGCCGCACCCAAGGCCCGGATCCGGCTTCCCCTGGCGGGAGTTCTGCTCGTGAAGGCCCTGGTCTTCGGCGCGGCGGCCCTCGCCCTCCACACCCTCGACCGCCCCTCCTGGGCCGTCGCCTTCGCCCTGGTGGCACTGCTCAACACCGCCTTGGCGACGGCGGACCGGCAGGCGGCGATGCACCGCGGCGCTTGAGGCCGCACCACGCCGGCGACGAACATCGGCCGGACCACCAGGGGCCGGTGAGCCCGTCACCAGGGCACTGTTCCGCCGTCGTCGAAGAATCCGCCGGTCGGTCCGTCGTCGGGCAGGGTCGCGAGGCGAATCGCGATCGCCGCACCCTGGTGGGGAGTGCGGACGCCCTGGAAGCCGTTGAGGTCGGTGGCGGTGAAGCCGGGACAGCCGGAGTTGATCAGGATGTCGGTGTCGCTCAGTTCCTTGGCGTACTGGACGGTGACGGCGTTGAGGAAGGTCTTGGACGCCGAGTACGCGGCGGGAACCGGGCCCATGTCGATGCCGGGCGAGGTCTGCAGGATGAGCGAGCCGACGCTGCTGGACATGTTCACGATCCGCGGCGATGCCGAGCCGCGCAGCATGGGCAGCATCGCGTTGGTGACGCGGATGACCCCGATCGCGTTGGTTTCCACGACGAGTCGTACGGTCGCGGGATCGACCGTGGTGGGCGTCTGCGGCATGCCGCCGGTGATCGCGGCGTTGTTGACCAGGACGTCGAGCCCTCCGGCGCGGTCGGCGATCAGCTCGGCCGCGGCGGCCACGCTCGCGTCGTCCGCCACGTCGAGCGGAACGCCGAACGCGTCGGTCCCGGCTGCGCGCAGCTTCTCCACCGCGGTGTCGCGGCGCTGTCGATCCCGCGCGCCCACGCCGATCCGCCAGCCGAGGGAGCCCAGGCCCGCCGCGATCTCGTATCCGATTCCTTTGTTCGCACCGGTCACCAGCGCGATCGTCTGTCCACTCATGTCGTCAAGCGTGGTGCGGACTCGGGTGGGACGTCCAAGACCTACTGGGTGGGCGGTGATACCGCACGGATATCGGTCGTGGTGAGCGCCGGATAGGATGCCGCGGTGGAGACGCGGGAGCTACGGTACTTCGTCGCCGTCGCGGAGGAGTTGCACTTCGGGCGGGCGGCGCAGCGGCTCTCCATGGCGCAACCACCCCTGTCGCGGGCGATCCAGCAGCTCGAGCGGCGGCTCGGAGTGGTTCTGCTGCACCGCACTGCTCGCGCGGTCGCCTTGACCGAGGCCGGGTCGGTGCTTCTGCGGGAGGCCCGGGCCGCACTCGACGCGGTCGAAGCCGCCGAGCGCCGCACCCGCCGCGCAGCTGCCGAACCGCTTGGTGTGGTGCTGGCCACGAAAGCCGGGGCGTCCGGCGAACTGTTGTCGAAGCTGCTGGACGCCTACGCCGCCGAGCCCGGCGCGGTCGCCGTCGAGGTGATGCTGTGCGGGCCCGGCGAGCAGGAAGGGCTGTTGCGCGACGGGCGTGCCGACGTTGCTCTGCTCCAGCGGCCCTTCGACACGACGGCCGGGCTCGCCACCGAGGACCTGCGCACCGAACAGCAGGTCGTGGTCCTGCCCGCGGGGCACCCCTTGGCCGACCGACCTCATATGTCGATGGCCGAGGTCACCACCCTGGACCTGCCCCTGCCGCGCTGGCCTCGACGGGGCGGGGGCTATCCGGACGGACCCGGCCCGCAGGTGCGCGACCACACCCAGCTGTTCCAGCTGATCGCGCTCGGACGGGCCTGCGCGGTCGTGCCCGAGTCCCTCCGAGCCCACCTGCGCGACGGTCACGCGACGGTGCCGGTGCCGGACGCGCCGGCTGTCACGACCGTCATCGCCTGGCCACCACACAGCAGATCCCGAGCCGTCGCCGACCTCGTCCGCACCGCGACACGCCTCTAGCCGACGGCAAGGGCGGGTAGCCGGAGGACGGGTGTCGAACGTGGGTGCCCAAGCCCCCCCAGGCGAAGCACACCCTCTCCGGCGGGCCGGCGGCCGCGACCGGTTGCCGCGCGTCGGACGGATTCAGGGGCGCGGCCAGGGGCGGCCTTCGAGGCGTTCGATGTCGCGGTTGAAGCGTTCGAGGAGGGTGGCGAAGAGGGTGACGTCGTCGGGGGACCAGTGCTCCATGACGCGGTCGAGGCCCTCGATGTTGGAGGTGCGGTCGGCGTCGAGGCGGCGTTCGCCTTCTTCGCTGATGCGGAACTTGCGGGCGATGCCGCCTTCGGGGTCGGGGATGCGTTCGACGAGCCCGGCGCGGAGCATGGCGGCGGTCTGGCGGTTGAGGGTGGAGGCGTCGAGGCCGAAGGCCTCGCTGAGCTGGCCGATGGACAGGGGGCCGTGCATGCGGATGCGGCTCAGGAGGACGTAGGCGCTGCGGTCGAGCTGGGCGCCGCCGGCCCGGGAGCGGGGCGCGTACAGGTGTGTGTGCCTGCTGAGCAGCATGGTCTCGAATTCGACCAGGTGGGTGGGCTTGTCCACGGGCTTGTCCATGGAGGCATTCTCTCCTGAAGCGCTGCGATGTGCATCATGCACGACTTGTGTATGACACCATCAATATGCATGATGCACAAAGCAACGCGCACGGAGTCGCCGTGCAAGACCGAGGGAGAACCCGTGGACGGCTCCAAGCCCGACGCCCGACCCGGAGGCGTCGTCGGCGTCCTCGCGCTCGCGGGCATCGTGGCCGCACTCATGCAGACCCTGGTGGTGCCGCTCATCGGCGACCTGCCCAGGCTGCTCGACACCACCGCGTCCAACGCCTCCTGGGTGATCACCGCCACCCTGCTCGCGGGCGCCGTCGCCACCCCCGTCGCCGGCCGGCTCGGCGACACCCTCGGCAAGCGGCGGGTCCTGCTCGTCTCGGTGATCCCGCTGATCGCGGGCTCGGTCGTGTGCGCCCTCGCCTCCTCCGTCGTCCCGATGATCGTCGGACGCGGACTCCAGGGCCTCGGCATGGGCGTCGTCCCCCTCGGCATCAGCCTGCTGCGCGACATCCTGCCGCCCGAGAAGCTCGGTGGCTCCATCGCCCTCATGAGCGCCTCCATGGGCGTCGGCGGCGCCCTCGGCCTGCCCTTCTCCGCGGCCGTCGCCGAGAACGCCAGCTGGCGCGTCCTCTTCTGGGTCGCCGCCGGACTGAGTGCCCTCGTAGGCGTCCTCATCTGGCGCGTCGCCCCCGTCGGCCGGCGCAACCCCGCCCCGGGCCGCTTCGACGCACCCGGCGCGCTCGGCCTCGGCGTCGGACTGGTCGCCCTGCTGCTCGCCGTCTCCAAGGGCGCGACCTGGGGCTGGGGCAGCGGCACCACTCTCGGCCTCTTCGCCGTCGCCGCCGTCGTCCTGCTCGCCTGGGGCGCCTGGGAACTGCGCACCCGCGACCCGCTCGTCGACCTCAGGGTCACCGCCCGGCCGGTCGTTCTGATGACCAACACGGCCTCGGTCCTGGTCGGCTTCGCGATGTACGCCCAGTCCCTCGTCGTGCCCCAGCTGTTCCAGCTGCCCGAGGCCACCGGTTACGGCCTCGGCCAGTCGATGATGGCGATGGGCCTCTGGATGGCCCCGGCGGGCCTGATGATGATGGTCCTGGCCCCGCTCGGCGCCAAGCTGTCGGCCGCCCGCGGCCCCAAGGTCACGCTGTCCGTCGGAGCCCTGGTCATCTCCGTCGGATACGGCTCCTCGCTCGCCCTGATGGGAACCACCTGGGGCCTGCTCGTCGTGACGCTGATCTGCAACACCGGCGTCGGCCTGGCCTACGGGGCCATGCCCGCGCTCATCATGGGCGCGGTGCCGCAGGAGGAGACCGCGTCGGCCAACAGCTTCAACACGCTGATGCGCTCCATCGGCACCTCCGTCTCGGCCGCCGTCATCGGCGTCGTCCTCGCCCAGCTGACCACCTCCCTCGGCGGCCACACGCTGCCCTCCGAGGACGGATTCCGCGTCGCCATGCTCATCGGCTGCGGCGTCGGCCTCGCGGCCGCGTTCGTCGCCGCCCTCATCCCCGCGGGGGCTCCCACCGCGGCCCCGGCCGACGCGTCGGGAAAGGAACAGGGGGCCGGCCCGCGCGCAGCCTCGGGCGCCCACACGGCCTGACTCCGGAGCGGGTCCGGGCCTTGACCCCTCGCGCCGTACCCGCCGCCCACACGGCCGCACTCCGGAGCGGGTCCGGGCCTTGACCCCTCGCGCCGTACCCGCCGCCCACACGGCCGCACTCCGGAGCGGGTCCGGGCATCGACCCCTCGCGCCGCCCCGGTGCCTCCTCGGCCTGACCTCGGCGCGGGTACGGGCACGCGGCCGAGCCCGTACCCGCACCGGATCAGTCCTTCCGCTCCTCCATGGCCTCCAGGGTGAACAGAGCCCCGTCCGGGTCCCGCACGACCACCCGGCGCCCGTCGGCGTCGTCGTGACCGCGCACGCCGCCCCACTCGCCGCCCGGCACGACGGACCCGCCGTGGGCCACGGCGGCGGCCGCGGCGGCCTCCGGGTCGGGGACGCGGAAGCAGACGATCCACCGCGGGCGCAGCTGGGGCCGGGGTGAGCCGGACTCGACGGGGCCGCTGTTCAGGCGGGCGATGGCGTCGCCGTCCTGCCGCAGGACCACCTTGTCCTGCTCGTACGAGACCTCCAGTCCGCCCGCGGCCTCGTCCGTGCCGTCCGTCCAGCGGAAGACCCCGCCGTAGAAGACGGCGGCCTCGAAGGCGTCGCGGGTGTGGAGTTCGAGCCAGGCCGGCGCCGTGTGCTCGCCGATGTGCCAGCGGGACTCCGTGCGGCCCTCCCAGATCCCGAACGCCGCGCCCTCGCGGTCGGTGGCGAGAGCCGCGCGCCCCCGGGGCGGGTAGGCGACGGGACCCACGCCGATGGTGCCGCCGCGCTCCCGGATCCGGGCCGCCGTGGCGTCGGCGTCCGCCACCGAGAAGAAGGCCGTCCAGGCCACGGGGACGGCCAGTTCGACCGCCACCGACGCGATCCCGGCCACCGGCACCCCGTCCAGCTCGCCCACCGCGTAATCCTCGCCCAGGCCGCCCCGGCGGAACGTCCAGCCCAGCACCGCCCCGTAGAAGCGCTCCGCCGCGTCGAGATCACGCGCGCTCAGGCTCAGCCAGCACGGTGCTCCCACCGCTTCCCCGGTCGTCGTCGGCCCCGACACCGGCACCACCTCCTCGTCGTCCTGCGTCCCGCGACCTGAATCCAGATCCAGCCTGCGCCCCTTCCCGGTTTCGCCTCCCGTCATGCGCCCGCTCACCCGGATGCCGCCACCCGTCACCCGCCCGGGTGCGCCGGGCCGCCCGAGCCCGCGTGCCCGGGCAGGGGGCGGCCGCCCGTACCCGACCGGGGCGGTGGGCGTCCGTGCCGAACCGCCCCCGTGTGCGGCCGCCGCCGGCCCCTCTGCTCGGCGCCGCCGGGCAGGCCTCCTGACCGGCTCAGCCGACGCCGCTCGGAACCGGGGCGGCCGCACGGGCGGCGTAGGCGCGGACGTCGGCGTCGGCGTCGCCGGTCGCGCCGGCGAGCGCGGCACGGGCCGCGGGATCTTCCCGGTGAGCCAGGAGGGCGAGGACGGCGGCCTTGCGGACGTCCGCGTTCGGATCGGCGAGGGCCTTGGCGAGGCCGGGGACCGCGAGGGCGCCAGGAGCCGCCCGGAGGGCCGTCGCGGCACCGGCCCGCACCTGCCAGGCGGTGTCCGCGAGCGCCGCCTCCGCCGTCTCGGCGAGGCGCGGAGGGCAGCCGGTGTCCGCCAGGGCGGCCAGCGCGGCGCCCCTGACCAGGGGGTCGACGTCGGCCAGCAGCGGGCCGAGAGCTTCGGGCGCCGGATCCCGCACGGCCGCGAGCCCGCGGGCCACCGCGACCCGGACCTCGCGCGCCGGATCGCCCGCGGCCACCGTGAGTTCCGCGACGGCGTCCACCGCGACCAGCGCCCGGACCGCGCGCACCCGTACGTCGACGGCGTCGTCGGCGAGGGCGACCGCGTACAGCGCGGCGTCACCGAGCCTCAGCGCCCGCAGCACGTCGAGCGCGGCGGCACGCACGGCGGCGTCGGGCACGCCGAGGGCCTCCCGCAGGCCCGCCCCCAGTGCCGGATCGGCGGGCAGCACCTCGACCAGCTCGCGCAAGGCGGCCGAGGCCGCGGCACGCACCCGTGGCGACCCGTCCCGCAGCCGGGCGGCGAGCGCCGGACCCGTCCCGACCGGCGCGGTCTCGCCGAGTGCGGTGACGGCGGCGGCCCGCACCGCCGGATCCGCGTCGTCCAGGTACGGATCCAGCGCCTCCAGGTCGGGGGAGTCCTCGACGAGCGAGAGCAGCCGCAGCAGACGGGGACGCGGGGCGCCGTCCGAGGGAGCGTCACCCGACGTGGCGGGGTCGGCCGCGGCCGTCGCGTCGGAATCGGCGGGGTTCGCGGTGGATTCCGGCGGGTCGGTGAGGCCCGTGGCGGCCACGTGCGGGGCGGTGCGGTCCGCGCCGGGAGAGGTGGCGGCGCCGGCCGTCGCGCGGGCCGCCGGGGCGGCCTCGCGGGGTCCGGCGGTGGCGACCGGTACGAGCTCCACCTCGCCGATGTGCCGTTCCGGTCCGGCGGGCGGTGCGAACTCCGGCACGGGGACCACGTACGGCTCGACCGGCCGCGCGGTGAACTCCATGGCGCCGGAGGGGGACTTGCGGAGGTCGAGGTGGCACAGCCAGTCCGTGTCGTCCCGCTCGGGGTGGTCGAGCCGCTCGTGGTAGAGCCCCCACCGGGACTCGGTCCTGGCCAGCGAGGCCCGCGCGGCCATCTCGGCGCAGTCCCGGATGAACGAGACCTCCGCGCACCGCATCAGTTCGTGCGGGGTGCGCGCGCCCATACCGGCGATCTCCCGCGACATCCGGGTGAACGCCTCGACGGCCAGGGAGAGCCGGGCCCCCGTCTTGGGCGGAGACACGTAGTCGTTGACGAACCGCCGCAGTTTGAACTCGACCTGCGGCTGCGGCGGACCGTCGGGGTGCCGCAGCGGCCGGTAGACGAGTTCGTGCGCGTCCGCCAGCTGCCGCCGGTCCAACTCACCTTCGTACGCCCTGTACCGCGACGCGTCCTCGCCCGCCAGGTCACCGAAGACGAACGCCCCGATCATGTAGTTGTGCGGTACGGAGGCCAGGTCGCCGGCCGCGTACAGCCGGGGCACGGTGGTCCGGGCGTGGGAGTCCACCCGTACCCCGGAGGCGGAATGGCCGCCGCACAGGCCGATCTCGGAGATGTGCATCTCGATGTCGTGGGTGCGGTAGTCGTGCCCGCGCCCCGCGTGGAAGGTGCCGCGGGTGGGACGCTCGGTGGTGTGCAGGATGGACTCGACGGCGTCGACGGTCTCCTCCGGCAGATGGCTCAGCTTGAGGTAGACGGGACCCCGGTCCGAGGCGAGTTCGGCGGCGAACTCGGCCATCATCTGCCCCGACCAGTAGTCCGACTCCACGAACCGCTCGCCGTGCCGGTTCACCTGGTAACCGCCGAACGGGTTGGCGACGTAGGCGCACGCGGGCCCGTTGTAGTCCTTGATCAGCGGGTTGATCTGGAAGCACTCGATCCCGGTGAGCGCCGCGCCCGCGTGGTACGCCATGGCGTAGCCGTCGCCGGCGTTCGTCGGGTTCTCGTACGTGCCGTACAGGTAGCCGGACGCGGGGAGCCCGAGCCGTCCGCAGGCCCCGGTGGCCAGGATCACCGCGCCCGCGCGGACGACGACGAACTCCCCGGTACGGGTGTGGAGTCCGGCCACGCCGACGGCCCGGCCGTCGTCCGGGTGGGTGAGGACGCGGACCGGCATCACCCGGTTCTCGATCCGGATCCGCTCCCGCATCTCGCGCCGTCGCAACTGCCGGTACAGCACCTTCTTCACGTCCTTGCCCTCGGGCATGGGCAGGACGTACGAACCGGAGCGGTGCACCTGCCGGACCGCGTACTCGCCGTGCTCGTCCTTCTCGAACTTCACCCCGTACGACTCCAGGCGTCGGACCATCGCGAAGCCGCGGGTCGCCGTCTGCCGGACGGTCGACTGGTCCACGAGGCCGTCGTTGGCGCGGGTGATCTCGGCGACGTAGTCGTCGGGTTCGGCCCGGCCCGGCACGACCGCGTTGTTGACGCCGTCCATCCCCATGGCGAGCGCGCCGGAGTGCCGGACGTGCGCCTTCTCCAGGAGCAGGACGTTCGCCCCGCGCTCGGCGGCGGTCAGCGCGGCCATGGTGCCGGCGGTGCCGCCGCCGACGACGAGCACGTCACAGGAGAGCTCGGTCGCGTCGGAGAGGTCGGGGACGGTCAGGGGGGTGTCCACGGAGTGCCTTTCGCAGCAGGCGGTCGGAAGGGTCGGAGGGCCCTCGGGCGCCGGGGGCGCGGACGCCCCGAGCACGGAGAACGGTGACGGGGGGATCGAGGACCGGAGGCCTCAGAGGGAGTCGAGCACGCGGCGGCGCAGGGCCGCCGTGGCGGGTTCGTTCCGGGCCTCCCGCACCCGCGGGTACGGCACGTCGAGGACCTCCCCGGTGCCGAACAGGACGACCCGGTCGCCCAGATGGACGGCCTCGTCCACGTCGTGCGTGACGAAGACGACGGTCGCGCCCGTGCCGCGCAGGATCTCCACGAGGAGGTCCTGCATCCCGGCCCTGGTGTGCGCGTCGAGCGCCCCGAACGGCTCGTCCATCAGGACGGCACGGGGCCCGCCGGCCAGCGCGCGGGCCAGCTGGACGCGCTGCCGCTGCCCACCGGACAGCTGGTGCGGCAGCTTGAGCGCGTGCTCGGCGAGCCCGACCCGCTCCAGCCACTCCCGCGCCGCGCGCCGCCGCTCGGCCCGGGGGACCCGTCGGATGGCCAGCGGCAGTTCGACGTTGGCGCGGACCGACCGCCACGGCAGCAGGGCGTCGTGCTGGAAGACGAGCGCCCGGTCCGCGCCCGGCCGCCGGATCGGCTCCCCGTCCTGCGTGACCCGCCCCTCCAGCGGCGGCAGCAGCCCGGCGAGGGTGCGCAGCAGTGTCGTCTTGCCACAGCCCGACGGACCGACCACGGTCACCAGCTCACCCGGGGCGATCCGCAGCCCCGCGGGCCCCGACACGTCGGCCGCGCCAGGGCGGCCGAGCCGTACGCCGTGGAGGGCGAGTTCCGCGCCCGCGGGCCCCGGACCGGGCCAGGCCGGGGCGGGCGCCGCGGTCGCGTCGGCGGCGTCTGCGGACGGGCTCACGGTGCTCATCGAACCGGCTCCTTCTCGGGCAGGGACACCGCCGGGGCGGAGGCGGCGGAGGGGGCGGAAGAGGCGGAGTCGGCGGTCGGGGCGGTGTCCGGGGCAGGGGCCGGCCCCGCGGAACGGGTGGTCCCCGGTGTGCGGGCGGGACCCGCCGGGACGCGGTCGGCCGGGCGCGGCAGCCAGGCGGTGACCCGGCGGCCGAGGGTCTCCACGGCCGTGGAGGTGAGCCAGCCTAGGGCGCCGATGGTCGCCATGCCGACGAAGACCCCCGGGTAGTCGACGACCGTGTAGTCCTGCCAGGTGCGGTACCCCACCCCGTACTCGCCGGAGATCATCTCCGCCGAGATCACACAGATCCACGCGACGCCGATGCCCACCGACAGGCCGCCGAAGATCCCCGGCAGGGCACCCGGCAGCACCACCGAGCACAGCACCCGGGCCCGGCCGCCTCCCATGGTCAGCACGGCCTCCTCCCACACCGGGCTGAGCGCCCGCACCGCGTGCCGGGTCGACACGAGGACGGGGAAGAGGGCGGCCGCGCAGGTGATGAAGACGATGCCCTGCTCGTTGGTGGGCAGCAGCAGGATCGCCACGGGCACCAGGGCGATGGCCGGCACCGGCCGCACCACCTCCACCAGCGGACCCAGGAGGTCGGCGGCCCACCGGGACCGGGCGACGGCCGTGCCGGCCGCCACCCCGAGGACCGCGGCGAGGAGGAAGCCGACCGCGATCCGGCGCAGGCTGTGGCCCAGGTCCTGCCGGTACGCCTCCGTGCCCAGCCGGTCGGCGAACGCGGACGCGACCTCGACGACCGTCGGGAACTGGTCGAACCGCAGCCACAGCCGCACGTCGAGCGACGTCAGCAGCTGCCACAGCCCGAGCGCCACGACCAGGGACGCCACCCGCACCAGCCGACGGCCCACGCCCGTGCCCCTCCCGCTCCTCAGGCGACCCGCACCGCCCGTACCGCCCTCACGGGTCGGACCGCCCGTACGGCTCGGACCGCTCACGTCGCTCACGTCGCTCACGAGGCGAGCCTCACGGCGTCCGCGTAGGCGACGATGCGCGAGCCCGCGTGCCCGGAGACGTACCGCTCCGCGGCCCCCCGGGTCACGAAGGCGCGCCACTCGCCGCCGTCCGCGACCCACACGGCGCGGTCCGCGAACCAGAGCGTGCCGGTGACGGCGTCCGGCACGTAAGCGGCGCGCACGTCGGCGCCCTTGAGGGCCCGCAGGAGCGCGCCGGGGCTGTCGAGGGAGCGGGTCGACTCCTGTCCCCGCAGCCACAGTTCGGGCTTGGCCGCCGTCGCCTTCGGATAGGCGGGCGCAGGGACGGCGCGCCGCAGCGGCGCCGTGTCGACGAAGGCGTCGACGTCGACGTCGTTCACCAGACCGGCTTCCTTCAGGACCGGTACGTCCTCCTTGAGCGCGGCGATCAGTTCCGGGCGGAGCGCCGGGTCGAAGGTGGCGATGCCCTGGGCGCCGTTGTAGAGGTAGACCACCTCCGCGGGCAGCCCGGTCTCCTTCGCCACGGACTCGGCGGCGGCGACGGGCCGGGCGCGCAGCTCGTCCGTCGCCCGCCGCTGGGCGCGGAGGAAGGCGTCGAGGACGCCGGGCCGCCGCTCGGCGAACTCCTCGCGGACGGTGACCCCGTGGAAGGTCGGCAGGTTCAGCTCGGCGCCGTCGTACAGGGCGGTCGCACGGCCCTGGAAGGCGAGCAGACCGGGCCAGGCGACGAACTGGGACAGCGCGTCGACGCTGCCGGCGGCGAGCGCCGAAGCGCCCACGCTCGGCTGCTGGTTGAGCTTGGAGATGTCCTTCGCGGGGTCGAGTCCGGCCCGGCGCAGGGCCCGGACCAGGGTGCCGTCGGCCGCCGAGCCGACACTGGTGGAGACCTTGCGGCCCTTCAGGTCCGCGAGCGACCTCAGCGGCGAACCGGGGGCGGTGACCACGGTGTTGAGGCCGCCCCGCAGGTTGTACCCGGTGACCGCGACGAGCCGGGTGGGCTCTTTGAGCTGCTTTCCGCGCGCCGCGTTGATCAGCAGCGGGAAGTCGCCCATCGAGCCGATGTCGATCTTTCCGGCCGTCATCTGCGCGGTGATCGGGGCGCCGGTCGCGTAGTCCTGCCAGACGACCCGGTAGGTCAGGCCGTCCTTCTTCCCGGCCGCCGCGAGTTCCTGCTCGAAGTAGCCGAGGGAACGCAGCAGGGTGCCGGCGGTGACGGTGTTGATGGTCTTGGACTGGTAGCCGACGGTCACGGTGACCGTTTTCGCGCCGGACGGACCCGACGCGCCGTCGGCGGCGTCGCCGCAGGCGGTGACGAGCGGGAGGAACAGGGCGAGGGGGAGTGCGAGGGCGAGTCTTCGTGACCGCATGGGAGTCAGGCCTTTCACCGGAGCAGGTAGGGCATGTTGACGGTGACCGCGCCGGTGGGACAGCGGGCCGCGCAGGGGCCGCAGTACCAGCACTCGTCGACGTGCATGTACGCCTTGCCGTCGTCCTCGCGGATCGCGAGCGAGTCGAGCGGGCACATGTCGACGCAGAGGGTGCAGCCGTCGATGCACTTCGACTCGTCGATGGTCACGGGCACGTCGGCGCGCTGGGGGACCAGAGGCATGACTGTCTCCAGGAAGGGGGGTACGGGGAGGACCAGGGACTGTCGGACAGGACCTGGGGGTCAGATCGAACGGTGCAGCAGGCCGCTCATGGTGATGCGGTCGCCGCGGAAGCGGATGAACTCCAGGTCCACCGGCCGGCCGTCGGGCAGGCAGGTCAGCCGCTCCAGCATCAGGACCGCGGCCCCGCGCGGGGCCTGGAGCACGGCGGCGGAGTGCGCGTCGGCGTTGACGGCCTCCAGCGTGATCTCCGCGTGCCCGAGCGGCCCGCCGGTCAGCTCCTCCAGGAGCCGGAACACGTCCGTGTTCTCCAGGTCGCAGCCGAGGAGTTCGCCGCCGATGTCCATCGGCAGGTACGACAGGTCGAGGGAGAGCGGCAGCCCGTCGAGCCGCCGCAGCCGCTCGACGCAGAGCACGTCGGTGTGCTCGGGGAGGCCCAGCCGGTGGGCCACGGGGCCGGACGCGGTCACCGGTCCGACGGTCCGGACCTCGTTGGTGACCCGCCCGTGTTCGCGCAGGGTCTCCGCGAGCCCCTGGAGCCGGTCCAGGCCGTGCGGGTACTTCTCGCAGACCACCACCGTGCCCACACCCGCCCGCCGTTCGACCAGCCGCTCGCCCCGCAGCAGGTCGAGGGCCTGGCGCACGGTGTTGCGGCTGGCCCGGTAGTCCGCCGCGAGGGCGTCCTCCAGCGGAAGCACCCCGCCGGGGAAGCCGCCCGCCAGGATCTGGTGGCGCAGCAGGTCGGCGAGCTGCCGCGCCCGGTCGGCCCGCAGCCGCCTGCGGCGGGCGGCGGCGACGGGACGGGCGGCGGAAGCGGGTTCGGCGGGCATGGGACGGAACGTAGCGGGGGACCGGCTCCCGTGGTGTTGCGGCAGTATTGCGCCACCTGACACCTCATGCGTACGCCTCTGACCTGCGACGACACTGGGCGGGTGGCAAGACCCGCCACTCCGGCGCCCAGCACGTGGACGGCCGGGCGCCCACCATGTGGGAGACCTCAGGCGGTCCGCGCGTGGACCTGGACCCTGAGCGCGACGGACAGGTGATGGTGGAGGACGCCGAGCACCGGCTCGTCCGGGGCGAACAGGCCCGCCGCCAGCTTCCAGTAACGGCCGATGACCGGACCGTCGTGCAGGGCGAGCAGGCCGACGAGCCGGCGGCGGAACGCCCGGGTGTCCCGCACCCCGCTCGCGTGCGCGTACGCCGCCACGAAACAGTCCAGCGCCCCGCCGTCCTGCGGCGCCCCTCCGGCCCGCGCCTCCGAGGCGGCCAGCGCGTACGCCTCGGCCAGCCCCTCGTACAGCACGGCCGGCCGGTACTCCCCGTCCGGCAGCGGCGGCGCCGGCCGGTACTCCACCGTGTCGAGGAGCGGGTCGGTGACCAGCGCGTGCAGCCGGGCGAAGGCCAGCACCTGCGCCGGGCTCGGATCCTCAGGCGGCCGCGGCACCACCGAGTCCAGGACCAGCGACACCACCCGGCCCGGGAGCCGGACCGGCAGGACGCGCCGCCAGAAGCGCGCCAGCGCCTCCGTGTCGGGCGGCACGGTCACGGCACCGAGCAACCGCAGCCGCTCCGCACGCTCCCCGGCCGCGCAGTCCCGCACCAGCCGCAGCGACGCCTCGCGCCAGCGCAGCTCCGCCAGTTGGGCGCCCACCTGCCTCAACCGCCCCGCGACGACCTCCTCCAGCACGTCCTCCCTGACCTCCGCCCCGGGGACGACCCGGTCGACCTCGGGCAGGGGCACGTCGAGGGCGCGCAGCGAGCGGATCAACCGGAGCCTGTCGAGCGCGTCGGGCCCGTACCTGCGGTGTCCGCCCGAACTGCGCCCCGCCTCCGGCAGCAGACCGCGGTCCGAGTAGAAGCGCACGGTCTTCACGGTGACCCCCGCGCGCTCGGCGAGCTCCCCGATGCTCCACAGACCGTCGGACAACACGATGTGAACCTCCGTCAGCGGTCGGCATCGGCTACGAGCACCCATTGTGCCGCCCGGGCTTGCATCTCCCCCGAGGGGAGTTCCTAGCGTGCGGTGCGGGACATCCCCGAGGAGTCGCAAGGAGACGATCATGACCGCGTTCGTGCTGGTGTCGGGCCCCTTCACCGGGGGCTGGGTGTGGGAGGAGACCGCCGACCGGCTCCGGGCCGCGGGAGCCGAGCCGTACCCCGCGACCCTGACCGGGATGGGGGACCGACGGGACGAGGCCGGGCCAGGCACCGATCTGGAGACCCACATCGAGGACCTGGTGCGGCTGATCGACGGCATCGGAGCCCCCGAGGTGGTGCTCGTCGGCCACGGGTACGCCCTGCACCCGGTGTTCGGCGCCGCCGACCGGCGCCCGGAGCGGGTGGCCCGGATCGTCGCCCTGGACACGGGCCTCCCCGAGGACGGACGGCCCGCCGTGGGCTCCGTACCCGACCCGGAGGTCCGGGAACTCCTGGCTTACGGGACGGGCGGGGGCGACCACGAAGGGGGTGGGGACGGGGGTCATGGGCCGGTTCCGCCGCCGACGCGCGAGACCTGGCGGCGCTGGGGCAGCACCGAGGGGATCCCCGCCTACGCCTGGGAGCGCCTGGAGCGGCTCGCCGCGCCCCAGCCGCCCGCCACCCTCACGCAACCGCTCCGGCTCACCGGCGCGGCCGGCGTGCTGCCGGTCGCCGGAGTGCTCTGCACGGGCAACGGGTCGAGCATCGCCATGGTGGAGATGCTGGTGGAATCGGGCCCGCCGCAGTTCCGGGAGCTCGCCGACGCCCGGGTGCGGTTCTTCGAACTGGCCACCGGCCACTGGCCGATGCTCTCCGCCCCCGCCGAACTCGCCGGGGTGCTGATCGACGCGGCGGCCGGAGAAGGTCACCGGGTGGGCGCGGCCGGACACGGGCACGGACCCGCGCGCGTGCACGAGCAGCCGTCGCACCTCCTGCCCTTCCTCATGGACCTCCCCGAGGTGCCGCGCGAGCGGCGGGGCCGGATCGACCTCCACTTCCCGGACGGCGCCCAGCACCTCCCGGACGACGCCCAGCACCTCCCGGACGACGCCGACCACCTCCTGGACGGCGCCGACCACCTCCCGGCCACCGAAGGACGGGCCGGAGCCGATCACCCCAGGCCGGCCGTGGTCTTCGTCCACGGCGGCCCCGTGTCGCCCGACCAGCGCCCCACCCCACGCGACACCCCGTTCTTCCTCGGATACGGCCGCTACGCGGCGAGCGAGGGCGTGATCGGGGTGACCCTGGACCATCGGCTGCACGGCGTCGCCGACTACCCGATCGCCGCCGAGGACCTCGCCGAGGCCGTCGAGCTGGTCCGCGCCGACCCGCGGGTCGACGGGGAGCGGATCGCGCTCTGGTTCTTCTCGACCGGCGGGCTCCTCGCGGCGGACTGGCTCGCCGCGCCCCCGCCGTGGCTGCGGTGCGTGGCGGCGAGCTACCCCGCCCTCGCGCCGCTGCCCGGCTGGGACGCGGTGGAACCGCGCTTCCGTCCCGTCGCCGCCGTGGGCACGGCGGACGGGCCGCCGGTCGTCCTGACCCGGGCGGGTCTCGAACACCCGGCCTTCTCGGCGACCGTGCGGGAGTTCCTGGACGCCGCCGGCGGGCGCGGAGCGGACGTCGAGGTCGTCGACGTGCCGCACGGGCGCCACGGCTTCGAACTGGTCGATCCCACCGAGGAGTCCCGGGCGGCCGTGGCACGGGCCATGGCCGCCGTCCTCGACCGGCTGCGGGACTGAGCCGGGGTCAGTCCTCCAAGCCGTCGAACCGCAGCCCCGAGGAGGACTCGCCGCGCCCCGGACGGGCGCGGCGGGACGTCCAGAGCACGCCCCGTCCGTCCCGGGTCCGCGCGTACTGGTGGGCCCGGGTGAGGGTGACGCCCTCGCGCGGCACCTCCTCGGAGAACAGGTCGTACGCGTTCGGCAGACCCGGCGCGAGCAGCCGCCCCAGCGGGCGCAGCGGTGCGCCGTCGGGTCCGTCGAGATGGCCGAGCCGCAGGACGTAAGCGCCGGGACGCGGCTCCCGGGGAAGGAGCGGGAACCAGTGCGGCGGCACGTCGCTCATCAGCCGGTAGACGGCGGTGCCGCCCGCCACGGCCGGGGCGGGGCGGGGCGTCGGAGCCGTACGGGTGCGGTCGAGGGAGCCGCCCACCGGCGTGGGCACCCGGCGTTCCACGGCCCAGGCCTGGTTGGCGCCCTCGTCCCGCGCGAGCAGCACCTCCTCGACGGGCTCGCCCTCCAGGCCGCCGACGGTCACGGGAGGCACGAACAGGCCGGTGCGCCGGCCGCCGTCCCCGGTACTGAGCCGGTGCACCGACCAGTGGGCGTCCCCCGCCCCCGCACCGGGCGCGGGCAGCAGCGTCGGACCGCCCAGCTCCGAGCTGAAGGTGTCCCCGACGACCACCGAGGTGAGCGTGGTGAGGCTGCCGACGGGCACGTCGAGCGGCACCAGGTACCAGTCGTTGCCGTACACGGTGGCGAACTCGGCGACCAGCATCCGGGCCAGGTCCGACGGAGCGGCCTCGACACCCCCGAGGTCCACCCGGGCGTCCTCGAACTCCCAGTACCGGCGGGCCGGCATCCCGGGGAAGCGCACGGGCGCCGGGAACGTGGTGGAGAGCAGGGACTCCCGGTCTGCGGGCGACTCCAGACCGGTGTCGCCGCCGGCCGTGAAGTCCGTCCAGTCCAGCGTGCCGCCCTGATAAGCGGGAGCGGTGAGCGTGGTCTCCGTACCGCCCTCGGACAGGCCGACCGAGAAGCGGTGCTCCAGGCGCCGCGCGTCCCACGCGGGATCCCCCTCGACCGCCGTGAGGTGACGTCCGTCGTACCAGGCGAGCCAGGAGCGGAGCACGGAGTACGCGGCCGGGGGCAGCCCCCAGCCCGGCTCCTCCGGGGTCGGCGCCGAGGCGTGCAGGCTGAACGCGAGGGCGTGCCCGTCCGGCACCCGACCCCGCAGCACCGAAAGGAAGCGCAGGGTGGCCGCGTCGACTCCGCCCTCCTCGCCGGTCAGACCGAGCGGGAAGTCGTCCAGGAGCATTCCGACGGCCTCGGCGACCGCGTCCGCCGGGAGTCCGGCCGAACGCAGCAGCCGCAGCAGGTGCTGGCCCGCCTCGGCGCCGGACCGCAGATCGGCGGAGGTGGCCCGCGGTCCGCCCGGCTCGGCCTCCACCAGCGCCTCCAGCGGCGTCGCGCCGTCGTAGTCGGTGCCGGCGCCCGCCGGACGGCCCGGCCGGTAGCGGGTGATCCGGTCCGCGTGCCCACGGACCCGCACCCATACGGGAGTTCCGGCGTCGTCGCCGAGGAACTCGCCCAACTGCCACTGCCGGGCCAGCATCCACGCGGGGTCGTGGACCTGGCCCTCCAGGGAGGGCCGCAGGTCCCCGGTGCGGGCACGGGGTTCGAGCCGGGTCCAGCTGGTGATCGAAGTCATGGCGCCTACCTCCGGAGGCCGCGGGTGAAGTCGGTGGCGACCGCGTCCTCGAACCGGGTGTTCATGGCGAGGAGCGCGGCGGGGGCGAGCTGCCCGATGTCGGCCACCGCGGTCGGACTGTCCGGGTGCAGGGCCTCGTAGTCCACGGCGCGCAGCCGCGCCAGGTCGAGTGCCGCCCGGACGGTCGCGCCGAGCAGGTCCGGCGTCCACGTGGGGGACGCGTCCGGCGGTACGGCGAGCAGCACCGTCTGCGGCGGCGCCGCGTCCGGCGCGTCGATGTGCAGGGCGACGCCGGTCGTCTGCCGCTCGCGCGGCACGACCTCCGTCCACTCGTCCACGATCAGCCCCCGCAGCCGCCCCGACAGCAGTTCCTCCGGGGCGACGCCACCGTCCGGAGTGTGCAGGACCAGGGACAGCCGCGGGCCCGGGCTCTGCCCGGCCGCCGGGGGCAGCGCGGCCCAGCGCTCGGCGCGCGCCGGGTCCGAGGTCGCCGTGTACGGGGTCTGGGCGACCACCGCCGTGAGCGCGTCGCCGCTCTCCAGCGCCTCCGCGTATCCGAGCGTCGTCACGAGCCGCTCGACCCCCCGCCGCACCCGGCCGAGGCGGCCGAGCCAGCCGGCGGGCGCGTGCGGGTCGCCGGCGAGCAGCGTGTCGGCGTGCGCGAGGGACTCGTTGAGCGGTCCGGGCGCCGGCGCGGCGAAGCCGGGCAGTACCACGAGCTCACTGCCGAGCAGCGCTCCGAGCACCTCCCGCGCCCACGCTCCCACCGGCAGCCCGCCCTGCGCGCGGGCGGTGTCGAGAGTGGCCGACAGGGCGAGCCTGCGGGTGAGTTCGGGAGCCACCGTGGTGGCGAGCGGCGCCAGGAGCGCGGCGTGCGCGGCGAGCTCCTCCACCGTCGCGCCGGGGCGCGGCGGCAGCGGCGGGGCCGCGGCCGGGACGCCGACGAGATTGGCCGTGACCAGGCCCCGGTGCAGCCGCTCGACGCGAGTGGCGGCGGGCAGGTCGCCCGGCGTGGCGAGATCGGCCGCGGCGCGCCGTACGACCTCGCGGACGGCGACGGCCCTCGGCTCCAACGCCGGATCGTCCGGCCCGGCGTCGGCGCCCTCGGGAGCCGCCTCCGGCGGCGCGAGGTCCGCCGGTCGCAACGGACGTGCCGCACGAAGGAGTTCCCGGGCCGCCCGGACCGTCTCCAGGAGCAGCCCGAGCCCCTCGTCGTCGACGGGCACGGAGACGGGCCGCGGCGCATCCGGCTCGTCCGCCGCGAGCAGTCGGTCGGCGTGCAGCAGCAGGTGCCGCTCCAGGTCGGAACCGGGCAGCGCCTCCGGGTCGAGCCCCAGGGCCGGCCAGTCCAGCGGGGAGAGCGGGATCCCGGCCAGCGGCACCGTACGGCCGCTGCCGTCGGCGAGGCGGACGCCGTACGTGACGGTGTCGGGCGCCGGGAGCAGTGCGGTCAGCCACGCGGCGAGGGCGGGTTCGGCGAGGGCGCGGGTCTGGGTGAGGGGGTCGATCGCCCAACCGCCCGTGCCCGTACCGGAGTCGGGTCCGGGGTCATCGGAACCCGTGCCGGATCCCGTACCCGTGCCGGGGTCGCCGCCGGAGCCCGGGCCGCCGGTCCCGTCGTCCGGGAGGTCCCCGCTGCCGGGAGGTCCGCCGGGTCCGTCGCCGGAGCCGTCGTCGGTCGGCGGGAGGACGACGATCGGCGGGGTGTCCCCGGCTCCGCCGCCGGGGCCGGCGGCGGCGAGCGCGCGGGCCGGCGCCGGGGCCGTACCGTCGTCCTCGCCGCCCGCCGAGGCCGCACGCGCGAGCGTGGGCGCCGCGGAGCCCGTACCGGCCGGGTCGGGAAGGAGCACGATCACGCGGTGGGTGATCGCGTCGCCGGTGCGGGGGGTGCGGAGGGACTCGAGCTCGGGGGGCGGGGCCTCGCCGTTGCCCATGGCGTCGAGGGTGGCGCCGGCACGGAGGGGGTTGCCCTGGGCGGCTTGGTGGACGCCTTCGACGAGGAGGGCGTCGGCGACCGAGTCGACGGCGTCGTCGAGATCGGCCAGGACGGCTTCCAGGGCGGCGAGTTCCTCCGTCGCGGTCGACGGGACGCCGACGTCGTGGATCAGGTCGAGACGGCCGGAGGCGCGGCGCCGGTGGAGCCGCAGGCCGTCGACGACGTCGTGGGCGGCGACGGTCTCGCTGACCGTGCCGTCGTGGTCGACGTGGGTCGCGGTCGTCGGGGCGAGCGTGCGGAAGCGGTCGGCCCAGGAGGTCAGCGTCCGGACGTGGTGGTCCTTGAGGGCCCGTTCGAAGCGGTAGCCCAGGAGGGCGCCCAGGGGCTGCCCCTGCCGGACGCCGTCGAGCAGCCAGGCCGCCGTGCGGGCGCGGGCGGAGTGCAGGTCGATCGCGGTCGGCGCGTCCGGCAGGTCGCCGTGGGCGCGTTGGGCGGCGCGCAGCACGGCGGCCGTGGTGGCCTGCGCGAACGAGGGCGCGTGGATCGGTCCGGCGGTGTCGGCCGCCTCGAACAGCTTCCACGGAGCGACGGTGCCGGGCGTGGCCAGGGGATCGGTCTCCTCGCCCGCCGGGCGCCGCTCCGGCGCGACCTCCGCCGGCCCGGTCGCGCGGGGCGTCACGTCGAGGAGCCAGCCGTAGCCGCCGAGATGGCAGCCGTACGGGTACGAGGAGCCCGGTCGGCGCAGCCAGGCGAGCCGCTTGGTGGCGAGCGAGGTGATCCACGCGTCGAGGCGGTGCGAGGTCGTGTCGAGGTTCTGCGCGAGGAGCCGTTCGAGGTCCTCGGCGGGCAGCGGCGCCAGCGCCTTGAACGCGGCCAGCGTCTGGTGCAGCGGCTGGAGCTCGGACCGGTTCTTGGCCTCGGGGCTCCAGACGTACGCGTCCGCGGTGGCGGGACCGGGGGTGCCGGGAGGCAGGGGCCGCTTGGCGCGCTTCCACACGGTCGCCGTCCTGACGGCCTCGTCGACGTCGATCAGTTCGGGTTCGTTCCGCTCGGCCCGGCCGGTGCCGATCGCGTAGTCGACGGCGCGGGCGTACTCGGCGAGCAGCGCGTGCCGGGCGAGCCGGTAGAGCAGCGGCGTCGACAGGGCCTGGGCCGCCGGGTCGCCGCCGGCCGCGCCGAGGTCGTGACACCAGCGCGCCCACGGCAGGTTGTCGCGCTCGGCGGTCCCCGGGACCCGCGCCCACGCGGGCGGGTTCAGCGGGTCGGCGAGGGCGGCCAGGTACTGGGCGGGGGAGCCGCCGGGCGTGCCGGCCGGGGCGTCGGTCCACGGGTGGTCGAGGGGCCAGGCCTTGTCGGCGTACACGACGCGCCCGGGGCCGTACTCCCAGCCGGGCAGCCCGAGCCGGGCGGTGAGGTCGCGCACGTGACCGGCGAGGCCGGTGCGCCACTCGTCGTTGAGGCCGAGCGGGCCGAACCGCCACAGCGCGGCCACGTACTCGGTGCCGACGGCGCTGCGGGCGTGGAGTCGGCGGGAGGTCGGGGCCATGCCGAGGATCTCGGCGACGGTGCTCTGCGAGGCCGCGCCGCGGGTGATCCTGGGCACGGCGTCCGGGTCGGCGGCCGACGGCGCCCAGATGCGGTCGCGCAGGGTCCGCAGGAAGCCGGGGACGGCCGGGTCGAGGCGCAGCGCGCCCATCCCGGTGCTCTCCAGGTCCGTCCAGCGGTCCAGCGGCAGCACGGGGAGGATCCCGTACGGCTGGCTCCCGATCCGCAGGGTGGGCAGCGGGCCGCCGGGACGCAGGTAGCGGCGGGCGTGGTCGCGGGCGCCGAGCACCTGCGTCTCGGAGAACCGGTCCTCGGCGAACTGGCGCACGTAGTAGCCCCAGGTGGCCTCCCACAGTGCGGTGGCCATGTCCCGGGCGGCGGCCTGGTCGCGGCGGCGCGCGTCCCGGGCGCGGGCCAGCGGCGCGGGGCCGCCGGTCGCGCCGACGAGCGGCAGGCCGAACGCCTTGGCGAGCACCGCGGCGTTGGTGTCGACGTCGGTCGGCGCGCTGTCGAAGTGCCGGACCTGGTACGCCTCGCGGTTGGCGGGGTCACGGCGGCTGTAGCGGGAGGTGGCCGTGGCCGTGTTGTTGGACGGCGCGCCCGGCGGCACGTACCCGAGGCCGCGGGTGTAGTACTGCGCCTCGATGAGCGCGGTCAGCTCGGCGGTGGCGACCGTCGGCTTGTCCTCCAGGACGCCGTACGCGAAGAGCCGGTCGTATCCGGTGCCGCGCGGCAGCCGCACCGCCATGCCGATCGCCTCGGCGGCGGCGAAGTCCACCAGCCAGCGGGTGGCGTCGTCGGTGGGCGGGGCCGCCGGGTCGAGCTCCTCCAGGTCGGCCGTGGGCGCCGGGCCCACCGGCAGCGGGCCGCCCGCCGCGCCCCCGACCTTCGCCGTGACCCGCGTGACGGCGGGCGCCGCCGGGTCCTTCGGGTGGCCGACCACGTACCAGCGGCTCGGCAGGGCGCGCGCGACCGGCCGCCGCGTCCAGCTCGCCGCGCGCTGCTCGCCCGGCGACGGGAACACGGGCTGGGCGTCCGCCCCGCCCGTGCCCGGCTGGTCCATCGGATTGACCGGCGTCGTGACGCGCGCGACCCAGGCGGCCCGCTCGTGCCCGAACCGGTCGGCGAGCTCGCCCCAGGCGGCCGCCTCGGCGGGCCCGTCGCCGCGCGCGGCCCATATGCCGCGCCAGTAGCGGTGTCCGTAGGCCTCCTCGTCGGCGGTGAGCAGGACCTCGTGGGTGTCGACGTGGATCTCGTCCGGATAGATCCGGACGAGCAGTTCGGCGGCGGTGAACCGGGTCTCCAGCCGGACGGGCAGCAGTACCACGGGCAGCGCGGTGGGAAGGGTCCAGGCGGGTGGCGGTGGCGTGGTCATGTGCGTCCGTCCAGGTGGCGTGCGGAGGTGGGCGGCTGGGCCGCGGAGTACGAGGGAGGGCGGACCGCCCCGGCGGCGGGCCGGGGGCCGCCTCCGGGAGAGGGCCGGGCCGCGTGGGCCGGCGCCGCGGGCGACGGCGGCGGCGTCACGAGCTCGCCCCCTGCGGCGGGTACGCCACCGGGACCTCGTAGGCCTCCGGTGGGATCGTCGGGAGGGAGAGCAGGTTGTCGGCGGCGTCGGCGTTGGGGGTGGTGCGCAGGTAGCGATCGCCGCTGCCGTCCGGGACCGCGAGGACCGCGGCCCGGGTGCCGGGGGTCTGCTCCACGTACAGGGCCTGACGGCCGTCGAGCGCGGTGAGCGCCTCGGCGCGCGACATGCGCCACCAGCGGCCGTCCGGCCGGCGGCCGGCGATCTCGCGGACGAAGACGCCGTCGCTGCCGGGGGCCCTCTTGCGGACGTGGGTGATCCGCAGGCCGGGGCCGTGCAGCGGCAGCAGGGCGGAGGCGTGGTGGGCCACCCGTACCGGCCGCTGGAGCGTGATGTGGGCCAGGGCGGCCGCGTTGCGGCCCCAGGAGAGCCTCGGCGCCCCGGGGCCGGGGTGCAGCGGGCGCGGGTCGGCGCCGAACGCCGGCCGGGTGCCGACGTGCGTCAGCGCGGCCAGCTCCTCCGCGCTGCGGACGGTCTTCGCCCAGTCGACGTCCCGCCAGGTGGAGAAACTCGGCCCGTAGACGGCGTCCCTGGGCGGCTCGTCCAGGCCGAAGGACGGCGCCGTGGCGTGCTCCTCGAAGACGAAGAACCACCCGGGGTCGGTCTCCGAGCCCAGCGACTCGGCGACGGTGAGGGGGAAGCCGAAGAACAGCACGTCGGCGCCGATCTCCCCGGAGAACACCGGCTCCAGGCGCCGCTCGCCGAGCCGGCGCGGCCCGCCGGGCACCGCGGACGGCAGCGCGCGCCGGGCGTGCAGCCCGAGCGAGGGGAATCGGCGTACGACCTCGCCGCGGACGAGCAGCACCACCGCGTCGTCACCGCCGGCCGGCCGGCGCACGGTCTCGCCGAGCGAGCTGTGGCGGCCCCAGTCGCGCATCGGCGGCACGTCCGGCTGCTCCAGCCCCGGTTCCACGGTGCCGCGCGCGTCCCAGAAGTACCGGAAGGCGGTGGCCCGCCGGTCGGTGGGGTACTCGCGCCACAGGAGTTCGCGGCCGAGTTCGTGGTTGGCACCGGCGAGGAACGACTCGATGAACCGTCCGTTGGCGCGCAGCAGGGTGACCGTGTCCGCCGGGACGTTCTGCACCCCGGGCAGCAGGTGGTCGCTGCCCAGCTCGGTGAGCAGCTCCGCCATGGGCTGGGCGAAGGACGGCGGGGCGAGGAGCGGCCCGAGCGGGTCCGGAAGCCCCGAGCCGGCCAGGTCCGCGCCGTCGATGCGGGCGGCCACCCGGGCGGTGACGGCCGTCTCCGGCTCCGTCGCCTCCCGTACCGCCCCTGCCAGCTGCCTGAGCGGAAGGGCGGGTTCGGTCTCCTGGAGCGCCCTGCCCTGCGCCGCGAGCAGCGCGTTCTGGTGCGCCTGGGCGGCGGTCCGGAAGTCCGAGGTGATCTTGCGGCGGCGTTCGGCGACGGTGCCGGGCAGGTCGACGAGGGCCACGCCCGCGCCCTGGTTGGTCCAGCCGTACGAGCCGCCCGTGTCGGCGGCGAACGGCGCGGACCAGGAGCGCGGTGATCCGTCGCCCCCGTCGACGTCCCAACCGATGCGGTAAGTGGCCGAGTTGGTGGTCGGTCCGTCCTCCAGGACGAGGACGACGAGGTCCGGCTTCTCCGTGCCGCTGAAGTCGGCGACGGCGATGGCGGCGCCGGCGGCGGCGGGGACCGTGCCGGGCACCTGCACCACGGGGCCCCAGGCGTTCGGCTCCACCCGGCCCCGGGCGTTGATGTCCCAGCCCACCCGGTAGGAGACCTTGACCCCGGCCGCGGTCTTCTCGGCGAGCATCACGATCAGCTCGGGGCGCAGGTCGTGGTCGAGGTCGGCGACGGCGACGTCCAGGCCGCAGACGACGGGCGCGGACTCGTCCGGCCTTCCGGGCCACGGAAGTTCGACGGAGTCGGACCAGCCGCCGCGCGCCACGCCGTTCTCGGGCGAGATGTTCCAGCCGATGCGCAGGAAGAGCCGCTTGTTGCCGTTGATGCCGCCCAGGTAGGCGACGATCAGCTCCTGGTTGCCGTCGCCGTCGAGGTCGGCGAGCGTGCAGCTGCCCGCGAGGACGCTCACGGGTGTGCTCAGGCCGCCGCTCGCGGTCATGGCCGTCGACATCGGCGTCGGCATGGCCACCGGCGGGATCCAGCGGGCCGCGTTGCCGTCGGTGTCCAGGTCGCGGCCGATCATGTAGCGGCCGAAGTTCCCGACGTGGCCGTTGTTGCTGAACTTCTCGATCCAGAAGACCGCGACGTCCGGACGGCCCGAGTTGTCGAGGTCGGCGGTGGCGATGCCGAAGCCCTGGGTGTCCTCGGCGCTCATCCGCCCCGCCATGCCCGGCTTGAGCTGCCAGCCGCCGCGCACGGACCCGTCGAAGTCGGTGCCCCGGCCGACCCGCAGGTACGGGACGTTGGGGCCGCTCTGCACGTCGACGTGACCGACGAGCAGGTTCGACAGGAACCCGAGCCTCGGACTCCAGCGGATGTGGGCCGGGGGCCGCGCAGCAGGGTCGCCCTTGCCGCCGAACTCCGGCCGCCCCAGCTGGTACCAGTCGTTGTCGCCCGCGCGGTCGACGACGATCAGCTGACCGTCCGCGACCACGTGGATCAGGTTGCCGTACGGGGCGCCCTGGACACCCTGGTCGGGGCCGCAGGGGACGCGGCCGTCACCGGGCACGCCGGTGGCCGACGGGATCGCGAGGACCCTGGACGTGGAGTCCGAGAAGACGGCGGAGCCGTCGCCGCCGAGCCCGAGGACGCGGGAGAGCGGAGGCAGGTCGTTGACGGGCATCCAGACCAGGTGCACGCCGCCGAGCCACCAGCTCAGGTACAGGCGGTTGTCGACCCCCATGCCGAGGTACGAACCGTCGGAGTTCCGCACGGGCACGCCGCGCGCGGGGTCGAACCCGCGTCCCCCGGCCGCCGGCCGCACACCGGTCATGTCCTCCTGGACCCACTGGGCGCCGTTGTGGCGGTAGCGGATCAGGCTGCCCACGGGCTGGTCGGCCGGGGCTCCCGCGGGAGTGGTCTCGACGAGCAGCAGCTCCCACGCGCCCTGGACGCGCAGCCCCGCGATCCCGGTGCCTCCCGGGATCCCGTGCGACCTCCAGGACCAGGTCGTCCCCCGGCCGTTGAGCTCCCACAGCCTGCCCCGGTCGTCCACCACATAGGCCGCCTGGTCGACGTAGCCCGACTGGCCGACGCCGTCCGCCGGCTCGAACCGGGCGATCGTCGCGAGCCGGCCCTCGCCGGTCACCACGGGCCTGGTGTAGCCCGTGGAGTGCTCGTACGGCATGCCGTGGTGCAGCCACAGCCACTGGTCGCCGTCCCACCGCAGCTGATACAGGTTCCCGTTCGCGCCGACGACGAAGACGTGCAGGTCACGGACGGCCGAGGGCGGGGAGGCGCAGGTCGTGCCGGGCGGGAATCCGTGGTCCACCCAGCCGGGCACGTTCTGCTGGGTGACCCGGGACATGAGCCGGCCGTCCTCCGTGACGACGAACACCCGGTTCGGTATCGCCGCGCCCACCCAGCGCACCACGGGCACCGCGGGGGCCACGTCCTCCTTCGGCTCGGTCGGATCCTTCTCCCACCAGCGGGTGGTCAGCCGGTCGGCCCTCAGCTGCTCGAAGGTCTCGTGGCCGGAGAGGTTGTCGACGCCGGTCAGCCCGGCGGGCGTCGGCAGCGGCGGCACCGCCGCCTCGGTGCGGCGGGCGAGCGAGGCGGCGAGCCCGGTCGCGGCGCTGTCGCCGGCCGCCGGAGCCGTCCCGGACGCGGCGGCCCGGCGCGCGACCGGACCCCCCGGCCGCAGCAGCCGCCGGAACGCCGGGTCCATCGCCGCGTCGGCCTCCTTGTTGCGGCCGAGCTCGCCGGCGGCGGTCCCGTCGCCGTAGCCGACGGCGTCCCGTACCGCCGAGGTCATCTGGAGCATCCGGGCGGCGAGCCGGTCGTCGCCCGCCGGGACCGTGCCGGGGGTGGCCCCGGGCAGCCGGCGGTGCAGGCTCTCGGCGACCGTACGGGCCAACTGGCCCTGCCGCAGCACCTCGTTGGCGCGCCGCAGCTCCGCCGCCTGGTCCCAGGCGGCCGCGACCAGGTCCTCCTGGTTGCGGCGCACGACCTCGGCGCCCAGCGCGGCGGCCGCCCGGTGTCGCGGGTCGAGGTTCAGCTCGCGCAGCCAGGTGGGCCCGGCCTGCGCCGAGGGCAGACCGGCGGTGCCGGCCTGCGCGGAGCCGTAGACGGGCGGGGTGAGCGCCGTGTTCAGCGGGCCGGGGTCCAGCGCCGCCTTGTAGGCGGTACGGAAGGCGGCGGCCGTCTCCGCGTGCCACGGGTGCGGATCGGTGCCCGCGGTCCGCAGCGCCCCCTCCAGGTCGAGCACCCGCCCCGGGTGCCCGGACGGCGGCTCGGGCAGGCCCCCGCCGGCCGCGCCGACGTCCACCGGCCGGGTCCCGACGTCACCGGGCAGCGCGCGCGGGGTGAGCGCGCGGACGAGGGACTCGAAGTCGCCGTCGAGCCCGGTGGTGAACCGCCAGTGGTGGTACACCGGCAGCAGCCACTCCGTCACCTCGGGCTGCTCGCCCGCGGCGGGCCAGGCGGGCCGCAGAGCGCCCTCCGGCACGGGATGGCCGAGGCCGGCGAGTCGCCCGGCGTCGAACGCGGGGACGACGGCCGCGACGTAGCGGGTGCGCGGGCGCAGCCTGCGCGGACACAGCAGCCGGGACAGCGTCCGGTCCGGCTCCTCGGCCAGGATCCGGTCCACCTCGGCCTCGTCCGCGCCCTCGTCGGTCGCCACCTGGGCGTGTGCCCAGGCCCACGACTCCGCCAGGTCGGGCAGCTCGGACCGGCGGCACCGCAGCCGGGGCAGCGCGCCGTCGGAGGGCAGCACCTCGGCGTGGTCCGCCTCGGCCACCACCAGGACCAGCCAGGGGCGCAGCCGCCCCAGCTCGGTGGCCCCCGCCGGGGTGAACAGCCACGGCAGGTCCGGCCGGTCGAACTCGACCGCCGGGAAGAGGTGCGGCTCCGCGTCCGCCGCCTCGGCGGCCGGGAACACGCGCAGCACCTGCCCGGCGTCCAGCCCGGTCACGTCCCCCGGCCCGAGCAGCCGTGCCGGTACGGCCACGGAGTCGCGACCGGTCAGCCGCGGCCGCAGCGTGACTTCGGTCCGCGACGCCATCGGCCCGGACGTGGGGTCGGTGGCGCCCCCGGCGGCGGCGAGTCCCTCACGGACCCAGGACAGGAAGGTCAGGCCGCTCAACGCGTCCCTCCGGTGGTGGTGTCGACGGACGGAGTACGGGGGGTGGGGCGGGCGGCCGCACGGCACGCCGCGGTGGCGGTCCCGGGCGCGGGCAGGCGGGAGCCGCCCGGCGCGGGGAGCGCGGGGGCGGTCCGGGTCAACGCGCTCCTCCCGGGGCCGTCTCGGGAGTGAGGCGCAGGCCCGTGCCTGCGCGGGCGCGACGGAGTTCGGCGGCCTCCGTCCAGGTGGTGCCGCGAGGGGCGGCCGAGCGCAGCGCACCGGCCTCGCCCGGCCCCTGGGAGACGGACCAGCGGGTGTCCCGTACGCCCAGGTCGCGCGGGGCGGCGGCGAAGCGCCCCCGCCCCTTGCGGCGGCCGGCCGCGCGGGCGGCGGGCGCGGCGGCGGTGCGGAGGCCGGCGGGCCCGGAGGCGGCCGGGGCCGGGGCGGCCTCGCGGTGGGCGCCGTCCTGGACGACCTCCTCGTAGTCGACCGAGGAGGCGAACACACCGGTCCGCTCCCGCTCGCGGGCGGCCGCGCCCTCGGCGGACGCGCCCGCCGTGAGCAGGTCGAAGGAGGGGGCGGCGAGCTTCTCCTCGTCCGTCAGGTCGAGGAACTGCGCGGGCGCGAAGTACTCCCGGGTCGGCGTCAGCCGCACCGTCACCGGCGCCGTCGCCGGGTCGGCGTCGTCCACCGTCAGCTCGGGCTCGAGGTCGAGCCTGCGCGCGCCGTCCACGGGCGAGATGCCGTAGCGGGTCAGCGTGACGCCCAGCGGGGCGACCCGCTGCGTGAACGACAGACCGCCCAGCGGATGCACGACCAACCGGCCCTCTGCGTCGGGGAGTTCCCGCAGAGTGACGACGGTCCGGCCGGCCCCCGTGAGCTGGGCCGTCCAGTTGCGCGGGTCGGCGAGGGCCTCCTCCACCTTGGCCGCGACGTCCACGGCGGCGGGCAGGGCGGCGGGCGCGGCGTGCCCGCCGAAGGTCCGGTCGAAGCTGATCTCGCCGCTGAAGAAGAGCACCTCGAAGCGGGCGCGGCCGCGCACGTGCCAGGGTGCCGGGCCGGAGAGCGCGATCTCGACCCCGACGCCCGTGACCGTCCGGCTGCCGCGCTTGAGCGACACGTGCCCGGCGATGTCCACCTCGAAGCCGAACGGTTCGAAGCGCACGAGGGCGTCGAAGGCGAGCAGCCCCTCGACGCTGAAGCCGAGGGCCGCCGCGTACAGCTCCAGGCGGGCGCCGAACTGCACCGTGTTGGAGGTGAGCGCGAAGTACGCCTCCAGGCGGACGCGGGGGTTGTCGCCCTGGAGCAGCGACAGGTTGAGCCGCCGCAGTTCGGGGAAGCCCTCGGGCCGCTGGAAGCGGGGATGGAAGCCGCCCGCGGACAGGGCGAAGGACGGCCGGCCCTTCCACCGGGCCCGCATCGCCATGTCGCCGGTCAGCGCGAACGCGGCGATCCGCGAGTCGTGCAGGGTGGCGTCCACGGACGCCTCGCCGCGCTCGAAGTCGATGACGCCGAGCACGTCCATGTTGACGACGACGAGGGCGGTCTCCTCGGTCGGCAGTGCCATCCGCAGCCGCCCGAGCAGCACGAGCCGTACGGGTGTGGGCAGTTCGAGGAGCAGCGCCAGGTCGAGGGTGAGCAGGGTGGGCGTGCCCCAGCCGATCCTGGCCATCGGGCCGACCACGTGCCGGCCGGGAGTGGGCGGGAAGACGGCGCCGAGCGTGGCGACGATCTCGGGGGCTCGGCCCAGCGGGTCGCGCGGGAACAGCACCGAGTCCAGCGCCTTGCTGCGGATGCCGGCACGGAGGGTGTCCACCGACACGGAGCGGTTGACGCCGATCAGGCCGCCGACGCCGGACAGGGTGAAGCCGAAGCCGAGCTGGATCGGCGTGAACTCCGCCGACACCAGGATGAGCAGCGAGAAGCCCTCGCCGCCGTCCGGCATCCTCGTGGTGAGCAGACCGACGGCCTTGAGGGCGATGCTCTCCAGCTGGAGCGCGAGCACCCCCGCGTACTCGCCCTTGTCGCGGTCGAAGAAGAGGTAGCCGCCGCCGGTGACCGGTCCGGCGGAGACCTCCAGGGCGGCGCCCTTGGGCGGTGCGAAGGCGGCGCCGAGACCCACCGGCCCGAGGTTGCCGTCGGAGGTGGTGAGACCGGCCTCCAGGCCGATGCGCTCCACCGTGGCCCGTACGGGTCCCAGGTCGAGCCGGGCGGTGGCGGAGACGGACGCGCGCAGCTCGCCCTCGGCGGCGTCGGCGTCCAACCCGAGGTGGATCGCCTGGAGTTCGATCGGTCCGAGGCGGGCGTTGACCGGCAGGGTGGCGTCGAGCCCGGCGGAGCCGGTGAAGCCCAGGCCCTTGCGGCGCGACCACTGGAGGCCGAGCGCGAACTCGGTGCGCAGCCCTTCGGGAGGCAGCACCCGTGCGAGGAAGCCGTCCCCGTCGCCGCCCGCGACGACGACCGCGGCCTTGTCGGCGGCGATGCCGATCTCCAGGTCGTCGCGGCTCTGGGTGCCCTCCGGCACCTCCTCCAGGACGGCCTTCAGCCAGGCCCGGAAGCCGCCCAGTTCGAGGCGGGTGCCGGTGGCGCTGCCGAGGAGCACCGCGGGCGCGTCACCGGCGCCCGACTTGCCCATCTCCAGGCCGAGTTCGATCCGGCCCGCGGTGTCGGTGGCGAAGGACACCCCGCTGGGGCCGATGGCGACGGCGGGACCCGCGCCGGACAGGTCGGCGGCGATCGACCAGCCGTCGCCGAGGAGCCGGCGCACGGCGGCCCGGCCGCGCGGGACGACGACCACGCCGAGGTCGCCGGAGACGGGGGAGGAGATCGCCACGGTGGCGCCGATCTCGCCGCCGACCCCGGGCGCGACGGCGATCGGCAGGGCCAGGGTGAGCATGCGGCGGCCGAGCGCGAGGGACGCCTCGTCGAGGCCGGTGCCGTCGGTCTCGCCCAGACCCACGAGGACCCTGACGCCGAGTTCGTGCAGGAGTCCGCCGAGCCGCGGCAGCAGCTTCACGGCCAGCGCGTCGGCCGTCGCCTCGTCGACCAGGCCGCCCGGCAGGTAGTCGGCGCGCAGCGCGGCGACCGGGTCGGTGACCAGCTCGAGGAGCCGCTCCGGGCGCAGCCGGGCGCGCGCGACCGAGGTCCGTACCGCCTCGCCCTTCTCGTTGACGACCGGGGTCTGCTCCCCGGCCTCCTCGGGGAGCACCAGCACCCCGAGCAGGACCAGGACGTGGTAGAGCACGGCGTGGTGGCGCAGCAGCCAGTCGGTGACCAGGAAGTGGACGACGTCCTCGGCGAAGGCGGCCGCGTCGAACTCCGCGAGGGACGGCGGCACGTCCCGGACGAGCTCCACGGCGTCACCGACGACGTCGAGCAGCCGGCCGAGCCCTTCGAGGTCCTCCGGCGGGTGCTCGACCAGTTCCTGGAGGCCGCCGACGGCGCCCGCGGTGGTCGTCAGCCACTCGGCGACATCGGCCGCGCCCTCCTCGCCGGCGGCGGCCGGGTTCCAGCCGATCCGGGCGAGCAGCCGCGCGAGGTGCAGCGGGTTGGCGACGGCCTCGGTGACGGGCTGGACGATCCGCAGGATCTCGGTGACGAGGGCGCTCTGACCGTCGACGGGGCCCTGGGGCGCGTCGGGGCCCTCGGGTTCGCCGTCGGGGGGTGTCTCGGTCATGAGGGCAGTCCTTCGCTGTCGATCGCGGCGTCACGGGCGGTGGCGGCGGGGCCGGTGGTCTGGCCGACGTCCAGCGGGACCACGAGCCGGGTCAGCGGGGCGCCTCCCACGTTGCCGGGGAGGTGCCACCAGAGCGTCTGCGTCACGGACTTGGCGTCCTGGCCGTTCCAGACGAACTGGACCTCGCCGATGTTGTTGCGGCCGACGATCTCCCGGCCGCTGCCGGTGACGGCCATGTAGTCCAGGTGGTTGTCGGCGGCCTGTACGTACTGGGCGAGGGCGGCGCGGCGGTTTCCGGTCGCCGGGAAGGAGACCGGCGCGGGCCCGCCGGGGCGCGGCGCGGTGCCGTCCGGGTCGTCGTGGCGGTAATAGCTGAGCTCGTACTCCCACTCGGGGGCCGGGCTGTGCACGGTGGCGCCGTCGTGGAGTTCGAGCAGCGCCGGGCTCTCCTGGACGTGGACCGGGGCCAGGGGCAGGCCGAGGCCGCCGCGGGTGCGCACTTCCATGAAGCCGCCCGACGGGTTGGCCCAGCCGGCCCGGTGGGTGTGCGGCAGGTCGACGCGCTTGAGGTTGAACCCCGCGTGGTGCAGCAGCATCGTTCCCGTCGCCTCGTTCTTGAGCGAGCTGGACGTCAACTGGGCGAGCACCGCGCGGACGTGGCCGGGAGTCGAGCTGAACGGGGCCGACGCCCGGTAGGCCATCCGGGCGGCGAAGCCGTAGTGGACGTCGCCGCCGAGGGAGACGACGCGCCGCCGCCGTACGCCGTCGGCGCCGGGCGCCGCGTGGCCGAGCAGCCGGGCGATGAACTTCTCGAAGGCGCGCGGGTCGTGGCCCCAGGCCTCGTAGTCCTGGTCGAGCTGGCCCGGGTATCCCTGGAGCCGTCGCACGGCCGGCTGCGCGAACTCCTCGATGAGCGGGTCGCCGAGGACCGGGCAGGGCGACAGGAGCACGGTCACCTTCTCCAGTCCCTGGTCCTCGGGGGCCTCCACCATCGAGGCGAAGGTGGCGTCGGAGTAGAACAGGGACGGCGGGTCGGTGAAGCCGCCGCGGAAGACCCGCTGGGTGCGGGTGTCCACGGCCACCAGCTGGTGGGCCGGCCAGGTGATCGCGTAGTGCCAGACGAGCGAGCCGTCCCGGCGGACGATCCGCCCGGCCGAGTCCGCCCCGGTGGGCGTTCCGGTCCGGCGGGCGATGACCGCGGCGGGTCCCGCGGCCGTGTGGTCCGGTGCGGCGAGCGCCGTCAGCAGGTCGCGGCCCGCTTCGCCGCGCGGCCCGTCGGCGAACTGCTCCGGCGTGTTCCCCCAGCCCTGGCAGACCGCGTACGAGGCCATCGCGTTGCCGAGGAACTGCCGGCCGTGCGGGAGGTCGCAGACCTCGTGCACCCACTTCCTCGAGATGTACCAGTCGTCGGTGACCTCGTGGTCGTCGAACATCATGTACGTGGCCGTGTTGGCGAGCGCCCTGCGGACCATGCCCAGGGTGCCCCGGAAGCCGTCCAGGTGGTCGCTCTCGGCCACGTACTCCATCAGCCGCTCGTGCGCCTTCTTGTACTCCGGCTTGTCCAACAGGCCGAAGTACTCCGTGTGGTCCGGGTTGCCCAGCTCGGCGGTCTCCCTGGGGAAGAGTTCGGCGAAGAACCGTATCGGTGGCACGGCCGGCCACAGCGTCGGAGACCACACCATGAGGTACATGGCGAGGAACTCCGAGAACCGCAGCAGATGACTGCGCGCGTGGGTGCTGGTCATCTTGAAGTCGTCGAGGACCATGCTCTGGCGCCAGCCGGGCCGGAAGGACCACTTCTGGTGGGCGGGATGGACCGTCGGGAAGGTCTCGTCCCGGCCGAGCAGCGTCCGGCCGTACACGGTGCAGATGTGGAGCAGCCCGTCGGCGACGTCGTCCGCGTAGATCTGATCACCGGTCAGGATCAGCTGCTGGGGCCGGCGCCGGGTCGAACCCGCGTCGGCCTGGAGCACCTCGTCGAGGATCGAGAGGGCGTCCGTGCCCCCGGCGTGCGGCTTGCGGCACGAGGCGTGGAAGAGCCGGAGCTCACCGGGGTGGTACGGCGGGGTGATGAAGCTGGGGTGGGTGGGCGCGCCCGAAGTCCCTTGGTACAGGAGGGCCTTGCGGGCCGCTGCCTCGTCCGCGGCGATCACGCCGGGGGAGAAGAGGTCCGGCGCACCGGCGTCCACCGGCGTCGTCGGCGAGGAGAGGTCCTCGCCGAACCGCACCGTGTACCGGTGGATCATGCCGGGCCTGAGCGTCCCCCCGGAGGGGACCGCCGCGGTCACCGCGACGAGGTGAAGATGCTGTCCGATCCGCGCCGTGACCCGGGTGCCGGTGAGGTGGGGCGTCGCGGGGAGCGCGCCCAGGGCCCCCTCGTGGACGTCCAGCGTCACCTTGCGCGGCGCCTTCAGCGCCAGCCACACGGTGACGGTGTTCCGGTCGACCCGCCGGACGATCGGTCCGGCGAGGACCAGTGGCAGTGCCGCGACGTCCAGCGCGGGAAGGGCGGACGCCCCGGTCCCCGCGCGCGCTCCTGATACCCCCACATGTCCCCCTGTCAGTGCGATGGCGAGCGCGATCGTACCTTCACAGGAAATACATCCGACAGACACATGACAGGCGTGTCGTGAAGAACTTTCCTTACGGCAGGGGGACTTCCGGATCTACACCTGACCCTCCGTCACCCTCTGCGCAGGGCGCCGCCCTCGGCGGGGCACGGACTCCAGGAGGAGTCGTGTGTACGGGTGTTCGGGGGCGTCGAGGACCCGGTAGGCCGGACCCGACTCCACGACCGCACCCGACTTGAGCACCAGCACCTCGTCCGCGATGTGCCGGACCACCGCGAGGTCGTGCGTGACGAAGAGGTATCCGACCCCGGACTCCTCCCTGATCGTGCGCAGGAGTTCGATGATCTGCGCCTGGATCGACACGTCGAGGGCGGCGACCGCCTCGTCCAGGACCAGGACCCTCGGCTCCACCGCAAGGGCGCGCGCGATCGCCACCCGCTGGCGCTGGCCGCCGGAGAGCCCGCGCGGCAGCGCCGCGGCCTCCCGCGCGCCCAGGCCGACCTGGTCGAGCAGCTCGTCGACCCGGGTCCGGCGGGCGGACGCGTCGAGCGGGGTGTGCAGCCGCAGCACCTCGTCCAGGCAGCCCGAGACCGTGATCCGGGGATCGAGGGAGAGGTACGGATCCTGGAAGACCATCTGGATCTCCCGGGCGCGGGCGAGGCGTTCGGCCCGGCCGCGGGGCCGTGCCGAACGGTCCCGGCCGTCGAGCCGGACGGTGCCGCCGTCGGGGCGTTCCAGACCCACCAGCATGCGGACCGTCGTCGTCTTGCCGCTGCCGGACTCCCCGACGATGGCGAGCGAGGAGCCGGGTGCGAGCGCGAACGAGACGTCGTCCACGGCCGTGTGGTCGCCGTACCGCTTGCGCAGCCCTTCGACGACCAGCCCCTCCTTGGTCGAGACGGTCACAGCGTGATCCCTTCGTCGGCGCGGTGGCAGGCGGCGAACCCGACGGCGTCCGCGGCCAGTCGGGGTGTCTCCTCGTGGCAGCGCGGCACCGCGTGGCCGCAGCGCGCGGCGAAGGCGCAGCCGGGCGGCGCCTCGGCGAGGGAGACGGGGCGGCCCGGGATGGGCCGGGGGGCCGGGGCGCCGGGCGCGATGCTCGGAGTGCAGGCGAGCAGGCCTGCCGTGTACGGGTGGCGCGGGCGGTCGAACAGCTCGTCGGTGGACCGGGTCTCCACGATCCGGCCGGCGTACATCACGTACACGCGGTCGCAGACCGACGCGGCCAGTTCGAGGTCGTGGGTGACGAAGAGCATGCCGGTGCCGCGTTCGGCCCGCAGCCGGGCGAGGATCGAGATGATCTCGGCCTGGGTGGTGACGTCGAGGGCCGTGGTCGGCTCGTCGGCGACGAGCAGGTCCGGTTCGCTCGCGAGGGCCGCGGCGATGACGACCCGCTGGAGCATGCCGCCGGAGAACTGGTGCGGGTGGCGGCGCAGGGCGCCGCGCGGATCGCGGATGCCGACCGCGTCGAGGAGCTCCTCGGCGCGGGCGGTGGCCTTGGAGGCCGGGGTTCCGGCCGCCCGCAGTCCCTCGGTGAGGAAGTCGCCGACGCGGCGCAGCGGGTTGACCGAGGCGCGCGGGTCCTGGAAGACCATCGAGACCTGACGGGCCCGCAGCGTGGTGAGTTCGGCGCGGTTCATGGTGAGGACGTCCCGTCCGGAGACCAGGACCCGGCCGGTGGTGCGGGCGCCTCCGGGCAGCAGTCCGAGGACGCTGCGGCAGGCCACGGACTTGCCCGAGCCGGACTCGCCGACGAGTCCGACGGTCTCCCCCGGCCGCACCGTCAGGCTCACTCCGTCGAGGATCGGCCGGGCCGCCCGGTCGCCGGCGAGGCGGACGTCGAGCCCGTCGATCTCCAGGACCGGCGCCCCATCCGTCTGTGCGCGCATGCCGTTCACCGTTCCCGCTTCGCGATCCGGTCGGCGAGCCCCTCGCCGACGATGCCGAACGCCACCACGGCGAGCACGATGCACGCGGAGGGCGCGAGGGCCGGCAGCATCGCGCCCTGGAGGACGGCCGCCTGCCCCTCGTTGATCATGGCGCCCCAGTCGGCGGCCGGCGGCTGCACGCCGAAGCCGAGGAAGGACAGCGCCGCCAGGTCCATCAGCGCGTACCCGAAGTTCATCGCCGACTGGGCGAAGACCGTCGGCGCGATGTTGGGCAGCAGGTGGCGTACGCAGACGGTCCAGCCGGACCAGCCCTGCACCCGGTACGCCTCGATGTACGGCCGGGCCTTCTCCTGCCGTGCGATGCCGCGCACGAGGCGGCCCACGTACGGGGTGTAGGCGACGGACATGGCGATCACCGGGGCGGTCAGGCCCGAGCCGACGACCGACACGAGCAGGATCGCGAGCAGCAGGCCGGGGATCGCGAAGACGAGGTCCATGGACCGGGACAGGACCGTGTCCGCCCAGCCGCCCCGCCAGGCCGCCACCACTCCGAGGAGGGTGCCGAGCAGGGTGGAGACGGCGACGACGAGCAGCGGCCCGAGCAGCCCGGTGCGGGCGCCGTGGATCAGCCGGGACAGGATGTCGCGCCCCGACTGGTCGGTGCCCAGCAGGTGGTCGCCCGTGGTGCCGGCCAGGCTCGCGGACAGGTCCAGCGCCTCCGGGTCGTACGGGGCGAGGACGGGCGCGAGCAGGGCGACCAGGACGAGCGCGGCGAGCACGGCGACCGAGACCGTGAAGAGCGGTCCCTGGCCGAACAGGCGCAGGGCCCGGAGCCCCGGCCTGCGGTACGGCACCGCGGAGGTGGTGGTGGTCATGAGGAGCCTTCCCCGAGGGAGAGACGGGGGTCGATGAGCGGGGCGAGCAGGTCGACCACGAGGTTGACGAGGACGAAGGCCGCCACGCTCAGGAGCGTGATCGCCTGGACGACGGCGAAGTCCTTCGCCGTGACCGACTGCACGAGCAGCGAGCCGAGCCCGGGGACGTCGAACGCGGTCTCGACGATCGAGGTGCTGATCAGGAGCCCGGCGAGCATGGTGCCGCCGACGGTGACGACGGGGCCGAGCGCGTTGCGCAGCACGTGCCGGCGGACCACGGCCGGGCCCGCGACGCCCCGGGCCCGCGCCACCTCGACGTGGTCGCGGCCGAGTTCGTCGAGCATCGCGGAGCGGGTCACCCGGGCGAGGAGTCCCGCGAAGGACAGCGCCAGGGCGACGGCCGGCAGGGTCAGCTGGTGGAGCCGGCCCGACAGGTCCTCCGCCGTGCCGCCGCCGGGTCCGGGGAACCAGCCGAGCTGGACGGAGAACAGCGACACGAGCGCGATGGCCGTGACGAACGAGGGCGTGGCGGTGGCGACGCCGGTGCCGACGAGCACCATGCGGTCCAGGAGCCCGGGGCGCAGCGCGGCGAGGACGCCGGCCGTCACCCCGAGCACGGCGACCAGGACGGCGGCGTATCCGACGAGCAGGGCGGTGCCGGTGAGCCGGGAGCCGATGAGCGCGGACACGTCCTGGTGGTACTGCGCCGAGCGGCCGAAGTCGCCGCTCAGCACGCCGCCGAGCCACTTCAGGTACTGCGTGGCCAGCGGGTCGTCGAGGTGGTGCTCCGCACGCAGGGCCGCCACGGCCTCGGGGGTCGCGGGGCGGCCGTGCAGCAGGAACGACACCGGGTCGCCGGGGGCCAGGTGGACGGAGCCGAAGACCACGAGCGAGGTCACGAACAGCACCGCCGCCAGGCCGAGGAACCGTCCGACGAGGTAGCGCGTCATCGCTTCGCGGCCCCGATCGTCGCGGCCCACGGGTAGTAGAGCTGGGCGATGCCGGCCGGGGCGCCGGTGACCCGCTTGCCGAGGAAGACCGAGTGAGGGGCCTCGTACACGGGGATGATGGGCAGCTCGTCGAGGGCGATCTTCTGGAGCTTCGCGGTGAGCTCGGCGCGCTTGCCCGCGTCGGGCTCGGAGTTGGCCCGGTCGAAGGCGACGTCGTACTCGGCGTTCGACCAGTTGCCGTAGTTCCCGAAGTCGCCGGTGCGCAGGTACTGGTAGAACTCCAGCGGATCCGGCGTGTTGTCGTAGCCGATGGTGATGACCAGGTCGAGCCCGGTGCGGGCGTTCGGGTCGACGAAGAGGGAGCTGTACGCGTCGGGGGAGACCGGCTTCAGTTCGACTTCGAGGCCGATCTGGCGGCCGGCGGCCTGGACGGCGTTGGCGACGACGCTGATCTCGGGCGCGAGGGTGCTGGTGGCGATGGTGATCTTCCGGCCGGTCGCCCCGGCCTCCTGGACGAGCTTCTTCGCGGCCGCGATGTCGTACACGGGCTCGGGCAGCGTGTCGTAGAGCGTGGCGGTCTTCTCGGGAGCCAGGGCCCAGGCGCCGCGCGCGGCGGGGGCCTTGGCCGGGACGCCGACGCCGCCGGCCGCGGCCTTGATGATGTTCTTCCGGTCGAGGGCCGTCGACAGGGCCTTGCGGACCTTCAGGTCGCCGAGCGCGCCGTGGTAGTCGAGGACCGCCAGGTTCGCGGCGCCCGTGTTGGGGCCGAAGAAGAGCGTGCCCTTGCCGCTGGAGCGCAGCTGGGCGAAGGAGGACGACGGGACCATGTAGCCGCCGTCGGCCGTGCCGGAGAGGAAGGCGTTGGAGCGGGCGGCCACGTCCTCGATGAAGGTGAACTTCACCTGCTCGGACTTCGGGGTGAGCTTCGTGTCCCAGTAGGCGGGGTGCTTCTTGAGGGTGATGCTGTCGCCCTGGGCCCAGGTGTCGAGGGCGTACGGACCGGTGCAGTTCAGCTTGCCCTTGGGCGTGCCGTAGTCCTTGCCGCCCTCGGCGAGCGAGGCGGCGCTCACGACGGTGCCGGGGGAGGCGGCCATCAGCTCGTGGAAGAGGACGTCGGCCTTGCCGAGGCGGATCGTCACCTCCAGCGGCCCGGTCTTCTCGATCGCGTCGACGTTCTTGAAGGAGGAACCCCACGGGGAGCCGGTCTTCGGGTCCATCTGGCGCTTGAGGGAGGCGACCACGTCGTCGGCGGTCATGGTGGTGCCGTCGTGGAACTTCACCCCGGGGCGCAGCGTGTAGACCAGGGTGCGCGGGTCGGGCTGCGTCCACTTCACGGCGAGGCCGGGCTCGGTCTTCAGATCGGGCGTGACGCGCAGCAGCTGCTCGCAGACGTTGGCCAGCACCGTGTTCGGCGGGTAGTCGTACGCGAGGGCGTAGTCGAGCGTGTACGGCTCGGCGTACAGCGACCAGGTGAAGGAGTCCAGCGGACCCTGCGCGGGCGGCGACAGCGGGGTCACCTTGAAGGACGCGCCGCCGCCGGCGGCCGGCGGCTTGGTGGCGCCGGAGCAGGCGGCCGTGGTGGCCGCGAGCGCGGCGGTGCAGGCGAGAAGCGCGATGGCTCTGGGCATGCGCATGGTGACCCACCCCTTTACGGGTGTAGTGACGGGCTCGGGGGGATGGAGCGAGTATTGGTGCGGGAACGTTCCCGCACAAGACCTGGAGGTGACTTTGCGGGAACGGTTTTGCAGAGGTCACGAGGGTGGCACCATCACCCCATGACCGAAGCTTCAGGGCATGAGGGGCAGCCCTCGCCGCCCACCCCGCGCGTCCGACTCGTCGACGTGGCCCGCGAGGCGGGCCTGTCCAAGACGACCGTCTCGGCGGCGCTGAACGGCACCGGGAGACTCTCCCCCGCAGTACGGGAGAGGGCCCGCGAGACCGCCCGCAGGATGGGCTACCGGCCCAACGCCACCGCGCGCCATCTACGCGCGGGACGGGCCCGGCTGATCGGATACGTCGTGGGAGGGGCCCCCGACGCGCTCTGGACCTATCTGGAGTCGCCGTACTTCGCCCGGCTCACCGGCGCCACCGCGGCGACCTCGCTGCTCCGTGGCTACGCCGTGGTGCTGCTGCCGGCCGGCACCCTGCAGGGCGAGTGGTCCGACCTGTCGCTCGACGGGGTCATCGTCGCCGACCCGGTCGCCGGGGACACCGTCATCGAGGACCTCCTGGCCGCCGGGATCCCCGTCTTCAGCGACCGCTCCGTGGAGGGGCGGTTCGGGGCCTCCTGGGTGGACGTCGACGCCGAAGGCGCCGTCGCCGAGGCCCTGGACCACCTGCGGGAGCAGGGGGCCCGGCGGCCCGTGCTCGTGGTGCCGGACATCGCCACCCGCTTCCACGTCGAGGTCGAGGCGGCGCACCGGGCCTGGTGCGCCGCCCACGGCCTGCCGGAGCTGGCCGTGCGCGTCGCGGAGTCCGGGAACGGGCCGGTGGTCCGGGCCGTCGAGACCGTCCTCGACACCCCGGACGGGGCCGAGCGGCCCGACGCCCTGCTCGTGGTCGCGGAGGCGAGTCCGCCCCTCGTCCTGGAGGCGGCGCGCCGGTACGGCTACGAGGTCCCGGACGACCTGCTGGTCGTCCTGGTCAGCGAGGACGCCACGGCGCTCTACACCGATCCACCGGTGACCACCCTGAGCCTGCGGCCCGAGGCGGTCGCGGAGGCCGGTGTCGAGCACCTCGTCGCGGTCCTGGAGCACGGCCGCAGGGAGCCCGCCGGGACGCTCGTGCCGACGCGTCTCGACGTCCGGGCCTCCTCCGTCCGGTCCGGGCGGGTCGAGTAGCGGCATCTCAGCGGGCGTACACGAGCTCGCCGCCGACGTACGTCCGCTCCACCCGGGCCTCGGCGATCTCCTCGGCGGGGGCGGTGAGGATGTCCCGGTCCAGGACCACGAGGTCGGCGAGGTGCCCGGCGCGCAGGCTGCCCGTGTCGTCGAGGCGGTTCACGTGCGCGGTGCCGGCGGTGTAGGCGGCGAGCGCGGTGGTGAGGTCGAGGCGCTGCTCCGCGTAGAAGACCCGGTCGTCGGCGGCCTCCGGGTCCCGCCGGTTGACGGCGACGTGGATGCCCTCGATCGGGTTCGGGCTGCTCACCGGCCAGTCGCTGCCGGCGGCGAGGGTGGCCCCGGCGCGCACCAGGTCGCCGAACGGGTACTGCCAGGCGGCGCGCTCGGGACCCAGGAACGGGATGGTCAGCTCGTCCATCTGCGGCTCGTGGGCGGCCCAGAGCGGCTGGATGTTCGCGATGGCGCCCAGCCGGGCGAAGCGGGTCAGGTCCTCCGGGTGGACGACCTGGAGGTGGGCGAGGTGGTGGCGGTTGCCGCGGTGTCCGTTGGCGGCGATCGCGGCCTCCACGGCGTTCAGGGCCTCGCGGACGCCCCGGTCGCCGAGCGCGTGGAAGTGGACCTGGAAGTCGAGGGCGTCGAGCTCGGTCACGTACCCGCACAGCGCCTCGGGGTCGACGAAGCTCAGGCCGCTGTTGCCGGTGGCGCAGCCGCAGCCGTCCAGGTACGGGGAGATCATGGCGGCGGTGAAGTTCTCCGCGATGCCGTCCTGCATGATCTTGACCGAGCCGGCCCGGAACCGGCCCGCGCTCAACTTCTCGCGCCGGGCGACCAGTTCGGGGATCTGCTCGGCGCCGCGCTCGCGGTCCCACCAGAGCGCGCCGGTCACGCGGGCGGTCAGCGAACCGTCCTGGGCGGCGGTCATGTACGCGTCCGAGGGGTCGGTCATGCCGCTGAACGAGCCGAGCAGCGCGTCCTGCCAGGCGGTGATGCCGAGCGAGTGCAGCAGCTTCTGGGCCCGCAGCAGACCGGCGAGCCGGTCCTCGTGCGTGGCCGGCGGCACGAACCGGGCCACCAGGCCGATCGCGCCCTCCTGGAGCGTGCCGCCGGGGTGGCCGTCCGCCTCCCGCTCGATGCGGCCGTCGGCCGGGTCCGGGGTGTCGGCGGTGAGCCCGGCGAGCTCCAGTGCCCGGGAGTTGGCCCAGGCGCCGTGGTGGTCGCGGTTGGACAGCAGGACCGGCCGGTCCGGGACGACGGAGTCGAGCAGCTGCCGGGTGGGCAGTCCGCCGTCGAAGCTCTCCATCGACCAGCCGCCGCCGGTGATCCAGGTCCTCTCCGGGTGGGCGTCCGCGTACTCGCGGATCCGCTCCAGGTACTCGGCGACGCCGACCGTGCCGGTCAGATCGCACTCGGCCAGCTCCTTGCCGCCGCCGACGGCGTGGATGTGGGCGTCCTGGAAGCCCGGCAGCAGCAGCTTGCCCGTCAGGTCGACGACCTCGGTGCCGGGGCCCATGAGGTCCCGGACCTCGTCGTGCCCGACGGCCGCGATCCGGTCGCCGACGACGGCGAGCGAGGTCGCCCGGGTGCGGGCCGGGTCCGCCGTGAAGACGGGGCCGCGGGTGAAGACCAGATCGGCCGTGCTCATGTGCGCTCCAGAACATGGGATGACGTGTGGTGGGGGCCATGGAAGCGGCAGGTTCGGCCACACGTCAATGGCGTTGACATAAGCCCCCGGCGGGTCGAACGGGCGGTTCCCGAAAGGCGGTCGGCCGCAGCCGTTTACACGTCAACAACGTTGACGTAATGTTCCGGCCATGTCCGAACGCGTCGTGCCCGAAGGAAGCAGGCAGCGCCGCCGCCCCACCAAACAGGGCGCCGTCCTCTCGGAACGGCTCATCGTCGACACCGCTCTGCGCCTGATCGCGCAGCACGGCGCGGAAGCCCTCTCCGTACGGAGGCTGGGCGCCGCGCTCGGCGCCGACCCGACCGCCCTCTACCGCTACTTCCGCAACACCGACGCCCTGCTCCTCGCCGTCGCCGACGAGATGATCGGCCGCGCGCAGGAGGGCTGGACGGCGACCGGCGACTGGCGGACCGACCTCCGCGCGATGGGCGTGCGGATCAACTCCTGCTACCGGAACAACCCGCAGGCCGCCGTCCTCGCGGCCCACCGCACCACCGGCCGCACCCACGAGACCCGGGCCGTCGAACGGATCCTCGGCATCCTCAGGACCGCCGGCTTCCCCGACGACCTCGCCGTCCGGATCTACCACGCCTTCGTCGACCAGGCTCTCGCCTTCGCCGCCCAGGACGCCGCCGCGGCCGCGCTGCCGTCCGCCGCCCGAGAGAAGGACGAGGAGGTCTGGCACGAGGTGTACGGCAGGCTGTCGCCCGACACCCACCCCAACATCGCCGCGACCTTCCCCCTGCTCGCCGCCGACATGAGCGGCAGCGGCTACCCCTTCGCCCTGGAACTGATGCTCGCCGCGGTGGAGGCCCTGCGGCCGGCCGGCGCCGGCGGCTGAACGAAGAGGGAGGCGTCCCCTCCGCGGGCGGGAGGCCGTCCCTCGGGCCCGGCCTCCCGCCCGCACCCGCACCGCGCACGACCTCAGCCGGTCGCCACCCGCGAGAAGCGCCCCACGGCGGCGAGGTCGGCGCTGATCAGGCCGGCCGTCTCCCGCAGCGGCGGCAGCAGGGCGGCCAGGCTCTCCTGCGGCGTGGCCCGGCTCGCGTGCAGGGCCACGTTGACCGCCGCGACCGCCCGGCCCCGTCCGTCCGTGACGGCCACCGCGAGCGAGCGCAGGCCCTCCTCCAGCTCCTGCTCGACCCATCCGTAGCCGCGCGCGGCCGTCGCCGCCACCACCTCGTCCAGCCCCTCGTGCGTCGTCACCGTGCGCGGGGTCAGCGCCTCCGGCGTGATGCGCCCGAGGCGCTCGGCACGCTCGTCCTCGGTCAGGTCCCCCAGGAGTACGCGGCCCATCGAGGTCGCGTACGCCGGGAGCCGGGTGCCCACCGTGATGTCGATGTGCATGATGCGCGTGCCGGCGACCCGCGCCACGTACCGGATGTCGTCACCGTCGAGCACGGCCACCGACGCCGACTCGTGCACCCGCAGCACCAGGGCGACCAGATGCGGGGTCGCGATCTCCGGCAGGCTCAGGCCCGACAGGCGGGCGTAACCCAGTTCGAGAACCCGGGGCAGGACCACGAACCCGCCCGGCTCCTCCCGGACGTACCCCAGATGGCGCAGGGTGATCAGCGACCGGCGCGCCGTCGCCCGGGGAAGCCCGGTCAGCCGGGCGAGCTCGGCGAGCCGCACGGGACCCCTGACGCCGCCGAAGGCGCGCAGGACGTCGAGACCGCGGGCGAGAGACTGCAGGAAGCCCGAGCCGAGTTCCTCCTTGAGGTCCGCCCTTCCCGGCGCGGGCGCGACTGCGGGCGGGGACCCGGGCGGGGCTTCCGGTGCGGTGGCCTCCGGCGGTGACTCGGGCGGGGCTTCCGCTGCCGTGACCTCGGGGGCGGTCCCCGGCGTGGCCGGGGGCATGAGCCCTGAGGCGGCCGGTGGCATGGGCCCCGGGGCGACTCCCGGCGCCGCGACCCCTGGGCGCGCGCCCGCCGCGGCTTCCCGCGCCGCGAGGGCCGCCTCCATCGCCGCGACGGCGCTGCGCAGCGGCGGCAGGGCCCGCTCCGTCAGTGACCGGGCGGTGTGCCGGCTGGTGTGGCTCACGACGGCGACCGCGCAGACCACCGCGCCGTCCGGTGCCCGTACGGGCAGGGCGACGGAGAGCAGGCCCGGCTCGATGAGCTGGTCGTCGACGGCGACGCCGCTCTCGCGGGCCTCCCGCACCCGGTCGAGGAACTCGGCCTCCACCTCGTCCGGCGGGGCCGCCGGGCGGGGCGGTACGGACGGGAAGGCGGTGTCCAGCGGGTCCTCGGCGCGTCGCGCCCGCCACCGCTCGCGGCCGCCCGCGTCCCAGTGGGCGGCGAACAGGGCGCCGGGCGCGCACCGTTCGGCCGGCAGCAGACCGCCGGGCCGGAAGGAGATCGCCATGGCGCGGTGGCGGGTCGCCTGGGTGAGGAAGCGGACGCCGTCGCGGTCCGGAACGGCCAGGGACACCGACTCGTCGAGCGCGTCGGCGAGGGCGGCGGCGTGCGGCCCGAGGAGTTCGGGGAGCCCGGAGGAGGCGAGATAGGCGTTGCCGAGTTCGGCGGCCCGTGGGGCGAGGAGCAGGTCGCGGCCCTCGGTCCGCAGGAGGCCGAGGCGGACGAGTGTCGTGGCGACCCGGTCGACGGTCGACCGGGCCAGGCCGGTCGACCGGGCCAGGTCGCCGGGACGGTGGCGCACGTCGGACCCGGCGGCCATCACGCGCAGCACGGCGAGTCCCCGCTCCAACGGCCCGACCGACTCGGCGGGTGCGCCCTCGGCCTCGGTGGGCTGCGGCATCGTCCGGACTCCTCGGGGCGCGGGGGCGAGCGGGGCGCCTGGACGGCGCGGGCCCACCGTACCCGCCACCCGCGGCGAGACCCCCGGCGCGTACGGGCCACCGGCACCCGTCACCGCCCGGCGCGCGTGCGGGACGCCTGGACGGACCCGACCCGCGGGCACGCCGAAGGGGCGACCGCGGGAAGCGGCTGCCCCTGCCCCGTGTCCCGGGATCAGGCGAAGAAGCGGTACACCGCCTGGGCGACGCACGCCGGCTTGGCGACGCCGTCGATCTCCACGGTGAGGTCCACGACGACCTCGACGCCGCCCTTGACGTCCTCGACGGACACCACGCGGCCGTGCGTGCGGATCTTCGACCCGACGCGCACGGGGGAGGGGAAACGCACCTTGTTCAGGCCGTAGTTGACCGCCATCGCCACGCCCTCGACCTGGAGCAGCTCGCTCCACATGGGGATGAGCAGGGAGAGGGTGAGGTAGCCGTGGGCGATGGTGCCGCCGAAGGGACCGGTGGCCGCGCGCTCGGCGTCGACGTGGATCCACTGGTGGTCGTCGGTGGCGTCCGCGAAGGTGTCGACGCGCGGCTGGGCGATCTCGACCCAGGAGCTGTGGCCGAGGTCGGCTCCGGCCTGGGCCTTGATCTCGTCGATGCCGTGGACGGTGAGAGCCATGGTGGTACTCCTCTGGAGGTACAGGGGGATGCGAGGGAACGCGGGAGGGCCGTCGAAAGGGCACGTCGAACGGGCACGACGGACGGCTGCACCGGCGGGACACCGGCAGGAGCGTCAGCCGTCGTCGCCGTAGCGCGCCCGGATGGGGGCCTTGAGCAGCTTCCCGGTGGCGTTGCGGGGGAGGTCCGGTGCGAGGACGACGCTCTTGGGGATCTTGTAGCGGGCGAGCCGGGCCTCCAGGTACGCGAGCAGCTCCCCGGCGGTGAGGGTCGCTCCGGCGCGGGTGACGACGACCGCGCGTCCCACCTCGCCCCACCGGGCGTCGGGCACGCCGATGACGGCCGCCTCGGCGACGTCGGGGTGTCCGAGGAGGGCGTCCTCGATCTCGGCGGGGTAGATGTTCTCGCCGCCTGAGATGATCATGTCCTTGATGCGGTCGACGAGGCGTACGTAGCCCTCCTCGTCGACGACGGCCACGTCGCCCGACCGGAAGCGCCCCCCGTCGCGGAAGGCCGCGGCGGTCGCCTCCGGGAGGTTCCAGTAGCCCGGGGTCACGTTCGGCCCGGCGACGACGACCTCGCCCTTCTCGCCGGGCGCGGCTTCCTCGCCCGAGGGCAGCAGCACCCGCACGTCGGTGAAGAAGTGCGGGACGCCGGCCGAACCGGCGTGGCTGAGCGAGTCGGCCCGGTCCAGGATCAGCGCGCCCGGCGCGGTCTCCGTCATGCCGTAGCCCTGGACGAAGGCGAGGCCGCGGTCCAGATAGGCGTGGGCGGTGCGGGTCGGCACCGGGGCGCCGCCGCAGAGCAGGGTGCGCAGACTGGTCAGGTCCGCGTCGGCCCACCGCGGGGTCGCCGCCATCGCGTCGAACATCGTCGGCACGCCGAACATGAAGGTGACGCGGTGCCGTTCGACGAGGCGCAGGGTGCGCTCCGCGTCGAAGGAGGACTCCAGGAGGACCGTGCCGCCCTTCAGGAGGATCGGCAGACAGCTCATGTTGAGGGCGCCGGTGTGAAAGAGCGGTGCGGCGACCAGGGCCACCTCGTCTCCGGCGAGGTCCGTGTCCACGAGGACGTTGAGGCTGTTCCAGATGATGTTGCCGTGGGTGAGGACGGCGCCCTTGGAGCGGCCGGTGGTGCCCGAGGTGTACATGATGAGGCAGACGTCCTCGTGGCCCACCTCCTCGTCGACCGGTTCCGTGGACGCGGCCGCGAGCAGCTCCTCGTACCGGGCGCCCGGTCCGCCGTCCACGGCGAGGACGGTGCCGAGGCCGGCGCCCTCCGCCAGCTCCCGCACGCGCTCGGCCGACTGCCCGGCGTGCACCAGGACGGTGCTGCCCGAGTCGGTGAGCTGATGGAGCAACTCCGGTACGGCGAGGCGGGTGTTGAGCGGAACGAACACCGCTCCCAGCAGGCCGGCCGCGAAGAGCGTCTCCAGGTAGGACGGATGGTTGGGGCCGAGGAACGCCACCCGGTCACCGCGCTCGACCCCGGCACCCCGCAGGGTGTGGGCCAACCGGGTGCAGCGGTCGTGGAGTTCGGCGTAGTCGACCGCGCGGCCCTCGTGCAGGAGGGCGGTGCGCCGGGGTGACCTGCGGTCGCGGCGTGCGGGCCACGAGCCGATGCCCTGGTTGCGCATGGGATCCCCTCAGTTTCCGGTGAGACCGAGCAGCCTGGCCGCGTTCTCCTTGAGGATCTTCGGACGGACCTCGTCCTTGATCGGGAGCTCCGCGAAGTCGGCCAGCCAGCGGTCGGGGGCGAGCAGCGGGAAGTCGGAGCCGAACAGCACCTTGTCCTTCAGGAGGCTGTTGGCGTACCGGACCAGCTGCGGAGGGAAGTACTTCGGCGACCAGCCCGACAGGTCGATGTACACCTGGGGCTTGTGGGTGGCCACCGCGAGCGCCTCGTCCTGCCACGGGAAGGACGGGTGGGCGAGGACGATCCCCATCCCGGGGAAGTCCGCGGCGACGTCGTCCACGTCCATCGGGTTCGAGTACTTCAGCCGGATGCCGCCGCCGCCCGGAGCGCCCGCGCCGATGCCCGTCTGCCCGGTGTGGAAGACCGCGATCGCACCGGCCTCCTCGATCGCCTCGTACAGCGGGTACGCCATGCGGTCGTTGGGGTGGAAGGCCTGGATGTTCGGGTGGAACTTGAAGCCCTTGACGCCGAACTCCTCGACGAGCCGCCGGATCTGACGGACCGCCGCCTTTCCCTTGTACGGGTCGACCCCGGCGAACGGGATGATCACGTCGGGGTTCCGCAGCGCGGCCTCGGCGATCTCCTCGTTCGGTACCGGAGCGGTGCCGGTCGCGGACTCCGCGTCCACCGTGAAGACCACGCACGCCATCTGCCGCTCGCGGTAGTACGTGGCGATCTCCGGCAGTGTCGGGTGGCGGTGCTCCGCCTTGAAGTACGCGCCGGCGGCGGCGTCGAGCTCGTCGGAGAGCGACGCGCAGCCCTTCTCGGACACCTCGGCGTGGGTGTGCATGTCGATGGCGACGAGCGCGTCCACGTCCATCGCGCCGTGGCCGCTCACAGCTGCGGCGCCGGGATGCCGAAGGTCTCCGGGCTACGGCCGACGGTCACCGGCCAGGCGGCCGCGATCGCTTCGGCGCTCCAGCCGCCGTCCGCGTAGGCCACCGACACCTCCTGAGGGTGCGACCAGAGCGCGAGCTTGTCGCCGCCGATGCCGACGCACTGGCCGGTCACGCCGGCGGAGGCGTCCGAGGCGAGGAACGTCACGAGTCCGGCGACGTCCTCGGCCGTGCCGAAGCCCTCGCCCTTGCGCAGGCTGTCGGGGAGCGCGATGCCGTCCTTCTCCAGGGCCTCGACGTGCGGGGCGAAGACGGGGATCGTCTTCGTCATCGCGGTCGCGGCCACCGGGATGACGGCGTTCGCGGTGATGCCGGCCTTCGCCAGCTCCATGGCCCAGGTGCGCACCATGGCGGCGATGCCGGCCTTGGCGGCGGCGTAGTTGGTCTGGCCGAAGTTGCCGCGCTGCCCGGCGGGGGAGCCGGCGACGACGACGCGGCCGCCCTCGCCCTGGGCGCGCATCTGCTCGACGGCGGCGCGGACGCAGGTGAAGGTGCCGCGCAGGTGCACCTCGACGACGGTGTCGAAGTCCTCGTCCGTCATCTTCCACAGCACCCGGTCGCGCAGGACGCCGGCGTTGGTGACCATCACGTCGAGCCGGCCGTAGCTGTCGACGGCTCGGGCGACGAGGGCCCGGGCGGCCTCGGCGGAGCCGACCGGGACCACTTCGGCGACGGCACGTCCGCCGTCGGCGGTGATCAGGCGCACGGCCTCGGCCGCGGCGTCGGCGCCCACGTCGTTGATCACGACGGCGGCGCCGGCGGCGGCGAGCGAGCGGGCGTAGGCGAGGCCGAGTCCGCGGCCGCTGCCGGTGACGACGGCGACCTTGCCGGTGAGATCCACATGAGTCATGAGCGGGGTCCTTCCCGTGAGCCGGGTGCGGGGCGCGAGGTGACGCGGCCAGGAGCACGCACCGGCGAGGCAAAAGCTAGGCACATTCTCGTCTGCGGTCAATAAACTGCCGAACATTCATGGTGAGCTGCGACTGCCGGGCCTACGCTGTCCCCCGTGATCGCATCCGACCCACCGCAGTCCTCCGAAGCCGACCCCGAAGCGGCCGGCCGCGGAGCCCCGCCCCGCACCCAGTCCCTGATGCTGAGCTTCTTCGGCATCCACGTCCTCGGCACCGGCACCGCCCTGTCGTCGGCGAGCGTCATCGACGCCTTCGCCCGCGTCGAGGTGGGGGAGGACGCCGTCCGCTCGACCCTCACGCGGATGGTCGGCAGGGGGCTGCTCGAACGCCACCGGCGCGGCCGCAGGATGTACTTCTCGCTCACGGACCGGGCCGCCGAGGTCCTCGCCGACGGCGAGGAGCGGATCCGCCGCACCGGAGCGGTCAACCGCGCCTGGGACGGCACCTGGACCCTGGTCGGCTTCTCGCTCCCCGAGTCCTGGCGCCGTGAGCGCCACGACCTGCGCTCCCGGCTCGTCTGGGCGGGCTTCGGCCCCCTGCAGAGCGGACTCTGGGTCGCGCCCGGCCGCGTCGACGTCGCCCCCGTCGCGGCGGAGCTCGGGCTGGGGGACCGTATCAAAGCCTTCCACGGCGAGGCCGCCGCGCCCACCGAGGCCGGCCCCCTGCTCCGCACCGCCTTCGACGTCGACGCCATCGCCGAGGGCTATCGCGCCTTCCTCGCCCGCTGGGGCGACGGCCGGCTGCCCGCGGAGGCCCGCGACGACCTCGGGCTGCTGCTCCTGCTCCACACCGACTGGCTCGACCTGGTCCGCCGTGACCCCCACCTGCCCGCCGAGCACCTCCCCGGGGAATGGCCCGCCGAGCACGCCGAGGCGCTGTTCCGCGAACTCTCCGCGCGCTTCGAACCCGGGGCCCGCAGGATCGCGGAGGAGATCCTCGACCGCTGGGACCCGGCCGCGTAGACCCGTCCGGCGGATCACGTGCGATGCGCGGGGCCCGAGGGCGCGGCACGTCACGAGGTGATGCGCGGGGCCCGAGGGAGCCCCAGGCCACGAGGTGATGCGCCGGACCCGAGGAAGCCCCAGGCCACGAGGTGATGCGCCGGACCCGAGGGCGCGCCACCGGCGGCGCGCCTTACGTCAACACCATTGACCTTGTTCCGTGCGGCGGAGTCTCATGGCGGCACTTCGGAGGCGCCCCTCGCCCGGGCGCCTCCGCGACCCGTAAGGAAGGTCCATGGATCACCTCGCCTCGCTCCGGGACGTCGAGCACACCCCGTTCTGGCTCGACGACCCCCGGCGGCCCCGGCCCGCCCCCGCACTGGTCGGCGGCACCACCTGCGACCTGCTCGTGGTCGGCGGCGGCTACACCGGCCTGTGGACCGCCCTCGTCGCCAAGGAGCGCGACCCCTCGCTCGACGTCGTCCTCGTCGAGGCGGACGAGGCCGGCGGCGCCGCCTCCGGCCGCAACGGCGGATTCTGCGAGGCCAGCCTCACCCACGGCCTGGCGAACGGCCTCCAGCGCTGGCCCGGGGAGATCGGCCTCCTGGAGCGCCTGGGCCGCGAGAACCTCCAGGCCATCGAGGACGCCGTCGAGCGCTACGGCATCGACTGCGACTGGGAGCGCACCGGCTCCCTCGTCGTCGCCACCGAGCAGTACCAGCTCGACGGCCTCGCCGAGGAGGCCGAGGCCGCCGCCCGCTACGGCGGCAAGCCGCTCCTCCTCGACGCCGAGGCCGTCCGCGCCGAGATCGACTCCCCGACCTTCCTCGGCGGCCTGTGGAACCGGGACGACGTCGCTATGGTCAACCCGGCCCGGCTCGCCTGGGGCCTCAAGCGGGCCTGCCTCGACCTGGGCGTCCGCATCCACGAGCACACCCCCGCGACCTCGCTCGACGCGCACGGCGCCGTCGTGGCGGTGGGCACGCCCTACGGTCGGGTCACCGCCCGCAAGGTCGCGCTCGCCACCAACGCCTACCCGTCCCTGATCCGGCGTCACCGTCCTTACACCGTCCCCGTGTACGACTACGCGCTGATGACCGAGCCGCTCACCGAGGAGCAGCTCGCCTCCGTCGGCTGGACGCGCCGCCAGGGCTTCGCGGACTGCGCCAACCAGTTCCACTACGTCCGGCTCTCCGCCGACGACCGCATCCTCTGGGGCGGCTACGACGCGGTCCACCACGGTGGCCCGGTGCGCGCCGAGCACGACCGCCGGCCCGAGACGTACGCGACGCTCGCCGAGCACTTCTTCACCACGTTCCCGCAGCTGGAAGGGGTCCGGTTCAGTCACGCCTGGGGCGGGGCCATCGACACCAGCACCCGCTTCTGCGTCTTCTTCGACACGAGTCACCGGGGCAAGGTCGCCTACGCCGCCGGTTTCACCGGCCTCGGCGTCGGCGCCACCCGCTTCGGCGCCGAGGTCATGCTCGACCTCCTGGCGGGCGAGGACACCGAGCGGACCGGCCTGGAACTCGTACGCCGCAAGCCGCTGCCGTTCCCGCCCGAACCCTTCCGCTCGATCGGCATCCACATCACCCGCTGGTCCATGGCACGCGCCGACCTGAACCAGGGACGCCGCAACCTCTGGCTGCGCGCCCTCGACCGCTTCGGCCTCGGCTTCGACAGCTGACCCGCACCACCGGGCCACCGCTTCCCGCTCACGGGTGACCCGCCGCCCGGCCGCGTGCGCGGGGCGCCTCAGTAGCCGATCCGCACCCCCGTGACCGTGTGGCGGTCGGTGAGGCCGCCGCTGGCCGCGCCGAAGCCGACCAGGACGTTGCGGGGCAGCGTGATCGCCACGTCGATGACCTGGGTGCCGTCGACGAGGACGATGAGGCGTCCGGCGGCGGTGACGTTGACGTCGACGACGTGGCTGCCCGTGCGCAGGGCCGGGACGGCCGTCGAGGTCGCCGCGTAGCGGAGGGTGGTGCCGGTGCCCCCGGTGGCGACGCCGACGAAGTTCGACGACGGGTCGGTGCCGTTGCGGTACGTGTCCAGGGTGACCGCGACTCCCGGCAGCCCGCTGAAGCCGAGTCCGCCGCCCCCGTTGCCCAGGGACGTGCGCGTCGCCTGCGTCGCGTCGAGCAGCAGCAGGGCGAGCCCGTCGGCCCCGGTGCCGCCGGAGAGGGTGGCGGTGAAGCGGGCCCGCAGCCGTGCCGACGGGACGGAGGTGGCCTGGATCGCCGACCCCTTGGCGTATGTCTGGACCGGCGTGAGGACGAGCGAGGTTCCGGACAGGGCGGCGGTCCCGTTGTAGGTCCAGCCGTTGGGGCCGGGCGGCGGCAGGGCGTACGAGGCGGCGGTGATCGACGCACCCCGGAAGGCGTGGATGTCGGTCACGCCGCCGGTCCCGCCGGTGAACGCGAGCAGCGCGGTCGGGGGCAGCGAGGCCACGGTGGTCCGCAGCCGCTGGGTGCCGTCGACGGTCACCGTGACCGTCTTGCCGGAGACCGCGATCGTGACCGCGTGGGTGCCCGACCGCAGGTTCGGCACGCTCGACGTGGTCGCCGCGTAGGTGAGGGCCGAGCCGCTGCCGCCGGTCGCGACGCCGACGAAGTTCGCGTACGGATCACCCGGGTTGCGGTAGGTGTCGAAGGCGACGGCGACGCCGGGCAGGCCCGCGAAGCCGAGACCGCCGCCGAGGCCGCCGAGGGCGGCCGGGGTGGTCCTGGCCGGGTCGAGGAGGGCGAAGGTCTGTCCGTCGGCGCCGGTCCCGCCGCCGATCACCGTGGTGAACGACGCCTTGAGGCCGTCGGTGAGCACCGGGACCGGCCAGACCGCCGTCCCGCGCTGGGAGGCGCTCGCCTGGGTCACCTGGAGGTCGTTCCCGGAGATCCGCGCGGAGCCGTTCAGCTTCCAGCCGCCCGCGCCGGGCGAGGGGACGTTGACGACGGTGCCGGCGGCCCCGGTCCCGGTCAGCGCCTCGGCGAGGGGCCCGCGTCCGTCGTCGGAGGTCAGCTCGTACGCGGCCGACACGGCTCCGATGGCCGTCGGCGAGAACGTGACGGCCTGGTGGACGACGTCCTCGGGACCGAGGACCTGGCCCTCGCTGATCGGGTTGGTGACGTGGAACGGCGCCGCGGGAGGCTTGGCCTTGGTGATGGTGAGCGGGATGTTGCCGGTGTTGCTGATGTCGAAGGTCTTGGTCACCGACTCGCCGACCCGCACCTGACCGAAGTCCGTCGACGTGGGAGTGATGGTCAGCTCCGCCCGGCCGGTCACCGCCGTGCCGGTCAGGGCGACGGACGCGGTCCCGTTCCCCCCGGTGACGGCGAGCGTCCCGGTGTGCTCCCCGGCGACGGTCGGCGCGTACGCCACCTGCACGGTGACGGACTGTCGCGGTTGCACGACCGTGCCCACGGCCGGCGGGTCGCCGACGGCGTACGGACTGCCGGGCAGCGACACCGCGGAGATCGTCTCGTCGGCCGTCCCCGTGTTCGTGAACGTCACGCCCAGCGTCTTGCGGGAGGTGGTCGGGACGATGTCGAAGTCGAGCGCTCCGGGGGACGCGAGGAGCCCCGGCCGGGTCCCGTAGCCGGTCAGGCCGAGCGCGCTGTCGCCGAAGTTCGTGGTGAAGGTCAGCCCCGACGTGTCCGCCCCCGGAGACGTGGGGGAGAAGGTCACCTGCGCGGTGTGCGTCTCACCGGCCCGCAGGGTGCGCGGCAGACCGGCCGACGTCGCCGAGAACCTGCTGCCGGCCGGGGTGCTCACCCCGGTGAGCGTCACGTCACGGGTCGCCGTGACGGTCGCCGTGGCCGTACGCGACCCGCCGACCGCGGCGTCGCCGACGTCCACCGGCTCGCCGTGCAGCGCCGAGTTCGCGGGCCGGCCGAAGGCCATGACGTGGCCGTCCCGGGTGCCCACGTAGATCCGCCCGTTGTCCGTGGCCGGGACGGCGAACTTCGACGCCACCCCGATCGGCGCCGACCAGCGCAGCCTCAGCTCGCCGTTCACGGGCACCGCGTCGTACGCGCGCAGCTGCCCGTTGGCGCCGTTCGCCCCGTCGGAGGCGACGGCCCACACCAGCGCCGACCCCGGGTTCGTGCCCGTCGACGTCACCACCGGCGACCCCGAGGTGTAGCCGAACCGCTGGGTGCTGCTGCCCGTGTTGCTGAGCACCGGCATGCCCGAGCCGCTCAGCCCGTACGCGAAGGCCCGCAGCGGCCCGCCGCTGCCGATCGTGTAGACGTACCCGCCCTGACCGCCGTACACGGCGGGATGCCCCCACACCCCCTCGTACGGCCCGAACGCGCCGAGCACCTTGTCCGTCCCGCCCGGACCCTGGCTGCGTCCGCCGAGGTCGTCGCGGTCGAGCAGGAACAGCCGTCCGTCCTTGCCGATCTCCACGAGCAGCCGTGGGTACCGGCTGGTGCCGAAGTACGCGTCCGGCAGGGCGACCGGGCCGCCCGAGCCCAGGTCGGTGTCGTTGAGGTCCAGTTGGGAGGCGTTGGCCGGGCTGAAGAAGTCCTGCGCCGACATCGTGCCGTCGCTGTTCACCCCGAGCCGCACCACCGACTCGGCGAGCTGGCCCGGCGGCCGGTTGCCGGGACCGGGCGCCGGGGAGACGCCGTTGCCCGTCGAGAACAGGATGCGGCCCGGACCGTCGGAGACCAGGCCACCACCGCTCATCCAGACACCGGCCATGCCGTTCGCCGACGAGTCCTCCGTCGCCCACAGCGTGGTCTTCCGGGTCGTCGTGCTGACGCCCATGACATAGCCCACGTACGGGCCCCGGTCGCAGTGCGAGGCGAAGGCCGCGTACACCGAACCGCCCATCAGGAGCAGCCCGGGACGCTGGCCCGCGGTGTACGGGTTGAACGCCCGCCCCGGATCGTTCACCGGCGCGCCCGCCACCTTCACCGGCCAGCCCGCCCGCTCGGCGCCCGTCGCGGGGTCGAGGGCGTGGACGTACCAGTTGGGGTGCTGGACGTCGGGTCCGTCGTTCACCTTCGAGGTCATGTAGACGGCGTTGCTCACCGGGTCGTACACGGGCGTCGACGTGACCCCGATGTTCGGCACCAGGTCGCCGCAGGTGATGGCCGAGGCGGGCCAGGGCGCGCCGAGGTCCTTCGTCCAGCCGATCGCCCCGGTGGCCGCGTCGATCCCGTACGCCTTGTTGTTCTCCGTGGCCGCGACCAGCGTCCGCCCCACGACCAGCGGCTGCGCGTACACCTGGCCGTCGACGGCGGTGGAGAACTGCAGCCCGAAGTCCGAGCTGGACACCTGGTCGGGGGCGAGTCCCGGCTCGTCCCGGTCCCAGCCGGTGCGCAGGTCGTCGTGCGAGATGGTGGTCTGCTCGGCGACGAGCCGCGCGGGCTGGGCGGGGGTGCCCAGGGCGGTCGCCGGTCCCGTCACCAGGGACAGCGTCAGGGACATCGTCAGCAGTCGGGTGATCGCCCTGCGCCGGTCGGCCATCCATCCCACCTTCACGTGGACCCACGAGGACGGAGACGAGCACTCCGCCGGGCCCCATCCTGGACGGTCCGCCCGCGTACGTACACCCCCGAGGCCGGCCCCCTCGCCGCGTCCACCCGATCGGCCGCCGCCGCCAACGCCGATGCCCCGCTTGCGGGTTGCCCCGATCGGCGGACCGCGGCGGGGCCGACCGGAGCAGCACGCGCGCGCCTGCCCGACCGGACGCCCGACCCCTGGTACGACGTGGGGCCCGACCACTCGGAGGAGGACACAGGTGTCCGAAGATCCGGAGCAGTATCAGCGGTCCGATGAGCAGGCGAAGGCGCTGGCGCGCGCCATGCAGCTGGTCATCGACGCGCAGCGCGAGGCGGCGGAGATCCTGCGCCAGGCCGGCGCGGAGCTGGAGCCCGAAGAGCGTGAATGGTTCTCGGGGGGCCGTTGCCTGGGGAGTCATCCTCCGCCGCCGACCCCGCACTTCTGCCTCTGCCCCTACTACCTCGGCAACAACAACGAGCCGTGCCGGAACACCTACGGCGACGCCAGGGGGCCCGACGACGGTGACGGACCCCCGACCGTGCGGTGCAGGCACCCGAAGTCCGTGCACGGATTCTTCTGACCGAGCCCCGGGCGGGTGACGGGCGGGTCAGCTCCCGGCCGCCACCACGGTCACGACGGTGATCGAGGCCATGGCGGACTGCATGTCGCGGATCGCCTTCCGCACGCCTTCGGCGACCCCCTGGCCGTCCGTGATGCCGTCCAGGCGGGGCGCGATCTGCTTGCGGGGCACCCCGGGGAAGGCGAGGCGGTGCAGCTTCGCGCCGTGCACGAGGGCGAGGAGTCCGGCGGTACGCTCGTCGGGCTCGGCGCCGTCGAGGACCACGGCCCGCAGCCGGGCCCTGAGTTCGCGCTCGACGGAGCCGTCGGCCTCGGGGTAGCGGGTGACGGGGAAGAGCCCCAGCACCTTGCGCTGCTCCGCGCGGACGAGTCCCCGTCCCCGCAGGCTCTCGACGGTCGCCTTGACGGCCTTGGGGTGGTCCTTCGTCAGCCACTGGGTGACCTTCCGCGGCTGCTTCCGGCCCGCCGTCCACGCCTCGATCGCGCGCAGCCGCTCGTCCAGGAGGGGGACGTCGGTGGGGGTCCGGTCCGCGACCCACAGCCGTCCCCCTTCGACGCCCACCCGTCCGGCGAGGACGAGGTCGAGGAGGATGCCGCCCGCGACCGCCCAGGCCGCGGACTGCCGTTCCTTCGCCGCGCCGGACTCGTCGTCCAGCGACAGCAGCATGATCTCCTCCGCGAGCGTGACCGTCACCGCGTGCTCCTTGCCCTCGTGCGCCGTCGGCGGTGCGGGTGGCCCCGACCGTCCTGTGACCGGAAGGACGGGCGGTAGACCGTCTCGGTTCCCCGGAGCGGACGGCCCCATGGGTGTTTGGTCTGGACCTATCGGGTGGGTGGCGTCAAGCTCTGCTCATGGACTTGGAGTTGAGGCACCTCAAGACGATCCGGGCCATCGCGGACGCGGGGAGCCTCACGCGTGCCGCCAGTGTGCTGGGGCTGGCGCAGCCGGCGCTGAGCGCCCAGCTGAAGCGGATCGAACGGGCCCTGGGCGGGACGCTGTTCGTCCGCGGGCGGGACGGGGTACGGGCCACGGCCCTCGGCGACCTGGTCGTGGAGCGGGCGCGGGTGGTGCTGCCCGCCGTGTGCGAGCTGCAGGAGGAGGCGGTGCGGTTCGCCCGGGAAGGCGCGGACGGATACCGGCTCGGCGGCACGCACGGACCGCTGCTCGGAGGGCTCGTCGACCGGATCGCGCGCACCGACCCGGGCACGCTGGTGACCACGTACACCTCGTGGTCGGAGCGCGAGATCGCCTGCGGGGTGGTCGCCGGACGCCTCGACTTCGCGCTGGTCGGCGTCTGCGGGGAGAGCGGCGCCCCCGAGGCGGGCCGCCTGGCGTGGACGGAGGTCGCCCGCGACCCGGTGTACGTCATGCTGGCCGACGACCACCCGCTCGCACCCCGGAGCGAGATCGACCTCGCCGAACTCGCGGCGGAGGCCTGGACCGACGTGCCGGGCGACGGCTGCTTCGGCGACTGCTTCGCCGCCGCCTGCGTCCGGGCGGGCTTCACCCCCGCCTGCGTGTACGAGACGGACACCGCGTCCTGCGTGCACCTCGTCCAGGTCGGCCGGGCCGTCGGCCTCTGCCGGGCCACCTTCCCCGCGACACCCGGCCTCGTCACGCGCCCGCTGACCGGCGCCCCCCTGGTCTGGCGGCACCTCCTCGGCTGGCACCCCGAAGGGCGGGCGGCCGACCGGGCCGCCGCCGTCCTGCGCCACACCCGAGCCGCTCACGCCGACGCGCTCGCCCGCAGCGCCGGAGGGACCGCGGCGCCGCATCTGCCACGGGCCGGGGCATAACGCGGAGGCAGGGGCGAACTGGCCACTGCCGCCCGCTCGTCGGGACTCCTACGTTCTCAGCAGATCCCCCACCGAGAACCGAGGAGACACCCATGCTCCGACGACACGCCCGCGCGGCGTGTACCGCGCTGGCCGCCGCCGGAATGGTGCTGGCCGGCCTCCAGGCCGGCTCCGCCACCGCGGCCCCGCAGGCACCCGACACCGCCCCGGCCCCCGCCGTCGGCACCGCCGCGCAGACGCTCGGCGCGGCCTCCGCCCAGCCCGAGCTCCTGCTGGCCATGGGACGCGACCTGGGCCTCACCCGGGCGCAGGCCCTCGACCGCCTCGCCAACGAGGCCGAGGCCGGCGCCACCGCCGCCCGGCTCCGCCAGGACCTCGGCGGGGCGTTCGCCGGGGCGTGGCTGGACGGCGCCGAGGCCGGCACCCTGACCGTCGCCACGACCCGGCCGTCCGACGCGGCCGCGATACGGGCCACCGGGGCGCGTGCCCTGCTCGTGCCGCACGGCCTGACCGCCCTGGAGCGCGTCAAGGAGACCCTCGACCGGGCCGCCACCGCCGAGGCCCCCGTCCGCTACGTCGACGTGCGCGCCAACGTCCTGGTCGTCGAGGAGACGAAGGCCGGCGCCGGGGTGCGACTCGTCCGGGCCACCGGCGTCCCCCGCGAGCTGGTCCGCGTCGTCCGCGCCACCGCCGCGCCGCGCCCGCTGTACGACATCCGGGGCGGCGACGCGTACTACATGGGCGGCGGCGGCCGTTGCTCGGTGGGCTTCGCGGTCACCCGCGGCACCACCCAGGGCTTCGCCACCGCGGGCCACTGCGGCCGCGCGGGCACCACCACCAGCGGCTTCAACCAGGTCGCGCAGGGCACCTTCCAGGGCTCGGTCTTCCCCGGCAACGACATGGCCTGGGTCGCGGCCAACTCCAGCTGGACCTCCACGCCGTACGTCAAGGGCTCCGGCGGCACGAACGTCCAGGTCACCGGCTCGGTGCTGCAGCCCGTCGGCGCCTCCGTGTGCCGCTCCGGCTCCACCACCGGCTGGCACTGCGGAACCGTGCAGCAGCACAACACCAGCGTCACCTACCCCGAGGGCACCATCACCGGGGTGACCCGGACGACCGTCTGCGCCGAGCCCGGCGACTCCGGCGGCTCGTACATCTCCGGCAGCCAGGCCCAGGGCGTCACCTCGGGCGGCTCCGGCACCTGCACCACCGGCGGCACCACCTTCTTCCAGCCGCTGAACCCGCTGCTCCAGAACTACGGCCTGACCCTGAAGACCACGGGCGGCGACCCGGGCCCCGGCCCCGGCGAACCCCAGCCGGGTGGCACCTGGGCCGCGGGCAAGGTGTACGCGGCCGGTGACACCGTCACGTACGGCGGCGCGAGCTACCGCTGCCTCCAGGGCCACCAGGCCCAGACCGGCTGGGAGCCGCCGAACGTCCCCGCCCTGTGGCGGCGCCTGTGACACCGGCCCGGCCGTGACCGGGGCGCCGCGGACCCGAGGGGGGAACCGCGGCGCCCCTCCGCCGTACGGAGGCGCGCCGTGCACACCGACGGGTCTCAGGACTCCGCCAGGCCGCCCCGGGCGATGACCTCCGCGTACCAGCGGGCGCTGTCCTTGAGCGTCCGGCGCTGCGTGGCGAAGTCGACGTGGACGATGCCGAACCGCTTGCTGTAGCCGTACGCCCACTCGAAGTTGTCCAGCAGCGACCACAGGAAGTACCCCCGCACGTCCGCGCCGTCCGCGAGGGCGCGGTGCACCGCGGCCAGGTGCGCGTGGAGGTACGCCACCCGCTCGGGGTCCTTCACCTGACCCGAGGGATCGGCGTAGTCGTCGTACGCCGCGCCGTTCTCCGTGATCACCAGCGGTACGCCGGGCAGCTCGTCCCGCAGCCGGACGAGGAGCTCGTGCAGTCCGTCGGCGTCCACCGGCCAGTCCATGGCGGTGCGCGGCCCCGGCGCCGGCTCGAACCGGACGTGCCGCTCCGCGCCCGCCCACGGCGACGGAGACTCGGAGGAGCCGGCGGCGACGACGGCGGGGGAGTAGTAGTTGATGCCGAGGGAGTCGAGCGGCGCGGCGGCCGCCGCGAGGTCGCCGTCCTGGACGAAGGACCAGTCCGTCACCGCCGCCGTGTCACGGACCAGGTCCTCCGGGAGCCGTCCGTGGAAGACGGGGTCGAGGAAGATCCGGTTGCCCACCGCGTCGATCCGCCGGGCCGCGTCGACGTCCTCCGGGGCCTGCGAACGGGCCCGCACCGCATGCAGGTTGAGGGTCAACGACACCTCGGCGGAGCCGGGCAGCGCGCCCCGCAGCACACGCGCCGCGAGCCCGTGGGCCAGGTTGAGGTGGTGGGCGGCGCGCAGCGCGGCGAGGTCGCTGGTGCGGCCCGGCGCGTGCACCCCGTTGCCGTAGCCGAGGAACGCGGCGCACCAGGGCTCGTTCAGCGTCGTCCAGGTCGCCACCCGGTCGCCGAGGGCGTCCGCCATGATGTCCGCGTACTCGGCGAAGCGGTACGCGGTCTCCCGGTGCGGCCAGCCGCCGGCGTCCTCCAACTCCTGCGGCAGGTCCCAGTGGTAGAGCGTCGCCACCGGGCGGATGCCCGCATCGAGGAGCGAGTCGGCGAGGCGACGGTAGAAGTCGAGGCCCTTGCGCACGGCGGGGCCGCGCCCGGTCGGCTGGACCCGGGGCCAGGCGATCGAGAAGCGGTAGTCGGTCACCCCGAGCCGCCGCATGAGGGCGATGTCCTCGTCGACGCGGTGGTAGTGGTCGGCGGCGATGTCGCCGGTGTCGCCGTTGCGGACCTTGCCGGGAGTGCGGCTGAAGGTGTCCCAGATGGACGGCGTGCGGCCGTCCTCGGCGGCCGCGCCCTCGATCTGATAGGCGGCGGTGGCGGTGCCCCAGCGGAAGCCCTCGGGGAATCGGAGGACGGCCGGGGTGTCGGTGCGGGTGTCGAGCGCGGTCATGGGACGGGAACTCCCTTGGGTCGAGACGTCTTGGGGGAGGGGAGGGAAGGGGGTGGGACAGGGGGGCCGGCGAGAGGGGCGGCGAGGAGCCGAGAGGCGGCCGGCAGGGGGAAGGCGGGGCCGGCGGCGGGTCAGCCCTTGACCGCGCCCTGCATGATGCCGCCGACGATCTGGCGGCCGAGCAGACCGAAGACCAGCAGCACCGGCAGGGTGCCGAGCAGCGTGCCCGCCATGATCACGGACTGGTCGTGGACGTAGCCGCCGCCGAGCTGGCGGAGCGCGACCTGGACGGTGGGCTCGGAGGAGGTCAGCGCGACGACCGGCCAGAAGAAGTCGTTCCACGCCGCCATGAAGGTCAGCAGGCCGAGCACCGCCATGCCGGGCCGGGCCACCGGCACCACGATCGACCAGAAGATCCTGGCCGTGGACGCGCCGTCGACCCGGGCCGCCTCGATCAGCTCGTCCGGCAGCGACTGCACCAGGTACTGCCGCATGAAGAACACTCCGAACGCGGACACCAGACCCGGCAGGATCACCGCCTGGAGCTGGTTCACCCACCCCAGTTCGGCGATCAGCATGAACAGCGGGATGACGCCCAGCTGCGGCGGGATCATCATCGTGCCCACCGTGACCGCGAGCAGCGCGCCCCGCCCGCGGAAGCGCAGCTTGGCGAAGGCGAATCCGGCCAGCGTGCAGCACAGCACGGTGCCGAGGGTGATCGAGCCCGACACGATGAGCGAGTTCAGCAGCGCCTTGCCGATGTCCGCCTCTTCGAGGACCGCCTCGAAGTTCCGCATCAGGTTAGGGCCCGGCAGCAGGGCCGGCGGCACCTGGGCCAGGTCGGCGTTGGAGCGGCTGGCGGCCACGATCGTCCAGTAGAAGGGGAACGCGGACACCAGCACGGCGAGGATCAGGATCGTGTACGCGACCGGGCCGGCGTGCAGGGTCCGCCCCGCCCGCGAGGCCCCCCGGCGCGGCCGGCCGGTGCGACGGGCGGCCGGGTCACCGGCCGGCGGGGTGGCGGGGGCGGCCGGCGCCGAGGCCGCCGCGGGGGCGATCGGCGCGGTCATCGGCCGGCCTCCTTGCGGGAACGGCGGCGCGCGATCAGGGCGTTGACCCCGACGAGCACCACGATGAGCAGGAACATCACCCAGGCGATGGCCGCGGCCCGGCCCAGGTGGAAGAAGCCCCAGCCCTGCTCGTACATGTAGAGCCCGAGCGTCTGGTACTGGTGCGAGATGCCGCCCGATATCTGGCCTTCGAGCAGCAGCGGCTCACCGAACAGCTGGGTCGCGCCGATCGTGGAGACGACCACGGTGAACACGATCGTGGGCCGCAGACCGGGCAGGGTGACGTGGAAGAACTGCCGCCACCGCGAGGCCCCGTCCATGGCGGCGGCCTCGTACAGCTCGTTCGGGATGGACTGCATGCCCGCCAGGTAGATCAGGGCGTTGTAGCCCGTCCACCGCCAGATGACGATGCTCGACACCGCGATCTGCGAGGCGACCGTGTCGTTCTGCCAGTCCACGGGGTCGATGCCGACCACGCCCAGGACGTAGTTGACGAGCCCGAAGTCGCTCCCGAAGAGCTGGGCGAAGACGAGGGTGGCGGCGGCGACCGAGGTCGCGTACGGCAGCAGGATCGCGGTGCGCAGGAAAGTGCGGCCGCGCAGCCGGTAGTTGAGCAGGTGCGCAAGCCCGAGCGCCATCACCAGCTGCGGCACGGTCGAGAGCACGCCGATGGTGAAGGTGTTGCGCAGCGCGAGCCAGAAGTACTCGTCGCCGAGGAGGGCGGTGTAGTTGCCGAAGCCCCGCCACTGCATGTCGCCGGGCGTCTGGAGCTCCACCCGGTACAGCGACACGTACGCCGTGTAGACCAGCGGGAACAGGCCGAACGCGGCGAACAGGGTGAAGAACGGGGCCAGATAGGCGTACGGCGAGAACGTCCGCCAGGCCCGCCGGGGGGCGGAACCCCGCCGCCGGGGCGGGGCGGTCCGGCCGGGCGGTGCCGGCGCCTGGGATGCGGTGAGGGTCACGGTGCGGCCCTTCGGTGAGTGGTCGGTGCGGTGCGGTGCGGGGCGGGGCGGGGGTGCCGGGCACCCCCGGTGAGGCGGTCGGCGGTGCGGGTCGGCCGAGGGTGCGGGTCGGCCGACCGGACGGGTCAGCCGATGGTGTTGGCGACGCCCTTCTTCGCGTTCGACCAGGCCTTCTCGGGCGAGGTGCCCTTGCGCTCGACCTCGCTGAGGGCGTTGGTGATCTGCTGGGCGATGTTCTGGTCGTGCACGCCGAGGACCTGGACCGGGGCCGCCTTCGCCGCGTCGCCGAAGATCTTCCCGATCGGGGCGTCGGAGAAGAAGGGGTCCTTCGCGCCGGCGACCTTCTCGATGGCGCCGGTGGCGGAGGGGAAGTTGCCCTGCTTCTCGAAGAGCCGGGTCTGCTGCTCGGGGGCGGTGAGCCACTTGATCAGCTCGTACGCCTCCTTCTTGTGCGCGGCGGCCTTCGGCACGGCCAGGTAGGAACCGCCCCAGTTGCCGGCGCCGCCGGGGAGCGGGGCGACGTCCCACTTGCCCTTGCCGGACTCACCGGCCTGGCCCTTGATGTAGCCGAGCATCCAGGCGGGGCAGGGGATGGTGGCGAAGGAACCGGCGGCGAAGGCCTGGTTCCACGCCGGGGACCACTGGTCGAGCTTGGCGCTCAGTCCGTCCTTGGCGGCCTCGACGGAGTGCTCCCAGGCGGTGCGGAGGGCGGGGTTTTCTTCCCAGATCAGCTTTCCGGAGGCGTCGTAGTAGCGCTCCTTCTCCTGCCCGATCATGATCGAGTAGAGGCTGCCGACGCTGTCGAGCCACGCGCTCTTGCCGGTCGCCTTCGCCTTGTACTGCTTGCCGAGCTCCAGGTAGCCGTCCCAGGTGGCCCACTTCTTCGCCAGTTCGTCACGGTCGGTGGGCAGTCCCGCCTGCTTGAACAGGTCCGTGCGGTAGCACATCGCCTCGGGGCCGACGTCCGTGCCGAGGCCGAGGACCTCGCCGCCCTTGCCGGTGGCGGCGGCCCACTTGGCGGGGGCGAACTGGTCCTTCAGGGCGTCCGCGCCGTACTTCCGGAGGTCGGTGAAGCGGTCGGCCTGCTGCTGGGTGACGGAGGCGATCCGGCCCACCTCGATGCCCTGGACGTCGGCGAGGCCGCCGCCGCCGGCGAGCCGGGTCTGGAGGGACTTCCAGTAGTCGGCCTCGTCCTCGGTGTCCGTCTGCTTGATCGTGACGCCGGGGTGGAGCTTCTCGTACTCGGCGTAGAGGCCGGCCTCCTTGTATCCGAACGAGCCGAACAGGTCCACGGTGATCGTGACCTTGCCGCCCGCGCCGTCCGAGGACGTGTCGTCCGTCGAACCTCCGCAGGCGGCGAGGAGTGCGCCGGTGAGCGCGACCGCGCCCAGGCGGACGGCGGCTCTCTTGACGGCTCGGGCGATGGGCATGGGAAGCCTCCCTTGGTTCCGGACGAGCGAGAGCGGTTGAGAGCGCTCTCAAGCTTGCGGAGGGAGCGTGCCCGCGGAGCGGCTCATCCGTCAAGGCTCGAAGGCGTAACGGACGAGACACGGCCTCAACTCCGCGCTGTGTTCAATCTCTTGACACAGCTGTTTCGAGGGTTTTACGTTTCCGGCGATCTGAGAGCGCTCTCAGTCATGGCTCGGCCACTCGCTCAGCCACTCGCTCAGCCACACGTTCCGCCCCTCGTCCATCCCCTCGCTCCACGCGACTCCGCGACTCCGCGACGACATGAGGTGCCGTTCATGCCAGCCCCCCGCACACGGCCGGCCGCAGCGCTGGTCCTGGTCTCCGCCCTCGCCGCCCTGGGCCTGGGCCCAGCCGCCGCCCCGGCGGCCGCGGCCACCGTTCCCACGGGCGCCGGAAGCTACTCCGACACCCGCCCCGCCGGAACCTCCGGCCCCACCACCAACACCGGCGCACCGGTCACCCCCAAGGTCACCCCCGCCGCCCAGGGCAAGCCGGTCCCCACCAACGACTGGTGGTCCTCCCTCGCCTTCCAGCGCTACGGCGACAACCCGTACTCCACCCCGATGTACGGCCACCCGCTCACCTACCAGGCCGTCGCAGGGGGCCTGGAGATCGGCTACCCGACCAGCCCCGCCGTCGTCGGCGACGGGCGCCAGTACGAGTACGCGCACAAACGCGACCTCACGCTGGGCCTCACCGGCCTCAACTCGCCGGACACCAAGGCCGACGCCTGGTCCGACTGGACCGTCACCCCCTACTGGTCCGACGGCTCCCGCACCCTGCGCACCACCATCGGCCACGGCCTGCCCTTCGTGTACGCCAAGGGCAGCGGCGGCGACGCCCGCGTCACCACCGCCGAGACGCCCGCCGTCTTCGCCGACCAGGGCAACGTCCTCGGCATCACCGTGGCGGGCCACCACTACGCCCTCTTCGCTCCCAGCGGCACCGACTGGAACGTCTCCGGCACGACCGTCACCGCCGGGCTCGGCGGCAAGGACTACTTCTCCGTCGCCGTCCTGCCCTCCACCGACGCCCTCGCGACCTACCGGAAGTACGCCTACAGCTTCGTCACCGGATCCACCGTGAACTGGAGCTACGACGCGGGCACCGTCCGCGCCACCTACGGCCTCACCACCGAGGCCAAGGAGGGCACCGAGCGAGGCACCCTCCAGGCCCTCTACCGCCACCAGTGGCTGCACACCACCGACCCGCTCACCCCGTACACCTACGTCTCGCCCCGCGGGACCATGAAGGTCCGCGAGTCCGCCTCCTTCACCACCTCCCAGCGCGCCGCCGCCACCCTGCCCGCCCTCCCCGGCGGCACGGGCGCGGACACCGCCCGGCTGCGCGGCTACCTGAACGAGGTGGCGAACTCCTCCGACCCGTTCTCCGGAGCCGTCGACACCTACTGGACCGGCAAGGCGCTCGGAAAGCTCGCCCAGCTCGTCCCGCTCGCCGACCAGATCGGCGAGGGCGCGATCCGCGACAAGCTCCTCGGCCTGATGAAGGGCCGCCTCCAGGACTGGTTCACGGCCGGCGGCGCCAACGAGTTCTCGTACGACCAGGTGTGGAAGACGCTCACCGGCTACCCCGCCTCCTACGGCAGCGACACCGAACTCAACGACCACCACTTCCACTACGGCTACTACGTGTACGCCGCCGCGATCGTCGCCCAGTACGACCCCGCCTGGGCCGCCGACTCCGCCTGGGGCGCCATGGTGAAGACCCTGGTCCGCGACACCGCCAACCCCAGCCGCACCGACGGCGCCTTCCCCTTCCTGCGCGGCTTCGACGTCTACGCCGGGCACAGCTGGGCCAGCGGCCACCAGGGCTTCGCCGCCGGCAACAACCAGGAGTCCTCCTCCGAGTCGACCAACCTCAGCGCCGCCCTCGTCCTGTGGGGCTCGGCCACCGGCGACACCGCACTGCGCGACCTCGGCACGTACCTGCTCACCACCGAGGGCGAGGCCATCGCCCAGTACTGGTTCGACGCCGACCAGCAGGTCTTCCCCGCCGCCTTCCAGCACGACACCGTCGGCATGGTCTGGGGCAGCGGCGCCGCCTACTCCACCTGGTGGACCGCCAACCCCGAGGAGATCCACGGCATCAACGTCCTCCCGGTGACCGGCGGTTCACTGCACCTCGGCGCACGCAAGGACGCCGTCCGGCGCAACATCGCCGAAATGGAACGGGAGAACGGCGGCCCCGCCGTCGAATGGCGCGACATCCTCTGGGAGTTCCAGTCCTTCGCCGACCCCGCCGCCGCCAAGGCCAAGTGGGACGCGGGGAACGCCGGGTACGCCCCGGAGGCGGGCGAGTCCAAGGCCCACACCTACCACTGGCTCACCGCCCTCGACACCCTCGGAGCCCCCGACGCCACCGTCACCGGCTCCCTGCCCACCTCCGCCGTCTTCCTCAAGGGCACCACCCGCACCTACGTCGCCCACAACCACGGCACGACCGCCCGCACGGTGACCTTCTCCGACGGCAAGTCCCTGACCGTTCCCGCCCGGTCGACCGCCACCGGCAGCGGAACGGGCGGCACCGACCCCGACCCGGAGCCGTCCACCGGCAACACCTTCCAGCTCCGCACCGGCGGCACCCTCACCACGGCCACCGGCGCCACCGCGGGCAGCGACACCATCGCCTCCGCCGGCGGCGCCAACCACGACGGCACCCCGAACCGGCCGCTCGTCTACGAGGTCAGGGGCGTCAACGGCACCCTCAGGACCGGCGGCGCCACCGCCTTCCGCCTCCAGGTGGACGCGGGCACGGCCGTCGGCCTCGGCCAGCAGGCCAGGATCAGCTACGACCTCACCGGCGACGGCACCTTCGACCGGACGGAGACGTACCACTACTTCGCGACCGACCCGGTCACCGGCTGGGAGGAGTACGCCCAGGCCCGCGGCCTGAAGTCCGCCACCGGCACGCTCGGCGACCTGCGCGGCGGCACGGTCCGCCTGGAGGTCTGGAGCGCCATCGGCAACGGCGACTCCCGGCTCCAGACCGGCACGGACCGCTCCGTGCTCGTCATCCCGTACGACTGACCGGGGCGTCTCGTGAGACGGCGGCGGGTCCGGGGAATCCCCGTGCCCGCCGCTTCCCGTGCCCGCCGCCTCTCGTGCGGGCTTCCCTCCCGCCTCAGGCGGAGGCGCGGCGGACCAGCGACGTCGGGGTGATCACGGACTCGGGGACCTCGGGGCCGGTCCCGTCGAGCAGCCTCATCAGCAGCTTCACCATCAGCCGGCCCATGCCCTCGATGTCCTGGTGCACCGTGGTCAGGGCCGGACGGGTCCTGCGGACCACCGAGTCCATGTCGTCGAAGCCGACGACGGCCACGTCCTCCGGCACCCGGACGCCCCGCTCCCGCAGGGTGAGCAGCGCGCCCGACGCCATCAGGTCGTTCGCGACGAACACGCCGTCGACGTCCGGCCGCCGGTCGAGCAGCTCCGCCATCGCGCGGGCCCCGCTCTCCTCGGTGAAGTCGCCCTGGCACACCAGGGCGGGATCGGCGTCGATGAGGACGTCCCGATAGCCGTGGATCCGGTCGACGGCGGACGTCTGGTCGGGCGGCCCCGAGATGTGGGCGATGGTCCGGCGGCCGAGACCCACCAGGTGCCGCACCGCCTCACGGGCGCCGCCGCGGTTGTCGCAGTCGACGAACGGGATGGTCGGCGCGGTGCCGGGGGTGGGCCGCCCGCCGAAGACCACGGGGATCCTGGCCCGGTCGATCACGGCCGGCAGCGCGTCGTCGCTGTGCAGCGAGAACGCCAGCGCCCCGTCGACGTGCCCGCCGCCGAGATAGCGGGCGATGCGGTCGTGATCGCCCGGGCCCTCGACCCACAGCAGCACCAACTGGGCGTCGTGCGCAGTCAGTTCCCGGCTGATGCCGCGCACCTGCTGCTCGAAGAACGGATCCGAGAACACCCGGAACTCCGGCTCCGCGATGATCACCGCCACCGCGCCGTTGCGCCGGGTCACCAGCGTCCGCGCCGCGTGGTTGGGGACGTAACCGAGCTCCTCGACCGCCCGGCGCACCTTCTCGACCAGCGGAGTGCGCACGCCCGCGCCCCCGTTGACGACCCGCGAGGCCGTGGCGCGGGACACGCCCGCGTGCGCGGCGACGGCTTCCAGCGTGGGGCGGGACCCCGCGGTCTGTTCGGTCACGGCGGGCGCTCCTCGGCTGCGTCGGCTGGTGGGCGGGCGGCGGTCCCGGACGACGCCCTGGGGCCGTGGTCCCGCGCGTACCAGGATATCCGCAGCCCGAATCGACTGAGAGCGCTCCCAGGGTCTGATCCCGGACTCTGGTCCCGGACCCTGTTTCCGGCCTCTGTTCCCGGACCCCGTTCCCGGACTCCCGTCCGAGCGGGGATCCCGCCCGGACGACGCCCGGGCGGGATCCCCGTACTCAGCCGCGGCCCGCACTCAGCCCCGCGCGCCCTTCCCGGGCCCGCCCGGCCCGCGGAGTGCCGCACGGGCGGCCCGGTAGGCCTCGGCGGGATCGGCGTGCGGTACGGCGGCCGGCTGCCAGTCGCCGTAGCGCTCGACGTACGGGTGCCAGAGGCCATCAGGGCCGTGACGGAGCTGGACGCGGGCCGGCGCGTCGGTGAGGTGGTTGTGGTGGCGCTCCACCGGGGCCGTCGGCGCGGGCCGGAACGGCTGCACGGCGTGCTCCGCGGCGGCGAGGACCTCGGGATCGGCCGGCTGCGGGGCGAGGTGGGTCGCGACGGCGGCCGGGCCGCCGTACCGGTACGCGACGGCCAGCTGCCGTGTCCGCGGCACGGTGAGCCCGAGATGCGCGGCGGCGGCCTCCAGGTACGCGTCTCCGTGGAGGGCGGCGAAGCGGGCCACGTCGACCGTGACGGCGTCGGCCGCCACCGCCGCGGTCCCGTCCCACGGGTCGTCGAGAAGCGCGGCCGCACGGCCCGCGGCGTCGGCGACGAGCACCCGCAGCACGTCCACGGAGGGGAGGGGGGCGGGGGGCGGTCCGTCGACGGCGTCCAGGACGGGGAGGACGCCGCCGCCCGCCGCGACGCACCCGGTCGCGTCGGTGACGGGCGGCGGGACGGCGGCGGGCGAGGTGCTCATACGAGGCCTCCCAGGCTGACGAGGTCGGCGAGTTCGCGGTCGGAGAGGCGGGCCAGACCCGAGTCCCCCGAGGCGAGGACCGTGTCCTGGAGGGTCCGCTTGTGGGTGAGGAGCTGGTCGATCCGGTCCTCGATGGTGCCCCGCGTGACGAGGTGGTGGACGGTGACGGTCCGCCGCTGCCCGATCCGGTGCGCGCGGTCGGACGCCTGGTCCTCGACGGCGGCGTTCCAGCTGCGGTCGAAGTGGACGACGTGGCCCGCTCTGGTCAGGTTGAGTCCGGTGCCGCCCGCCTTCACGGAGAGCAGGAACAGCGGTGACCGCCCCGCCTGGAAGGCGTCCACGAGCTCCTGACGCCGCCGTGTGTTCAGGCCGCCGTGCAGGAACAGCGGGCGGTGTCCCAGGTGCGTCAGGTGCTGTTCGAGGAGCCGGCCCATGGTGACGTAACCGGTGAACACGAGGGCCGCCTCACCCCGCCCGGTGATCGTCTCGACCAGTTCGTCGAGCGCCTCCAGCTTGGCCGAGCGGGCGGTGAACTCCCGTACGCGATCCGCACCGGGATGCTCCTCGTCCCAGTAGTGGGCCGGGTGGTTGGTGATCTGCTTCAGCGCGGTGATCAGCTTGAACACCAGACCGGACCGGGCCTGGGAGGGGGCGGCCGAGAGCTGCTCCATCGTCTCGCGGACCACGGCCTCGTAGAGGGCGACCTGTTCGGCCGTGAGCTCCACGATCCGCCGGGACTCGACCTTCGCGGGCAGCTCGGGCGCCACGTGCGGGTCGGTCTTGCGGCGGCGCAGCAGGAACGGTGCGATCAGCCGCGCGAGGGCCTGCGCGGCCGGGCCGTCCGGCTCGCGCTCGGCGGCCGCCGCGTAGCGGGAACGGAAGGCCTTCAGCGTCCCGAAGAGGCCCGGATTGACCCAGTCGAGCAGCGTCCACAACTCGGAGAGGTTGTTCTCGACCGGCGTGCCGGTGAGGGCCAGCCGAGTGGTGGAGACCAGCCCGCCCAGCCGTCGTGCCGTCGACGAGGCCGCGTTCTTGGCGTGCTGGGCCTCGTCGGCGATCACCAGGTCCCAGGTGCGGGCCGCGAGCGCCGGGTCGCGGCGCAGCACCCCGTACGTGGTGAGGACGACGGCGCCGTCGGCGACGGATTCCAGGCTCCGCCGCGTCCCGTGATAGACGGTCACGTCCAGATGCGGCGCGAACCGTCCGATCTCCCGCTCCCAGTTCGTCACCAGCGACGACGGACACACCACGAGGACCGGACCTCGGTGCCCCTTCTCCTGCCGGTGCAGGGCGTACGCGATCGCCGTGAGAGTCTTGCCCAGGCCCATGTCGTCGGCGAGCACCGCCCCGAACCCGAGCCCGCTGGTGTGCCCCAGCCAGGCCAGCGCCCGCTGCTGGTACGCGCGCAACACGGCCTCCAGCCGCGCGGGCGCAGCCACCGGCGCCGCGTGCTCGCCCTGCCGCAGGACCTCGACGACCCCGGCCAGGTCCCCACCCGCCCGGCACGGCACCGTCACCCCGTCGACGCTCACCGTGCCCGTGAGGGCCGCGGCGAGGGCCTCGACGCCGGCCAGGCTGCCGATCTCGCGCCGCCGCAGCCGCCCCGTCATCGCGGCGTCGAGCAGCACCCACTGGCCCCGCACCCGGACGAGCGGCCGGGCCGCCTCCGCGAGCTCGTCCATCTCCGCCTCGCTCAACACGTCCCCGCCCAGCGCCACCTGCCAGCGGAAGTCGAGCAACGCCTGGAGGCTGAACCGGGGCACACCCCCCGTCGCACGCGACGCCCCGGCGTGACGGCCCCCCTCCGTCCGGCCCGCGCCCGGCCCCTCGTCGAGCGCCGCTCCGTCCGCGCCCCGCACGGGGCCTCCCACGACGGCGTGCGCCGACAACCGGTCCCGCAGCCCGGCCGGCCACCGCACCACCAGGCCGTCCTCGGCGAGGGCCTCCTCGGCCGCCAGGAGCCGTACGATTCCGGCCGCGTCGACCGCCAGGTCCCCGGGCGACGGCAGCAGCCCGGCCAGCACCGAACACCGCCGGGCCAGCCGCTCGACGCGGCGGCGGACGCGGTCGCGCAGGTGGTACGGCTCGACACCGGCGAGGGCCACTTGGCCGGACCAGAGACGGGGGACGGGGATCTCGCCACCGGGCGTGCCGGGTCCGCCGGGCCCCGACAATCCGCCGGGTCCGCCGGGCCCCGACAACCCGTCCGGTCCGCCGGGTCCGCTCCGTCCGGCCGGTCGCTGAGGCCCTCGCGCTCCGGCAGGCACGGCCCGCCGAGAGGCCGGCACCGCCGGACCGTCGCCGACCGCCAGCAGCAGACGGCCGGTCAGCCGCCCCGCAGTGGCCTCCTCCTCGGAGGGCTCGGCGATGTCGAGCACCAGCCGGGGCGGCGGACCGTCGTCCCACCGGTCCTCGACCGCGTCGAGCCACCGCCGCACGTCGTCCGGCCCTGAGCCCGGCTCAGACTCCGTTCCCGGCACCGGCGTGGTGGGCCGTTCCGCCGCGTCCGGCAGACGGCTGCCGACCGGGCCCAGGTACGGCCCCGTACCGAAGAGGACGGCCGCCGGGGTGCGCAACAGGCCGTCGGCCACCGAGTCGAGGAACGCCGGCACGGCATCCCGCGCCGCCAGGAGCCGACCGCCGACGGCCACCGCGTGCGCGTGCGGGGACATGCGGTCGGCCGACGCCTCCACCGCCCGCGCCGTCGCGATCGGCAACGGACCCAGCCGCCACTGGTCGGCCCCGTCCGCGGTGAGCGCCGGACGGACGAGCCCCGCCGCGACCGCCTGAAGCGCGAGACGGGCCACCCGCTCCCAGTCCACCGCCGTCGGATGCCACCCGGAGCTCCGGTCACGCCGCAGGAGTACGGGTACGGCGGCGGCCGCCGGAACCCGCCACCCCACCACCGGGACGGGCGAGGCAGCCGACGGCAGCAGGACCGGACAGCGCGCCGGGGACAGGGGTTCCGGCAGCCCGGGGTCCGGCATCGGAGCCCCGTCGGCCCGGTGGAGCAGCAGCGCGCCGGGCCCACCGTCGCCCGGCAGGAACGAGACGGCACACCCGGCGGCGAGCGCCTCCGCGATCGCGTCGGCGGCCGAGAGTCCCGACCCTCCCCGCGCCGGGGAGGGGGCGGTCGGCGCGGATCGAGGGCCCGGCAGGGGCGGGCGCACGGCCGGACGCGCGGCGGGGGCGACGGTCCTGTGGGCGGCGGCTTCGGCGGGTGCGCCGGGGGGCTCGCTCCCGGCGCGGGGCGGTTCGCCCGCACCGCGAGCGGCGGCCCCGTAGGGTCCGGGAGCGGCCCCGGGCCCGACGACCCCGGCGGCCCCGGGCCCTACGGCTCCGGCGGTTCCGGAGGCGGATCCGCGCCCGCCGGCCCCGGCGGACACCGACTCGGCGTCCCGGACCACCAGTTCGGCCATCAGCGCCGACGCCGCCGCGCGTCGGGCGTCCGTGCGCTGCTTGGCGCGCCCGGTGCCGAGGACCTGCTCGCCGGTGTGGACGAGGGTGCAGGTGTAGGTGCAGGCGACGCTCTTCGGGGCGGCCGTGAACGTCGGGACCGGCTTGGTGATGACGTCCAACTGGGTGTACTTGTTCAGGTACTTCACCGGATCCTGGCCCGCCGGCACCGGCTGGATCCGTGCTGTCCGCCGTGCCCCGTCCGCCTCGCCGGCGGCGGGCGGTTCCGGCTCCCGCTCGGGTTCGGGAAGACCGGCCAGTTCGGCCAGGAGGGCGATGGCGCCCTGGTGGACGGCCCGGCGGCGGTCCCGGGCGGTGCGTGCGGGGCCCTCGACGACGGGTGCGCCGGGGTCCTGCCAGCTCCAGCGGCAGGCGGATCCTCCGGCGGACGGGGTGACCGTGTGCTGGAGTGCCGCGCCCCGCGCGTCCGCGTGCCAGCGCAGGAGCGTGGCCGCCGCCGACTGCATGTGGGCCGCGTGGTCGAGTGCGAGGAGGCGCAGATCCCGCCAGGCGGGCCCCTGGGCACCGAAGAGCAGGACTTGCAGGTCCCGGTGGCGCAGTCGCGCCGTTCCGGCCCGGCGGGCCACCTCGGCCGCGAGGTCGGGGCCGGGTTCGTCCGTCGTCACCCGGGCGTTCAGCAGGCACTCGAAGACCTCCGTGCCCATCCCCGGCAGCGTCAGCCGGGGCGGTGTCGCTCCGGCTTCGTCCGCGTCCGGTCCGTCGACGCCCGCCAGCCGTCGCAGCAGGGCGTGGGCGGCGGCCTGCCGGGCGCGCTGCAACGACCGGGCGCTGCGGGCCGGTCCGGTCACCGGCCCGTCGGCCGGCCCGAGCCGTACGGCCACGGTGTGCTGGACGTGCCCGCTCGGCAGGTGCTCGGAGGACTCCTCGTACGAGGGCGGCGGCCAGACCTCGATCTGCGTGTGGGCGGTCAGCACCTGCTGGGGTACTTCCGGGGTGGCCTCGAGGGCGTCGACCGCGAGGCGGCGGGCCGTCAGCCACGCCGGGTGGTCGTCGGTCGCGAGGAGGAGCAGGCGCAGGTCCCGGGGCGTGAGCTGTCCGGAGCGGGCCAGCCGTTCCGCCTCGGCCACCAGGGTGGTGTCCGTCCGCCCCGTTCCGATCGCCCGCTTGGCCCGTTCGTGCCAGGCCGGCTGCCCGCCGGATTCCGCGGCACCTTCGAACTGCCGGACTCCGTCGACCAGCTGAGGACGACCACTCAAGAGGAGACCCTCCGAATGCGGAACGTGATGACATGTGCGCGCTCAGTATACGGAGCGGAACGTGCGGGGGTGTCGACGTTCCCCGTATCGCCGGTACCCGCCCGGAGGTTCGGGGAAGGTCCGGACATGGCTCCGCCCCGCACGCGAGCGGCGCGCGGGGCGGAGCCGTCGGGTCGGTCTCCGGTCAGCCGGCGACCGGCGCCCCGACCTGAGCCGGAGCTTCGGCGGCCACCCGGGGGGCGAGGGCCTTCTGCGCGAGGACGCCGAAGACCACCGCGAACACCGCCCACATGACCAGCTGGACGGCCAGCGAGGCCACCCTGAACTCCCAGAGCAGCGCGGCCGGGAAGCCGGCCTTGACCGCGTCGTCGTTGTCCGGCAGCACCGCGAAGGCGACGGCCGTCACGACGACGAAGCCGGCACCGGCGGCCAGGGTCGCGTTCCAGTTGCCCAGACGCGGCGCGAGCCGCCGCCCCGCGATCACCGCGGCGACGCCGAGGAGCACGCTGAGCAGGATCATCAGGAAGAACAGCGTCGTGCGCTTCCCGATCGTGTCCGGATTGCCGACGGCCGGCGGGGTCGCCGGGTACTTCAGGAACGGCACCAGGTAGACGGTGGTGAACGCGGCCGCCGAGACCAGCGCCGCGGTCGCCCGCGGGCTGAACCGGCCGACGCGGCCCAGCGTGAAGGAGAACGCGAGGGCGGCGATGCCGCCCAGCGCCACTCCGTACACCAGGACGCCGGTGGCCAGGCCGAACGTCGACTGGACGTCGCGGCTGACCGCTTCCTCCTCGGCGGGCTCCTCGGCGGCCGCGGCGCCGTGACCGGCGTGCGCCCCGGCCTCGTGGGCGGCCTGGGCCTCCTCGACGGCGATGGAGCCGTTCACGGGAGGCTCACCCACCACGTAGGCGACGGCGAAGGCGAACAGCCCGGCGACCAGGCCCGCGAGCATGCCACGGACCAGCAGGGATCTCACAGTTGAGGCGTGCATGTACGGAACGCCCCTCAGTGGCAGGGGAAGCCGAGCAGGTGGCGACCGTCGTGCACCCACTCGTGCACGTCGGAGCCCGCGAACAGCGAGGTGGCACCTTGCTCGGCGCCGACGAAGTACAGCGCGATCAGGGCGAGAAGGCCGACGAAGAAGGCCCAGGGAAGGACGGCCCGGACGGGCAGCGGAGCCGGTACGGCCACGGAAGGGGCGGAAACGGCAGCGGAGACGACAGCCTCGGCCATGATGAAACCTCCTGCGGGAACTCGCGTCCCAAACGGTGGTGCAAGACGACGGTCCACGGGTCTGACTTCACGCGACGTCACCTTCCGGGCCGCCGCGGCTTACAGTGGCGCGACCGTGCCGGGTTCTCACCGGACTTCCGTCTCGCCGTCGTCACGCTGTTCAAATGTCGCCTGACCGTACCGCGTGCGGAGGCCGCCGCCAAGAGTGTGAGGCCTGGATCACTCTCCGTACGCTCCCCGACGAGAACAAGGAACTCGATGACAGTCCGGCTGACGCTGATCTCCCCGGCGACGAGCGAGTCGATGCGCGAGGTGCGCTTCGACGACGACGGCCCCCTCGACCCGGCTGGGGTCGCCCGCGCCGAGTCCGTCGCCTCCTCGGTCTCCCCCGCCCCCCGCGCCTACACCTCGCCGTCCGCACGCTGTCGCGGCACCGCGCTGGCGCTCGGTCTCCACGCCGAACCGGTGAGCGAACTCGCCGCCTGCGACATGGGGCGTTGGCGGGGACGGACGCTCGCCGACGTCGCCGCGGGCGAGGAACAGGCGGTCGCCGCCTGGCTCTCCGACCCGTCGGCGGCACCCCACGGCGGCGAGTCCCTGCGGGACCTCGGACACAGGGTCGGCTCCTGGCTCGACGCGCTCCCGGCCGTCTCGGGTCCCGTCGTCGCCGTCGCCGAACCGGACGTCGTCCGTGCCGCCGTCCTGCACGCCCTCGGGGCATCCGACGGCACCTCCTGGCGCCTCGACGTCCGGCCCCTGACGGCCGTTCACCTCACCGGCCGCGCCGGCCGGTGGAACCTACGAGTCGGCGAGGCGCTCGCCCCCCTGTAGGGGCCGCGCCTCGCCGACGTGCGGTCGTCGTGGGTCACACGGGCCGGTGCCACTCCCGGATCAGCAGGTAGCCGAGGTAACCGCCGCCGACGGCCATCGTGTAGAGGCCGACGGGCAGGTCGTCGAAGAGTGGCAGCTGCTGCGCGGTGAGGTCGGCGAGGACCAGGAGCAGCGCGCCGAGGAGGGTGGACATCACGAGGTGGGGTCCGCCGCTGCGGGTGACGCGCTTGGCGATCTGCGGCGCCGTCAGGGAGATGAAGGCGATCGGGCCGGCGACGCTGACGGCGCCGGCGGAGAGCATGATCGACAGGGCGATCGCCGCGGTTGCCGTACGGGCCGGACGGGCGCCGAGGCCGGTGGAGGTGTCGTCGCCCATCTCGCCGATGCTCAGCGGCCGGGCGAGCAGAGCGGCGAACGGCACGCACACGAGGAGGACGATCCAGATCGTCGTCGCGTCCTCCCAGGAACGCGCGGAGAGGCTGCCGTTGATGTACGCGGTGAGGGCGCTGGCCTTGTCCCGCTCGACGGCGTACACCACGTACTGCGTGAGGGCCGTCGCCATCGCGGCGACGCCGATGCCGGCCACCACCAGACGTCCCGGGCTGCGGAAGCCCGTCCCGGTGGAGAAGTAGACGACGGCCATGGCGATCAGTCCGCCGAGCAGCGAGCCGACGGCGATCGGCATGACGTCCGGCAGGAAGAGCGCGGCGGCCGCCGCGCCCGCCCCGGCGCCGGCGCCGAGCCCGATCACGTCGGGGCTGCCCAGCGGATTGCGGGTGACGGACTGGAACAGCGCCCCGGAGAGCCCGAAGGCCGCGCCGGTGCCGATGGCCACCACGAGCCGCGGGCCGCGCAGCCGGTTCAGGACGAAGGCGTTCTTGCCCCTCGCCTCGCCCATGAGCGCCGACGGGAGGTCTGCGAGGTCGATGCCGAGCCTGCCCATCGACAGCGTCGCCACGGCACCGCCGAGGAGCAGCAGCAGGCTGATCGCGGCGGCGATCAGGGAGGAGCGGCGCACGGGTACGGCCACCCAGGGGCCGATGCGGACCATGATGCGGCGCACGGGTCGCGCTTGGCGGCGCGCCGTGGTCCCGGCCCGGGTGTCGGTACCGGCGTCGGCGCCGGTCGGGGTGTCGGTCGGGTCGGCGGTCTTCATGCCGCTCCCCTCATGCGGCGGACGGCGAAGAGCAGGGCGGGGGCTCCCACGAAGGCGGTGACGACGCCGACCATGAGCTCCTGCGGCCGCAGGAGGACCCGTCCGATGACGTCCGCGAACAGCAGCAGGGTGGGCCCCGCGAGGGATGCGAAGAGGATCTGCAGGCGGAAGTCGGCGCCCACCAGGGCCCGGACGAGGTGCGGGACGGCGAGTCCGACGAAGGCGATGGGACCCACCGCCGCCGTGGCGGCGCCGGCGAGCAGGGTCGCGGCCAGCAGTCCGGCACCCTTCACGCGCGCGGGGCTGATGCCGAGGGAGGCGGCCTTGTCGTCGCCCATCGCCATGGCGTTGAGCCCCGGCGCGAGCAGCGCCGCGAGGACGAACCCCGCCCCGGCGAACGGCAGGACCGCCCAGACGGCGTCGAACCCGCGGCCGCCGAGCGCGCCGACCACCCAGTAGCGGTACGTGTCGAAGACCTGGGGCTTGGAGAGGGCGACGGCCTGGATGAACGCGGCCAGGACGGCGGACAGCACCGCGCCGGCGAGCACCAGGCGGACCGGGCTGCTGCCGCCGCCGGCCGTGCCGATGAGGTGCACGACGACACCGGTCGCGAGTGCGCCGACCAGGGCCCACCAGATGGTCTCCCGCTGCCCGGAGGCACCGAGGAACGCCGTGGCGGCGACGATGCTGGCGGACGCGCCCGCGTTGATGCCGAGCAGGCCGGGCTCGGCCAGCGGGTTGCGCGTGATGCCCTGCATCAGGGTGCCCGCGACGGCGAGGCAGAGCCCCGCGAGCACCCCGAGGGCGGTGCGCGGATAGCGGCTCTCGATGACGGTACGGGTGTACTCGTCGCCGCCGCCGGTGAGGACCCGCAGGACGTCGCCTGCGGACGTCGCCTTGCTGCCGAACATCACGCTGGCCAGCAGCGCCAGGGCGAACAGGGTCAGGCACAGCACGGCGGCCATGACATGCCGGGCAGGGCCCCGCCGTGAGACGGCGGGGCCCTGGCCGATCCGGGAGAGAGTGGTCACGCTGTGAACCGCTGTTACTTCCCGGCCTTGGCGACGGCCTTGTCGATCATCGGCAGGTAGCGCTCGATGCTGTACGGCACCGTGAGCGGGTTGATCATCGAGGAGGCGGTGACGAAGGGGGTGTCGTGGCTGTAGACCAGCGCGTCCTTCTTCACGGCGGGGATGGCCGCGTACAGCGGCTGGGCCTCGACGGCCTTGCGGGACTTCTCGTCCATGTAGAAGGTGAAGGCGATGTCGCTCTTCGCCAGCTTGTTGGCGTTCTCCAGGCCGATCAGGGCCGAGTCAGTGCCCTCGGTCTCCGGGAAGGTGTTCACGATCGGGTCGACCTTGAGGCCCAGCTTGGAGACCATGGCGACGCGCTGCTCCTCGGGCTTGAAGATGCCGAGGCTGCCGGGGCCGGTGTTGTAGATGTACGAGAACGTGACGTTCTTGTAGTTGGGACGGGAGGCCGCCGCGTCGGCGAGCTGCTTGTCGATCTTCGACTCGAGCTCCTTGGCCTTCTCCGGCTGACCGAGCGCCTTGGTGATGATCTCGATCTGCTGGTCCCAGTTCGTGCTCCACGCCTTCTCGGGGTAGGCGACGGTGGGCGCGATGTCCTTGAGGATGTCGTACTGCTTCTGCGTCAGGCCGGACCAGGGGGCCAGGATGACGTCGGGCTCGAGCTCGGTGATGGCCTCGATGTCGAGCTCCTCGCCGCCCTTGAACTGCTTGGGCAGCGTGCCGCCGGACTTGGTCACGGCCTCGTGGATCCACGGGAGGTAGCCGGACTTGTCGCTGCCCCAGGGGTACTCCTCGATGCCCACGGGGACGTTGCCGAGGGCGATGGCGGTCTCGGCCGAGCCCTGGCCGAGAGTCACCACGCGCTTGGGCTTCTCCTTGATGACCGCGTCACCGAGGGCGCTCTTGATGGTGACGGGGAAGGCGGCCGTCGCCGGAGCCTTGGTCGCGCCGCCCGCAGCGTCGTCCTTCTTCTCGTCCGAACCGCAGCCGGTCACCATGAGGCCGAGCGAGACCGCGGCGGCGCCGGCCGCCAGGACGCGACGGCGAAGGGGCGTGAACACAGCAGGCATGGTGGATCCTTGTCTCCGGGCAGGGGGTGCTGAGGCGCCACCGGAGGCCTCCCCGGGCAGGGGAGAACCAGGCAGCGACCATCGCGAGGCGTTGTTAGGTGAGCCTAACCTATCTCCTCGGGAGGTGGATCACCAGGGGTCTCCCGCCCCCGGACGGCCGCCCCGCTCCCCGCTCGGCCGCGGCGCCGGACCGCCCGTCAGGCCGGCGGCTCGCCCCAGGCCGTGGTCAGTCCGTCCAGCCACGCGGGCGGCAGCTCGGCCGCGTCCCACTCCTCGTGCAGGGCGGCGGGGGCCGTGGCCAGTCGCTCCAGCACGGCGACGCTGGTGGGGGAGTGGACGAGGGAGTAGCGGCCGTGGATCGCGATCGCGCTGCCGGGGCCGTATTCCGCGTACAACCGTTCGAGGCGCGCGCGGTGCGTGGACGCGAACTCGGTCAGGCGCCCCGCGTACCGGGAGCGCTGCCGGGAGCTCATCGTGCCGAGCACGGCCCTGAGCACCTGGTCGGTGACCTCGGGATCCAGGTCCGACTCGTCCGTGAACGACAGGTAGAGCGGGGTCATCGCGACCTTGGTCCGCGTGACCTCCGTCCGTCCCACGGGCGGGCGTTCGTCGGGGGAGTCCGCCGTCGGGTCGGCGGCGACGGCGCGCCGCAGGGCGCGCTCGGCGACCTCGCCGAGCGCGTCGGTCACGGCCCGGGTGCCGTCGAGCCAACCGGACGCGTACGGCTCGCCCTTCCCCTCCGGAGCGGGCCACGGACCCCTGCCGACCTCCTCGTAGGCGAGTGCGACGGCACCGGCCTCGACGAACCCGATGAGCTCCTCCGCGTCGCCGGACCAGACACCCGCCCTGGCGAGCAGCTGGAGGAGCGTCCTCTTCGCATTGAGCACGCTGACCGCGTCCAGCTGCTGCCGTCCTTCTTCGGCGGTGGTCATGGGGTCCTCCTCGTCGTAGGGACGGCGTGGTGCGAGTACGCGGAACGCTCGCTTCGAGCCTACGCAACGCCCGCCCCTCACCGCCTCCACCAGGGCTCTCCCCGTCGCGTCAGTCGAGGAACTCCCCGTCGCGGGCCACGACGACGCCGCCGTGCACGACCATGTCGCGGCGGGGCATGTCGACGACGACCTGGGGCAGGCACTCGCCGCGGACGAGGACGAAGTCGGCCGGTGCGCCGGGCTCGAAGTCGGCGTGCGCGAGACCCATGACGTCCGCGCCGCCGTGGGTCGCCACCCGGTAGCACTCCGCCAGTTCGTCGTCGAGGCGGACGTCCGTCACCCAGCCGAGTATGTGCGCGCGGTGCATCATGTCGGCGTTCCCGAACGGGCTCCAGGAGTCGCGCACCCCGTCGGACCCGAGGCCGACCCGCACGCCGTGCTCGCGCAGCCGGGCGATCGGCAGGACCAGGGAGTCGGACGGCGCGACCGTGGTGAGCGCGATGTCCTGCTCGCCCAGGTCGGCGGCGACGGAACCCAGTTCACGGTCCGTCAGGCCGGGCAGGCAGAAGACGTGGCTGACGGTGACCTTGCCCGCGAGCGACAGGGCGCGCGTGCGGTCGATGATGCCGCGCATGGCCTTGAGGCCCTTCTCGCCGCGGTCGTGCAGGTGGATGTCGACGCCGACGCCGTGCCGGTCCGCGATGTCGAACACGGTGTCGAGCTGCTCGTCGAGGGCCTGGTCGAAGCCGAGGGGGTCGATGCCGCCGATCATGTCGATGAGGCCCGTGCGCGCCGCCTTCTCCAGGAGGGCCGCGGTGCCGGGCGTACGGATGACGCCGTGCTGCGGGAAGGCGACGATCTGCACGTCCAGGGCGTGCCGCAGCCGCTCGCGCGCCTCGGCCACCCCCTCGGCACCGGCGAGACCGTAGGCCGGTGCCACGTCGGCGTGCGCGCGCATCGCCCGGGTGCCGCGGGCGACCGCGTGGGACATCAGCCCGTACGCGCGTTCCACGACGGGGCGGCGCTGGCTGCGGAAGAGCTCCACGTCCTGGGCGACGTAGTCGGCGATGCCGCTCGCCGGCCGCCGCGACACCCATGACCCGCCCCACGTCGTCTTGTCGGGGTGGATGTGGGCGTCCACCAGGGACGGCAGCGCGATCCGTCCGCCGCCGTCGACGACCTTCGCGCCCCGCGGCGCCGGACCGTCGAAGATCCGGCCGTCGACCACCACCAGGTCGGTGGCCCTCGCCGCACCGAGCACGCGCACGTTCCGGAAGACCGCGGTCCTCGCGCGGCGCCCCGCGCCACCGGACGCGGCCGCTTCGGCGTGGCCGGTGCCGGTGCCGGCCGCGTGGGCGGCGCCGGCCGTGGCGGCCATCGTCGCGGTGGTGCCCGCCAGGGCGGCGGCCCCGGCCAGCATGGTGCGGCGGGAGAGTGCGCCGGTGGAGGACGACGAGGACGGAGGGGTGGCTTCGACGCGCATGGGAGCTCCAGGGGAGTAGGCCGATGACTCCCCGTTTTGTATACCAAGCGAAAGAAGGCGAACAAGGGGGTGATCGCGGGAGTCGGAACTCGACGTGTCACATGGGATTTTCCCGAGAGGGGAGCGCCATCCTCCGATGCTTGGTATACAAATAGCGTCAGGCGTCGCCGAACAGGGACCGCAGGGCGACGGCCCTGCTGTCGCGCACGTGCAGCAGCGTGCTCGCCGCGGCTGCCTCCGGGTCGCCGGCGGCGATGTGCCGGTACATCTCGGCGTGCTGGGCGCGCATGTGGGCGGGTTCCTCGCGCAGGCCGAACACCAGTCGCAGCTGCCAGCTCAGCTGCTCCATGGTGCGCCCGAGCAGTGGGTTGCCCGACAGGGCGACGACGCCCTCGTGGAACGCGGTGTGGGCGGCCACCTCCCGGGTCCCCTCGTCCGCGGCGGCCGCGGACTCGGCCTGCCGGAGCGTGGCGCGGAGCGCGTCGAGCCCCTCCGTGGCGCCCGCCGCCACGGCCCGCGCCGCGAGCCGCGACGCCTGGACCGAGAGCGGCTCCCACACCTCGTACAGGTGCTCCACATCGGCCCGCTCGAGCCGCCGCACGCGCACCCCGCTGTGCGGCAGCAACTCGAGGAGGCCCTCCGTGACCAGGGCGCGCAGTGCCTCGCGCACCGGCACGCGGGACATGCCGAGCTCCTCCGCGACCTCCCGCTCGACCAGTCGGGCCCCCTGCGTGTACCGCCGGTCGACGATGCGCTGGAGCACCGCCTCCCGTGCCCGCGCGCCGAGCGGCGCCGCTGTCGGCGGGTCCGCGAGGGGTGCGTCCTTGAGGGGTGCGGCCGCGCCGCCGTCGGCGGCCGCCGCGCCGGTCCCGCGTCTGTCCGACACCGTTCTTGTCCTCTTCCGTCCGTCGTCGGGCATGCCGGGCCGAGGATACGTCGGCCCTTCCCGCGTGTGTCCCCCGACTGGCCCTGCCCCGCCTGTGGTACTGCCTTACGGAGACATCGTCACATTTGTTCCTGATGCCGTGAAAGGTGCCCTTCGTGTCGCAGGAAGAACGGAAACCCGACGGGCGCCGAGCCGGCGCCGAACGGGCGGGCGGAGCCGCGCGGCCCGTGACGGCGGACCTGCCGGGCCGTCACGACCACGGCCGTGCCCGTACCGACCGGATCGTGTTCGGCGTCACCGCCGTCCTCACCGTCGCCTTCGTCGTCTGGGGCGCCACCGCGACGGACAGCCTGGAGAACGCGTCGAGCGACCTCCTCGACGGGCTCATCCGCAACGGCGGCTGGGCGTTCATGCTGGCCGCGTCCGGCTTCGTCGTCTTCGCGCTCTGGCTGGCCGTCAGCCGCTACGGCCGGATCACGCTCGGCCAGGAGAGCGAGGGCCCGGAGTTCCGGACGGTGTCATGGATCGCCATGATGTTCAGTGCCGGTATGGGGATCGGCCTGATGTTCTACGGGGTGAGCGAGCCGCTCGCCCACTACGGCACCCCGCCGCCCGGTACCCACCCCGCGGACTCGGCCGAGCGCATGCAGACCTCCATGGCCACCACGCTCTTCCACTGGACGCTCCACCCGTGGGCGATCTACGCGGTCGTCGGCCTCGCCATCGCGTACTCCACGTTCCGGCGCCGGCGCCGGCAGACCATCAGCGCCGTGTTCGTCCCGCTGATCGGTGAGAAGGCGGCGTACGGCGGGCCCGGGCGGGTCATCGACATCCTGGCCATCTTCGCCACGCTGTTCGGCTCCGCCGCCTCGCTCGGCCTCGGCGCGCTCCAGATCGGCAGCGGCTTCGAGGAGCTGGGCTGGATGGAGAAGACCGGCACCGGGCTGCTCGTCGCCATCATCGCCGTACTGACCGTGGCCTTCGTCTTCTCCGCCGTGTCCGGTGTGGAGAAGGGCATCCAGTGGCTCTCCAACATCAACATGGTGCTCGCCGGGGTACTCGCCCTCTTCGTGTTCATCGCGGGCCCCACCATCATCGTGCTCGATCTGCTGCCCACTTCGATCGCCGCCTACATCGACGACCTGCCGCAGCTCGCCGGCCGCACGGAGGCGACCAGCGGCGCGAACATCCACGACTGGCTGGGCAGCTGGACGGTCTTCTACTGGGCCTGGTGGATCTCCTGGACGCCCTTCGTCGGCATGTTCATCGCCCGGATCAGCCGGGGCCGCACCATCCGCCAGTTCGTCGGCGGCGTCATCCTGGTGCCCAGCACCGTCAGCCTGGTGTGGTTCGCCATCTTCGGCGGTGCGGCGATGAAGCTCAGCGAACAGGGCGACCTGGCGGGCGAGGCGACTCCGGAGGGGCAACTCTTCGGATTGCTCCAGGAGTTCCCGATCACCGGCACGATGAGCCTGCTCGTCATGGTCCTCGTCGGGATCTTCTTCGTGTCGGGTGCGGACGCGGCGTCGATCGTGATGGGCACGCTCTCCCAGCGCGGCGCCTTCGAACCCACCCGGCTCGTGGTCGTCTTCTGGGGCGTCGTCACCGGAGCCGTCGCCGCCGTCATGCTCCTCGTCGGCGACGGCCAGGGCGATGCCCTGGCGGGCCTGCAGAACCTCACCATCCTGGTGGCGGCGCCGTTCGTGCTGGTGATGATCGGCATGTGCGTGGCGCTCATGCGCGATCTCCGCGAGGACCCGCTGATCGTCCGCGGCGAGGTCGGCCGGGAGGTCGTCGAGGTCGCCGTGATCGCCGGTCACCAGAAGTACGACGGCGACTTCGAGCTCACCATCGGCCCGGGAACGCCCGACGGGGACGGCCCCTGACGGCGTCACTCCCCGACCGTGTAGCGCAGACGCACCCAGAGCGGGAGCGCGAACCAGCAGAGCAGGTACCAGGCGAGGACGCCGCAGACCAGCCAGGGCACGTAGGAGTCCTGCGTGACGACCCGCAGCACGAGGAGGAGGGCGGTGGTGAGGGTCGCCAGGAGGAGCACCAGGCCGGTGAAGGTCAGCCGCGAGGCCCAGACGACCGCCTGGGGCTTGACCTTCCGGCCCGAGACGATCCGGTGGAGGGCGACGGGGCCGATGAGGGCGCCCGTCGCCAGGGACCCGAGGACGACGGTGATGACGTAGATGGTCTTGTCGGTCTGTCCCAGTCCCTGGAAATGCGGGGTGAAGGCCACCGTGAGCAGGAAGCCGAGGATGATCTGGACGCCGGTCTGCGCCACCCGGATCTCCTGTATGAGCTCCTGCCAGCGCCGGTCGGCCCGCTCCTCCTCGGTCTCGTTCCGGCCGCGCGCCCTGCCCGTCTCCGCCCTCGACCCCTCCTCCATGGACTTCTCCTTCCGCGCGTCCGCGGATTCAGGCCCGGCCCGCGGCCTTCTGGCTGCGCCGGGACAGCGAGTCGACGACCACGGCGGCGAGGAGCACCGAACCGGTGATCATGAACTGAACGGCATTGCTGACGCCCATGATGTTCATGCCGGACTGGATCGACCCGATCACCAGCGCTCCGAGCAGCGCCGACCACACGGAACCGCGCCCGCCGAACAGGCTGGTGCCGCCGATGACGGCCGCCGCGATCACGTTCATCAGCAGGTTGCCGCCGCCGGAGGTCTGGCTCGCCGACTGGATCTGTCCGGCGAGGAAGATGCCGCCGACCGCCGCCATCGTCCCGGAGATCGAGAAGACGGACATCCGCACGAACGGGACGCTGATGCCGGCCCTGCGGGCGCCCTCGATGTTGCCGCCCACCGCGAAGATCCGCCGGCCGTACGTGGTGCGGCGCAGCACCAAGTCCAGGAGGACGAGCAGGATCAGGAAGATCAGCAGGGCGAGCGGCAGCCCCTGGTACTGGTTGAGGATGTACGCGGTGACGAACGCGATGGCGGCGAGCACCGCCGTGCGCAGCGCGATCTCGGCGACCGGCCGCGACGGCACGCGGGCCGACCGGCGCCGTCTCGCGTCGAGCAGCGAGGCGGCCAGGAAGAGGCCGACGCCGACGGCCGCCGTCACGTAGGCGGCGGCAGGACTGTGGAAGACCGTCGAGTAGAGCTTGGCGACGATGCTCTCGGCGGGGATGTTGACCGTGCCGCTCGTGCCGAGCACCTGGAGCATCAGACCGTTCCAGGCGAGGTTGCCCGCCAGGGTGACGACGAAGGCCGGCACGCCGACCTTCGCGAAGAAGAACCCTTGGATGAGCCCGACCACCGCACCGCTCGTCACGGCGATCAGCAGCGCCAGCCACTCGTTCATGCCGTTCAGCACGTTGAGCACGGCGAAGATCGCGGCGCACAGACCGCTGACCGAACCGACCGACAGGTCGATCTCGCCGAGCAGCAGGACGAAGACGATGCCGACGGCGATCATGCCCGTGCCGACGATCTGCTGGCTGAGGTCGGACAGGTTCTGGGCCGACAGGAACGTGCTGTCCAGGCTGCCGAACACCGTCCAGATGATGATCACGGCCAGCACCACGGGAAGCGATCCCAGCTCGCCGCTGCGCAGCTTGCGCCGGAACTCCCCGACGTACCCCTTCAGGCCCTCCTCGCGGACGAGGAGGCGGCTGTCGACGGCCGGAAGGGCACCGGGCGCCGGTTCCTGGGTGGCGTCGTCGGGGCCCTGGACACGACGGTCGCGGCTCATCGCTCCTCCTCCCGCTTGCGGGCCTGGCGGCGGGTGACGGCGCTGTCGGTGGCCCCGGTGATGGCGGAGATGATCTCCTCGGTGGTCGTGGAGCGCTTGTCGAAGAAGCCGTTGTTCCGGCCGAGGCGCATGACGGCGATCCGGTCCGCGACCGCCATCACGTCCACCATGTTGTGGCTGATCAGGATCGTCCCGAGGCCCTGGTCGCGGAGCCGCTCCACCAGGTCGAGCACCTCGGCGGTCTGCTCCACGCCCAGGGCCGCGGTCGGCTCGTCGAGGATGACCACCTTCGGCGCGCCGATCAGCGAGCGGGCGATGGCCACCGTCTGCCGCTGGCCGCCGGAGAGGGAGGCCACGGGGATTCGGACGCTCGGGATCCGGATGGACAGCGTGTCGAGCAGCTCACGCGCCCGCTGGTCCATCCGCACCTCGTCGAGCACGCCGAAGCGGCGCAGCTCGCGCCCGAGGAACAGGTTGGCGACCACGTCGAGGTTGTCGCACAGCGCCAGGTCCTGGTAGACGGTCGCGATGCCGAGGTTCTGGGCGTCGTGGGGCCGGCTGATGGAGACCGGCCGGCCCTGCCACTCGATGACGCCCTCGTCGGGCGGGTTCACCCCGGCGATCGCCTTCACGGCGGTGGACTTGCCGGCGCCGTTGTCGCCGACCAGCGCCACCACCTCGCCGGGGTGCACCTCCAGGTCGAAACCCTTCAGCGCCTGGACCGCGCCGAACCGTTTGGAGATACCCCGCAGTGTGAGCACAGGCTCCGGCAAGGGAACCGCCTCCTCAACCAGCCCTGCGTACCTGGGATCTGCCGCTACTGGAGACCGGCCTCCTTGCAGGCCGCGGCGTAGGTCGGGGTGCAGATCTCCTCGACCGTGTACAGGCCGTCCTTGACGACGGTGTCCTTGATGTTGCTCTTGTCGACCACGACCGGGGTCAGCAGGTTCGCCGGGACCTTCTGGCCGCTGCCGCTGGTGACGGTGGTGGGCACCAGGTCGGGCGGGAGCGGCTTGCCCTCGGCCAGGTCGACGGCCATCGTCGCGGCGATGTCGGCCTCCGGCTTGTACGGCTTCTCGACGGTGATGGTCTGGGTGCCGAGCAGGATCCGCTGGATCGCGTCGAGCTGGGCGTCCTGACCGGTCAGCGGGACGTTGATGCCCGCCGACTTCAGAGCGGTCGCGATGCCCGCGGCGAGTCCGTCGTTGGCCGAGTAGACGCCGACGATGTTGTCCTTGCCGAGCGCGCTGATCGCGCCGGACATCTGCTGGTTGGCGTTGTTCGGGTCCCAGTTCGGCGTGTCGTACTCCTTGCCGATCTTCACCTTGCCGTCGAGGACCGAGTGCGCGCCCGCCTTGAACTCCGCGGCGTTCGGGTCGGTCGGCGATCCGTTGTGCATCACGATCTGGCCGCTTCCGGCCTTGTCGCCCAGCGCCTCCAGGAGCGCCTTGCCCTGGAGCTCGCCGACCTTGCGGTTGTCGTACGAGACGTAGGCGTCGACCGGTCCCTGCGCGAGGCGGTCGTAGGCGACGACCTTGACGCCCGCGTCATGGGCCTTCTGCACGGAGGACTGGATCGACTTGGCGTCCACGGCGTCCAGGATGAGGACCTGGTCGCCCTTGGCGAGCGCGGTGTTGACCTGCTGCTGCTGGGTCGTGGCGCTCTCCGCGGCGTTGTAGTAGTCGATCTGGGCCCCGGGTGCCAGTTCCTTGATCTTGGCCTCGATGTAGGGCCGGTCGAACTTCTCGTACCGCGTGGTCTTGCTCTCCGGCAGCAGCAGGCCGATCCGTATGTCCTCCTGCGCCGCCGATCCCGTGCCCGGCTGGGCCGCGCCGCTGGTCGCCACCGCGCCCAGGGAGAATGCGGCGGCTCCGGCCAGTGCTATCGCAGCCCGCAACGTACGGGTCATGGGAGGCTCCTTTCGTCCGCCCCCCTTCCCCTCGCCGAGCCGACACGGCAGCCGGCGGAACTTATGGCCTATATATCGACATTAGCCGCAACCTGGCGACCGGCAAGCGGGTGAGACGCGGCCGGTTACGGCGGCGATCCCACCGGCCGCAGCCCGTCACGACGGCGGCCCACCCTGCCGCCGCCGGTCACGACGGCGGCCCACCCTGCCGCCGCCGGTCACGACGGCGTGGAGCCGTCGACCGCGTCGGTGGCCCGCAGCAGCCTCAGGAACGCCTTGAGGCCGGTGATGATCTCCTCGTTGTCGGTCAGCCGGTTCACCGTCGACTCGAACTCCCGCGCCAGGGCGGCGATCCTGCGGTCGGTGGCGTCGGCGCGCTCGTGCGCAGAGAGGGCGATGGCGTCCGCGGTGCGGCGCAGCTCGGCGAGCGCCCGGTACTGCTCCTCCGCCTTGCCGTCGAGGACCGAGGCGCCGCTCTCCAGGGCGGCCACCCGGTCGCGCAGCGCCACCACGTCGTCACGCGGGTACGTGACCTCCCTGAGCAGGGTGCCGAGCCTGCGCCGCAGCTGCCCGAAGTACGCGCCGGCCGGCCGGAAGAACGTGCTCGCCAGGAAGAACCCGGCGCACCAGTAGCCCGCTTCGCGGCCCGTCGCGGCGGCCACCGCCACCGCCGCGGCCGCGGTCGCCAGATGGCCGGCGACGGCGACCCGCAGCATCACCCGCGCGATGCGCCCCGCCTCGGCGTCCCGCTCCTCGGGGACGGCGATCCCCTTCTCCCGGCTGACCGCGATCTCGGCGAGCACCGCGTGGGCCCGGAAGTAGATGTTCCACGGCGTCGTCAGGAGCAGCAGCAGCCAGAGCGACCCCAGGACCCCCGCGCCGACGGCGAGCACCGTGCCGGGCGGCGCCCCCACCGCGTACGCCAGCACCAGCGCGCCGACCGCCAGCCCCGCCGCCACCAGACCACCCACGACCTTGCGCATGCCTCCCCCTCCGCCCCCCTGCACCGTCCTCGCGTCATGGTCCCGCCGTCGCCCCGCGCCGACATGAGTACCGCTACTCAGATCGACGCTGGCCCGACATCGCCCCGAGTGGGACAATCCGTACGAAGCGACAATGAGTCCGCGCCGGCGAGCGGATGCCGACGAGGCCTCCCGTCGGACGAAGAAGGCATCATGGCCGCCATCACGGAATCCATCGACATCTCCCGCACGCCCGCCGACGTCTTCGGCTACGTGACCGACCCCACGCACCTGCCCGACTGGCAGGAGAGCGCGGTCTCCGTCCGCAGGCTCGGGGAAGCCCCCTTCGGCGTCGGGTCGAAGGTCGCCGTCACCCGGCGCCTCGGTCGACGCGAGATCACCCAGACCATGCAGGTCGTCGAACTCGACCCGCCGAGGCACTGGCACGTGCACGGCATCGACGGCCCCGTACGCGGCGACGTCCAGGGCAGCATCGAACCCCTCGACGGCGGCGAGCGGTCACGCGTGACCCTCTCGCTCGACTTCGAGGGCCACGGGATCGGAAAGGCCCTCGTCCCGCTCGTCGTCCGCCCCCACGTCCGCAAGGAGATGCCGAAGGACGAACGCACCCTCAAGGGCATCCTGGAGAGTTCCGCCGCCTCCTAGACGGCGTGCGCACGGGGGACGAACGCCGGTCGCAGGGAAGGGTCCACCGGGTCGTAGTAGCGGTGGAAGACCGGCGTCGCGGAGCCTGAGAGCGGTGGGACGATCCAGCTCCAGTCGGCCGGAGTCGCCCGGCCGAGGCGGCTCTCGCGTTCGATGTGCCGGAGGAAGCGCCCGGACTCGGTGTGGTGGTCGGCCATCGTCACCCCGGCCTCCTGGAAGGAGTGCAGCACCGCCACGTTGAGCTCGACCAGCGCCCGGTCCCGCCACAGGGTGCGCTCGCTCGACCGGTCCAGGCCCAGCCGGTCGGCGACCACCGGGAGCAGGTTGTAGCGCTCGGCGTCGGCGAGGTTGCGGGCGCCTATCTCCGTGCCCATGTACCAGCCGTTGAACGGCGCCGCCGGATAGCGCACGCCACCGATCTCCAGGACCATGTCGCTGATCGCCGGCACCGCGTACCAGCGCAGCCCCAGCTCCGCGAACCACGCGTGGTCGGGGTGGCGCAGTGCGACCTCCAGCACGGCGTCGTCCGGGAGTTCGTACCATTCGGGCCGCACGCCGGGGCGCTCCTCGACCATCAGCGGCAGCACCTGGAACCGGTCGTCGTTCCGCTTCCAGCCCAGGTCGGCGGCCCGCTCGGAGAGCGGCGCGCTGCGCGGATCGCCCGTCCAGCGGCCGTCGGGCGCGCGGTGGCCGGCGTACCGGACCAGCTGGTCGTTGACGATCCGAGGCCCCGGACGGCCCGGCCGGTCCGGGGCGAAGACGGAGATCACCGGACGTATCCGGCCGCCGTTCCCGGCCTGCCGCAGATGCGCGAAGCAGTGGGCGGCGATGTCGTCGGCCGCCGTCACGTGCCGCAGGTCCCGCACCACGAGGCTCCGCCAGTAGAGCCTGCCGATGCAGCGCGCCGCGTTCCGCCACGCGACCCGGGCCCCGAACGCCAGCTCCTCGGCGGTGTGCTCGTAGCCGCCGGTCCGGTCGATCTCGGACCAAACCTCCCGGACCCTGCGCTCCGCGTCGCCGGCGCCCGGCTGCTCCCGGTGGAACTGGCGGACGAAGGCCTCGGCCTCCAGACGGTCGACCGGCGGAACCCCGGGCGGCCCCGGCGGCGCGCCGGCCCCCGCGGGCGCGCCGCCGGGGCCCGACGCGTACGGACATGCGGTGCTCGTGGGGGCGGACTTCCGGCGGCGGCTCAAGCTGAAGATCAAGGTGTTCCCTCCCGGGCTCATGACTACCGCATGAACACGCGTGGGAGCGGAGAGTAGGGCGTTCTCCGCCCGGGAGGGGACCCCCGCTGCTAGGCTGCCGGGCGCCTGTGGCCGTCAGGCCAGGACGACCGGCAGGTCGAACAGGTCGTTCTGCGTCACCACCGGCTTGTTCCGCAACTCCTCGCGCGGCACGGCGAGACGCAGCCCGGGGAAGCGCGCGTACAGCGCGGGCAGCGCCACCGACGCCTCCAGACGGGACAGGGCCGCGCCCGGGCAGACGTGCGGGCCGTGACCGAACGAGATGTGACGGTTCGGCGTGCGCGTCACGTCGAACGAGCCCGCCGTCGGGCCGTGCTGCTCCTCGTCCCGTCCGATGGCGCCGAACGAGACGATCAGGGCCTCGCCCTCGGGCAGGACCCGGTCGCCCACCTCGATGTCCTCGGTGGCGAAGCGGATCAGGACGTGCGAGGTCGGTGTCGACCAGCGCAGGGTCTCCTCGATCACGTTCGCCCACGGCACCTCCCCGGAGAGGACCAGCGCACGCTGCTCGGGGTGGGTCTCCAGGGCCACGACGGCGTTCACGATGAGGCTGATCGTCGTCTCGTGCCCGGCCGCCACCATCAGCTGGAGGGTGTTGGTGATCTCCTCCGTGGTGAGCCGGTCGCCGCCCTCCGAGGCCTCGATCAGCGCGCTCGTCAGGTCGTCACCGGGCTTCTCGGCCTTGCCCGCCACGATCCCCGCGAACAGCGTGCCCAGGTCCGCCATCATCTGCGGCACCTCCTCGGGCGGCGTCTGCGTCGAGAAGAACTTCTCGAACAGGGCCTTCATCCGCGGGTGGTCGGCCGGGTCGACGCCCATCAGGTCGCTGACCACGTTCATCGGCAGCGGGTAGGCGAACTCCGCCTTCAGGTCGACGGTCTCACCCGCCGGACGCTCCGCCAGCCGGTCCAGCATGCCCTCGGTCAGGGCCTCGATGCCCTCGCGCAGCCGCTCCACCCGGCGAGTGGTCAGCGCCTGCGCGACCAGCGTGCGCAGCCGCCGGTGCTCGTCGCCGTCGACGGTCAGCATCGACTTGCCGGGGTTCGCGAGGCCGATCAGCGGCCAGTCCATGGGTATCTCGCCGCGCTGCCAGGCACCCCACACGTCGATGTCCTTGACCAGGCGGGCGTCGGTGAGCAGCCGCCGCGCCTCGGCGTGGTGGGTGACGGCCCAGCAGGCCACCCCGCCGGGCAGCACGACACGGGCCAGCGGGCCCGCGGCGCGCAGCCGGGCGCTCTCGCCGTCGAGGTCGGCGACGAACGGGTCCAGGGTGATGGCGTCGGTGCCGGACGCGGCGGCGTGGGCGTGCGGGCAGGTCATCCGAGTGCTCCAAGTGCGGGGGTCGGTGTGTACGTCACGGGAAGCGCGGTGAGGCCGCGCAGCCACGGGGAGGGACGGCGGGCGAGGGCGCCCTCGGCGACCGCGAGGTCCACGTCCGGCAGCCGGTCGAGCAGCACCTCGATCCCCGTCCGGGCGATGGTCTCGGCGACCTCCTGGGCCGGGAAGGGGCAGCGGTGTTCGCCGTGGCCGAAGGAGAGGTAGGCGTTGTTGCCGCCGGTGAGCCTGCCCGAGTCGGCCCGCACGTGCGGGTCCGCGTTGGCGGCTCCCAGGCCCAGGAGCAGCAGGTCGCCGCGGCCGATCCGGCGACCGCCGAGGTGCGTGTCGCGCGAGGCCCACCGTCCGGCGACATTCTGGGTGGGCGTGTCCTCCCACAGCACCTCGTTCATCGCCTCGCCGACGCTGTGCCGGCCGCCGGACAGCGAGGCCGCGAACCGGTCGTCGGTGAGCATCAGCCGCAGCGAGTTGCCGATCCAGTCGGCGGTCGGCTGGTGGCCGGCGGCCATCATCACCATGAGGTCCTGGGCGACCTCCTCGACCGTGAAGCCGGCGGTGTTGCCGAGCATCCGGGAGGCGACGTCGTCGCCCGGCGCCTCCGCCTTCGCGGCGAGGAGGGCGAACATGGACTCCGCCAGGTGGCGCTGGCCCTCCAGCGCTCCTTCCTGACCGTTGATCATGTCGTTCATGGCGGTGACGAGCCCCGGGCCCTGCTCGTCGGCGAAGCCGTAGACGCTGGCGAGGACCCGTACCGGCAGCAGCATCGCGTACTCGGCGATGATGTCGCAGGCGCCCTTCCCGCAGAGCCCGTCGATGAGCTCGTCGGCGAACCGCTCGGCCCGTTCCTTCAGGGCGAACGGGTCGATCGCCTCCAGGGCACCGGATATGACGGCCGCGCGCTCGCGGTGGCGCTCGCCGACGGTGTACAGGATCGACGGCTGCTTGCGGCCGATCATGGGCAGCAGGGGCCAGTCCGCCGGGATGGCGTCCCACTGGTTCCACAGCTCGGAGTCCCGGGAGAAGAGCACCGGGTCGCTGGTGACCTGGTGGAGCTCGCGGTAGCCGAGCACCAGCCAGGCGGGTACGTCGCCGTCGAGGACGACGGGGGCGACCGCCCCGTGCTCGCGCCGCATCTGCCGGTACAGCTCGTTGGGGTCGGTCTGGAACCGCGGCCCGTTCAGGGGGACGGGCGGATGTTCGGGGAGGGTCACGGGGCGGGCTCCGGGATCGGCTGCGGGACCGGCCGCACGGCCGGGGCGACGACGGTCCGCAGGTGCTCGACGAGGGTGATGAGGACCTGCTTGCTCGACTCGCGCGACCTGGCGTCGCACATGACCAGCGGGACCTCGTCGGCGAGGTCGAGCGCCCCGCGGATCCGGGCGGGGGTGTGGGCGGGGCCGCCGAAGTCGTTGCAGGCGACGACGAACGGCGTCCCGTGGTGTTCCAGACGGTCGATGGCGTACCAGGAGTCGGCGAGCCGCCGGGTGTCGACGAGCACGACCGCGCCGAGGGTCCCGGAGAACAGCCGGTCCCAGAGGAACCAGAACCGCTCCTGGCCGGGCGCCCCGAACAGGTACAGGACGTTGTGGGCGTCGAACGAGATGCGGCCGAAGTCGAAGGCCACCGTGGTGGCCGACTTGGCGGCCACGCCGGCGGTGTCGTCGACGCCCTCGCCGGCTTGGGTCATCGTCTCCTCGGTGTTCAGCGGACGGATCTCGCTGACCGAGCGGACCAGGGTGGTCTTGCCGACTCCGAACCCACCGACGACGACGATCTTCAGTCCGTTGTCGGCGGTGCTGTGCAGGGTCCGGCGCTGTTCAGAGGTTACGGAGTCCAACGAGCACCTGCTCCAGGATGTCGTGATCGGGAAGGCGGTACGACGCGCGGGGGTGACGGGCGCTGATCCGGCCGGTGTCGTGCAGGTCGGCCAGGAGGATCCGCGTGATCGACACCGGCAGGCCGAGCCCGGCCGCGACCTCCACCACCGCCGTGGGCAGGCGGCACATGCGCAGGATCGCCGCGTGCTCGGACTGCATGCCGGGCACCGGGTCGCTCTCGGAGACCACCAGGGTCACCAGGTCGAAGGCGTCGGAACCGGCGCGGCTGCGGCCGCCGGTCAGGGTGTAGAGGCGGTCGGGGGAGTCGTCCCGGCCCGGCCTGCCGCGGCTCATCCCCGGGGCCTCGCGACCAGGTGCTCGCCCAACTGCTCCACCAGCTCGGACATGTTGTGGCCGACGAGACCCGCGTCGGCGTCCTCGTCGGCGACGACCGCGAGATGGGCCCCCTCGCCGGCCTCGACGATGAACAGGATGCCGCCGTAGAACTCGGCGATCGCGGAGCGGACCCCGCCCGTGCCGTCGCCGAACTCCACGGAGGCACCGTGCGACAGGCTCTGGATGCCGGCGGCGATCGCGGCGAGCTGGTCGGCCTGGTCGACGGAGAGCTCGGGGGTGCGGCAGAGCTTGAGCCCGTCGCGGGAGAGCACCAGGGCGTGCCGGGTGCCCGGGGTGCGTTCCAGCAGGCCCTCCAGGAGCCAGCTGAGCTTCTCGTCGGTGGTGGAGCCGGTCATTGCGGGGTGCCTTCCGGGTACGGGGGGTTCGAGGACGGCGACGGCGCCCGAGGGGCGGACGCCCGGCCGGCCGGTTCGGACGGGACGGAGGATGCGCGGTCTTCGCGTACGGAGACGGCGGGGGCAGCCGGGTCGGCCGTGGCGGACGGGGAGGGTGCCCCGTCGGGGTCGGACGGGGTGCCGGACCGGCCTTCGAGGACGGCGGCGGCCGTGGCGGACGGGGTGTCCGTCGTGGTGTCGGGCTCCGGGTGGGAGGCGTCGTGCGGCTCGTCGTCCGGGCGGACGGCGGTGCCGCGGACCGCCCGGCGGAACGTGCCGAACCGGTTCGCCGCGCCGGCCGCGGCGCCGGTGCGCGGGCCGGCGGCGGGTGCGCCCGCGGCGGCCTCGGGGCCGTCGGGGTGGGCGGCGGCCATCGCCCGGCCGCGTCGGCGCTGGGGCAGGCCGCTCTCACCGAACGGCGGGTGCCCGCCGGTGCTCTCGGCGGCGGTGTCGTGCACGGCCTCGGGCTCGGGGACAGGCGTGGGCGCCGGGACGGCGGCCGTCGGCGCGGGCGTGGACAGGCCGCGGCCCGACACGGGCGGCAGCGGGTCGGCCGGGGCGACCGCCGGTTCCACGGGCGAGTGGCTGATTAGTTCCTGAGGCAGCATCAGGAGCGCGCCGGTGCCGCCGCGGGCCGACGGGCGGAAGGACACGGTGAGGCCGTGCTTGCGCGCGAGGCGGCCGACGACCGCGAGGCCGAGCCGGGTTCCGGACAGGCCGGCCAGGTCCTGCGGGGCGGAGCCGACGGCGGCCTCCGCGCGGCGCTGCTGGACGTCGCTCATCACCAGGCCGCTGTCCTCGACGGCGATGATGACGCCGGCCGGGACCTCCTCCACGTAGACGTGGACCTCGGCGGTGGGCGGCGAGAAGTTCGCCGCGTTGTCCATGAGTTCGGCCAGGGCGTGCATGACGCCCTCGGCGGCGTGGCCGGCGACGGCCGCGTCGCTGCTGGAGTGCAGCCGCACCCGCTGGTAGCCGCTGATCCGGCCCATCGCGCCGCGCAGGATCGATTCCATGACGATCGGGCGGGCCCAGCGGCGGCCGGACCGGGCTCCGCTGAGCACGGCGACGGAGTCGGCGAGGCGGCCGGCCTGCGCGGTGCGGTGGTCGAGGTGGAGGAGGTCGGTCAGGACGTCCTCGTCCGCGTGCCGGTTCTCCATCTCGCGCAGGTCGGCGAGCATGCTCGTGGCGAGGGCCTGCATGCGGCCGGCGGCGTTGGCCGCCGCGGCCATGGCGGCGGACCGGCCGGACTCGGCACGGCGCAGCCGGGCTTCGAGGAGTTCGGTGGCGGCGGCCGTCTGCCGGGCGAGTTCGGCGACCTCGGCGGCGTGGGACCGTACGAGGTCCTCGGCCCGCGCCGTGTGGGCCGCTTCGGCGGCGGCGGTCTCCGCCGCGTGCCGCTCCTCGAGGGCGGCCGTCTCGCGCTCGGCGGCGGAGGCGAACCGGGCGGCGTAGGCGTCCTTGGAGGCGATCTCGGCGGCGAGGGTATCGGCGCGCCGGCTCAGGGCTCGTGAGGTCCGCGCGTACCAGGTCACGGCGAAGGCCGCGGCCGAGAGCAGCAGGACTCCGCAGGTGCCGAGCCAGCCCAGCGGGGTGCGGACCCCGCCCGGTGCCGCGGCGACGGCCGCGGCGGCGAGCGCGCCACCCGCCGCGGCGGTCAGCAGCGAGGCGATCAGGGCAGGGCGGAAGGGGGTGGGTGACGCCGGCATCGACCAGACTCTCGGGGGCGGGCACGCGGGGGAAGGGGGGCGCAACGACGGCACTATAGATGCGCTGTTGATCAGTTCGGAACACTCGTGATCGGATCGGCATTCACTTGCGCGCATACTTTTCCGCCACTGCGCCCAAGAAGGTCCGTACTTGCCTGCCCCTCAGGAAGTACCGTTCGGTAACCGATTCCTGAATGCCCGTTGCCCGCACGACCCGGCTCGCCGGGCCCACGCGCCCGACGGGCCGTCGCCCGGACCGCCGTCCGGTCGTCCGTTCGCGGGATGCGCCGCGGTGAGGGAGGCTCGGGGGAGCGGCGGGAGCACCTCGGCCACGCCCTCGTCCGCCGTGCCCGGGCGGCGCGGCGCGGCGCGGGCCCGGGTACCGCCGGCCGGACATCCCTGTGGGAGGGGCGAGTGGACGCGGAACAGCCGCTGGTCACGGTGGACGAGAAGACCTGGGGCGAAGCGGTCCTGGGAGCCGTCTTCACCCAGGCCCAGGTGGGCCTGCACGTGCTGGACCGGGACCTGCGCGTGATCAAGGTGAACAAGGTCGCGGCGGGTGTCCGCGGCATCCCCGCCGAACGGATCGTCGGCCGTCCGGCAGCGGAGGCGTACGCCACCTTCGGGGTGTCGTACGACGAGGGCGTCCTGCTCGACGTCCTCGCCACCGGCCGCCCCGCCACCGGCCGTCTGGTCACCGGCCTGCCCCGACCCGGCACGCACCGTCTGCCCGTCTTCTCCGTCTCCGTCCACCGGCTGGAGGACACGGACGGAAAAGTGCTCGGCCTGGTCGTCACGAGCACCGACGTCACCGACCGCGAGCGCGCCCGCGCCCGGCTCGACCTCCTGCACGACGCGCACGAGCGGATCGGCACCGGCCTGGACGTGGAGCGCACCGCCCGCGAACTCGTGGACGTGACGCTGCCCGGGTTCGCGGACTCGGTGGTCGTCGCCCTGACCGACGCCGTGCTGAGGGGCAAGGACCCCGCCCTCGAGTCCGCCGACACGGCCCCGCTGCTGCGTTGCGCCGCCGCCGGCCGGACGGTGGCGGGCCCGCCCGTGCCGGACGTCGGCCCGGTCCTGCTGCCGGGCGTCTTCGGCGACGCGCTGCCCACGGAGGCGGCCCTGCTGCCCGCCGGGCCGACGGCGGGCGGCCACCCGGCGGGGCCCGTTCTCGTGGCCCCGCTGAGCGTGCACGGGCAGGTGCTGGGGGCCGTCGCCTTCCACCGCGGCCAGGGTGCCGAACCGTACGGGCGCGACGACCTCGCGCTCGCCGCCGCCCTCACCACCCGCACGGCGATCTGCCTGGAGAACGCGCTGCGCTTCACGCGCGAGCACATCGTGATGTACGCGCTGCAGAGCTGGCCGCTGCGCCAGCACGAGGCCACCCAGCGGGCCGTCGACGTCGCCCAGCGCCACCGCCCGGGCGGCACCGGCGCCGGTTCCTGGTACGACGTCATCCCGCTGCCCGGAGCACGGGTGGCCCTGGTCGCCGGACAGGTCGAGAACCCGGGGCTGAGCGCCGTCGCCACCATGAGCCGGCTGCGGACCGCCGTCCACAGCCTCAGCACGCTCGACCTCGACCCGCACGAACTCCTGGCCCGGCTGCACACCACCACGCGCCGCCTCTCCGGCGAGCAGTCGGACGCATCCGCGTTCGGATCCGCGGCCGACGAGCCGACCGCGAGCTGCACGATCGCCGTGTACGACCCCGCCGTCGGCCGCCTCGACGTCGCCCGCGCGGGCACCTCCCTCTTCGCCGTCGTGCGGCCCGACGGCTCGGTCGACGACCGACCCGTCGAGGACGGGCCCCTGCTCGGCGCCGAGGGACCGCCGTTCGCCTGCGCGACCCACGAGCTCCCCGAGGGCAGCACCATCTGCCTGGCCTCCGCACCCGCACCCGGCGACGAGGGCGCCCGGCCGGACGGGGTGATGGCCGCGCTCTCCCGACCCGACCGCGACCCGGAGGCGATGGCCGACGACCTCGAACGGCTCCTCGCCCCGGACCGCGTCCTCCTGCTCGCCCGCACCCGCCGACTCTCCGCGGACGAACTCGCCGCGTGGGAGATCCCCTTCGACTTCGCGGAGGTCGGCACCGCCCGCACCCTCGTCGAGGACCGCATCGCCCAGTGGGGCCTCGCCCTCGACCCCTTCGCCGTGACGCTCGTCGCCAGCGAACTCGTCACCAACGCCATCCGCTACGGCGCCGCGCCGATCACCCTCCGGCTGATGAAGGAGGGCCCCGGACTCGTCTGCGAGGTGAGCGACGCCGGGCAGGCCGCCCCGCACCTGCGCCACGCCAAAGCGGTCGACGAGGGCGGCCGCGGGCTCCTCATCTGCGCCTCCATCGCCGACGACTGGGGCGTGCGCTACACGGACGCCGGCAAGACCGTCTGGGCGGAGATCGGCACGAAGGCCCCGTCGCCCCGCTGACGACGCCCTACGAGGAGGCGGCCGCGTTCCGCCAGACCGTCACGTCGATCGTCATGTACGTACTGGGCGAGTCCTCGGGAGAGAGCCCCTTGACGGTGACGAGCCCCAGATGGCCCGAACCCGTCGTGACACAGACCTGACGGCCAGTGGACAGCTTGTTCACGTAGATGTTCTCGGTGAACCGCGTCTCCGCCCGGCACGTGGCGAGGGAACCCTCCTGCCCGGGGTCGAGCAGCACCAGACTCCCGCCGCTGCTCTCCGCGTCCAGGTACCCGCCGGTGTCGTACGAGAGCTCGTACCCGCCGTCCTCCCCGGCCTGGGGGCGCACCGTGTCGTCCCCGAGGGTCAGGTGGTAGCCGGCGGTGAGGTTGATCGCCTTGAAGTCGTACGCCTTCGGTTCGGGCGTCGACGACGGCTTCGCACCCGTGGTCGCGCCCGCCGACCCGCCCCCGCCGGCGCCGCCCTGACCGCTCGGCTTGCCGCCGTCCGCCGTCGTCCGCCCCTTGTCGTCGTCCTTCAGCACCACGTACGCCGTGACGCTGCCCGCGACGGCGAAGGCCACCGCGGCCGCGACGGCCACGAGCAGGCCCCGCTTGGCGGGACCCGGCCGGACGCCGGGCGCGCCGGGCTGCGGATACGGGGCCCGCGGATACGCCCCCGGGTGGGCGGGGCCCTGCGTGGGCGCGTACGCGGCGGAGGGCGGCGCCGTGTGGTGCGCGGGCGTCGGGTACGCGCCCGGCGGCTGCTGCCCTGCCGGGGGTCCGAACGCGGCGGGTGGGGCGACCGGCGGCGCGGGCGTCGCCGGAGCCGTGGGGGAGTAGGCCGCGGCGGGCCCGGCGGGGGCCGTCGGCGGGTACGCCACGGAGGGGCCGGCCGGCGCGGTCGGCGCGTAGCCGGCCACGGGGGCGACGGTCGGCGGGGGCGGGGCCTGGAGCGGGGCCGGAGCCGCCGTCCGGGCCGTGATGTCGGCGGACACCGCACCGGGCAGCCAGTCCTCGGGCCGGCGCAGCACCGTCGACGCGTTCGCGGCCTGGCAGAGCCGGATGACCTCGGGGATCGACGGCCGGGACTCCGGATCCTTCCCCAGGCAGCGCTCGATCAGCTCGCGCAGCCGCTCAGGCACGGCGCTCAGGTCCGGCTGCTCGTGCACGATCCGGTACAGCACCCCGTGCGAGGTGCCCTCGCCGAACGCGGGCACCCCGGTCGCCGCGTACGCCGCGACCTGGCCGAGCGCGAAGATGTCCGTGGCGGGCGTGACCTTGCTGCCGGCGGCCTGTTCGGGGGCCATGAACGACGGGGTGCCGATGGTGACTCCGCTGCCGGTGAGCGAGGTCGCGTCGGCCGCGTGCGCGATGCCGAAGTCGATGACGCGGGGCCCGTCGGCGGCGAGCAGCACGTTGGACGGCTTGAGGTCACGGTGCACGATCCCGGCGCCGTGGATCACGTGCAGGGCCTCGGCCATCCCCGCGACGAGCAGCAGCACGGTCTCGACGGGCAGCGCCCCGTGCGCGACGACCGCGTCGGCGAGCGAGGGGCCGGGGACGTACGCGGTGGCCAGCCAGGGCTGCGCGCCGTCCGGGTCGGCGTCGATCACGGGCGCCGTGAACAGGCCCTGCACGCGCTGGGCGGAGCGCACCTCCTGCGCGAACCGGCGGCGGAACTCAGCGTCCTCGCCGAACTCGGGGCGGATCAGCTTGACGGCGACGGGGCGGCCGCCGGGCGTGTACGACAGGTACACCTTCCCCATGCCGCCGGCCCCGAGCCTGGCGGCGAGCCGGTAGCCCGCGACCGTGGTGGGATCGTCCGCCGCGAGCGGGTGGAACACCACTGCGCCGCCGCCTGTACCCGACTGCCGACCGCTCATGAACCCAAGTCTCCCCACGTGCAGCACTGTTGCCCGGAGGGCACCCTATCGGTGCCGGGCCGTCCGGCCGTGACGATGCGGAACCGGTGACTTCGGCCATGGATCGCGGTGATCCGGCGCGGTGGAGCGGGGGCCTCAACTATGTTACCGGCGTGGAACAGTTGATCACCGAAGATCCGACGCGCATCGGCCCGTACCGCCTCATCGCCCGGCTGGGCGAAGGAGGGATGGGACTGGTCTACCTCGGGCGGTCGGAAGCCGGTCGGACGGTCGCGGTGAAGGTGGTGCAGGCCGAACACGCCCAGCACCCCGAATTCCGCCAGAGGTTCGCACGCGAGGTCGCCGCCGCCCGGCGGGTGGGCGGCGACTGGACGGCGGCCGTCCTCGACGCCGACACCGAGGCGCCGGTGCCCTGGGTGGCGACCCAGTACATCCCGGGGCCCGACCTGACGACCGTGGTGGCCAAGGACTTCGGCCCGTTGCCCGAGCACTCGGTGCGCACCCTCGCCCACCGTCTCGCCGTGGCCCTTCAGTCCGTCCACGGCGCGGGCCTCATCCACCGGGACCTGAAGCCGTCCAACGTGCTGGTGACGGTGGACGGGCCGCGCGTCATCGACTTCGGGATCGCCCGCGCGATGGACGGACTGGCCGGCGACAGCCTGCGCACCCGTACCGGGATGCTGATCGGCTCGCCCGGGTTCATGTCGCCCGAGCAGGTGCGCGGGCTCGAACTCACCCCGGCGAGCGACGTGTTCTGCCTGGGCGCCGTCCTCGTGTACGCGGCCACCGGGCGGCTCCTCTTCGGCGCCACCGACACCGGCCTCCACGCGCACCTCTTCCGGATCGCGGAGGAGGAGCCCGACCTGACCGGCGTACCGGACTCGCTCGTCGACCTGGTGCGCGAGTGCCTGCACAAGGACCCGACAATGCGGCCCACCCCCGCCGACGTGGCCGCCCGCACGGTGACCGACGGGGCCGAGGAATGGCTGCCCGGTTCCGTACTCGCCCAACTCGGCCGGCATGCAGCCGGGTTGCTCGACTTCGCGCCCGAGACGCGGGTCGTGAACCCGCCGGACCCGCGGATCCCCGCCCAGCCGCAGTCGCCCCCGCAACCGCCCGCGTACACCCCGACGACCCCGGTCGACCACCGGCCGCCGCCGGGATTCGGACCGGCCGGCGGCCCGGTGCCGGGCGCCTGGGGCCCTCCCGCGCTCCCGCCCGACGTCCCCGGCACCTCACCCAGGCGGTGGTGGGGACTGGTGGCCGCCGTGCTGACGCAGCTCGTGGTGGCGATCGGCGTCTCTGCCTCGTACATGGGACTGCCGGCCGCGATGTCCGACCTGGGCATCGATGTGGACGCCCTGCGGATGATGCTCGTCGCCCAGGGGCTGGCCTTCGGCGCGCTGCTGCTGCTCGGGGGGCACGTCACCGATCTCCTCGGCCGCAAGAGGACGCTCCTCGTCGGCCTCGCGACATGTGCCGTGGCCTCCGTGGCCGGCGGCTCGGCGCCCGCCACCGCGCTGATCGTCGCGGCGCAGGTCCTGCAGGGCGTGGGCGCCGCGCTGGCCTCCGCCGCCGCCCTCGCCCTGGTGGCCGGCGGCTTCACCGACCCGAAGGAACGCGGCACGGCCTTCGGGCTCTACGCCGCGTTCGCCGGCGGCGGTGTGGCGATCGGCGACTTCACGGGCGGCTGGCTGGTCGACGGCTTCGGCTGGCGGGTGTGCCTCTATGCCACCGTTCCGCTCGCCGCCGTGGCCGCCGCCGTGGCGAGCGGCGTCGTCGACGACCGGCGGGCCCGCGCCTCCGTCCGCTTCGACGGGCTCGGCGTCCTGCTCGGTACCGGAGCTCTCGCTGCCCTCGGCTTCGGCCTCGTGACGGCCGATACGTCGTTCGGCTCGGGCGGTTCGCGGCAGGGCGGCTGGGCGCAGCCGCTGACCCTGGTCCTGCTCGCGGCGGGCGTCGCCCTGCTCGTGGTCTTCGTGTGGCGGCAGACCCGGACGGGCGATCCGCTGGCACCGCCGCACGTGTTCCAGGACCGCGGGCGCCTCGGCGCCCTCCTCGCCCTGCTCCTCGCGAGCACGGGAACGTCCGGCCTGGTCCTGATCCTGTGGCGCTACCTGAGCGGCGCCCACGACGCCCCGCCGGCCCGGATCGGCCTGGTGCTGCTGCCCATGGCGGCCGCCCTCCTGATCGTCTCGACCCAGGCCTCCGCCCGCCTCCAGCACCGGGTCGCGCCCGGCCTTCTGATCGCGCCGGGCCTCGTGCTCGCGGCGGTCGGCACGGCCCTGCTGACCCGTCTGGAGGCGGACAGCTCGTACAGCGGCCTGGTCCTGCCCACCCTCCTCCTCGTCGGGACCGGCCTCGGTCTCGCGCTCTCGCCGCTCATCGCCACCGCGGCCGGCACGGCGTTCGCCCGCAACCCCGGCGGAACCGCCGCGGTCGTCCTCACCGCTCAGAACCTCGGCGGGATGCTCGCGACGCCGCTGGTCGGCGCCGTCCTCGCCGCGGTGATCTCGGGCCGGGCGCGTGACGTGACGGGCATCCCGGAGGGCATGCGGGAGGCCCTCGAGGGCGGCATCCTGCTCGACCGGCGCGACCTCCCCGAAACGGTGGGCGACGTCGTCGCCGAGGGCCAGGCGGCGGTCCTCGCCGGCTACTCCGTCACCCTGTGGTGCGCGGCCGGTCTGATGCTGCTGGCGGGCCTGCTCGGCGGCCTTCTCGTCAGGTCGAGGACTCCCGAGCTCTGAGGGCGATGCGGCGGGTCATCGGGCGGCGGATGCCGGGGGAGTCCCCGGTGTCCGCCGCTTCTGCGTTCAAGTCCCCTGTGTGCAACGGCTGTTGACGAAAGGTCTGGACCAACCTACGGTCTGCTGGAACGCGCGCGACGCCCAGGAAGACCCCCACGTCCTCAGGAGCACGCATGCCAGGCCATCGGATCACCCGCGCACTCGGAGCGGGGCTCACCACCCTGCTCGCCGCCACCGCCCTCGTCGCCACCGCACTCGCCCCGGCCCCCGCCGCCGCGGCCCCGGCGGCGGACACCTGCGCCCTCAAGCCCAAGCCCGCCGGAAAGGTGCTCCAGGGGTACTGGGAGAACTGGGACGGCGCCGCCAACGGCGTCCATCCCCCCTTCGGCTGGGCCCCCATCGACGACCCGCGCTTCGCCGCCCACGGATACAACGTCGTCAACGCGGCCTTCCCCGTGATCCGATCGGACGGCACGGTGCTGTGGCAGGACGGCATGGACAACACCGTCCGCGTCCCCACCCCGGCCGAGATGTGCCGCGCGAAGGCCGCCGGAGCCACCCTCCTGCTCTCGATCGGCGGCGCCACCGCCGGAATCGACCTCGGTTCGAGCGCCGTCGCCGACCGGTTCGTCGACACCGTCGTACCGATCCTCAAGACCTACAACTTCGACGGCATCGACATCGACATCGAGACCGGCCTCGTCGGCAGCGGTTCCATCGGCACCCTCTCCACGTCGCAGGGCAACCTCGTGCGCATCATCGACGGGGTCCTCGCCCGCATGCCCGCCGGATTCGGACTGACGATGGCACCCGAGACCGCGTACGTCACCGGCGGCAGCGTCGCCTACGGTTCCATCTGGGGCGCGTACCTCCCCATCGTCAAGAAGTACGCGGACAACGGCCGTCTGTGGTGGCTCAACATGCAGTACTACAACGGCAGCATGTACGGGTGTTCCGGCGACTCCTACTCCGCCGGCACCGTCGCCGGATTCGTCGCCCAGACCGACTGCCTCGACCGCGGACTCGTCATCCAGGGCACCACCATCCGCGTCCCCTACGACAAGCAGGTCCCCGGCCTCCCCGCGCAACCCGGCGCCGGCGGCGGCTACATGAGCCCGACCGCCGTCGCCCAGGCCTGGAACCACTACGGCGGCGCCCTCAAAGGCCTCATGACCTGGTCCGCGAACTGGGACGGATCCAAGAACTGGACCTTCGGCGACAACGTCAAGGCCCTCCAGAGGCGTTAGCCGCGCCACCGGCCCGCCGCCCCACCCCGGTCCCCCTGCGACGCCCCCGCCACGGCGGGGGCGTTCCGCGTCCGTGCGAGTACCTCTGGTGCCCCGCGGCGGGGTTGTGCTTTGCTGACCCCATGACCCTGCTCGTGACGCGCCGCCACGTGGACTACGCGCGCGTCACGACCACGTCCTGTCCGGGCTGACACCGAGGCCCTCCCCACCGGCGTCCCACCGCCACCGCAGGGCCTCCGCGCACCCCCTCGCGCCCCTGAGCGCCCCCGCGCGGCCCACCATGCCGTCCTTTCCCCTGCCCCGGTCTTCCGTGGCGTGGGCCGCGCCCCATGCCGTCACCACCTCGCAGGAGGACCCATGAGCACCCCGACCACGCCCGCCACCGCCGGCTTCGCCGAGGAGTGGGAGGAATGGCACCGCGGCAAGGACGCCCGGCTCGCCGCCGAACACGGCTTCCTCGCCATCACCGGCCTGCACTGGCTCGCCGCCGAGCCACGGAGTTTCCCCGGCGTGCCCGGAGCCTGGTCGACCGGACCCGACGGCGTCACCGTCACCCTCGACGAGGGGACGGAACTCGTCGTCGGCGGCACCGCGGTCCGGGGACGGCACACCTTCGGCGTGATCCCCGAGCGCGGCGGGGTCGACGCCGTGTGGGGCGACATCGTGATCGAGGTCGCCAAGCGCGGCGGCCACGACGTGGTGCGGCCGAGGGACCCCGGCCATCCGCTGCGTGTCGCGTTCGAAGGCACCCCCGCCTACGCGCCCGATCCCCGCTGGGTGGTCACCGGCCGCTACCTCCCGTTCCCCGAACCGCGCCCCACCACCGTCGGCGCCTCCGTCGAGGGCCTGAAGCACGTCTACGACGCCCCGGGCCGCATCGCCTTCCGCCTCGACGGCCGCGAGCTGAGCCTGACCGCCTTCAACGGCCACACCCCCGGCAGCCTCACGGTGCTCTTCACCGACGCGACCTCGGGGGTCACCACGTACGCGGCCAACCGCGACCTCCGCGTCGACGCCCCCGGCCCCGACGGCACGGTCGTCCTGGACTTCAACCGCGCCACCAACCTCCCCTGCGCCTACACCGACTTCGCCACCTGCCCCCTGCCCCCGGCCGAGAACCGGCTCCCCGTCGCCGTCGAGGCGGGCGAGAAGATCCCCCACGAGCGGGGGGCCTGACCCCACGCAGGGGTGTCCTGTCGATCAGGCCGGCTGCGAAGCCGGTCAGGAGTGGAGGTTCTGCTCCGCCCAGACGACCTTGCCGGTGACGGTGCGGCAGGAACCCCACCGCCGGCACAGCATGTTGATGAGCTGGAGGCCCCGACCGCCCTCGTCGCTGAGGTCGGCGTGCTGGATCTGGGGCAGGTCGGGGCCCGTGTCGGAGACCTCGACGACGAGGCGTTCGCCGCGGAGGAGACGGAGTTCGCCGGGACCGTTGCCGTAGCGCAGGGCGTTGCCGACGAGTTCGGAGACGACGAGTTCGCAGACGTCGGCGAGCTCCGTCAGCTCCCACGCGGCGAGCTGCTCGGTGACCAGCCCCCTGGCCACCGACGCGGCGCGCCCCTCCTGCGGCAGCCGCCACACACGGAGGTCGACCGCGGCGCCGCCGGGGACTTCCGACGCCCCCGGCGTCCCTGGCGTGGCGGGCGCGGCGGTCGCGGTCGTCGCCGCGGTGGTCGTCGCCGTGAGGAGCACCGCCTCGTCGAAACGGGAGTCGCCGGCCGGCGCGCGTTCCACCAGGGCGCCACCGGCGAGCCCCCCGGGTCCCAGGTCGCGCGCCGCCGACCGCAGCAGCTCCAGCTGGCGGTCCAGGTCGGCGTGCCGGGACTTGATGAGGCCGTCCGTGTACATGACCAGGTCGCCGCCCTCGGGGACCGTCAGCCGGACCGGGTCGTACGGGATCACCCCCGCGCCCAGCGGCGCGCCGACCGGCAGGTCCACGAAGTCGGCGGCGCCCTGCCCGTCGAGCAGGAGCGGAGGCAGATGCCCGGCGCTGGCCAGCGTGTACGTGGAATCGGCCGGATCGTAGACCGCGCAGAGACAGGTGGCGACCTGCTCGTCCTCCAGGTCACGGGTGGCGAGGTCGAGCCGGGCCAGGACGCGCTCCGGCGCCATGTCCAGGGTCATGAGGGTGCGCGCGACCGCACGCAGCCGTCCCATGGTCGCGGCGGCGGGCAGGCCGTGCCCCATGACGTCGCCCACCATCAGAGCCGTACGGCCGCTGGGCAGCGCCATGACGTCGTACCAGTCGCCGCCCACCTCGTGGTGACCCGTGGACGGCGCGTACTCGGCCTGCACCCGCAGCCCGGGCGTGACCGGCGTCGCGCGGGGCAGCAGACTGCGCTGCAACGACACGACGTGCTCGCGCTCACGCCCGTACAGCCGGGCGTTGTCGATGAAGACGGCGGCCTGGGAGGCCAGCTGCTCGGCGAGCGCGAGGTCCGTGGCCGAGAACGGCGGCGACCCCGAGCCCCGCACGAAGTCGGCGCTCCCGAGCAGCAGCCCGCGGGCGATCAGGGGCACCGCGAGATAGGTGTGCACGCCGGCGGCGCGCATCTTCGCCGCGGCGCTCTCCGTCGGCGCCACCTTGATGAAGTCGTCGTTCCGCATGCGGCTCAGCAGCACCGGCTTGCCCTGGCGCAGACAGTACTGGTGCAGCAGCGTCTCGTGCTGCTCCTCGGCGCGCACGAACGTCTCGCCCACCGGGGTCGGCTCCAGCGAGGACAGTTCCTCGACCGCGCACAGTGCGGCCGCGCGCATCAGGGGGACCCCGGTGCCCGTCCACCGCGAGCCCTCCTCGCCGCGCAGGACGCTCTCCAGGATGTCGACGGCCGCCCCGTCGGCGAAGCCCGGCACGGTGAACTCGGCCAGCTCCCGGGCGGTGCGCTCCAGGTCCAGCGTCGTCCCGATCCGCGACCCGGCGGAGTTCAGCCACGCGAGCCGCCCCCGCGTGGACAGCCGGTCGAGCGGTACGCCCCCGCCGCTCCGTGTGGACCGCCCGCGGGCACCTCCCGACCGGCGCACCGCCGAGCCCCGCCCACCCGAGGTCCGGCTGATCACGCGCCGCCTCCGGTTGCCGCCGTTCACTCTTTCGGCCTCCACACAGGAACTCGAACGCTCTCGCTGCACAGCATGCACCGGAAGCCGCCGGTATGCACCAGCCATGCGGAAGACGGACCTGCATATACCCGCACGATCACACGGGAGGACCGCTCCCGTACGCCCAGTGAGGGACACGCCCCCGTGGAACCACGTACCTCGCCCCGGCCGCCCCCGCGGTGTCGGGGTCGTCACCCTCCGTGAGGGTGTCGACGGAGGCGAAGCGTCAGGGCGTGACGATCGGGAAGTCCGTGTCGGGGGAGTCGAGGACGGAGAGCAGCCGCGTGAGCAGGCCGGGGTCGCCGGTCATGGTGATGCCGGCGGTGCCCTTCCCGGCGAGGAGGGAGACGAGCTGGGGCTTGGTCATCGTCATGGTCAGGCCGGCGTCGGGGGCGGGCCGGGTGTCCCTGGTTCAGGTGAGCAGGCCGTTGGCTAGCCGCGGTTGGCCCAGACGCCTTCGAGCCGGGGCGGAAGCCGGAAGGTCTCCGCTATCTCGGTGCCGGTCATGCCCCGGTTGATCAGTCGGACGGTCTGGTCGTGCAGGTAGCCGTACAGGTCCCGCTGGCGCGTGAGGAGGGCGACGATGGCGTCGTTGCCCCAGGTGGGCCAGTGGTGGGAGGCGAAGGCGACGTCGGCGGCGCCTTCGTAGAGGCCGATCGACTCCGTGAGGTAGCCGGCCCAGGCGTGGGCGTCCCGTACCTGGGCGCCGCGCAGGGTGAGGATGTTGTGCATGGTGTGCGTCGCGTTCTCCGCCATGCACACCGCGCGCAGGTCGGGAAGAGGAAGTTCATCTCCTCCTGGCACTCGGTGCCCGGGGTCATCTGGAACCGGATGCGCACCCCGTCCAGGGTGACCTCCTCTCCCGTGGTGCCGATGAGCTGCGTGGGGCGATGAGTCCGACCGTGCCGAGCGAGACCGTGAGGCCGAGCCCGCAGCCGACCTGCGCGCCCGCGTTCTTGGGCAGCGTGGAGCCGTACATGTAGGCGGCGCGGCGGGCCATCGCGGTGCCGACGTACACGTTCTCGCTGACCGCGTGCTCCATGAAGCCCTTCGGGGCGAGCACGGGTACGTCCCCGGCGCCGTTCGGCAGCACGCCGCGGCAGCCGCCGAAGTGGTCGACGTGCGGGTGGGTGTAGATCATGGCCCGGACCGGTCGGTCCCCGCGGTGGTCGCGGTAGAGCCGCAGGGCCGCCGCGGCCGTCTCGGCGGAGATCAGCGGATCGATGACGATGACGCCGGTGTCGCCCTCGACGATCGTCATGTTGGACAGGTCAAGTCCCCTGACCTGGTAGATCCGGTCGGTGACCCGGTAGAGCCCCTGGCGGGACAGGAGGCGGGCCTGCCGCCACAGGCTCGGGTCGACGGTGCCGGGCGCGTCCGCGTCGTCCGCCGCCCCGGCGAGGAACCGGTAGGCGGCGGGATCCCAGACGGTCTTCCCGGCGGCGCCGGTGATCGGTCCGCCGGTGAACGCCGCGACGAACCCGCGGTCGGCGTCGGCGAAGTCGGCGTCGTCGTCGTACGGCAGCCCCTCGGTCTCCGTCGGCGTCGCCGGTACGCCGTGGGGGAGGTGCCCGGCGAGCGCCTCGGCGGTCTGCGGGTTCAGCGAGACGGCGGCCGCCGCGGCGCCCATCGCGGCCGCGGCGAAGCCACGCCGGTTCATCGGAGTCATGACGGTGCGCACCCTTCTCGGTCGGGCGCCCACTATTGCAGTCAGACTGCAATAGGAGTCAAGGGGTCGGCGCCTCCGGAAGGTCCGCGGCACGACCCGCGGCGACACCAAGGAGCGCCCGCAGCGTGCGGCCGATCGCCGCGCGGGCCGCCGCCTCGTCGAGCCCGCGCCGGGCCCTGAGGTGGTCCCAGGCCGCCCACGACGAGGCGGCCTCCAGCGCGTCGAGGAGCCCACCGGCGCGTCGGGCGCCCGGCTCCCCGGCAAGCTCCGGGGCGAACAGCTCCGCGAGACCGGCCCGCAGCCAGGCGTCCCCCTCGGCCATCACCCCGCGCAGCCCCGGCGAGTCCGCCTCCAGGCCGAGCCCGATCCTGCGGATCGGCGTCATCACCTCGTACATGCGGCCGCGCTGGGTCAGCAGCGCCCGCACCTTCCGTGCCGTCTCCCAGGCGGGAGGCACCGGCTCCGCGTGAGCCCGCCACCGCTCGGCCTGCCGCCTGGCGGCGGCCACGTACAGCGCCTCGCGGTCGGCGAAGTGCACGAAAACGGTGCGCTCGGACACCCCCGCACGCTCGGCGATCGCCTTCCGCGTGGGCTCCCGCCCGCTCTCGGAGATCAGCTCGAGGAGCGCGTCCACCAGCGCCGCGTACGTCCACTCCGGATCGCGCCGCCGCCGCCGCGCCCCCGCCCCAGCCTCCGCGGCGTCGCCGCCGCCGGTCTCTGTGTCGCCCATCGGGTCATCGTGTCAGAGCCGGTGGAAACGCCGGGCGCGCGCCGTGAACGCCCGGCGTTCGTTCGTGAAGCCCGTGGCCACCACCGTGACGAGGCAGAAGGCGATGACGGTCTCGGCCCAGAGGAAGGCGACGTAGTCCAGCAGGGAGCCGATGGGCGGGGAGCCCGGGGCGGTGTTGCGGAAGGCCGCCAGGGCGAAGAGCGTGGCCGCCATCCAGCCCAGGGCGGGCCAGGTCAGGCCCATGCGCCGGGTGACGAGGAACCAGCTTCCGGTGAAGACCGCGAGGGCGAGGGCCCACATGGCGGCCATCATGAAGACGACGAGGACGAGCACGCTGTTGGAACGCGCCAGGTCGACGTCGAAGACCGCGGTCCCGCTCTCCTCCGCGGCGTCCACCCCGGCCGAGAAGAGGGCGTCGGCGTTGGTGAGCGTCATATGGACGGGGACCTTCTCGCCCCCTGGGTGGCGCTGAACTCGATGGCGGCGGCGTACGCGTCGAAGGGGTAGTCGGTGATCGAACCGCCCGTCAGCGTGACGGGCAGGTCCTTGGTCGCGATCCGGCTGTGCGCCTTGGAGGACAGGCCGCCCCGCGTCGAGGTCGACGTCTGGAGCGTCAGGTCCTCGGTGGGGGAGACGCCGCCGGCCTCGGCGAGCTCCCGCGCGGGGTGACGAGGACGCGCAGGATCAGCTCCCGGCCGGCGGCGTCGACGCGCTGCACGGAGGCCTCGACGTCCACGCGGTCGGGTTCCGAACCGCCCGCGCTGTACACCTTGTCCAGTGCCTGGCGCTCGCCGAACTGGAGCCACGTGCCGAGCGCGATGGCGGCCACGACGAGGCAACCGGCCAGGACGGCCGGGAAGATCCGCCCCCGGTTCGGCTTCTGCCGTCGGGTGGAGGACATGGAGGCTCCCGTGAATCGTGGTTACTCGACCGGCTTGCCGGGCTCGTCGTGGGTGGCGCAGTGGATCCCGCCGCCTCCGGTGGCGATGGTGTCGATGCTCAGCTGCACGATCTCCCGCTTGGGGAACTGCTCCTGCAGGATGCCCCGGGCCCGGTCGTCGGCCTTCTTGTCGCCGAACTTCGGCATGTGGACAGCGTCGTTGCCGACGTAGAAGTTGGCGTAGGTCGACAGGAAGTCGTCGGTGTAGCCGGTGACCAGGTCGGGGTCGGGCTGCGGCAGGTCGATGATCTCGAACTCCCGGCCCTGGGCGTCGGTCGCCTCGCTGAGCACGGCCATGGCCTGGTCCGAGGAGCGCGACCAGGAGTCGGCGGGCATCCCCGGGAAGGCCCGGTCCAGGAGGATCACACCGGGCGCCGTGAACCGTACGAGGCTGTCGACGTGGGCGTCGGTGATGTCCTCGCCGCGCACGCCCTTCAGCCAGATCACCTTGTCCATGCCGAGGAGGTCCTTGAGCTCGTCCTCGATCTGGGCACGGGACTTGCCGGGGTTGCGGTTGTCGTTGACGATCGAGCTCTCCGTGATCAGGAGGGTCCCCTCGCCGTCCGTCTCGAAGGAGCCGCCCTCGGCGACGAGGGGCGCCTGGATGCGCGGGATCCCGTACTTGCGCAGCAGGAGCCGGCCGACCTGGGCGTCGTTGTCGTGCGTCTGCTTGTTGCCCCAGCCGTTGAAGTTGAAGTCGACGCCCTCGACCTTGCCGTCCTGCTCGACGAAGACGGGGACCGTGTCGCGGGCCCACAGGTCGTCGACGGGCAGGGGGATGACCTCGACGCCGGAGCCGCACGCCTTCTGCGCACCGGCCAGCTGATCCGGTCGGGCCATCATCACGACGTACTCGTACTCCGAGATGGCGCGGGCGATGCGGGCGATGTCCTCGCGTACGTAGGGGAGGTCGTCCTCCCAGACGGACGTGAGCGCGGGCCACGACATGAAGGTGCGGGCGTGGCTCTCCCACTCGGCCGGCATCCGGCGCCCGTCGTCCGTCGGCGCGGCCTGCCCGGTGGTGGCGGTACCCGCCGACGAGCCCGGGTCGCCTTCGCCGGGGCCGCACGCCGTGGCGCCCAGCGCGAGCGCTCCGAGTCCGGCGAGCACGCGCAGGGCCGAGCGGCGGGAAGGGAGGTCGGACATGTGGGGTCTCCGATCGTGGACTTGCGGTACCGGGCGTCCGGCGGAGGAGAGGGGCTCGGCTGGGCGTGGCTCGTGGCCCGCGCTCGTGCACTGTCCGTGAACAGGGTGCACGCACCGCCCCGTGAATCGCCGGTACCGCGAGAGGGGATACGGCCTTCGTGTCGCCCACTCTGGCACTGACTGAATTTTCAGTCAAATTCCGGAAGGTGGAGGTGGGGGTGGGAGTGGATGTGGGGCGGAGGTGGGGGCGGAGACGGGAATGCCGTGGTCGGCGTGCCCCCGTCGGCCACGGGCCCCGCCCTCCCGTCGCCCGCGGGACCCGCGTCCCGTCGCCCGTGGCCCCCGCCGTCCCGCCGCTCGTGCGGCCCACCGGTCCCACCGTCCCGTCGCCCCTGGGGCCCGGCGTCCCGACCGTCCATGGGCGGCGGCCCGCCGGTCCCGTCGGGACGCCCCGTGTCCCGGCGCCGTCAACGGTTCAGCCGCTCCAGCTCCACCGTGACCGCCTCCCTCGTCAGCTCGCGGGCGTGGGCCAGCGGCAGGGCGCCGCTCAGCCAGCGCGTGCTCAGTCCTTCCAGGAGTGCGGTGAGCCGTTCCGCGGACGCGGTGAGGGTGGGGGCGGGGGCCGTCGGCCGGATGCGGCCCAGGAGGTCGGCGACGTCGTGGATCCAGGCCAGGGTGGCGCCGGCCAGGTCGCCGCGCAGTTCGGGCTCGAAGATCGCGCTGGCGCGCAGTTCGCCCCAGGCCGTGCTGTTCTCGCGGACCTCGGGGAGGTCCTGGAACTCGAGGAGCAGGGTCTGCTCCAGTTCCTGCCGTGCGTCGAGCGGGCCGTCGGCGCACTCCTCCTCGGAGGTGTACCGGTCGGCCCGGTCGCTGATGAACTCCAAGGTGTTCCGCAGGATGCCGGCCCGGTCCTTGAAGTGGTAGTAGAGCAGTGCGGTGGACACCCCGGCCTCGGTCGCCAGCTCCTCCATGCGGAGTCCGCGTACCCCACGCCGGGCTATGACCCGGGCGGCAGCTTCCAGGATGGCCTTACGGCGGTCCGTCGCCACTTGATCCCCCTCGTGAGTGGTCTGCACCAACAGTGTCGCATATTGACTGAATCTTTAGTTAGAGGCGCGATGCGCGAGTCCTGCCCGTCGACCCGCGTCAACCGTTCCCTCCCTCGAAAGAGCCACCGCATGTCCGCTCAGCTTCCTGGGGCACAGCCCGCCCACGCGGCGCTGTCGGCCGACGACCCTCGCGAGATCGGCGGCTACCGCCTCCAGGCCCGGCTGGGATCGGGCGGCATGGGCGTCCGGTGCCCGGAGTCTCCCCAGGCCCGCCAGGGCCGAGGGGACGCATCGCAAGGCGGAGGGGCGCCCGTGTACTGGATGTACTCGGGTGTCCCGACAACGCGGCGAGGTGCGGTGCCGGGCGGCGCGGGTCGGGCAAGATCCGGAAGAGACGGCCTAGCCTGGATACATGGCAGTGGTGAGGGTCGGCGGCGTCGACGTCGCCTATACGCGTACGGGGCGGGGACCGGTCCTGGTCCTCGCCCACGGTGCCGGGGCCGACGGACGGATGTGGCAGCCGCAAGCCGAAGCGCTGGCCGACGAGTTCACGGTGGTGGCCTGGGACGAGCCGGGGTCCGGCCGGTCAGGGGCGCTCCCCGCCGGCTTCGGGCTCGCGGACTTCGCGCACGCCCTCGCCGCAGTGATCGAGGACGTGGGGCCGGCGCCCGCCCAGGTCGCGGGGCTGTCCTGGGGCGGGACGGTGGTCCTGGAGCTGTACCGGTGGCGGCCGGACCTGGTGAGGTCGCTGCTGATGGTGGACACGTACGCCGGCTGGAAGGGTTCTCTGCCGCCCGAGGAGGTCGCGGCGCGGGTCGAAGGGGCACGACGGATGCTCGCCGCGCCCCGGGAGGAGTTCGACCCGACGCTGCCGGGGCTCTACGCCGACGGCCCGCCGGAGCGCTTCGCCGCGCTCCTGGATGCCATGAACCGTGACGTGCGGCCCGAGACCATGGGCGCCCAGCTCTCCCTGATGGCCGAGGCCGACGAGACGGACCTGCTGCCCCGCATCACGGTGCCGACCCTGCTCCTGTGGGGCGAGCGCGACGCCCGCTCGCCCCTGGAGGTCGCCCACGCCTTCCAGGACGCCATCCCGCACGCCGAGCTCGTGGTGATCCCCGCCGTCGGCCACGTGAGCAACCTGGAGGCACCCGAGGCCTTCACGGCCGCGGTACGCGCCTTCTGCCGCGCGCACGCGTAGGCGGGCGGCCGGGCGTCGTGAGCCGGCCCGGTCGGCGGGACGCCCGGGGCGACCCGCCGCCAGCCGGGAGCGGTCAGGTGCCGGACGGTCCGGAGGACGGCGGCGCGGACTCCGGCGCGGTCGGAAGGTCCTCCGCCGGTACCTCCCTGCCGGGATCCGCGTCGGACGCCTGACGGGCGGGCGGTGCCTGCGCGACGCTGACGCCGAGGAAGGCGCCGGCCGCCACGGCGACCACGGTCTTCGACACGAGGGCGGTCCAGCTCATCGGGGCCTCCGGGGCGGGGTGGTGGGGGCCATCAGGCCGTGGCCGGTGACGTTCTGGACCCGGAGGCCGGGGCGTGCGTTGACCTCGAGGATCAGGGGTCCCCGGTCGGCGTCGACGACGATGTCCGCGCCCGGGGAGTGGAGGCCGGTCGCGGCGGCGCAGCGGCGCGCCGCGTCGAGCACCTCGGGCCAGTGGGGGACGGTCGCACCGATCAGCCGGGCACTGGTGTCCGGGTGGGTCTCCGTGGGCTCCTTCCCGACGAGCGCGTGGGTGATCCGGCCGGTGGACAGGTCGACCGCGGCGCCGATGGCCTTCTGGTGCAGGTTGGCACGTCCTCCGCTGAACCTGGTCGGCAGGCGCAGCACCGCCAGCCGGGGCCGGTCGCGGTCGCAGATGACCCGGATGTCCGGCAGCCCCTGGTGGGAGAGCCGGGCGAGGTCGGGGTGGGCCCTGATCAGGGGTTCGAACAGGGCCCAGTCGGTGGGGCGCGGGGAGAAGTCCCCGTCCAGGATGCGGCGCAGCTGGTCGGCGACCAGTTCGCGGGTGATCCGCTTGCCGGACGAGGACGTCCAGTTCAGGCGGCGCCGGCCGAAGGCCAGCAGGATGCCGTTGCCGCCCAGGCTCTGGTTCGGTTTGAGCGCCCAGGTGTCGGGCAGGCCGTCCCGGTCCAGGGCGGCGATCTCGCGGCGCGAGCGCAGCAGGGCCAGAGAGGGGGAGGTGGGGGCGCCGGCCGCGGCGAGCGCCTCCTTGGTGGCGTGCTTGTCGTTGACGAGCCGGATGGCGGCCGACGAGTTGTGCCGGGCGATGCGGGCGTTGCGCAGGTTCATGCCCATGACCGGGTCCCAGCCGCGGAGTCGTATCACGCCGAGGCCTCCTGCGCCTTCGCCGCGGGGGGCGAACCGGAACAGCTCGCTGAGCCGCAGTCCCCGGTACGTGCCGGCGATCGCCGTCCACACTGCGCAGACGAGCGCGAGCTGGAGCGGCACGGCCTCGGCGATCTCGCGCACGTACGGCGTCAGGAGGAGCAGTGCCACGAGGACCGCCGTGCCCATGGCCAGGGTGGCGCCCACGGCGGCGGCCTTGACGCCGTCGAGGTCCCAGGCCTCCCACGGGCGCTCGGTGACGATCGCGGTGACGACGACCGGCAGCGACATGCCCCACGAGTCGGAGAGCCCGAAACCGCCCAGGGTGAGCTGGGAGGCGATCAGGCCCGAGGTGACCACGGCGATCAGCACACCGAGCCGGGCGCCCCGTGGCAGGTGCAGGCGCCGCAGCAGCGGCTGCATGGCGAACCCGAGCGCGAACATCACGAGCGTCAGGGGTACGCCCAGGGGCAGTCCGGCCTGCGCGTAGGCGAGGGCGAGCAGTACCGGGCTGAACGTGCCGAGGGTGTTCAGGCCGACGACGACCCTGAGCACCACGATCAGCAGGGCCGCCAGCGGCAGCAGCGCCATCATCGACACGGGGTCGACGGCCGGTGCCTTGGCGAACAGGATCCGCGGGGCGGACGGCGCGTCGGCGGAGTCGGGCTGTGTGAGCAGCCGCTTGCCCACCGCCACCTGAAGTCCCTGGACCTCCTGCCGGCCGAGCAGGACGGGAGTCTCGCGCTTCGAGCGGTTGTTGACGCTCAGCTTCGCGACGAACGAGCGCCCGGCGAGTCGCACGGGGGCGTCGACCACCGGGCGCTTCTCGCGACCGAGCGCCGACGCCACGGTGATCCGGGGCGCCGCGTCGAGGTCGAAGCCGGGCTCCTTCGCCAGTGCCGTGTCCACGGAGGACGCCGACGCTCCGGTGTCGATCAGGGCGAGGACCTCGGACGAGGCGCCCGACGGCCCGGTGATGCGCACCATCTCCCGCTCGCCGACGACCTCCTCCGACCGGCTCAGCGGCCGGTCGGGGGAGCCGAGCACGGCCATCAGCAGGAAGCCCAGGCAGGCCACCGCCGCGAGCACCTTCACGAACACCGGGATCTTCATGCGCCCACCGCGGTGGGCGCCGGCGGTCCGCCCGCTCTCCACGCTCTCTTCGTACTTCTGCAGGTCATGCATGGGGACAGCCTTGGACAGGGCATCCGGCCCGCGGTGGTGCCGATCGGCCGCGGCAGGGCAACCAAAGTGAACCGTTCGCGGCGGCTCCGGTCTGGTCGTCCGTCAGGGCCCTGACCACGCCGACGGAACGCGCCCGGTAAGGTTCGGGCCATGGCGTCTCGCAGCACTCAGATCCTCGAAGCAGCCGCCCGGGTGATCGCCCGGCGCGGCGTCCGCGGCCTGCGCGTGGAGGAGCTCGCCGCAGAGGCGGGCGTCTCCACCGCGCTCATCTACTACCACTTCAAGGACCGCGCCGGGATCCTGAGCAAGACGCTGGAGTTCATCAACGACCGCGCCGAGCGCTATACGACCGACCGCGACCCGGACGCCGAACCGCTCGGTCCGCGCGAGGAGCTGGACCAGACGCTGCTGCTCGAACTCCAGGACTCGACCGAGGTCAGGGAGAACAGCACGGCCTGGGGCGAGTTGCGGGCGAGCGCCGTCTTCGACGACCTCCTCCGCGAGGACCTGGCGCGGGCCACGCTCGTCTGGGTCCAGGAGGTGGCGACCCTCCTCGGTCAGGTCCAGCCCATGGCCCCGGCCGTCGCGCTCACGGCGTCCGCCGAGCGGCTGACCGCCCTCCTGGAGGGCCTCAGCATGCGCTGGCTCAGCGGCACGCTCCAGATCACCCACGCCAGGGCCCTGATGAGCGAGGCCATCGACGCCGAGATCGCCCGGCTGGGCGGCTGACGCCTCGTACGGCCGGCCGGGCTTCCGGCGCTCCTCCCACCGCTGCTCGCTTCCCCGGTGAGCAGCGGTTTTCTTCGGTCCATGACCTTGACTGATATTTCAGTCAGTGCCACAGTGGCGCATATCCCACCTCCGACCTCCAGGAAAGGAACGGGACATGCGTGTGCACAGACCCCTGGGCCAGGGGGCGGCATGCCTCTGACTCCCACCGAGCGGGACCGGCTGCTGCTCTTCACGGCGGCCCAGCTCGCGCGGATCCGCCTGGAGCGCGGGCTGCGGCTCAACGCTCCGGAGGCGACCGCGCTGATCGCCGACACGGTGTGCGAGGCCGCGCGGGACGGCCTCCACCTGGCAGAGGCCCTCGACCGGGGCCGCTCCGTCCTCGGCCCCGACGACGTTCTCCCCGGCGTGACGGACATCGTGACGGAGATCCAGGTCGAGGCGGTGTTCGAGGACGGCACCCGGCCGGCCGTCATCAGCACCCCCTTCGGCGACGTGGAACACGACGACGGCGCTCCCGGGGCCCGTGCTGCCCCACACCGACGTCCTGCCGGAGCCCGCGCCCGACGTCACCCTGTGGGTCCGCAACGCGGCCGCGGTGCCCGTCAGTGTGACCTCGCACTTCCACCTCTTCGAGGCGAACCCCCGGCTGGACTTCGACCGGGCCGCCGCGTACGGCATGCGGCTCGCGGTCCCGGCCGGATCGTCCACCCGGTTCGACCCCGGCGCCGTCGTCGAGGTCGGCCTCGTCCCGATGGGCGGAGAGCGGATCGCGATCGGCTTCGCGGGCCTGGTCCACGGGCCGCTGGACGCGCCCGGCGCGAAGGAAGAGGCCCTGCGGCGCGCCGCCGCCTGCGACTACCTGGGAGCGAAGGGCTCGGAGCGATGAGCAAGCCCACCAGGCACGGCGACCACTGCGCGCCGGGCGAGAGCCGGCACATCGACCCGCAGGAGCACGTCACGTTCGGCTCACCGCACGACACCCTGGCCACCCGGCGCGGGCGGGTCGCCGTGCGGGGCACCCGGGGCATCGGGCCGGCCGACATGCTGCACAACGCGAGGCTGGGCCAGGTGGACGTCGACCCGCGCAGCGGTCTCGTGACCCTCGACGGCGACCCGATGCGCTCCGAGCCCGCGCAGCAGGTGTCGCTGAGCCGTCTGTACTTCCTCTGACACCTGCCGATCGCCGAAACCCCAAACCTGCGTCCATAGTCTTGACTGAATTTTCAGTCGGGAGGAGGATGCTGTTCACACCGCGTACTCGTCCCGCGCCTCCGCCAGGCAGAGCCGGCCACCGCCGACGGGTACTTCTGGCGAAACGAAGAGAGACCCGTGATGACTGCATTCCGTATGCCCGCCGAATGGTCCGCACACGAGGGGTGTCTGATGGCCTGGCCCGTACGGGAGGACCTGTGGGGCGGCGTGCTGGACGACGTCAAGGAGGAGTACGCGAACGTCGCCCGCGCGATCAACGCGTTCGAGCCGGTGACCATGATCGCCCCGCCCGGCCACGGCGACGAGGCCCGCACGCGCTGCGGTGACGGGATCACCGTGGTGGAGATGGCGCAGGACGACTCCTGGTTCCGCGACTCCGCCCCGCTCTTCGTGTTCGACGCCGACGGCAACCGCGCCGGAGTGGACTTCCGCTTCAACGCCTGGGGCCGCAAGCACAGCCCGTACGACTCCGACGACCGGATCAGCGCCCTGATCCTGGAGCACCTCGGCGTCGAGCGCATCGCCTCCGACATGGTCCTGGAGGGCGGGGCGATCACGGTCGACGGCGAAGGCACGCTGATCACCACCGAGCAGTGTCTGCTCCACCCCAACCGGAACCCCGGGATGAACCGGGACGAAATCGAGACGGAACTGAAATCCCGGCTCGGCGTCTACAAGGTCGTGTGGCTTCCGTACGGAGGTCTGCTGGACACCGAGACCGACGGGCACGTCGACGGCGTCTGCGCCTTCGCCGCTCCCGGCAAGGTCGTGGTCTCGCTGCCCGACGACCCCGCGCACCCCGACTACGTCCGGATGCGTGCCAACCGCGCGGTGCTCGAGGCCACCACCGACGCGCAGGGCCGGCCGTTCGAGATCATCGACGTCCCGCAGACCGCGTTCGTCGAGATGGCCGGCGGCGAGGTCGAGGTGTCGTACCTCAACTACTACGTGGCCAACGGCGGCGTCGTCGTGCCGGTGGCCGGCCTGCCGCGGGACGACGAGGCCCTCGCGGTCATAGAGGCGGCGTACCCCGGCCGGAAGGTCGTCGGGGTGCGGGCGCCCGGGATCGCCTACGGCGGCGGCGGGGTCCACTGCATCACGCAGCAGATCCCCGCGGTCCCCACCGCTGCCTGACCGATAACGGAACGCTCCCGGAGGGCCGCACCCCGGCGGCCCTCCGCCCCCCCCGCACCCCGCACGGAACACACGGAAAGAGAGCGCGACGATGACCCCATCCATGCCCCTCGGCAGACGCCCCCGCGGCAGGCGCGGACGGATCGCCGTGACGACGGCCGCCCTCACCTCCCTCCTCGCCCTGGCGGCCTGCTCCGGCCCCCCGAAGGGCTCCGGCGTCACCGCCGCCGACGTCGAGCTCTCCGCTTCGACGCCCCCGGCCCGCGGCGAGATCGACTCCTTCACCTGGGCCGTCTACGCGGAGCCGCCCACCCTGGACTACACGCTCGCGTTCGACTACCCGCAGAACACGATCCTGTCCAACGTGTGCGAGAGCCTGATGCGCTGGACCCCGGGCCTCACCCTGGAGCCCGGCCTGGCGCAGAAGGCGTCGAACCCGGACCCCACCACCTGGATCTACGACCTCCGCGCCGGCGTCCGCTTCCACGACGGCAGGACGATGTCCGCCGACGACGTGGTCTACAGCTTCGGCCGGCAGACGGACCCGGACAACGCCGCCGCCTGGGCGCAGAACTTCCAGAGCGTCGCCTCCATACGGAAGACCGGCCCCCTCCAGGTCACCGTCAAGCTCAAGAAGCCCGACTCGCAGTTCCCGCAGTACATGGCGACCGCCGCCGGCGTCGTCGCCTCCAAGGCGGGCGTCGAGGCGGCGGGCAAGAACTACGGCACCACCGGCGACCTCGCCTGCACCGGCCCCTTCAAGCTCGGCACGTGGAGCAAGGGCCAGGCGATCGAGCTGGAGCGGTTCGACGGCTACTGGGGCACCAAGGCCAAGGCGAAGAAGGCCGTCTTCCGGGTCCTGACCGACCCCTCGGCCCGCACCAACGCCATGCTCAGCGGAGACGTCGACGGCGGCTATCTGATCCCCACCGAGAGCTACGGCCGCCTGCGCGACAGCGGCGTCGGCACGCTGTTCTTCGGCGAGGGCCTCAGCACGGTCAACGTCAACGTCACGAACATGGAGGGCCCGCTCGGCGACCTCCGGGTCCGCAAGGCGCTCTCCCTCGCCCTCGACCGGTCCGGCTTCGTCAAGGCCGGACTCGGCGGCGCCGGCACCGTCACCTCCTCGCTCACCACCCGGGCCGCCTGGGCCGGAGCATCCGAGCCGACCCTGAAGGCCGCGTTCGACACGCTGCCGCCGACCACCCAGGACGTCGAGAAGGCCAAGAGCCTGATCAAGGAGGCGGGCGCCACCGGCAAGACGCTGACGATCGCCACCAGCTCCATCGGCCAGGACGTCTCCCTCCTCGCGACCGCCGTCCAGTCCGCGGGAAGCCGGATCGGGCTGAAGATCAACCTCAAGACGATCGCGCCCAACGCGTTCACGGCGCTCTTCACCGACCCCGAGGCGCGCGAGGACATCGACATGTTCCCGCTCACCTACTACGACTCGATCACCGACCCGCTGGACCTGCTGCAGAACTTCAAGACCGGCGCCTACATGAACTTCGCCGGCCACAGCGACAAGGAGTACGACTCCCTCGTCGACCGCGCCACCTCCGTATACGCGCACGACGAACGGCTGAAGATCGAGGCCGAGCTGCAGAAGCGGGCAGCCGAACAGCTGCTGTGGATCCCGGTCGCCGAGTGGCCCACCGCCGTCTTCCTCAACAAGAAGATCACCGGCGCGCCCACCACCATCGCGTACATGTACTACCCGTGGGCCGCCGACGTCGGCGCGGCAGAGGCCGGTGCCACGCAGTGAACTTCCTGAGATTCGCCGCACGCAGGGTGGCGGAGATGGCCGCCACCCTGCTCGCCGCCTCGTTCGTGGTCTTCGGAGCCATGTACCTGGCGCCGGGCAACCCGGCCGGCTTCCTGCTCTCCGGCCGCTCCGCCTCGCCGGAGGCACTCGCCGCCATCAACGCCCAGTACCACCTGGGCGATCCCTTCTTCGTCCGGTACCTCAACTGGCTCGGCGACATCCTGCAAGGAGACTTCGGGCGCTCCATCACCTACCGCACCGACGTCTCCCGGCTCCTGGCCGACCGCCTCCCCACCACGCTGCTCCTCGTCGTGATGGCGCTGGTCGTGGTCGTGGCGATCGGCCTGGTCCTCGGCTGGGTCGCCGCGGTCCGCGGCGGCGGCACCGACTCCGCCATCCTGGTCGGCACGACCTTCGCCGTCGGCACCCCGTCGTTCGTCGCGGCCGTCCTGCTCCAGGGACTCTTCGCCGTCAACCTCGGCTGGTTCCCCAGCAGCGGCTCCGGCGACGGCTTCCTCGACAAGGTCCGGCACCTCACCCTGCCGGCGATCGCCCTCGCCCTCTACCTGATCGGCATGCTCGCCCGCGTCACCCGGTCCACCATGCTCGAAGCCCTCGACAGCGAGCACGTCACCGTCGCCCGCAGCCGCGGCGTCCCCGAGCGCCAGGTCATCAGCCGCCACGTGTTCCGCAACTCGCTGGGCACCGTCCTCACCACCGGCGGACTGATCGTCTCCACCCTCCTGGTCTGCACGATCCTCGTGGAGACCGCGTTCAGCATCGGCGGCGTCGGCCAGCTCCTGGAGCTGTCCACCACGACCAAGGACTTCCCGACCGTCCAGGCGATCTCCTTGATCATCGTCGCCCTCTTCATGGCCGTGAACCTGATCGTCGACCTGCTGCTCCCCGTGGTCGACCCGCGGATCACCCTCGGATCGAGGAGTTCCTCCGTATGACCGCCGTCCTGACCCGCCGGCCCGGACTCGCGAAGATCCGCACCGCCCGGTCCCCGCTGTACCTGGTCTGCCTCGGCCTCGTCGGCCTCGTCACCGTCGCCGCGCTCCTCGCGCCGTGGCTGGTGCCGTACGACCCCAACGCGGTCGACCTCGGCAACGCACTGGCCGCTCCCTCCCCGGAGCACCTCCTCGGCGTCGACGCCGCCGGGCGCGACACCCTCTCCCGGCTGCTCCTCGGAGCCCGCACCTCGCTCCTGGGACCCCTCGGGGTCGTCGTCTTCTCCACCGTCGCCGGCGTGGCGATCGGCATGGCCGCCGGCTGGCGGGGCGGCTGGCTCGACTCGGTCCTGTCCCGCAGCACCGAACTGGTCTTCGCGTTCCCCGGCATGCTCCTCGCCATCCTGATCATCTCGATCTACGGCGAAGGGCTGCCGGCCCCCGTCATCGCCCTCTCCGTCGCGTACCTGCCGTACGTCAGCCGCCTCACCCGCTCCCTCGTGCTGGCCGAACGCAAACGCCCCTACGTCAGCGCCTACCAGGTCCAGGGACACTCGGCCCTCCAGATCTGCCTGCGCCACGTCCTGCCCAACATCGCCCCCGTCGTCCTCGCCCAGTCCACCATCAACTTCGGCTACGCACTGATGGACCTCGCCGGCCTGTCCTTCCTCGGCCTCGGCGTACCCGCGCTCACCCCCGACTGGGGCCGCATGGTCTTCGACGGCCAGACAGCCATCCAGCACGGCTACCCGCTGTCCGCGATCCTGCCCTGCGTCTTCATCGTGCTCACCGTCGTCGCCTTCAACGTGGTCGGAGAGCGCTGGGCCGACCGCGTCGCCAGGAGAGACCGATGACCTCCATGAGTTCCCCGCACACGCTCGACGTCCGAGGGCTGCGCATCACCCTGCCCGGCACCGCCCGACCCGTCCTCGACGGCGTCGACCTCCACGTCGGCGCCGGCGAGACCGTCGCCCTCGTCGGCGAGTCAGGGTCCGGCAAGACCCTCACCTCGCGCAGCGCCCTGAAGCTGCTGCCGCCCGGCGCCGTCGTCGAAGGCGCCGTCCGCGTCCGCGGCGAGGACGTCCTCGCCATGAACGCCGAGCAGCTGCGCGGACTGCGCACCGGCACGGTGTCCATGATCTTCCAGGACCCCCGGGCCGCCCTCAACCCGCTGCGCCGCATCGGCGACTTCCTCACCGAGAGCGTCACCCTCACCGGCAGCATGAGCCGGGCGGACGCCACCGCCCGCGCCGTCGAACTGCTCCGGGCGGTCGGTCTCGACGAGTCCGCCCTGCGCAAGTACCCCGGCCAGGTCTCCGGCGGCATGCTGCAACGCGTCATGATCGCCGCCGCCCTGATGGGCGACCCCGCCCTCGTCCTCGCCGACGAACCCACCACCGCGCTCGACGTCACCACCCAGGCCGAGGTCATCGCCCTCCTGGCCGAACTCCGCGAACGCTTCGGCACCGGTCTCCTGTTCGTCACCCACGACCTCGACCTCGCCGCGGCGATCAGCGACCGCGTCTACGTCATGTACGCCGGCAGGATCGTGGAGAGCGGCCCCGCGGAAGCCCTCTTCGCGCGTCCCCGGCACCCGTACACCTCGGCCCTGCTCGCCTCCACCCCCCGCCTGGAAGGCCCTCAGGGCAGGCTCGCCGCCATCGACGGCCAGCCGCCCGACCTCCGGCAGGAGCTCGTCGGCTGCGCGTTCGCGGCCCGCTGCCACCTGGCCACCGAGATCTGCGACCAGCAGGCCCCCGAACCGCGGACCGCACCCGGCCGGCCGCACCACCAGGCCGCCTGTCACCACAGCGACCGCCTCGAAGGGAGCCCCGTCGATGCCTGACAACGTCCTGGAGGCCGTCGGCCTCCACCGCGCCTACGGGAGCGTCCGCGCCGTCGACGACGTGTCCTTCACCCTCCCCGAGGGCGGATCCCTGGGCATCGTCGGCGAATCCGGGTCCGGCAAGACCACCACCGCCCGGATCGTCGTCGGCCTGGAACAGGCCGACTCCGGAGACGTGCTGGTACGAGGACGGGCCCGCGACGCCCGCGGCCGGGGCCGCACCCGGCGGCTGGCACGCGCGCGCGAGGTCCAGATGGTCTTCCAGGACCCGTACCTCTCCCTCGACCCCAGGACCAGCGTCGAACAGGTCCTGCGCGAGGCCCTGCGCCTCCACTTCCCCGACACCGACCACGACCGGCGCGTCCGCGAACTCCTCGACCAGGTCGGCCTCGGCACCCGTGCCGCCGACGCCCGCCCCCGGCAGCTCTCCGGCGGCCAGCGACAGCGCGTCGCCATCGCCCGCGCCCTCGCCGTGGAACCGGCCGTCCTCGTCCTGGACGAGGCCGTCGCCGCCCTCGACGTCTCCGTGCAGGCACAGATCCTCAACCTCCTCGCCGACATCCGCGAGGAGACCCGGATCGGCTACCTCTTCATCACCCACGACCTCGGCGTGGTCCGCTGCGTCACCGACGACGTCATCGTCATGCGCAAGGGCCGGGTCGTCGAGGCCGGCCCCACCGCCGAGGTGCTCGCCGCGCCCCGGCACCCGTACACCCGGCTCCTCCTGGAGTCCGTACCCCGCCCGGGTTGGGACCCAGAGGCGATCGCCGCCGCCCGCCGGGCGCTCTGACCACGGCGCATCCCCTTCGCGAGGCACCGCACGGCCGCACGTCCGGCTCGCGACGCGCCCCCTCCCGCGAGGCACGGCGCCCCCACGCCGCCCTCGCGACGCAAGGGCCTCGGGTGCTCCGCGCCCCCACGCGGAGCGCCCGCGGCACACCGCCACCGCACCGAACCCGGCGGCGGGGGACCGGGCCGCATCCCGTGCGCCCATCCCGCCCCCGTCGCCGGCACCCCCACCGCGCACGTACGTTGACACAGGAGGTCAACCATGAACCATCATGCTGTCGCCCGCCATGCGGGTCCCGGCCTGAACAGGCGCCGGTTCCTGGCGGCGGCGGGCCTGACCGCCGCCGCCGGCGCCGCCATCACGACGGCCGTCCAGAGCCGCGCCGGGGCCGCACCGTCCGCCCGGTCCTTCCGGGTCCCGGTCGAGGACGTCCGGCACACCCGCACGTGGATGGCGTTCCCGGACAGCACCTCGATCTGGGGCAACAAGCTGAGCGGCGTGCAGGCCGACATCGCCCTGATCGCCCGCACGATCGCGCAGTACGAGCCGGTCGTCCTGTGTGCCAACCCGGGCAGCGCCGCCAAGGCGCGCACGATGTGCGGCCCCACGGTCACCGTCATCAACTCGATCCCGGTCGACGACTGCTGGATGCGCGACACGGGCCCGGTCTTCCGCCGGGACGGCTACGGAGGCCTCGACACCGTCGGCCTCAACTTCAACGGCTGGGGCAACAAGCAGGCCCACTCCAGGGACGCCCTGGTGGCCGAGCGGATCGCCGCGCACGTGGGCGTGCCGTTCACCTACGCCGACCTGGTCGGCGAGGGCGGTGCCATCGAGCAGGACGGCGCCGGCACCCTGATGGCCACCCGCAGCAGCCTCGTGAACCGCAACCGGAACCCCGGGATGTCGGAGCGCGAGCTGGAGCGGGCGATGTGCGAGGCGTACGGCGCGTCCAAGGTCATCTGGTTCGACGGCGTCTACGGCCAGGACATCACCGACGACCACGTCGACGCGACCTCCCGCTTCCTCTCTCCGGGTGAGGCCCTCGTCCAGATGCCCGTGGCCGGCGACAACGACGCCTACGCCCGCGACGCCCGGAAGCAGTACGACAAGCTCTCGGTCTCGACGACCTCGTCCGGCCGCGCGATGGACGTGATGCGCCTCCAGGGCCCGGACTACAACAAGATCCGCTCCACCAACCGGGACTTCCTCGCCTCGTACGCGAACTTCTACCTCTGCAACGACGCGGTCATCTCGGCCCGGTTCGGCGACAAGAGGGCCGACGAGGCCGCGCGGGCGACCCTGTCCCGCCTGTACCCCGACCGGTACATCGAGCAGATCGACATCGACCGTCTGGGAACGGGCGGCGGGGGCATCCACTGCGTCACCCAGCAACAGCCCGTCGCCTGAGGGAACATGACTGAAATTTTCGTCAGGGGGTTACGTCCCGGTCATTGACTGAAATTTGAGTCAGTCCCTAATGTGAGCGCACCGTACAGCGCCTGCGGTCACCGCGGGCGCTGTGCCGATTCATGGACGCATCCCTGAACAGGAGCCCACATGGGGCCAGTTGTCTCGCAGACGCAGGATTCCGCTTCGCACGCGGGCATCGAACAGCACTCGATCGACTGGGTGCCCCTCTCTGAACGGCACGGCAAGCCGTCCGGCGTCGGGGCCATCTGGTTCGTCGGCAGCCTCAACCTCACGGGCCTGGCGACCGGCGTCGTGACGCTCTCCATGGGGGCCTCGCTCGTCTGGACGGTGATCGCCACCGTCCTCGGCTCGCTCTTCGGAACGTTCTTCATGGCGTTCCACTCGGCCCAGGGCCCCCAGCTGGGCCTGCCCCAACTGGTCCAGTCCCGGCCGCAGTTCGGGTACCTGGGCGCCGCGCTCACCGTGTGGGTCTTCGCCCTCGTCAACTACGTGGCCTTCAACACCTCCGACGCCCTGCTGTCGGGCCAGGCCATGAACCTGCTCACCGGCATACCCAACAGCGTCGGCTATCTGCTGGCCGCCGCGGTGGCGACGGTGATCGCCCTCTTCGGGTACGAGTGGATCCACCGGCTCAACAAGTGGCTCACCTGGCCGTTCGTCGTCGTCACCGCGGCGATCACCGCGGCCGCCCTGTTCGGCGGCGGCCTGCCGGACGGGGTCTGGACGGCCGGCCCGTTCGAACTCGCCCCCTTCATGCTGGTGTTCGTCTTCGTCGCCGGCTTCCAGCTCGGCTGGGCGCCGTACGTCTCGGACTACTCGCGCTACCTGAGACCCGACGTCCCCGTCCGCAGCACCTTCTGGTGGACCTACCTGCCGAGCGCGATCTCCGGCATCTGGGTGTTCGTCCTCGGCGCCGTGGTCTCCGCGGGAGCCCCCGAGGGCACCGACCCGGTGACCGCCCTGAAGCTGGCCGCCGACCGCCTGTTCGACGGCTTCGGCACGATCGCGGTGATCGTCCTCCTGGTGGGGCTGCTCTCCGTCATGGCGATCAACCAGTACGGCGGCAGCCTCACCATGATCTCGATCGTCGACTCGTTCCGCCCGGTCAAGCCGACGCGTTCGATCCGCGTCGCGACCATCGGCATCATGCTGGTGGCCGTCGGGACGGTCTCCACCCTCGTCGGCATCGACCAGTTCAACTGGTTCTTCGCGAACGTGGTCGTGGTCCTGACCTACCTGTTCATCCCGTGGACGGCCATCAACCTGGTCGACTTCTTCTTCGTGCGACGCGGCCAGTACGTCGTCAAGGAGATCTTCAACCCGAACGGCATCTACGGCCGATGGGGCTGGCGAGGCAACCTCGCCTATGTGATCGGCCTGGCCTGCATGGCCCCCTTCATGGTCATCACCGGCCTCTTCGTCGGACCCGTAGCCAAGATCCTCGGCGGCGTCGACTGCTCGATCTTCGTCGGCCTGCCGGTGGCGGGCGCCCTCTACTGGGTCTTCGCCCGAAGCCTCGACACGGCCACCGAACGACGGATGGTCCGGGAGGAGGGGCTGCTGGACCGCCTGCACTGAGCACCCGCGCCTGCACGTACAGAACCTTTGCGAGAAGGAGCACCACGTGAACACGGAGCACAACGGCGAACGTCCCGGCATCAGCCGCAGATCCCTCCTGGCCCGTACCGGGGCGGCAGCCGCCGCCCTGGCGGTCGGCCCCGTCATCGGCGGCATCCAGCCGGCCATGGCCGCCTCCTGGCGCGTCCCGGGCGAGGACGCCCCGCACAAGCGGACCTGGATGGCCTGGCCGTCCAGCCACACGATCTGGGGCAACCTGCTGTCCAAGATCCAGGCCGACATCGCCAAGCTCGCCAAGGAGATCGCCAGGTACGAGCCGGTGATCATGTGTGCGGACGGCTCCTCGGCCGCCTCACAGGCCCGGACGGCGTGCGGGTCCACCGTCACCGTCATCAGCTCCATCCCGGTGTCGGACTGCTGGATGCGCGACACCGGCCCGCTGTTCCGCGTCGACGGGGCCGGCGGCCTCGACTCCATCGGCCTGAACTTCAACGCCTGGGGCGAGAACGCCACCACGTTCTACGGCCTTCCCCACTCCGCCTACGACAAGGACCGCGTCGTGGCCGGACGGGTCGCCGCCTACGCGGGAGTCCCGTTCGCCAAGGCGTCCGTGGTCGGCGAGGGCGGCGGCGTCGAGTACGACGGCGACGGCACCCTCATGGCGACCGAGAGCTGCTGGCTGAACAGCAACCGCAATCCCGGCAAGACGCGCAGCCAGATCGAGGCCGAACTGCTGGCCCGGTTCGGCGCCCAGAAGATGATCTGGCTGCCCGGCGTCAAGGGGCAGGACGTCACCGACGGCCACATCGACGGAACCGCCCGATACATCAAGCCGGGTGTGGTGATGGTGCAGCTGGCCGGCGCCGTACGCCCCGACGTGTGGACCGCCAACGCCCAGGCCATGTACAACACCCTGATCGACGCGACCGACGCCAAGGGCCGCCGCCTTCAGGTCCTCACCATCGAGGGCCCGGACACCCTGCCCCGCATCTCCGCGGGCAAGCAGGCGGACTTCCTCAGCTCCTACATGAACTGGACGGTGACCAACTCGGCCATCATCACCACGCAGTTCGGCGACACCGCCAAGGACGCCGCGGCCAAGTCGGCCATCGCCGCCGCCTACGGCCGGCCCGTCGTCCAGCTCAACCTCGACAACCTCTACGGCAACGGCGGTGGCGGAGCCCACTGCGTGACCATGCAGGAGCCCACCCGCTGACCCACTCCCGACAGCCATCCTCTGAGTGACCGGCCCGGGTCTCACCTCCGAGACCCGGGCCGGCCCAGGGAGGGGCACCGCCGAGCCGGCCCGGTTCCATCAGACGTCGCTCGTCAGGGGGGCAAGGCTCGGTACGAGGGTCGTGACTACCCTCCGTAGACCGGAGCCCGATGGTTGACGGGGCACCTACCGATCGGTCATCTGCCCGCTGGCAGGCCCTTGCTGACGATGAAATACTGAAAAGAGGGGATGCATCGCCCGGCGGGGTTCCACAGATCGCAGATCAGAGATCACGGGAGCTGGTGCCGATGTGCGCCGCGGCTTCGGGGACGCCCATGGACGGAAGCACCGTCACCCTCCTCCGCCGTGAGGACATGGTCGTCCTGGACTTCACCTTCTCCAACATCTCCCGCTCGGGCACGGCGGGCGCCGTCGTCCTCGGACCCACCACGCCCGGCACCGCGGGAACGATCACCGCCCACTTCCCGCCGCAGTCCGTTCTGGAGCAGGCCACGCTCCTGGCGGCGGCGACGGAAAGCACCAAACGGGTGCGGTACTCCGGCGAGAGCACCGTCGCCCTGCGCGTGCTCCCGGGCACGACCGTGCCGTTCACCGCGGAGGGGCTGCTGTCCTGGGCCGCGCTCCAGGCCGCTCAGGCGGGCACCGTCCTGGAATGCGTGTGGGGGCTCTTCCTCGGACCGGCCACCGCCGACCTGGCGTGGCGGCACGTGACCGCCCCCGTCACGGGCAGTTCCGGGGCCACCGGCATCTGGCACACCCGGATCGCCCCCGCGTCCACGCGGCCGTACGAGGGCGGCCCCGTGGACCTGGTGGGGGTGGCGTCTCCCAGGGTCGGGCAACCCTTCGCCGGCTCGCTCTCCGACGCCCACCGGGACCAGATCCACAAAGCCAGCAAGCTCCGCTCCGTGACCGCCAACGGGCTCGTCCTCTCCGCGCTCGGCGCCCATGTCGACCTCGCCGGGGACTGGGACGGGCCGGGCATCACCATGTACCGCCACCGCTCGGCGGGCGGCCGTGACATCTTCGTCAACGTCGTCGAACGCGGGTTCCTGCTGCCGTTCGGGTTCCCCGTCCAGGTCACCACCCGCACCGAACGACGGCTCGACCTCGGACTCGTCCAGGCCGTCCGGCTGACCGTCCTGAAGCCCGAGATCAGCTACGAAGGCGTCGCCGCCCTCCCCAACGGCGGCCGGGCGTTCCCCTTCGTCCGGGTCCGGATCGACCGGCCGACCGACACGGAGACCGCCAAAGGGGCCGACGTGCAAACGCTCGGCTACTGGGTGAACCGCGCCGACGCCCCCGCCTCGGAGCTGCTCTTCGCCCTGAGCGCCGACGACCGGCTCGGCCACCGCGTCCACTTCACCGCCCCCCTTCTCTTCATCCGGGGCGATTCCGCCTACGGCGATCTGACCGCCGCAGTCGCCGCGTGCGACAGCAAGGCCAACACCCTGACCCTGAACGCCACGGGCCGCCTCGAACTCGCCCCCGGCAGCGGCACGACCGAGGAGAAGTCCACGCTCGACATCGCCGAACTGCGGGTCGGCGCCCAGCGGTCGCAGGCAACCCCCGCCCAGCTCAAGGCGGCCGGCCGACCGGCCGCACACCCCCGGCTGGTGTCCGTCGGCGCCCGGATCCCGGCCCTCGACGCCCTCGCGCCCCCGCCGGCCGCCGGCGTCAGCGCCGCCGCGCCGGGCGCCGTCACCGGCACCGTCCACCAGCTCAAGCTGTACGACGCGTACGTGACCGGTGGCCTCGCCGCCTCCCACCAGGTGTACGCCAGCCTGCCGAAGCGCGCCGACTTCGCACCACCTCCGGCCACCTCCGGAGCCGTCGCCGCCCTGGCGCTGCAGGTGAGCGGGCTCTCCGCCGCCTCCGGTCTCGTCGGCGGGAACCTGGACACCGTCGCCGCCGGACAGTTCGCCCCCGGCGCGTACTTCAAACCGTCCACGGGCCCCGGCGATCTGCCCACCCGACTGCTCGGGGTGATCGACCTGACGCAGCTGGTCGAGTCCGGGGCCGTCGGCAACGGTGACGGCACCAGCGCCCCGAAGATCATCACTGTCGTCGATCACGCGCAGGGCGGGTCGCCGACCGCCGTCCGGACCGAGATGATCTGGCGCCCCAGGATCAAGGTGACGACCCTCAAGCAGCTGACGACGACGGGGTCCGACACCCTCGACATCAGGTCCATCAGCGTCGCCCGCTACGACGGCTCCCCGGCGACGGCCGAAGTCCGCGGCGAGCTGCGGGACTTCAAGCTGAGCTTCGCGAAGATCCTCTCCGTCGAGTTCCGGCGGATCGCCTTCACCGGTAAACCGGGCACCCCGCCCGACCTGGACGTCAAGATCGGCACCGTGGGCTTCGAAGGAGACCTCCACTTCCTGAACAAGCTCCGCGAATACCTGCCGTCACCCGCCAACGGGCCCCGCGTCACCGTGGACCCCAAAGGAGTCGAGGTCGGCTACGGACTCGCCGTACCGACCGTGAGCGCCGGCGTGTTCCTGCTCCAGAACCTGGCCCTGTCCATCACCGTACGGCTCCCGTTCGACGGAGCACCCGTCCGCACCACGTTCACCGTCTCCTCCCGCGACCACCCCTTCCTCATCACCGTCTCCCTCCTCGGCGGCGGCGGATACTTCTCCCTCACCGTCGAATCAGGCCGGGTCACCGTCCTGGAAGCCCAGCTGGAGTTCGGCGCCGCCGCCGCCCTCGACCTGGGCGTCGCCAGCGGCTCGGTCGCCATCACCGCCGGGGTGTATCTCAAACTCAAGGACGGCGCGAGCCTGCTGGAGGGCTTCCTGCGGGCCGTCGGCGCCCTCGACGTCCTCGGCATCATCACCGTCTCCGTCGAGTTCTACCTCTCCCTGAAGACGATCGAGGTCCCCAAGAACCCGGCGATCCAGAACGGCGCGACACGCACGGACATCGTCGGCACCGCGAAAGTCACCGTCCGCGTACGCGTCGCCTTCTTCTCCCAGTCCGTCAGCATGTCGCTGGAGCGCCGGTTCGGCGGCGGTGGAGACCCCCTCTACAGCGATGCCTTCCCCACCCAGAGCGCGTGGAGCGAGAGGTGCGCCGCCTTCGCCGCCCTTGAGGACGCATCATGACCAAGCAGACGCTGGTGTGGACCCTGCTGCCCGACCCAGCCGCTCCCCAGACCACACCAGGGACGACCCAGCTGTCCCTCGTCCTCAGCATCCGGCTCTCGAACGACGAGGGCAATCCGCCCGGCAGCGCCGTCCTCCCGCTCTCCCGCTACGCCGAGATCGCCGCCTTCCCCACCCTCTCCTTCCACCCGTTGAGGGTGATCGTCAAGAAGGAGGACCACACCTCCAGCAGCCCCGAAGCCACCCCCCTCGACGGCGCCCCGAACGCCACGCTCTGGAAGGCGCTGTTCCCCGGGTCGCTCCTCGTCGAACCCTTCGTGTTCGCCGAGCGTGCGATGACGGACCCCGTCAGGTCCTACCCCGCCGCGAGAGTGGGAGCGGCCCTCTCCGACGTGTACGCTCGCTGGCTCGCCGGTTCCGTCGACGCCGCCCGGCACCGTGACGAGAATCCGTACGGCCCCGCGGACGGGCCCGGCCACTCCGAGTGGGACACCGTCGAACGGCTCGTCCAGCGGGTCGGCGCCCCCGACGGCCCGGACCCCGACATGGAGGCACTCCGCCGCGAACTGCTGCGTACCGGCGCCGTCGAGGACGCCGACCCCCACGACCCGGAAGGCTGGGCCCGGCTCGCCGAGTTCCACCGCCCCATGGCGCCGACCACCCGCGACCTCGCCCGCATGGGACCCGGCACGCCGAGCCCGTACGAATTCCACGCCCTGCTCGCCGCGCTCGCCGACCATCCGACGCTGATGATCCCCCTCGGGCTCGTCCGCCGCTACACCATCACGCTGCCCACGAACCTGAACGCGCCCGTCACCATCCAGGCGTCACCGCACACCATCGACTTCATCCAGCACTACCGTCCACTGACCCAGTGCGTCGCCCGCAACGGGAAGCTCACCCTCGCCCGACCCGACAAGACCGCGGCCTCCCCCTTCCTGCCGCTGAACGACACCAGCGTCTACACGCCGATCGACGTGGATCTCGACGCGGGCGGACTCGCCCTGCAGAACTACGCCCAGGCCCTGGAATCCTTGCCCCGAGACGAACCGGCGCCGGAGATCAAGCCCCCCGCGCTCCGCTCCGCGGGCATCTTCGTCGCCGAGGCGAACCGCCAGGTCACCTTCCAGAACATCTGCGCCACCGTCGCGGACATGGACAAGGACCTCATGGAGGGCGGCCAGGGCGACAAGAAGACCTTGAACGCGTCCACCGTCCAGCAGGGCATCCGGGTGGACGTCTACGACGCGGGCTCGAAACGCTGGTTCCCCCTGTGCAGCCGCGAGGGGAAGTACAGCGTCGTCGGCTACGGATCCGTTCCCATCGGTGACGAGGGCTCCGTCACCGACGCCGTCGCCCTGGGCGCCGACCCGAGCGGCAACGACACGGGATCCCTCACCCAGGCCATCTTCCGCTGGAACAACTGGAGCCTGGTCACCGAACCCCCCGGAAAGACCATCGGCGTCGACGGCAAGCTGACCGACCCCGGCCCCCAGACCCACCCCACCCTGCCCTTCGTCGCCGACGTCGACAGCCCCGCCGGCAGCCTGCCGCCCCTCCGCTTCGGCCGTACCTACCGCTTCCGCGCCCGCCTGGTCGACCTCGCGGGCCGCAGCACCCCCTTCACCGTCACCCCCGTGGCCGGCGAACCGGCCACCGTTCCCCTGAGGTTCTCCCGCTACGACCCCGTGCCCGCGCCCGTCCTGGTGCTCCGCCGTCCCGTCACCGCGGGCGAATCCCCGGTCGACCTCGTCGTCCGGACCGACAACGGCAATCCGGCGGCCGTCGTCACCGGACCCACCTGCGAGCGGCATCTGCTCCCGCCGAAGGCCTCCGTGGAACTGGCGGAACGGCACGGGGTGCTCGACCTCGCGACCGGACACCGTCCCGACCCGGCCGTCCACGCGCTGTTGACGAAGTACGACGGCGGGAAGGTCACCGGCACCCCGGACCCGGGCGCGGGCGGCAGCCCGTACAAGGACACCGACACGTTCGAACGGCCCTGGCTGCCGGACCCGTTGTGCCGGGGCCCGGCCCTGCGAGGCGTACCCGGCACCCCCGAGCTGGTCGCCACCTGGCCCTCCGGAGGCGCCGGCTGGTACCAGCGGCTGCCGATGCGGCTGATCGTCGAGGCCGGACCGATCGGGAGCACCCAGTCCACGGCCGTCGTCGACACCGTCGCCCGGACGATCCGCGTGAAGCTGCACCCGGCCGCGTCCTTCCCCGCCTCACTGAGCTCGGTGCTGGCACCGGGCGACGAGGACCTGCTGGGCCAGTGGCGGTGGTACGCCGAGCGGGCGAGGGCGGCCGAAGCGCCGGAAGGCGACCCGGAAGCCGACGCGGACGATCGCCCGGACAGCGGAGACGGCGTGGGATACGAGACCGCCGACGACACCGGGACCGGTGCGGTCGGACGTGCCCTCGACGAAGGCCTCGAATCCGATGTCCACGAACTGTTCGCGGACGCGGCGAGCACCGCGACCGACCGGTTCGGGATCGCCGGGAGCAGCGAGCGGGACGACACGATCTCCGTCCTGTCGCCCACCGACTACCGGGCCGCCCTCAGCGCCGTCCTCGCGGGACGGATCGGGCAGCTCACTCCGGCGACCGGGCTGACCATGGTCCACGCCGTCAGATGCCCCGTCACCCCGCCGACCTTCGCGGGGCCGCGGGTCCTCCGGCAGCCCGCACAGACCGTGTACGCCTTCGACGAGGCGGCGATGGCGGTCCACGGCGCCTCCACCCTCACCGTGCACACCGTGGCGTCGTGGACCGAGTACTCCGACCTGACCGGTGAGGGGCCGGTGACGTCGCAGGCGTCGGCCGTGCTCCGCCCGGAGACCGACCCCCTCGGAGCCCCAGGCGGTCCCGTGCTGACGAAGATGCCGTTCCGGAGCCGACACGACCCCGGGGACACCCGCCACCGGGTCGTCACGTACACGCCCGTCGGCGCGTCCCGCTTCGTGCCGTACTTCACGCAGCGTCGTACGGTCTCCCTCAGCGCCGAGAACCGCGAGAAGATCGCCCAGGCCTTCGTCCCGGGCACCGTCGTCGTCCGGGCCGCCGTCGCCCAGGAGCTCAATGGGGACGGGACCCCGAAGGGGACCGGGACCACGTACCGCGTCGGCAGGGACGTGACCGTGTACGACGGCACGGGAGAGGTCGCCAGGATCGCCCAAGGCGGCATGATCGCCAACGGAGGGAAGGTCGAGGTCTCGTACGTCGTGCCCCCCGTCACCCGCGCCGGTCCGCCGGTCACCCTCCACGTGCCGTCGACCGTACGGGCTCCGGCGCCCGTGGTGCACTCGGTGATGCCCGCCTTCACCTGGCAGCGGACCACCACGGGCAACATCACGACCAGCGTCCGCAAGGAGGGCACGGTCCGGATCCACCTCAAGCGGCCCTGGTACCTCACCGGGGAGGGTGAACTCCTCGGGATCCGGGTCGTCGACCCCACGACCGACATCGACGCGTCGGGCGCACGGGACTGGGCCACCGCCTGGGGCCGCGACCCGATCAGGGACAGCGCGGGCGCGCCGGCCATGGCGTACCCCACCCCGGTACACCTCGACGAACGCGCGGTCGACGTACGCCTCGCACAGGGCCACGCCCTCGGCTTCCCCGTCGAGTACGACCGACAGCGGCGCTTGTGGTACGCGGACGTCCGGTTCAAGGCGGAGACCCTCTACCAGCCCTTCGTCCATCTGATGGTGGTCCGGCTCCAGCCCGACTCGCTGACGGCTCCCGAGGACCTGCGGGCGTCCCCCGTCGTCGACGCGGGCTGGGTCCAGCTCCCCGCCTACCGGCGGGCCAGGATCGAGGTCGGCGGGACCGCGGAGGGTTCGCCGGTGAACGTGTCGGTCGTGGCAACGGTTCCGCCGCCCGGACTGGAGGGCCTGACATCCGAGTTCACGGTGAGCGTGCAGTTCCGCACCCCGCTGCTGCCCGACGACGCCGGCTGGATGGAACTCGACACCTCACCGCCCGTGCGGATGAACCGCGAGCCGGGGAGCGGGTCGGCCGCCGTATGGACACAGAAGGTCAAGCTTCCGACGGCCGTCGGGGTCCGGCCGATGCGCGTGGTGGTACGGGAGTACGACGTGCTCCCCGACAGCCCGGAACCGGGCAAGACGACGCGCCGCATCTCGTACCTCGACACGATTCCCATCTGAACATCGGCGTCAGCCGGCTCGTCGTCGGATCCGACATCGGCGTCAGCCGGCTTTCGCCGTCATCCGACGCTCTCGTTTCCCTTCATCCGACGCTTGCTTCGCGTTCGACGCTTGTTTCGCGCAGCACGTCGTACGCGTACGCCGCGTCGAGCAGCGGAGGGACCACCGACGTACGGCGGGCCGGCGGCCGGGGCCTGGTGATCGCGTCCCGTACCGCTTCCGCGGAGGCACCTGGGAAGAGGGACCACAGAAGCGCCACGGCTCCGGTGACGACGGGCGCGGCGGCACTGGTGCCGGTGAGCGCGCGGACGGCGCCACCGGCGGCGGTGAGGGGGCGGGGGAGCACCGGTGCCGTCAGACCGCGGCGGCCGATCGCCCGGCCCAGCGTCGATGTCGGCAGAAACTGCCCCCCGTCGTCGCACGCGACCACCGGGATCACCCAGGGGTGGCGGGCCAGCGGGGAGCCGCCGATCTCGCCGTCGTTGCCCGCCGCGGCCACCACCAGAACCCCACGGCGACAGGCCAGTTCGACGGCGTCGAGCAGCACGCGGACACCGGGGTCGTCCGCGGTGCCCGCGGACGGGAGGCGTTCGAGCGCCACACTCAGATTGACCACCCGGGCACCGGCGGCGACGACGTCCACCAGCGCGCCGGCCAGGGCGGCCGGCGTGGCGGGAGGGACGTCCAGCCCCGGGACGGGACGTACGACGAAGGAACAGCCCGGGCAGAGGCCGGGCGTGGTCGCGGTGGGCCGGGCGCCGAGCGCGGACACGACGAGGGTCCCGTGACCCGCGAAGGCGCCCGGGTCCCCGCCGGGAACCCGGGCGCCGACGAACCGCAAGGGCTGGAGTGCCAGATCCGGGTGGCCGGGGTCGACGAAACCGTCGACCACACCGACCACGACGTCGGGACGTCCGGTCGTGCGTGCCGTGAGGGCGGACAGACGGGCCGGATCCACCGGAGCGCCGGTCAAGGGCATGTGGGCTTGATCGTCACCGGATCCGATGTCGTCTTGTTCCCCTCGCAGTCCGTGCAGGTCTCGACCTGCACGGTCATCCCGTAGTCGTTGCAGTATGTCTTCGTGGTGCACGACGGAGTGCACTGGCAGATCCTCATGCAGCGGTTCTTGCACTTCTGCCAGCACTGGGGGTTCGAGGAGTGCTTGCACGCTCTGGTGCACTCGTGCCCGCACTCGAACGAGCAGGTGGCGTAGTCGACCTGGGCGGGGAAGACCCCGTAGGCGCCGCGCACACTCGATTCGGCGGTGAATCCGGGAATCGTCACCGCGCTCACCTCACCTCACAGGCTCGGCGTGAGCCGGGTCAGCAGATAGGGGTTCATGTACTGGGTGGAGACCTGCACGGAGTAGCTCTCCCTGAGGTCGGTGGTGCGACTGGTGTAGGTCACGGTGAAGGACATGACGCCCTCGTCACCGCCGACCGCCGCCGGCTGGACGGTGATCGCCGTCAGCGCGTAGTCGGTGGCGAACGCCTCGAAGGTCCTCAGGTACACGGCCGCGTACCGGCAGGCCACGAAGTTCGCGGCGCGGTCCGCGGGAGTGCCGCCCGAGTTCTCCGTGATCTGGAGGATCTTGGTCAGCACCTCGTCGGCGATCGCCCGGAAGCGTTTGGTCGACATGCCGTCCGGCTTCTGTATCGCCTTGAACAGCGACCGGCGGTCGAAGGAGTAGAGCTGCTGGAACTCCACGACCGGCAGGGCGAGCCCGGCGCACGATGATCCCTCCGCATGGCCGCGCACCCCGACCACCACATCGAGATCGAGTGCGGTGGGGACGGACCGGAGGGTCCCGACCAGCTTGTCGTAGTCGCCCGAGTAGCTCGGTACGACGTCGTAGGTGTCCACGCCCTGGATCGTGAGGACGTACTGCATCTGCCGGGCCAGATAAAGGTTTTCGGGCCGGGCGAGCACGTCACGCAGGACCTCGTCCGTCGTGAGTCCGTTGGTGTCCGTCCCCGACACGACCTGGTTGAACTCCTGCTCGACCCCGGGGTCGCGGAACCGGGCATGGATCCGCCCGATGGCGAAGACGAAGGGGTGGCGGTGTTCGTGGGGCGTTTCGGCGGCCGGTGGCGCTGCCGTCGCCGCCTCGGGCATGACGGTGTCGTCGCTCATGAGTGGCTCCCGGTGTCCCGTCGTCGGCGGGCCGCGTGCGTCAGCGGTGCCGCTTGGAGAAGGCGACCCATTCGTTCATCCGCCGGGCCCGGCGGGCACATCCGCCGCACGGGCGTACGCCCGCGGCGCTCGTGGCCCGGCTCACCAGGTCGCCGAGGCCGATCTCGTCCTCTCGGACGAATCCGGGGAGACGGATGTCGTGCCGCGCCCGCCCCTCGCGCTTACGCTGGTCGTCGCGCTCCCGGCCCATGTCGGGTGCTCCTGACGTCGATCCCCCTTGCCCTCTCATTGTCCGCCGCGCCCCAACGCCCCGCATCCGGAAGGCACCACGCGTGTCACGGAGCGCGGAGCGGGTAGTCGCGGCAACGCGACGAGAGGAGGCGCGCCATGTCACGTAGGGAGCGGGGGCCCGACGACGCGGCCGGGCCGGAGCGTTCGGCCGAGGACCGCGAGCGGGCCCTGATGGACTCGATCGGCGTCGAGGAGCTCGACGACATGCTGGACCAGGGGTACGCGTCCCCGGGCCGCCCGCCGGCCGTCGAGACCGAGGAAGGGGCGTCGGCCGAGGCGGGCGAGCGCCCGACCGGGAAGGCGGAGCAAGGGGGTTCCGGCGGCCGGACGCCCTTGGAACCTCCCGACTGAGTCACCCACGGTCACCCGGACCGAGTGAGTCACCCCAGTCACCCGTCACCCAGTCGCCCAGTGACCCGGCGACTGGGTGACGGACGGTCACCGGGTCAGCAGGCGGTTGAAGAAGGTGCGGTACTGGCGCAGTGCCATGCGCAGGCTCTCCGTGTCGACGTCCTCGCCCTTGTTCCACTGGCCTTCCAGGTCCTGCCGGTGGTCCGCGAAGGTGGCGGCCAGAGTGCGCATGACGTCGGCGACGAGTCCGTCGGCCGAGTGCACGGCCTCGCGGGGGTCGTCGACGAAGAGGCTCTGGATCTCGTGCCAGCGGCTGCGGAAGTCCTGCTCGTCCTCGGAGGAGAGCAGCCGCGACGAGCCGTCGGCGTCTGACGCGTCCGCCGAGTCCGCCGCGTCCATCCGGTCGGTCCCCGCGTCGTCGCTCCGGGGCTGCTCGGCCCTCGCCGTGTCGCCCAAGCCTCGATCGGTCCCCGCGGTGTCGCCCCGGGTCCTGTCCACGTCGTCCCGGGCGCGGTCGGTCCCCGTGTCGTCGTCGCGTGTCAGGCGGGTCTCCGCCGAATCGTCCCGGGTCTCCGCCGTGTCGTCCCGGGGCCTCCGGTCCGGTTCCGTCACGGCCTCCCGGGTGCGGTCGGCCCCGGTCTCCTCGTCCCGTGTGCCTTCGTCGGTCCTGTCCGAGGCATCGGGTAGGCCGGTGCTCTCGCCCGGGTATATGGGGGGTGGCTCGGAGGCCGTGTCCGTGGCTTCGGCGCCGTGGTCACGGGGTCCGGCGATGTCGGCTGTCGAGAGGCCGTCGTCGCCGGTCGGGCGCGGTGTGCGGTGCTGCATGTCCTGTCCTCCGTATCCGCCGCGGGTCAGGCGCGTGAGGGGCCTGGCTGGTCGCCGTTGGAGAGGAGCTCGTCGAAGAGGGCGCGGTAGTGCACCATCGCTCCCCGCAACTGCTCGGTGGTGGCCCGCTGTGACGAGCCGCTGAGCGCGTTGATCTCGTGGGCGGCGCGGTAGTGCTCGAGTGTGCGCCCGTGCTCGACGGAGAGGTCCCGCATCTGCTGCTCGTAGCCGTCCGTGGGATAGCCGCGTTCCCGCATCAGCGCGGTGACCAGCTGGTCCGCGTCGTGGACCGCGTCCTGAGGACGGTCGACGAACTCCTCCTGGACACCGCTCCACTCCTGGGCGTAGCGGTCCCGTGTCCCGCTGGACAGGGGTTGGATGTCGAGGGACGCGTGACGCTTCTCGCGGGCGTCGAGGTCGTGCTCGGCGGCCCGCTTGCTGCCGGCCTCGTCGACCGTACGGTCGTACTCGGGGCCGAAGCGGTCGCGCAGCCGGCGCCGGCGCCGCGTGTTCAGGGCGACGGCCAGGGCGATGAGCGCGATCACCACCGCCGCGGGGATGATGATGGCCAGAAGTGTTCCTGTGGACATTGAGCCGGACCCCCTCGTCCCTATCACATGCCTGTCCACGGCGGCTGCCCCTGGCCGTGCGCTTGAAACGGCCTTCTCGGCCCGGGATCGGGCGGCGCCGCGGTGTCAGACCCCCTTGCGGAGGGCGCGGGTGATCTCCAGGCCCTCGGCGGCGGTGAGCCGCTCCTCGCAGGGGATGCCGAGGGCGGTGGCGAGGTCGCGGCCGTGGAGGTCGACGGCGGATTCGACGAGCTCGGCGAACTCGTGGACGGCCAGGCGCCCTTGGCGCCAGGCCGACGCCCAGACGACGGCGACGACGAGGGCGGCCGGCCACCACCACAGGGCCGGCAGGACGTACAGCGCGCCCCAGCCCGCGCGGCGGGCGGCGGCGGTGAGGGCGGCCCGTGCCGTCCGTATCTCACTGTGGGTGGTGTCGGGGAGGAGCAGCCACAGCCGGGGCCAGGCCGGGGTGAGGTCGAGCCGGTAGGCGTGGTGGACGCGGGCATCGACGGAGACCAGCCGGTCGCCCATCCACGTGGGCCGGGCCGGGCGCGTGAGCGCGATGAGATTGCGTCGCGCGTTCAGAACGACCGTGTCGTCGTCGCTGCCTTCGTGATCGTGGTCGGTGCCCCGGAGGGCGTTCGACAGGAGCGCGTCCGGTGCGTCAGGCGTCGGGGGCTCCGCCGTGGCCGCCGCGACGCGCAGCGCCCTCGCGGTCAGGGCGCGGCGGTACCGGGCGTCGGCGGTGGTCCAGCGGCGGGCGCGGCGCCGGGTGAGGGCCCGGTCGGCGGGGCGTAGGGGGGCGGGCCAGTCTCCGAGCCAGAGGCGCTCGACGCCGCCGCCGAGCGCGGCGGCCAGGCGGCTGACGCCGGCGGAGGAGACCAGGACGAGCACCGCGATCAGGACCACCGAGCCGGGGGAGTGGGCCGTCGGGCCCGCGGCGAAGCGGTCGATGCGCTCGACGAGGAGGGCGTGGTCAGTGGCGTTCCGGTGGCCGAGGACGGAGCCCGCGGTCGCCACGGCGAGGTAGAGCAGGCCGGGGAGGACGAGCAACGAGAGCCAGGCGTCGGCGAGTCTGCCGCCGAGCGTGGTGAGGAACGCGCTCATGGCTCACAGCCTCACCAGGCGGAGTGGCGCGGCGAACAGTTCGCAGCTCCCGTCGCCTTCGAGTACCACCCGGTCGCACCGGCCGGCCGGGCACACCAGCGCCTCCTCGACGGGATGTCCGCCGCCGAGGTGGGGGAGTACGGCGCCGCCGGGGGAGCGGTGCTCCCCGAGCCCACGGGCGACGCCCCAGGAGCGCAGCGACTCGTCGACCGCCGAGACGAGCGCACCGGCGTCGGCGTTCTCCCGGAACGCCGTGATCGCGGCGTCGAGTTCGGCCGTCCGTCCCCGGTGTTCCGCGACGCCGCGGATCGCGGTGAGCTGCTCGCACAGTCGCGCGAGCCGTATGGATTCGTCGCCAGCCATCCCGCCGCCCCCTCGATCGATGCCGACCCGGTGAGTACGGTAACTCCTGTGACACCTGCGAGGCGGGACGACTTGGTGCGGGCGCTCGGTGCCCGGGTGCTGATGTACCGGTCCTCGATGGACGCGAAAGCAGTGACGGATCCTCAGGCGCTCTTGTGCGTGCGGGAGTTGATGACGATCGTCGTCGATCCCTCGACCGACCCGGAGGCCGTGCGGACCATCGCCGACCTGCATCTCTGCCGGAGCCTGGTGCTGGGCCCGGAGCTGGGGCGCGAGGACGCGGCCGTCGCGGCGGCCCTGGATCGGTTCGTGGGCCAGGCCCCTGCGGGCGACGACGCGGAGACGGAGACCGTGGAGGCGGACCGGCGCATCACCGCCGCCTACTGTGAGGCCTGCGAGAGCGCTGCCGCGGCACAACACGACCCGGACCCGGCCCTGTTGGAGCGGGCGCTTCGAGCGACCGAGGCGGCGGTCGACGTCGTCCCCGCCCGGTTGCGGCCGCTGAGGGCGACCGTTCTCGTCCTGCGGGGGATGGCGCTGCGGCAGCGGTACGAGCGGGGCGGCGACGCGCGGGACCTCGGCGACGCCATCACCGCCCTGCGCGAGGCCGAGGCGGCGGCGGGCGACGGCCATCCGGACCGCACCCGCATCCTGTCGACCCTGGGTGCCGCCCTGCGCGAGCGCCATGACCACGGGGGCGGCCTCGACGACGTCCTGGAAGCCGTACGGGTGGCCCGCGCGGCCGTCACGGCCGGCGACGCGGCGGACCGCGGGGGCAGGCTGCACAACCTGGGGCTCGCCCTGCGGCGGCGCCACGAGAACACCGGCGACGCGACCGACCTCGACGAGGCCGTCGCCGTACACCGCGAGGCCGTCGCGCTCACCCCCTCGGGCCACCGGGACCACGGCCTGCTCCAGCAGGGGTTGGCCGACGCGCTGCGCGTCCGGCACGAACGCCGCGGCCACGCCACGGACTTCGAGGCGCGCCTCGCGGCCCTGGAGGCGGCCGCCGCGGCCGGCCGCGGCGACACCGGAGGAGAGCAGCCGCACGGTCCGACGCGGTCGGCCGCCCTGCTCGCCCTGGCCACCGCCCTCGCCGAACGGCACCAGGCGACGGGCCGCGACGCGGACGCGGAGCGTGCCGAGAGCCTGCTGCGCGCGGCGTCCGCCGCGCTGCCGCCCCGGCACCCGCGGCACGCCCTGATCCACTACGAACTGGGCCTGCTCCTCGGCCGGCGCGACCGGACCGGCTCCGCGGCCGCCCTGCGCGCCGCCGCCTTCCACGAGGCCGCCACACCCCGGCTGCGCCTGCGCGCCGCCCACGCCTGGGCGCGCGGGGCGATGGAGGCGGGCCGTCCGGACGAGGCCATGACCGCGTACGGGCAGGCCGTCGCACAGCTGCCCGCCCTCGTCCCGCGCCATCTGGCCCCCGCCGACGCGGAGCGGGCGCTCGCCGACACCCGGGGCCTGGCCAGTGACGCCGCGGCCTGCGCCCTCGCCGTCGGGGACGCCTCGGGCGCGCTCGCCCTGCTGGAGCTGGGGCGGGGCATCCTGCTCGGCCAGGGGATGAAGGACCATGACCAGCTGGCCGAACTCCGCTCGCACGCGCCGGAGTCCGCCGCCCGCCTGGAGTGGCTGCGCGGACGCCTCGACGCGGGGGACGAGGAGGCGTCGTCGGACCGGCGGCACGCGTTGGCGGCCGAATGGGACGGCCTCCTGGCGGGGATCCGCGCCCGGGAGGGCTTCGAGGACTTCATGCGCCCCCGGCGGTCCGCCCACCCCCTGCCGCCGGGCATCGAAGGCCCCGTCGTCCTGGTCAACGTCAGTCGTCACCGCTGCGACGCGCTGGTGATCACCGCCGAGGGGCTGGAAGCCGTGGCGCTGCCCGGTCTGACCCTGCCCGAGGTGCTCGAACGGACCGTGTCCTTCCTCGGCGCCCTCGACCGGCTCCGGGAGGCCGGTGCCACCGACTTCCTGTCCGGTCCGTCCGCCGAGGCGGAGCTCCACGGCCACCTCGGCTGGCTCTGGGACCGGGTCACCGGCCCCGTGCTCGACTCGCTGGGCCTCGGCGTCCCGTCCGGAGGCCGGCCGCCCCGGATCTGGTGGATACCCACCGGACCGCTGGTCTTCCTCCCGCTGCACGCCGCCGGACACCACGAAGGGCGCGGCGACCTCGACGGGGCGGAGACGTACTACCGCAAGGCCATCGACGCGGGCGACGCCGGCGGCATGAACAACCTGGGGAACCTGCTGCGCCAGCGCGGAGACATGGCCGGCGCCGCGGAGTGGTGGCGCCGGGCGGCCGACGCGGGCGTCGTCGACGCCCTCGTCAGTTCCGGTGCGGTCCTCGCGGAGCGCGGCGACTGGGCGGCCGCCGAGAAACTCTGGCGCCGCGCCGCGGAGCAGGGGCACGCCGCCGGGAAGCTCAACCTCGCGACGGCACTGATGCGCAGGGGCGAAGGCGCCGAGGCCGAACGCTGGCTGCGGACCGTCGACGCCCCGGCCGGCCCCCCGGAGCCCGCCGCCCCCGAGCCGGACGGGCCCGACCTGGCGGCGGTGGCCGACTGGCTCAGCGGCCCCGCCCGCGCGGGCGACGACGACGCCCGCGCCGCCCTCGACCTGCTCGACGGCAAGGGGCCCGAGGCGGGCTAGGTCGTCTCTTCCGAATCTTGCCGGGCGGCGAGGGCCGGGCAAGATCCGGAAGAGACGGCCTTGCGGGGTGTCGTGCCGACCGGATCGCATCGACGGGACACCCCGGGCCGGGCGGGATTCTCCGGACGGGACCTCCGCGCCCGGGTGAGGCCTCGGCCCCGCCGATCCCCCGAACGGCCCGGTGGACTCGCCGGGCCGGGCGAGGTCGCTTCCAATGGGCTGGATCGGTCGGGGCAGGGTCGGGAGGCGGGAATGTCGTGGGCGAGCCGGGTGCGAAGCATCCGGGCGGGGGCGGAGAGCCGCTTCCCCGTGCTCTCGGAACTGACGACGAGGCTGGTCAGCGGCAACCTGCTGGACGCGGCCACCCGGCTGGCCGCCCAGGGATTCCTGGCCGCCGTACCCCTCCTGTTCGCCATGGCGGCGTTCGCTCCGCTCGCGGTGCGGCAGCAACTGGCCGAGTCCCTGCGCGCCATGTTCGGGTTGACCGGGGCGTCCGACAAAGAACTCCAGCAGGTCCTCGCCCCGAGCACCGCCGACGCGCTGAGGGAGACCACCGGCGTCGTAGGCGCCCTCGTGGCCCTGGTGTCGGCCACCAGTTTCAGCCGCGCGATGGCCCGGGTGTGCGAGCGTGCCTGGGGGCTGCCCAAGTCCGGCACGCGGATCGCCGCCTGGCGGTGGACGATCTGGCTCCTCGCCCTGATCGTCGTGGTCCTCCTCCAGGCACCCCTCCGCGATGGCTTCGGCGCCGGGCCCTTGCTGGCCCTTCCCCTGTTCTTCCTGGTCAGTACGGGAGTGTGGCTCTGGACCCAGCACCTCCTGCTGGTCAAACGGGTCGCCTGGCTGCCCCTCCTCCCCGGCGCCGTCCTCGCCGGTGCCGCCACGAGCGCCCTCGGGCTCACGGCACGCCTCTACATGCCGGGCGCCCTCAACCGTGCCCTCGGCGAGTACGGCTCCCTGGGCCTCGTCCTCACCATGCTGTCCTGGCTCATCCTGGTGTGCGCCGCCCTCACCTTCGCCTTCACCATCGGAGCCGTACTCGCCCGCGAACCCCCGCTGAGCCACTACCTCGGGACGCCGCCGAGGCCGTCCGACCCTGACGCCCCGCCGAGGGAGCGATCGGAGCGCTGACGCCCCGGTCCGCTCCTCCGGCGCGTCACCAGGGCACGTCGGCCGCGTCGACGACGCGGCCGCCCATGTTCCGCTCCACCATCCGCAGGGCGGCGTCCGCGAGGTCCTCGTGGATGTGCGCCACGGCGTCGCGGGGGATCGTGACCGCGAAATGACGGATGTGGGCGTCCAGGGCGGAGTACAGCACGCACTGCTCGGTGACCTGGCCGGTGAGGACGAGGGTGTCGACGCCGAGGGTGCGCAGGAGGTAGGCCAGCGGCGTCTCGTAGAAGACGGAGTGACGGGCCTTGACGACGAACAGCGACTCGTCGTCGGGCCGGATCGGTTCGACGAGTTCGGGGTGGTGACCGGCCAGGGCCATCTCGAGGATCTGGCCGTGGTGGGAGCGCCAGCGCCCGAAGTTGTCGTTCGCGTAGACCACCGGGATCCCCGCCGCTCTGGCGCGCTCCAGGAGGTCGACGATCCCGGGGACGGCCCGTTCCACCGACGGCACGAGCCGCTCCGCGTCACGGTGTCGATAGGTGTTGATCATGTCGATGACGACGAGTGCGTACTTCGCCAAGATCGTCTCCCCATGTTCCGAAGCGCCGTGGCGAATCACACCTTATGTCTGGATATGGTCACGCTACCGGCAGCCGCCCGTCAACGGGCGAACCACCAGACGCCTCGTACCCGCCGGGTTTCTCCGGCGGGTACGAGGCGGCCTGCGGCGAGGGAAGAGACGGGGAGCAAAGGTGCAGGTGGCGATCGGTCTCCCCGATCGATCCTCCGCCGCGGACGATTCGGTCGGTCGGTCCTCGCCGCGGACGATCTGCGGTTCGGGGGTCTTCTTCTCCGCCGTACGGGCCGGCGCTCCGGTCGGCGTCCGGTCGGCGGAAGGCGGGCCTGCAGGTCGCCGACGGTCGTCCCGCGGCCGGCCCTCAGGGCCGGAAGAGGACCTTCACCGCGCCGTCCCGCTTGGTCTGAAACATGTCGTAGGCGTCCGGTGCCGCGGAGAGCGGGAGGCGGTGCGTGGCGAACCCGTCGACGCCCAGGGGGTCTTCGTCCGTGAGGAGGGGCATCAGGTCGCCGACCCAGCGCAGGACGTTCGCCTGGCCCATGTGGAGCCGTAGCTGCTTGTCGAACATGACGAGGAGCGGCATCGGGTCGGCGGCGCCGCCGTACACGCCCGAAAGCGACACCGTGCCGCCGCGGCGCACGAGCTCGACGGCCAGGTACAGCGCGGACAGCCGGTCCACGCCGAAGCGGCGCATCAGACGCCGGGCGAGCGCGTCGGGCAGATGGGCGACGACCGAGTGGAGGCCCCGGGCGACCGGCGCCCCGTGCGCCTCCATGCCGACCGCGTCGATCACCGCGTCGGGACCCCGCCCGCCCGTCAGGTCGCGCACCCGGTCGACCACCTCGCCGCCGTCGGCGGCCGGATCCAGCGTCCGTACGCCGCGCGCCGACGCCCGGTCGCGTCGCTCGCCCACCGGATCGACGCCGATCACGAGGCCGGCCCCCCGCAGAAGGGCGATCCGGCAGGCCATGTCCCCGATAGGACCCAGGCCGAGCACCGCCACCGAACCGTCGGGCGGCACGTCCGCGTACTCGACGGCCTGCCACGCCGTCGGCAGGACGTCCGACAGGTACACGAAACGGTCGTCCGGCGGTCCTTCGGGCAGCGGGACGGGCAGGGTGTTCCCGAACGGCACGCGCAGGTACTCGGCCTGCGCGCCCGGCACCTGTCCGTACAGCTTGGTGTACCCGAAGAGCGCCGCCCCCGTCCCGTACGCGTGCACCTGCGTCGTCTCGCACTGCGAGTGCAGCCCCCGCGCGCACATCGCGCACGTGCCGCACGAGAGGTTGAACGGGACGACGACGCGGTCGCCGGGCTTGAGCCGCCGCACGTCGGGGCCCACCTCCTCGACCACGCCCATCGGCTCGTGCCCGAGTACGTCCCCCGGGTCGAGGAACGGCCCGAGCACCTCGTAGAGATGGAGGTCGGAGCCGCACAGCCCGGTCGACGTGATCCGCACGATCACGTCGGTGGGTTCCCGGATCTCGGGATCCGGCACCGTCTCCCACGAGACCTTCCGCCGGCCCTGCCACGTCACGGCCTTCATCACCGCCACCTTCCCGTCCGATGTCCGGCGCGCCGATCGCGCATGGGTGCCGTACGACCGGGCAGCCGCCCGGTGCCGCTGCCCGGACGCTTCCCCTCCCTGCCGGGCAGCGGCGCCGACACGGGCGCCGGATCGGCTGGGATTCCCCGCCGGCCCGATGGATGCCGTGACGGCCACGACCTCTCCTGCCACGGCGTCTGACCCCTATCGGGGCGGTCCATGCGCCGGGCCGCGTGCTTTCAGGGGAGGTGGAGGTCGAGGACGCAGATGTCGTCCCGGTTCCCCGGCCCGATCGCGGCGAGCGGGCGGGAGAGCATGGCGTCGCGGTTCCCGCGCAGGAGGCCCAGGGCTCGGGCCGCGAGGCGGTCGAGCCCCACCGACAGGTCCTCGCCGGGCTCCTCCACGAGGCCGTCCGTGTAGAGCAGGAGATGATCGCCGGGCAGCAGCTCGACCTCGGCCTCCTCGTACCGGGCGTCGGGCGCGGCACCGAGGAGGCAGCCCGCGGGCTGGGACAGGAAGCTCGCCTCGCCGTCCCGGACCAGGAGGGGCGGCGGGTGCCCGGCGCGCACCCAGGTCAGCCGGTGGTCCCAGGGCCGGTAGCGCCCCATGACCATGGTCGCGGTGGCGCCCCGCTCGTCGGTCGCGGTGTGCAGGAGGAGGGCGTTGAGCCTGCCGAGGACGTCGGGGAGGGCCGAACCCGTGATGGTCATGCCCTTGGCGGTGAACCGGAGCTGGGCCATCGTGCCGACGGCCGCCAGACCGTGGCCGGCCACGTCTCCGACGACGAACAGGGCGCTGCCGTCCGGCAGCTCGATCGCGGAATACCAGTCGCCTCCGACGTTGAGGCCCCGGTCGGCGGGGACGTAGGCCACGTCGACACACAGCCCGGCGAGTTCGAGCGACTGCTCGGGGATCGGCAGCAGGGTGTCCTGGAGGCGCGCCCCGAGGGCCCGCTCGGCCTTGAGCATGCCGCGCTGGACGAGGTTGTCGCGTTCGCTCTCGCGCAGGGCCAGCTCCGCGTTCCGCTGCGCGCTGAGGTCCTGGAAGACGCCGTGCACCGCGATGGGAGCGCCGTCCGTGTCCCGCTGCGCCTCCGCGACGATGCGAAGGTGCCGTACGTCGTGGGCCGTGGTGATGCGGAAGGGCAGGTCGATCGGCCGGCCTTCGCCGAGCAGCCGCTGCACGGCGGTCGCCAGCCTCGGCAGGTCTTCGGCGACCAGATGGCGGGGCAGCTCCTCCAGGGGCATGGGGCCGAGCGCGGGATCGCGGTCGAACACGACGTACACCTGGTCGGACCAGGTGATGGTGTCGGTGACCAGGTCCCAGGACGCCCAGCCGAGGTTGCCCAGCCGCTGGATGTCGCCGAGCCGCCTGTTCTCGCGCGCGCTGGTGTCGTGGCGGATCCAGGACACCACCAGACGCCCGCCGAGCCGGGAGGCGCGGACCGAGTAGACGGACTCCTCCTGGACGCCGGCGCTCACCTCCACGTAGGTGAAGGGCGCGCCCTCATAGACCGTCCCCGTCGTCAGTGCCTCCAGGTACCCGTCCCACAGGGCGGTGCCCGCGACCGTCGGGTACGTCTCCAGGATCCGCCGCCCCACCAGTTCCTTGCCCTGCCGCCCGGCCACGTCGACGGCCTCGCGTGTCGCCGCCTCGATCAGGTAGTCCTCGACGTCACCGGTATCCGACCGCAGGGGCGTGAGCAGCGCCGCCGCGCCCGACATGGCGTCGAACACCGTCTGCACCGCCCGTACGTCCTCCTCCTGGGGCGCGTGGGCCCCGTGCGGCCGCCGGTCTTCCCGCAGGGGCCCGCCGCACAGCCGGACGGCGCGCCGCAGCAGCGTCCGGGTCCGCGGGTCGAAGGGGCCCGGGACGGTCCGGAGGAAACCGACGACCGTGGTCTTCGGCGCGGTGCCGGGCACGGGGATCCAGGCCCGCGAGGGCCACCGCCCGGGCGGGTCCCCGATCAGCAGATGGTAGGCGGCGTCCCGCTCCGGTTCTTCGAGCCACACAGCTTCCTGGAGGTCCGCGGCCTCCAGGGGGGCGACACCCGCGAGGGGAGGGACGTGGCTCCACTGCTCGGCGAGCGCGTCGTCGATGCCGGCCCTGCCGACCAGCTCCAGGCTGCGGCCCTCGGTCACCGTGTAGATCATCACGGCGTCGACGCCTTCCGCCTCGCTCAGCGTCGACCGGAGCAGCTCCGCCACGTCGTCCGGGGGCCGCGCGTGAGCCAACCCGTGGGCCAGACGTGCCAGCGGCGCCGTCCGGTCCCCGTCCGGCGGGGGGTCGCCGACGAGGTAGCGGCCGGCGTCGAAGGGCGAGGGGCTCTCCTCCGGGGGACCGGCGGGCGCCGCCGCCACGGGCGCCGGGCCGGGAGTGGCCGATCCGACCCGGCCCAGGGTGATCCAGCACTCCTCCAGGAGCGTCCGCCTGCGCTGCTCGGCGCGATCCGCCAGCAGCTGATAGGCGGCGTCCGCGGACACGCCCGCCTGTGCCATGACGACGCCCTTGGCCCGTTCGAGGACGGCCGTCATCGACGCGCCGCTCTCCAGGTCGACGACCTCGGCACGCAGCCTGGCCACGACCTTGGCCAACGCCAGGACCTCGGAAGCCGTGCCCTCACCCGCTTCGGGCGTCACGGAATCGCCCTCCATACGTCCGAGCATGCCACTCAGGGCCGGGCGCGCATCCCGCGCCGCTCCGCGCGCCGGTCAGCGGCGGACCTTGAGGCTCCACTTCTCGGAGGTGCGGATCGCGACCAGACCGGCCGGGACCGGGTGGACACCGGGCTCCCCGCACAACTGCCGCTCGGGTCGCAGGTGCGCGTCCATGGTGGCCATGACGATGGTGTCCGACTCGCTCCCGCGGTCCACCCTTACCTTCACCTTGGCGGAGGCGGGCATCGCCACGACCTCCCAGCCGTGGCCCGAGAGCTTCCCGTCCAGCGTGCGGGCGGCGCCCACGGGCAGTACCTCCAGCTTCCACGCGGCCGCGTGGTCCAGCTTCACGAACACGTGGCACCAGCCTTCGGGCCCCACGGCCAGGGGGCCCGTCATCGGTATGCGGCTGCCGATCTGCCCGACCCGGTGGCCGGTGCCGTCCGGCTGGACGGTGTGCACGTAGCCGGTGACGTCCTCGGGGCCGTCGCAAGCGGCCCGGAGCAGGGCGGGCGGCCCCGCGTAGCGCAGCACGAACGGGCCACGGCCCTCGGCACGTCCGCCCAAGACGTCCACCGTGTCGACCGGCCGGATCCGAAGCCGCCAGTCGCCGGAGGCCTCGATCCTCAGACGTGCTTCCGGCTCGCCCTCGGAGAACACCGGGAACCGCCCCCGGGCGTCCCTCGTGGACGAGAACACGCACAGCTGATCCACCGTGCCCGTTTCGTCGAGCCGCCAGATGTAGAGCCAACTGTGCGGCCTGGGCCCCCGGAGCCGCTCGAACTCGACCACCGCAGGCCGGCCGGGCTCCGGATTCGGAACCGTCAACTCCTGCTTTCCGTGGCCCTCGTAGAGGCCGGCGGCCGGCCCGATCCGACTCGCCTCGCCCGCCGGCACGGCCTCCGCGGCCTGCTTCGGGACGGCCTTGCTCATGGTCAGGACCGCGGCCGCGGCCGGAACCGCGAGCGCGGCCGGGGACGACCCCGGCCGCGGTGCGGCCTCCTTGTGGACCTCGGTCATCGCGGGGCCGGGCAGCGGCGCAGCCGGCAGGCACCCCGTGGGTACGCCGTAGTCGGCGGCCAGCGCGGCCGGTCCGGCGGTGTAGCCCTGGCCCACGGCGCGGAAGCGCCAGGCGCCGTCGCGGCGGTAGAGCTCGCCGAGGACCAGCGCGGTCTCCCCGCCGGCGTCCACGGGCTCGTACCGCGCCACCGCCCGACCCTCGCCACCGGCCACCTCCACGACCGCGCCGAACGTGCCGCCCGGGGCGAAGACGGCGATCAGCACCCGCTGTACGGCGGGTTCGACCGCCCGCTCGTCCACCTGGAGCCGGTGGACGAGGCGTCCGCCCTCCTGCGCACCGCCCAGGTGCCGCACGGCGCCGGAAGCGTGCGGGGGAGTGTCCGCCCGGATCACGTCGGCCGCACCGCGTGCCCGGCCCGCCGCGTCGAGGAGCACCGCCGCGACCGACATCAGGGGGCTGCCCGGCCGCCTCTCACGGGCAACGGAGATGTGGAACGGACCTTTGGGCAGCGGGGCGTTGGCTCCCTTGATCATGAGCGTCATGCCGACATCCTGACACCGCGGAACCGCTCGGTGAGGTGTCCGCGTGCGGCGGGTGGGGTCATCCGTCGCCGGAGGCGGTGGGGCCGGGCGGGTCGGCGAGGAGCGCGAGGAGGCCGGCGATCTGATGGTCCCCCTCGGCGGGGTGGCGGAAGCGGGAGCCCTGGACGATGCCGTAGCGGTTGCGCCGTCCGTCGTCGGCGCGGCTGCGCACGAGGTAGCCGGCCTCTTCGAGGTCCGTGACGATCGCCTGCACGGTCCGCTCGGTCACGCCGCAGGTCGACGCGATGTCGCGGAGCCGTATGCCGGGGTCGCGGGAGATGGCCAGCAGGACGCGAGCGTGGCTGGTGAGGAACGTCCACTCCGAGTGGGGATCCCGGGTTTCACCCATGGAACCATCGTGCGCCCGTACGAGGATTCCGGCAATCACCCGAAACGATTTTCTGGAGAATATTGACGCGTAATTCCCGAGAGTGGACAATTCAGACGTAGTGTCGCCTCGGACGAGGAGGGGTCATGACTGCCTTCCCCGAAGCCCCGCGCGCCGTTTCCCCATCGGTCAGGGCGGACGACGCGGGTATCTCCGTGTCCGTGCGGCGGTCGAACGCCGACAGGACCGTCGTCGGCATCGGCGGAGAGCTCGACATCGCCGCGGTCATGGAACTCAGGACCGCACTGGCCGAGGAGATGGCGGCGTGCGAAGCCGGCCGCGGGCTGGCGCTGGACCTGTCGGAGGTCACCTTCTGTGACTCCACCGGCCTGAACACTCTTCTTCGCGCGCGCCAGCGGGCCCTCAAGGAGCACCGCTCGCTGACCATCACGGCCGCCAGTCCCCAGGTGATCCGCCTCCTGGAGATCACCGGTGCGGACCGCCTCTTCGTCGAAGGAGCGGGACCGATCCCGCAGGGCACGGGATGACGACGCCGTCGTCGGCCTCGGCAGCGACCCCGAGGCCGACGACGGGTTCACCCCAGGGGGGTCACCACGCGACCGTGCGGCCGCCGAAGGCCGTGACGAGACGTCCGTCCGCGGCGAAGGACCAGCTCAGGGCTCCGGAGTACGAGGAGCAGCGGGAGCCGTTCGTGCCGGACCAGAACTGGTTCGAGCCGTCGACGTCGCCGACGAGGCGGTCGTTCGTACCGCTGGAGGTGCCGCGGCACGAGGTGTTGCCCCGGAAGACCGAAGTGCCCGCGTCGAAGGAGAAGTTGCGCTGGGCGTTGTCGACGCTGATGTTGTTCGAGACCGCCATGGCGCCCGGGTTGCTGTTGTACGTGAAGCCGTGCTTGCCGTTGTGGAAGGCGATCGTGCGCCGGACCACGTGGCCGACCGGGATGTCCTCGCCGCCGAGCTTGAAGCCGTTGCGGTCGCCGGCGCCGGCCTGGGAGCCGTCGCTGAGGGTGCCGTTGTCGTAGGCGAGGGAGTCCTCGATGGTCACGACGCCGATGGGGCCGGTGTCGGGCTTGGTGTAGAGGTCCCAGCCGTCGTCGATGTTGTGATGGGACACGGCGTACCGGAAGACGTTCCCGGAGCCCACGGTGAGCTTCGCGGCGAACCCGTCGGCGTCCTCGCCGTCGGAGTCGGCGTTGTCGTGCGACTCCGCGCTCAGCACCAGGTTGTTCGACGGCCACTGCTCACGCGGCGTGGTGGAGGCGATGCGGCCGAGCTGGAGGCCGGTGTCGCGGTTGAAACGGGTGACCGTGCGCTCGATGACGTTGTTGCTGCCGCCGACGTAGATGCCGTTGTCGCCGGCCCGCTCGACGACGAGGCCGTTCACGTGCCAGTACGAACCGTTCAGGGCGAGGCCGCGGTTGGCCGGGTCCTCCGTCATGGCGGAGAAGTTCAGCACCGGCGTCTCGCCGGGGTAGGCGGAGAGCTTCTTCAGGGAGCCGGAGGTCCCGTTGTTGCCGGCCGGGACGGTGACCGTCGTGGAGTGACGGTAGGTGCCGCCGCGGAGGTGGATCGTCCCGCCCGCGGCGACGCGGCTGATCGCCGAGGTCAGCGTCGTCGGGTCGGACAGCGTCCCGGCCGCGCCGTCCGTGCCGTCGGGGGCGACGTACAGCGCGCTGCCCGTCGGCGGCGGCGCGTCGGTCGTCGTGACGTTCAGGGAGTCTATGTTGGGCAGCCCGGCGGCGGTGGTGGGCGTGAGCCGGATGGTGTTGGCCCCCGCGTTCAGGGACACGGTGAGGGTCTTCGTGGTCCAGGTGGACCAGGCACCCGTGGCCTCGAACGTCGGCGTCTGCACGGTGGACCCGTTGACGGCGAGGCCGGCCGGCCTCGCCGTGGCCGTCCCGTTGGCGAACCGTACGGCGAGCGTGGCCGTCCCGGAGGCGGAGGCGTTCACGGTGAACTGCGCGTAGGCGCCGGTGGCGTTCGTGCCGTTGCAGAACCCGCTGCCGGAGTATCCGGACCAGTCCGCGTCGATGGTGCCGGTGCAGACGGCGGGGGAGGCCTCGGCCTCGTACAACGTCGACGCGGCGTGCGCCGTGTTCACGGACAGCGCGACGAGCGTGCCTGCCAGCAGGCTCACGCAGGCGGTGACGGATCGCAGATGCATCTGGGGTCTCCAGGAGGGGATGGACGGCGTTCCGGACTGGACGGGAAAGCGCTTTCTCCGGAAGCTAGAGGTGTTGTCGTAGACGCGTCAATGGTCATGTGGGCGCCTGTTGTTCACATGGGTGAACATTTACGGGATGCCTCGGCCCCTCTTCGCTCCGTCTGCCGCATCGGGGTCGCCGGGGTTCCCCGACCCTGGCGAGCCCTCGCGGCGGCGCTCGTGAAGACCCGCTCGGTAAGTGTGGAGAAGTCCGGGGCGCCCGGTGAGCTTTCGGTCGGCGAATCCCCGCCAGGTGTGGCGCCGTAAACGGTTCCTCCCCCTCCGGGTCGCCAATAGATGCCCTTTGACCTGCGAAAACGTGGCGACGGAAGGGGTGGGAGGAGGCATTCCTCGAATTCGGGAAGCCGGGGTATGGTCGGCCCCGCTCACCCGGTCGGTACGCGTCGAACGCCGTGGGCGGCACGGGGAATCCGGGCACCTGCGGACCCCGTGCGCCAAGACCGACCGAAGACGTTCGAGGCGAGGCAGACCGATGGAAGCTCCGACCCCCCAGTCGGCCGCCGGCCACGGCCCCGGTTCCGGCGGTCAGCATGGTGGCTGGTTCGGGCGAGGTCACCAGGCGCCGGCCGAACACCGCCGGGCGGCACCGCCGGAAGCCCCGGCTCCCGCGCAACACCGCCGGGCGGCACCGCCGGAAGCCCCGGCTCCCGCGCAAGACCGCCGGGCGGTACCGCCGAAGGCCCCGTCCGCTGCGGAGCAACACCACACGGCACCGCCGGAAGCCCCGGCTGCTGCGGGGCAACACCACACGGCACCGCCGGAGGCTCCCTCCGACGCCGTGCTGTTGCGCCGGACGATGGCCGAGATCGAGCCGATCGCCGACCGCGTCACCTCGTACTTCTACGCCCTGCTCTTCCTCCGCCACCCCGGGCTGAGGGACCTCTTTCCCGCGGCGATGGACACCCAACGCGACCGCTTGTTCAACGCGTTGCTCACCGCCGCGACCCACGCGGACGACACCGCCACGCTGACCACGTACCTGACCCACCTGGGTCGAGGGCACCGGAAGTACGGCACCCTCCCGGAGCACTATCCGGCCGTCGGCGAGGCCCTGCTCGGCGCCCTCGCCCGCCACGCGCCGCAGAACTGGGGGCCGCGGACCGAGGCCGCCTGGGTGGGCGCGTACACCACGATCTCCCAGATCATGATCGACGCGGCGGCCGCGGACGAGCTCCGCGCCCCCGCCTGGTGGCAGGCGGAGGTGGTCGCCCACGACCTGCGCACCCGGGACATCGCGGTCGTCACGGTCCGGCCCGACGGCCCCTATCCCTTCCGCGCCGGGCAGTACACGACCCTGGAGACCCCCTGGTGGCCGCGGGTCTGGCGGCACTACTCCTTCGCCTCCGCGCCCCGTTCCGACGGACTGCTGTCCTTCCACGTCAAGGCCGTGCCGGCCGGCTGGGTCTCCACGGCGCTCGTCCACCGCGCCCGCCCCGGCGACGTCATCCGGCTCGGTCCTCCCGCCGGTTCCATGACCGTGGACCACACCACCGGCAACGGGTTGCTGTGCCTCGGCGGCGGCACCGGCATCGCGCCCATCAAGGCCCTGGTGGAGGACGTGGCCCGGCACGGGCGACGCCGGTCCGTCGACGTCTTCTACGGCGCGCGCGGCAACCACGGCCTGTACGACATCGACACGATGCTCCGGCTCCAGCAGACGCACCCCTGGCTCTCGGTCCGTCCCGTCGTGGACGACGACTCCGGCGGCCCGCTGTCCGGCGGACTGCCCGAGGCCGTGCGGGAGGCCGGCCCGTGGCACACCCACGACGCGTACCTGTCGGGACCGCCCGGAATGATCCGCCGCGGCGTCGACACCCTGGTGGGGATCGGCGTTCCCTCCCACCGCATACGGCACGACTCCATCGAGGAACTGGTCGGTGCAACGAGTTGAACACCTACCCACCGGCCGGGCAGCGGCCGACCGAACCGCCGCGTGTCCGCCCCGGCAGTGACGGCGAACACCAGGTCCAGCGGCGCATGGGCACGACCGAGCGCGCGGACCGCTTCTACGGCGAGCAGGTCCTCGACCGGCTGAACGACCGCATGCGCGCGTTCGTGGCCCGGCAGGAGATGTTCTTCCTCGCGACCGCCGACCGGCACGGCGCGTGCGACAACACCTTCCGAGCCGGCCCGCCCGGCTTCCTCCACGTCCTGGACGCCACCACGCTCGCCTACCCCGAGTACCGGGGCAACGGCGTCCACGCCAGCCTGGGCAACATCGAGGAGAACCCCCAAGTCGGCCTGCTCATGGTCGACTTCCTCCGGGACCGCGTCGGACTCCACGTCAACGGCAGGGCCGCCGTCGTCGCCGACGCCGAGATCCGCCGCGCCCACCCCCGGCTCCCGGCCGACCAGGTGCCCGGCAGGAAGGCCCTGGTGTGGGTGGTGACCAGCGTCGAAGAGGCGTACATCCACTGCGCCAAGCACATCCCCCACCTTCAGAAGGCCCCCGCCCGCGGCACCGGCCGCCCCTGGGGAACCGACGACGCCAAGCGCAAAGGCGGCGACTTCTTCGGAGCCGCCGCCGAAGCACCCCAGCGCGGCGCCTACCTGCCCCCGCCCCGCCCCGACGCCACCCCATGGCGACCCGATGCCACCCCATGGCGGGCCGAGGCCGAGCAGGCACTGGCGAGGGCCGCGCGGTACGCCCGTGCCGGATCCGGCACCGTCGCCGGGGCGGAGGCAGGGGCGGCAGGTGCGGAGGCGTTCAGCGGCTGGTTCACCAGAAGCGCCCCCGCCTGACCGCCGGGCCGGGGCCACCCTCCCGCCTCGGCCGTCAGCCTCCCTCGCTCGCCTTCCTCACCTCCCCGTCTCCCCGGCCCCGCTCACGTGGCCGCCCTCGCTCCTGAGCCGGTCGACGGTGACCGCCGGGTCGGCGACCGTACGGGAGGCAGAGGTCGCGGGCGGGCGGGCCGTACAGGGGCTCGATCGCGTCGAGGTCGGCGACGAGGAACACGGCGAAGCCGGCACCCTCGAAGACGGCCCGGTTGTGCGCGGCGTGGACCCCCGTGTCGAGCGTCGCCCCCTCGGCGAGGGTGACCAGCGCGTGTTCCCGAGGGTCGAGGTAGTACGTGCCGGCCGTGAGACCGGATACCGCGCCCTCCTCCACGTACAGGTACGTCTGCACCGGGTGGAGGCCGCCGCCCGACGGGTAGCGGCACTTGGCGAGCCCGTCGACGTCCTCCTGGCGCAGTGCGTCCAGGCAGTCGGCGAGTTCCGCGAGGGCGATCGGACCGGCGAGGAACGACCGGGCGCCGCGTCGCCGCGAAGGCTCGCCCGATCCCCTCGGCAGGACGACCCGTACCGCCCCGGCCGGCCCCGTACCGCACCTGCCCGAACCGCGTCGTACGCTGAATCCCGCACAGGACGGACGGGAGGCAGAGGTGGCCGGGACGGCGTTGGCCGAGGTGATGGCCGAGCTGGCCGCGCTCGAGGACCCGAAGGCGCGCGCCGTGAACGAGCGGCACGGCGACGACCACGGTGTGAACCTCGGCAGGCTCCGCGCGCTCGCGAAGCGGCTGAAGACGCAGCAGGACCTCGCCTGCGAACTGTGGGACACGGACGACACGGCGGCGCGCCTGCTCGCCCTCCTCGTCTGCCGGCCGAAGGCCTTCGAGCGCGACCGGCTCGACGCCATGGTGCGCGAGGCACGCACCCCCAAGGTCCACGACTGGCTCGTGAACTACGTGGTGAAGAAGAACCCGCACGCCGAGGAACTCCGCGTCGCCTGGTCCGCCGACCCCGACCCCGTGGTCGCGAGCGCAGGCTGGGCACTCACCACCGAACGCGTGGCCAGGAAGCCCGAGGGCCTCGACCTCCCGGGGCTGCTCGACGTCATCGAGGCGGACATGAAGGAGGCCCCGGACCGCCTCCAGTGGGCGATGAACCACTGCCTGGCCCGGATCGGCATCGACCACCCCGAACACCGCACGCGCGCGATCGCCATCGGCGAGCGCCTGGAGGTGCTCAAGGACTACCCGACCTCGCCGGGCTGCACCTCCCCGTTCGCGCCCGTGTGGATCACGGAGATGGTCCGCCGGCAGCGGTGAATATTCCGTACCGCGCCGGTCGGCGGACGTGCAGACTCGCCCCATGGGAGACATGACGGCGTTCCACGACGAGATCAGCGGCTGGGCGGCAGGCGGTTCCGGTGACACCGCGAGGGACCTGGCCGCGAGCCTGGAACTGCGCACCGCCGTGCTCCTGGAGGGCCCGAGCGACCTCGCGGCCGTGGAGACGCTCGCCGCCCGGCGGGGCCGGGACCTCGCCGCCGAGGGCGTGTGCGTCGTCTCGATGGGCGGGGCGATGAACGTCGCCCGGTACGCCTCGCTGCTCGGCCCGCCCGGACTCGGCCTCCGCCTGACCGGACTCTGCGACGCCCGCGAGCAGCCCTACTACGACCGCGGCCTGCGACGCGCCGGCGCGTCCCCCGAGGACGTCTTCGTCTGCACGGCGGACCTGGAGGACGAACTCATCCGCACCCTCGGCCCGCCCGCCGTCGAGGAGATCATCCGCGTCGAGGGGGACCTCCGCCCCTGGCAGACCTTCCTCCACCAGCCCGCCCAGTACGGCCGCCCCCGCCACCAGCAGCTGCGCCGCTTCCTCGGCACCAAGAAGGGCCGCAAGATCCGCTACGGCACCCTCCTGGTGGAGGCCCTCGACCCGACCCGCCCCCCGGCCCCCCTCGACGACCTCCTGGGCAGCCTCTGAGCCCCGCGGACGTCGCCGGCCACCCCGCCGGACTGGATTCGCTCACGCGTTCGGTTCATGGGTCACGCTCGACCCGTGACCGCAGCACGACACGACCTGCCGGGACTCCAGGGATCCCTGTTCGACCAGGGCGAAGACATCCGCTTCGGTCCACTGGACGGGATCCGGCGGACCGGGCTGGACGGTGGCGTGTGGATCGACCACCTTTCCGGGTGGCTGCACGGCGCCGACGCGCTGTTCGAGGAGCCGGGGGAGCGGCCGGGGAGGTCGCCGAGGTGGTGGTCTCCAGGTGGGTGACCAGGGTGTTCAGGTCGGTGACCTCGCCGCCTTCGCGGGCGGTGATGTCGCCGAAGACGGTGAAGCCGTTGCCGCCGTTGGCGAGGAACTCGTCCGGGGCCACCTTGTGGGTGGTGTCGGGGGACAGCGGCCGGCCGTCGATCCGTACCGTGTCCGCGAGGAGGCGGTCGGCGCCGGTGCGGCTCATGTCGACGGAGTGGGCGAGTTGCTCGGAGAGCCGGAGGAAGCGCGGGCTGTCCGCGTTCGCGCCGGTGAACTGCTGCCGCAGCGCGGTCAGGAGCTGGGGCCCGGTGACCGGCAGGACCCACAGCGGGCTCTCGAAGGGCTGGACCCGGTACGCGTCGGCGTAGGTGACGGCGCCTCCGTCGTGGAACACGAGGTCGGCCCGCATGCTGCCGGGGTTCATGAGGGCCAGGTCGGCGCCCTGGGGGACGAGGCGGCGATGCCCGGCCGGGTCGTTCACCGTGCACTCGTAGGAGAAGTGGGAGTGGCCGCTGACGATCAGGTCGACCGCGGGCACCGCCCGCTCGGCGATCTCCTTGATCCGCCCGCCGAGCTTGGCGCCGGGGCTGCCGTCGTCACAGCCCGCCCCGGCCTGGCCCTTGACCGACTCGCCCTCGTGGATGAGCACGACCTGCGCACGCACGCCCTGCCGGGTCAGCTCCCGCGAGTAGCGTTCGGTGACCGGCAGTTCGTCGTGGAACTCGACGTCCCGGGTCCGTCAGCAGGTGGTCCCGGCGGGGACCGTCCTGAGATCGATGAGGTAGTCGTCCACGTGCCGCGTGACGCAGGAGTTGCTGCGGCCGTACGCGGTGTGTCCGAATCCTTCGTAGGTCAGGAGCGCCCCGCCCGGGAACTGCGAGGCCAGGCTCGCCGCCTCCTCGTACGGAGTGGCCGCGTCGCCGGTGGTGCCGACCACCAGGACCGGGGGGACGCCCGGGGCGCTGACGCGGTGCGGCTTGCGGGTCGTCGTGGGCCAGTCCTTGCAGGTGAGGGCCGCGGTCACGGTCGAGGTGCCGTAGCGGCCCGCGGCCTCGTCGGCGCGGGCGAGGGCCTTCCAGTACGCCTCGACGTCGCGCGGGTGCGGGACGTCGAAGCAGTTGACGGCCTGGAGTGCCGCGTCGCTGTTGTCGGCAGGGGTCTCGGTGCCGGGCCCGTCGGTGTCACCCGGGCCGTCCGGGGTGGCACCGGATTCCGCGTCCTCGTCGGTCGCCGGCGCCGGGTCCTCGGCCCCCGCCAGCCGGGCCAGCTTCGTGCCGTCGCCGCGGCCCGCGTCGGCCAGGGCCTCCGAGAGGGACTTCCACTGGGCTTCGGGGGTGTACATGGACAGGACGAGCGCGTCGAGCAGGGTGCTCGCGTCGGCGCCGTACGCGTCGCCGTCGACGGGCAGCGGATCGCGCGCGGTCTTCCGGAACAGGCCCTCGATGAGCGTGCGTATCTCCTCGGGGGTGCTGCCGGGGCAGCTGTCCCCGGCCACCTCCGCGCACGAGGCGATGTAGTCGTCGACGGCCCGCCGGAACCCCAGGCCCTGGCTCACGGCCCGCTGGGACCAGTCGAGGGCGGGGTCGACGGCTCCGTCGAGGACCATGGCACGGACCCGGCGCGGGAACTGCTCGGCGTACGCGGTGCCCAGACTCGTTCCGTACGACCAGCCGAGATAGGTGAGCCGGGACTCCCCGAGGGCCGCCCGCAGCACGTCCATGTCCCGGGCGACGTCCTCCGTGCCGACGTGCCGCAGGATGCCCGTGCTCGCCTTCGCGCAGGCGTCGGCCTCCCGCTTCGCTTCCGCGAGCACGTCGGCGCGCTCCGTCTCGCTCCTCGGGAAGAACGGATCCGCCGCGGCCGCGCCGGTCTCCTCCGGGGCCGATTCCTCCGGGGCGGTCTTCTCCGGGGTCGTCCCGTCCGACGTCGGGCCGGTCGCCGCGTCCGTGGGTTCCTCGTTCTTCCCGCAGGTCAGGGCGGGTGAGCTGCCGCCGACACCGCGCGGGTCGAAGGAGACGACGTCGAAGCGGGCGCGGACCTTCGGAGTGAACGACTCGGCCATGCCCTCTTCCAGGAGGGACTGCACGCCGGATCCGCCGGGCCCGCCGGGGTTCGCGATGACCGCACCGATCCGTTCGGCGGTCCCGGTCGTGGCGGCTCGCGCGACGGGCAGGACGAACGTCCTGCCGTTCGCCGGGTGCGCGTAGTCCATCGGGACGGTGAGGTCGGCGCACTGGAGGGCCCCGCAGGCCGTCCACTTCAGTTTCTGCCCGTAGAAGGCCTTCAGATCGGCCCGGGTGGCGGGATCGACGGGGCCGGCCGGCCCCTGCGACCGGGCCGGAGCGGGGGCCGGGGCCGTGGTGCAGGCGGCCAGGGCGGTGGCGCCGACGACGGCGAGGGCTACGGCGAGGGCGGGGCGGCGGACAGCGCGGATCACAGCGGGGCTCCCATGTTCGGTTCACGGGGGAGCTTGCCGGGCCGATGCTGAGGATTTGATGAGGAGCGGACGCGTCAGGGCGCGGCGGGCAGGCGCAGGACGAAGCGGGCGCCGCCGAGGTCACCGCGGTCGGCGGTGAGCGTGCCGCCGTGCGCGTGCGCCACCCAGGACGCGATGGAGAGCCCGAGGCCGGTGGAGCCCGCCCCGCTGCGGAACCGCTCGAAGAGCGCGCCCGCTACCTCCGGCGGCAGTCCCGGTCCGGCGTCCTCGACCGTCACGGACCCGTCCCGGCCGACGCCGATCCGCACCTCGGCGGGCACCCCGGGGAGGTGCCCGTGGACGAGGGCGTTGCCGAGCAGGTTGGCCACGGCCCTGCGGACGAGATCGGGGTCGGCGTCCACGACGCTCTCCTCCGCCGTGACCGTCACCCGGTGACCCTCGACCGGGGCCTCCGCGACCACCGCCTCCACCAGCTGGTCGAGCCGCAGCGGCTCCCGGGCGAGCGTGGCCGTGCCGGACATGAGCCGGGCCCTGGTCAGCAGCCCGTCGACCAGACGACCCATGCCCTCGGCCAGTCGCAGCGTCCGTTTCAGTACGTCGGTGCTGTCCGTCTCGCCCCGCAGCGCGGTCTCGGCCAGGGTGCGCAGCGACGCGGCCGGGGTCCGGAGGTCGTGGGCGGCGTCGGCGAGGAACGCCTCCTGCTGGCCGAGCACGGAGAGCGCCGGCCGGACGGCCCGCCCGGACAGCAGATGGCCCACGGCCGCGGAGACGGCCACGAGCAGCGCGCAGCCGGCCGTCACCAGCCAGAGCAGCCGGCGGTGATCGGCCGCCTGGTCGGACGTCGCCGTCATCGTCACCACGGCGCCCTGCGGCGGATCACCCTCACCCGCGTCCGGGGCGAAGAAGGGCATCGCGAACAGCCGGACCGGTTCGCCGTCCGTCGCCCGCCGGTCGAAGGCCGCCGCGTCCCCGGCGCGTACGGCCGCGGCCGCCACCGCCCGTACGTCCGCGGCCGGAACGGACAGACAGGGCCGGGCCGGAGCGTGCTCCACGACCAGACGGGGATCCCCGGTCCCGGCCGCCGAAGGCGCCACGGACAGCACCGAGAGCGGCGGACAGCCGGTGCCCATCGTCTCGACCAGCGCGTTCGTGTCGAGCCGGCCGTCCTCCTCGGTCTCCAGGAGGCCGATCGCCCAACTGGTGTCGCCGTCCATCGTCCGGTCCAGCTGGTCGCGCCAGCGCGCGTCGTCGCTGCGTACGGCGAAGGCGGCCATGGCCACGAGCCCCACGGCACTGGTCAGCGCGAACAGCGCGGTGGTCCGCCGCCGCAGCCGCCGCACCCGCTCCGTCGGGGTGAGCGCCCGCGACCCGCGCTCACCGGTGGGACGCCTCACACCTCGCCGTCGGCCGCGAGGCGGTAGCCGACGCCGCGCACCGTGTGGACGATGGGCGGGTCACCCAGTTTGCGACGGAGCTGGGAGACGAGGACGTCCAGGACGTTGGACTGCGGCTCGGCCATCTCGTCCCAGCAGCTCTCCAGCAGCTCCGCCCGGGACACCGCCTGGTCGGCACGCGTGGCCAGCGCTTCGAGTACGGCGAACTCCCGGCCCGTCAGCGTCAGCAGCACGCCCGCCCGGTGCACGCGCCGGCGCGCGGTGTCGATCTCCAGGTCGCCCACCCGGTGGACGGGCGGGCGGACGACGGCCGAACGCCGACACAGACTGCGCACCCGGGCGACCAGTTCCGGCACGGCGAACGGCTTGACCAGGTAGTCGTCACCACCGCTCGCGAAGCCCTCGACGCGGTCGGCGACCGAGTCACGAGCGGTGAGGAACAGCACCGGCACCGCCCGGCCGCTCCGGCGCAGCCCCTCCACGTACGCGGCGGCGTCCCCCGACGGAAGCATCCGGTCGAAGACGGCGCAGTCGTACGCCGTGACGAACAGCGCCTCGTCGGCCCGGGGCAGATCCGCGGCCTCGTCGACGGCCAGACCGGCGGCCCGCAACGCCGCCGCCACCCCGAACCGCAGGTTCTCGTCGTCCTCGACCAGTAGTACTCGCACGCCGCACACCCTACGGGGTGTCCGGAAAGTACCGGCCGGCCGCCGGGACGGCCGTCCGCCGCCCGGCGGCCGGGAGCCGGCGCTACGCCGCGGGGCCGGTGCTGTCGCGGACGACGAGTTCGGGGCGGAGGAGCCGACGGGGGATCGCCGGGGAGCCGGAGGCCGTCCGGTCGCGCAGGAGCAGCTCGATCGCCTGCCGGGCCATCTCGCGCTTGGGCAGGGCCACGCTGGTGAGCGCGGGCCGGGACAGGAGGCCCTCGGGGCTGTCGTCGAGTCCCACCACCGAAAGGGTGCGGGGCACGGACCGGCCCGCCTCACGGGCCGCCACGAGCGCACCGGCGGCGAGGACGTCATGGGTGGCGAAGAGCGCGGTCGTCCCGGGCGCCGCCGCGAGCGCCGCGTGCGCGGCGGCGATGCCGCCCCGGAACGACGGTTCCGGCGCCATGTGGACGGCCCGGTCCGGGACCGTGACCCCGTCGACGGCGAAGGCGCGCCGGAACCCCTCGACGCGGACGGAGTGGGCGGGGCTGGCCAGGACCGCCACCCGCTCGTGCCCGAGCTCGCGCAGGTGTCGCCCGGCGAGGTAGCCGCTGTGGTCGTAGTCGATGGTGACCACGGGATACCGCTCGGGTACGTCCGTCTCCCACGCGCAGAGGACGACGGGGAAGCGGGCGTGGGACAGCAGCGGCAGATGGTCGATCAGGTCCTGGTCGCCCGCGATCAGGAGGGCGTCCACCGACCGGCTCGTCAGACCGGCCAGATGACGCCGGGCCCGCTCCCCGTCCCGGCGGGTCGTGCAGAGCAGGAGGCGGTGACCGTGCTCCTCCAGCACGTCCTCGACCGCCTCCACCAGGTCCGCGTAGAAGGCCGTGACGACGGTGGGGACGAAGAGGCCCACCGTCCTGGTGTTCCCGGTCGCCAACGACCGGGCCACCAGGTTCGGCAGGTACCCGAGCTCGTCGATCGCCGCCCGCACCCGCGCCTCGGTGGCCGGTCGCACCGCCACCCTGCCGCTGATGACGTTGGAGACGGTCTGCTTCGTGACGCCCGCCCGCTCGGCCACGTCCTGCATCGTCACCATGGCGCGCCCTCGTTCTGCCGATCAAAGACGAGGGCACGGTAGCCGCGCCCGATCGGCCGGTCAAGGGCGTGATCGGCCGGCCAGGGACACGAACACCCGCCCTGCACAAGGAGGTTGATGCTCGGAAGAGAGCGAGGGGATTCTGCTCCACGTCTTGCTTTACCGGTCAAATGGGCCGTACGTTCTGCGCCGAGCTGCTCGCTGTCACGCGGTCCCCACCCCTAAGGAGCACTGTGTCAGGCACCCGAAGGAGACTGGTCGGCGCTCTCGCCGCCACGACCATGGCCATGGCGGGCGGCGGCGCCCTGACGGCGCCGTCGGCGTCCGCCGACGCGTCCGCCGCCCCCACGTACACCGTCACCGTCGGGTCGAAGGGTGCGTGGACCCGTCCGGACGACACGCCCGCCGGCACCTACATCGACAAGGACGGCACGTTCTACTTCCAGCAGTCGCACGCCCTGTACGCCGCGAACGACCCCCGCAAGTGGACCTTCTACACCGGAACGAACTTCGACACCGCCACCCGGTCCGGCGCGATCAGCGACGCGGTGAACCCGGCGAACTCCGCGGACCGGAACGACGACACGACCTGGCGGTGCAACAACAGCCCCACCGGTGTCGAGGCCACCGCCGCGCCCGCGGGCTCGTCGTACGCCCACCGCAACTACTGCGACCTGGCCGGCGTGTGGGTCGACCCGGACACCGGGGACTGGTACGGCCTCGTGCACAACGAGTTCACCCCCCAACCGTTCGGCGACGGCGTGCACTACGACGGGATCGACACCGCCGTCTCCGAGGACCAGGGCCGTACGTGGACGATCAAGGGCCACGCCATCACCTCGCCGTACAGCACCGAGAGGGGCGACACCGCCGCCTTCCCGCAGCAGACCTACCACTACGGCGACGGCGACCAGCGACTGTTCGCCGACACGGCGTCGGGCTACTTCTACGCCTTCTACGGTTCACGCGTCGTGGAGAAGGGCGGCGGCTGGAAGGCCTTCCACGCGCACGTCGCCCGCGCACCGATGTCCGCGAAGCTGGCACCCGGCTCCTGGCAGAAGTGGTACGACGGCGCCTGGTCCCAGCCCGGCGTCGGCGGCCGGGAGAGCAACATGGTGCCGGTCGGCGCCACCGGCACCACGGGCTACACACCCGTCTCCGGTGAGTACGACCCCGCCACCGCCGGCACGGTCGGCCAGCAGGTCGCGGCCGGCAAGATGCCGCCCACGTCACCGCTGTTCGTCATGGACATCACGTACAACGCCTACCTGGGCCTCTACATCGGCCAGCCGCAGGCCGTCGACCAGAGCGGCAAGGCGCCCCAGCAGATCTACGCCACCGCCGATCTCACCACCCAGAAGTGGTTCCTGCTCGGGGACACCGGCAGCTACACCAACGCCTCCTGGTACCGCTGGTTCCTCGACGGCGTCAACAAGACCGGCTCGGGCATCGTCGGCAAGAACTTCCGCTCCTACTGCTCGTTCGGCTGCTCGGGCGGATCGTCGAGCGAATACGTCAACCTCGCGGTCGGCTCCTCCGCCCCCGCCGCACCCGTCGACCCGGGCAGGACCTACCGGATCGCCAGTGCCGGCGGCCGCGTCCTCGCACAGGTCTCCGGCGGCCCCGCCACGACCTCCGTGGCCGCCGCCACCGGATCCGCCCTCGAATCATGGGTGTTCACCGCCAACGGCGACGGCTCCCACCGGATCGCCAACGCCTCCACCGGGCAGCTCCTCGGTGTCGACTCCACCGCCACCAGCCAGCGCGCCTGGGGCACCAGGCCCACCGTCACCGCCATGCCGTCCGGCGGACCGAGCGTCGGGCAGCAGTGGTTCGTCATCCCCGGCGCCTCCTCCGCCGACGGCACCGCGACCGGCGCGTACCGGCTCGTCAACCGCTACAGCGGACTCGTGATCGGCCTGTCCTCCGACGCGGCACGCCTCGCCGAGACCGTCCCCACCCGCAGCTGGACCAACACCACGGGCGACTCCGTGGGCGGGACCCGCGGAGCCGGCGAACAGACCCTGACCCTCACCCCCACCGGCGCGGCGCCCGGCGGCGTCACCGACGGCCCCCACACCCTCGTCACCGGCGGCAAGGCACTCGACAACCCCGACCACGGCACCACCGCGGGCACCCAGCTCATCACCTGGACCCCGACCGGCAACGCCAACCAGACCTGGAACCTCACCCGGAACACCGACGGCTCCCACACCCTCGTCAACGCCGAGTCGGGACTCTGCGCGGACGTCGAGAGCGGCTCCACCGCGGCGGGCGCCAAGGTGATCCAGTGGACCTGCACCGGCGGACAGAACCAGCGCTGGACCCTCACCCCGCTGGTGAACGGCACCTACACGGTCGCGTCCCGGAAGAGCGGCCTGCTGCTCACGACGGCCTCGTCCGCCAACGGCTCCGCGGTGACACAGCAGCCGGACACCGGCTCGCCGCGGCAGCAGTGGACGATCACCTGACGTGACGGCGGAGCCCCGCCGCCGCGTCAACGGCGCGGCGGCAGGGCCTGCTCGGTCCAGATGGTCTTGCCCGAGCGCGTGTACCGGCTACCCCACCGGTCGGTGAGCTGCGCGATCAGGAAGAGACCCCGGCCCCCCTCCTCCGTGGCGTGGGCCCGGCGCATCCTGGGCTGTGTGCCGCTGCGGTCGGAGACCTCGCAGATCAGGGACGCCGCGCGGATCAGGCGGAGCCCGACGGGCCCGCCCGCGTAGCGGATCGCGTTGGTGACCAGCTCGCTGGCCACCAGCTCGGTGGTGAAGGCCAGTTCGTCCAGACCCCACCGGGACAACTGGGCGAGGACGGACGCACGGGCCTCGGCCACCACCGACGGATCCGCCGCGAAGGTCCAAGCGGCGCTGTCGTGCGCGGGGACCCCGCGCACCGAGGCGAGCAGCAGCGTCACGTCGTCGGACAGCGGGCCGGGCACCAGTTCCCGGACCACCTCCGGCCCGACCTCCTCCAGGGGCCGGCCCGGAACCAGCGCCGCCGACAGCGCGTGCCGGAAGGCCGCCATCCCCTCGTCCAGATCGGCGTGGCCGCGCTCGATCAACCCGTCCGTGTACAGCGCCAGCACGCTGCCGTCCGCCACCTCCACCTCGACGGGTTCGAAGGGCAGGCCGCCGACCCCGAGCGGGGGGCCCGGACTGAGGTCGACGTACGCGACGCCGCCGTCCGGGGCCACCAGAGCGGGCGGTGGGTGGCCCGCGCTGGCCACGAGGCACCGCCGGGTCACCGGGTCGTACGTCATGTACAGACACGTGGCGCCGAACGACCCGAAGGCGATCTCGGTACCGGGCGGCCGCGTCGCCTGGCCGCCGTCGACGTCGACGTCGATCGCGAACTGGGACACGAGGTCGTCGAGGTGCGTGAGCAGCTCGTCGGGTTCGAGGTCGAGGTCCGCCAGGGTCCGTACGGCGGTCCGCAACCGCGCCATCGTCGCCGTGGCCTGGAGTCCGTGCCCCACCACGTCCCCGACGACCAGCGCGACCCGGGCCGACGACAGGGGGATGACGTCGAACCAGTCGCCGCTCACCCCGGTGGCCGTGTCGGTCGGGAGGTACACGCTCGCGGTGTGCACGGTGGGGGTGTCGGTCGAGGACGAGGGCAGCAGGCTGCGCTGGAGCCCGACCGCGGCGTTCCGCTCCCGGGCGTACCGGCGCGCGTTGTCCACGACCAGGGCGGCACGCGAGGCGATCTGCTCCAGCAGGGCGAGGTCGTCGCCGGTGAACGGCGGACGGTCCCCGCCGCGGCCGACCCTGATGCGGCCGAGGAGCGACCCCCGGGCACGCAGCCACGCGCTCATCCCGTGCGCGGATCCGAGCGCGTCGGGCGGTTCCACGCCCTCCTCCGCCCCGTCCGACCACACCCGGCCCGACAGCACGCCGCCGGTGTCCACCGCGACCACCGCGCCGGTCGCGAGCCCGCCGGGGGAGGCGCCGGGGCCCGTACCAGGGGTGGCGCCGGCCACAGCCGTCCGGCGCAGGGCGTGGTCGTGGTGGAGCTCGGGAGCGGGCTGCTCGTGCGTGAAGACGGCCTCGGCCACGTCGACGACCGCCACGTCGGCCAGGGCCGGGACGAGCACGTCCACCAGGTCCCGGGTGGTCTCCTCGGCGGACAGGTTCGTACTCAGCACCGTCGTCGCCCGGTGCAGCAGGTCGAGGCGGCTGCGTGTGAGCCGCTCCTCCGTCACGTCGACGAACAGGGCCGTGACGCCCATCACGAGCCCCTTCGCCCCCTGGAGGCGGAACGCGGACAACGCCATGGTCCGCCCCGGCCCCGGATCGACCCGCGTGTGGACCTCCACGTCCAGGCCGACCAGCGGGATCCCGGTCGCCAGGACCTCCCGCAGCCGCGCGTCGATCACCCGGGCGCCCTCCTCGCGCAGGAAGTCGCCCATCCGGACGCCGTACAGGTCGCCGGGCACTCCCGAGTAGGGGAGGAGATGGGTGTTCGTCCGTACCAGCCGCAGCTCGTTGTCCAGCACCGCGAGGCCGATGCGGTCCTGGAGGAACAGCTCCCGCATGAAGGCGTGACCCTGGCGCCACTGGGAGACCAGCACCCGCGGAACACCGAGCACCAGGAACTCGCGCGCCTGCTCGGCCTGCTCGCCGTCGACCAGCGGCAGGACGCGGAACTCCACCTCGCCGCCGCCGTCCGGCGCCAGCTCCGCCCGCCCCTCCCAGACCGGCCCGTCACGCTGCTCCAGGACCGTGCGCCACCGCGCGGGCACGGCGAGGAGATCCCGGACCCGCCGGCCGTGCAGGTCCTGCGCCGAGCGCCGCAGAAGGCTCTCCGCGGCCGGCGTGCACCTCAGAATGGTTCCCCTCGCGTCCACCACGAGCCCGGCCGAGTGCCCCGCGTCGAGGGGGTCGTCGCTCCCGGGAGTCATCAGGGCCCACACTCCGTTCGGCGCCTGGGCGGCCGTGACCGCCACCCACCACCACTCTGCCCCCGCACCCGCCCCTCGGCACGGCGTACTCCTCCGAATGGCCCGCGAGTCGCGACCGCGAGCCGGAAGCCGGATGCGAGGCGCGGCGGGGCTCAGCACGGGGCGGGGCTCGGCGTGGGGCGGGGCTCGGCGTGGGGCGGGGCTCAGCACGAGGCCGAGCTCGGCGTGCGGTGGGGCTCAGCACGAGGCGGGGCTCGGCGTGGGGTGGGGCTCAGCACGAGGGGGGCTCAGCACGATGCGGGCCGAGGCGACGGGAGGACGTCCGCCGACTCCCAGGCGGCGAGGCCCGCGCCCAGGCAGCCCGCCCGGTCCCCGAGCGCCGCGCGCACCAGGTCGGGCCGCCGCTGGAACGACAGCCGCCGGGCGAGTGCGGCGCGCAGCGGGTCGAGCAGGAGACCGCCGGACTCGGCGAGACCGCCGCCGACCACCACGACCTCGGGCGCGAGGAGCGTCGCCGCCGTGGCCAGCGCCGCCGCCAGGGCCTCGACGGCCCGGTCCCACACCGCCCGGGCGTCGGGGTCGCCCTGAACGAGCATCGCCGCCACCTCGGCGGCGCCGTCGACCTCCCGCCCGGAGCGCGCCGCGTACGCGGCGCCGACCGACGCCGCCGAGGCGACGGTCTCCAGGCAGCCCCGCCCGCCGCAGGCGCACGGGTCGCCCCCCGGCTCGACGACGACATGGCCCAGTTCGCCCGCGTAACCACCGGCACGTACCGCCCGCCCGTCGCTGAACACGGCCGCGGACACGCCGGTCCCGATGGGCACGAACCACGCGTCCCGCGCGCCCCGGGCCGCGCCGAGGCGGCATTCGGCGGCGCCCCCGGCCCGTACGTCGTGCCCGAGCGCGACGGGCAGGCCCGTGGCGCGTTCGAGGACGGCCGCGAGCGGCAGGTCGCGCCAGCCGAGGTTGACCGAGTGGACGGCCGTCCGCGTCTCCTCGTCGACGATGCCGGGGACCACCACGCCCGCGTTCCGGACGGTCAACCCCCGCGCGACCGCGCTCGCGTCGAGGCCGCGCAGGACGGTGACGATCTCGCCCACCACCGCCTCCGGACCCGACCGCCGGGGCGTCGCCGCGCGCAGGGCGTGCAGGGTGTTGAGGTCCCGGTCGAGCAGCGCGCCCTTCATCCCGGTCCCACCCACGTCCAGCGCGATGACGCACTCCCGCCCGTCGGTCCCGTCACGCTCCGCGGACATCGCTGTGCTGGGCATACCTGGCGGCTCCTCGTGAAGATGGTGCACACATCGAGGGGGATCGATGCGCGAACATGCTTGCACTGCGCCTGTTTCGCGCATGTTCAAGCATCTTGAAGGTGAGGGTACGAGGGCGCGGCCATACGCGTCCAGAGGCGGCCGGGCGCGGGCGAAGGCCGGCGGCGCTCGCGCGGCACCGGCTCCGGACAGGCTGCGGGGCAGGCGAAGGAGCCGGGTCCGATCCGAGGACCGGACCCGGCTCTTCCGGTGTGTCAGCCCTGGCGCAGCTGCTGCGCGGCCGACCCGTCGCAGGTCCGCTGGACGGCGGCCGTGCCGTCGGCCGTGGAGGCGCCCGCCACCCCCAGGCACTTCGCGCTGTGCCGGGCGGTCAGGGTGAGGTACCCGTCGCCGGTGCTGCGGACGGCCCACTCCTGGTTGCGGCCGCCGTTGCACGCGTACTGGAAGACCTCGGCGCCGTCCGCCGTGGACAGGTTGCTCACGTCGAGGCACTTGCCGCTGTGCCGGGCGACGACGCTCACGTAACCGGCACTGGCGGGGCGCAGCGACCACTGCTGGTTGGTCCCGGAGTTGCAGCCGTACTGGACGACGGCCGCGCCGTCGGCCGAGCCGGCGCCGCTGACGTCGAGGCACTTGGAGCTGTGCCGGAAGGCGAGGCTCTTCCAGACGTCCGGAGCCGTACTCGGGAACGTCCAGGACTGGTTGGCGCCGGTCGTCGGCTGGTGGACCCCGACGGGCGCCCCGTCGGCGGTCGAGGCGCCGGTGACGTCAAGGAGCTTGCCGGAGGCCACGTTGACCAGGGTGTGGTGTCCGTCGCCCGTCGTCGAGCGGATCCACTGCTGGGCGGTGGACGAGCCGGGCGACGCGAAGGTGAGGGCCCCGCTGGAGACGGAGAGCGCCTTGCCGGTCTTCGTGCTGGTGATCCGGTAGGTGGCGGTGTTGCCCCAGTCGCCGGCGGACAGCTTGGTGAAGGTCCACTGCTGGGCGGTGTCCGCGGCTGCGGAGGTGCGCTGGACGACGGTGCTCTTGCCGCCGACGGTGGCCACCGCGAGCGCCTTGCCGCTGTTGTCGTTGACCAACTGGCGCTGCGCCCCGGTGGGAGCGGTCGTCGCCGCGGTGTTCACCCCGGTGACGGTGGGCAGCACGAACGTGGTGACGGAGCCGGGGCCGACGGTCGCCTTGAACGTCCGGCCGGCGACGGCCGCGTCGCCCTCCCGCTGGAGGTTCCTCGTCCCGTCGGTGGTCCACCGTTCGACGGCGCCGTCCGCGACCGTCTGGAAGCCGTCCAGGTTCAGGGTCACCTCACGCGACTCGCCGGTCGGGTTGGTGTGGACGACGACCACTCCGTTCCCGCCGGGCCGAACCGCCGCCAGGGTCTCCGGGTCGTCGGTGTTGAGGACGCGCGAGCCGGGGCGGACGAAGCGGCTGTAGTTCGCCATCGCCCAGTACTTCTTGTTCTTGCGCAAGGGCTCGGTGGCCGCGTCGGCGGGGGTGAAGTCGGTTTGGATGAGGCCCCAGTTGGAGTTCTCACGGCCCGGCGTCATGTTCTCGTAGTCCTCGACGGCCTGCCACAGCACCCAGGCGCGCGGTTCCAGCTCCCGGATGTCGTCGTTGATGCGCCGGGCGAGGTCGAGGGCCGGGCTCATGTCGGTGAAGCTCTGGCCCACGCTGCCGCCGAGGTCCACCTCGGACATCCACAGCGGCGTGGCCTCGCCCTTGGCGACGTCCCGCACGCCGGTGCGTCCGTTCGTCCCGTACGTGTGCGTGTTGAGCCGGCCCACCGCGTCGCGGACGGTGGGGGAGTACGCCTCCCAGTCGGTGCGGAACATCCCGGGGTTCGTCTCGTCCATGGCGGCGATCGGGGTGTTGACGCCCTTCGCGTCGAGCGCCGCCCGCAGGGTCGTGATCATGCGGGCCTGGGAGGCCGGATCCCAGTGGGAGCCCTCCTGGCGGCCGCCGGCGTGCCAGTAGTCCGTGTTCGGCTCGTTGATCGGCGAGACGGAGTCGAAGGTGACCCCGGAGGCGGCCTGGGCCCGCTGGAGCGAACCGGCGAGGTAGGCCGCGAAGCGGTCGTACTGGTCGGACCGGAGGTTGTCCTGCCAGCCGTTGACCGCCCCGGACACCAGGCCGCTGTTGGTCATGAAGTACGGGGCGGAGTTGGAGAACGCCTCGAACGTGGTGGCGCCGCGGGCCTTGGCGGCGCTGAGCCACCAGCGCTGGTTGGCGTCGGCGTTCGGGTTCCAGTGCGTGGGGTTGCTCGGGTCCCACCAGTCGGGGGCCTCCGGACCGGGCCGGTTCCAGTACCCGGGGACGGCCGCGCCGGCCCGCATGTAGGGGGTCGTCTCGGGGCTGTCGCCGCCGCCTATGTTGTAGCGGGCGATGGTGAAGCCGAGGCCGTCGGCGCCGTAGAGGGCGTCCGCGAGCGCGTCGCGCTGCGCGTCCGGCCATCCTCCGGTGACGTTGGCGAACCAGGCGAGGGCGGTGCCCCAGCCCTGGAAGGCGGGCTGCTGGTAACTGGGGTCGAGGCGCACGGTCAGCGCCGCGGCGGGGGACTCCGCGGCGCTCGCCGGCGCCGAGCCGGGACCGACGGCGGTCAGGGCCGTCGTGGCGAGGACCGTGGTGGCGCCGAGTGCGGCCAGCCGCCGGGCGAACCGGGACCGGGACGACGCCGGTCGAACGGGGGTGGGGGACACGACCTGCTCCTTCGAGGGGGGTGGGTGGTGGATCCGGTGCCCGCCGCCGCGCCTCCGGGCAGGAGCCCGGAGGCGCGGGTGACACGGGGCGGCCTGGGACGGAGGCCGCCCCGTGCCGGTCTCACGGCGGTGCGGGGGCGGGTCAGGCCGCCGCGCGCCACCACTTCTGGTTGTCGCCGGTGTTGCACGTCCACTGGTCGAGGGCGCCGCCGTCGGAGGACGACCAGTTCGCCACGTCGAGGCACTTGCCGCTGTGGCGGGCGACGAGCGCGACGTAACCGGAGACGTTGGTGGTCTGCACCTTCCACTGCTGGGAGGTGGAGCCGTCACAGGCCGCCTGCACGACGGCCGCGCCGTCCGCGGTCGACGCCCCGGCGACGCCGATGCACTTCCCGCTGTGCCGGGCCATGATCTGGACGTATCCGGTGCCCAGCTTCTTGATCCAGAAGTTCTGGTTCACGCCGCTGCCGCAGCCCCACTGGACCAGCGGCGCGCCGTTCGCCGAGTCGAAGTTCGCCACGTCCGCGCACTTGCCGCTGCTGCGCGCGGTCAGCGACTCCCAGGGCACGTTCATGCCGGTGACGGTGCCCGCCGCGGTGTCGACGGTGATCTGGGGGGAGTAGCTCATCGTCATGGTGGTGCTGGTGGGGAAGGTCAGCGGCAGCCAGACGTACTGGGAGTCGTTGACCGTGCCGCCCATGGAGTTGCCCCAGCGGTCGCCCATGTAGAGGTAGCTGGTCCCGTTCGTGCCCTGGACCGGCAGGACGTACGCGGTCTGGCTGCGGTACGTCGTGCCGTCCCCGACGTTCTTGAGGTCCGACCACGAGCCGGTGACGCTCGTGGCGGTGGCGTACTTCTGCTGGTTGGGGGCCCAGCCGGTGGCGCCGGAGGTCAGCAGGAAGTACACGCCGTTCCGCTTGAACATGGCGGGCGCCTCGCGCCACTGGCCCGACCACAGCTTCTGGACCTGCGCGTCGATGCCGGTGTAGTCGGCGGTCAGCCGGTACACGTGCAGGTCGGCGTTCTCGTTCGCGGCGGAGATCATGTAGCCGGTGCCGTCGGTGTCGACGAACGTGGTGATGTCCCGCGACATGTGGCCCAGGGGCCGGAAGCTGCCGCGCCAGGTGTAGTCGCCGTCCACGGTGGACGAGACGGCGACGGCGGCGCGCGCCTCCCCGTAGTCGGAGCCGTTCTCCTTGTGCATCCACATGACGAACTGCTGGGTGGCGCTGTTGTAGATGACCTTGGGACGCTCGATGTTGGCCCAGTCGAGCTCGGGGTCGGTCGCCTCGGTGAGGACGTGGTTGCGGAACTCCCAGGTCTTCAGGTCGGTGGACCGGTAGGCGGAGACGTACCGGAAGGTGTTGTCGGTGTTCCGGTTCTCGCCGAACCAGTAGTAGTACTGGCCGACCTTGATGACGCCGCCGCCGTGGGCGTGCACGGGGTTTCCGGCCGGATCGGTGAACTGTGTGCCGTTGGCGATGGTCACCGGGGCCGCGTGGGCGGTGCCGCCGGCGGTGACGAGGGACAGGAGGAGGGCGCAGAGGAATGCCGCCGTCCCGGAGAACTTGAGTCGCATGGGCGCGATACCTCGTGGTGTTGCGTCGGACCGGGCGCTCGCCGCGGACAGCGCGGCGGGGGATCGCTCTGGGGACCTGAGCGGTGGGGGGGGGGGGCGCCCGGAGTGGGGACCGGCCGTTCGGGCCGTGGGGACATCGCGAACACGTAATGTTTTCGTAAACACGATGTAGCCGGAAGTCTGGGATCGACGCCGGACCCTGTCAAGAACCCGGGGCGAAACCGGCGGAGGTTTTGACCGCCGTATCTGTTTGCGCCAACATGACTCGATGGGGGCGCCACACGTGTGCCCCGGGAACCTCCGGAAGGAACGGTCGACGTGGCGGACAAGGCAACGAGAACGCCCCGCTCGCGCCCGCCCCGGAAGTGGCCCTCCATGGCGGAGGTCGCCGCGAAGGCCGGTGTGTCCTCCCAGACCGTCTCGCGCGTGGCCAACAACCACGACAACGTCGACGAGACGACCCGCGCGAAGGTCCTCGCCGCCATGCAGGAGCTCGGCTACCGCCCCAACGCGGCGGCGCGCGCCCTGGTCACGGGCAGGTTCGGCGCCATCGGCGTGGTCAGCTTCGACGTCGGCGCCCACGGCAACGCCCGCACCCTCGGCGCCGTCGCGGACGCGGCCCGCGAAGCGGGCTTCTCGATCAACTTCATGGGCATCCGGGCCCAGACCGAGGCCGCCGTACGGCAGGCCTTCCGGCACCTCATGCTGCAGTCCGTCGACGGCATCGTGCTGGTCGAGTCGCAGATGCTCGACACGCCGTCGCTGCACCTGCCGCCCACGATGCCGGTGGTCGTCGCCGACGGCGACACCGGGCACGCGTACCCGAACGTCGACTTCGACCAGGCCCGCGGCGCCCAGAGCGTGGTCGCCCACCTGTTGGACCTCGGCCACCGGACCGTCTACCACGTCAGCGGCCCGCACGACTCGTTCGCCGCCCGCCGGCGCGCCGAGGCGTGGGAGCGCACCCTCGTCGCGGCCGGCGCCCCGGTGCGGCCCGTCCTGTACGGCGACTGGACCGCCGAATCCGGCTACCTGGCCGGCCGCACGCTCGCGCAGGTCCGCGACGCCACGGCGATCTTCGCCGCGAACGACCAGATGGCGCTGGGAGTCCTGCGCGCCATGCACGAAGCGGGGCGCTCCGTGCCGGGCGACGTCAGCGTCGCCGGCTTCGACGACGTACCCGAAGCGCCCTTCTTCGAGCCCCCGCTCACCACCGTTCACCAGGACTTCGACGTGGTCGGCCGCCACTGCGTGACCCTGCTCCTCGAACAGATCGAGCGCCGGAGCAACGGCCCCCGCCGCCTCGCCGTCGAACCCACCCTCGTGGTCCGCGCGAGCACGGCACCGCCGCCCGCGCACTGACGCCTGCCGCCGCGGAGGAGGCCGCCTCGGGGGTGTCTCCGCCGCGGGGGATGCCTCCGCCACCGTGCAGAACCCCTCCGTCGTGGGGGAGTCCCGCCAAAAGCGGTCCGTGGCGGGGGCGTTCTCCCTGCTCCGCATGGATGCGGACCCCGAGTCCGGAGTGCCTTCATGTAGGGCCGCAGGGCCTTGATTCAGGTGTTTCTCCCAGTCGAACCGGCCCTCGGAGGCGTACGCGCCCGCTCGGCCTGTCCGGTGGCGCTGAGGGCTGTTGTACACAACGGCGGCATCACCATGTCCCGAATGGACCTGATGTCACAACTCCTCATCTAGATCCCGCTTGATCTCCACCTCCTTGTGCTTGACGCCCCTCTGAGGGTGATGCAAACATCAGGCCACCCGATGATTACGTAAACATTTCCTCATCGGTTCAGACTTCCTCCGGCCCGAGGGCCCGGGCATGTGCCCTCTTCGCTCCGTTCCCGACCGGTCGGTCACCGACGCAAGGAACCACCATGACGCTCCTGTCGACGTCAGCCCAGGCGGTGTCGCCGCCTGGCCGGCGAGCCCGTTTCCGTCTCCGTAAGGAGGCCTTCGTGGGCTGGGGTTTCGTCGGCCCGTTCGTCGCGGTCTTCGCTCTCGTCTTCCTGGCGCCGATCGGATACGCCGTATACCTGA
>NZ_JNWK01000002.1 GCF_000716445.1 Streptomyces wedmorensis
AAGTAGCGGTAGGCCACGTCGATGGTGATGCCCTGCTCGCGCTCGGCCCGCAGGCCGTCGGTGAGCAGTGCCAGGTCGGGCGCCTCCTGGCCGCGCTTGCGGGAGGCGTGCTCGACGGCCTCCAGCTGGTCGGCGAGGACCGACTTGGAGTCGTGCAGGAGACGGCCCACCAGGGTGGACTTGCCGTCGTCGACGGACCCGGCGGTGGCGAAGCGCAGCAGCGAGGCGGCGGGGGCCTCCTGAGCGGCGGTCACGGCGGTGGTGGTCACGGCTAGAAGTACCCCTCGCGCTTGCGGTCTTCCATGGCGGCCTCGGAGAGCTTGTCGTCGGCCCGGGTGGCGCCGCGCTCGGTGAGGCGGCTGGCGGCGATCTCGGCGATGATGTCCGCGTTGGTGGCGGCGCCGGAGTCGACGGCGCCCGTGCAGGACATGTCGCCGACCGTGCGGTAGCGGATCAGCCGCTTCTCGACCCGCTCGGTCTCCTTGGGGCCGCCCCACTCGCCCGCGGTCAGCCACATCCCGTCACGGGCGAAGACCTCGCGCTCGTGCGCGTAGTAGATCGCCGGAAGTTCGATGCCCTCGCGTTCGACGTACTGCCAGACGTCCAGCTCGGTCCAGTTGGACAGCGGGAAGACGCGGACGTGCTCGCCGGGCGCGTGGCGGCCGTTGTAGAGCGCCCAGAGCTCGGGGCGCTGGCGGCGGGGGTCCCAGGCGCCGAACTCGTCGCGCAGCGAGAACACCCGCTCCTTGGCGCGGGCCTTCTCCTCGTCGCGGCGGCCGCCGCCGAAGACCGCGTCGAAGCGGTGGGACTCGATGGCGTCGAGCAGCGGCACCGTCTGCAGCGGGTTGCGCGTCCCGTCCGGGCGCTCGCGCAGCCGGCCCGCGTCGATGAACTCCTGGACGGAGGCGACGTGCAGGCGCAGCCCGTGCTCGGCCACCACCCGGTCGCGGTAGGCGAGGACCTCGGGGAAGTTGTGACCCGTGTCGACGTGCAGCAGCGCGAACGGCACCGGCGCGGGCGCGAACGCCTTCAGCGCCAGGTGCAGCATGACGATCGAGTCCTTGCCGCCGGAGAAGAGGATCACCGGCCGCTCGAACTCGCCCGCCACCTCACGGAAGATGTGCACCGACTCCGCCTCCAGGGCGTCCAGGTGCGACAGCGCGAACGGGTTCTCCGACGCCTCGGTCGGACGCCGGGTCGCGGTCGTCATGCCAGGCCCCTCTCGGTCAGGAAGGTGTACAGCTCGGCGGCGGACGCGGCCACCGACCGGCCCTGCGTCCGGATGCGCAGCTCCGGGTGCTCCGGTGCCTCGTACGGGTCGTCCACGCCGGTGAGACCGGATATCTCGCCGGCGGCCTGCCGGGCGTACAGGCCCTTCACGTCCCGCGCCGAGCAGAGCTCGACGGGGGTGGCCACGTGCACCTCAAGGAGCTCCGTGCCGCGGGCGGCGTGCCGCGCTCGGACGGCGGCGCGGGAGTCGGCGTACGGCGCGATGACCGGCACCAGCACCTTCACGCCGTGCGAGGCGAGCAGCTCGGCCACGAAGCCGATCCGGGTGACGTTGGTGTGCCGGTCCTCCCGGGTGAACCCGAGCCCCCTGGACAGGTACGAGCGGATCTCGTCACCGTCGAGCACCTCGACCTCGTGGCCCTCGGCGCGCAGCCGTCCGGCGAGGGCGAGGGCGAGGGTGGTCTTGCCCGAGCTGGGCAGCCCGGTCAGCCACACGGTGGCGCCGCGGGCACGGGCCGCGGCCGCGGTGTCCTCGGTGGCCTCCTGGGCGTGAGCTGTGGTCACGGCGATGTTCTCCCCGAAAGTGAGGTGGCGGCGGGGGCTCCCGGGCGCGCCTCGCCCGCGGACGTGTGGCCCGGGCGCGAGGGGCGGCGGGAACCCCCGGAAGGTCGCGGTAGTCCTCGGGCGGCGGAACCCCGGAAGGTGGCGGTGGCCCTCAGGCGGTGGCGAACTCGGCCAGGGTCCGGCCGAGCACGTCCATGTCGATCCGGTGCCAGGAGCCGGGCAGTTCGAGCCCCCGGCCGTTGGGCAGGGCCGCCGCCGTCGCCCGCGCCGCCGCCTTCAGCCAGGCGCTGGTGCTGTCGCTGTTGAGGACGAGGGTCTCCGTCTCGTAGGTCGCGAGCCGGTCGACCGGGACGGTGTAGTCGCCGCAGATCAGGGTGTCGTACGCGAGGGTGTGGGCGTTCGCCTCGTTCATCGCCCAGATCGGGCCCTTGCGCCACTCGGCGATGGTGTCGGGCGTGAAGCCCAGGAAGCCGCCGAGGAAGTGCTCGACCGCCTCGTCGCGCCGGTCCTCGGTGAGCAGGACCCGGAGCGTCTTCGCGAAGTTCCACACGGGCTTCGGGAAGTCCTCGGTCCGGAAGAAGGGCTCGTGCAGGGCGAGTTTCGTGATCGGGGCACCGGCGAGCGCCGCCTCGATCGCGAGGTTCGCGCCGGAGGACCCGGCGAACACCACCGCCTCGCCGCCGGCCTCCTGGATCACCGCCTCCAGGTCCTCCACCTCCCGCTCGACCGCGTACTCGGGCGCGTCGCCGCTCTGGCCGCGCCCCCGGCGGTCGTAGACGTACGTCGTGCAGTGCGGCGCCAGTTCGGGCACGAGGGCGTCGAAGATCGTGTGATCGCGGAACGACCCGTTGAGAAGCACGATGGGCGGGCCTTCGCCCGCCTTCTCGTAGGCGATCGTCGTGCCGTCCCGGGAAACGACCTTGCGCATCTCGCACTCCTCATGCCGACCGGAGGTGCTCTCACCTCGCCGTATGTCGGCATCTTCGAGCGCGTCGCTGGATCACCGGTCGAGGACCGGTCGCGGGTGGCGGCCCGCCTCCGTCAGGACAGCCAGCCGGCCTCGGTGGCGATGCGTACGGCGTCGAGCCGGTTGCGCGCGTTCAGCTTCATCACGGTCGTCGTCAGGTAGTTGCGTACCGTCCCGATCGACAGATGCAGTTTGGCGGCGATCTCGCTGGGCTCGTCGCCCTGGGCGGCCATCCCGAGGACCTCGGTCTCGCGCTCGGACAGGGGGTTCTCGCCGATGTCCCACGCGCTCATGGCGATCTGCGGGTTGATCACCCTGCGACCCGCGAACACCTCCCGGACCGCCTGCGCGAGCCCTTCGGCCGGGGAGTCCTTGAGCAGGAACCCCGAGACGCGTGCGGCCATCGCCCGCCGCAGCAGACCCGGGCGTCCGAGTCCGGTCATGATGAGCGTCCGGCAGTCCGGAAGCAGGTCGTGCAGCGTCTCCGCAGCCGTGAGACCGTCCATGTTCGGCAGGTCGACGTCCATGACGGCCACGTCCGGCCGGCACTCCAGCGCGGTGGGGACGATCAGGTCGCCCCGATCCACCACGCCGACGACCTCCAGGTCGGGCTCCAGTTCGAGCAGCGCGACCAGCGCTCCTCTGACCATGTGCATGTCCTCGGCGAGGAGAATTCTGATCACCCGATTCTCCACTTGTCCCCCTTTTACCTTCCTTGAAGGTATGTAATGCGCCTTAACCTACCTGCGAACCTCAGTTCGCGGCCCCCGAAAGACCGAGCGTGTACGACGGATCGTGTGCGACCGGTTGCCCCCGGTACCCCCGCGCCACGAGCCGCACGTCCGCGAGCGCCTGGCGCGAGATGTCGAGAACGGTCGTCAGTTCGTCCTGCGCGGGCCCCGGCGACCGGGGCAGCATCCGGTGGATGAGCGCGCATTTCATGGTGACCTCGGAGAGGCTCGACCCGAGCACCTCGTGCAGCTCGCGCTCCACGATCAGGCGCTCGCGGGCGACCGCCATCCGCACCAGCGCGCCCCTGGCCTCGTGGAGTTCGGAGACCAGCCGGTAGAGCGCGGTGAAGGCGTACACGGCCAGGCCCGCCATCAGCGAGGAGTCGGTCTCGTAGACGATCTCGTAGAGGGAGTCGCCCGCCGCCGCCCCCACCGGGATCACGACGGCGACCGAGGCCGTGTAGAGCACCCACCGGAGCCTCCCGCCCACGGTGAAGAGGAACGATCCGGCGAGGAACCCGACCATCGAGCCCCACGGCTCGCCGAGCCAGAGCAGCGGGGCGTACGTGGCCGCCGCCAGCACCCCGAGGCCGATGCCCCGCGCGTACCCCGGCCATGTGCGCGGGGGGCGCAGCGAGAGCAGCACCTGCACGGTCACGACGACCGCGAGGCAGCCGAGGAACGCGAGGAAGGCGGCCCCGGACGGGGTGGTGGCCGCCACGTTGATCACCGTGATGAGCGTGTAGCCGACCAGGACGGCCAGGAGCATGGCCCGCGCCATCCTCGGCGCCCAGGGCCGGGCGGCCTTCCGCTGCTCCTCGGGCTCGGGCTCCGCGCGGCGCTCCTCGGGCCGTGGCACGACCGGTGTCCGGGCGACCACCTCGAACCAGCCGTCCTCGGCCGGGCCGCCGCTCAGGTCGCCGCCGATGCCGCGCAGCCGGGTCGTCAGGTTGCCGAGCCCGCTGCCGCCCTCCGGGAGGGTGTCGGGACTGGTCTCGCCCACCCCGTCGTTGCGGATCCGCAGCGAGACCGTCCCGCCCTCGCGGGTCGCGGTGATCGCGCAGTGCTGCGCCTTGCTGTGGCGCAGGGCGTTGGTGACGGCCTCGCGCAGCACGATGGCCAGGACGGTGTCCACCTCGCGCGGCAGCGGCCCGCAGGTGAGGTCGGCCTCCGCCTCGATCTGCGCGGCGGTCAGCACCGAGAGCGCGGACTCGGCCTCGTCGGCCAGGGACATGTCGCGGTAGCCGGTGGCGACGACCCGCACGTCGGCGAGCGCCTCGCCGGCGATGCCGAGCACCTCGGCGACCTCGGACCTGGCCCGGTCGGGTGCCGTCGGGAGCAGCCGGTATCCGAGTTCGCTCTTCAGGGCGATCGCCGACAGGCTGTAGCCGAGCAGGTCGTGCAGGTCGTGGGCGACCCGCAGCCGCTCCTGGATGACGGCCATGCCGGCCAGCTCGCGCCTGGTGTCGCGCAGTTCGGTGACGAGGTCGGAGAGGGAGCTGACCCCGTAGATGATGAGGCTGGCGAGCAGTGTGGCGCCGAGTCCGTAGGCGGCCTTGTCGGGGCCGGCGATCGCGACGACCGCGGCCACGATGGCGGCGATGACGGAGGCGTACAGCGGCCAGCGGAGCCGGCCGGGAACGACGAGGAGGACCGAGCCCGCGAGCAGTCCGGCCATCGCGCCCCACGGCATCCCGAGCCAGACGAGCGGGAGGAAGGTGACCACGGCCTGCGCGGAGAGGGTCAGCGCCCGGGTCCGGACGGGCCAGTCGCGCGGCCGGCGGGTGGAGTGCGCGTACTGCAGGGCGAGGACGGCCGCCATGCTGAGGGCGAGTAAAGCGAGCCGCGCGGGGCCGGGGTTCTCGTCGCGGACGGCCAGCACGGTGACGACCGTGTGGCCGGCGAGCGTCCCCAGGGTCACCTGGAGCGCCATGCGTGATGCCTGCACCCCACACGCGTCGTGCGGGTCGTCCTCGCTTCGGGGTGCGTCGAGCATCAGCGCGCGCCTCCTAGTCCGACCAGCGGTGGACGAGAGCACAGGCGACCGCCCGAGTACCCCCCTGAATACCGCCGGTGATCATACCTGGGAAGTAACGGCTTGTCATGAGCACAATTTTCACTTTTCCGACTTCTTCGACGGGGCTCGACCGCCACCAGCGGTGATGCCCCCGGCCTCCTTTCCGGGCCTTTCGACCCCCCGCGGGGTCCCTCAGAGGAACAGCGGGACCGGGTTCAGATCCTCGTACGCCGTAGGGGAGTTCAGCCTTCCGAGCCGCACCGGCACGTCGAACAGGCGGCCGGGCGCGAACCTCGCCCAGAAGTGCCGCATGCCCGGGATGACGACCTTCACCACCGGCAGCCCGAGATCGGGCCGCGTCTGGTCGAGCACGAGCACCTCGAGACCGTGCTCGCGGGCCAGCGAGCAGAGGTGCTCCAGGTCGTCCCGCAGGTCGGCGCGCGGCACGTGGTCGTAGTCCGCGGGCGTCCGCGCCGGAAGCCCGGAGTCCGGTACTAGGTAGGGCTGTTCGGCGACCGTCGCCCCCCGCAGCCAGTCGAGCAGGTGCGCCGGCAGCCCCTTCGCGCAGCCGCCCGTCACGGCCGGCAGCAGCTGCCCCAGCTCGGTGACGGCGCGGCTCAGCGCGACGGCCGGATCCAGGTGTGCGCCGAAGCCGAGCATGATCTCCTCGGCCGGCCCGTCGACCCGCCGCGACACCGCCGCCATCACCGGAATCCCCAGGTCGGCGGTGAGGTCGAGCACCCAGAGCTCACGCCCCAACTCGCTGAATCGTTCCGGCAGAGCGGAGATCCACGCGTCGCCGAACGACTCCAGGTCCACCCCCGCGTGCCGCGTCCGGTTGTACCACCACAGCGCCACCGCGTCCCGCTCCACCAACTCCAGGAACCCCTGCAGGATCGCGTCCTCCACCGTGCCGCCGGCCGCGTTCCCGTTCGAGTCGGCGACGATCGAACCGACCCCCTCGGCGTCGAAGTACAACTGGCTCGTCGGCAGCAGCCGGTGCCTGCCCTCGGTGAGCGACCACACGGGCGTCCACTCGATCTCGGCGTCCTCGTCGAACCGCTCCGGCACATACTGGAAGGGAATCCCCGGCGCGTTCCACCGCTCCCGCTCCCGGTACTGCCGCTCGTCGAACAGCATGCACGACGCCGGATGCACCGCGTCCGGCGCCAGCGCCCGGTAACTGCCCAGCACCGTCGCCTCGTCACGGAACCGCGACGCGCTGTACCGCTCGACCGCCTCGCACAGCCCGCTGACCCGCGCGTCCAGATCGGTGCGCCCCTTGCCCCCGCTCTGCATCCGCAGCCCCGCACGGAACGACGACAGGTCCGCACCGGCGAACGCCAGGTTCGGCCCCGCCTGGTAGCAGTGCAGGAACGACGGGCTGCGCGGATCACGGACGACCCGCTCCACGATCCCCGTCACCGGATCCGCCAGGTGACCGAACCGCTCCCACATCTCCTCCGCCGACAGCGCCCGGTGCCCGTTGCCCGCGGCGACGCCCTTCGGCCGCGAGACCAGCCGCACCGGCCGCCTCGCCTGGTCGGCGACCAGCCCGGGATCGCCGCAGTCCGCGCACTGCGGCCTGCGGTCCACCGGATGGTGCGAGGCGCTCAGCGTCAGGGTGTCCAGTGACCACACCGCGTTCTGACTCTCGTCGCGCATCCCGGCCAGCCACTTCGCCGCCTGCAGCGCCGCCGTCTGCAAACCCAGCTCACGCGTGGCCGCCAACGACGCCTCCGGCACCCGCACCGGACCCGCCAGACCCAGCGCGCGCCGCACCTGCGACTCGCCGCGCCGGTGCGAGCGGAGCCGTACCGCCAGACAGGACCAGCAGGGCCCGTCGCCCGGCCGGAACACCGGGCCGATGCACAGCTGCGCCCCGTAGGGCTTGGCCGGCAGCCACGGCCGGCCGTCCGCGATCCGGGCGGCGTTGAACACGGCCAGCTCCGGATCGAGGTAGTCGTCACAGACGACCAGCGCGAAGGGCGCGTCGGGGCCGCACGTCAGTCCCGCCGCACGGCAGGCGCGCTCCGCCGCCTCCGCGTCGGCGCCGCCGATCGCCACGACGGCCACCTCGGCCGCCACCGGGTCGCCCACACCGGCGAGGTCCCAGTACGCCCCGGCCGCCGCGTCCCGCGGTCGCTCCGCGTGGAAACCGACGAGACCCGCGGAGGTGAGCCGGCCGAGCATGCCGTCCAGCTGCTCGGTGGGGATGTCCACGGCCGCCCGCAGTTCGGGAAGGGTCAGCGAGCCGTCGAGCAGCGGGGCCATCTTCTGGATCGCGGCACCGGAGAGGGCCGTGGTGCCCCGCGGGGAGACGAGGTAGACCGCCTCGCCCGGGACGATCTCGGCGCGGAAGTGGCGCCGGAAACCTATCCGTTCGTCAGCCTGCACGGTGCGTCGCTCTATCGCGCCACGTCGACGGGCAGGGAGTAACACCAGGGAGTGGGGTTCTCCCCGTCGGAGGGGGAGCCGTCCAGGTTCTCGATGATCAGGTCGTCGAAGCCGGGAGTGGTCTGCATGACGTCGCCTCTCTCTTCCGCCTGCCGCAGCCGGTTCGTCGCTGCGGTGCCCCGAAGTCAACAGCGACCCCGGCGAAGGCCGCCATGCGCCGATTCACGTTCCCCATGTGAATTCTTCATATGGGAGAGATGTGCAGCTCAGTGGGCAACTCCGGGCGCTCTGGGCATGCTGGAGACCGAGATCGATAGGTGCGATGCCTGGAGGAACGCAATGTCCGAAGGTCCTACAAGGTTCGACCCCGTCAACGCCGGTCAGCAGCCCGGACCGCTGAGCATCGGACTGCTCGGCTCGCTGTCCCTGCATCTCGACCGGACCCCGGTGACGGCGAGCGCCCCCAAGCAGCGGCAGGTGCTGGCGCTCCTCGCCCTGAACGCGGGCCGCGTCGTGACCGTACCGGCGCTCATCGAGGAACTGTGGGGAGACCGCCCCCCGCGCAGCCACGCCACCACCCTGCAGACGTACGTGCTCCAGCTCCGCAACGCGCTCGCGGCGGCCGACTCCGGCCGCCCCGGCGTGCGCCAGATACTCGGCACCTGCCACAGCGGCTACCTCCTCGAGGAGGGCGCCTGTACGACGGACGTGGAGGTCTTCGAGCGCCACGTGCGCGCCGGCCGCAACGCCTCCGAGGCGGGCGACCACCGCCGCGCCTCCGAAGAGCTGCGCCAGGCACTGCAGTTGTGGCGCGGTCCCGCCCTCGTCGACGTCCGCAAGGGCAGCGTCCTGGAGATCGAGGCGGTGTCCCTGGAGGAGAGCCGGCTCGGCGCCCTGGAACGCCGCATCGAGTCCGACCTCGCCCTCGGCCGCCACGCCGACCTGCTCGGCGAGCTGACCCGGGTCGTCGCCCGGAACCCCATGAACGAGAACCTCTGCGCCTACCTGATGATCGCCCTCTACCGCGCGGGCCGCGTCGGACGCTCCCTGGAGGCCTTCCACCGCCTGCGCTCCGTGCTCAACCACGAGCTGGGCGTCGAACCCTGCCCCCGACTCCAGGGCCTCCAGACGGCCATCCTCTCCGGCGACCCGGCCCTCGACGTCCGGTCCGTCTCCTGGTCCCCCGAGGAGTTCGCCGCCAACCGCCTCGCCCGCGCCTCCTGAACCCCCACCACGCGGGAACCTCCCCACCCGCAGGAGCCGTCCCCCCGGCACACGGCTCCTGGTGGGGGCGGGGGACGGCCGACGCGGTCCCGCTACTCCGCCGGGCCCTCGACCGTGATCTCCCGCTTCAGGATCTTGCCCGTCGGCCCCTTGGGCAGCCCCGGCACCAGCCGGACGATCCGCGGGTACTTGTACGGCGCCACCCGGGCCTTCACGAACGCGCGCAGTTCGTCCGCCGTGACCTCCGCACCCGGCTTCAGGGTGACGACGGCCGCGACCTCCTCGCCGTGCACCTCGTGCGGGACGCCCACCACGGCCGCCTCGGCGACCGCCGGGTGCTCGTAGAAGACCTCCTCGATCTCGCGCGGGTAGACGTTGTACCCGCCGCGGATCACCAGGTCCTTCTTGCGGTCCACGATGAAGTAGAAGCCGTCCTCGTCGCGCCGGGCGAGATCCCCGGTGCGGAACCAGCCGTCGGCGAACGCCGCCTCGTCGGCCTCGGGACGGTTCCAGTAACCGGCCATGACGTTCGGCCCCTTGACGGCGATCTCGCCGACGTCACCCTCCGCGACCTCCTTGCCGTCGTCGTCGACCAGCCGGACCCGCACGCCCTCGATCGGCGTCCCGATCGACCCCGGCTTGCGGGGCCCGTCCAGCGACCCGAAGGTGACGACGGGGGAGGTCTCCGACAGCCCGTACCCCTCGACGACAGGACACCCGAACGCGGACTCGAAGCGGTACAGCACCTCCACCGGCATCGCGGAACCGCCGGTCACACAGAGCCGCAGCCCCTCCTCGCCCGTCAGCCCGGTGGAACCCGCCGCCTCGGCGGCGGCGAGCAGACCCAGGAACATCGTGGGCACCCCCTCCATCACCGTGACCCGGTCCCGGGAGAGGATCCCCAGCGCCTTCGCGGCGTCGAAGCGCGGCAGCAGCGTGATCCGCGCGCCCGTCAGGACCGCCGCGTTCAGGCCGCAGGTCTGGCCGAACACGTGGAAGAACGGCAGCCCGCCGAAGACCGTGTCCGACGCCGACATCCCGAGCACCCGCGCCACGGTCGCCGTGTTGGAGCCCAGGTTCCCGTGGGTGAGCCGGGCCCCCTTGGGCCGACCGGTGGTGCCCGACGTGTACAGCAGCACCGCGAGGTCGTCGTCGTCCCGCTCCACGACTTCCCCGCGCGGCTCGGCCGCGGCCAGCTCGGCCCCGAAGCCCGGGTCCGTCACATCGACGCACCCGATGCCGAGCGCCGCCGCCGCGGCGCCCGCCTCGGCCATGGCGGCACCCCACGCCAGGATCAGCTTCGCCCCGCAGTCGCCCGCGCCGTAGCCGATCTCCCCCGACTTCAGCAGCGGATTCATCGGCACCGCGACCGCCCCGGCCCGCAGCACGCCGTAGTAGGCGACCGCGAAGTGCGGGATGTTCGGCAGCAGGATCGCCACCCGGTCACCGGGCCCGACTCCCCGCGCCGCCAGCCACCCCGCGACCAGCGCGCTGCGCCCGTCCAGCGCCCGGTAGTCGAGCGCCTGGTCGTCCAGCAGGATCGCCGTACTGTCCGGCCGCGCCGCCGCGGTACGAGCCAGATTGAGGGCCAGATTGGTCACCGTCGACCTCTTTCCGATGGTTCGGCTTTGCTCCCCGGCAGGCTATTCGGCCCCCCTCGGGACGCTGTCGGCAGCCCGCCGCCGCAGCTCAGAGGCTGCGCGCGGTGATGTCGCCGTACGACGTGCCGGCGTGGATCCGCAGGCCGGCGTCGGCGCCCTCGGTGTTGCCGAGGGTGTTGGTGATCCGCCCGTAGGCGGTGCCGGCGTCCAGCGTCGCGGAGGTGCCGCGGGCGGCACCGACGTCGATCGTCCCGGCCTCGGTGCGCAGCGTGACCGCGCCCCGCGTCGCCTCGACGACGCGGATGTCGCCCTGCTGCGTGCGGAACTCCGCGTCGCCGCCCAGCCGGTCCACCGTGATCCCGCCCGCCTGCAGCACGATCCGGCCACCCGCGACCTCCTCGAGCCGCACCTCGCTCTGCGCCCCCTCGAACGCGACCTCCCCCAGCCGTCCGACGCCCGTCAGCTCCCCCGCCGCCGTCCTGGCCTCCACCCGCGACCCGGCCGGCAGCCACACCGTGACCCCGACGACCCCGGACTCCCCGAACAGCCGGTTCTTCGGCGCCGTGTTCCCGACCCGCAGGACGCCGTCCTCGTACGCGACCTCGACGCCCTCGGCCGCCTTCACGTCCCGCCCCTTCGACGCGTCGGCCGGCAGGACCTCCACGGCGACCTCGTCCCGCTCCCCGGCGACGAGCCGGATGTCCCCGGCGGCGATGTCCAGGACGGCGACGATCTCGGCGGTGGTGGCGAACTTCTGCATTGCCTTCTCCTTCTCCAGCGGCGGGCTCTCGTCGGCCCGTCGTTTCCGATGAGGGAAAAGCTACGTTGCGTTCGCGCTGTTGGCAACAGATCTCCCCTTCGAAATGGCCATACTTGCAGGTCAATCCAGAGATTTCATTGCAACGACTTGTGAACTAACGCAACGCCAGATACGGAATTCATTGCAATGAACTGAAGGTGAATGCTCCTCGGGCCGGCCGGACCCGGGCGACCGGCCGGTGACCAATGGTGACCAATGGTGACCGGAGGTGGTCGAGATCGTTGCCCGGTCATCAACGAATACAGCCGATACGGGCGTAAAGCCGGAGGTGTGCGGTGGGCGGACAAGCGGCGAGCATGACGCGGGACCTGGTCCTGGGCGAGGCCGAGGACGTGCGGCGGGCGGCCGAAGCACTGGCCGAAGGGGCCGCGGTGGCCCACGGGTTCGGCAACTTCTACGCCCTGACGGCGCGCCCCGACCGGGAGGCCGTCGAACGCGTGAACCTGATGAAGGGCCGCCCCGCCGGCCAGATCGGCAGCGTCACCACCGTCCGCGAACGGGTCGGGTCGCTCTTCGACTGGACGCGGCTCCCGCCCGCGCTCCCGCGCCGCCAGATCGAGGACCTCGTCGACGAACTGCTCCACCTCGGTCCGTTCGGCCTGCGGGGCCCGGCGGCCGCGCACGTCCCGGCCCATCTGACGGCGGTCGCGCACGGCGTCGACACCGTGCAGCTGATCGTCCCCGGCTACTCCTGCCCGTCCAACGCGTTCCTCGCGGAGGCGCTGAGCCGTACCGGCACCGGATTCCTCTCGATCACCTCGGCGAACCGCTCACGCCACCTGACGGGCGCGGACCACGAACCCGCCCACTGGCGCGCCGACGGCGTCACCGCCGACTTCGGCCACGAGCCCGGCGTCCGCGTCCTCGCCCACCCCGACGAAGCCGCCGCCCGCCGCCGTCACCCCCACCACGCCACGACCTCCACCACCGTCCTCTCCTTCCATCACACCCCCGGCCACGGCCGCCCCGGCATGCCCGCGCTCACCCTCGAACGTCACGGCTCCCTCTCCGCCGACCACACCCGAGCCATCGCCGCCAACCACGGCTTCACCCTCACCCTCTCCCCCCAGGCCCACCACCGCCTCACCCCCCGCCCCTACTCCGCCTGAGTCCCGGCCCGCCGCTTCGGCGGCGGGCCCGGCCGGCCGCCGCCGCCCCGGCCGGGCGAAGGGGCGCACGCGCGCGAAGACGACCGTGGCTCCGCACCCGACGAAGGGTGCGGAGCCACGTTGTCCGCCCGGCGCACCGGTTCGCCGGACGTACGTGGCCAGGAGCACGGGCACGGCGTTGCCGGACCCTTCGGCGGCCGATCACTCGGGCAGCAGCCGGTCCAGCATGAACCGCGTCTCCGGATCGGGATCGATCGTCAGCGACTGGACGTGGTAGCGACGGGGCGGCAGTTCGACGCGGAGCGCCTCCACCGGCTGCTGCGTGCTCCGCAGGGAGTCGACGATCCTCTCGGCCTCGTAGGCGGCGTCGGCCAGCACGTACCGCCCTCCGAGTTCGACGGAGACGACGTCCTCCCAGCCGTCGGCCGGCATGGCGGCGCGGACGGCGGACAGCAGGCCCGTGTCGTCGTCGGCGTGACACCAGCGTGCGAACGCGAGTGGCTCGGCGAGCCACGTGACCGGCAGAGGCTCGGCCCCGAGCGTCAGGACGTCACGGCCCGCCAGCCGCAGGACCGAGACGTACTCGTCGATCACGGCGTCCGCCTCCGTCCCTTCCCACATCGGAAGGAGCTCCTCCGGGACGAGCGCGTAGCGAGCGAAGTCCGTGCCGTCGATCCAGGTAGCCACGCGGCAGATCATCACACCCGCCTCTGACGGACGTCGATTCCCCGCCGACCGAGGGGCGGAGAGCGGGCGGAGAAGGCAGGGAATGCGGAGAAAATACAGAACCCGTGCAGCCTCCTCTGCGACGTTGGTCCTCGACCCCGACCGCGGGGCGCGGAGGGAGGAGCGAGCATGGGGACAGCGCGGGACGCCGTACTCGACTACGCCGAGGGCACCTTACGGTTGCTGCCCGGCCAGGCCGCGGTGACCTCGGCGGTGCTCCAGGGGCCGCCCGCCGCCCTCCTGGAGCGGAGCACGCAGCTGGTGCGCGGTTTCGCGGGCGAACGGACGGACGGCGGGGCCCTGTTCCGCGCGGCGGCCGGACTTCCCGGGGAGACGGCCGCCCCGGGCCCGGACGGCGGGGCGGACGACGGGCGCGGCTGCGCCCTGGTGCAGTCCCTGCCCGCGCTGAGCCGGGAGTCGGAGGGGAGTGCGATGGCCACCCGCGCGGACCGGCTCGCCGAGGCCGCCGACCGGCTGCACTGGGAGCTGGCCGAGCGCGGGGGCCTTTCCGAGGGCCCCGCCGCCGGGCGCCTCGCCGCCCGGTACGCGCTCTGCTACGCCGGGGCCGCCCTCCTCTGGCTGTGGCGGGCGGGCGGGGAGAGCCGCCCGGAGTGGATGTACGAGGCCTTGGACGTCGTCCTGGCCGCGCTGGAAGACCCCGCCGGCGTGCCGGACGTCCCGGCCGCGCTCGCCCTGCTTCCCGCCTGAGGATCGCCGACAGCTGCGGTCAGGCGGCGAGTTCACCCGCCAAGGCCTGCTGGAAGGCACGGGTGAGCAGTGGGCCGGGGCCGACGCCCAGCCGGTCGGCGAGCAGTTCCCGGCCGGAGTGGAACTGGAGCAGGGCCGCCGCGGGCTGACCCGCACGGCACTGGGCGGTCATCAGCAGACAGCGGAACCGCTCCCGCAGCGGGTAGCGGGCCACCAGTCCGGTCAGTTCGGCGACGAGTCCGTGCGGCAGCCCGGTGGCGAGCTCGGCCTCGGCCCGGTCCTCCAGGGCTGTCAGCCGTGCCTCCTCCAGCCAGGGGCGCTCTTCCTGGGCGAGTTGCTCGGTGGTGTCGGCCAGTGCCTCGCCCTGCCAGAGGTCGAGCGCCGAGCGCAGGGCGGCGGCGGCCCGTCGCGGGTCCCCCTGCCGCAGCAGCGTGCCGCCGAGCGCGGCGCGTTCCGCGAACAGGTGGTGGTCGCAGGTCAGGTGTCCCGGGGCGGCCGACAGGCGGTAGCCGCGTCCCACCCGTTCCAGTCGGGCGGCCCCGTCGAGCGGGGCGCGCAGCCGGGAGGCGTAGGTGTGCAGCTGGGCGACGGAGCGGGCCGGGGGGCGCTCGCCCCACAGGGCGTGGATGAGGCGGCTGTCGGGGACGACCCGTCCCTCGGCGAGCAGCAGTGCGGCGAGGACCGTGCGGGGCTTCGCGCCGCCCAGGGCGTTCTCCGCGTCCCCCGACGCGGCCCGGATGCGGACCGGTCCGAGCAGCACTGTCTCCAGGAAGGGCGTCATGGGGGGCGACCGTAGGCCGACGGCCCATCCTTCCGGTATCGGCCGCTTATCGGCGGTCCGGACCGCCCGCTCGGACGGGGATCGTTCGCTCTGTCGAACCCGTGTCGCGGGCGTTATGATCATGACAATTTTCAGGGAGGGGGGCCCGGTTTGTCGTCGATACGGTTCGGTCTGCTCGGGACGATCCGGCTGACCTGCGAGGACCGGGAGATCCGGCTCGGCGGGCCCCGGCAGCGTGCGGTGCTGGCCCTGCTCCTGCTGCGGCACGGCCGCACGGTCTCGGTGGACGAGCTCGCCGAGACCGTCTGGGACGGTTCGCCGCCGCCCACCGCCCGGACCCAGATCTCCATCTGCGTCGCCCAGTTGCGCAAGTTGTTCCGGGAGGCGGGCGTCGACGGCGAGGTCATCGTCACCTCCCACCCCGGGTACCGGCTCGACACCGAGGGCCACGGACTCGACCTCGTGGACTTCCTCTCACTGACCGGGCACGCCGCCGCGCTGGCGGGCTCCGGCCGCTCGGCGGAGGCCGCCGACGCCTACCGGCGGGCCCTCGCCCTGTGGCGGGGCCCTGCGCTGGACGGCCTGACCGGTTACGCGCTGGAGCAGGAGGCCTGCTGGCTGGAGGAGCAGCGGCTGACCGCGCTGGACGGCCACGCCGAACTGCGGCTCGCCCTCGGCCGCCACCAGGAGCTCACCGCCGAACTGGCCGCCCTGGTCAGGGAGCACCCGCTGCGGGAGCGCACCCGGCACTCGCTGATGCTCGCCCAGTACCGCTCCGGTCGCCGCGCGGACGCCCTGGAGACCTTCCGCACCGGACACCAGCTGAGCATCGACGAGCTGGGGCTCGAACCCGGCACCGCACTGCGGGAGCTGCACAACGCGGTCCTCTGCGAGGACCCGGCCATCGCGGCCCCGCCGACCGTCCCCGAGCCCGTCGCGGCTGTCGCACCCGTCGCGGCTGTCGCGGCTGTCGCGGCTGTCGCACCTGCCGTGCCCGTCGCACCCGTTACGGCCGAGGATCCGGAGGGCCGGCCGGACACCTCGCCGGCGGACCTCGCGGGCGAGGCCCACACCACCACCACCACCGCCTGCCGCCCCGCCCCACCCACCACCCCGTCCGACCTCCCTCCGAACATCCCCTCCTTCACCGGCCGCACCGCCGAGACCGAGGTCCTCGACGCACTGCTCGACGGCCGCCCCGACGGCGAGCCGCCCCGGGTCGCCCTGGTCACCGGGGTGGCCGGGATCGGCAAGACCGCGCTGGCCGTGCACTGGTCGCACCGCGCGGCCGCCTCCTTCCCGGACGGCTGCCTCCACGTGGACCTGGGCTCCGCCCCGGCCGCCCCCGGCGAGGTCCTGGGCCGCCTGCTGCGCTCGCTCGGCGCGCCCGGCGACCGGCTTCCCGACGACGAGGCGTCCCGGATCTCGCTCTACCGCAGGCTGCTGCGAGGCCGTCGGGTCCTCGTCGTCCTGGACGACGCCTCCTCGTTCGCGCAGGTCGCCCCGCTGCTGCCGGCCAACGGCGGCTGCTGTGTGGTCGTCACCAGCCGGGAGAGCATGGAGGAGCTGGTGCTGCGGAACGGCGCCGTCCGGGTGCCGCTCGGGGTGCTGGACCGGGCCGACTCCACCGCCCTGCTCGATCGGATCGTCACCGGCGGCCGCACCGCCGCCTCCCCTGCGCAGACGGCCCGGCTGGCCGAACTCTGCGACGGGCTGCCGCTCGCCCTCTGCATCGCCGCCGCCCGGCTGGCCACCCGCCCGCACTGGACCGTGCGCCGCCTCGCCGACCGGCTCGCCGACGAGCACCGCCGCCTGGACGAGCTCAGCCTCGGCGGGAGCCGGGTCCGGGCCAGCTTCGAGCTGAGCCACGGCTGCCTGTCGCCTCGCCTCGCCTCCGTGTACCGGCGGCTCTCCCTCCTCGACGTCCCCGACGTGCCGGCCTGGGCCGTCGCCGCCCTCCTGGACTGCCCGGTGGAGACCGCCGAGCAGTACCTGGACGAACTCACCGACGCCCACCTCCTGGAGGTCTCCGGCCCGGACGCCACGGGCCAGTACCGCTACCGCTTCCAGAGCCTGCTCCGCCTCTACGCGCGCGAACGCGCCCAGGAGGACCCCGACCGCCCGGCCGCCGAGGCGGCCCGGGACCGGGCGCTGCACAGCTGGCTGACCGTCGCCGAGGCCGCCCACCGCCGCGAGTACGGCGGCGACCACTCCGTGGTGCACGGCCCGGCCCCCCGCCCGCACGTCGACCGGGACCTCCTGGACGACCTGCTGGCCCGCCCGCTGGACTGGTTCGACTCCGAACGCCACTGCCTGGTGGCGGCCGTCACCCAGTCCGCCCGGCTGGGACTCGCCGCGCTCGCCTGGGACCTGGCCGCCTCCACCGTCGGCTTCTGCGAGATCCGCAGCAACACCGACGACTGGCGCCGCCTCTGCGAGGAGGGCCTGGCGGCATCCCGGGCCGCCGGGGACCGGCAGGGCGAGGGCGTGATGCTCGGTGAGCTGGGCGCCGCTCTGCTCTACCGGGGCGAGTCGGAGGCATCGGTCCGGCTCCTGGAGGAGGCGGAAGGTGTCCTGCGAGCCGGCGGCGAGGTCTACGGGGCCGCGCTGAACGCCTGCAAGCTGGCCGTCGTGGTCCGCCAGCGGGGCGACGCGGCCGCGGCACGCGCCCTCCTGGACGGGGCGCTGCCCGCGCTGCGGGCCGCCGGGGACCTCTCCGCGCAGGCTCACGCGCTCAACAACCTCGCCCAGATCGCCCTGGACGCGGGGGACCCGGAGGAGGCCGTACGCCTCGGCCGGGAGGCGGTCGCGCTGGCCCGCGGGCTGGGCGCGACCCGGGGCGCGGCCCAGGCCTTCCACCGGCTGGGGCGGGCCCTGTTGGCGGCCGGGCGGCTGCCGGAGGCGGAGGAGGCCCTGACCGAGGCGGCGGGAATCGTCCGCACCAAGCACGACCGGCTGGGCATGGCCTACGTCCTGCTGGGTCTGGCCGAGGCCCGCCTGCGGGCCGGCCGCGCCGACCGGGCCGACGAGGACCTCACCGCCGCCCTCGCCCTGGCAGAGGAGACCGGCAGCACCGTTCTGATGGGCCGCCTGCGCCTGCTCCGGGTCGAACTCGAGGAGGCGCGGGCACCGGGCGCGGCGCTCCCGCAGGAGGCGTGACCCGGGCGGTCGTTCAGTCCCAGGGCTCGGTCTGGACGACCGTCGTCGTCTCGCCGGCCGCGGCCGTCACCGTGGCCCCGCCGGCCACCGCGGTACCCACGGCCAGTACGACACCCGTGACGACCGCCGCGACCGCCATGACCGCCTTGACCAGATGCCCGTTCCCCATGTTCCCCACGTCCTCTCACCGCGCCCACCGGACTCCGGCCCCTTGCCGGTCCGTTCCCCGGGCGACTCGCTCTGACATCGACAGACGTTAGGGGACCGTGACTTCGAATCCTTATCGGACCGCTATCCGTAGGCCTTCCCCGCCCCGCCCGCCTGCGGAAAAGGGCGAGGCCCCCGGTGGGGGAAACCGGGGGCCTCGCGTGCGGGAGTGGTTCGGAGTGGTCCGGACGGGACCGGTCAGAACTTCAGGGTCCAGTGGTCGAGCGTCCCGGAGGAGCCGGCCGAGATGTCCTCGACCCGGAGCTTCCACACCCCGCTCGCCGGGGAGGCGGAGGCGTCCACCGTGTAGACCTGCTGGATCACGCCGTTGCCCTCGTCCTCCACGGACTCCTTGACCAGGTACACCTTGCCGTCCGGGGCGACCAGGTGGACGTCCAGGTCACCGCGCCAGGTGTGGGTGGCGTGCAGGTACACCTGGAGGTTCTTCGGAGCGTTGCCCGCGATGCCGGTGACGGTGACCGGGACCGCGATGGTGCCCGGGTCCGGGACCGAGTGCGGGGTCTGCACCTCGTACGCGGGGAACGTCATCGACCAGGCGTTGAGGGTGCCGACGGAGCCGGTGTACGGGTCGGAGACCTTCAGCGTCCACTTGCCGTCCGCCGGGGAGGCGGAGGCGTCCACCCGGTAGGTCTCGCGGAGCACCCCGCCGTTCTCGGTGGCGGCGGTGGAGGTCGAACGCAGCGGGTAGGTCCGGCCGTCGGGGGAGAGCAGCTCGATCCGGACGTCGCCGCGCCACTCGTGGGTGACGTCCACGGCGACCTGGAGGGCGGCCGGGGCCTTGCCGCCGATGCCGTCGACCGTGAGGTCGGAGGTGACCGATCCGCCGTCCGGGACGCTGAGGTTGCCGGTCATGGCGAAGGGCGTGGGGAAGTTCAGGGACCAGCCGTAGAGGGTGCCCTTCCCGCCGGCGGAGGCGTCCGTGACCTGCAGCTTCCAGGTGCCGGAGGCGGGGGAGGCGGAGGCGTCGACGGTGAAGCCGCCGAGCGCGCCGCCCGTCTCGGTGGCGGAGGTGGACTTCAGGCGGTACAGCCGCCCGTCGGGGGCCACCAGGTCGATCTTGAGGTCGCCGCGCCAGTCGTGGTAGCCCTCCAGCTCGACCCGGAGCGCCTTGGGCGCGTTGCCCGGAACGCCGGTGACGGTCAGCGGGGCCTCCAGGGCGCCCGCGTCAGGGATGGGCCGGTCGGTGTCGTCGAAGACCTGGGAGGGACGGGGTCGGGCGGCCGGCGCCGGCTCCGGGGCGACCGTGCCGACGACGGCCTTGCCGACGTCGATCCGGGGGGTGACGGCCCCGGTGTACGTGATCGGCGTGCCGGTGGTGCCCAGCTTCGCCACCAGGTTCGCGATGCTCTCCGCCGGGTACTTCTGGCGCAGCAGCGCCAGGGACCCCGCCACGTGCGGGGCCGCCATCGAGGTGCCGTTCTTCGCCGCGTAGCCGCCGCCGGGGACCGAGGACACCACGGACGTGCCGGGGGCCATCAGGTCGAGCAGCGGGCCGCGGTTGCTGAACGAGGCCACCTGGTCGTCGTCGGTCGTCGCGCCGACCGTGACCGCCGACGGGACGCAGCCGGGGGCGTTGACCGCGTCGCCGTACCCGTTGTTGCCGGCGGCGACGACCGTCGCCACGCCCACCGAGTACAGGCTGTCGATCACGGACTTGCGGGGGTCGGTGTCGCAGGCCGTGGTCCAACGGCCCGCGCCCAGCGACATGTTGGCCGCGATGATGTCCATGCCGGACTGCTTCAGCGCGTACACCTTCTCCAGCGCCTTGATCTGCGAGCTGGTGAAGCTCAGCACGCAGGGGCTGTTGCCCGCGCCGCAGTAGTCGTCGGAGTCGAAGCGGGAGAACACCTGCATCGCCACGATGTTCGCGCCGGGGGCCACCCCGCGCTTGGGGGCGCCGCTCAGGCCGGTCCCGTCACCGGCGGCTATGCCCGCCACGTGGGTGCCGTGCGAGCAGGCCGCGCCCAGTTCCGCGCAGCTGCCGGTGTCGGCGTCGGCGCTGCCGGTGCCCTCCTGGGAGGCCTCGCCGTTCGGGCAGAGGCTGGTCGCGCCGTAACTCTCGTCGTTCACCGAGAAGCACGCCTCGGCCGTCACCCGGCCGCCCAGGAAGGGGTGGTTCTTCGCGACACCGGTGTCGATCACCGCGACCGCGGTGCCCGCCCCGGTGGCGCCGGCGGCGAAGGCCTTGTCCGCGCCGATCCGGACCGTCGATTCGTCGAGCATCGGGGCGACCGGGACGTCCTCCGTCACGCTCACCACGTCCGGGTTGGAGCGGAGCGTGGTGAGTCCCGCCTGGTCGACCGTGAGGGTCACCATCGGCAGTCGCTCGTAAGCCACTTCGGTCTCGCCCGCCGCGGCGGCCGTGGCCACGTCGGAGCGGGTCTGGGTCACCACGTTCACCCGGACCGTGCCGCCGCCCTGGGTGCCGGTCTCCAGCGCCGGGTCCACCGGGACCTCGTCGGCGGCCGCCGCGGGGGTCACTCCGACCAGGGGCGCCAGGCCCGCCGGCAGTGCGCCGAGCAGCAGGCCCGAGGCCATCGCGACGGCCACAGCAGATCTCTTCACGACAGGCTCCAGGGAGTAGGCACCGAGCGGGCGGTGCCGCGGCGGTAGGGAAAAAGAAGGGGGGGAGGGGGTAACTCGCTCACGAAGCCCGCGAGTTCAGGGCTGGAAGTTCAAGGGGCGGGGCCGTGTGGTCAGGCCCCGGGGCGGGGACCGGGCAGCAGCGTCGGTTGCTCAGCTGCCCGGTTCCCCTGCGTTCGCACGAGCCCGTCAGGTGGCGTCGGCACCGTTCCTCGGGTGGCCGCCGTAGAAGACACCGAGGTAGTACGAGTACGCGGTGGAGCGGCAGGCGCTCTTCCAGAAGTACGCCGGGCAGGTGTTGTAGTAGAGCATGTTGTAGAACGCGACGTCGGTCGCGATGCCCTTGTTGCGGTCCAGGTAGTAGCGGTAGCCCTTGTAGCTGTTGCCGATGGTGCCGTAGCCGTAGTCGTGCGAGTCACAGGCCGTACGGAAGTCCCAGCCGCCGGGCGTGTCGGAGGCGCTGGTGCAGTGGTCCTTGAAGACGCCCATGACCCAGGCGCCGGTCGGGGTCCTCTTCCAGCTGGGGTTGCGCCAGCCGTAGTGGGCGACCTTGGTCGCGCAGCCGCTGTACTGGTACCACATCCACGTCTCGGGGCGGGAGCAGTAGCTCGGGTAGGCCTGCGCGGAGGTGATCTCGCCGGGGCCGAAGTCCTCGGAGGCCGGGGCGACGCCCTCCTCCTGGGCCAGGCTGGGGGCGCCCTGGACGGCGCTGCCGGCCTCCGGGCGGATGCCGCTCGTCTCCACCGACTGCGGGGCGGCCGCGTCACCGGAGTAGGTCAGCTGCCAGGACGCGCCGTCCTCGGCGGAGGCGGCGACCACCCGGTCCGAGGCGTCGTAGCTGTAGGTGTTGAGCTGGCTGCCGGCCGCCGGGTCGATGACCTTGCGGAGCAGGCCGGAGCCGTCGTAGGAGTAGCGGGCGAGGGTCTGCACGGTCTGGCCGACGGTGACGGTGATGTCCTTGACCTGGCCCGCGACGTCGCCGAGGGTCTGGCCGGCGGCCGTGGTGGCGGTCGCGTAGTTGACCTTCACCGTCTGCGCGGGGATGTCGGCGCGCGCCGGGTCCTTGACGGTGGAGACGCGGCCGGTGCTGTCGTAGGTGACCGTCGTCGGCTTGAAGGCGGTGTTGCCGACCGCCGTCACCCGCCAGTTGTCGCCGCTGCCGCCGACCTGCTTCCAGGTGTAGGACGGCTTGAGGGAGGCGGCCGCGATCGGGTTGCCGGCGGAGTCCAGCGGCACGTCGTCACCCGAGGCGACCTGGGTCAGGTCGACGTTGAGCGTCTCGGTGACCGTGGTCTTCAGCACGCCCGCGAGGTCGTCCCACTGCACGTTCTCCACCAGCGTGGAACCGTCGGACGCCTTGTAGGTGTTGATGCTGCCGCCGTTGGCGCCGGCCACCGAGTCGGTCAGGTCGTAGCGGACGGACTCGGCGGTGTCCAGGTCGGTGGTGGTGATCGATCCGGAGCCGGGGACCAGCTTGCGGTTCAGCTGGCCGCCGACGAACTCGGCCTCCCAGCTCGGACCGAACACCCCGAGGTCGGCGCGGGCGGCCGGGGCGTCCTGGGCCTGGGCGACGCCCGCCCCGGTGCCGTCCACCGTGTGGGTGCGGCTCATCAGGCCGTACGTCACGTCGTTCTCGGATATCTGGAAGGTGTCGTCGGCCGACTGGTACATGCCCGGGCCGATCAGCTGGGTCTCCCCGGTCTCCAGCGCCGGGGAGGGGATCTCCTCGGCGACGGCCGACTGCGGGAGCAGCAGGGCCAGTGACACTGCCGCCACTGCGGGAAGCGCGGTTCTGCGCACGTTCGGTTCCTTCGGGTAACCGGCGGCATACGGCCCTGACCTCGCGGTCGGCCCCTGTTCGCCTGTTCGAACCGGTCGTTCTCGGCCGGCAACGAGAAACCTAGGAACCCGCCCCTTCGATCCGTTATGCCTCCGCCATCGCCCGCCCCGATGCCCATCCGATGGCACCCGGTTGCCCGTGCGACAACGCCCGCGGACGACCCCCGCGGCCACCTGGTCGGGCGGCCTGGGCGCGGGCGTCGTCGAGGGCCCCACAGGCGCTGTTCCTCGCCTGGCCCGATGAAGCCCGCCCGCGTCCCATCGGGGTTGAGTGCCTCTCTCCGCCCGCGTGAGTATGCGTACTCACGCGCACGGAGGCGGCTTGATCAGATGCTGTGCACATGAGACGAACCCCTTCCTCGCCCGCCGTGTCCGTGCGTTCCTCGCGTCGGCCGCTGCTCACCCTGGCCATGACGGCCCTCGCTGTGCTGGCACTTGGTGCGTGCGGCACCGCGAAGACGACCACCGGCGGCGAGGAGGCCGTGCGCGCAGAGGCAGTGGGAAGCCGGCAGCCTGCTCCGACCCTCGCGCAGATCAAGGAGCACATCGAGCGGTCGTGCCCCCCTCCGGGCGCCCCGCCCGCGACGCCGCCGAGTCCGCAGGCGCCGCCGCCCGGCATGGAGCCGCCGGCCGACATGGTCGTACCGATCACGCCCACGGCCGGACCGGAAGTGGAGCTGAACGCGCGTGACTGGTGCGCGGGCGCCCTTCACGAGCAGCGCATCGCCGAGGCCCTCCTGGATCTGGTGGATCCCACCCCCACGAAGGTCAGGGCGATCCTGAACGACCTCGGTTACGTCGACGAGCGCATCCACGACCTGAAGCAGTCCGGTGCCACCACGCGGTTCTTCCTCGACCTGCGCGAGAAGGGCGGCCGGCTCTGCCTGGACGGCTCGGCAGCCGGCGAGGAAACCGTCGTCGACAAGTGCGTAGCCCCCGCGACCGGCCCGTTCACCCCCGGAGACCGGAATCAGTGACCGCCACGACAGGGGACCGAAAACCCCGAAATCGCCCCTGACCAGCAAAAAGGACCCTCCCGAAGGAGGGTCCTTTCCTTGCGCCCCCGGCAGGACTCGAACCTGCGGCCAAGTGCTTAGAAGGCACCTGCTCTATCCACTGAGCTACGGGGGCCGGGTGGTGGCTGTGGGGCCAGGGGTCCCGGGTGGGCGGGGTGGGGCACGCCGGGACAAGGATAGGGCTCCGATGGCCTTGGCCCGGTTGCTTCACCTGCGTGGCACGATGTGGAGGTTCGGTGAAGCGGAACGATAATCGCAGGCAGGTGCGATTCGCGCAGCGCTTTTGACGTCGCTCGGGGCGGGTGTTGTGCACTCGTTATGCCTGGGCTTCCGATTGCCACCCCTTTCTACGGCGCGCAGGGCCGTAATAGGCTTCAAAAACACTCATAAATTGGGCATTCTTCGCATGTGGTGACCTTGGACGAACGGCCTCAGCTGATCGACGCACTCTCCGCCCTGCGCGACCGTGTCGCCGCCGTGCGTCTTCCCCTCCCCCTGCCGGACACGCCGCGCGCCCGGCAGACGAGGTCCGAGCTGCTCGCCCAGCTCGACGACTACCTGGTGCCCCGGCTGAAGGACCCCGACGCGCCGCTGCTGGCCGTCGTGGGGGGCTCGACCGGGGCGGGGAAGTCGACGCTGGTCAACTCCCTTGTCGGGCGGCGGGTCAGCGAGTCGGGCGTGCTGAGACCGACCACCCGGACGCCGGTGCTCGTCTGCCACCCCGAGGACCACCACTGGTTCGCCGGGATGCGGGTGCTCCCGCAGCTCACCCGCGTCTGGCTGCCCCAGAGCGACGAGGACCACCCGGCGGAGGAGAACGCCGCAGAGGAGAACGCCCTCCGGGTCGAGACGGCCGCCTCGCTGCCCCGCGGCCTGGCCCTGCTCGACGCGCCCGACATCGACTCGCTCGTCGTCGAGAACCGGCTGCTCGCGGCGGAGTTGATCTGTGCCGCCGACATCTGGGTGATGGTCACCACGGCTTCGCGGTACGCCGACGCCGTGCCCTGGCACCTGCTCCGTACCGCCAAGGAGTACGACGCCACCCTCGTCACCGTCCTCGACCGCGTCCCCCACCAGGTCATCGGGGAGGTGTCCCGGCAGTACGAGGCGCTGCTCGACAAGGCCGGACTCGGTGACGTGCCGCGCTTCACCATCCCCGAGCTGCCCGAGTCGGCGGACGGCGGCAGCGGGTTGCTGCCCGACAGCGCCGTCGCCGCCCTGCGCGGCTGGCTCGCCCACTGCGCCCAGGACCCGGCGGCCCGGCAGCAGGCCGCCGACCGCACCGCCTCCGGCGTCATCGACTCCCTCGACACCCGACTGCCCGAACTGGCGGGCGCGGTCGCCGCGCAGTACGCCGCCGCCGTCCGCCTCGGCGGCGTCGTCGAGACCGCGTACGCGGAGCAGGCGAAGCGGGTGCGGCAGCTGCTGGGGCGCGGCGCCGTCCTCGCCGGCGACGCCCGTACGCGCTGGCGCGGCTACCCCCGCGACAGCACCGCCGAAGAACTCCTGGACGCCCTCGCCGAGTCCCTCGCCGCCCTGCTGCACTGCGCGGTCTCGGCCGCCGAGGAGCGCGTACGCGACACCTGGCGCCGCGAACCCGCCTCCCAGGCCCTCGGCCCGCCGCGGACCGGCGGCGACCGGGAGGCCGGCGAGCGGATCGGCGTCGAGGTACGGCGCTGGCGCCGCGTGCTCGAGGAACTGGCCGAGGAGGAGGTGCGCGACGTCGAGCGCCCCTCCGGTTCGCGCGCGGCCCGCACCGCCGTCCCCGAGGCCGACACCGTCGCCGCCCTCCTCGCCGCCTCCCTCCTCGGCGGCCGCCGCAGCCGGTCGGCCGGCGAGCGCCTCGCCGAACTCCTCGGTGCCCAGGCCGCCCTGCGGCTGCGCGACAAGGGCGGCGAACTGGTCCTCTCGTACGTCGACCGTGTCCTGTACGTCGAGCGCGACCGATGCCTCGCCCCCCTCGAATCGCTCGCCGTGACCCCCGAGCCGCAGGCGGAGCTGATCGCCGCGCTCTCCGTACTGCAGAAGGAGAAGTGACGTGGTGGATGTGGACGTGGCGGGCAGGGCGGACGGGGACGGGGCGGGCAGGGGGAGCGGGGCGGGCAGGGCAGGCAAGGAAGGCGGGGCGGGCGACCGCGTCAGCTGGGACGACGGACTCATCGCGCGACGGGCGAGCGAGCGGGCCGCGGTGAAGGACGAGCAGCCCGGGGCAGGAGGGGGCCGGGAGGAGGACGAGGACACGTTGCCGCCGCTCGGCGGGAGTTACGGGGGGCCGCTCCGCAGCCGCCTCGACGCGTTGCACGAGCTCGTGGGACTGTCCCGTACGAGAGTGGAGACCGAGGCGCTCGCAGAGGCGGGGCGGGTCCTCGACGAGGCCGCCGCACGGCAGCGACTCTCCTCCCGGCACACGGTGATCGCGATCGCCGGGGCCACCGGAAGCGGCAAGTCGACGCTCTTCAACGCGCTGGCCGGCGTGCCCGTCTCGGAGACCGGCCTGCGGCGCCCGACGACCTCGGCACCCATCGCGCTCAGTTGGTCCGACGGGGCGGCGGGACTGCTCGACCGGCTCGCCGTGCCGGGGCGGCTGCGCCGCCGGCCCCTGGCGGGCGGAGCCGCGGACACCGAACTCCAGGGGCTCGTGCTCATCGACCTGCCGGACCACGACTCGGCGGTGACCGCGCACCGGGACCAGGTCGACCGGGTCCTCGGTCTGGTCGACGCCGTGATCTGGGTGGTCGACCCCGAGAAGTACGCGGACGCGGCGCTCCACGAGCGCTACCTGAGGCCGCTGGCCGGGCATGCCGAGGTCACGTTCGTCGTCCTCAACCAGATCGACCGGCTGGGGACGGAGGCCGCCGACCTCGTCCTCGACGACCTGCGCCGCCTCCTGGACGAGGACGGCGTGGCGCTCGGCGAGCACGGCGAGCCCGGGGCCACGGTCCTCTCGGTCTCCGCGCTGACCGGCGAGGGCGTGCCCGAACTGCGCGAACTCGTCGCCCGGTTCGTCCAGGAACGCACCGCTCCGGAACGTCGGCTCGCGGCCGACGTCGACGCGGCGGCGGCGCGGCTGCGCCCGGTGTACGTGGCCGACGGCCGTTCCGGCCTCGACGAGCGGGCCCGGGAAGCCTTCACGGACCGGCTGGCCGTCGCCGTCGGCGCGCAGGCGGCGGGCGAGGCCGCCGAGCGGGTCTGGCGCCGGGGGGCGATCCGCGCCTGCGGAACGCCCTGGCTGCGGCTCTACCGCCGGTACGAGCGGATGCGCGCGCACGGCTCCACCGACCCGCGCCTCGCCTCCCCGGTCGAGGAGGAGCTGACGGCCCGCCAGCGCGTCGAGCAGGCCGTGCGGATCGTCGCCGACGAGGCCTCGCGCGGGCTGCCGGTGCCGTGGGCGCAAGCCGTGCGCGAGGCGGCGGAGCGCGGGGCGGAGGGCCTGCCCGAGGCGCTGGACGAACTGACCGTCACCATGGGCGACCCCGCCGCCCGGCCGCCGAGGCCCGCCTGGTGGCCGGCGGCCGTCCTCGCCCAGGTGGTGATGACGCTCCTGCAGCTCTTCGGCGCGCTGTGGCTGGTGGGCCAGATCGTCGGTGTCGTACCGCCCGGCCTCCTGCCGCCGGTCCTCGTCATGCTCGGCGGCATCGTCGGCGGTCCCCTCGTGGAATGGGCCTGCGAGGGCGCGGTGAAGGGGCCGGCCCGCCGGTACGGCCAGGAGGCCGAACGCCGTCTGCGCGAGGCGGCGGCCGCCTGCGGCCGGGCCCGCGTGCTCGACCCCGTGGCGGCGGAGCTCATGCGCTACCGCGAGGTCCGCGAGCAGTACGCGACGGTGGTGGGCGCGCGCCCGCCGGCCCGCGTCGTCGGCGGCGGCCGCCCCGGTACGGCGCGGTTCGGGGCGACGCGGGCGGGGGTGCGCAGGAGGTAGGCACCGGGCAGGACGAGCGCGCGCCGCGAGCCGGGGTCCGACGCCGGCCGCGGCCGTGCTTTGTCCGGTATCACCCTCCAGGGTGAGGGAGTTGTCCTCATTCGCCCGGCTGTCCACAGGCCCCGGCGGGGTTGCCCGTGACGCTCCAGCATGGTGTCGAAGGCGAAGGGCGGCCGGGATGCGGCGCCCGGGCTTCGGCCTTCGGCCGACGGCGGCCGGAGAACGACAGACGGCACACAAAAGTGGGGGCGGACCATGAACGACACGACCGTGACGCTCGTCGGCAACGTGGCGACGGCGGTGGAGTACCGGGACACGGCGGCGGGCGGGGTGGCGAGGTTCCGCTTCGCGGTGACCGCGCGCCGCTGGGACCGTGAGCAGGGGGCCTGGTCCGACGGGCCGACCAGCTTCTACACGGTGTCGGCCTGGCGCTCGCTCGGCGCCAACCTCGCTGCCTCCGTTTCGGTGGGTGAACCGCTCGTGGTCCACGGGCGCCTGAAGGTGCGTGAGGACGAGCGCGACGGACAGCGCAAGACCTTCGTGGACGTCGCCGCGGTCGCCGTGGGCCACGATCTGAGCCGGGGGACCGCGGCGTTCCGCCGCGCGGCCCGGCCGGAGCCGGAACTCCGTGCCGACGGCGGCCCGCAGCCACCGCCCCGGCCGCAGGCGGGGGCGGCGCCCAAGCTGTCGCCGAGGCCGCCTTCGGAGGTGGGGGAGGACCCCTGGACGGTGGCCTCGGACGAGGCGACGAAGCGCCTGGTAACCGCTTCTTGACCATGCGTCGTGGGGATTTGTCGACCAACTCGCCCAGTGGATAACGATTCCGAGACGGAATGGTTATCTGACCGTATGGCCGGGCACCGCGGGGTTCCGCGTCCCTAGGATTCCCGAGTACTCAATGAGGCACGTGAGTCCATTGAGTCTGTGAGTCTGCTGGCGTGCGCTCCCCCCACGTGAATCGACCAAGTTCGCGGAGCCGCCGCCCGGAGGGGAATCCAATGTTTTCAGTTCGTGGGCGGGGCACTGCTCGCCGCCTTGCCGCTGCCACCCTGGTCTCGGGCCTCGTCGCCGCCGGCGCGATAGCCCTCGCGGGACCGGCCGCGGCCGATGATGCTCCGGGCGCGAGCGGTGGCGCCACCGCCAAGCTCGGCGAGTTGAAGATCTTCGACGGGGTGAAGATCGCGGGCCAGGATCGCGAGGAGCGCGGTGGCCTCTTCGAGATGCAGGTCGAGAACGGCGGAAGCCTGCTGACCTACTGCATCGACTACCGGACCACCGCCTACGAGGGCAAGCAGTACAAGGAGGTCGGCTGGGACCAGTCGTCCCTCCACAACAACCCCGACGCGGGCAAGATCCTCTGGATCCTGGAGAACTCCTACCCGACCCTCAAGGTCTCCGACCTCACCTCGAAGGCCGGCGTCGAGGGGCTGAGCGACGAGACCGCCGCCGCCGCCACGCAGGCCGCGATCTGGCACTTCTCCGACGACCTCGACGCGAAGCCGGTCGACGAGAAGGCCCAGGCGCTCACCAAGTACCTGATCGACAACGCCACCAAGGTGGAGGAGCCCAAGTCCTCCCTGAGCCTGTCCCCGAGCTCCCTCGCGGGCAAGGCCGGCGACCGCATCGGCCCGTTCAAGGTCGGCACCAACGCCAAGACCGGCGCCGACCTGTCCGTGGTCCCGGGCGCCCCGGCCGGCCTCGGCATCGTCGACAAGGACGGCAAGGCGATCACCAAGGCCAAGGACGGCGACGACGTCTACGTCAACGTGCCGAGCGGCACCCCCGACGGCGACGCCGAGATCAAGGCCGAGGTCACCACGCAGGTCCCGCTCGGGCGCGCCTTCGTCAGCACCCAGGGCAAGAGCCAGACCATGATCCTGGCCGGCTCCAGCAACTCCACCGTCACCGCCAAGGCCACCGTCGCCTGGGCCAAGAAGGGTGCCGTCCCGGCCGTCACGGTCGCCAAGGACTGCGCCAAGGGCGGCCTGGAGATCATCGCCTCCAACGCGGGCGACGAGCCCTGGACCTTCGACCTGAAGGGCACCTCGTACACGATCGCCCCCGCCGAGAAGAAGACCATCACGGTCCCGCTCGCCGAGGACGAGGCGTACAAGTTCACGATCACCGGCCCGAACAAGTTCTCGGAGACCTTCGAGGGCGTCCTGGACTGCAAGACGGCCACCCCCGGCCCGAAGCCCTCCGAGACCCCCTCCACCTCCCCCTCGGTCGAGCCCTCCCCGTCCACCCCCGGCACCACGGGTGACACCACGGGCGGCACCACCGGTGGCGGCGACCTCGCCGAGACCGGCAGCTCCAACGCCACCCCGATGATCGCCGGCATCGCCGCCGCGCTCGTCGCGATCGGCGGCGGCGCGGTGTTCTTCCTCCGCAAGAAGAAGACCGCCGGCCAGTAACCACGGGCCACCGGTGCCGGGCCCCGCGCCCGGCACCGCGCCCCACCCCATGGAGTGATCCGCGTCACACGCCCTTCACCCCGTGACCCCCGCCCGACCCCGGACCGCACCCGCGCCCGGGGTCGTCGCACGTCGGAACCCCGCCCCACCCCCTCGCACCCCCCTCACCGCCCCCTCCGCGGCCCCGCCGGAGCCGAACCGGTTTCCGCCCGGGGCTGGCGGTCAGGCAAGATGGGGTGTATCTGCCCACTCACTCTTTGCCGGACGGTTTCTCTTGGCTGAGTACATCTACACGATGCGCAAGGCGCGCAAGGCGCACGGCGACAAGGTCATCCTCGATGACGTGACGCTGAGCTTCCTGCCGGGCGCGAAGATCGGTGTGGTCGGCCCGAACGGTGCCGGTAAGTCCACCGTTCTGAAGATCATGGCGGGCCTGGAGCAGCCGTCGAACGGCGACGCGTTCCTGTCGCCCGGCTTCTCCGTCGGCATCCTCATGCAGGAGCCGAAGCTCGACGAGACGAAGACCGTCCTGGAGAACGTCCAGATGGGCGCCGCCGAGACCATGGGGAAGCTGAAGCGCTTCAACGAGGTCGCGGAGCTCATGGCGACCGACTACTCGGACGCGCTCCTGGACGAGATGGGCAAGCTCCAGGAGGACCTGGACCACGCCAACGCCTGGGACCTCGACACGCAGCTGGAGCAGGCCATGGACGCCCTGGGCTGCCCGCCCGGCGACTGGGCCGTCACCAACCTCTCCGGTGGCGAGAAGCGCCGCGTGGCGCTCTGCAAGCTCCTCCTCGAGGCCCCCGACCTGCTGCTCCTCGACGAGCCCACCAACCACCTCGACGCCGAGTCGGTGAACTGGCTGGAGCAGCACCTGGCCCAGTACAAGGGCACCGTCGTGGCCATCACCCACGACCGGTACTTCCTCGACAACGTCGCCGAGTGGATCCTGGAGCTCGACCGCGGGCGCGCCCACCCCTACGAGGGCAACTACTCGACCTACCTGACCAAGAAGTCCGAGCGGCTCAAGGTCGAGGGCCAGAAGGACGCCAAGCGCGCGAAGCGTCTGAAGGAAGAGCTGGAGTGGGTGCGGTCGAACGCCAAGGGGCGTCAGGCCAAGTCCAAGGCGCGTCTGGCGCGCTACGAGGAGATGGCGGCCGAGGCCGACAAGATGCGGAAGCTGGACTTCGAGGAGATCCAGATCCCGCCGGGCCCGCGCCTGGGCTCCATCGTCGTCGAGGTCGAGAACCTCTCCAAGGCCTTCGGCGACAAGGTCCTCATCGACGACCTCTCCTTCACGCTGCCGCGCAACGGCATCGTCGGCGTCATCGGCCCGAACGGCGCCGGCAAGACCACGCTCTTCAAGATGCTCCAGGGTCTGGAGACCCCGGACTCCGGCTCCGTCAAGGTCGGCGAGACCGTCAAGATCTCGTACGTCGACCAGAGCCGCGCGAACATCGACCCGAAGAAGACGCTGTGGGCGGTCGTCTCCGACGAGCTCGACTACATCAACGTCGGCCACGTCGAGATGCCCTCCCGGGCGTACGTCTCCGCGTTCGGCTTCAAGGGCCCGGACCAGCAGAAGCCGGCCGGCGTGCTCTCCGGCGGTGAGCGCAACCGCCTGAACCTGGCGCTCACCCTCAAGCAGGGCGGCAACCTGCTGCTCCTCGACGAGCCGACCAACGACCTCGACGTCGAGACCCTGTCCTCCCTGGAGAACGCGCTCCTGGAGTTCCCGGGCGCGGCCGTGGTCATCTCCCACGACCGCTGGTTCCTGGACCGAGTCGCCACGCACATCCTCGCCTACGAGGGTGAGTCGAAGTGGTTCTGGTTCGAGGGCAACTTCGAGTCGTACGAGAAGAACAAGATCGAGCGCCTCGGCGCGGACGCCGCCCGTCCGCACCGTGCCACGTACAAGAAGCTGACCCGAGGCTGAGGTCAGTGACGAGGCACATCTACAGCTGTCCCCTTCGCTGGTCGGACATGGACGCCTTCGGGCACGTCAACAACGTCGTCTTCCTGCGGTACCTGGAAGAGGCGCGGATCGACTTCATGTTCCGGCTGGCGCCGGGGGACGGTTCCCCCTCGTTCTCCGGCGGGTCCGTCGTGGCCCGGCACGAGATCGACTACGTGCGGCCGCTGGTCCACCGGCACGAGCCGGTGACCATCGAGTCGTGGGTCACGAAGATAGGCGCGGCGTCGCTGACGATCGCGTACGAGATCAAGGACCCGGACGTGACCTACGTCCGCGCGTCCACGGTCGTCGTGCCCTTCGACCTGGAGGCGCAGCGCCCGCGGCGGATCAGCGCCGAGGAGCGGAGCTTCCTGCAGGAGTTCGTGGACGACGGGATGTCCACCGCCGCATGACGCTCCTCGCACCTCTGCACTTCGACGACGCCAGGGAGGCGGCGGCCCTCGCCGCCTTCCTGACCCGGCTGGTCCGTTACGACCGGGCCGCCGCCGTCCGCCTCCAGGCGGGCGGCGGGGCGCTGGCCGTCTTCGGGCGGCCGGCGTCGTTCGACGTCCTCGCGATCCGCACGGCCCGCCTCGTCGACGCCGTGGACCTCGACGTCACGGTCTCCGCCGGCGAACTCCTCGAAGGCATCGAGGAGTCGGGCGGCAAGGCCGTCGTTCCCGACTCGGTGACCGGACCGCCCTGGGCGGGCGTCCTGCCGCCGCGCTCCGGATGGCGGCCCGTCGAAGGACTGCCGGGCGCCGCCGAGATGCGGGGCGCGGTCGCCGCCGCGGTCGCCGAGTTCCGGGCCCGGGACGAGGAGCTGCCCGAGGAACGCCGGACCAGGGCGGAGCGCGACCGGATCGGTCACGACATCTGGTCCCGCACCCTCGGCACCACCGGACTGCCCCTGCGGGCGGTGCACGCCGCCCAGTCCCTGGGCTTCCTGCCGCCGGCCGACACGGGCCTCGCCCCCGCGCTCTTCGCCTCCGGGCCGTGGCTGCGGCTGCGCACCCCGTACGGCTCGATCGCGCTGCGCACCGCACCGATGTCCCTGGCGGTCGCCCCCCGGTGATCCGCGTACGGGGCGACGAGTCCCTGGCGGGCCGGGTCCGATAAGGGCCCGGCCCCGCTTGTCTTCAGGGGCCGCACCGCTGGTCCGGGCGGTCCCACGCCCCGGCGAGGCGGCTCCGTCAGCCCTCCTCGCGTCCCTCCTTGGCGATCGCGACCGCCGACAGCGCCGCCGAGAGGGCGAGCAGGACGGCGGGGACGACGGGGGAGCCGTGGGCCTTGTTCCGGCGTTCCAGGATGGGGTCCATGCGGTGGGCGGGGTCGTACGCGATGCGGACCGCGGTGCCGGAGGAACCGATCCGTTCCTCGGCGGAGAAGTCGGCGGGATAGCCGCCGGCGCAGTCCAGCGTGTGGTGGTACAGGGTCTTGGCGGACGGTGCGCCCTCGCCGAAGGTCGGATGGTGGGTGACCCTGACCTTGCCCACCACGACGCAGTCGGTGACCGCGCCGCGGACCGCGTCGTCCCGGGCCTCCACCCACACCGCCGTGAGGCCCGCAAGGATCAGGACGGCCGCGGCGATGCCGCCGCCCTCACGGAACAGCGCGTTGTGCGCCAGGAGCGCGGCCGCGGTGAGCGCGACGCCGCCCGCCACGCCCAGCGCGGTCGGGAGTCCGTGCGGGCTCCGCAGGCTCCAGCCCGCCCACACCCACAGGAGCGTTCCGGCTGCGGCGGGCACGAGCAGCGCCCCCGCGTACGGCACGGCTTTCCCCGTCCCCATCCCCATCGGTACACCCCCGTGAGCGACGTCGGCAGCGGTCAGGTCCGTGGGCGGGGACGTCGATCACGGGGTACGCGGTTGCGCCACCGTCCCGTGGGCCGTGGGCCGTGGGCCGTGGGCCGTGGGCCGTGGGCCGTGGGCCGTGAGTCATGAGCCATGAGCTGTGGGCCGTGAGCCGTGGGCGGTGGGCGGTGGGCCGTGAGCGCCCCACACGTCACACCCGTACGGCCCTCACTGCTCCACGTCGTCCGGCCACACCCCGATGTGGTCCTGTTCGAGTTCGAGGGCGACGCGGTGTTCCATGCCGAGCGCCTCGGTGTACTCGGCCGGGAGCTGGAGGCGGCCGGCGCGGTCGAGCATCGCGTACTCGCGGGCGACGAGGGATTCCCGGCCCAGTTCGTCGACCTCGGTGCGGCGCAGGACCTCCGAGGAGGTGCGGCCGTCGCGGATGGCGACGGTGCGGCGGACCTCGGAGGCGACGGCCTGGTCGTGGGTGACGATGACGATCGTCGTGCCGAGCTCCTCGTTGGCGCGGCGGAAGGCCGCGAAGACCTGTTCGCCGGTGGCCGAGTCCAGCTCGCCCGTCGGCTCGTCGGCGAGCAGCACGGCCGGGTTGTTGGCCAGGGCCACCGCGATGGCCACGCGCTGCTGCTGGCCGCCGGAGAGCTGGTGGGGCCGCCGGTCGCGGATCTCGGCGATGCCGAGCATGGCGAGCAGCTCCTCGGCCCGCTGCGCCTTCTGCTTCGACCTGCCGCGCAACTGCATGGGCAGCGTCACGTTCTGGGCGGCCGTCAGATAGGGCAGGAGGTTGCGGGCGGTCTGCTGCCAGACGAAGCCGACGACCTCGCGGCGGTAGCGGAGGCGTGCCTTGCCGTCCATGGCGAGCAGGTCGCAGCCCGCGACCCGGGCCGCGCCGGCGGTCGGCACGTCCAGGCCCGCGAGGATGTTCATCAGGGTCGACTTGCCGGAGCCGGAGGCGCCGACCAGGGCCATCAGCTCGCCCTCCTTCACGAGGAGGTCGAGCCCCTGGAGCGCCTGCACCTCCACGCCGTCGGTGGTGAAGATCCGGACGAGCCGGTCGCAGGCGATGAGCGAGTCGTGTCCGTACGAGGGCCGGTCGCGGTGCGCCGTGGCCCGCCGCTCCAGCTCTTCGAGGGTGGTGTCCGAGGCGGTGTCGGCCGTCGTCGTCCCGCCCGGGGTCCCGGTCCTGGTCATCGTGCGTCTCCTGCCCTGAGTTCCTTGATCGAGCCCCTGCGCCCCGCCCACCAGGCCTGTCCCGCCGCCGCCAGCCCCGTGAGGAGGACGACGCCGAGCGCGGGCAGCACGAGCGACCACGGGTCCGCCCGCAGCGGGGCGCTGTCCAGCGGGGCGAGCCCCGGTGCCGTCGCCAGTGCCAGCCGGAACAGGTCGATGCCCGGCGCGAGCAGCGGGACCGTCGCCCAGCCCACCAGCGTGCCGCCGATCGCCGCGAGGACCGCCTGCGGCAGCGCTTCGAGGCCGAGCAGCCGCCGGCCCTGCTTGCGGGTGAGACCCATCGTGCGGAGCCGGGCGAGGAGCTTGGTCCGCTCCGGCGCGCTCTGCATGAGGGAGAGCAGGACGGCGACCAGCGCGTAGCCCGCGCCCGCGCCGATCGCGCCCAGGTAGATGCCCTCGGCGCCCGACTGGAGCGGCGAGTCCACATAGGTGGACCGCTCCTCGCTCCGCGTCGTCACGGCGAAGTCGCCGGGCCGCGAGGAGGCCGCGACGGCGGCGCGCAGCGCGGCGCCGTCCGGCGTTCCGGTGACGAGCAGGGCGGTGGACACCCGGTGGGTGAGGTCGGCGGCGTTGACGAGGAGGAAGTCGGCGTCGGAGAGGGCCGGGGTGGCGGACCGGACCGCGACCACCTTCACCCGGAACACGCCGGCGGCCGACACGATCTCCAGCGGCTTCCCGCCGAACCGTTCGGCGACCGCGGGCGAGGCGATCGCGGGCAGCACCCGGTCGGTGTCCCCGACCGATTCCGGGCCGCCCCGCCCGGTCGACGCGAGCAGCCCGGCGGGGAACGGACCGAAGCCGGTCCGCTTGGCGAGCCGGGTGTACGAGTCGGGCTCGACGCCCACGAGCGGCGCGGTCATCGGCAGGGCGGTGGTGCCCTCGACGGACGGCATCGTCACCCCGTACTCGACCTGCACCGGGGCCAGGTCCCGTACCCCCGCCGTACCGCGCACCTTCTCGGTGAGTCCTGCCGGCAGCGGCGTCCACTCGGCCGAGCCGCCGACCCGGGCGTCCGCGCCGGTGGCCAGCAGCGCGGCCCGGTCGCGGGCGTCGGCGACGCCGGCGAGGACGGAGCCGCCGAAGGCCGCCGTGGTCAGCGCGAGGACCAGCGCGAGCAGCGGGAGCGTGCCCGTCGAGGACGAGCGTCCGGCGCGGGCCAGGGCCAGCGGTCCGACGGCCCCGCGCAGCCGGCGGGCCGGGCGGGTCGCCCACCGCAGCGGCAGCGGGTAGATCCGTACGAGCAGCATGGCCGCGATCAGGCCGACGAGCACCGGCGCGGCGCTCACCAGGTGGTCACCGGCGTCGGCGGTGCCGCGCAGCCGCAGCGAGGCGACGGCGCCGACGGTCAGCACGAGCACGGTGAGTTCGAGGACCGTGCGGCGCCGGGAGGGACGGGCGGTGAGCAGGTCGTCCCGGCCGCCGTGCAGCCGCGGGGTCCGGTGCACGACGATCGCCCGCAGGGGCAGCACGAGCATCGCGATCAGGGCGACGGCCACGGTGGCGAGGAGGGAGGGCGCGAGCGGGATCGTGCCCGACCCGCCGTCCGGGCCGCGGACCGTCGCCACCGCGAGGCCGAGGGCGAGCGCGGCGGCCGGTACGGCGACCGCCGAGGTCTCGCCGAGCAGCCGCAGACCGATGCCGGTGAGCGAGGCGCCGCGGGAGCGGATCAGCGCCAGCTCGCTGTCCCGGCGGGCGGTGAAGAGGCCGCCGGTCATGGCGAGGACGACCGCCGCGACCGCGCCGACGCCGAAGACGGCGACGGCCACGACCGGGTTGATCGCGTCACGCATCGAGCGGTACGAACCGATGATCGTGTCGAGGTCGGTGGTGAGGGTGCCGGTCGGCCCGATGACCCTGCGCATCCTCACCAGGTCGGGTCCGCCGGCGGCCGAGTCGAGCACGGCGGCGAGCCGGTCGGTGTCGTGGGTGGTGAGGTGGTCGGCCTCCGGCATGAACCGGAAGAAGACCTCCGGGTCGCCGAGGGTGGCGAGCAGGGCGGGCGCCGACTCGGGAGAGAGCAGCAGCGACGCCTGCCAGTAGTACTTCACCTCGTCGCCGACGAGCACGGCGAGGGCGGGGGTGCGCATGACCGGCTCGACGGCCCAGTACGCGCCCTCGGGGTCGCGCGGCTCGACGATCCCGGTGATCGTCACGGCGATCGGCTCGGCGCTGACGCGGCCCGGCACGTGCACGACCGAACCGGGCTTCAGGTGCAGGGCCTCGGCGGTCTTCGCACTCACCACCGCCTCGGGGTGGCGGGCGTTACCGGCGGCGGGCCGGCCCTGCCGCAGCGTGGAGTGGCCCGCCGGGTCGGACGGGGAGGCGAGGGTGAACTCCGGGGAGATCCCGTCGGGCCGGGGCAGCCACGGGTCGAGGCCCTTGACCCGGGTGACCGTACGGACACCGTGGACGGTCTGCCGCGGGTCGACGCGCAGCGGCTCGGGGACCAGGGTGAGCACCTGGTCGCGCTGCCTGAGGAGCGCGGCGGGGGCCAGGCCCGCCTCGCGCTCGGACTGGCTGCGCTCCAGGACGGGCGCCTCGGCGGTCAGTTCGAGGACGCTGTTGCGGGGCGCGGCGGTCCGGATGTCGTGGCGCAGGCCCTCCGTCTCGTACGCGTCCATGGCACGCGGCAGCGCCGCCGCGAGGTACGCGGTGACGAGCACGAGCAGGGCCAGCGACGCGGCGGCCCAGGGCGCGGTCCGCAGCCGGGTCCGCACCCAGGGCGCCACGGCGCGGGCGGGCTTGTCGGACCGGGACGGGGACATGTCGGGGACCTTCCTGCGTACGACGGGGCTTTCGGTGGCTCCGGTGTGTGCGCCGGCGGTTCCGGGAGGAGCCCCGCGGGCGCCGCCCGGGGGCGCGGGCTCCCCGCCGTGCGGCTTTCCGGAGGGCTCGCCGGTGGGCCTCGCGCCGTGCTTCCCGCCGTGCGGCTTCCCGGAGGGCTCGCCGGTGGGCCTCGCGCCGTGCTTCCCGCCGTGCGGCTCCCTGCCGGGAGGCACGTGCGGCTCTCCGCCCGGGGTGTCGGCGGTCACGTCGTCGTCCGGGGCGGGCATCAGTGGTCCCCCTGGTGGCGCAGGGTCACGACCGGGTCGGTGCGGCGGAGGGCGATGGCGGCGACGATGGCCAGGGGGAGGGCGGCGACGCCGACGAGGAGCAGGGCGACCTGGCCGAGGGGGAGTTGGACGAGGACCTCGGGGACGGGGCGGGCGGCCTGGCCGGTGAGGACGACGAGCGGGACGACGGCCCGGGCCAGGACGGTGCCGAGCCCGATGCCGACGAGCAGGCCGATGCCGATGAGGATCCCCTGTTCGGCGGCGATGAGCCGGGCGAGCCGGCGGCGCGGTGTGCCGAGTGCCTGGAGGACGCCGAACTCGGCGGACCGCTCGCGCATCGCGCCGGCCGAGCCGACCGCGAAGCCGACCGCGGCGAGCGCGGCGGCGGCGGCCGCGACCGCCATGAGGGCGGCGTTGGGGCCGGCGCCGAGCGGGTCGCCGAGGAGGTCGGTGGCGGCCTCGTCGCGTACGAGGACCTGGGCGGGGTCCGCGTTGGGGCGGGCGCGCAGCGCCGCGGCCACGTCGTCCGCGCGGCCGGGTGCGACGGTGAGCCACCACTCGGTGGGCGGCACGGTCGAGCTCTGCTCGGGGTCGGCGGCGAGGTACCGGTTGGCCGACGCCAGGTCGACGAGGACCGCGCCGCCGTCCTCGGGGGTGGCGACGGGCGTGGTGGCGGACACGGTCCTGGCGCCCGGACCGGTGGTCGGCAGCTCCTTGACCACCCGGGCGACGGAGACGGTGATCTGCCGGCCGTCGACGGAGACCTCGATCGGGTCGCCGGGCTTGCCGCCGGTCGCCTTCATGAAGGCCTCGGTGGCGACGGCGGGCACCTGCTCGGGCGCCGGAGGCGTGGGCGCGGCCATCCGCAGGGTGTACTCCTCCGTCTCCCAGTGGCTGTCGTCGGGGACCCCGCCGGTGACGACGAACGGGACGGAGTACGGGGCCGGGCCGCCGCCCGGTCCGGCGGCGCCCGCGGTGCCGCTCACCGGGCCGCCGCTCCCGGGGTCGCCGAACTCGGTCTGCTCGTAGGCGGACGTCCAGGAGGCCAGGACCCGGGCGGGGGAGTGCACCTGCTCGGTGCCGTCGGTGCGGGTGGTGGCGAAGCGCTCGAAGCGGAGGGTCTGGCCGTGGGTGGCGCCGTCGGGGATCTGCCCGTCGGCCTCCAGGCCGGTGAGGGTGAGCAGCCCGCCGGAGCCGCGGCTCCCGTCGGTGCCGGGCCCGGCGGTCATCGCGCCGAGGTCGACGGTCAGCCGGTGGGTGCGGCCGTCGGGCGGCAGCGTGCCAAGGAGCTGCTGGTAGGGGATGCCGTTCGGGTCCTCGAGGACGGCCGTGACCGTGCTCTCGGGCGTTCCGGCCGGGGCGACCGTCCGCAGGTCGACGGTGAGGGTGCGGGTGCCCGCGGGCAGCGGGAGGCCGGGCCGGGGGGTGGCCTTGGGGGTGATCGGGGCGAGCAGGTCCGGGGCCGTGGCGCCGGTGAGGTCGGGGCGGAGCAGCATGCCGCCGGCCGCGTTGCGGGTGTCCATGGCCAGGACGGTCGCGTTCTTCCCGGCCACGTCCGTGGTGGCGCGGTGCACCGGGGTCACGGCCGTGACGCCCGGCACGGTGGCCAGCCGCTCGGTCTCCGTCGGCTCTCCGGGACCGGCGCTGAGGACGCGGACGGCCGCGCCGGTGCGGAAGTCGGCCTGGTCGCGCTGCGAACGCTCCCACGAGCCGCTCTGCCCGATGGCCAGCATGCCCATGGCCACGGCGAGGACGAGGAGGAGGACGGGCCCGGCGCCGCGCAGCGGCCGGCGGCTGAACTGCCAGCCGGCGAGGGCGGCGGACAGACCGCGTCCGCCCGCCGCGCGCCGCTCGGCCAGCTTGGCGGCGGGCGGCAGCAGGCGCAGCGTCAGGACGGTGCCGGCGAGCAGGGCGAGCGCCGGCGCGGCGACGAGCACCGGGTCGATGGACCCGCCGCCGGCCTCGTCCGCGCCGAGGGTGCCGCCGGCGGCGGCGGGCCGCTGCAACTGCCAGTAGGCGACGGCGGCGACGGCGAGGAGGGCGATGTCGGCCCCGGCCCGTACGGGGGCGGGCAGGGATGCCGAGCGGGCCTTGCGCAGCGAGACGACGGAGCCGTCGCCCGCGGTGAGCGCGGGGGCGACGACGGCCGCCGCGCAGAGCAGGGCCACGGCGGTGGCGACCAGCCACACCTGGAGCGAGGGCGCCGTGTCGAGTCGGACGCCGAGCGAGGAGAGCGCGGAACGCTCGGCGAAGAGCCGGGTGAGCGGTCCGGACAGGAGCGGCGCGGCGATCGCCGCCGGCAGCGCGAGGAGCAGCGCCTCCATGCCGGCGAGCCCGGCGATCCGGCGCCGCGAGCCGCCGCGGGCCCGCAGCAGGGCGGTCTCCCCTGAGCGCTCGGTGCTGAGCAGCCGGGCGACGAGCAGCAGCGCGTACGTGGCGAGCAGCACCAGCTGGACGGCGACGATCAGCAGGGTGGAGCGGGAGACGAGCAGCGCGCGCTGGGTCTGCTCCAGGGCGGTGGGCAGCGCGGTGGACGCGGAGATCGTGGTCCCGAACGCGTCGGTGTTCTCGGCCAGTGCCTTCGGGCCCGCGGTCGACGAGGCCCGCAGGGCGTCGATCCGGTCGGTGGTGAAGCCGGTGAAGTCGGCCGAGCCGAGCCAGGACGTGGTGCCGGCGCTCAGCACTCCGGCGCCGAGCACGGTCGGGTCGACGAGCAGCGGCCCGTACGTCGTGAACGCGACCGTCTTCACGCCGCGCCCGCCGGCCGGGTCCAGCTGCCAGTACAGGTCGGAGGTGTCGACCGGGCGGTAGACGCCGGTGATCCGGGTCCTCACCAGCCGGCCGTCGTCGAGCCGGTCGCCCAGGTCAAGGACGGTCCCCGGCCCGATCCGCAGCCGTCGGGCCGCCTCCTCGGGCACCGCCGTCTCGACGACTCCCGCCGTCCGGGACGCCGAGGGCCAGGCGCCCTTGACGAGCGCCAGCCGTGAGCGGTCGAGCGCGGCGAAGTACGTCAGGTCCGGGTCGCCTTCGCGGGCCGCGGCGGCCTGGAGGTCGCGGGGCAACGCGTACGGCCCGGATCGTTCGAGGCGCCGTACGCTCACCGGCAGCCCGTCGTAGGTCCGCCGCATCCCGTCCGTCACCGCCGCCTCGGCGCCGGCCCGCTTGGCCTCGGTGACCTGCCCGGTGACGAGCAGCGAGGCTGCCGCGGCCGACCGCCCCCGCAGTCCGGCCTGGAGCGCCGCGTCCCCGATCGCACCGGAGAACGCCGCGAGGGTGGCGAGCACCGAGGTCGTCAGCAGGACCGCGAGGAGCGCCGCGGAGAGCAGCAGCCGGTGCGCCCTGACACGCAGAAATACGAACCCCGTCACCCGTCCCCCTGGCCACCCTGAACACGGCACGCACGTCGAACACTCGTCGAACGCCCCCGGAACCTCTCTCGGATGCTTTCAGAGTGCCCGTGCTGCTGGAAACCGCTTGCAGCCCGACCTTGATGCGATTGTGACCGTTATTTGGGGCTCGATCTCCGGAATGTGTCCGTCCATGCGCGACCGGGGGCAGAACCGCACCACCGGGGCGACGGCGGCCGGGTGAGGGGGCGTCAGTCCGCGGAGTTCACCATCGACGCGGCGGCGTAGCTCAGGTAGCGCCACAGCTCCGCCTCGTGGGCGGGAGAGAGGCCGAGGGTGTCCACGGCGGCGCGCATGTGACGGAGCCAGGCGTCGTGAGCGGCACGGTCGACGGTGAACGGCGCGTGGCGCATGCGGAGCCGGGGGTGCCCGCGGTGATCGCTGTAGGTGCGGGGACCGCCCCAGTACTGGATCAGGAAGAGGGCGAGGCGCTCCTCGGCGGGACCGAGGTCCTCCTCCGGGTACATGGGACGCAGCAGCGGGTCCTGGGCGACGCCCTCGTAGAAGCGGTGGACCAGGCGGCGGAAGGTCTCCTCGCCGCCGACCTGCTCGTAGAAGGTCTGCTCCTGCACTGTTTCCCCGGGAATCTCGTTCACCGTTCCATCGTCTCAGATGCCCGGGCCTAGGTCCGGAGGTCCAGGACCGGCCCGGATCCGCCCGCCCGGATCCGCCCGCCCGGATCCGCCCGCCCGGATCCGCCCGCCCGGGACGGCTCGGCCGGGACGGCTCACCAGGGTCCGCTCACCAGGGTCCGCTCGCCCGGGGTCCCCGGCGGCGGGAGAGTGGAGGCATGGGTGAGCCGCGGGACGAGTTCGCCGGGGCCGGCGCGCGGGCGCGGCGGGCGCTCGTGCGCGAGGTGGAGGCGGAGGGCGAGCTGGCCGATCCGGCCTGGCGGGCCGCCTTCGAGGAGGTCCCGCGCCACCTCTTCGTCCCGTACTACTACGTCCCCGGGCCCGGCGGCTACGAACGGCTCTGGTCCGGCGACCCGGACGCCGGGCGCCGGGAGCGCTGGCTGCGCGGGGCCTACGAGGACACGGCGATCGCCACCCGGGTACGGGACGGGGAACTGGTCTCCTCGGCCAGCCAGCCGTCCCTGATGGCGCTGATGCTCCGCGCCCTGGACGTGCGCGACGGGGACGACGTCCTGGAGATCGGCGCCGGCACCGGCTACCACGCCGCCCTGCTCTGCCACCGGCTCGGCGACCGGCACGTCACCACCGTCGACCTGGACGAGGAGATCGCCGAGTCCGCCAGGACCCACCTCGCCGCCGCCGGGTACCGGCCGGCCGTCCTCGCCGCCGACGGCGCCCGCGGCTGCCCGGAGCACGCCCCCTACGACCGGATCGTGGCGACCTGCGAGGTGCCGTCGGTGCCGTACCCCTGGCTCGCGCAGTGCCGGCCGGACGCCCTGGTCCTCGCCCCGCTGTCGACCGGGCTCGTCCTGCTGCGGGTGCCCGACGGCACCCACGCGGAGGGCCGGTTCCTGACGACCTCGGCGTACTTCGTGGCGCTCCGCGGCGCCGCAGCCCGCGCCTCCGGCCGGGGCCCGGCGGGGGACGCGGGCTTCCGCTTCCTGTGGGGCCTCGCCGGCGAGGTCCTGGACAGGCGAGAAGCGCTCTCGCTCTGGCTGCGCGAGGGGCGGCCGGAGCGGGAGCGCTTCGGGGTGACGGTCAGCGGCGACCGGCAGTGGGCCTGGCTGGACGACCCCGGAGGCCCGTACGCCTGGCCCCTGCCCGAGGCATGAGCCGGATCGGCCGCGATCCGGCTCAGATGACCTGGACCGGGCGACCCGCATTCGACTCGGATCAGCCGCGACCCGGCTCAGCCGGTCCGGATCCGGCGACCCGGATCAGCCGCGAGCCGGGTCAGCCGAGCCGGATCGTGATCGTCGTCCAGGCGCCGACGTGCACCCGGTCGCCGTCCTGGAGCTGGACGGGGACGTAGGGCTGGATCGGCTCCTCGCCGCCGTTGATCGTGGTGCCGTTGGTGGAGTTCTGGTCCACCACCGCCCACGAGCCGTCCGGCTGCTGCACGAGCACGGCGTGCTGGTGCGAGACGCCCGGGTCCTCCGGCGGCACCGACAGGTCGATGTCGGGGGACTCGCCGGTGGAGTGCCGGCGACGGCCGATGGAGACCTGGTTGCCCTGGAGCGGCAGGTGCTTGTCCGGCGAGTACGCGGGCAGGTTGAGGCCCGAGGCCTCCGGCCCGCTGCGGTGCATCATCGCCATGAAGTACTCGCGGTCGGGACCGATGACCGCGGTCCAGGTCAGCGGCTGCCGTGGCGGCTGGAACTGCTGCGGAGGCCCCTGGGGCGCCTGGTGCGGCGGCGGTCCCTGGTGCTGCGGGGGCTGCTGCATGGGCGGCTGCTGGTGCTGGGGGGCCGGCGGCTGCGGGGCGTGCGGCTGCGACGGCGGGGACAGGACCCAGTCGTCGTCGGCGCGCGGCTGCGGCGGCGCGGGCGGTGCCGGTGCCTGCGCCGGCGCCTGGAGGTAGGCCGGCGGGGCCGGCGGCTGCTGCGTCCCCGGCTGCTGCTGCACGGGAGGCTGCTGAACCGGCGGGCGCGGCGCCTGGTGGTGCGTGGGCTCGGCGCCCAGCGGCTCGGCCGGACGGTTCACCTGCGACGGCCGCGAACCCTGGTAGCCGAACGGGTCCGGCTGCTGCGCCGGCGGCTGCCGGCTCGGCGGCGGCGGCGGGGACTGGAAGCCGGGCGGCAGGTTGAGGCCCGGCGGCGGACCGGGCTGCTGCGGGCCCGGCGGGTTGTGCGGGGCCAGCGGCGTGTACGAGGTCGCCGTGTTCGTGAGGAAGTTCCAGCGGCACTCCTCACAGAACGGAGCCATGTGCTCGCGCGGCGTGCGGCACTGCGGGCAGAGCTCCGCCTGGGCCGTCGCGTTCGGGTCGCCCCCGTGGCCGAAGCCCCCGGGAGCCGGCGGGGCCGGGGGAGCCGAGGGGGCGCCGGGACCGAAGCCGCCGGGGCCGTCGAAGCCACCGGGAGCGCCCGGACCGCCGTGAGCACCGGGGCCGTCGAAGCCGCCCGGGGCGCCCGGCGGCGGGCCGGGCGGGGCCTGGCCGGGGCCGGGGTATCCGTACGCGGGGGGCGGCGGCGGGGGAGGCGGCGGTACGGCACCCGCAGGCGCGCCCGCCCCGGCCATGCGATGGCCGCAGACCTCGCACCAGTCGTCGGAGACCGACTGGTGTCCGTTCGGGCAGGTCGGCATGTCGGTGCTTCCCCCTCTCGTCGTCCGGCCCGGTGGCCGGGCTACCTCTTGACGCGAACGGTCTTGGTGGAGCGGGTCTCGAGTGTCATCTCGTCCGCTTCCGCGACCTTCGCCTTCAAACGCACAGTACCGGTCGCCGCGTCGACGACGTCGACCACCTTCGAAAGCAATTTCGCCGTATCCGCGTTGCCGGAGGCCGCCGCGAGCTGCACGGCGCGGCCCAACTTGGCCGTCGCGCCGTCGCGATCGCCCGATTTGCGGGCATCGAGCCCCTGTTGGATGACGTCCGCGAGCTCCGCCTGGCCCGTGTAGTGCGCGACCTGCGGGTTGATCGACGTCGACATCGCGAGGTCGTCCGTCCACACCGCCCGTACCAGCCCTTGAGACAGGGGCCGCGGGTCGCCGCCGGCCGGGTCCGGGGCGAGCAGCGAGACGCGGGCGGCGAGCATCTCCTGTCCGACCGCCGCCCGGGGCACCCGCACGCTCACGTGGTAGTCCCGGGACTCGTCGCCCCACGAACCCGTCGGGTAGTCCCCGGCGCGCGGGCCGGCCTCGGTGCGCCGCCCGGTGAGGTCCTCGACCGTCGGCGCCACCTGCTTCACGAACACGATCTCGACCCCGACCGGGGTCCACAGCCGGAGCGCGACGTCCGCCACGCCCTTGTCCATCGCGGTCTCCATCATCGACGTGAAGTCGGCGGCGAGGCCGGCCGGGTCGGCGACGATGTCGGCGGTGCCGAGGAGCGCGGACGCGATGCCGGTGACCTCCTTGACCTCCCAGTCGGTGCCGACCCCGCGCGCGTCGCAGGTGAACCGGCCGGCGCAGGCGTCGAGCGCGGCCCGCAGCTCCTCCGGCGACTCGTGCTCGTTGCGGCCGTCGGTGAGGAGGATGCCGTGCCGGATGGACAGCTCGGCGGAGGAGAGGAGCCGGTCCGCGAGGCGCAGCCAGGTGCCGATCGCCGTGCCGCCGCCGGCGGAGAGGCGGCGCAGCGCCTCCTTGGCCTCGGCGCGGGTCCGGTGGTCGGCGACGGCGAGGCCGCCGTTCCCCGGGTAGACCTCCTTCGCCACGTGCGTGCCGGCGACGACGGCGAAGGAGGTGCCGTCGCGCAGGGTGTCGACGGCGGCGGCGGTCGCCTCGCGCGCGCCGCGCATCTTGGTGGCCGGGTAGTCCATCGAACCGGAGCAGTCGACCATGATCACGACGCCGGCGGTGCCGCCGCCGGTGAGGCCCCCGGGGCGCCCGAAGCCGCCGAGCCCCGCCGCGCCGCTGGTGCCGCCCCCGGTCGAGGTGACCGTGACGATCGCGCTGACGTCCCTGCCGCCCTCCGGCAGGAACTCGTTCTGGTAGACGTCCACCGAGAACTGCGGCACGGTCGACTTGGAGAAGTTCGCCATCTGTTCGGGCTCCTCGGGCAACAACGGTGAAGGGACGGGGATCGGCGACCGCTCAGGCCGATCCTGCCCCTTGCGGAGTGACGGTGAACGGCACGAGCGCGACCGTGATGTTGTCGTGGCCTCCGCCGTCCAGGGCGTGGCCGACCAGGACCTGGGCGCTGTGCAGCGGGCGGTCCGCCGCGTCCGCGGGGACGACCCGGGCCATGTCCTCGGGGCCCTCCGCGTAGTTCCACAGGCCGTCCGTGCAGACCACCACCACGCCTGAGTGGTCGGGCTTGAACGAGGCGGTGTGCGGCTCCAGTTCGTACGAGTCCGCGCCGAGCCAGCCGGTGATCGCGTGGGCGCGCTCGTCCGCGTACGCCTCGGCCTCGTTCATCAGGCCGGCGGCGACCATCTGGGCGGCCCACGAGTCGTCCTCGGTCAGCCGGACGGACGCGGTGCCGCGGTCGTTCGGCACCCAGTAGGCGCGGCTGTCGCCGACCCAGCCCACGACGAGCAGGCCGTCGGCCACGATCGAGCCGACGATGGTGCACGCCGGGGCGTTCCGGTGGCGGTGCGGGTCGTGCTCCGCGCCGTCCTGACCGGGCTCCTCCGCGAGGGAGTTGACGGCTTCGGCGGCGGCCACGATGGCCTCGTGCATGGCCTGCTGCGGGTGGGTGCCGCGCGGCAGCGCGGCGAGCAGGGAGGCGTCCGCCGCGGCCGCCGCGGCGGCGGAGGCGTCGTCGGGCCGGGTCGCCGACGAGACGCCGTCACAGACGATCGCGAGGGCGGCGGGGGAGCCGTCGGGGAGGGTGGTCGTCGAGACGGCGAACGCGTCCTCGTTGCGGTGGTGGCGCAGCCCCCGGTCGCTGACGGCGGCCACGGGGCCGGCCTCCCGCTCCATGTGGTCGCGCTCGCGCGGCTGCGCGTGCCCGCAGTTCTCGCAGTAGCCGTCGGTGTCCACCCGGCCGGCCCGGCAGGCCACGCAGAGCGCGGCCGACGAGGCCGGGGCGGCGGTCGCCCCGGGGGTCGCGGCCGGTTCCTGGGCGAAGGCCGGCGGCGGATCGGCCTGGACGGCGGTACGGGGATCGGGGGCGGCCAGTTCGAAGTCGCCGCCGGTGGCGCTCCCCGCCGCGGGTGCCGGCGGCGTCTCGGGCGCCGGCACCGGGCCGTCCGTGCGGACCTCCATCGTGGGGAGGTCCCGGCCGCCGGAGTCGGTGCCCGGGAGGTCGCCCGGGTGCTGGGTCATGGTCGAGAGCGAACCGGGGTCACGGGGCGGGGCGTCCGGCCAGGTGACGGGGGTGCCGATCGCCACGGTCGGGCGGTCCGGCTCGGCCCCGGCGGCCGGCACGGCCGAGAGGTCGTAGCCGCACGCCCCGCAGAACCGGTCACCCGACTCCAGCGGCTCCGCGCAGCCCGGGCAGGCGGCGAGTCCGTGCGACGGCTTCGGCTTCTGGGACATCCTCACACCCACGTCCGGGGACGGAAGCGGTTGGCCCGCTCCACCAGTTCGATCCTCTCGTCGCCCTGCTGGGCGAGCCGGGCAAGCACCCGGTACGAGCGTTCGAGGCCGAAGCGCAGTCCGCGCTCGTCCAGTTCACTTCCGAGCAGCAGCGCGCCGCCGCCCGGTGCCGCACCGGGACTTCCGGAGAGTACCCAGTCGAGAGCCGTTCCGAGGACCTCCGTCGACAACTGCTCGCGGCGCACCGCGTCCAGACCGAAGCCCTGGAGCGCGGAGACCTGCGCCGCGGCGGCCGTCAGATCGCCGCCGAGCGGGTCGTGCGCGGGGCGCCGCCGCAGCCGCGCCCGCACGGCCGCGACCCGGGCCGCCGTGTAGTGGATCGACGCCTCCGGTACGGATTCCAGCGCCTGTACGGCACCGGTGCGGTCCCCGGCCGCGAGGCGCACCCGGGCGAGTCCGAAGGCGGCACTGACGAAGCTCGGGTCGGTGGCCCACACCAGGTGGTAGTACTCGGCGGCGTTGTCCAGCTGGCCGAGGACCTCGGCGCAGATCCCGAGGGCCAGCTTCGGCGCCGGCTCGCCGGGGAAGGCGTCGTAGACCGCGTCGAAGGCCAGCGCCGCGTGCTCGTGGTCACCGGTCACCAGGGAGGCGACGCCCCGGTACCAGACGACCCGCCAGTCGTCCGGGTCCCGCTCCTCCAGGCCCGCGAGGGTCCGCGCCCCGGACGTCAGGTCGCCCAGCTCCAACTGGGCCCGCAGGGTGCGCAGCCGTAGTTCGGCGGAGGGCGCCGGCGCGGCGTGGAGCGCCCCGAGCAGTTCGCCGGGCGCGGCGGCCGCGAGACCGGCGAGGAACCCGGCGTTGGGGTCGGTCGTGTCGACGCGCGGCACGGGCAGCGCGAGTGCGGTGGCGGGCGCGTCGAGCGGCGCGAGCGCCCCGCCGAGCCCGTACCCCTCGGGGACCTCCGTCACCGGCGGGACCTGCGCCCGTCGGCCGCGGCGGGCGCCGAGCAGGGAGACGTCCTCCGTCAGTTCGGCGAACAGCGTGGTGTCCGTGACCCGGACCTCCGTGCCGAACAGGGTCGAGAGGGCGGGGCGGGGGCGCCCGGACTGGAGCGCCACGACCTCGCGCAGGACGCCGGTCAGCTGCTCGGCCATCTCCTGTGCGGAGGCGAACCGGCGGGCCGGGTCCGGGTCGGTGGCGCGGACCAGGAAGCGGTAGAAGGACTCGTAGGTGCGGAAGACCGCGATGTGCTCCGGCTCGGGCAGCGAGTCCACGAAGACGTTCGTGTAGCCCTGGAAGTCGAAGGTCATCACCGCGAGCGTGCGCGCCACCGTGTACAGGTCGCTCGCCACCGACGGGCCGACCTCGGCCACCTCCGGCGCCTGGTAGCCGACCGTGCCGTAGATCGCGGACTCGTCGTCGTCCATCCGCCGGACCGCGCCCATGTCGATGAGCTTCAGCTGGTCCTCGGTCTGGATGGCGTTGTCGACCTTGAAGTCGCAGTACAGCAGGTTCCGGCTGTGCAGGTGGCCGAGCGCCTCCAGGGCCTCGATCCCGTACGCGCAGGCCTGCTCCACCGGCAGCGGGTCGCGGCGGCCGTCCGGGGTGCGCCGGTCGTTGGCGATCTCCTTGAGCGACTTGCCGCCGACGTACTCCATGACGATGTAGCCGTCCAGGGAGCCGGTGCGCTGGTCGAGGTGCTCGACGAAGTTGTAGATGCGGACGATGTTGGAGTGCTCGATCTCGGCGAGGAAGCGGCGCTCGGAGATCGCCGCCGCCATGGCGTCCTGGTCGCCGGTGTCGAGAAGGCCCTTGAGGACGACCCACCGGTCGGAGACCGCCCGGTCGACGGCGAGGTAGATCCAGCCGAGTCCGCCGTGCGCGAGGCAGCCCGCCACCTCGTACTGGCCGTGGACGATGTCCCCGGCGCGCAGCTTCGGCACGAAGGAGTACGGGTGCCCGCACTTGGTGCAGAAGCCCTCGGTGCGGCCCGGCCGGTCGCCCCGGGAGCGGCCCACCGGGGCCCCGCAGTCGGAGCGGGAGCAGAAACGCTTCCGCTCGGGGACCTCGGCGTTCTCCATCACCGCCGCCCGCGGGTCGGGCCGCGGCACCTCGGGGATGGCCACCAGACCCGCGCCCAGCCGGTTCCGGGCGGACTGGCCGGTCGACGAACCGGAGCTGCGCACCGAGACCGAGCGGGCCGTGGACGCGCCGGACGCCCCGGAGAGCGCGCGCGACAGACGACCGGAGACCGAACGGCGGGAGGTCGAGGAGCGCGACGACGCCCGCGAGGAGGCGCGCGAACCGCTCCGTGAGGAGCCGGAGTCCGGCCCCCCGACGCCGCCCGTCCCCTTCCCGGCCGCGGCGATGCCGGTCGGCGTCGAGCCGATCAGCCCCCCGGGCGCGACGACCGGCGCGAGCCCGCAGGTGTCGCAGTACAGCTCGCCGCCTCCCATGTCCTCGTACGATCCCCCGCACGAAGGACGCTGACAGCTCCCCACACCCGTCTCCCCGCTCACCACTGCCGTCCTCCCGCGTCTCTCGGGCCGGACAGTACGTCCGCCGCCGCCTGCTGGTAGCGCAGCACGGCCTGTTCGGCGACCCGGAGGTCGCAGGGCGCGCTCCACAGCATCCTGCGGGCCGCGTCGTACCGCTCGACGAGCAGCGGGTCCTCCGCCGCGCCGAGCCGTGCCACCTTCGCCTTGTACGCGTCGAGCCGGCCGCGCAGTTCGGCCCGGACCGCCAGCGGCGCCGTCACCGCGGTCAACGACTCGCGGGCCCGCAGCAGTTCGTCCTCCGCCTCCCGCTCGAGGGACTCCAGGAGCGGCGAGAGCCGGTGCCACTGGGCGTGCCTGCGGTACTCGGCGGCGACCGCGAGACGCTCCTGGAGCACCGTCGGCGGCCCGCTGACGGCCGGCACCTCGGAGGCGGCGATCTTCGCGAGGACCTCGCCGCGCGCCGAACGGGCCTCCGCGAGCGTCCGGTCGGCCCGCGAGAGCACGTCGCGCAGCCGCAGCAGCCGGTCCTCGGAATCCTGCCGGACGGCCAGGACGGCCTCGATCTCGCGGCGGACGTCCTCAAGGGCCAGCGCGGCCCGGTCGTACCGCTCGGTGTCGGGGCGACCCCCGCCGGGCGCCGAACTCCCGACCGCCGGACGCCAGAACGCCAGCGGGTCGGTCACCACCTGGGACCGCAGCAGGGTCAGCTCGGCCGTGATCTCCTCCAGCTCGTCCCCGGCCGGGTGCTCCCCGGGCCGTACGCCCACCGAGTGCGCGAGCGAACGCGTCCGGCCCAGCTCGGCGGCGAGCAGGTCTATCCGGGCGGGCAGCGCCGACCAGACGGCGTCGGCGGTGACGACCATGTCGAGGGAGGCGGCGTACAGCTCGTTCATCCGCCGGACCAGGCCCTCCAGGCTGAACCGCTCGGTGAGCAGTGCCTTCTCGCCCGCGCCGCCCGACACGAGCACGCTCTCGCCGCGCAGCCGGTCGGTCAGCTCCACCAGCTCCTCGCGGGTGGGCCAGCGGCGTCGGGCACGCAGTTCACGGGCCTCCCGCAGGGCCCCGGTGTACACGTCGAAGCAGGTCCAGAGCAGGGTGATGGTGCGCTCCGCCGTCGCCCAGCGGTCCCGGGTGGTGCCGGTCAGCTCCGCGCCTTCGAGCAGCCGGCGGCCGGCGTGGTCCTGGAGCGCGAGGAGGGAGTCCTCGACCGCCTTGTGCTCGGCGCCGAGCCGCGCCAGCGCACGGTCCACCTCGTCCCGGTCCATCACCGGCCCGGGGGGTCCCGTGACACCCATCTCTTACCTCTTCCGCTTCGTGTGCAGGGTGACTCGTCGGGGCGTGGACAGCGCTACCTGTACAGCGGAGCCGGCGGCCCGGTGATGCCGGGGAGGTCCTTCTCCAGCCACTCCTTGTACGCGGCCTGCCAGGGGCCCTGCCGGTAGCCCACGAGCACCTGGTTGACCCGGCGGACCAGGTCGTCGTTGCCCAGCTTGGCCGCCACCCCGTAGTACTCCTCGGTGAACGGCCGGCCCTTGAGCTCGACCGCCGGGTCCTGCGCGGCCTGGCCGGCCGCGAGGGCGTTGTCGGTGACGACGGCGTCGACCTCGCCCATCTGAAGGCGGGCCAGGCAGTCCAGCTGGTTGGGGACGGTCAGCAGGTCCTTGTCGTCCTTGGTGCCGTCCGCCTCGTCCTTGAAGAGCGCGCCGAAGGAGTTCTCGGCCAGGGCGTCGTAGGCCGTGGAGCCCTCGGCGGTGCAGACCCGCTTGCCGCGCAGCGAGGAGTCGTAGCCGGTGATGTCCTTGGCGAGCTTGGGCGCGAGCACCTGCTGGCCGGCCTGGAAGTAGGCGGTGGAGAAGGCGACCTGCTCGATCCGCTTGCAGTTGATCGTCATGGTGCGCACGACGAGGTCGACCTTGCCGCTGTTCAGGGCGGCGATCCGCTGGTTGGTCGGGATCGCGCGGAAGATGATCGCGTCCGCGTCGCCGAGGAGGTCCTTGGCGACGGCCCGGGCGAGCGTGATGTCGAAGCCCTCCAGGACGCCCTTCTCCGGGTTCCGGTAGCCCCAGCGGTAGCTGGACTGGTCGACGCCGACGATCAGCTTCCCGCGGTCCTTGATCGCCCGGACCGACGGGCCGTCCGCCGACGAGGGGGTGAGGGAGGCCTCGGGGTGCTCGCAGGTGTCCGTCTTGATCTGGACGCCGGTGCCCACGCCGGGGCCGGGCGTCCACGGCGCGGGCGCCGCGCCGGTCCCGTCCTGCGCGAGCGGCAGCAGGGTGAGTGAGGCGGTGAGCCCGCAGGCCACGGCCATGGCGGCCACCCCGCCCCAGCCTCGCAGCCGCAGCGCGGCCCGCCGCGCCAGCGGGTACGTGCCGTTCGGCATCCCGCCCCCTCTCACCGGTACTCCGACAGTCTGCGGTTGATGCCGAGCAGGGCGCCCGCCGCGCCCAGGATCCCGAGCGCCGCCGCGCCGAGCGGCAGCGCCGTCAGGGCGTCCCTGGCGTCCCCCGCGGCGCGGGTGAACTCGGTCTGCTCGTGCGCGAGGGCCCGCTCCAGGCCCGTGTCGACCTGGTCGAAGGACCGGCCCGTGGACTGCTCCGCGCCGATGACCCGGCCGAGGGCGCCCTCGTAGTCGCCGGCCTCGTCCTTCGCGCGGGCGTCCTTGTGGCGCTCCCGCCACTCGGCCGCGTGCTCGGCGGACTCGTCGACCGGGCCGCGCCCGGCGTCGTCGTCGGCCCGCTCGCGCGCCGTGGCGAGGGCGTCCGCCAGGGCGGCCATGCTCGCCGTGTACTCGGCCTCGTACTTGTCGTTCTTGCCGTCCTCGGTGAGGACGGCGCCCCGGGCGACCAGGGTCAGGTTCTCGTTGGCCCGGGCCGTGAGCGAGCTGATCCGGGCGGTGTTGAGGACCTGGAGGGACTCCTGTCCGTGCAGCCGCGCGCTTTCGAGACCGCCGCGCGCGACCGTATGCGCGCCGACGAGCCAGAGCAGGACGACGGAGGTGGCGGCGGTCGCGGCGAGCAGTCCGTGGTTGAAGACCCGGTTGGTGCGGGCGTAGTTGCGGCGCTGCGCCCACCCGAGGACGGCGAGGGCGAGCAGGCCGAGCGCGAGCGACAGGAACGGCCAGGTGCGGGCCGACTCGTCGTCGCGCTGGAGCCGTACCGTCTCCGCCGCGTAGAGCCGCTCGGCGGCGGGCAGCAGCGTGCCGGCCATCTGCTGGTTGGCGTATCTCAGGTAGGCGCCGCCCAGCGGCAGGCCCTGCCGGTTGGCGGCGCGGGCGCGCTCGACCAGGCCGGTGTAGCGGGGGAGTTGCTCGTTGAGGGTGGCTATCTCGCGGGCCGACTCCGAGGAGCCGTCGGTGTTCGCCGCGGCCTTGACGAGGAGCCGGGAGGCGGTCGTGATGTCCCGGGTGTACCGCGTGCGGGACTCCGCGGGCTCCAGGGTGCCCGCCAGGAAGCCGGCGGCGGCGGTGGTGTCGGCGTCGGCGAGGGAGCGGTAGATCGCGGCCGCGTCGGCGCTCAGCGGCTGGCTGCGGCCGACGACGTCGTCGGCGGCGGAGGCCCGGTCGGACACCTCGAGGGCGCTGACCGCGCCGAACGCCACGACGAGCAGGGCGAGTACGGCCCCCAGGATCTGCAGCCGGCCGGGCTCGGTCGTCGCGGCGACCCGCAGCCGCTCGCGCCCGACGGCCCAGGCGCCGCGCCCCGCGGGCGGGGCGGCGGCGGGCGCGGGCGACGGCTGCGCGGGCACTCCGCCCGGGCGCGCGGGCGCCTGCGCCGTGCCCCGCGCCGCCGAGGCGGCGGGCGCGTTCGGCGGGTGTGTCACTTGACCTCCCCCTCGGTCGCTGACGTCGGCCGGCCCGTCCGGTGTCCCGGTACGACCGGTTCCGGCGGACGACCACCCGGCCAGCAGTATGGCCTCAGGGGGCCGTCCGCACACCGGGATTGACTCGATCTTGTTCCTATCGTGCCTCATGCCTCCGGCACATCAGCAGGCGAACCCCCTCACTCTGAATACGTCGCCCGGCCAGGATCGGTTCCCTTTCGGACACCCCTCGAACGGGTGAACATGCGTACGGGGTGCCTCGTCGTGACGACGAGACACCCCGCATCCGCGACCCTCAGGCGCCGTAGTGCTCCCTCAGGCGGGCCTTGGCCTCCGGGCCGGCCCCGTCCGCGTCCAGGGCGAGCAGTCCCGCCCCGAGCACCGGCGGCGCGGTCACGAAGCCGATCACGGCCTTCGGCGCCCGGGCCGCGAGGAGTTCGCGGATCCGCGCCTCCAGCTGCGGGTGGCGGGCGGCGAGCACGCTGCCGCCCAGCATCACCGGAGCCTCCTCGTCATGGAGCCCGAGCCGGCGGAGCGCGACCGCCGACATCGCGACGACCTCCTCGGCCAGCCGGTCCACCAGCGACATCGCCACCGGATCGCCCCCGGCCGCGACCGCGAACAGCACCGGCGTCAGCTCGTGCCGCCGCTCCGGCGGGACCCCTCCCAGGTGCAGCGCCTCGATCAGCGCGTACATCGAAGGCAGGCCGAAGTGGGCCGGCAGCGCGTCGGCGAGGGCGGTGGGCAGGCCCCGCCCGTCCTCGGCGCGCGCCGCGAACCACAGCGCCTCCTCGGCGAGACCGCCGCCCCCGCCCCAGTCCCCGGAGATCTTCCCGATCGCCGGGAAGCGCGCGGTCCGCCCGTCGGGGGTCATCCCGACGCAGTTGATCCCGGCCCCGCACACCACCGCGACGCCCCGGGGCTCGTCGAGCCCGGCCCGCAGGATGGCGAAGGTGTCGTTGTGGACCCGGACGGACGCGCTCCAGCCGCGCGCCAGGAGCGCCGCCTGCAACGCGGCCTCCTCGACGGGCAGGTCGGCGTTGGCGAGGCAGGCCGTGACATGGACGAACTCCGCCGGGACGCCCGCCTCGGCGCACGCCCGGCCGACGATCTCGGCGAGCCCGTCGACCGCCGTCTCCACCCCCACCACGGGAGGCTGGAAGCCGCCGCCGCGCGCCGCGCCGAGGACCGTGCCGTCCGCGGTGAGGACGGCCACGTCGGTCTTGCTGTTGCCGGCGTCGACGGCCAGCAGGGTTCCGGTCACGCCCACGCGAGGTGCTCCCGGTTGTGCGCGATCAGCCGGTCCGTGAGGCCGTCGGCGTACGCGTACTGCCCGACCAGCGGGTGCGCGAGCAGCGCCTTGAACACCCGGTCGCGGCCGCCGCGGAGCGCCGCCTCCAGGGCGAGGTCCTCGTAGGCCGTGACGTTCGCGATCAGACCGGCGTACAGCGGGTCCACCGGCGCGACGGGCAGCGGCGTGGCGCCGTGGGAGCCGACCGCGGCCTGCGTCTCGATGACGGCGTCGTCGGGCAGGAACGGCAGCGTGCCGTTGTTGTACGTGTTCACCACCTGGTACGGCGAACCGCCGCCGCCCAGCAGGGACGCCGCCAGGTCGACGGCCGCATCCGAGTAGAACGCGCCGCCGCGCTTGGCGAGCAGGGCCGGCTTCTCGTCGAGCGCCGGGTCCCCGTACATCTCCAGGAGCTCCCGCTCCATCGCCGCGACCTCGGCGGCCCGCGAGGGCTTCGTGCCCAGCTCCCGCACCACCTCGTCGTGGGCGTAGAAGTACCGCAGGTAGTACGAGGGGACGACGCCGAGCCGGTCGAGGACCCGGCGGGGCAGCCGCAGGTCGTCGGCGACCGCGTCGCCGTGCTCGGCGAGCAGCCGGGGCAGCACGTTCTCGCCCTCGGGGCCGCCGATCCGTACCGCGCGCTCCCAGGTCAGGTGGTTGAGCCCGACGTGGTCGAGGTGGACGTCGGCCGGAGCCACGTCGAGGAGCCTCGCGAACTTCCGCTGGAAGCCGATGGCCACGTTGCACAGGCCGACGGCCTTGTGCCCGGCCTGGAGCAGCGCGCGCGTGACGATGCCGACGGGGTTGGTGAAGTCGATGATCCAGGCGTCCGGGTTGGTGCGCCGGACGCGTTCGGCGATGTCCAGGACGACGGGGACCGTGCGCAGCGCCTTGGCGAGGCCGCCGGCGCCGGTGGTCTCCTGGCCGACGCAGCCGCATTCCAGCGGCCAGGTCTCGTCCTGTTCGCGGGCGGCCTGCCCGCCGACCCGCAGCTGGAGCAGGACGGCGTCGGCGCCCTCGACCCCGGCGTCGAGGTCGGTGGTGGTGGTGATCTTCCCGTCGTGGTCCTGCCTGGCGAAGATCCGCCGGGCGAGGCCGCCGACCAGGTCGAGCCGGTCCGCGGCCGGGTCGACGAGGACGAGTTCGGTGATGGGCAGGGTGTCGCGCAGCCGCGCGAAGCCGTCGATGAGTTCGGGGGTGTAGGTGGAACCGCCCCCCACGACAGTGAGCTTCATCGTTCGTATCAGCCCTTCACTCCGGTCAGTGTGACTCCCTCGACGAACGCCTTCTGCGCGAAGAAGAACACGAGGATCACGGGGGCCATGACCAGCACGGTCGCGGCCATGGTCAGGTTCCAGTCGGTGTGGTGCGCACCCTTGAAGGACTCAAGGCCGTAACTGAGCGTCCAGGCCGTCGCGTTCTCGGAGGCGTAGATCTGCGGCCCGAAGTAGTCGTTCCAGCAGTAGAAGAACTGGAACAGGGCCACGGCGGCGATGCCGGGCTTCGCCATCGGGAGCACGACCCGTATGAGGGTGCGGAGTTCGCCGCAGCCGTCGATCCTGGCGGCCTCGACGTACTCGTCGGGGATGGTCAGCAGGAACTGGCGGAGCAGGAAGATCGCGAAGGCGTCGCCGAACGCCATCGGGATGATCAGCGGCCACAGCGTCCCCGAGAGGTCCATCTGCTTCGCCCAGAACAGGTACATCGGGATGATCACGACCTGCGGCGGCAGCATCATCATCGAGATGACGAGCAGCAGCGACAGGTGGCGGCCGCGGAAGCGGAACTTCGCGAGCGCGTAGGCCACGGGGATCGAGGACACCACGACGAGCGCGGTGCCGAGCCCCGCGTACAGCAGCGAGTTCTTCCACCAGGTGAGGAAGCCCGGCGTCTCGAAGACCTTGACGTAGTTGTCCCAGTGCCAGGAGTTCGGCGTCAGGTCCCTGGTCAGGGCCTGGTCGTCGCTCATCAGGGACGTGAGGAGGACGAAGACGAACGGGAGCACGAAGAACAGGGCGGCGGCGATGCCGAGCGAGTGCACGGCGATCCAGTGCAGCAGGGACCTGCGGCGGGCCCGCTTCTCGGCGGGGCTCGCCCCGTGCGGGGCGGTTGCGGTCGTCATGTGTCAGTCACCCGAGCCGATCAGGCCGCCGCGCCGGCGCATGAGGAGCGCGGTGAAGGCCATGGAGAAGGCGAAGAGCACCAGTGCCACGACGCAGGCGGCGCCGTAGTTGAACTGGCTGAAGCCGAGGCTGTAGACCAGCTGCGGGAGGGTCAGCGTGGACTCGTCCGGGTAGCCGGGGACGAAGACCTCGCCGGAGCCGCCCATCTTGCCCGAGGCGACCTTCGCGGCCACGATCGGCTGCGTGTAGTACTGCATCGCGCCGATGATCCCGGTGACGACGGCGAAGAGCACGATCGGCGAGATGTTCGGCAGCGTGACGTAGCGGAACCGCTGCCAGGCGGACGCGCCGTCGAGTTCGGCGGCCTCGTACTGCTCCTTCGGTACGTCGAGGAGCGCGGCCATGAAGATGACCATGAGGTCGCCGACGCCCCACACGGCGAGGACGGTCAGCGCGGGCTTGGACCAGGACGCGTCGTTGAACCAGGAGGGGGCGGGCAGACCGACCGCCTCCAGGAGCGCGTTGACCGGTCCGGTGCCGGGGTTCAGCAGGAAGACGAAGGCGAGCGTGGCCGCCACCGGCGGGGCCAGGTACGGCAGGTAGAAGAGGGTCCGGAAGACGCCGGCCGCCGTCTTGATCTTGGTGATCAGCATGCCGACGCCGAGGCCGAAGAGCACCCGGCAGGCCACCATGACGACGGCGAGCCACAGGGTGTTGCGCAGGGCCGGCCAGAACTGCGGGAACTCGCCGAAGACGTACGTCCAGTTGTCCACGCCCCGCCAGGTCGGCGGGTTGAGGCCGTCGTACTTCATGAAGGAGAAGTACAGCGTGGAGACGAGCGGATAGGCGAAGAAGACGCCGAATCCGATCAGCCAGGGGGACATGAATGCCAGGGTGCGCAGCGCGTTGCGCCGGCGCTTGGACCGCAGCGTGTTCCGTCCCCCGGGGGAGGAGGCGGCCGGGGCGGCCGCCTCCTTCGCGGGCAGGGTGTCCGTGCTCATGGGTGGCTTCCGGCCGTCACTTCGCCGCGGCGATGTCGCGGTCGATCTGGGCCGCGGTGTCCGCGAGGCCCTTCTTCAGGTCGGTGACCTGGCCCTTCTCGTACTGCTGGGCGAACTTCTGCAGGGTGTCCTGGTAGGCGGAGCCGTTGACCGCGCCGTCCGAGGTGGTGGACGCCGGGTGCCGGGCGATGTCCAGGAAGGTCTTGAAGCGGTCGTCGAACTTCAGGTTCGGGGACTTCAGCGCCTCCAGGGTGGAGGGCACGTTGCCGATGGCGTTGGCGAAGCTCACCACGGCCTCGGTGTCCGTGGTCATGTACTTGACCAGCTCCCAGGCCGCGTTCTGCTTCTTGCTCTGCGGCGCGATGCCCATGATCGTGCCGGACAGGTAGCCCTTGCCGTACTCGCTCAGCTCGTCGTCGGCGACCGGCAGCGGCGCGACGCCGACGTCGAAGGGCACCTTGGCCTCCTTGACGAAGTTCAGCCGCCACTCGCCGTCCAGCTGCATGGCGACCTGACCGGTCTGGAAGGGGTGCTTGGCGCCCCACTCGTCGCCGAAGGTGGTGCGGTACTTGTCGAGCTTCTGGAACCCGCCCAGGGCGTCCACCAGGGACTTCTGGTAGGTCATCATCTCGGCGAACGCCGGGTCGGTGGCGACGGTCGACTTGCCGTCCGCGCCGAAGTACCCCTGGTGGCCCCACTGCGACATGTAGTGCGAGACGACCGTCTCGTAGCCGAGGTAGTTCGGCATGAAGCCGAGCCGCTCGTACGAGTCGCCCTTGGCCTTCGTCAGCCTCTTGGCGACCTCGGTGAACTGGGACCAGGTCTTCGGCGGGGCCTCCGGGTCGAGACCGGCCTCCTTGAAGGCGGTCTTGTTGTAGTAGAGCCCGTACGCGTCGGAGAGCAGCGGCAGCGTGCAGCGCCTGCCCTCGAACTGCGTGTACTCCTGGAGGACCTTCGGGAAGGTCTTGTCCAGGTCGAGCTTCGACTTCTCGATGAAGGGCTCGAGGTCCGCGAGGGCGCCCGAGGCGCAGAACTTGCCGACGTTGGCGGTGGTGAACGAGGAGACGACGTCCGGCCCGTTCGAACCGCCCGCGCGCAGCGCCTGGCCGAGCTTGTCGTCGTTGATGTTGCCGACGACCTTCACCTTGATGTTCGGGTGGCTCTTCTCGAACCGGGCGACGTTGTCCTCGATCGCCTTGACCTCGGAGGGCGCCGACCAGCCGTGCCAGAAGGTGATGGTGGTCTCGGCCTTGGGGTCGTCGGAGGCCTGGTTGTTCGCGGAGCCCGTACAGGCGGAGGCGAAGAGGGCGATCGAGGCGGTGGCGGCGAGCGCGGCGGCGGCTCTGCGCGGGCGTGCGGGCATGACGGTGTCTCCCTGGGGCGGGTCGGGGTGTGCGGAGGGGCAGGGGTGGTCAGCGCGAGGTGTCGAAGACCTCGTCGCGCGTGGTGGCGAGGGCGCTTTCGAGGGCGCCGCGCAGCACGGGGCTCCGGCGTACGGCGGAGAGCACGAGCCGGGGCCGGGAGGGAGCGAGGTCCGCGAGTTCGGACTGGACGCGGGCGCGCAGGGGTTCGCCGCCGGGGACGAGGGCGTCACCGGACAGCACGATCAGTTCGGGGTCGAGGACGGCCACCAGGGCGGCGAGTCCGGTGGCGAGGCGCTCGGCGTAGCGGTCGAGCAGCTCCGCCGACCGGGGGTCGTCCTCGTGGGTCTCGGCGGCCCGGGACAGCAGCCCGGCCACCACCGGTACGAAGGGGTGGTCGGGGGTCGGGATCCCGGCGGCGCGGGCGAGCCGGGGCACGGACTGGATGCCCGCGAGCTCCTGGAAGCCGCCCGAGTTGGCCTTGGTGACCTGGCGGACGAGCGGTGTGCCGGGCACGGGGAGGAAGCCGAGCTCGCCGGCGCCGCCGGTGAAGCCGCGGTGCAGCCGGCCGCCGAGGACGAGGGCGGCGCCCAGGCCCCCCTCGTTCCACAGCAGGACGAAGTCGTCGTGGCCGCGGGCGGCGCCCACGCGCTGCTCGGCCACGGCGACGAGGTTGACGTCGTTCTCGTACTCGAACGGCATGGGCAGGACGGCGGCCAGCTCCTCCAGGAGGGTGGGGGAGTGCCAGCCGGGCAGGTGGGAGGCGTACCGCAGGCGTCCGGTGGCCGGGTCGAAGGCGCCGGGGGTGCCGATGACCAGCCGCCGCACGTCCTCGCGGGCGAGTCCGGCGGCCTGGACCGCGCCGTCGAGGGCGTCGGTGACCTGTCGGACGACGCCGGAGTTGGAGCGGCCCGGGGTGCGGAGCTCGTACGCGCCGACGATCTCGCCGGTGATGTCGGCGACGGCGGCGTGGATGCGGTGCTGGTCGACGTCGAGTCCTGCGGCGTAGGCGGCGCGCGGGTTCACGGCGTAGAGCTGGGCGTTCGGTCCGGGGCGGCCTTCGGTGGTGCCGGTGGCGACGACGAGCCCGGCGGCTTCGAGGCGGGCGAGCAGCTGGGAGGCGGTCGGCTTGGAGAGGCCGGTGAGCTTGCCGATCCGGGTCCGCGAGAGCGTGCCGTGTTCGAGGAGCAGGTCCAGGGCGGCGCGGTCGTTCATGGCCCGCAGGACGCGCGGCGTGCCGGGGGTGCCCGGGGTCGTAGCGGCCATGAGTGCGCACCTGCCCTTCCGCGATGGTCGGGCCATTGTGCTGCCTGCCGGCCGGCCCGCTCTCCCACTTGCTCTGTTAGGAAAGTTTCCTATTCGATGGGAGGAAGGTAAGGCGGCCGCCGCGAAGGCGTCAATACCCGGGAACGCACGACGCCCCCGAAGGCAACCGAAGCGTTACCTGCGGGGGCGTACGGGACGTACGGGGACGCTACTTCGAGAGGTCCGACTTCGGCAGCGGGGTCGCCGCCGCCGACTGCGGCGAGGTCGTCGAGGCGAACGCCGACGGCGCCGCCATGCCCGCCGTCGGATCGGCCGCGGACTCCTCGGCCTGCGGCGGGACCCCGCCGACGATCCGGATGCCGGCCTCGTCCAGACCCCGCTTGATGCGCCAGCGCAGCTCGCGCTCCACGCCCAGCTTCTTGCCCGGCATCGTCTTCACCGAGACCCGGACGGTCATCGAGTCGAGCAGCACCTCATTCAGACCGAGCACCTCCACCGGACCCCACAGGCGCTCGTTCCACGGCTCCTCCTTCGCCATGGTGTCGCCCGCCTCGGCGATCACCGTCCGCACCTTCTCCAGGTCCTCCGTCGGCCGGACGGTCACGTCCACGCCCGCCGTCGCCCAGCCCTGGCTGAGGTTCCCTATCCGCTTGATCTCGCCGTTGCGCACGTACCAGATCTCGCCGTCCACCCCGCGCAGCTTGGTCACCCGCAGACCCACCTCGACGACCTCGCCGGAGGCCACCCCCGCGTCGACCGAGTCGCCCACGCCGTACTGGTCCTCCAGGATCATGAAGACGCCGGAGAGGAAGTCCGTCACCAGGTTCCGCGCGCCGAAACCGATCGCCACACCGGCCACACCGGCCGAGGCGAGCAGCGGCGCCAGGTCGATCTTGAAGGCGCCGAGCACCATCAGGCCGGCCGTGCCCAGGATGAGGAACGACGCGACCGAGCGGAGGACCGACCCGATCGCCTCCGAGCGCTGCCGGCGCCGCTCGGTGTTGACGAGGAGACCGCCGAGCGTCGTCCCCTCCACCGCCTGTGCCGAGCGGTTCATCCGCTCGATCAGCTTCGTCAGGGCGCGGCGGACGGCCATCCGCAGCAGGAGCGCGACGATCAGGATCAGCAGGATGCGCAGCCCGGTGTTCAGCCAGGTGGACCAGTTCTCCTCCACCCAGCTCGCCGCGTTCGTCGCCTTCTCCGCGGCCTCGTCCAGGGTCACCGGAATGGGTTCGGGGTCGGTGGCAGCCACTAGGACGGACCAGGACACGGGGCAACCTCCAGGCATCGCGTACGCAGGCCATCCACACTAACGGGGCGTCGGACGTGGTCCCGTTGCCGTGTTCGAGGGAGAGACGGACCTCACCTGGGCAAGTAAGAGACAGGTAAGAGGAGGAGTCGCCGATGTGGTCGAGAACACTCCGGGCGCGTCACCCCGATCCCGGAACGTGGTGGCGCTCCGACCAGGCCTGAGGAGAGACTGAGAGCAGTTCGTCCCGGCGCGAGCCACGCGCCGCCGGCGCCATAGGAGGCATCCGTGCCGCATGTCCTGGTCCTCAACGCGTCGTACGAGCCACTGGGCGTCGTACCGCTCCGCCGCGCACTCGTCCTCGTACTGGAGAACAAGGCTCTCTGCCTCGAGGAGTCCGGCGCCTTCCTGCACAGCGAGACCCAAGTCCTCCCCGCACCCAGCGTGGTGCGACTGAAACGCTTCGTGCGGGTCCCCTACCGGGGGCCCGTTCCTTTGACCCGCAGAGCCCTCTTCGCCCGCGACGGCGGGCGCTGTGTGTACTGCGGGGGCGTCGCCACCAGCGTCGACCACGTCATCCCGCGCAGTCGCGGGGGCACGCACGCCTGGGACAACGTCGTGGCGGCCTGCCGCCGCTGCAACCACGTCAAGGCCGACCGGCACCTGCGCGAGATCGGCTGGCGCCTGCGCCACCAACCGGCCCCGCCGTCCGGCCTGGCCTGGCGGATCATCGGGACCGGACACCGGGACCCCCGCTGGCTGCCGTACCTCCAGCCGTACGGCGCCGAGGACGTGATGGCCCGGATCGACTCCGTCGCCGAAGCCCCCGTGAGGGCGCTGACGACGGGTTGAGCCGGGCCTTTCGCGTACGCGGGGCTTCGCGCGCGCGGCCCCTCCGCATACCGGGGGGCCGATGGCGGCACGGGAGCGGCGCGCCCCTCAGGGGGCGGGCCGCTCCTCCGGTGCGCCCGTGGGAGCCTCCGGCCGCTCCGCCTCCTTCTCCGGGGCCACGGCATAGGTCTCCACCGACCAGAGGGAGTAGCCGAACCGGGTCGCCCGCGCCTCCCCCTGCACCCGCAGGAAGCGCGTGTCCGCCGCGTCCATCCGCACCGTCTCCCGGCCGCCCCCGCCGTCCGCGACGGTCGCCGCCGTGCGCCACACGCGCCCGTCGGCCGACACCTGGATCCGGTAGCGGGAGGCGTACGCGTCCTGCCAGTGCAGCACCACCTGCCCTATCCGCGCCGGCTCGGCCAGCTCCAGCTGCCACCAGGCGCCGTTCTCGGCCGGCGAGGACCAGCGGGTCGCCGGATCGCCGTCCACCGCCGAGGCGGCCGGGAAGTCCGGGGTCTCGTCGCCCGACGAGCTCGCCGTCGCCGTCCGCGCCAGGTCGGGACCGGCCGTACGCGGAAAGGCCCGCACGGTCAGCACCCGCTCCTCGCCCGCGAACGAGACCGGCACGCGGTACGAGCCGGCCGGCACGTCCGCGCCCACCGACACCTCCAGGGGCACGGACGTCCGCGCGCCCCGCTCCACGACGGCCTCCTTCGGGAGGCGCACCGCGATCCCCTTCGGGGCCTTCGCCGTCAGCGCCCCGCGCACCTCGTCCGCGCGCAGGCCCGTCAACTCCACGTCCACCCGCCGTGCCGGTCCGCCGATCTCGGCGTCCGTCTCCCCGCGGGCCAGTTCGAGCCCGGCCCGTGGCCCGTCGCCGAACCACGGCACCAGCGAGCGCACCCCGGGATCCCGACCGCCCCCGCTCCACGACACGCGCACCGCGTCGGCCCGCAGGCCCTTCAGATCGGTCTGGGTCCAGCCGGACGTCGACAGCGGGCCGAGCGACCGCCAGCCCTCCCCGGGGACATGCGCCTCCACGCGCGCGTCCGTGGCCGCCGCCTTGTCCGTCCCGTCTCCCGTGCCCGCTCCCGTTTCTCCGGGCCTTGCCATCACCGTCAGGGCCGCCACGGGCCGCGCCCGGTCGAGCCGCACGGTGTACGAGCCGGGGGCGCGTTCGGCCCGCGCCGCGGCGGGCCGGTCGGCGCCGGTCCAGGCCGCCGACTCCGCCACCGCGCGCGTGAGGAACGGGTCGAGCACCCCCGCGCCGACCGTCACCCGGCTCGACCCCAGCGCCTCCCGCAGCGGTTCGAGGGCCAGCTGCGCCCGCCAGGCCGCCGCGCCGTCGCCGCGCGCCTGGGCGAGCAGCATGTCGACCGCCGTCTCGCCGGCCTCGCCGTACCGCGCGAGCTGTTCGAGCCAGGGGCCCGCCTCGTCGCCCAGCGCGGAACCACCGGAGCCGCCGGAGCCGCCCGGACCGCCGGAGCCGCCCGGACCGCCGGAGCCGCCCGGACCGTCGGAGCCGCCCGGACCGTCGGAGCCGCCCGGACCGCCGGAGCCGCCCGAATCACCGGAGCCGTCCGGACCGTCGGAGCCCCCGATGGTCGCGAGTCGCTCCGGGGCCCCGCGCATCACGGTGAACGCGGCCCGCAGCTCGCGCGCCGCCCGATCCCGTGCGGCCCTGCCCGCGGGGGTGTCGGGGCCGCCGCGCGAGGCCCAGAACGCGGTGAGCAGAGGCTTCAGGTAGGCCGATTCGCCCTTCGGGTCGAGGATCGAGGAGGCGCCGTTCCCGGCGAGCGCCCGCAGCGCCTCACGGGCCGCCGGATCAGGGCCCGCGAGGTCGTCGACGGCGGCCCCCCAGGACTCCGCGGGCCGGTAGCCCCGCGGGTTCCAGGCGTAGTCGGCGGCGGTGAAGAGCGGGATCCGGGAGGCCGTGGGCTGCTCCATGGCGTGGGCCAGGAAGGCGGCGGAACCGGCGGCCACGGCCGGCTCCCGGCCGGTGGCGGGGCCGAGGAACAGCCGGTCCTGCGCGTAGTCGTTGACCGGGTAGTTGTCCATCGTGACCAGCGGATGACTGCCCAGGGCCGTCCGCGCCCCGGCCAGTTCGCCGCCGGTGATCGTGCGCGGGACGACACCGACGCCCGTCCACGCCACCCGCACCTCGGGGTCGAGCGCCCCGGCGAGCTCCGTGCGGTACGCGGTCGCGCCGTCCTGGTAGTACTCCGTCGGCAGCACCGTCAGCGGCTCGGCGTCCGGGTACCGCTCGGCCAGGTGCCGGGCGACGGTGTTCGCCACGCGCGCGTGGGCGGCCGCCGCGGCCCCGGGCCCCCGGCCGAAGGTGTCGGCGTCCTTGTCGCAGTGCCACTCGTCGTACGAGGCGTCCTGGAACTGGAGCTGGAAGACCCGCACCCCGAGCTCCCACATGGCGTCGAGCTTCCGCGTCAGCGCCGTCACGTCGCCGGCCGATGCCAGGCACATGGACTGGGCGGGTGACACGGCCCAGCCGAGCGTCACCCGGTTGGCGCGGGCCCGTTCGGCGAGCGCGCGGAACTCCCGCCGCTGCTCCTCCGGGTAGGGCTCGCGCCACTGCGCTCGGCGGTACGGGTCGTCGCCGGGCGCGTACAGATAGCGGTTCTGCTTGGTGCGGCCGAGGAAGTCCATTTGCGCGAGCCGCTGTTCGAGGGTCCAGGGGCTGCCGTAGAAGCCCTCGGTGATCCCGCGCTCGACCGTGCCCGGCCAGTCGCGGACGACGACCCCGGGCACCTCCCGGCCGGTGCCGACGAGCTGCCGCAGCGTCTGGACGGCGTGGAACAGGCCGTCCTCGCCCACCCCGTCCAGGACGACCGTCTCCCGCCCCTGGTAGCGGCCGGTCGCGAGACGGTAGCCGCCGCGCGGCAGGTCCGTCCGCTCGGGCACCCGCAGGGCCGTCAGGGCCGCCTCCGCCGCCTCGCCGGAGGGACCCGCGAGCCGCAGCACCGGGCCGCGGCCGGGGAGTCCGGCGTGGACGGTCCGCACTCCGGCGCCCCGCAGCAGCTCGCGCAGGGCGGCGACGGCGTACGGATCGGCGTCGGCGTCCGCGAGCAGCGTCACCTCGTCCCCGAGGCGTACGGACGGCCCGGCACCGGTCAGCGACTGCGGCCGGGGCCAGACGGCCGGCAGGGGCGCGGCGGCGACGGCACCCGCGCGCGTGGGGGCTGCGACCGCCGGGCCCACCGGAGGCGCCGGGGCCGAGGGCCGGACCGGCGCGGCGGGGGCCGTCGGGGCCGCGGGAGTCGCCGGTGCGGCCGGGGTCGCGTACACCGGGACCGGCGCGGCGCCGCCCAGGAGGCCGCCGATGACGGCGGCCGCGACGGCCGTCGCGGTCCGCTTCCTGCGCCCGAGGTGCACGGGGTCTCCCTTCGGACAGGCCCGGCAGCTCCGCCGGTTTGGTCACGAGTGGGTCACGAGCCCACCACCCGTCGCACGGAAGTGTCAATGCACGAGGGCGATGTGTCGCCTTTGCCCGGCGATCCGTCGGCGAGGTGACGTCACTTCGCCACCTTCCGCCGGTAAAACGAGGTGCGGTGGGTAGGGCTCACTCGCACCCCCCCGGGGGGTGTCCTGCCGATCAGGCCGGATCAGGGAGCGGCGTCCGGTGCCAGGCGTCGCGAGCCCGGCCTGATCGGCAGGACGCCCCCTTGGCCCAGCTGTCGAGACGAAACCGGGAGACCCCCGTGACCACGACCGCCCGCCACACCGGACGGATACGCGTTCCCCAGCAGGCGTCGCCCACCGCCGCGCCGCTGACCAGCGAACCGCCGCTGCCCGACGCGGCACCCCTCACGAGCGAACCGCCCCTGACCGAGGCGGCCCCCCTCACCAGCGAGCCCACCGCCCCCGGCAGCGCGGGTGGCACGGAGTCCCCCGGAGTGTGAAGTGACCCTGGCCCGTCTCGCCGCCCGTCACGGCGTCGCCACCGCCTACAGCCCGTCCGAAGGCGTCACCGTGCCCGTGCCCGACGCCACCGTGGTCGCCGTCCTCGGCGCCCTGGGCGTCGACGCGACCACCCCGGAGGCGGTCGCCGCCGCCCTCGGCGCGGCGGAACGGGCCGACCGGGACCGCCTGTTGCCGCGCACCCTCGTCCACCGGCGGGGCGACGAACCCCTGCGCCCCCCGGCGGACCTGCCGTCCGGCACCCGGCTGCGGGTCACCACCGAGGAAGGAGCCGTGGTCACCGGCCGGGACTGGGAGCGGCTGCCCCTCGGCGTCCACGCCGTCGCCGCGCAGGCGCCCGACGGGCGCACCTCCACCAGCACCCTGATCGTGAGCCCCGCGCGCGTGCCCGCGCCCGAGCGGCGCGCGTACGGGCTGCTCGTCCAGCTGTACTCGCTGCTCTCCCGCCGCTCCTGGGGCATGGGCGACCTCGGGGACCTGCGCGAGCTCGCCGGCTGGGCGGGCCGCACGCACGGAGCCGGCTTCGTCCAGGTCAATCCGCTCCACGCGGGCGTGCCCGGGGCGCCCACCGACCCCTCGCCGTACCGCCCCTCCTCCCGCCGCTTCCCGGACCCGGTCCACCTGCGGATCGAGGAGATCCCGGAGTACGCCCTGGTGGGCCCCGAGCACCGGGAGGAGCTCGACCGGATCCTCGCCGAGGCCGCCGAACTGCGCGAGCGGGTCCTCGGCAAGGGCGCCCTCATCGACCGGGACGCGGTGTGGGAGGTCAAGCGGCGGGCCCTGGAGCTCGTGGTCGGCGGCGTGGAACTCGGGCCGGGCCGGCGCGCCGACTTCCACGACTTCCTCGCCGACCGCGGCCGCCCCCTGGAGGACCACGCCACCTACCAGGCCCTGGCCGAACGGCACGGCCACCACTGGCGCGACTGGCCCGAGGAGCTGCGCGGGCCGCGCACGGCGGAGTCCGCCGTGCGCGCCGACCCGGAGCTCGCCGCCCGGGTCGACTTCCACTGCCGGCTCGCCTGGCTGACGGACCGGCAGCTGGCCGACGCCGCCGCGACCGCCCGCGAGGCCGGGATGGAGATCGGGATCGTCCACGACCTGGCCGTCGGCGTCCACCCGGAGGGCTCGGACGCCTGGGCCCAGCAGGACGCCTTCGCGACCGGCATGTCGGTCGGCGCCCCGCCGGACGCCTTCAACTCCCGCGGTCAGGACTGGGGTCTGCCGCCCTGGCGGCCTGACGCCCTGGCCGCCGCGGGCTACGCCCCCTACCGGGGCCTCCTGCGTGAACTCCTGCGCCACGCGGGCGCGCTGCGCATCGACCACGTCATGGGCCTCTTCCGGCTCTGGTGGGTGCCCGAGGGCCACGAGCCCACCGAGGGGACCTACGTCCGGTACGACGCCGAGGCCATGCTCGCCGTCCTCGTCCTGGAGGCGCACCGCGCCGGCGCCCTCGTCATCGGCGAGGACCTCGGCACGGTCGAGCCGGGAGTGCGGGAGGAGCTGGCCCGGCGCGGGGTGTTCGGCACGTCCGTGCTCTGGTTCGAGCGGGACTGGGCGGGCACCGGCCGCCCGCTGCCTCCGGCGCAGTGGCGCCGGGAGTGCGTGGCCACGGCCACCACCCACGACCTGCCCTCCACCGCGGCCCGGCTCTCCGGCGACCACGTCGCGCTGCGCCACCGGCTCGGCCTGGCCGACGGGGACCCGGTCCGCGACCGGGCGGCGGACGCGGCCGAGACCGCCGAGTGGCTCGGCCTGTTCCGGCGGCTGGGGCTGCTCCCGGAGGGGGAGGGGGACGAGGAGGCCGCCGTCCGGGCTGTCCACCGGTATCTGCTCGCCTCCCCCGCCCGGATGGTGGGGGTGTGGCTGCCGGACGCGGTGGGGGACCGCAGGCCGCAGAACCTGCCGGGCACCTGGGACGAGTACCCGAACTGGCGGCTGCCGCTCGCCGGCCCGGACGGCCAGCCGCTGACCCTGGAACAGTTCGCCGCCTCGCCCCGGGCGCACGCCCTGCTGCACGAACTGCACACCCGTACGGCTTCCGACGACACGGCCGACGGGTGGGGGAGCGCCCGTACGGCACCCCCGGGCGCGCGGTCCGTTTAGGTGTTCGCTACGTTTGCACCGTGGACAAGAAGAACGCTCTGCGCGCCGGCTCCGTCGCGGCCGGTACGACGCTGATGATGCTGCTCATGTCGTCCCCCGCGCTCGCGCTCACCCGCGACGACGGTGACGACCCGGCCCCCAAGCTGAGTGTCGCCGAGACGCTCGGCCTCTACGTGGCCGCACCGCTGGTGCTGTTCCTGGTCATCATCGGCCTGGTGATGGTGCTCGACAAGTCCAAGAAGGCGTAACGGCCTCATCGGTCTCCGCCGAGGGCGCCGCACGGTACGAGGTACCGTGCGGCGCCCTCGCATGCGTCGAGACCCCCGCCGCGCCCGCGCCGGGTCCGCCCGCCGTGCCCGATCCGCCCGCCGCGCCCGGGGTCTGTTCCGCGGGTGGGCCGACCGCCGACCGCTAGACGGTCGTGGCGAGCAGCTTGCGGAGGAGGCCGGCCAGCTGGTCCGCCTCCTCCTTGGTGAGCGCGCCCCACAGGGCGGCCTGCTGCTCCGCGAGGCCGGCCGCGACGGCCTGGTCCACCAGTTCCCTGCCGCGCTCGCTGAGGGTGACCCGCAGCCCGCGCCGGTCGTTCGGGTCGGGGCTGCGGGTGAGCAGCCCGGCCTTCTCCAGCTTGTCGAGGCGGCCCGTCATCCCGCCGGTGGTGATCATCAGCGTGGCGGTCAGCTCGCGCGGCGAGAGCGTGTACGGCTCTCCTGACCTGCGCAGCGTGGCGAGCACGTCGAACTCCCCGAGCGCCATGCCGTAGGGCGAGTACGCCTTGTCCACCCGGCCGCGCATGGCGTTGGCCAGCCGGTAGATCCGGCCGAAGACGGCCATCGGCACGGTCTCCAGATCGGGGCGGACGGCCGCCCACTGGTCGGTGATGGCGTCGACGGCGTCGTGGGCGGGGGGCTTCGTGTCCATGGCCCCAGTCTCCTCTTCCTCGCGACTCGATGGCAAGAAAGCCACTTGCAAGTAAGTAGCTTAGTGGTAAGTTAATTACCGCCAAGCCAGTCCGGTGCGGCAGCAGGACTCCACAGCAGGGGGAAACCGTCATGTCCCGCAAGGCAGCAGTCGTCGCGCTCACCGCCCTCGCCCCGATCTCCTGGGGCTCCACCTACTTCGTCACCACGGAGTTCCTGCCGCCCGACCGGCCGCTCTTCACCGGCCTGATGCGCGCCCTGCCCGCCGGCCTCCTGCTCCTCGCCCTCACCCGCAAGCTCCCGCAGGGTGCCTGGTGGGGGAAGGCGGCGGTCCTCGGAGCGCTGAACATCGGCGCCTTCTTCCCGCTCCTCTTCCTCGCCGCCTACCGGCTCCCCGGCGGTGTCGCCGCCGTCGTCGGCTCCGTCGGCCCGCTCTTCGTCGTCGGCCTCGCCGCCCTCTTCCTGGGCGACAAGCCCACCGCGAAGTCCCTGATCACGGCGATCGCCGCCGCCTTCGGCGTCAGCCTGGTGGTCCTCAAGGCCGGGGCCGCGCTCGACGCGCTCGGCGTGGTCGCCGGACTCCTCTCGGCCCTGTCGATGTCCGCCGGCGTCGTCTTCACCAAGCGCTGGGGCCGCCCGGAGGGTGTCGGCGCCCTCGCGCTCACCGGCTGGCAGCTCACCGCGGGCGGCCTGATCATCCTGCCCATCGCCTTCCTGATCGAGGGCGCCCCGCCGGCCCTGACCGGCACCAACCTGGCCGGCTACGCCTACCTCGCCTTCGGCAACACCGCGATCTCCTACTTCCTCTGGTTCCGCGGCATCGAGCGGCTGAGCGCCTCCTCGGCCACCCTCCTCGGCCCGCTCTCCCCGCTCACCGCGGCGATCATCGGCTGGGCGGCGCTCGGCCAGGCCCTCGGCCCGGTGCAGATCGTCGGCATGGTCATCGCCTTCGGCGCCACGCTGGCCGGCCAGCTGAGCCCCCGCGCGTCGAAGGTCCCGCAGATCGAAACGTTCAGCTTGACTGAAAAGAATGCTCAGGAAGTTTCGATGGACCTGGAGGGTTCGGCGATGCGACGGTAACGGCATGAAGCTGATCACCGCCCGCCACCCGACCGCCACGACACCCACCGGCACCACGGCCGACAGCACCACCGGCACCACGATCGACAGCACCACCCGCACCACCCGCACCACCGTCACCGAGAGGCCGGCGCCCGCGAGGAAGCTCGCACGGGGCGCCGGCCTCGGCGTGCTCCTCGCCCTGCTCGCCACCGTCGTCTGGTCCGGCAGCTTCGTCGCCACCCGGGACATGGCCGACACCGTGCCCCCCGTCCAGGCCGTCTTCTGGCGCTGGGTCATCGCGCTGGTCGCCGTCGCCCCCTTCGCCGCCCGCCCGTTCCTGCGGCAGTGGCAGACCATCCGCCGCCACCTCGGCTTCGTCACCCTCGCCTCGCTGTTCGGCGTCACCCTCTACAACACCCTGGTCCACCAGGCCGGACTGACCACCTCCGCCTCCAACATGGGCATGATCATGGCCGCCTCCCCGGTGATCATGGCGGTCTACGCCCGGCTCGGCGGCGAACGCCTCGGCGCCCGCCGCGTCCTCGGGATGCTGATCGCCGCCCTCGGCGTGCTCCTGCTCGTCGGAAAGGGCTCGCTCGCCGTCGACCTCTCCGCCGGCGACCTGTGGATGCTCGCCGCGGCCCTGTCCTTCGCCTCGTACAGCGCCCTGCTCAAGCGGAAGCCCGCCGGGATCGACCAACTCGCCTTCCTCTTCACCACCTTCCTGCTCGGCGCCCTGATGCTCGCCCCCGCGTACGCCGTCTCCCTCGCCGTCCAGGGCGGGTTCGCCCTCGGCGCCGCGACCGCCGGCCCCCTGCTGTACGTCGGGGTGCTCTCCTCCGCCGTCGCGTTCTTCGCCTGGAACAGGGCCGTCGCCCTCGTCGGCGCCGCGCGCGCCGGCGTCGTCTACTACCTCCAGCCCGTCTGCGTCGCCCTCCTGTCGTACGCGCTCCTCGGCGAACGGCTCGGCGCCCTCGGCGTCGCGTGCATGGCGCTCATCCTCGGCGGAGTGGCGCTGAGCTCCGCCCGGTAGGTTGCGCCCCATGACCGAGTGGGACATCAAGAAGCTCCGGATCCTCCGCACCCTCCGCGACCGCGGCACCGTCACCGCGACCGCGGAGGCCCTGCTCATGACCCCCTCGGCCGTGTCGCAGCAGCTCACCAACCTCTCCAGGCAGCTCGGCGTACGGCTCCTCGAAGCCCACGGGCGCCGCGTCCGGCTCACCGACGCCGCCCATCTGGTGCTGCGGCACGCGGAGGCGGTGTTCGCACAGCTCGAACGCGCCGACGCCGAACTCGACGGGTACCTGCGGGGCGAGGCGGGACAGGTGCGGGTGGCGGCGTTCTCGACGTCCGTGCCCGCGCTCGTCGTCCCCGCCGTACGGCAGCTGCGCACCGCGCACCCCGGACTCGACGTCCGCGTCCGGGAGGCCGAGGCGGCGGAGGCGTACGAACTGCTCGCGGCCGACCAGGTCGACCTGGCGCTCTCGCTCGCCGCCCACGCCCCCTCCGTACGCGACCCCAAGTTCAGCCGCGTGCCGCTGCTCGCCGATCCGCTCGACGTGGCCCTGCCGGCCGGCCACCCGCTCGCCGACGCCCCCGGACTGCGCCTCGCCGACCTCGCCGCCGAGCCCTGGATCTTCGGCGGCTCCGGCCCTTGGTCCGAGATCACCACCGCCGCGTGCGAGGCCGCCGGCTTCGTGCCCGAACAGGCCCACAGCGCCTCCGGCTGGACCGCGATCCTCGCCATGGTCGAGGCCGGGATGGGCATCGCCCTCGTGCCCCGCATGGCCTCGGCCGAACGCCGGGGCGGCGCCGGCGTCGTCATGCGCGTCCTCTCCGCCGACCAGCCGCGCCGCCACGTCGTCGCGGCCGTACGGCGCGGGGCGGAGGACGGGCCCGCGGTGTCGCGGGTCCTCGCCGCGCTCCGGCAGGCGGCGGCCGCCCGTGAGACCGTTCAGCAGGGCTGAACAGCCTCGTCGAAAACATTCGATGGACCGAAGGGTCGCCACGGGGCAGAGTCGAAGCCATGAGCAGCCACGACGCGCACCAGGACCCGCACGCCAACGACGCCGCCCCCTACTCCGGCGGCGACCCGTACGCCGACTACCGCTCCGGAGACTTCCCCTTCACCGAGCTCGTCGACCTCGCCGACCGCCGCCTCGGCGCCGGAGTCGTGGCCGCCAACGACGAGTTCTTCGCCGAGCGGGAGAACCTCCTCGTCCGCGAACGGGCCGTCTTCGACCCGGAGCACTTCGGCCACAAGGGCAAGGTCATGGACGGCTGGGAGACCCGCCGCAGGCGCGGCGCCGACGCCGAGAACGTCTTCCCCGCCCCCGAGGACCACGACTGGGCCGTCGTCCGCCTCGGCGCCCCCGGCGTCATCCGCGGGATCGTCGTCGACACCGCCCACTTCCGCGGCAACTACCCGCAACGGGTCAGCATCCAGGCCACCGCGGTCGAGGGCTCGCCCAGCCCCGCCGAGCTGCTCGACGCGAAGTGGGAGGAGCTCGTCCCGCCCACCCCCGTCCGCGGCCACGCCGCCAACGGCTTCGCGATCGACGCCGAGCGCCGCTGGACCCACGTCCGGGTATGCCAGCACCCCGACGGCGGCATCGCCCGCCTGCGCGTCCACGGCGAGGTCGTCCCCGACCCCGAGTGGCTCGAACTCCTCGGCACCCTCGACCTGATCGCCGTGCTCAACGGCGGTTCGTACGAGGACGCGTCGGACAGGTTCTACTCGTCGCCCACTCAGATCATCCTGCCCGGCACCTCCCGCAAGATGGACGACGGCTGGGAGAACCGCCGCCGCCGGGTCCGCGGCACCAACGACTGGGTCCGCTTCCGGCTCGCCGCCCAGGGCGCCGTCCGCGCCGTCGAGATCGACACCGCCTGCCTCAAGGGCAACTCGGCCGGCTGGATCGCCCTCCAGGGCCGCAACGGCGAGTCCGGCGAATGGTTCGAGATCATCCCCAGGACCCGTCTCCAGCCCGACACCCTGCACCGCTTCAAGCTCCCCGCCCAGGCCGTCGTCACCCACGTCCGCCTCGACGCCTTCCCCGACGGCGGCGTCGCCCGCATGCGCCTCCACGGCACCCTCACGGACCAGGGCGCGGCCGACCTCCGCGCCCGGTACGCCCGGCTCGGCGGCTGACGGGCACGAGGCGAGCGGGTACGAAGAAGGGGCGCCCCCACGGGGAGGGCGCCCCTTCTCTCGTACTAGCTCACCGCGGCACTACTTCGCGGCGGCCGCGTCCGCGGCCCGGGCCTTGAGGGCGCGCTCGATACCGGCGCGGCACTCCGTGACCATGCGACGCAGGGCCGGGACCGGGTTGTGCTCGGCGATCCAGGCGTCCGTGGCGTCCAGCGTCTCCTGCGAGACCTGGAGCGACGGGTACAGGCCGACGACGATCTGCTGGATCATCTCGTGGCTGCGGGTCTCCGAGACACGCTTGATCGACGCGAAGTACTTCGCCGTGTAGGGGGCGAGCAGCTCGCGCTGGTCGGCCTGGACGAAGCCGCCGATGACGGCCTCCTGCACGGCGTTCGCCAGCTTGTCGTCCTCGACGACCGACGCCCAGGCCTCGGCCTTCGCGGCCTCCGTCGGGCGGGCCGCCCGCGCGGTCGCCGCGTGGCGCTCGCCGGCCGCGGTGCGGTCGCGCTCCAGCTCGGCGGCGATCTCCGGCTCGTCGAAGCGGCCGGTGGCGGCGAGGCGCTGCACGAACGCCCAGCGCAGCTCGGTGTCGACGGCCAGGCCCTCGATGACCTCGGAGCCGTCGAGCAGCCCGGCGAGCACGTCGAGCTCGGCGTCCGTGCGGGCGGTCGCCGCGAAGGCCCGTGCCCACGCCAGCTGGTGGTCGCTGCCGCCCTCGGCGGCGCGCAGCTGCTCCTGGGCGAAGGTGCCCCAGCGCGCCAGGCCCTCGGCCCGCCACTCCGGCGCCGCGTACATCTCCAGGGCCGCCTTGACCTGGCCCTGGAGCGACTGGACCACGCCGATGTCGGACTCCTTGGCGATGCCCGAGAGCACCAGGTCCAGGTAGTCGCGGGTGGCCAGCTCGCCGTCGCGGGTCATGTCCCAGGCCGAGGCCCAGCACAGGGCGCGCGGCAGGGACTCGGCGAAGTCGCCGAGGTGCGCGGTGACGTTGGTGAGGGACACCTCGTCGAGGCGGACCTTCGCGTACGAGAGGTCGTCGTCGTTGAGAAGGACGACCGCCGGGCGGGCCTTGCCCACCAGCTGCGGCACGGCGGTCAGGCCGGCCGCCTCGATGTCCAGCTCCAGGCGGTCCGTGCGGACCAGCCGGCCGGACTCGTCGAGGTCGTAGAAGCCGATCGCGATGCGGTGCGGCCGCAGGACGGCCTCGCCCTTGGCGCCGACGGGCAGCGCGGGGGCCTCCTGGCGGACGGCGAACGCGGTGATGGAACCGTTCTCGTCGGTCTCGATCTCCGGGCGGAGGATGTTGATGCCGGCCGTCTCCAGCCATGCCTTCGACCAGGTCTTCAGGTCACGGCCGGAGGTCTCCTCCAGCGCGCCCAGCAGGTCGGACAGGCGGGTGTTGCCGAAGGCGTGCGCCTGGAAGTACGCCTGGACGCCCTTGAAGAACTCGTCCTCGCCGACGTACGCCACCAGCTGCTTCAGGACCGAGGCGCCCTTGGCGTACGTGATCCCGTCGAAGTTGACGAGCACGTCCTCCAGGTCGTTGATCTCGGCCATGATCGGGTGCGTGGACGGCAGCTGGTCCTGGCGGTAGGCCCAGGTCTTCTCCGCGTTGGCGAAGGTCGTCCAGGCGTTCGGCCAGCGGGTGCCCGGGACCGAGGCCTGGCAGGCGACCGAGGTGAAGGTGGCGAACGACTCGTTCAGCCACAGGTCGTTCCACCACTCCATGGTCACGAGGTCGCCGAACCACATGTGGGCGAGCTCGTGCAGGATCGTCTCGGCGCGCCGCTCGTACGCCGCGTCCGTCACCTTCGAGCGGAAGACGTACTGGTCACGGATGGTGACCGCGCCCGCGTTCTCCATCGCGCCCGCGTTGAACTCCGGCACGAAGAGCTGGTCGTACTTGGCGAACGGGTAGTCGTACGCGAACTTCTCCTGGAACCAGTCGAAGCCCTGCCGGGTGACGTCGAAGATGTGCTCCGCGTCCAGGAACTCGGCCAGCGACGGACGGCAGTAGATGCCCAGCGGGACGGTCTGGCCGTCCTTCTCGTACGACGAGTGCACCGAGTGGTACGGGCCGACGATCAGCGCCGTGATGTACGACGAGATGCGCGGGGTCGGCTCGAAGACCCAGACGTCGTCCTTCGGCGTCTCCGGCGTCGGCGAGTTGGAGATGACCTTCCAGCCCGTCGGGGCCTTCACGGTGAACTGGAAGGTCGCCTTCAGGTCGGGCTGCTCGAAGGAGGCGAAGACCCGCCGCGCGTCCGGCACCTCGAACTGGGTGTACAGATAGGCCTGGTCGTCGACCGGGTCGACGAAGCGGTGCAGGCCCTCACCGGTGTTGGTGTACGCGCAGTCGGCGACGACCTTCAGCTCGTTGCGGCCCGCGACCAGGTGGTCGAGCGCGATCCGCGAGTCGCGGAAGACGGCGGCGACGTCGAGCGACTTGCCGTTCAGCACGGCCTCGTGGACGGCGGGCGCGACGAGGTCGATGAAGGTCGAGGCGCCGGCCTCTGCGGAATCGAAGCGGACGGTGGTGACGGACCGGTAGGTGCCGCCCTCCTGCGCACCGGTGAGGTCGAGTTCGACCTCGTACGCGTCCACGGTCAGCAGTGCTGCCCGCTGCTGAGCCTCTTCACGGGTCAGGTTTGTGCCAGGCACCCGGTCAACTCCTCGGTTTCGTGACGTTTGGCCCATCCTTCCATGGGGCGCCTCAGCGGCGCACCGCGCATTTCCACGGCCCGTCACCGCTGATCCGCAGCAGCCCCGGACCCGGCACGGGGGCGCTCACGCGGACCTCCCCGATTTCGTTGACCAGCAGGTCCTGCTCCTCGTCGTCGTAGAGCGGATCCTGCGGCGGAGTGTGCTGGTGGACCGTGAAGTTGGACTCCCCGTGATGCAGGAAGTCGAGCACCCCGGGCGGCCCGTCGTAGATCACCAGATCGTGTGCGAGGCCTTCGAGGTGGCTGTCGAAACGCCGGGCGTGGGACAGCGGCAGCACCCGCAGCGTCCAGGGCGCGTCGGCCTCCACCCGCAGCGTCAGCGGGCGGGCCCGCGGCACCAGGGCGACCGTCCGGGCGCGGACGTCGTCCTCGTACGCCATGAGCAGGAAGTCCTCGGCCCGCCCGTACGCGTCGCAGGCCTCGATCGTGGTGGAGAGCGAGTGGAACGACTCGATCTCCAGGAGCACCCAGTGCCCCGGCGGCAGCGCCGGGTCGCAGTGCACGGTCTCCTTGCCGCGCCCCTGGTACACGGCGGGCCGGAACTCGCCGCCGTACGGGTCCGCCACCGGTACGGGCGGCGCCGCGGGCGCCGGCGGCGGGGGCGGCGGGACGTAGCCGGGGCCCGGGATCGGCGGCGGCGGGGACTCCACCACGATGCCGAAGTCCGTCGCGAGCCCGGCCAGACCCGAGGCGTAGCCCTGGCCGACCGCCCGGAACCGCCAGCCGCCGTCCCGCCGGTAGAACTCCCCGAAGACGAAGGCCGTCTCCGTCGTCGCGTCCCCGATCGCGCAGTACGCCACCGGGTTCCCGGCCGCGTCCGTGACCCGCACGTCGAGCGCCGGCACCTGCCCGAAGGAGCCGCCGTCGGCGGAGGCGGCGATCACCAGGCGCCCCACGTCCGGCTCCACGCGCGCGAGGTCGAGCCACAGCCAGTCGGCGGCCGGGCTGCCGGGCACGCCGGGCGCCGACTTTCCCAGGTGCCGTACCGCCCCCGAGGGATGTTCGGCGTGGTTGTAGAAGACCAGGTCGGCGTCGCCCCGCACCCGCTCCCCGGCCCCGAGCAGCAGCGCCGACACGTCCACGTCGGGCACCTCGTACCCGGTCCGCCAGCTGACCGCGACGTGGAGGGCCTGCGCGGGCACCGGGACGTTCGCACCCCTGGGTATCTGGGTCATGGAGGCACTCTGGCACGCCCGGGCACGCCGGAGGGGCGGCTCCCCGCAACGGGAAGCCGCCCCTCCGAAAGGAACGGTGCTCCTGGTCAGCCCTTGAGCTCGGCCGCGACGAGCTCCGCGATCTGCACGGCGTTCAGCGCCGCGCCCTTGCGCAGGTTGTCGTTGGAGAGGAACAGCGCCAGGCCGTTGTCGACGGTCTCGTCCACCCGGATGCGCCCGACGTACGAGGCGTCCTTGCCGGCCGCCTGGAGCGGGGTCGGGATCTCGGAGAGCACGACGCCCTCGGCGCCCTCGAGCAGCTCGTAGGCGCGCTCGACGCTGATCGGGCGCTCGAAGCGGACGTTGACCTGGAGGGAGTGGCCGGAGAAGACCGGGACGCGCACACAGGTGCCGGAGACCTTGAGCTCGGGGATCTCCAGGATCTTGCGGGACTCGTTGCGGAGCTTCTGCTCCTCGTCGGTCTCGAAGGAGCCGTCGTCGACGATCGAGCCGGCCAGCGGGACCACGTTGAAGGCGATCGGACGCTTGTAGACGGCCGGCTCGGGGAACTCGACGGCCTCGCCGTCGAACGCCAGCTGGTCGGCGGTCTCGGCCACGGCGCACGCCTGCGTGCGCAGCTCGGCGACACCGGCCACGCCCGAGCCGGACACGGCCTGGTAGGTGGTGGCGATCAGCGCGGTCAGGCCGGCCTCCTGGTGGAGCGGCTTGAGGACCGGCATGGCGGCCATCGTGGTGCAGTTCGGGTTGGCGATGATGCCCTTGGGGCGGTCCTTGATCGCGTGCGGGTTGACCTCGGAGACCACCAGGGGGACCTCGGGGTCGCGGCGCCAGGCGGAGGAGTTGTCGATCACGACGGCGCCCTGCGAGGCGACCTTCTCGGCGAGGGCCTTGGAGGTGGCGCCGCCGGCGGAGAAGAGCACGATGTCCAGGCCGGTGTAGTCGGCGGTGGAGGCGTCCTCGACCGTGACGCCGTCCACGACGGTGCCGGCGGAGCGGGCGGACGCGAAGAGCCGCAGCTCGTCGACCGGGAAGTTCCGCTCGGCCAGGATCTTCCGCATGACTGTGCCGACCTGACCGGTGGCTCCGACGATTCCGACCTTCACGGGGACTCCTCCGTACGTATGTGCAGGGTGCTGCCGGTCCATGATGCGTATGTCCCCGCCCGCCTTGTCCAATCCATTGTCCAAGGGTCGGGACGAGTCGCGGACGCGTCACACACGGGGGTCAGGACGCGAAAGGGGCGGGCGCCGGTTTCGGCGCCCGCCCCCTCACCCGTACGGTGCTACGGGGTGACGGTGCCGATCAGGACGCTGCCGCTGCCGGCGACGGTGCCGCGGGCGTTGAGCAGCTGGACCTGGCCGAAGAACTGGCGTCCCTCGGGGGCCGGACCGCCGACGACGACCTCGGCCGTGACCTTGGTGCTCGCGCCGTTGGCCAGCGGGTAGGTCTTGGCGCCGTCGACCTGGACGGTGCCGAGCGCCGGGGAGTAGTACACGTCCTTGTAGTCGTAGGTCGTGCCGCCCGCGGCCTGGACCGAGTAACCGTCGACCACGACGGTGTACGTGCCCGCGGCGGGCTTGACCAGGGAGACGCTCTCCTCCGAGTCGCCGTCGGCCGACTGGGCGACCTGCTTGCCGTTGAGGAGCACGGTCAGGTCGAGGTCGGCGGCCTTGTCGGAGGTGTTGCCGATCGCGATGTCGAGCCGCTCGACGCCCTCGCCGATGGTGACGGTCTTCGTGTGCTTCTCGTGGTGCTGGATCGTCGGGGTCTCGACCTTGGCCGAGCCCAGCGAGCCGCCCTTCAGCTTGCCGTCGAGGGCGGCGAACTTGTTGGTGACGGTCCACTCGACGGCGGACGGGGTGCCGACCTTCGCCTCGGCGACGGTCTGGACCGCCGGGTCGAAGGAGACGCCGAGCGCGGCGACGTTCAGCGTGTACGGGTTGTCCAGGTCGGGCGAGGTGCGGCGCGCCTCGACCTCGATCTCCCAGACGCCCGGCTGCGGGTTCGCGTAGGAGCGCAGGTCCGGACGGCAGGTGTTGGCCGGGTTGTAGTGCGGGTAGCAGCCCGTGGTCGCGGTCGGGTCGACCGGGACGCCGTACGGGTGGATGGCGATGAACCGGGTCTGGCTCTTCTCCTTCAGGCCGCCGATCGCGACCTCGAGGGAGGTGGCGCCCGCGGGCACCGTCACGAAGTACGACTTGGTGCTGTTGCGCTGCACCGATCCCGAGGCGGAGAAGCCGTAGCCGGGGGCGACCAGGTCGCTCGCGACGACCGAGGTGGCGAGGATCTGCTTGTCGACGCCCTCGGTGCGCTCGTCGTCGGCCTCCAGGAGCACGCTGTGCACGCCGGCGGTGCGGGGGCGGGCCTCCAGCTTGACGGTGACCGGCTTGTTCAGCGGCAGGTCGATCTCGTCGTCGCCGAGGATCCGGAAGGTGCCGTCGTCGTACTTGAGGTCCAGCTCGTGCTCGATGGCACGGTCCGGGCCGCTGGTACGCGTGATGGTGACGTCGTAGACCTTCTTCTGGCCGACCTTGAGGCCGCCCTCGCGGTCGTACACACCGGTGCCGGTGTGCGGGGCCGGGAAGATCACGGTGTCGACCGGGGCCTCGACCTTGTAGGAGTGGGCGGTGGCCCCGTCCTTGATCGACTCCCACGCCTCGTTGACGTCGACGAGGCCGGCGCCCTGCTCGTGGGCCGCGACACCCGGGATCCGCCGGGCGGTCGAGGTGAGGGCGGTACGGAGGGTCAGCGGGGAGAGCTCGATGCCGCGCTGCTTGGCCGCGGAGAGGAGCAGCGCGCCGACGCCCGCGACCTGCGGGGACGACATCGAGGTGCCGTTGAGCATGCCGTAGCCGGCGGGAAGCGCGTATCCGGCCTCGGCGACGCCGGAACCGGCCTGCCAGGTCGGGATCGTGTTCACGGACGAACCCGGGCCGGTGACCAGCGGGGCCGCGCCGCCGTCCTCACGCGGACCGCGCGAGGAGAACGGGAACATGGCGTACTTCTTCTCGACGGCCGAGCCGTAGTTGGCGGCCCAGGTCGACTGGGAGACCGCCGCGCCGACCGAGAGGACCTTGTCGGCCAGGCCGGGGTCGCCGATCGTGTTGGTGCCCGGGCCGGAGTTGCCGGCCGAGATCACCAGCTGCACGCCGTACTCGTCGATGAGGCGCGTGTAGAGACGGGAACGGACGTTGTCGCCGTCGTTCAGCGCGGGCAGGCCGCCGATCGACATGTTCACGATGTCGACGCCGCGGTTGACCACGAGGTCGACCATGCCCTCGGTGAGCGCGGTGTTGGTGCAGCCGCCGGTCCAGGTGCAGGCGCGCGAGGAGACGATCTTCGCGCCGGGCGCGGCGCCGTTCATCTTCCCGCCGAAGAGGCCCTTGGCGGCGGTGATGCCGGCGACGTGGGTGCCGTGGGAGGACTCGACGAGGCCGATGTTGACGAAGTCGCGCTTCTGGCCGACCCAGCTGCCGCCGAGCGGGTCCATCGGGACGTCCTTGCGGATCTCCACGACGAACGGGGTCTTCTCGACGACATCGGTGGCCGGGTTGTCGGTGCCGAAGGAGCCGACCTGGAACCCGTCCTTGTACGGCTTCATCGGCTCGTTGTCCGTGAAGTCGTTGTTCTGGTCGACGTCCACGCGGACGGTGCCGGCGGCCGGGTCGTACAGCATGCCGAAGACGTCGGTGGTGTCACCGTCTCGGTTGATGTCGCCCGCCGGGTCGCCGCCCGCGGTGACCGCCTCGGTGAAACGGCTGAACTGGAAGGAGCCCTCGGGGGCCTTCCAGCTCTGCGAGGCACCGGTGAAGACCGGGCCCGCGACGGGGGCGTTCTGCAGGCGCCAGGTGGCGTCGCCCTCGGTGATCGGGTCCGTGGCGGTGACCCAGTCGACGATCTTGCGCTCGCCGGTCGTCGTCTTCTGGAGGGCCGGGTGTCCCAGGTCGACGCCGGAGTCCAGGATGCCGATGGTCACGCCGCGGCCGTCGGCCTTCGGGTGGTCCTCGACGAACTCGACCGCGCCCGTCTCGTGCGACGGGTTGTACGGGTTCTTCGCCGGGGTCTTCGCGCTCGGGGCCGGGTAGGTCGTGGTGACGGTGGTGCCCTCGACGGCACCCGTCGCCGCGCCCGCGTCCGGAGTCGGGTCGTCCAGCGGGATCTCGGCCTGGAGGTCGATCGACTGGACGGAGGAGAGCCGGGTGGCGGCCTTGATCGCGGCCGCGGCCTTGGCGGTCGGCAGGGTGGCGCGCACGTAGCCGAGCGCGTCCTGCTGCTTTCCGACGGAGGCGCCGGGGACGGCGTCGAGCTGGCCGGCGACCTGCTCGGTGGCGCCGGGGGCGGTGGCGACGAGGACGGTGACGTTCTTCTCGCCGCTGACCTCGGCCTCGGTGAGGCGCTGGGCGTCGATCGAGCCGAGCTTGTCGGCGGGGTCCGAGGCCTTGACCGGGGGAGTGGCGTCCGGGGCGTCGGCGGCGAGCACGGGCGCGGCGCCGGTCGCGACGAGCGCGGCGACGAGCCCGGCAGCGGCGGCGATGCGTGCCGCGCGCCTGTGCCCGGTCGTCGAGCGTCCGGGTATGGAGCTCCGAGTTTCGGGGGTGGTCATCTACATCCCTGTTGGTGAAAGGAGAGGGTCCGGAATTCGGTGCCGGATGACCGCTCAGCCTTTCGTAAATGACCTGGGTTTGTGGAGAGTTGTCGTGGGTCGTGATGCCGTCACGGCACAAACCCGCCACCGCCCGGGATCCGCCACAGCGGACGAACCCGTTCCAAGCGGGGCGAGTTCACCGTCCCCGGCGGTCAGCCCTCCTTCGTGCGGGCGTAGTGGCGGGAGGCCTTGGCCCGGTTTCCGCAGATCGCCATCGAGCACCAGCGGCGGGTGCCGTTCCGCGAGGTGTCGAAGAAGTGCAGGATGCACGCCTCGTGGGCGCACGCGCGGATCCGGTCGGGAGCGGTGCGCAGCAGGTCGAGGTAGTCGCGCGCGGCGGCCCAGCCGGGCCCCCAGGACGGGTCCGCGAACTCGGCCTCCTCGCCGGGGCCCGCGGCGGTGAGCGTGGCCCTGATGCGGCCGTGGTCGAGGACCGCGTCGACCCGTGCGGTGGCGGCGGGGTCGCCGGGGCGGTCGACGAGCCCGGCGAGGGCGTCCCGGGCGGCGAGGGTGTGGCGCAGGGTCGTGGCGTCCGCGGCGAACCGTCGCTCCAGGCGGTTGGTGGCGAGCCAGACCGCGAGCCCCTCGACCCCGTCGAGCAGGTCCTGCCGGACCCCCTCCAGGTTCCAGCGGGTGTTGAGCAGGTCGAGGGAGAGCGGCTCGCCGACGAGCGGCCGCGGGTCGACGACGGTCATGGCGGACACCCTCCTCGGTGAGCTAACCCCTCAAGAGTACGTGAACGGTTGACGCTGCTCGCATCTAACCTCTAAAGTCGAATTAAGAGGTTAGCCCGCAGGGGTGGCCACATCGAAGAGGGGACCCCCATGTCCGCGATCGGCAAGCTCGCCACCCACCACGTCGGCGTCAACGTCACCGACCTGGACCGCTCCCTCGCCTTCTACGGCGACGTCCTCGGCTTCGACGTCCTCGGCGAGGGCAAGGAGGAGGACAGTCGCTTCGCCTTCCTCGGCCAGGACGGGACCCTGGTCCTCACCCTCTGGCAGCAGGCCGACGACGCCTACGCCCCCGGCCGCGCGGGCCTCCACCACCTCGCCTTCGAGGCCGAGTCCCTCGACCACGTCCGCGCCGCCGAAGCCGCCCTCACCGCCCGCGGCGCCACCTTCGCCTACGACGGCCTCGTCGCCCACCGAGAAGGCGCCGCCTCCGGCGGCATCTTCTTCCACGACCCCGACGGCACCCGCCTCGAGATCTCCGTCCCGAAGGGCGCCGAAGAACTCTCGGCCCCGTCGGACTCGGCCCCGACCTGCGGCTTCTTCTAGCCACCCGCGGTGTGGGCACCCGTTCCGCCGCGTCGGAACGGGTGGGCGCACCGACGAACCTGCCCCGCGCCACTACGAACCCGCACGTCAGGGAGGCCCGTCATGGACCCGTTCAACCCCGGCTCGCTCGCCGTGCAGGAGCGCGTCGGCGTCCGCGACCTGGCGGACCACGTGGGCCGCTCCATCACCCCCGGCATCCGCCCCGTCGCCGCCGCCTTCCTGGAAGCCCAGCCCATGCTCGCCATCGGCGCCGCCGACGCCGAAGGCCGCGTCTGGGCGAGCCTCCTCACCGGCGCCCCCGGCTTCGCCCGTGCCACCGGCCCGCACACCGTCTCCGTCGCCGGCGGCGTCCCCGCCCACGACCCGCTGGCGGCCGCCGTCACCGCCGACGGCACCCCCGTCGGGACGATCGCCCTCGACCCCCGCACCCGCCGTCGCATGCGCCTCAACGGCATCGCGCGGCCCAGCGCGCGCGGCTTCACGATCGAGGCCGAGCAGGTCTTCTCCAACTGCCCGAAGTACCTGCAGAAACGGGACCTGTACGGCTCCGATCCCACCCGCCGCCCGGACGCGGCCGCGGTGCGCCACGGCGACGCGCTCACCGCCGAGCAGGTGCGCCGCGTCCGCGCCGCCGACACCTTCTTCGTCGCCACCAGCGCACCCGACGGCGTCGACACGAGCCACCGCGGCGGCAGGCCCGGCTTCGTCCGGGTCGACGCGCCCCGCGAGCTCAGCTGGCGCGACTACCCGGGCAACGCGATGTTCCTGACCCTGGGCAACCTGGAGTCGGACGGCCGCGCCGGCCTCCTCTTCCTCGACTGGGAGACCGGGACGACCCTCCAGCTCAGCGGCCTCGCGCACACCGAGTACGGCCCCGAGGGCCGCGTCACCCGCTTCCGCGTGGACCGCACGGCCGAGACCCCGTCCGCCAGCCCCCTGCGCTGGTCGGCCCCGGAGTACTCCCCGGCCAACCCGACGGAGCCCTGACCGCCCTCGTCGCGGGCGATCGTTCCGCAGGGCGGAACGGGTGGGCGCGAACCGAAACGCGCCCCCGCGCCCCGGGCCCGTCCCCGCGCCCTGGGGCCCGTCCCCGCCCCCTGGGGCCCGCCCCCGCGCCCCGGGGCCCGCCCTCGCAGCCCGGCACACCCGACACTCCTGGAGACCCCGTGGCCACGACCACCACCACCGCCCCCGCACCCACCGCCCCGCCCCGCGCCACCGCGCCTCCCCGCCCCCGCCCCGGGGTCGTCCTCGCCTCCACGGCCGCCGCCGTCACCGCCCTCCTCCTCCTGGTCGCCGTCGGCGCCCTCCTCCGCGAGCCGCTGCTGATCCCGCCGTTGGCGGCGAGCATGGCCCTGGTGGCGGGCGCGCCCGACCTGCCGCTGTCCCAGCCGCGTTCGGTGGTGGGCGGCCAGCTCCTCTCGGCCCTCACCGGCTTCGCGGTGCTCGCCGTGGCGGGACCCGGCCTGTGGGGCGCCGCCGTCGCGGGCGGCCTGGCCCTCGGCGTGATGATGGCCGCCAGGACCCCGCACTCGCCCGCGGCGGCCACGGCCGTCATCGTCGCCCTCCAGGCCCCGCCCTTCTGGTCGTTTCTCGGCCTTCTCGCGCTCGCCTCCCTCCTCCTGGTCGCCGTCGGGCTCGGGGCGGGCCGTGCCACGGGGCGGACGTATCCCCGGTACTGGTTCTAACCTCTGTCCATGCAGCAGGAGTTGAGGGTGGCGGCCTACGCCGTGTGCGTCCGCGGCGACGAGGTCCTCCTGGCCCGCTGGGTCGCGAAGGACGGCGTCAAGCGGTGGACCCTGCCGGGCGGCGGCATGGACCACGGCGAGGACCCCGTCCGTACCGTCGTCCGCGAGGTCGAGGAGGAGACCGGCTACCTGACCGAGCCCACCGCCCTCCTCGGAATCGACTCCATCCGGCGCTCCTGGCTCCGCCGGCTCGGCGGGCCCGGCGACTGGCAGGGGCTGCGGATCGTCTACGAGGCGCGGATCACCGGCGGCGCCCTGCGGAACGAGGAGGGCGGCTCCACCGACCTCGCCGCCTGGCACCCGCTCGACTCCGTGCCCTCCCTGCCCCGCGTCGAACTCGTCGACATAGGCCTCCAGCTCTGGCGCGACCGGCCGCCCCTGGGCCGCTCCCCCCTCACCGACCCGGCGAACGGCTGACCCCTCCGCCGGAGGGCCGGCTCCTCCCCACAAGGCTGAAAACGGCCCAACCGTCACGAGTGCGGTCAACCTTCGGCACCCACCCGCGGTCCCCTCCCCCGACCACAGCACGACGCAGCACACGATCAGGGGAGCCCCGCATGTCAGCCGTACGCACCGTCGTCGCCGCCACCCTCGTGGCGGGCCTCGCCGCCACCGCCCTCGCCGCGCCCGCCCTCGCGGCACCGGCGCACCGGCAGGACCACGCGGCCACCCGGCAGGCGCTCCAGGCCGCCGTCGCCGACGGCGTGCCCGGCGCCGTCGCCCAGGCCCGCGACGGGCGCGACCGATGGACCGGAACCGCCGGCGAGCGGAAGGGCAACGACCGTTTCAGGGTCGGTTCCATCACCAAGACCTTCACCGCCACCGTCCTCCTCCAGCTCCAGGCCGAGGGTCGTATCGACCTGGACGACCCGGTCGAGAAGTGGCTGCCCGGAGTCGTCCGGGGCAACGGCCACGACGGACGGAAGATCACCGTGCGCCAGTTGCTCAACCACACCAGCGGCGTCTACAGCTACACCGAGGACCCCGCCTTCCAGGAGCGCGTCTTCGGCGCCGGCTTCCTGGAGCACCGCTACGACACCTGGCCCGCCGGGAAGCTCGTCTCCGTCGCCATGACCCACAAGCCCGAGTTCGCGCCGGGCACCGCCTGGAGCTACTCCAACACCAACTACGTCCTCGCCGGCATGGTGATCGAGAAGGTCACCGGCCGCCCCTACGGCAAGGCCGTCGAGAACCGCATCATCAAGCCGCTCAAGCTCCGCGCCACCACCGTCCCCGGGACCCGCACGGCCATGCCGCGGCCCAGCAGCCCGGCGTACTCCAAGCTCTCCATGGACCCGAACGCCCCCGTCCACGAGGTCTCCGCGCTCAACCCCAGCATCGCGGGCGCGGCGGGCGAGATCATCTCCGACTCCCAGGACCTGCAGACCTTCTACCGCGCCCTGCTCAAGGGCCGGCTCCTCACGAAGGACGGCCTCAAGGAGATGACCGACACCGTCGCGATCTCCCCCGAGTACCCGAACCTCGGGTACGGCCTGGGGCTCATGAAGCAGAGGCTCAGCTGCGGCACGGAGGTCTGGGGCCACGGCGGCGGCATCCACGGCTCCTCCTCGCTGGCCCAGGCGACCCGTGACGGCGAGCACTCCCTCGCCGGCAACTTCAACGCCGACTGGACGGGCGACACCGAGGCCGTCGTCGAGGCCGAGTTCTGCGGCACCGCGCCGAAGGAGTAGCCGCCGGCGGGTGTCCCGCCGATCCGGCCTGACCGACCGGACACCCGCTAGCGCGGCAGGACGACGACGTACGCGGAGGGCTGCCGGTCCGGCGCGGCCATCAGGGCCGTACGGACCACGGTGGCCTGCTGGTCCATCGCCTCGCGCAGCTTGCGCGGGGTGATGTGGAGGACCGTGATGCCGAGCCGCTCCAGGTGCTCGCGCTTGCGGGTGTACTCCGACCAGAGCGCGTCGTCCTCCTGCCGCGGCGCCCGGGTGTCCAGCTCGACGGCGACCGCCTGGTCCGGCCAGTAGGCGTCCACGCCGCCCAGGTGGGGGCCGCCCGGCAGCCGCAGGTCCACGTTCCACAGCGGGTCCGGCAGGCCGGACTCCCGCACCATGTCGTACAGCCGCTGCTCGGAGAGCGAGCGCCCCTCGGCCAGCAGCGTGTCCACCGCGTCCACCACGTGCGGCCGCGTCAGCAGCCGGGCCCGGTTCAACTCCCTCACCACCGCGCCCGGTTCGCAGTGTCCGCCGCGGACGGCCTCGGTGAGCAGCCGGCGTACCGTCTCCGCGTCCGAGAGGCCCGACACCGCGTCGGCGACGGAGCGGGCGACCGGCGCGACGGGGACGCCCGTGAGCTCGACCGGCTCCGGGGCCTCGGGCGCGCGCACCACCCGCACCCAGCCGGTCGACCGCAGCCGCCGGGTGCGCGGCACCAGCACGTCGATCCGGTCCAGGGCGGTGAGCGGGGGAGCGGACGAGAAGCGGTGCAGGGTCAGGGCGGCGAGCCCGGTGATCATCGCGTCCGGCCTCAGGGTGGGTACGGCGCCGGTCCTGCGGGCGTAGAGGAGCGCGGCCTTCAGGCGGTCCTCGCTGGTGGGCTGCCCCGGGTGGAGCAGGAACACACCGGGCAGCAGCTGCTGCCAGCCGCCCGGCCGGCAGCGTGCGGCCACCTCGGCGGCGGGCATCCCCTGCGCCCTCAACTGGTCGGCCGACGCCAGGCGTTGGGCCCGTCCGGTGTGGGGGGAGAGGGGGAGGGGGCGGGGGGTGATGGGGGTGTTGTGGTTCATGCCGGGGGTCTTCCGCTCCCGAAGGCTCCCCTAACCCCTGTTACACGCTCGTCGACATTTAGGGACAAGCTCGCCCTAAAGTACGCGCGTTCGACTGCCGATGGGGGCGGCGCACCTTCACCGGAGCCGCCCCCACCGCGTCACTGCCTAGACCGCCGCGCGTCCATCGCACTCCTGCGCCCGCAGCGCCCGCGCCAGGTCGTCGCGCCCCTCGAGGACGAGGCGGCGCAGGGCCGGCGCGGCCGACGCGTGGGCGGAGAGCCAGTCGTCCGCCGCGGCCAGCGTCGTCTCGTCGTCCTGGAGGCCGGGGAACAGGCCCCGGACGACGTCCATGCCGATCTGGATCGACCGGTCGGCCCACAGCTGCTCGATCGCGGCGAAGTACTTCTCGCCGTACGGGGCGATCAGCTCGCGCTGCGAGGCCTGGACGAAGCCCGTGATGGTCGCTTCGACCAGCGCGTTCGACAGGGTGTCCGACTCGACGACCTGCGCCCACGCCTGCGCCTTGACCGCCGGCGAAGGCCGCGAGGCGAGGAGGCGGACCTGGTGGCGCTTGCCCGTCGCCGTGTCGTCGCGGGCCAGTTCCTCGTCGATCCGCTCCTCGTCCGCGAGGCCGTGCACGACCAGCGGGGTGAGCAGCGCCCAGCGCAGCTCCTGGTCGACGTCGAGGCCGTCGATCTTCGCCGTGCCGTCGAGCAGCCCCTCCAGGAGCTGGAAGTCGGCCTCCGACGAGGACGTCGCCGCGAAGAACCGCGCCCAGGTCAGCTGGTGCTCGCTGCCCGGCAGGGCGAGCCGCAGCTCGCGCAGCCCGCCGTCGGCGAGCAGCCGCCCGCCCTCCTCGCGCCACGTGTGCGCCGCGTAGTGGGTGACCGCGGACCTCGTCCAGGCGTGCACCATCTGGAGGACGCCGATGTCGGTCTCGCTGCCCGTGAAGGCGAGCGCGACGGCGACGAAGTCCCGGGCGGGCATCAGCCCGTCACGGGTCAGGTTCCACAGCGCGGACCAGCACAGGGCGCGGGCCAGCGGGTCGGCGATGGAACCGAGGTGCGCGCGCACGGTGGCGAGGGAGACCTCGTCGAAGCGGATCTTGCAGTACGTCAGATCGTCGTCGTTGACGAGCACCAGGTCGGGCCGCTCCTGGCCCGCGAGCTCGGAGACGACGGTCCGCGCGCCGGTGATGTCGACCTCGGCCCGCGCGTACCGGGCGAGCACTCCGTCGGACAGCCGGTAGAGGCCGACCGCCGCCCGGTGCGGACGCGGCTCGCCGCCCTCCTGGACGACGGCGAGCTCGGTGATCCGGCCCTCCGCGTCGCAGGTGACGGCCGGCGTCAGGGTGTTCACGCCGGAGGTCTGGAGCCAGGACTTCGCCCAGGCCTTCATGTCGCGCCCGGAGGTCTCCTCCAGGATCGCGAGGAGGTCGGCGAGCCGCGTGTTGCCGTAGGCGTGGCGCTTGAAGTAGCGGCGCGCGCCCTCCAGGAACGCCTCCCGGCCGGCGTAGGCGACGAGCTGCTTGAGGACCGACGCGCCCTTGGCGTACGTGATGCCGTCGAAGTTGAGCTTGGCGTCCTCCAGGTCACGGATGTCGGCCGTGATCGGGTGCGTGGACGGCAGCTGGTCGGCGCGGTACGCCCAGGCCTTGCGGTTGTTGGCGAAGGTCACCCAGCTGTTGGTGAAGCGGGTGGCCTCGGCGTTCACGAAGGAGCCCATGAAGTCGGCGAACGACTCCTTCAGCCACAGGTCGTCCCACCACACCATGGTGACCAGGTCGCCGAACCACATGTGCGCCATCTCGTGCAGGATGACGTTGGCCCGGCTCTCGTACTGGGCCTGGGTGACCCGGCCCCGGTAGACGTACTCCTCGCGGAAGGTCACCATCCCCGGGTTCTCCATCGCGCCGAGGTTGTACTCGGGGACGAAGGCCTGGTCGTACTTCCCGAAGGGGTAGGGGAAGTCGAAGTTGTCGTGGAAGAAGTCGAAGCCCTGCTTGGTGATGAGGAAGACGTCGTCCGCGTCGAAGTGCTTCGCCAGCGACTTGCGGCACATCGCGCCGAGCGGGATCTCCAGGTCGCCGCGCGTGTAGCTGTCGGTCACGTAGTGGTACGGGCCCGCCACGACACAGGTGATGTACGTCGAGATGGGCGCCGTCTCGGCGAACCGCCACACGCCGTCGGCGTCCCGTTCCCCCGCGCCGTTCGACCAGACCGTCCAGCCCTCGGGGGCGGTCACCGCGAAGCGGTACGGCGCCTTGAGGTCGGGCTGCTCGAAGTCGGCGTACACCCGGCGGGCGTCGGACGGCTCGTACTGCGTGTAGAGGTAGACCTCGCCGTCCTCCGGGTCGACGAAGCGGTGCATGCCCTCGCCGGTGCGGCTGTAGGCGCACTGCGCGTCCACGACGAGCACGTTCTCGTCGGCGAGGCCGTCGATCGCGATCCGCGAGCCGTCGAAGACGACCGCCGGGTCGAGCGTGCGGCCGTTCAGGGTGATCGCGTTCACGGAGGGCGCGATCAGGTCGACGAAGGTGGAGTCGCCCGTGCCGGTGCGGCGGAAACGGATCGTCGTCTCCGAACGGAAGGTGCGGACCGCTTCGGCGGAGTCGCCGACGGCCGAGCGGAGGTCGAGGACGACCTCGTACCCGTCGACGGACAGCAGCTCGGCCCGCTCCTGGGCCTCGTCGCGGGACAGATTCTCACCGGGCACGGTCACTCCTTCGTGGCGCGTTCGAAACAGCCGCAATCCTCCCATGTGCGGCTGTCCGCCGGGACACGGGAATCCGGGCGCCACGGGAATGCGGCCGCGTTACCGTGGCGTTGCCTCCTTTCGGCGCACCGCCTACTTCCCACGGCCGTATAGAGGAGTGACATGTCCGAGAGCAGGACCACCGCCGACTTCTACTTCGACCCGCTGTGCCCGTGGGCCTGGATGACCTCCCGCTGGATGCTGGAGGTCGAGCAGGTCCGTCCGGTCGACGTGCGCTGGAAGGTCATGAGCCTGGCCGTGCTCAACGAGGACCGGCTCGACGAGGTGCCGGCCGAGTACCGGGAGATGCTGGAGACCAAGGCCTGGGGCCCGGTCCGGGTCGTCATAGCGGCGCAGCAGCTGCACGGCGACGAGGTCGTCGGCAAGCTCTACACGGCGCTCGGCACCCGCTTCCACAACAACGGCGAGGGCCCGACCCGCGAGGCGATCGCCGGCGCCCTGGCCGACGTCGGCCTGCCCGAGGACCTGGTGGAGTACGCCGACAAGGACACCTACGACACCGAGCTGCGCGCCTCCCACCAGGAGGGCATCGGCAAGGTCGGCCAGGACGTCGGCACCCCCGTCATCGCCGTACCGGGCCCGACGGGCGACGAGGTCGCCTTCTTCGGTCCCGTCGTCACCCCGACCCCGCGCGGCGACGCGGCGGCCCGGCTCTGGGACGGCACCCTGCTGGTGGCGTCGACGCCGGGCTTCTACGAGATCAAGCGCACCCGTACGGCGGCGCCCAGCTTCGAGTAGTCCCCGGTCCGCCCCCGGTACGGAAGAACCCCCGCGATTCCTGTCATCGCGGGGGTTCTTCTTTCATCCGCCTGCCCGGTGAAGGTTGAGAAGACGATCACGAGCAGGAGCGCGGGTCAGAAGGAGATCAGCGGTACGGAGGCCTTGGCGGCGTGGTAGCGCCTGCTCACGTCCTGCCAGTTGACGACCTGCCACATGGCCTCGATGAAGTCGACCTTCTGGTTCTTGTACTGCAGGTAGAAGGCGTGCTCCCAGGCGTCGAAGACGAGGACCGGGACCGAGCCCTGGCCGACGTTGCCCTGGTGGTCGTAGACCTGCTCGACGATGAGCCGGCCGCTGATCGGCTCGTACGCGAGGACGCCCCAGCCGGAGCCCTGGGTGGTCGCGGAGGCCTTGGTGAGCTGGGCCTTGAACTTGGCGAAGGAGCCGAAGGACTCGGTGATGGCGTCCGCGAGGTCACCGACGCCGTCGGCGGCCAGCGGCTCGCCCCCGCCCCCGTTCTTCGGGCTGTCCATGTTGTTCCAGTAGATGGAGTGCAGGATGTGGCCGGAGAGGTGGAACGCGAGGTTCTTCTCCAGGCCGTTGATCGCGCCCCACTGGTCCTTGTCGCGCGCCTCCTCCAGCTGCTCCAGGGTGTCGTTCGCGCCCTTGACGTAAGCGGCGTGGTGCTTGTCGTGGTGCAGCTCGATGATCTGCGGATTGATCACCGGCTCCAGCGCCGCGTAGTCGTACGGCAGCTCCGGAAGTGTGTAGATCGCCATTGCCCGGCCCCTTCGACTGCTCCTGCTTGTTGCAACCTATGTGCAAGTGCAGGCTAGCAGTAGTTGATCTATCGGGGCATGAAAGGACCCCCGGACCGACGGGCGGTCCGGGGGTCGCGTACGGGCAAGGGGGGAGGGGTCAGGAGGCCCGGCCCGCCGCCCTCTGCCGCACGAAGCCGACGACGGCGAGCAGCAGGGTCAGCCCGCCCGTCCAGTACAGCTGGACGCGGGTGCCTTCCTCGCGGGCCATCAGGACGAAGATCGCCGCCATGCCGGCCAGCGCCACCCAGGTCAGGACCGGGAACGCCCACATGCGCACGACCAGCTTCTCCGGCGCCTCCCGCTCGGTGCGGCGGCGCAGCACCAGCTGCGAGGCGGCGATGAAGAACCAGACGACCAGGATGATCGCGCCGATCGTGTTGAGCAGCCAGACGAAGATGTCGGCCGGCCGCCAGTAGCTCAGCAGCACGCAGCCGAAGCCGAAGACCGAGGAGACCAGCACGGCCGGGCGGGGGACGCCGCCGAAGAGGCGGCCGAGCGCCTTCGGGCCCTGGCCGCGCGCGACGAGCGAGCCGGCCATGCGGGAGGCGCCGTAGATGTTGGCGTTCATCGCCGACAGCAGGGCGACCAGCACGACGACGTTCATGATCTCGCCGGCGCCCGAGATGCCCAGGTGGTCGAGGGTGGCGACGTACGGGCCCTTCTCCACGACCGCCTTGTCGTCCCACGGGACGAGGGTCACGATGACCGCCATCGAGCCGATGTAGAAGAGGGCGATCCGCCACATCGCCGTGCGGACGGCCTTGGCGACGCCCTGCACCGGGTGCTCCGACTCGGCCGCCGCGATGGTGACCGTCTCCAGGCCGCCGTAGGCGAAGACCGAGGCCAGCAGACCCACGATCAGGCCCTCGGAGCCGTTCGGGAAGAACCCGCCGTCGCCGGTCAGGTTCGCGGTGCCCGGAGCGTCCGTGCCGGGCAGGACGCCGACGATCGCGAGCACGCCGATGCCGAGGAAGAGGACGATCGCGCCGACCTTCAGCGCGGCGAACCAGAACTCGAACTCGCCGAAGTTCTTCACCGCCGCCAGGTTGGTGACGGTGAAGACCACCATGAACAGCGCGACCCAGGCCCACTCGGGGCTGCCCGGGAACCAGCCGGTCATGATCTTCGCCGCGCCGATGCCCTCCAGGCCGACGGCGACGCAGAGCAGGAACCAGAAGGCCCAGCCCGAGGTGAAGCCCGCCCAGGAGCCGAAGGCCCGCTCGGCGTGGACGGAGAAGGAGCCGGAGGCCGGGTTCGCCGCCGACATCTCGCCGAGCATCCGCATCACGAGCATCACGAGGATGCCGGACAGGGCGTAGGCGATCACGATCGACGGACCGGCGGCGGCGATGCCGGCGCCGGAGCCGACGAAGAGGCCGGCACCGATGACGCCGCCGAGGGCGATCATCGAGAGGTGGCGCTGCTTGAGGCCGTGCGAGAGACCCTCGGCGGGTGCGGTCGCGCCGTCCTTGCGGTCGGCCGGCGCGGGCGCGGTGGTCCGGGACATGAGCGAACCCTGTTCACTAGCTGAGACGGGGAGGAGCCCACAGTCTGGGTGGGTGCACCGCTCAGAGGGAACACGCGTCCGCTATACGGTCACGATCCTCACACAAAGTGAAGAATCATGGCCGTTTCGTACGCATCTCCCGCACCCAGGCCACCCCCAGCACCACGGCCGTCGCCGCAGCCGACCACAGCACCTGCGGCCGCGCCCCGTCGTCGCACAGCATCAGGACGAGCACCGCCGCCATCGCGGCCAGCGCCACCCACGTCAGCCAGGGGAAGCCCCACATCCGCAGCGTCAGCGTCTCCGGCGCCTCCCGCTCGATCCGGCGCCGCAGCCGCAGCTGCGAGACCGCGATCAGCGCCCAGACGAAGAGCAGCACCGCGCCGACCGCGTTGAGCATGTAGAGGAAGACGGAATCCGGCCACTTCAGATTCAGCAGTACGGAGACGAAGCCGAAGGCCACCGAGGCGAGCACCGCCCGGCGCGGCACCCCGCCGCCCGCCGACCCGTCGCCCGAGACCTTGAGCAGCCCCCTCGGCGCCTCCCCGCGCTCCGCGAGCGAGAACACCATCCGGGACGACCCGTAGAGGTTCGCGTTGAGCGCCGAGAGCAGCGCCACGAACACCACCACGTTCATGATCTGGCCCGCCCCCGGCACGCCGATCGCGTCCAGGACCGCCACGTACGGCGACTCGCCGGGCTTCATCGACGTCCACGGCAGCAGGGTCACGATCACCAGCATCGACCCCACGTAGAAGAGGAGGATCCGCCACACGGCGCTGCGCACCGCCCGCGCCACGTTCCGCGCGGGGTCGTCCGACTCGGCCGCCGCGATCGTGACGACCTCCAGGCCGCCGAACGCGAAGACGACCGCGAGGACCCCGGAGACCACGCCGGACCAGCCGTTCGGCAGGAACCCGCCCTGCCCGGTCAGATTGGTCATCCCCACCGGGTCCGTGTCGGGCAGCCACCCCACGATCGCGAGCACGCCCAGGACGAGGAAGAGGACGATCGCTCCGACCTTCAGCGCGGCGAACCAGAACTCGAACTCGCCGAAGTTCTTCACCGCCGCCAGGTTGGCGACGGTGAACACGACCATGAAGACCAGCACCCAGCCCCACTGCGGAACCCCCGGCGCCCAGCCGTTCGCGATCCGCGCCGCGCCCGTCGCCTCCACGGCGAGGACCACCACGAGCAGGAACCAGTACAGCCAGCCCACCGAGAAGCCGGCCCACCGGCCCAGTGCCCGCTCCGCGTGGACCGAGAAGGCCCCCGACGCGGGCATCGCCGACGACATCTCGCCCAGCATCCGCATGACCAGCATCGCCAGCGCGCCGGCGATCAGGTACGAGACGACGATGCCGGGTCCGGCGACGGCGATGCCCGCTCCCGAGCCGACGAAGAGTCCCGCGCCGATCACTCCGCCGAGCCCCAGCATCGTCAGGTGACGCTGTTTCAGGCCGTGGGAGAGGGGCTCCGGTTCGGGGGCGAGGGAGTCGTGCATGTGGGGGGCTCGTGCTCTCTGACGGTTTATGGAGACCCAACAGTCTCTCCAGTGGACACCCCTTGGCGCAAAAGGGACCTCCGTGCACGAGTTCCCAGTGACGAGCGTCACGTGGCGCGACGCATGATCGGCGCGGTTTGTTCGATCTCCACGAAGTGCTCGACCGCCCCTTTGTGGGCGGCTGACGGTGATCGGGCGTTCACTCCTGGCATACCGTCAACCTGTCCCTCCCACCCTCACCCTCGCGGAGTACCGATGAGCACCGCCGCCGCCCCCGCCCGCACCCTCCGTGCGGGCACCGTCCTCGCCGACCTGATCCCGGCGAGCCGTGCCCGCGACATCGCCCTGGTCGTCGGTGGCGCCGCCCTCACCGGTCTCGCCGCGCAGATCTCCGTCCCGGTCCCCGGCTCCCCGGTCCCGGTCTCCGGCCAGACCTTCGCCGCGCTGCTCGTCGGCACCGCGCTCGGCGCCCGACGCGGCTTCCTCGCCCTCGCGCTGTACGCGGTGGCCGGCATGGCGGGAGTGCCGTGGTTCGCGCAGGCCACCTCCGGCTACGGCATGCCCTCCTTCGGCTACATCCTCGGCATGCTCCTCGCCTCGACCGTCGTCGGAGCCCTCGCCCGCCGTGGCGCCGACCGCTCGGTGCTCCGCACCGCCGGCGCCATGGTCCTCGGCTCGGCGATCATCTACGCCGTCGGCGTCCCCTACCTGGCCCTCGCCACCGGCATGACCCTCGGCCAGGCCGTCGCCGCCGGCCTCACCCCGTTCCTCATCGGCGACGCCCTCAAGGCCGCCCTCGCGATGGGCGCCCTGCCGGCCGCCTGGAAGCTGGTCGGCCGCAAGGGCTGAGCCCCGCGGACACGCGAGGAGGGCTATCGGGTCACAGCTGCTCGAGCTCTGTCTCCGGCTGGGCGGAGAGCTTCCCGAACTTCTGCCGGACCAGCGCCACGGCGATCACCAGCGCGGCCACCAGCAGCGAGAGGACGACCTGCTCGCGGGCGCTGCCGCCGTCGTAGAGCATGTAGCCGAGGACGAAGACGATCATGCCGATCGTCGCCCAGGTCAGGTACGGGAAGAGCCACATCTTCACGACGAGCTTCTCCGGCGTCTCGCGCTGGATGATGCCGCGCATCTTCAGCTGGGTCACGCAGATGACCAGCCAGACGAAGAGCGCGACCGCGCCGGAGGAGTTCAGCAGGAAGGCGAAGACGGTGTCCGGCCACTTGTAGTTGAAGAAGACCGCGACGAAGCCGAAGACGACCGAGCCGAGGATCGCCGCCGTGGGCACGCCCCGCTTGTTGACCTTGGCGAAGGCCTTCGGCGCGTCGCCGCGCTGCCCGAGCGAGAAGGCCATGCGCGAGGCCGTGTAGAGGCCCGAGTTCAGGCAGGACAGGACGGCCGTGAGGACGATCACGTTCATGATCTGGCCGGCGTTCGCGATGCCGATGGAGTCGAGGGCGGCGACGTACGAGCCCTTCTCGACGATCGACTTGTCGTTCCACGGCAGCAGGGTCAGGACGATGAAGATCGAGCCCAGGTAGAAGACGCCGATCCGCCAGATCACGCTGTTGGTGGCCTTGGTGACCGCCTTCTGCGGGTCCTCGGACTCACCGGCGGCCAGGGTGACGATCTCGCTGCCCATGAAGGAGAAGACGACCATCAGCACACCGGTGAGGATCGCCCCGGCGCCCATCGGGAAGAAGCCCCCGCTGTCGGTGAGGTGCGCGAAGCCCGCGCCCGGGTTGTCCGAGCCGGGGAGCACGCCGAAGACGGCCAGCATGCCGATGACGACGAAGGCGCCGATGGCGACGACCTTGATCCCGGCGAACCAGAACTCGAACTCGCCGTACGAGGCGACCGAGCCGAGGTTGGTGATGGTGAGCACCACCATCACGATGAGCGCCCAGCCCCACTGCGGTACGGCGGGGACCCAGCTCTCCAGGATCTTGGCGCCCGCGGTGGCCTCGACGGCGAGGACGACGACCCAGAAGAACCAGTACAGCCAGCCGATGCTGAAGCCGGCCCAGCGGCCGAGGGCGCGGTCCGCGTAGGCGGAGAAGGAGCCGGAGGACGGCCGGGCGGCGGCCATCTCGCCGAGCATCCGCATCACGAAGACGACCATGGCGCCGACGAGTGCGTAGGAGAGCAGGATCGCGGGACCCGCCGCGGCGATGCCGGAGCCGGAGCCGACGAAGAGGCCGGCGCCGATCACACCGCCGATGGCGATCATCGACAGGTGACGGTTCTTGAGTCCGGCCTTGAGGCCGTCGGAGGAGGGCGCGGTCCCGGTGGTGCCGGTCTCCTGGCCGTCCTTCGTCAGGGTCGGTTGCGTGTTCATCAACGCTTCCTCGTGTGTGGGGGGCGCTCGGGTCGCGAGCCTGAGCATTGAACCCTGTGAACAGGGGTGATCGGAAGCCCTCATTCCGGATTGTTGTACGGGCGACCTCGCGAGGGTCGAAGGTCCGTACCAGGCCGGGTGAAGGTCCCGACCCCGCTGCCTGCTACCCGGGTCCTGGCGTGCCACACTCGGTTTCATGCGCGTCTACATCGGTTCCGACCACGCCGGATTTGAACTCAAGAACCACCTCGTCGAGTGGCTCACCGCACACGGTCACGAGGCCGTCGACTGCGGTCCCCACATCTACGACGCCCTCGACGACTATCCGCCGTTCTGCCTGCGTGCCGCCGAGAAGACGGCCGCGGACCCGGACAGCCTGGGCGTCGTCATCGGCGGCTCGGGCAACGGCGAGCAGATCGCCGCGAACAAGGTGAAGGGGGTCCGCGCCGCCCTCGCCTGGAGCGAGCAGACCGCCGCCCTCGGCCGCGAGCACAACAACGCCAACGTGATCTCCGTCGGCGGCCGGATGCACACCCAGGAAGAGGCGACCAAGTTCGTCGAGATCTTCCTGAACACCCCGTACTCCGGTGACGAGCGTCACACCCGCCGCATCGACATGCTCACCGCGTACGAGAACACCGGCGAGCTCCCCCCGATCCCGGCGCACCACCCGCAGGAGCCGACCGCCTGATGCCCGAGGGGCACACCATCCACCGGCTGGCCGCCGACCACCGCGAGCGGTTCGGCGGCCGGCCCGTGCGCGTCTCCAGTCCGCAGGGCAAGTTCGCCGACTCGGCGGCCCTGCTCGACGGCACCGTCCTGGAGACCACCGAGGCCCACGGCAAGCACCTCTTCCTCGGCTTCGAGGGCATGGGCTGGGTCCACATCCACCTCGGCCTCTTCGGCAAGGTGAACTTCGGCGACGCCCCCGCCCCGCCGCCCACCGACACCGTCCGGCTGCGGCTCGCCACCCCCGACGCGTACGTCGACCTGCGCGGCCCCACCACCTGCGCGTACATCACGGACGCCGAGAAGCAGGCGATACACGACCGCCTCGGCCCCGACCCGCTCCGCGACGGCGACGACCCCGGCCGGGCCTGGCACCGCGTCTCGAAGTCCCGCACCACCGTCGCCGCCCTCCTCATGGACCAGAAGGTCATCGCCGGCGTCGGCAACGTCTACCGCGCCGAAGTCCTCTTCCGGCACGGCATCGACCCCTACCGCGCCGGCAAGGACCTCACGCCGGGGGAGTGGGACGCGATCTGGACCGACCTCGCCGCGCTGATGCGCGAAGGCGTCCGCCTCAACCGCATCGACACCGTCCGCCCCGAGCACACCCCCGAGGCCATGGGCCGCCCGCCCCGCGTCGACGACCACGGCGGCGAGGTCTACGTCTACCGCCGCGCGAACCAGCCGTGCCACATCTGCGAGGGCGAGATCCGCACCGCCGACCTCGCCGCCCGCAACCTCTTCTGGTGCCCCACCTGCCAGTCGGCCTAGGGTCTGTCCGGCGGATCAGGGCCGGACAGGCCCCAGTCGCGTCCGCCCCGTCGCGGGCGATCGTTCCGCAGGGCGGAACGGGTGGGCACGACCCCCACAGGGCGTCTCCCGTCCCCGTCCCGCCCGTCCCCGTCCCGCCCGTCCCCGGACCAGGTCAGAACCCGTGCGGCAGCCACGGCGCGACCGGCGACCCGAACGCCACCGACGCCTCGACCAGCGCCCCCTCCCGAAGCTCCCGCACCCGCCCGGCCGCGGCCAGCGAGACCAGCGACGTCCCACCCAGGTACGCCGCCCCCAACTCCCGCACGGACAGCGCCAGATCCGCGGGATCCGACGTCCGCGCGCACACCGCCCCCTTGACGTCCCCCGTCACCCGCCAACGTCCCTCGTTCCACGGGCAGAACGCGTCCTCGACCTCGAACACCACGTCCACCGGCGCCTGGTACGTCCGCGCCTCCAGCGCCGCGCCCACGTCCACGAGCCGGAGGAACAGCGCCTCCCGCGCCTTCGGCTCGCACCGCCGCACGTCCGACACCAGGTGCCGCCAGGCGCCGTCCACCGGACTGCTCTGGATCCGCACCGTCGACGTCAGGTCCACCGAGCACAGGAACCGCCACAGCGCGGCCTCCGCGGCCGGGTCGAGCGCGAGCACCTGCTCCACCACCACGGAACCGTCCGCCCCCGCGAACGACCAGTTCGGCCTGATCGCGTAGTGGGTGAAGCCCACGACCTCGCCGCCCCGCTCCGCCAGCACGCACAGCCGCGGCGAGGCGCCCTCGCGCTCCGACTCGGGGTCGAGCAGCGGCAGCCGCTCCCAGCCGGGCCGCCGGGCCAGCATCCCGGGCCGCGACGGCACCAGCCGGGCGTACACCTCCTCGCAGACCGCCGAGGACTCCGCCAGGTCCGCCTGCCGCAGCGTCACCCCGTCCACGCCGTCCGGCAGCGAGAGCCGCACCCGGTTCGTGTCGACCGTCGCGCGCTCGGTCCACGTCGCGGCGCCGTAGCCGAACCGCCCGTAGATCACCGGCTCGGAGGCCGTGAGCACGGCCACCGGCTCACCCGCCGCCCGTACGTCGTCGAGCTGCCGCCGCATCATCGAGGTCAGGATCCCGCGCCGCCGGTGCGTGCCCGCCACGCTCACCATCGTCACGCCCGCCGCCGGCACGAGCGCTCCGCCCGGCACCGTGAGCCGGAACGAGAACGCCCCCGAGGTCCCCACGCACAGGTCCCCGTCCCAGGCACCGAGCGACCGCTCGAACTCCGTCAGGTCCCGCCACAGGGCGCGCGCGTCCGGTGGCTCGTGAATGCCCCCGAACGCGAGGTCCAGCACCGCGAACCAGCGGTCCCATTCGTTCGGGTCGAGCACCCGGAGTTCAGTCGTCATATGCCATCGATATCAGCGGCGCACGCCCGGGGCGACCCGATTTCACGCACATTGTCACCGGGTACCCCTGCGCGATGACAGGACGTGTGGATAGGGTCCAGGCCAATGGGACACCGCGCCGGAGTGAACGCGTACGCGGCCCGGCTGCGCAGGCGCGCCCGCCGGGCCCGCGTCGCCCTGCGCAAGTCCGCCGTCGACTACTTCCGCGGCGACGGCTCCGACTGGCTCGCCTTCGCCGGACTCCTGCTGATGATTCCGGCCATCGCCTGGGGGACGATCCTCAACCCGATCTGGTGCGCGCCCGCCGCGCTCGCCCTGCCGATCGTGGCCGGCGGACTGCTGCTGCGCCCCGCCAGCCTGCTCGGTCTCTACGCGACCGCGGCCGGCGCCCTGATCGTCGAGTCCGTCGTCCTCGGCCCGTACACCCAGGGCCCCGCCCGGGTCACCCCCGGCACCGTCCTCGTCGTCGCCGCCTGCGGCCTCTTCGGGCTGCTCATCGCCCAGTTCCGGGCCCGGGTCGGCGTGCCCTGGCGGCGCGGCGGCACCATGCTCTTCGACCTGCGCGAGCGCATCCGGGTGCAGAGCGCCCTGCCGCGCCTCCCGCAGGGCTGGCACCGCGAGATGGCGCTCCGCCCGGCCGGCGGCCAGTCCTTCTCCGGCGACTTCGTCGTCGCCGCCCGCACCCACGGCGGCCGGACCCTGGAGGTCGTCCTCACCGACGTCTCCGGCAAGGGCATGGACGCAGCCTCCCGCTCCCTGCTGCTCTCCGGCGCCTTCGGCGGCCTCCTCGGCTCGCTCCCGCCGCACGGCTTCCTCCCCGCGGCCAACGGCTATCTGCTCCGCCAGAACTGGGACGAGGGCTTCGCCACCTCGATCCACCTCGTCCTCGACCTGGAGTCCGGCGACTACGAGCTCTACTCGGCCGGCCACCTGCCCGCCCTCCAACTCCACGCGGGCAGCGGCCGCTGGGAGGAGAAGGACGCCGAGGGCCCGCTCCTCGGCGTCTACGACGGTGCCGAGTTCCACCCGGTCAAGGGCTCGCTGCGCCCCGGCGACGTCCTCATGCTCTTCACCGACGGCCTCGTCGAGGCCGCCGACCGGGACATCGCCGAGGGCATCGACCGCCTCACCGGCGAGGCCGACCGCTGCGTCGTCGACGGCTTCGAGGGCGTCGCCTGGCACCTCATCGAGGCCGTCGCCAAGGACGTCAACGACGACCGCGCCCTCCTCCTCATCTCCCGCCCGGTCTGACGCGCCGCCCTCCCCGGGCGAAGTGATCTTCTCCACGACGATTCGTCACCCGGCAGCGAGGGCAGGGGGGTTGGTGGCACGATGGAGGCAGCGGGGGGTGTTCCGGGACACGGGCTCCCTGGTGGGCAACGTGGGACCGACCGAGGGTGTGATCAGTTGTGGCCATTTCACTGTCTGTGGTGTTGCTCTTGGCAATCATCCTGGTGGTGCTGATCCGCGGGGGGAACCTCAAGGGCGGTCCGGCCGTCGTCGCCGTCCTTTTCGGCTTCTTCCTCGCCTCCACCGGCATGGCCGACGACATCCAGCGCTTCCTGGACTCGATAACGCAGACGGTCGCCTCCATCAAGTTCTGACGACGACACCGGAACGAGCGACGACGGGCCCCCGCCGAGGTCGGCGGGGGCCCGTCGCGCGCGCAGGGCGCGGATCATGTCCGTAACGCAGAAAACCCCAGGATGACCTGGGGTTTTCTCGGTTTGGAGCGGGTGACGGGAATCGAACCCGCGTAGCTAGTTTGGAAGACTAGTGCTCTACCATTGAGCTACACCCGCACAGCGTCGCGCCGCAGGTCACGAGGACCGCGGCACGAGGAGCATGGTAGCCGGTCCACGGCGTTCTTCGCACACCCCGAAAACGGGGGGCGCCGCACAGTCCTCGTCCATGTACCCTACGTGTCGCACCGACGGGGTGTGGCGCAGCTTGGTAGCGCGTCCGCTTTGGGAGCGGAAGGCCGTGGGTTCAAATCCCGCCACCCCGACCATGACGATCACGCGCCCACCTCGCACGTTCTTGATCACGTTGTGGGCGTCATACCGCTTGCGGTTACTATGCAAGCTGCGTGCCCGTGTGTCTTTCTGACCGGGCCGAGCCGCCGGAGCCGCCACACGCGGTATCGGTGGAATCCAGGAATCAGCCACAAGGAGACCGAACCGTGAAGAGCGCCGTGGAGACCCTGAACCCGACCCGGGTTCGGCTCACTGTCGAGGTGCCCTTCGAGGAGCTCAAGGACAGCCTCGACGCGGCGTACAAGAAGATCAACCAGCAGGTCACGGTCAAGGGCTTCCGCAAGGGCAAGATCCCGGCTCGCGTGATCGACCAGCGGTTCGGCCGCGGCGCCGTGCTGGAGGAGGCCGTCAACGACGCGCTCCCGAAGTTCTACACCGAGGCCGTCAACGAGGCCGAGGTCAACCCGCTGGGCCAGCCCGAGGTCGACATCACCGAGCTGAAGGACGGCGAGCTGCTGGCCTTCACCGCCGAGGTCGACATCCGCCCGACGATCGAGATCCCGGACTACTCCGGCATCGAGGTCACCGTCGACGCGGTCGAGGTCACCGACGAGGACGTCGAGAAGTCCGTGGAGCAGCTCCGCGAGCGCTTCGCCTCGACCTCCCCGGTCGAGCGCGCCGCCCAGGACGGCGACGTTGTCACCATCGACCTCGAGGCCAAGGTCGACGGCGAGGTGCTGCCCGACGGTGTCGCGAGCGACGTCTCGTACACCATCGGTTCCGGCGAGCTGCTCGACGGCATCGACGAGGCCGTCAAGGGCCTGGAGGCCGGTGGCGAGGCCACCTTCACCTCGCAGCTGAAGGGCGGCTCCGCCGAGGGCAAGGACGCGGAGGTCACCGTCAAGGTCACCACCGTCGCCGCCCGTGAGCTCCCCGAGCTGGACGACGAGTTCGCGCAGATGGCGTCGGAGTTCGACACCCTCGACGAGCTCAAGGCCGACAGCCGCAAGCGCCTCGAGAACATGAAGCAGTTCGACCAGGCCACCCAGGCCCAGGAGCGCGTCCTCGACGAGCTCCTCAAGCTGGTCGAGGTCCCGATGCCCGAGAAGCTTCTCGAGGACGAGATCAACACCCGCAAGCACAACCTGGAGCACCACCAGCTCGGCCAGATGGGCCTCGACCTCGCGAAGTACCTGGAGATCCAGGGCAAGACCGAGGAAGAGTTCCTGGCCGAGACCAAGGAGCAGGCCGAGAAGGGCATCAAGACGCAGTTCATCCTCGATGAGCTCGTCAACAAGGAGAAGCTCGACGTCTCCCGCGAGGAGCTCACCGAGCACCTGTTCCGCCGTGCCGCCTCCTCCGGCATGAGCCCCGACCAGTTCGCCCAGGCCGTGGCCCAGGGCGGCCAGGTGCCGATGCTCGTCGGCGAGGTCGCTCGCGGCAAGGCCCTCGCGGTCGTCGTCGAGGCCGCCAAGGTCGTCGACACCAACGGTGAGGTCGTCGACCTCTCCGACGACGAGGACGAGGTCGAGACCGCCGCCGAGGCCGTCGAGGCCGTCACCGGCGAGACCGAGGTCTCCGAGGACAAGTAAGAGGCTCCGCGCCCCGGCGCGGAACCCCGTCCCACGGGCCCGTACGCACTGCTGTGCGTCCGGGCCCGTGGACGTACCAGGACCCCTTACACGTCCCCAACTACCTTGCGCTCCCAGCGAACAGTTCGGGAACCGGGATGGCGTTGTCCTACCTGCGCGTTAGGGTCCATGAATACGAGGGCAGTGCCCTCTGAACGAGACGCTGAGACGGCCTGGGCCGTCGGAGACGAGCAGGTGGATACGTGACGAATCTGAAGCCTTACGCCGCGGGTGAGCCGTCCATCGGTGGCGGCCTCGGCGACCATGTCTACAACCGGCTCCTCGGCGAGCGCATCATCTTCCTCGGCCAGCAGGTCGACGACGAGATCGCCAACAAGATCACCGCCCAGATGCTCCTCCTGGCCGCCGAGCCGGAGAAGGACATCTTCCTGTACATCAACAGCCCCGGCGGCTCGGTGACGGCCGGCATGGCCGTCTACGACACCATGCAGTTCATCCCGAACGACGTCGTCACCATCGGTATGGGCATGGCGGCCTCCATGGGCCAGTTCCTGCTCACCGCCGGCGCCCCCGGCAAGCGCTTCGCGCTGCCGAACACCGACATCCTGATGCACCAGGGCTCCGCCGGCATCGGCGGTACGGCCTCCGACATCAAGATCCAGGCCGAGTACCTCCTTCGCACGAAGAAGCGCATGGCCGAGATCACCGCGCAGCACTCCGGCCAGACCGTCGAGACGATCATCCGCGACGGCGACCGCGACCGCTGGTTCACCGCGGAGGAGGCCAAGGACTACGGCCTCATCGACGACATCATCACGCACGCCGCGGGTGTTCCGGGCGGCGGCGGCACGGGCGCCTGAGCGCCGGCCGCCGAAGAGCCCCCTCCCCCCGCCGAACGCCACCAGGACGGTGAACACCCCGATGCTTAACAACCTCTCCGCGAGCGGCCTCTACACCGGCGCGCCGATGGACAACCGCTACGTCGTGCCGCGCTTCGTGGAGCGCACCTCGCAGGGCATCCGCGAGTACGACCCGTACGCGAAGCTCTTCGAGGAGCGCGTGATCTTCCTCGGCGTGCAGATCGACGACGCCTCCGCCAACGACGTCATGGCGCAGCTGCTGTGCCTGGAGTCGATGGACCCGGACCGCGACATCTCGATCTACATCAACAGCCCCGGTGGCTCCTTCACCGCGCTGACGGCGATCTACGACACCATGCAGTTCGTGAAGCCGGACATCCAGACGGTCTGCATGGGCCAGGCGGCCTCCGCCGCGGCCGTGCTGCTCGCCGCCGGTACCCCCGGCAAGCGGATGGCCCTGCCGAACGCCCGCGTGCTGATCCACCAGCCGTCCGGCGGCACCGGCCGCGAGCAGCTCTCCGACCTGGAGATCGCGGCCAACGAGATCCTGCGCATGCGCAGCCAGCTGGAGGAGATGCTGGCCAAGCACTCCTCGACGCCGATCGAGAAGATCCGCGACGACATCGAGCGCGACAAGATCCTCACGGCCGAGGACGCCCTCGCGTACGGCCTGGTCGACCAGATCGTCTCGACCCGCAAGAGCACGGCCGCCGCGGCACACTGACGCCCGACCTTCCCCTGGCACGGTCCGCGTGGCCGAATCGCGACCATGTGAACCGTGCCAAGGGGGGCCCGAACCAGGGGCCCGGCAAGGTACCGTCGAATATGAGGCACCAGGAGCCGCTGAACCAAGCGCTCCCAGGCGAAGGGGAAGCACCTCGTGGCACGCATCGGTGATGGCGGCGATCTGCTCAAGTGCTCGTTCTGCGGAAAGAGCCAGAAGCAGGTGAAGAAGCTCATCGCGGGACCCGGTGTGTACATCTGCGACGAGTGCATCGACCTCTGCAACGAGATCATCGAGGAAGAACTCGCGGAGACGAGCGAGGTGCGCTGGGAGGAACTTCCCAAGCCCCGCGAGATCTACGAGTTCCTCGAGGGGTACGTCGTCGGGCAGGAGCCCGCGAAGAAGGCCCTCTCGGTCGCGGTGTACAACCACTACAAGCGCGTCCAGGCCGGCGAGAACGGCGGCGCGCAGGGCCGGGACGACGCCATCGAACTGGCCAAGTCCAACATTCTGCTGCTCGGCCCCACGGGCTCCGGGAAGACGCTGCTCGCGCAGACCCTGGCCCGCATGCTCAACGTCCCGTTCGCCATCGCCGACGCGACGGCGCTGACGGAGGCCGGCTACGTCGGCGAGGACGTCGAGAACATCCTGCTCAAGCTGATCCAGGCGGCCGACTACGACGTCAAGAAGGCCGAGACCGGGATCATCTACATCGACGAGATCGACAAGGTCGCCCGTAAGAGCGAAAACCCGTCGATCACGCGCGACGTCTCCGGCGAGGGCGTGCAGCAGGCCCTGCTGAAGATCCTGGAGGGCACCACCGCCTCCGTGCCGCCGCAGGGCGGGCGGAAGCACCCGCACCAGGAGTTCATCCAGATCGACACGACGAACGTGCTCTTCATCGTGGGCGGCGCCTTCGCCGGCCTGGAGAAGATCATCGAGTCGCGGGCGGGCGCCAAGGGCATCGGCTTCGGGGCGACCATCCGCTCCAAGCGCGAGATCGAGGCGAGCGACCAGTTCCAGGAGGTCATGCCGGAGGACCTGGTGAAGTTCGGGATGATCCCGGAGTTCATCGGCCGCCTGCCCGTCCTCACCTCGGTCCACAACCTGGACCGCGAGGCGCTCCTCCAGATCCTCGTCGAGCCGCGCAACGCGCTGGTCAAGCAGTACCAGCGCCTCTTCGAACTCGACGGCGTGGAGCTGGACTTCGACCGCCCCGCCCTGGAGGCCATCGCCGACCAGGCGATCCTCCGCGGCACCGGCGCGCGCGGCCTGCGCGCCATCATGGAGGAAGTCCTCCAGTCGGTGATGTACGAGGTCCCGTCCCGCAAGGACGTCGCCCGTGTCGTCATCACGGCCGACGTCGTCCGCAACAACGTCAACCCGACGCTGGTCCCGCGGATCGTGAAGAACGACGGCAGGCACGAAAAGTCGGCCTGACACCGGTCGCACATGAGTGAGGGGGTCCCGCCTTCGGGCGGGACCCCCTCACTCATGTCCGGTCAGCCGGTCAGGACTTGACGCGGACCTCCTTGCGGAGCTTGGCCGTGATGCCGGCGGCCTCCTCGCCGGTGGCGCCCTTGCCGGTCATCATGGCGGACATGTCGACCGGGACCACGAAGCCCACGGTGCTGTGGTCGGCCCACACGCACATCGTGACGGTGAACGTGGGCATGCCGGTGGACGCGTCGCCCTTGCCCTTGGCCTGCTGGCACTTGAGGACCGCGCCGTCGAGGCCGTCCGGCTCGTACGCCTGCGGGCTGCCCTCCAGCTGCGGGGCGTCGGGCTTGCCGGCGCTCTTGTCGGCCTCGGCCTTGGCGCTGGCGAAGACGGCGTCGACGACCTCCTCGGGGTCGGCGATCTCGCCGTAGAGACCGCTGAAGGAGATCATCTTGCTGGCGAGCGGGTTGGCCTTGTTCTCCACCTGGTAGGAGGCCTTGACCTTCTTGGCGTTCTTGACGCCGTTCTTCTCGGCCTCCGCCAGCGAGTCGTCCCCGGAGGAGGAACCGCCCTTGTCGGGAACCTTCTTGTACTCGCCGAGGACCGTCTCCGGCGTGATCAGCTTGTGCGGGCCGTCGTCCGCGACGGACGAACCGCCGCCGCCGAGCAGGAAGTACGCGCCCACGCCGATCGCCGCGACCACCGCGACCGCGCCGATGATCCAGCCGGCCTTGGACTTCTTGGGGGCCGGCGGGTGGGGCACGTAACCGCCGGGGCCCTGGGGGGCGCCGTACTGCGGCTGCTGGCCGTAGGGGCCCGGCTGCTGGGGCTGCTGCGGGTAGCCGTACGGCGGCTGCTGCGGCGGCACGCCCTGCGGGGCCTGCTGGGGGTACCCGTAACCGGGCTGGGGAGCCTGCGGCTGGCCGTACGGGCCGGGCTGCTGCGGCTGCTGGCCGTAGGGGCCCGGCTGACCGTAGGGCCCGGGCTGCTGGGGCGGCTGGCCGCCGTACGGGCCCGGCTGGTTGTAGCTCATCGACAGGTTCCCCTCACAGGATGTTTATGCCTACCGAACATCCTGGCGGAACCGTCGGCCCGGCAGTGCGGCGGGGGCCACACCGTTACCGAACCAAAGCGTTTCAGGACAGGCCTGGGACACCCCTAAACTGGCCCCGTGACCGAGAACACTCAGCAGCAGACAGCGCCCACCACCGAACTGCCGACCACCTACGCGCCGGCCGAGGTAGAGGGGCCGCTGTACGAGCGCTGGGTAGAGCGTGGGTACTTCGAGGCGGACGCGAAGAGCGAGAAGCCGCCGTACACGATCGTCATCCCGCCGCCGAACGTCACCGGTTCGCTCCACCTGGGCCACGCCTTCGAGCACACGCTGATCGACGCCCTCACCCGCCGCAAGCGCATGCAGGGCTTCGAGACGCTGTGGCAGCCCGGCATGGACCACGCCGGCATCGCCACCCAGAACGTCGTCGAGCGCGAGCTCGCCAAGGAGGGCAAGTCCCGCCACGACCTGGGCCGCGAGGCGTTCGTCGAGCGCGTCTGGCAGTGGAAGGCCGAGTCCGGTGGCCAGATCTCGGGCCAGATGAAGCGCCTGGGTGACGGCGTCGCCTGGTCCCGCGAGCGCTTCACCATGGACGAGGGCCTGTCCCAGGCCGTCCAGACCATCTTCAAGAAGCTCTACGACGACGAGCTGATCTACCGCGCCGAGCGCATCATCAACTGGTGCCCGCGCTGTCTGACGGCCATCTCCGACATCGAGGTCGAGTACCAGGACGACGAGGGCGAGCTCGTCTCCATCCGCTACGGCGAGGGGGACGACTCGTTGGTCGTCGCCACCACCCGCGCGGAGACGATGCTCGGTGACACGGCCGTCGCCGTCCACCCCGACGACGAGCGGTACAAGCACCTGGTCGGCAAGCAGATCAAGCTGCCGCTGACCGACCGCTCGATCCCGGTCGTCGCCGACACCCACGTCGACCCCGAGTTCGGCACCGGCGCCGTCAAGGTGACCCCGGCGCACGACCCGAACGACTTCGAGATCGGCCAGCGCCACGACCTGCCGAACATCGCCGTCATGGACGAGCGCGCGGTCATCACCGTCCACGGCCCCTTCCAGGGCCTGGACCGCCTGGAGGCGCGCTCCGCCATCGTCGCCGCGCTGCGCGCCGAGGGCCGGATCGTCGCCGAGAAGCGGCCGTACGTCCACTCCGTCGGCCACTGTTCGCGCTGCAAGACCACCATCGAGCCGCGCCTGTCGATGCAGTGGTGGGTCAAGGTCGGCCCGCTCGCCCAGGCCGCGGGTGACGCGGTCCGCGACGGCAAGGTCAAGATCCACCCGCAGGAGATGGAGAAGCGCTACTTCGACTGGGTCGACAACCTGCACGACTGGTGCATCTCGCGCCAGCTGTGGTGGGGTCACCGCATCCCGGTCTGGTACGGCCCGAACGGCGAGGTCGTCTGCGTCGGACCGGACGAGCAGCCGCCGGCGGGCGAGGGCTGGCACCAGGACACGGACGTCCTGGACACCTGGTTCTCCTCCGGCCTGTGGCCGTTCTCCACGCTCGGCTGGCCCGAGCGGACGGACAGCCTGGCGAAGTTCTACCCGAACTCCGTCCTGGTCACCGGCTACGACATCCTCTTCTTCTGGGTCGCCCGGATGATGATGTTCGGTCTGTACGCGATGGACGGCACCCCGCCGTTCCACACCATCGCCCTGCACGGCATGGTTCGTGACCAGAACGGCAAGAAGATGTCGAAGTCCTTCGGCAACGTGGTCAACCCGCTGGACTGGATGGACACGTACGGCTCCGACGCCGTCCGCTTCACCCTGGCCCGCGGCGCCAACCCGGGCGTCGACGTCCCGATCGGCGAGGACTGGGTCCAGGCCTCCAGCAAGTTCGCCAACAAGATCTGGAACGCCACCCGCTTCGCCCTGATGAACGGCGCGACGGTCGAAGGCCCGCTGCCGGACGCCTCGGAGATGTCGGCGACCGACCGCTGGATCCTGTCGCGGCTCAACAAGACGGTCGCCGAGGTCGACGCGTTCTACGACGACTACCAGTTCTCCAAGCTGTCGGACGCCCTCTACCACTTCGCGTGGGACGAGGTCTTCGACTGGTACGTCGAGCTGTCGAAGACGACGTTCTTCGCCGGCGGCGAGGGCGCGCGGGTCTCCGGCCGCGTCCTCGGCGAGGTCCTCGACGTCATGCTGCGCCTGCTGCACCCGGTGGTCCCGTTCGTCACCGAGACGCTGTGGACCACGCTGACCGGCGGCGAGTCCGTCGTGATCGCCGACTGGCCGAAGGACAGCGGCTTCCGCGACGCGGCCGCCGAGCAGGAGATCGCCCTGGTCCAGCGGGCCATCACCGAGGTCCGCCGGTTCCGCAAGGAGCAGGGCCTCCAGGACGCCCAGAAGGTGCCCGCCCGCCTCACGCTCGACGGCACCCCGCTCGCCGCGCACGAGGCGGCCATCCGCCAGATCCTGCGCCTCCAGCCGGAGGGTGAGGGCTTCTCGGCCACCGCCTCCCTGCCGGTCGCCGGAGCGACGGTCGCGCTCGACCTGTCGGGCACCATCGACGTGGCCGCCGAGCGCAAGCGCCTCGCCAAGGACCTCGCGGCCGCCGAGAAGGAGAAGGCCCAGGCCGAGGCCAAGCTCGGGAACGAGGCCTTCCTGGCCAAGGCCCCGGACAACGTCGTGGACAAGATCAAGGGCCGTCTCGCCAAGGCGGACGAGGACATCGCCCGCATCCGGACCCAGCTGGCGAACCTGCCGCAGGCCTGATCCGCACGACGAGAAGGGCCCGGAACCGGTCATCGGTTCCGGGCCCTTCCCGCATCCCTGATACCCCATCAATACGGACGAAGTGCCCGATGTCACACCAGACGGGACTTCGGGTCCACGGCGCCGGGACGAAAGACCCGGGATGATGGACGGCATGCCCCGCCTCCCCGCTGTCCCCGCGCTGCGCCGTTGCGTGGACCGGTGGGCGGTCTCGCCCCGCGCCCTCGACGTCGTCGCCGCGCTCAGCGCCTTCGGCCTGATGGTCCTGGACGTGCCGGGTCTCGCCCGCGCCGACAACTCGCTCACCGGGGTCACCGCGACCCTGGTCCTCGCGGCCGGCGCGGCCACCCTGGTGCTCAGGCGGCGGCTGCCGTGGGTGCCGTACGTCGTGGCGCTCGGTCTGATGGGCTGGCTGCACGAACTGACCATGATCCAGTTCGCGCTGTACTCGATCGGCCGGTTCCGGGGGCGCCGCGCCGCGATCGCCGCGACCCTGCTCTACGTCGGCGTGGCATACGGCCTCTTCCTCACGCCCGGCTGGCCCGCCCCGCACGGCGACACCCTCAGCGACTTCCTGAGCCTCGTCGTCCCCATCGGCGTCCTCGCCTCCGGCGTAGGCATCGCCGCCTACCGGCAGGACCTCGTCCGCGCCCTGGAGGTCCAGCGCCGTGACGCCGTCGCCCGGCAGGCCGTCCAGGAGGAGCGGATCTCCGTCGGCCGGGACGTCCACGACCTCGTCGGCCGCGAGCTCACGGTCCTCGCGGTACGGGCCGAGGTGCTCGCCGTACGGGCCAGGGGCGACAGCCACCAGAAGGACTTCGAGGAGCTCGCGGACACCGCCCGGCGCGCCCACCTCATGCTCAACGAGACGATCGTGCGCCGCGCCGACCGGGACGCCGCCACCCCCGGCCTCGAAGGGCTCGCCGAGCTGGCGGGGGAGAGCGAACGGATGGGCAGCGCCGTCGAGCTGACGGTCGCCGAGGAGGCCAAGGCCCTGTCCCCGCTCCGGCAGGCGGCCGTCCACCGGGTCGTCCGGGAGTGCCTGACGAACGCCGCCAAGCACGCGCCCGGCCTGCCCGCGACGGTCACCATCACGGTCGAGGGGCCCGACCTGCGGATCGAGGTCCGCAACCCGCTGCCCACGACCCCGCCGGCCCCGGCCCCCGTCTCCACCGGCACCGGCCTCCTCTCCATGGAGGAGCGCGTCACCAGCATGGGCGGCACCCTCAAGGCCCACCGGGAGCGCGACGCCTACGTCGTGACCGCCCTGCTCCCGACCGGCCTCCCCCGGTAGCGCCCTGATCCGGCCTGATCGGCCCAGCGGACCGCCTCCGCCTGCCCGGCACCCCCCAGCGGACCGTCTCCGCCTGCCCGGCACCCCCCAGCGGACCGTCTCCGCCTGCCCGGCACCTCCCAGCGGACCGTCTCCGCCTGCCCGGCACCTCCCAGCGGACCGCCTCCGCCTGCCCGGCACCTCCCAGCGGACCGCCTCCGCCTGCCCAGCACCCCCTAGCGGACCGTCTCCGCCTTCCCCAGCACCCGCTGGAGGCCGTCGAAGTCCTCCACGCAGCGCCCCGAGCCGAGGACCACGCAGTCCAGCGGCCGGTCCGCGACGAAGACCGGGATGCCCGTCGCGGAGGCCATCCTGAGGTCGAGGCCCGGCAGCAGCGCCCCGCCGCCGGTGAGGACGATGCCGTGCTCCATCACGTCGCCGGAGAGCTCCGGCGGGCACTCCTCCAGGGTCACCCGAACGGCCGCGATGATCGCCTCGACCGGCTCGTCGAGCGCCGTCCGCACCTCCGGCACCGTCAGTTCCACCGTCCGGGGCAGCCCGCTGACCTTCTCCCTGCCGCGCACGGTGAACGTCCGGCGCTCCAGTTCCTCGCCGCCGGGCACCGGCCACGCCGTGCCGATCGCGACCTTGACGTCCTCCGCGGTCCGCTCGCCGATGAGCAGCGAGTGCTCCTTGCGCACGTAGTCGGTGACGGCGGTGTCGAGCCGGTCGCCGCCGACCCGCAGCGACTGGGCGGTGACGATCCCGCCCAGCGAGATCACCGCCACCTCGGTCGTGCCGCCGCCGATGTCGACCACCATCGAGCCGCGCGGGTCGGAGACGGGCAGTCCGGCCCCGATCGCCGCCGCCATCGGTTCCTCGATCAGGTGCACCGCGCGGGCGCCCGCCGAGAGGGAGGCGTGCACGATCGCCCGCCGCTCGACCTGGGTCACCCCGCTGGGCACGCAGACCACCATCCGGGTGCGGGGTCGCCGACGGCCCGGCACGGCCTTGCGCACGAAGTGCCGGATCATCTCCTCGGCCGCCTCGTAGTCGCTGATCACGCCGTCGCGCAGGGGCCGGATCGCGGTGATCGAGCCCGGCGTGCGGCCGATGGTCCGCTTCGCCTCCGTGCCGACCGCGAGCGCGCGCCGGGAGCCCTCCTGGACCGCCACCACGGACGGCTCGTCGAGCACGATGCCCTGGCCGCGTGCGTACAGGAGCGTGTTGGCCGTGCCGAGGTCGATCCCTATGTCCATGATCGCCAAGTCTGCCGGGCGGCTCCGGCGGACGGCGGACCGAAAGTCCCGAATGGGGTGGGTCCATGGTCCTGTCGGTACCGCTCCGTAGACTGGGCCCCGTGAGCGAGCCGAGCGACCCGAATGACCAGTTCGACGACATCGTCGACACCGAGACAGACAGAGACCCCGACCTCGCGGTGATCGAGGCCGGCAGCCGTACGCTGCGCACGCAGGGCGGCCCGCCGCAGGGCGACCCCGTGCCCAGCCGCCCCGAGGACCCGGAGCTCGACAAGGCGCTCCGCGAGGTCGAGACCGAGCTGTCCACCCGCTGGGGCGAGACCAAGCTGGAGCCCTCGGTCAAGCGGATCGCGGCCCTGATGGACGTCCTCGGCGAGCCGCAGCGCGCGTACCCCTCGATCCACATCACCGGCACCAACGGCAAGACGTCGACGGCCCGCATGATCGAGGCCCTGCTCGGCGCCTTCGAGCTGCGCACCGGGCGGTACACCTCGCCGCACGTGCAGACCATCACCGAGCGGATCAGCCTGGACGGCGCCCCGATCTCCGCCGAGCGGTTCGTCGAGACGTACCAGGACGTCAAGCCGTACGTGGAGCTGGTCGACGCCCGTGAGGAGTACCGCCTCTCCTTCTTCGAGGTCCTCACCGGGATGGCGTACGCGGCCTTCGCGGACGCCCCGGTCGACGTGGCCGTCGTCGAGGTCGGCATGGGCGGCACCTGGGACGCGACGAACGTCATCGACGGCTCCGTCGCCGTCGTCACCCCCATCGACCTGGACCACACCGACCGGCTCGGCGGGACGACCGGCGAGATCGCCGGCGAGAAGTCCGGGATCATCAAGCAGGGCGCGACCGTGATCCTGGCCCAGCAGCCGGTGGACGCGGCCCAGGTCCTGCTGAAGAAGGCCGTCGAGGCGGACGCCACGGTCGCCCGCGAGGGCATGGAGTTCGGCATCGTCTCCCGCGAGGTCGCGGTCGGCGGCCAGCTCCTCACCCTGCGCGGCCTGGGCGGCGAGTACGACAACATCTTCCTGCCGCTGCACGGCGCCTACCAGGCGCACAACGCGGCGGTGGCGCTCGCGGCCGTCGAGGCCTTCTTCGGGATCGGCGCCGAGCACGCCAGGACCCTGGACGTGGACACGGTCCGCCGGGCCTTCGCCCAGGTGGCCTCGCCCGGCCGCCTCGAGATCGTCCGCTCCTCCCCGACGGTCATCCTGGACGCCGCGCACAACCCGCACGGCGCGCGGGCCACGGCGGAGGGCATCAGCGAGGCCTTCGGCTTCTCGCGGCTCATCGGCGTGGTCTCCACGAGCGGCGACAAGGACGCGAAGGGCCTCCTGGAGGCCTTCGAGCCGATCTTCGCGGAGGTCGTCATCACGGCGAACTCCACTCCGCGGGCCACCGACGTGGACGCGCTCGCCGCGACCGCGGTCGAGGTCTTCGGCGAGGACCGGGTCGTCGTCGAGCCGCGGCTCGACGACGCCATCGAGGCCGCCATCACCCTTGCGGAGGAAGAGGCCGAGTTCGGTGGCGCGGGCGTCCTCGTCACCGGTTCGATCTTCACGGTCGGCGACGCCCGGCTGCTGCTGCGGAGGGGCTGAATCCCATGCGTACGCTCTGTTCCTCGACGCTCATCGGCGAGTTCTTCGTCATCGGCTTCGCCGGGCTCGTGGCCATGAAGGACGACGGGCTCGCGATGTCCACCGTCTGGTGGGTCTGCGGGGCCGCGATGGCCTTCTCGGTGCTGCTGTGCGGGATGGTCACCCGTCCCGGCGGCGTGCAGCTCGGCTGGGCCCTGCAGGTCGGTCTGGTCCTCAGCGGCTTCGTCGTGCCGCCCATGTTCTTCCTCGGCGCGGTCTTCGCCGGTCTGTGGTGGGCCTCCGTTCACTACGGGCGACGGATCGACGACATCAAGGCGCGCTGGGCCGAGGCGCAGGCCGCGGGGGCCTCGGCAGGGCCTGACGCTGCGTAATCGAGGCACGTGCGGGACCTGTAGCCTCGGAGGTCCCGCACACCGCTTTTCCGAAGGAGTCACCCCGTGAGCCAGCGCACGCTCGTCCTGCTCAAGCCCGACGCCGTCCGCCGTGGTCTGATCGGCGAGATCATCGGCCGTATCGAGCGCAAGGCCGGCTGGACCCTGGCGGCCCTGGAGCTGCGCGAGCTGGACCAGGAGACCCTTGAGCAGCACTACGGCGAGCACAAGGGCAAGCCGTTCTACGAGCCGCTGATGGGCTTCATGTCCTCCGGTCCGGTCGTCGCGCTCGTCGTCGAGGGCGAGCGGGTCATCGAGGGCGTCCGGCAGCTCGCCGGCCCGACCGACCCGATCGCCGCCGCGCCCGGTTCCATCCGCGGCGACTTCGGCACCATCGTCCGCGAGAACCTGATCCACGCCTCGGACTCCGAGGAGTCGGCGCTCCGCGAGCTGAAGATCTTCTTCCCGGGCCTCGCCTGATCTGACTCACAGTCAGCCAAACGAAGCACCCTGTGGGGCGACCGAAGGAATTTCGGTCGCCTCCAGGCATATGAACGCCAATCCCGGGAACGGATCGCCGCGTCCTGCCGTCACCAGGTACAGAGGTGGACCAACGCGCGGCATCCGCACGGGCGGCACTACGATGGAAAACTCCATCGCCGCACCACTCTCAGCCATGGGAAATCAAGGGGAACTCAATGTCGTTCATCGGCCGTGACATGGCTGTCGACCTCGGGACCGCCAACACGCTGGTGTACGTCAGGGGTCGAGGCATCGTTCTGAACGAGCCGTCCGTCGTCGCGATCAACACCAACACCGGTGGCATCCTCGCGGTCGGCTCCGAGGCGAAGAAGATGATCGGCCGGACGCCCGGCAACATCGTCGCCGTCCGCCCGCTCAAGGACGGCGTCATCGCCGACTTCGAGATCACCGAGCGGATGCTCCGCTACTTCATCCTCAAGATCCACAAGCGCCGCTACCTGGCCCGCCCCCGCGTCGTCGTCTGCGTGCCCTCCGGCATCACCGGAGTGGAGCGCCGCGCCGTCATCGAGGCGTCGACCCAGGCCGGCGCCCGCCAGGTGCACATCATCGAGGAGCCCATGGCGGCGGCCATCGGCTCGGGCCTCCCCGTCCACGAGGCCACCGGCAACATGGTCGTCGACATCGGCGGCGGCACCACCGAGGTCGCCGTCATCTCCCTCGGCGGAATCGTCACGGCACAGTCGATCCGGGTCGCCGGCGACGAGCTCGACAACGCGATCATCCAGCACATCAAGAAGGAGTACTCGCTCCTCCTCGGTGAGCGGACCGCCGAGCAGATCAAGATCACCATCGGTTCGGCGTACGACCTCGACAAGGACGAGCACACCGAGATCCGCGGCCGCGACCTCGTCTCCGGCCTGCCCAAGACCGTGGTCATCTCCGCCGCCGAGGTCCGCAAGGCCATCGAGGAGCCGGTCAACGCCATCGTCGACGCGGTGAAGACCACCCTCGACAAGTGCCCGCCGGAGCTCTCCGGTGACGTCATGGACCGCGGCATCGTTCTCACGGGTGGCGGCGCCCTGCTGCGCGGCCTCGACGAACGGCTCCGCCGCGAGACCGGCATGCCGATCCACATCGCCGAGGACCCGCTGGACTCGGTGGCGCTCGGCTCCGGCAAGTGCGTGGAGGAGTTCGAGGCCCTCCAGCAGGTCCTGGACGCCCAGCCGCGCCGCTAGGCACCACCCGTACCGCCCACAAGAGAACACCCGCACAGCCGAACAACCCGAACCACGAGGAAAGGCACGGCCGCCGCACGTGAGGGACACACGAGAGAGCCGGCTGCTCCTGGTGCTGCTGATCGCCATCGCGTTCGCACTGATCACGGTGGACATCCGCGGCGGTCAGGAGTCACCCGTCGACGGTGCCCGGCAGGCCGCGGCCGCGGTCTTCGGACCCGTCGAGAACGGCGTGGCGGCGGCCGTCGACCCCATCGGCAACGCCATAGGCGCGGTCCGGGACTCCGGGGAGCGGCACACCCGGATCGCCGCCCTGGAGAAGGAGAACGCCGAGCTCAAGGCCGAGCTCGGCAGCGACGACCGCAACCGCAACCGGCTGCGCGAGCTCGACGGCATGCTCAAGACCGCCGGCGCCGGTCAGTACGGCATCAAGGGCGCTCAGGTCATCGCCATAGGAGCGGCCCAGGGCTTCTCCTGGACCGTCACCATCGACGTCGGCGCCCGCGACGGCATCCAGCGGGACATGACCGTGCTCAACGGCTCGGGGCTCGTCGGCCGCGTCACCACCGTCGGCCCCTCCACCTCCACGGTGCTCCTCGCCAACGACCCCGACTTCACCGTCGGCACCCGCATGGAGAAGTCCGACGAACTCGGCTTCGCCACCGGCCAGGGAGACAGCCCGCTCCTCGTCCAGCTCCTCAACGGCAAGGCCAAGGTGAAGCCCGGCGACCGGCTCGTCACCTTCGGCTCGCGCGCCGACAAGCCGTTCGTGCCCGGCGTGCCGGTCGGCGAGGTCGTCCGCGTCGACCCCGCGGGCGGCGGCCTGACCCGCAACATCTACGTCCGCCCGTACGTCGGCTTCACCAAGCTCGACATCGTCGGCGTCGTCGTCCAGGCCCCCCGCTCCGACCCCCGCGACATGGTCCTGCCGCAGAAGCCGAAGCCCGCGCCGACCGTCACCGTCACCGTCACACCGCCGCCACCGGACGGACAGCAGGCCGCCGACGGCGCGCAGCAGGGCGAGAAGCCGAACCAGAACCAGCAGGCACCGCAGGACCAGGGGGACGCGACACCGTGAAGTTCAACCGCATCCTCCTCTCCGCCACCCTGATCGTGGTCGCCCTGGTCGTCCAGGTCTCGGTCCTCGCCCGCCTCCAACTCCCCGGCGCCGTCCCCGACCTCGTCCTCCTCACCGTCGTCGGCCTCGCCCTCGTCCACGGCCCCGTCAGCGGCTCCCTCATCGGCTTCACCGCCGGACTGCTCTCCGACCTGGCACCGCCCGCCGACCACGCCGCCGGCCGCTACGCCCTCGTGCTCTGCGTCATCGGCTACCTCGTCGGCCTCGCCCGCCCCGACAACGGCCGGCTGACCTCCGCGACCGGCCCCATGGCCGTCGTCGTCGCCGCGGCAGTCGGCTCCACCCTGCTCTACGCGGGCGTGGGCGCCCTGGTCGGCGACACCGCCGCCCGCCATGTCGGCCTCGGGTTCCTGCTGTTCACCGCGGCCGTGTACGACCTGCTCCTCGCGCCGTTCACGGTGCCGCTCATCATGGCCCTGGCCCGCCGGGCCGAGAACGACCCGCTCGCCGACGCCGGCGGCGGAAACGGCGCCGACGTCGCGTCCGGCTGGCTCTCGTCCGGCACCGGCCTGCGGATCGGCACCCAGCGCGGCGGCCTGCGCGTGAAGGCCGCCCGGAGCCGCGCCTCACGGGCCGGACGCATCAAGGGAGTCAAGCGACTGTGACCGAGGGGGCACCGGCAGTATGAGCAACATCCCCGAGACCGGGCGGACCCCGCGGGTCCAGATCCGGCTCGTCGTCATCCAGATCCTCGTCTTCTCGCTGCTGCTCACCCTGGGGGGCCGCCTCTGGTACCTCCAGATCCGCAACGGCAAGGAGTACACGGACGAGGCGAAGAACAACCACGTCCAGCAGGTCGTCCAGCCCGCCGTCCGCGGCTCGCTCCTCGACGCCCGGGGGGTCCCGCTCGCCGACAACGAGACCCGGCTCGTGGTCTCCGCGTCCCGCACCGAGCTGATGAAGATGAAGGACCGGGGCAAGGCCGTCCTGACCCGGCTCGCCGACGTCCTCGACATGAAGCCCGACGACGTCATCAACAAGATCCGGCTCTGCGACTCCCAGACCCCCAAGCCCTGCTGGAACGGTTCGCCCTACCAGCCGATCCCGGTCACCGACGAGGCCACCACCCAGCAGGCCCTCCAGATCCGGGAGCGCGCCGAGGACTTCCCCGGCATCACCGCCGAACCCACCGCCGTACGCCGCTACCCGGCCCCCGGCAAGGCCCGCACCTCCCAGGTGCTCGGCTACCTCTCGCCCGTCACCGACGCCGAGATCGAGAAGGCCAAGGACACCGACTCGCCGTTCCTCCGCTCCGACCAGGTCGGCCGCTCCGGCCTGGAGCGCACGTACGACAAGGAACTGCGCGGCAAGGCCGGCGTCACGCGCTACGAGGTCGACAACCTCGGCCGCGTCATCGGCCAGGCCAAGAGCGACCCCGCCGTGCCCGGCGCCAACGTCGTCACCTCCATCGACGCCCGTGTGCAGGCGGTCGCCGAGTGGGAGCTGCACAACGCGATGGTCGAGGCCCGCAAGGTCCACGACCGGAACACCAACGAGAACTACAAGGCCGACGCCGGCGCCGTCGTCGTCATGGAGACGAAGACCGGCCGGATCGTCGCCATGGCCTCGCAGCCCGACTACGACCCCAACGCCTGGGTCGGCGGCATCTCCGCCAAGGACTACGCGGCCCTCACCGGCAAGAACTCCAACTTCCCGCTCCTCAACCGGGCCATCCAGGGGCAGGCCGCCCCCGGCTCGATCTTCAAGGTCATCCCGACGGCCGCCGCCGTCAACGCCGGATACGAGTTCAACGGCCGCTACCCGTGCCCCTCCTCGTACTCCATCGGCGGCCAGGTCTTCAAGAACTTCGAGTCCCAGGGCCACGGCTCCATCACCCTCGGCCAGGCCCTCGAAGTCTCCTGCGACACCGTCTACTACGCCCTCTCCCACCAGCAGTGGCTGAACGACGGCGGCATGAAGCCGAAGAAGGACGCCAAGGACTGGTTCTACAAGACGGCCCATCAGTTCGGCCTCGGCGCCGAGACCGGCATCGACCTCCCCAACGAGGTCACCGGCCGCGTCCCCGACCGGAAGTGGAAGCAGGACTTCTGGGCGGCCAACAAGGACTACTGGTGCAAGATCGGCAAGCGCGGCGGCACCTACGTGCAGCAGCTCTCGTACGAGAACTGCCTCGAAGGCAACCTCATGCGCGCCGGTGACTCCGTCAACTACTCCATCGGACAGGGCGACACCCTCGTCACCCCCATCCAGATGGCCACCATCTACGCCGCCATCGCCAACGGCGGCACCCTCTGGAACCCCACCGTCGGCAAGGCGATCGTCAGCCCCGACGGCAAGAAGGTCACCGAGATCAAGCCCAAGTCCCACGGCAAGCTCCCCATGGACACCAAGACCCAGGCGTTGATAGAGGAGGCCCTCGCGGGAGTCGCCACCCGCGGTACGGCCGCCTGGCGATTCGGCGGCTGGCCGCAGGACAAGATCCCGATGCACGCCAAGACGGGTACCGCCGAGGTCTACGGCAAGCAGACGACCTCCTGGTTCGCCACGTACACCAAGGACTACTCGATCGTCATGACGATCTCCCAGGGTGGTACCGGCTCCGGCGCCTCGGGCCCCGCCGTGCGCAACATCTACGACGCGCTCTACGGACTCGACGACGCCGGCAACCAGGACCTCAAGCGCGCCCTGCTGCCGCAGCCGCAGAAGGCGCTGCCGAAGATCGAGGCCGACGGCTCCATCGACGCCCCGAAGATCGGGCCGTACGACCCCGAGGCCCAGAAGGTCGACCCGAACGCACCCCCGAAGACGCCGGACGGCACGAAGAAGCCCGACGACGACCCGGCACTCGCGGGCCCGCCCGCGACCTGGAGGGACTGAGGACCATGACCGCACCCCACGGCTTCTCCGTCTCCCGGTACGCCCCCGAGCGCGGCACCCTCGCCCGACTCACGGCCCGCGACTCGGTGGTCCGCCGGCTCGACTGGCCGATGCTGCTCTCGGCACTCGCCCTCTCCGGCGTCGGGTCGCTGCTCGTCTGGTCCGCCACCCGCGGCCGCACCGAGCTCAACAACGGCGACCCGTACTACTTCCTCTTCCGGCACCTGCTCAACACCGGAATCGGCCTCGCCCTGATGGTCGGCACGATCTGGCTCGGCCACCGCACCCTGCGCGGCGCGGTGCCGATCCTCTACACCGTCTCGATCGTGCTGATCCTCGCCGTCCTCACCCCGCTCGGCGCCACCATCAACGGCGCCCACGCGTGGATCGTGGTCGGCGGCGGCTTCTCCCTCCAGCCCAGCGAGTTCGTGAAGATCACGATCATCCTGGTCATGGCGGTGCTGCTCGCCGCCAAGGTCGACGCCGGCGACCAGATCCACCCCGACCACCGCACCGTCGCCAAGGCCCTCACCCTGGCGGCCCTCCCCATGGGCATCGTCATGCTGATGCCCGACCTCGGCTCGGTCATGGTCATGGCCGTCATCGTGCTCGGCGTGCTCCTCGCCTCCGGCGCCTCCAACCGGTGGGTCCTCGGCCTGATCGGCGCGGGCGTCCTCGGCGCCGTCCTCGTCACCACGCTCGGCATGCTGGACGAGTACCAGATCAACCGCTTCGCCGCCTTCGCCAACCCCGACCTCGACCCCGCCGGCGTCGGCTACAACACCAACCAGGCCCGGATCGCCATCGGCTCCGGCGGCCTCCTCGGCGCCGGCCTCTTCAAGGGCTCCCAGACCACCGGCCAGTTCGTCCCCGAACAGCAGACCGACTTCGTCTTCACGGTCGCGGGGGAGGAGCTCGGCTTCGTCGGCGCCGGACTGATCCTGGTCCTCCTCGGCGTCATCCTCTGGCGCGCCTGCCGCATCGCCCGCGAGACCACCGAGCTCTACGGCACGATCGTCGCGGCCGGGATCATCGCCTGGTTCGCCTTCCAGTCCTTCGAGAACATCGGCATGACGCTCGGCATCATGCCGGTCGCCGGCCTCCCCCTGCCGTTCGTCTCCTACGGCGGCTCCTCGATGTTCGCCGTATGGGTGGCGATCGGCCTCCTCCAGTCGATCCGTGTACAACGCCCCATGACGGCCTGACGCGACTAGATTCGACGTATGGCCGAGACGAAGCGCGAGATCGAGCGGAAGTACGAAGCCACCGGGGAGACCCCGCTGCCGGACCTCACCGAGGTCGGCGGGGTCTCCGAGGTCGCCGACCGGGGCGTCATGGAACTCGACGCCGTGTACTACGACACGCCCGGCCTGCGCCTCGCCGCCGACTCCGTCACCCTCCGCCGACGCACCGGCGGCAGCGACGCCGGCTGGCACGTGAAGTTCCCCGTCGCCGCCGGCGTCCGCGACGAGATCAGGGCCCCGCTGAGCGACAGCCTGCCGAGCGAGCTCGCGGCGCTCCTGCGCTCCCGGGTCCGCACCGGCACGGTCGTCCCCGTCGTACGCCTCCGCTCCGCCCGCGACGTCCGCCACCTCCTCGCCGCCGACGGCACCCTCCTCGCCGAACTCTCCGTCGACACCGTCCACGCCGAGCGGCTGCCCGACGGCCCCGAGGCCACCTGGACGGAGATCGAGGTGGAACTCGCCGACGGCGCGGGCCCCGACGGCTCGGGCGGCCCCGACCCCGCCCTCCTCGACGCCGTCGAGAAGCGCCTCCGGAAGGCCGGCATCCACCCCTCCCGGTCCGCGTCCAAATGCGCCAGGGCCCTCGCCGAGACCGGCGAACCGCCCCGGCCGGCCGCCGTCCCCGGCAGGCCCGGCAGCGCCGCTGCCGTCGTCCTCGCCTACGCACGGGAACAGGTCGACGCGATCGTCGCCCTTGACCCGGCCGTACGACGGGACCTGCCCGACGCCGTGCACCAGTTGCGGGTCGCCTGCCGTCGGCTGCGCAGCGCCTTCAAGACCTACCGCCGGGTCCTCGACCGGGACGTCACCGATCCCGTCGGCGCCGAACTGAAGTGGCTCGCCGGAGAGCTCGGCGTCGCCCGCGACCAGGAGGTGCTCGACGCCCGGCTGCGCGCCGGCGTCGCGGAGCTGCCCCCCGCCCTCGTCCTCGGCCCGGTCCGGGCCCGGCTGCGCCGCCGGGACGCCGCCCGCGCCAAGAGCGCCCGGCACCAGGCCCTCGCCGCCCTCGACTCCGCCCGCCACCTCGCCCTCCTCGACACCCTGGACGCGCTCCTCGCCGCCCCGCCGCTGAGCGAGGCCGCCGACCGCGACGCCCGGAAGGTCCTCGCCCGCGCCGTCCGCAAGGACCACCGCCGCCTCGCCGGCCGCGTCGAGCACGCCCTCTCCCTCGACCCCGGCCACGAGCGGGACCTCGCCCTCCACGAGGCCCGCAAGGCCGCCAAGCGCGCCCGCTACGCCGCCGACGCGGCCCGCCCCGCCCTCGGCAAGCCCGCCAAGCGGCTCGGCAAACGCGTCAAGGCCCTCCAGTCGCTCCTCGGCGAACACCACGACACCGTCGTCGCCCGCACCGTCCTCCGCGAGCTCGGGATCCAGGCCCACGGCGTCGGCGAATCCGCCTTCACCTGGGGACTCCTCCACGGCCGCGAGGAGGCCAGGGCCACGGCGATCGAGCACGAGCTGCCGGCGGCCTGGAAGCGGGCCTCGGCCCCGGGACTCCGGTCGGCGCTGACCCGCTGAGCACCGGGGTACGCTTGAGAGTCGCCCCCCTGCCAGCTCACGAAGGTTCGAGATGTCTGCTGCCGAGTCTGTCTTCCCGCAGCTCGAAGCTCTGCTCCCGCACGTGCAGAAGCCGATTCAGTACGTCGGTGGAGAGCTGAACTCCACGGTCAAGCCCTGGGAGTCCGCCGACGTCCGCTGGGCGCTGATGTACCCGGACGCGTACGAGGTCGGCCTGCCCAACCAGGGCGTCATGATCCTCTACGAGGTGCTGAACGAGCGCGAGGGCGTCCTCGCCGAGCGCACCTACAGCGTGTGGCCGGACCTCGAAGAGCTGATGCGGGAGCACGGCGTACCGCAGTTCACGGTCGACTCGCACCGCCCGGTGAGCGCCTTCGACGTGTTCGGCCTCAGCTTCTCCACCGAGCTCGGCTACACGAACATGCTCACCGCCCTCGACCTGGCCGGCATCCCGCTGGAGGCGAAGGACCGGACCGTCGACCACCCGATCGTGCTCGCCGGCGGCCACGCCGCCTTCAACCCCGAGCCGATCGCGGACTTCATCGACGCCGCCATCATCGGCGACGGCGAGCAGGCCGTCCTCGACATGACCGAGATCATCCGCGGGTGGAAGGCGGAGGGCCGGCCGGGCGGGCGCGAGGAGGTCCTCTTCCGCCTCGCGAAGACGGGCTCCGTCTACATCCCGGGCTTCTACGACGTCGAGTACCTGCCGGACGGCCGCATCGGCCGTGTCGTGCCGAACAAGTCCGGTGTGCCGTGGCGCGTCTCCAAGCACACCGTCATGGACCTCGACGAGTGGCCGTACCCGAAGCAGCCCCTCGTACCGCTCGCGGAGACCGTCCACGAGCGCATGTCCGTCGAGATCTTCCGCGGCTGCACCCGCGGCTGCCGCTTCTGCCAGGCCGGCATGATCACGCGCCCCGTGCGGGAGCGAAGCATCACCGGCATCGGCGAGATGGTCGAGAAGGGCCTCAAGGCCACGGGCTTCGAGGAGGTCGGCCTCCTCTCGCTGTCCTCCGCCGACCACACCGAGATCGGTGAGATCGCGAAGGGCCTGGCCGACCGCTACACGGACGACAAGATCGGTCTCTCCCTCCCGTCGACCCGCGTGGACGCCTTCAACGTCGACCTCGCGAACGAGCTGACCAGGAACGGTCGCCGCTCCGGCCTCACCTTCGCCCCCGAGGGCGGCTCCGAGCGCATGCGCAAGGTCATCAACAAGATGGTCTCGGAGGAGGACCTGATCCGGACCGTCTCCACCGCGTACGGCAACGGCTGGCGCCAGGTGAAGCTGTACTTCATGTGCGGCCTGCCGACGGAGACCGACGAGGACGTCCTCCAGATCGCCGACATGGCGATGAACGTGATCGCCGAGGGCCGCAAGGTCTCCGGCCAGAACGACATCCGCTGCACCGTCTCCATCGGCGGCTTCGTCCCCAAGCCGCACACCCCCTTCCAGTGGGCCCCGCAGCTCTCCGCCGAGGAGACCGACGAGCGGCTGCGGAAGCTCCGCGACAAGATCCGCGGCGACAAGAAGTACGGCCGTTCCATCGGCTTCCGCTACCACGACGGCAAGCCCGGCATCGTCGAGGGCCTCCTCTCGCGCGGCGACCGCCGCATCGGCGCCGTCATCCGCGCGGTCTACGAGGACGGCGGCCGCTTCGACGGCTGGCGCGAGCACTTCTCGTACGACCGCTGGATGTCCTGCGCCGAGAAGACGCTTCCCGACTTCGGCGTCGACGTCGCCTGGTACACGACCCGCGAGCGCACCTACGAGGAGGTCCTGCCCTGGGACCACCTGGACTCCGGTCTCGACAAGGACTGGCTCTGGGAGGACTGGCAGGACTCGCTCGACGAGACCGAGGTCGAGGACTGCCGCTGGACCCCGTGCTTCGACTGCGGCGTCTGCCCGCAGATGGACACCCACATCCAGATCGGCCCCACCGGCAAGAAGCTGCTGCCGCTGACGGTCGTGAAGTAGGCCGAGCGGGTAACGCTCCGGCGACGGCCCGGCGCGAGGGGAAACCCTCCGCCGGGCCGTTGCGTCATTTCCGGCATGAGCATGGAGCACCCGTCGCCGCCGCCGGCACTGATCCGCATCCCCGTCCGGATCGTCGTCCTGGCGATCGTTCTCCCCGTCCGCATGGCCTGGGACGCCCTCACCGCCTCCGCCCGCCTCCTCGACCGCACCCTCCTGCGTCCGACGGGCCGCGGCCTGGCATGGCTCTTCCACCACACCCTGACGCTGCCGGCCCGCTGGCTGTACCGATGCCTCCTGGCACCGGTGGGGCGGGGCCTGGCCCGGGTGTTCACGGGGCTCGGGCGGGGTCTGGCGTGGGTGTTCACAGGGGTAGGACGAGGTCTCGCGTGGGTGTTCACGGGGGTCGGGCGGGGTCTGGCGTGGTTCTTCGTCCGGGTGGGCCGGGGGCTCGCCGCTCTGGGACGGGGGATCGCGGTCGGGGCCGGGTGGCTGTGGCGGGGAGCGTCCGCGGCCGGGGTCTGGCTGGGGAAGGCCGTGTTCGTGTGGCCGTGGGTGGGGCTGTGGCGGTACCTGGTCGTGCCCGTCTGCCGGTACGGGATCGCGGTGCCCGCGGCCTGGCTGAACCGGGAGGTGCTCACCCGGCTCGGCGGCGCGCTGCTGTTCCTGCTGGAGAAGCTGGTGTTCGTCCCCCTCGCGGCGCTGTTCCGGTACCTCCTCGTCCCGCTGTTCCGGTACGGCGTGGCCGTACCCGCCGTCTGGCTCGACCGGTACGTGCTGAGCCCGCTGGGCCGGGGGATCGGCTGGTCGTTCCGGCAGGCCGGGCGGGGCCTCGCGTGGTTCTTCCCACGTGTCGGCCACGGCCTGGCGGTGACCGCGCTGTGGCTGGGCAGGGCCGTGTTCGTGTGGCCGTGGGCGGGGCTCTGGCGGTACGTGGTCGTGCCGCTGGTCCGATACGGGATCGTGGTCCCCGTCGCATGGCTCTGGACGCGGGTCCTCGCGCCCGTCGGGCGGGAGGTGCGGGGCGCGCTGGCGATGTGCTGGCGGGTCGCCGGATTCGTGTCGCGGGCGGTCGGCCGGGCCCTCAAGTGGGTCGCGTGGAACCTGGTCGGACGGCCCTTCGCCTGGGCCTGGACGCGAGTCGTCCGGCCCGCGGGACGGTGGGCGCGCGACCACGTGTGGACCCCGGCCCGCAGGATCGCCGCCGCGACCGGGCGGGCGGCGCGGGAGGCGCTCGCGTCCACCCGCGCCACCGTGCGGGAGGCGCTCGCGTCCACCCGCGCCACCGTGCGGGAGGCGCTCGCGTCCACCCGCGCCTCCGTGCGGGAGGCGCTCGGGTCGGCCCGCGCCTCCGTGCGGGAGGCGCTCGGGTCGGCCCGCGCCTCCGTGCGGGAGGCACGCCGGGACGCGTGGCGCGTCCTGGTCGGGGGAGCACGGATGACGGAGCCCGGGGAACCGGAGGTGGCCCGGGCGCGTACTCTGGGTAGTACAACGAACGTGCCCGGCGCGGCGCCCGGCCCCGAGATCTCCCTGCGAAAGCGGGGGTGAACCGGGCGGGGCCCCAGGGCGACACGTACATCTCGTGGGCGGCGCCAGCCGCGCCGCCCCGCACCGAGGAGAAGAACCACTGGGCAAGCGACAGCCCGAAGGCCCGCCGCCCGCACCGGCGGTGCAGCGCATCCGACTGCGCTACACCAAGCGCGGCCGCCTCCGGTTCACCAGCCACCGTGACTTCCAGCGCGCTTTCGAGCGTGCACTGCGCCGTGCCGAGGTGCCCATGGCGTACTCGGCGGGCTTCACCCCGCACCCCAAGGTGTCGTACGCCAACGCCGCCCCGACCGGCACGGGCTCCGAGGCCGAGTACCTGGAGATCGCGCTGACCGAGTCGCGCGACCCCGAGACGCTGCGGGCCCTGCTCGACGAGTCCCTGCCGACCGGCCTCGACATCACCGACGCCGTCGAGGCCCGGACCTCCGGGCTCGCCGACCGGCTCACCGCCTCCGTCTGGGAGCTGCGGCTCGAAGGCGTCACGGTCGACGACGCGTCGAAGGCCGTCGAGGCGTTTCTCGCGGCCGAGACGGTGGAAGTACAGCGCAAGACCAAGAACGGCGTCCGCACCTTCGACGCCCGCTCCGCGGTCACCGAGCTGACGGCAGCCGCTCCCCAGGGCGATCCCCAGGGTGATAGGCCGCTGGACAGCGCCTGTGCGATACTGCGGCTGGTTGTTCGGCACGTGACACCTGCCGTGCGACCCGACGACGTCCTGTCCGGTCTCCGAGCTGTGGCCGACCTGGCGCCGCCGGTCCCCGCTGCGGTGACCAGGCTGGCGCAGGGGCTCTTCGACGAGGAGTCCGGCACGGTGACCGACCCGCTCGCGCCCGACCGCGAGGCAGTCACGGCCGCTTCTACCACGGCCGCCGCGACCGCCTCTGCGACGGCGCCGGGTGCGGGTACCGCGTAGGGAGCGGTCGTTGTAGCGCAGCCCTGGTACTCGGGAGCCACCTGGGTCGGGCGGCGCACTGACCAGGAGACTTTCGCCAGGCCGTCCGCACAGGGCGTACGGAACCGGCGAGCCAGACATACAGCTCCCGTGCGGCGCCCGCGCCCCGGACGGCGGCACCGCGCCACAGGCGCGACCGTGCCGCCGGACCGGAACAAGGCGCGGCGCCCGGGAGCGTGACGGGAGAACCGCCCGCATGCTCGAGTCCAACGAAGACACCAACGCCCCCGGTGACAAGCTGCCGCCGCGCCGCAGGCGCCGCGCCGCTTCCCGCCCCGCCGGTCCGCCGGTGACGGGCGCGACCGCCGAGACGACCCCGGCGGCCGTCGAGGCCCCCGCCGCGGAGGCCGCACCGGTCGAGGCCGAGGCCGCCCCGCCGGCCCGCACCCGCCGCCGCGCCACCCGCAAGGCCACCGCCCCGGCCGCCGAGACCCCGGCCGTGGAGCCCGCGGTCAAGGAGACCCCCGTGGCCGAGGCCGCCGCGCCGGTCGTCGAGGAGGCCGCCGAGGCCGCCCCGGCGCGCCCCGCGCGTCGCCGTGCCACCCGCAAGGCCACCGCGCCCGTGACCTCCACGGCCGCCGCCGAGGAGACCGCGGAGCTCACGGAGACCGCGCCGGTCGCCGTCGAGGAGCCCGCCGAGGAGGCTGCCCCGCCGGCCCGTACCCGCCGTCGTGCCACCCGCAAGGCCACCGCCCCGGCCGGTGCCCCGGCCGCCGCGGAAGAGGCCGCGGAGCCCGTGGCCGCCGCCCCGGCCGCCGAGCCGGTGGTGGAGACCGCCGCCGTCGAGGCCGCCCCGCCGGCCCGTACCCGCCGCCGTGCCACCCGCAAGGCCACCTCGCCCGAGGTGACCACCGAGACCGCCGCCGCCGAGGTCACCGCGACCGAGGCCGCCGTCGGCGAGTCGCTGCCGCCGTCCGCCGTCGCGCAGATCGCCGCCGACGAGGCCGAGGTCACCGCCGCCGAGACCGCCGCCACCCGTGGCCGCGGCCGCCGTCGCGCGACCTCCCCGCAGTTCACCTCCGAGCCGGCCCCGGCCCGGGAGCCGCGCCGCGCCGCGCGCCCCTCCGTCGCCGTCTTCCAGGCCCCGGTCTTCACCGAGCCGATGTTCCAGACCCCGGAGACCGCCGCCGCGGCCGCCGCCGCCGTCGCGGTGGAGCCGGAGGAGGACGAGACGGTCGAGGAGATCGAGGAGATCGAGGTCGTCGAGGCAGAGGTCGCCGAGGCGCCCGAGCCCGCCGAGGCGCCCGAGCGCGCCGAGGGCGGCTCCCGCCGCCGTCGCCGCCGCCGTGGCGAGCCCGTCGCCGTCGAGCCCGTCCCGGCCACCGTCGCCGACGAGCCCGAGGTCGAGGCCGTCGCGGACGAGGTCGAGGAGGCCGACGAGACCGAGGACGCCGACGAGTACGGCGACCGCCCGTCCCGCCGTCGCCGCCGTGGGGGCCGTCGCCGCCGTCGCGGTGAGCTCACCGAGGTCGAGGAGGCCGAGGAGGGCGAGGAGCCGCACGCCGAGGACGAGGCCGAGGAGGCCGAGGACGGCGAGGAGGAGACCGAGGAGGCCGACGGCTTCACCGGCGGCTCCAGCAGCTCCCGTCGCCGTCGCCGTCGCCGCCGTCGCAGCGGGGACACCGCCGCCGACGCCGAGGGCACCGACGAAGAGGGCGTCCGCACGGTCGTCAAGGTCCGCGAACCCCGCCCCGCCCGTGAGAAGGCCGAGCCCGGCACGGGCGCGGACGAGGTCCAGTCCATCAAGGGCTCGACCCGTCTGGAGGCCAAGAAGCAGCGCCGCCGCGAGGGCCGTGAGCAGGGCCGCCGCCGCGTCCCGATCATCACCGAGGCAGAGTTCCTCGCCCGCCGCGAGGCCGTCGAGCGCGTCATGGTCGTCCGCCAGAACGGCGAGCGCACCCAGATCGGCGTCCTGGAAGACAACGTGCTCGTCGAGCACTACGTCAACAAGGAGCAGGCCACCTCGTACGTCGGCAACGTCTACCTGGGCAAGGTCCAGAACGTCCTGCCGTCCATGGAGGCCGCCTTCGTCGACATCGGCAAGGGCCGCAACGCCGTCCTGTACGCCGGCGAGGTCAACTTCGAGGCGCTCGGCATGGGCAACGGCCCGCGCCGCATCGAGACCGCCCTCAAGTCCGGCCAGTCCGTCCTCGTCCAGGTCACGAAGGACCCGATCGGCCACAAGGGCGCCCGTCTGACCAGCCAGGTCTCCCTGCCCGGCCGCTACCTCGTGTACGTGCCCGAGGGCTCGATGACCGGCATCAGCCGCAAGCTCCCGGACACCGAGCGCGCGCGCCTGAAGACCATCCTCAAGAAGATCGTCCCCGAGGACGCGGGCGTCATCGTGCGCACCGCCGCCGAGGGCGCGAGCGAGGACGAGCTGCGCCGTGACGTCGAGCGACTGCAGGCGCAGTGGGCCGACATCCAGAAGAAGGCCGCCCAGATCTCGACGTCCGCGCCGAGCCTGCTCTACGGCGAGCCGGACATGACCGTCCGGGTCGTCCGCGACATCTTCAACGAGGACTTCTCCAAGGTCATCGTCAGCGGCGACGACGCGTGGGAGACCATCCACGGGTACGTCTCGCACGTCGCGCCCGACCTGGCCGACCGCCTGTCCAAGTGGACGAGCGAGGTCGACGTCTTCGCGACGTACCGGATCGACGAGCAGCTCATGAAGGCGCTGGACCGCAAGGTCTGGCTGCCGTCCGGCGGCTCGCTGGTGATCGACAAGACCGAGGCGATGATCGTCGTCGACGTCAACACCGGCAAGTTCACCGGCCAGGGCGGCAACCTCGAAGAGACCGTGACGAGGAACAACCTCGAAGCGGCCGAGGAGATCGTGCGCCAGCTGCGGCTGCGCGACCTCGGCGGCATCGTCGTCATCGACTTCATCGACATGGTCCTGGAGTCCAACCGCGACCTGGTGCTGCGCCGCCTCCTGGAGTGCCTGGGCCGTGACCGGACCAAGCACCAGGTGGCCGAGGTCACCTCGCTCGGCCTGGTCCAGATGACCCGCAAGCGGGTCGGCCAGGGCCTCCTGGAGTCCTTCTCCGAGACCTGCGTCCACTGCAACGGCCGCGGCGTCATCGTGCACATGGAGCAGCCGGCGACCGCCGGTGGCGGTGGCGGCGGCAAGCGCTCGAAGAAGCGCGGCCGCGGCGGCGCCGAGCACGTCCACGAGCACGAGCACGAGCAGGTCGAGGCCGCGGAGGCCGAGACCGAGACCGAGGCCGAGGTCGCGGCGGAGCTTGCCGCCCCGATCGCCCTGCCGGAGCCGATCGGCGCCGACGAGGAGCTGTACGGCTCCGCCGCCGAGGCCGAGGCCGCCGCCACCCGCGGTCGCGGCCGCCGCCGCGCCACCCGCCGGGTGTCCGCACCGGTCACCCCGGCACCGGTCGTGGAGACCGAGGCCGTCGTGTACGAGCCGGAGCCCGTCGCCGCCCCGGCGCCGGTCGTGGAGCCCGCGCCCGTCGCCGAGACGCCGGCCGAGCCGGTCGTCGAGGAGGCCGCCGCCCCGGCCCCGCGCGGTCGCCGGCGTGCGACCCGTCGGGTGACCTCCCCGGTCGTCTCCACCGCGGAGACGGTCGCCGAGGTCGTCGCCGAGCCCGCCCCGGTCGCCGAGCCGGTCGCCGAGACCGCCCCGGAGCCGGAGCCCGCCGTGGAGCCGGTGGCCGAGCCCGCCGTCGAGGAGGCCCCCGCGGCCGCCGCGCCGCGTGCCCGTCGCCGGGTGGTCCGCAAGGCCACCGCTCCCGCCGGCTCGCCCGCGGGCTCCGAGGAGGCCGCCGTCGTCGTGGTCGCCACCGCGCCGGCCGAGGCCGCCGAGGCGGAGGTCGCCGAGACCGAGGCCGCGCCGGCCAAGAAGACGGCGGCGCGCAAGACCGCGAAGAAGGCCACGGCCAAGAAGGCCGCCACCAAGAAGACGGCGGCGACCAAGAAGACCGCGGCGAAGAAGACCACCGCCAAGAAGGCCCCGGCCAAGAAGGCGGCGGAGAAGACCACGGCTCCGGCCCAGGACTGATCCACCGGATGCGGGCCGTCCCTCCACGGGGGCGGCCCGCACCCGCTCGGGCGAATTTGACCCCTTGTGGCAGCCGCCCGTAACCTAGACCGTCGGCGTGTCTGATCGACGCGTCGCGCCTCTGAGCACCTCCCTCCCGCTCGTCGGGAGAGGCCGCTCGTCCGATTCCGGAACGCCGCGGGCCCCCGGGCCCGTGTGAGCGGCTGGCTTCAGAGGTTCCCATCCCGAGTGAGAGAGAGATCCGCGTGTACGCCATCGTGCGCAGCGGTGGTCGCCAGCACAAGGTTGCTGTCGGCGACATCGTTGAGGTTGACAAGATTTCCACTGCCAAGGTTGGCGACACGGTCGAGCTCTCGACCCTGCTCGTTGTCGACGGCGACGCCGTGACCAGCGACCCGTGGGTCCTGGCCGGTATCAAGGTCACGGCCGAGGTCGTGGACCACCACAAGGGCGCCAAGATCGACATCCTGCGCTACAAGAACAAGACCGGCTACCGCCGTCGCCAGGGTCACCGCCAGCAGTACACGGCGATCAAGGTCACCGGTATCCCCGCGGCTGCGAAGTAAGAGGGACTGAGACATGGCACACAAGAAGGGCGCATCGTCCACCCGGAACGGGCGCGACTCCAATGCCCAGCGGCTCGGCGTGAAGCGCTTCGGCGGTCAGGCCGTCAACGCTGGTGAGATCCTGGTCCGCCAGCGCGGCACCCACTTCCACCCGGGTGCGGGCGTCGGCCGTGGCGGCGACGACACGCTGTTCGCCCTGCAGGCCGGTGCGGTGCAGTTCGGCACCCACCGTGGCCGCAAGGTCGTGAACATCGTTCCGGTCGCCTGATCGGAACTCTTTGCGGAGGCGGACCTCACTTCCCCTACGGGAAGCGGGTCCGCCTTTCGCGTGTTACTAGATAGACATTCCGCACGTAACTCTCTGGAGGCACACCCATGACCACCTTCGTGGACCGCGTCGAGCTGCACGTCGCCGCGGGTAACGGAGGCCACGGCTGCGCCTCCGTTCACCGGGAGAAGTTCAAGCCGCTCGGCGGACCCGACGGCGGCAACGGCGGTCGCGGCGGCGACGTGATCCTGGTCGTCGACCAGGCGATCACCACGCTGCTCGAGTACCACCACTCGCCGCACCGCAAGGCCACCAACGGCCAGCCCGGCGCCGGCGACAACCGCTCCGGCAAGGACGGCCAGGACCTGGTCCTCCCCGTGCCCGACGGCACCGTCGTCCTCGACAAGCAGGGCAACGTGCTCGCCGACCTCGTCGGCCAGGGCACCACCTTCATCGCCGGCCAGGGCGGCCGCGGCGGTCTCGGCAACGCGGCGCTCTCCTCCGCCCGCCGCAAGGCCCCTGGCTTCGCGCTGCTCGGTGAGCCCGGCGAGGCGGGCGACGTCGTCCTGGAGCTCAAGACCGTCGCCGACGTGGCGCTCGTCGGCTACCCGAGCGCGGGCAAGTCCTCGCTCATCTCCGTGCTCTCGGCCGCCAAGCCGAAGATCGCCGACTACCCCTTCACGACGCTCGTCCCGAACCTGGGCGTGGTCACCGCCGGCTCGACCGTCTACACGATCGCCGACGTCCCCGGCCTGATCCCGGGCGCGAGCCAGGGCCGCGGCCTGGGCCTGGAGTTCCTGCGCCACGTGGAGCGCTGCTCGGTCCTCGTGCACGTGCTCGACACGGCGACGCTGGAGTCCGACCGCGACCCGGTCTCCGACCTCGACATCATCGAGGAGGAGCTGAAGCAGTACGGCGGCCTGGAGGACCGGCCCCGGATCGTCGTCCTCAACAAGATCGACATCCCGGACGGCCAGGACCTCGCGGACATGATCCGCCCCGAGCTCGAAGAGCGCGGCTACCAGGTGTTCGAGGTCTCCGCCGTGGCCCGTACGGGTCTGAAGGAGCTCTCCTACGCCCTCGCCGGCATCGTCGGCGAGGCGCGCGCGGCCAAGCCCGTGGAGGAGGCGACCCGTATCGTCATCCGCCCGAAGGCCGTCGACGACGCGGGCTTCACCGTCACCTACGACGAGGCCGAAGAGGTCTACCGGGTGCGCGGCGAGAAGCCCGAGCGCTGGGTCCGCCAGACCGACTTCAACAACGACGAGGCCGTCGGCTACCTCGCCGACCGCCTCAACCGCCTCGGCGTCGAGGACCGGCTGCTCAAGGCCGGCGCCCGCGCCGGCGACGGCGTCGCCATCGGCGCCGACGACAACGCGGTCGTCTTCGACTGGGAGCCCTCCATGATGGCCGGCGCCGAGATGCTCGGCCGCCGCGGCGAGGACCACCGCCTCGAAGCCCCCCGTCCCGCCGCCCAGCGCCGCCGCGACCGCGACGCCGCGCGCGACGACGCCCAGCGCGAGTACGACGAGTTCGACCCGTTCTAGCGGGTCGGGTGGCTGCGCCGGTCGCCGGACGGAGTCCGGCGCGGCCACCCGATGCCGGTGAGGCCCCTGGGCCGACGCGTGTCGGCGCACCGCACCCGTTCCAGCGGGGCCGGCCCGGCCTGGTCGCCGGGGATTCGGGGGCGGGCCGGGTGGGGGAGGGGCTCCCGTACGATTCACGGGTGAGCGAGAGTGTCCCCCCGCAGGTCGCGGACCGTGTCAGTGTCGTCGTCATCTCGTACAACGACGCGGCGCGCGTCGGCGACGCGATCCGCTCCGCGCTCGCCCAGGGCGACGCGGTCGGCGAGGTCATCGTCGTCGACGACGCCTCCGGGGACGACATGCCCGGGGTGCTCGCCGGTTTCTCCGGCGAGCCGCGGGTGCGGCCGCTGATCCGCGAGGAGAACAGCGGCGGCTGCGGAACGCCCCGCAACGACGGCGTCGCCGCCGCCGTCCACCCGTACGTCCTGTTCCTGGACAGCGACGACCTGCTGATGCCCGGCGCCGTCGACGGGCTGCTCGCCGTCGCCGCCGAGCAGCGCGCGGACGTCGTCGCCGGCGTCTGCGTGCGACGCGAGCTGCCCGAGGGCCGCGAGACGGTGTGGGCGCCCTCGCTGTACGACGTCTCGCAGGGCGCGACGCTCCCGGGCACCGTCCTCGAAGGCATCGAGAAGCATCCCGAGTTCGTCCTCGACACCCTCTCCGTCAACAAGCTGTACCGCCGCGACTTCCTCGACGCGCACGCGATCCGCTTCCCCGACGGCGCCTTCCACTACGAGGACTTCGTCTTCAGCGCCCGTGTCCAGGCCGCCGCCCCGCGGCTGGCCGTGACCGACGTGCCGGTGTACGTGTGGCACGTGCGGCGTCAGGCCGCGACCCTCTCGATCTCGCTGCGCCGCGCCTCCCTGGCCAACTGGGAGCACCGGATCGCCGCGCACGCCGCCGTCGTCGACGTGTTCCGCGCCGCGGACCGCCCCGCGCTCGCCCTCGCCGCGCAGACGAAGTTCCTCGACTACGACCTCCCCATGTACCTGCGCGAGCTGCCGCAGCGGACCGCCGCCTACCGGGCCGACTGGTGGACGGTCACCCGTGCCCACCTGGCCGGGTTCGACGCCGCCGCCGTCGCCGAGGCACAGGCGCCGTCCCGCTGGCTGCACGCCGCGCTCACGGCCCTGGCCGCCGTGCCGGAGGGCCGCGAGCTGAGCCGGTTCGTCGAGCTGGCCGCCCCCAGCCCCCGCCTCGTCCCCCCGTACCCGCGCGCCGAGGACGGCACCCCTGTGCTGGCCGCCGCCCCCGCCGACGTACCGCTCGACGGTCTGGCGGAGCTGGCGCCCGCCGATCTGCCGGTCGCCGTGGACGGCGTCGTCGCCGTCGGCGGGGCGACCCGGCTGACCCTGACGGTGCACGACCTGTACGGCAGGATCGGCGCGCTGCGCCCCACCGCCGTAAGGGTGGAGTTCACCGAACGGGTGTCCGCCGCGGGACTGCCGGTCGAGGCGCCGCTGGTGCCCGCCGCCGAGGGCTGGACCGCCACCGTGCGGGTGCCGACCGCGAAGCTGCTCCGTCCGGGCCGACTCGCCGCCTGGTCGCTCCACGCCGAACTGCGTTACGCGGACGGTTCGACCGGAAGGGCCGAGGTGAGGGCGCCGCAGGGGTTCGCCGGGCGGCGCGGAGTCGTCGTCGGGCGACTGGGCCGGCCGCTGCTCGTCCAGGTGGTGGCGTCGGCGCGGCGCGGGCTGGTCCTCCGCCTCGCCGGGGGCGCGGTCGGCGCCCGTCAGGTGCTGTCGGGGCGGTTCAGGAGGCTCCTCGCGATGCGGTGAACATCACCGAAGGTGCGGTGGAGCAATTATGGAACAATTCATCCCGCCGGTAGTCTTGCCGGTCGCTGGGTGGCGCCGACCCGACTCGCTGTGGCGGCACCCGACACCACTGAAGCCGTGACGCGCCGTGACCCAGGGCGCGGGCAGCGCCGTGGCGAGTCGGTCAGGCGCCGGATTCGCCGCACGCACTTGTGAGAGGACTTGGATGCCGACTAGCGACGTCCCTGATGTGAGCGTCGTCATCATCGTCTACAACGATGAGGAACGGCTCCCGCGAGCGGTCCGGTCGGTGCTCGACCAGACCCTGAACAACCTCGAAGTGATCATCGCCGACGACTGTTCGACCGATGGCACCGAGCGCGTCGCGCGTTCCCTGGAGGCCTCCGACCCGCGAGTGCGCTACGTGCGGCTGGAGCAGAACAGCGGCGGCTGCAGCGCCCCCCGCAACCGCGGCATCGAGGTCGCGCGGGCCCCGCACGTCATGTTCCTGGACAGCGACGACGAGCTGCCCCGCCACGCCTGCAAGAGCCTGCTGCTCGTCGCCGAGGAGACCGGCGTCGACTTCGTCACCGGCGAGGTGACCCGTCTCTTCGAGGAGACGAACACCACCGGCCTCTGGTACCCGCACCTCTTCACCGAGCGCCGGGTCGTCAACGGCATCGCCGAGCGCCCCGAGTACTTCTTCGACCACCTGTCGACGAACAAGCTCTACCGGACCGCCTTCATCCGGGACAACGCCCTCACCTTCCCCGAGGGCATCCACTACGAGGACCAGCTGTTCTCCGCGCAGGCCTTCTCGCTCGCGGAGTCCTTCGCCGTCGTCCCGTGGTCGGTGTACACCTGGCGCCTCGCGCCGGAGAGCGTCTCCATCTCCTCCAGCCGGCACAAGATCCAGAACGTCGCGGACCGTATCGGCGTGGCCCGGCTCATCGACACCTGGTTCGAGGAGAACGGCCGCGGCGCGCTGCGCGCGGAGAAGGACTACAAGTTCCTCCGCCACGACTTCCGCCTGTACCTGGGCGACCTGCCGTTCCGTGACCTCGAGTGGACCGCCGAGTTCGCCGACGTGGTGAACCCGTACCTGGACGAGATCTCCGACGAGACCTACGCCCGGCTCTCCCGCGAGGAGCGCATCTGCATCCACCTGCTGCGTACCGGCCGCCTGGCGGAGCTCCAGGTCGCCGCCCGCCAGCTGGGCCGCCCGCAGCTCGCCCCCCGCTTCGTCACCGAGGAGGGCGAGGCCACCTACTGGGGCGCCGAGACCCCCGCGGACGACGCGAGCCGCCGCGAGCTGGACATCAGCGAGTGGCACATGAACCGGCAGGTCCTCGCGAGCGGACGCCTCCGCCACGAGCTGACCTCCGTGAAGATGCGCGGCCCGATCCTGTGCCTGGACATCCGCACGTACGACCCGTCCGGTCTGATCACCGACGGCACCGAGGCCACGGTCAAGCTGGCCGCCCACAAGAAGCCGCTGTCCGTACCGCTGGTTCTCCGTCCCGACGGCGACGGGCAGTACGTGTCCCACGCCGAGGTCGACCTGCGCAAGGTGCCCGTCGGCAAGGTCGGCGTGGCGACCCGCCGGCACCCGGTCATCGCCCTGGAGCGCGACGGCGCCCATCGCACGGACGTCCTGCTGGCCGAGCACGACCAGCCCGACTTCCGCGCCACCGTGACCTACCACAAGTTCGGCATCCACTACCTCCGCGTCAAGGCGGAGCAGAAGGGCGCCGGGCGACTCGAGGTGACCTGGCAGCGGTCCGGTGTCCTCAAGACGCTGGAACCGCTCGGCCCCTACGCCCGCAAGGCGAAGGACAAGGTCGGCAAGGTCAAGAAGATCCTCGTCGGCAACGAGGGCAAGGCCACGGCGTACGACGTCGTCTCCAAGCTGCCGCGCAAGCGCAGCCTCGCCGTCTTCGAGGCGATGGAGGGCCGCGGTTACGCGGACAACCCGCGTTACATCTACGAGGAGCTCAAGCGCCGGAACCTCCCGATCGACGTGGTCTGGGTGTACTCCGGCAACCGTGCCTCGTTCCCGAAGGACGTCCCGGTCGTCCGGCGCGGCAGCTTCGCTTACGGCCGCGCGCTGGCCCGCGCCACCTACTGGGTGGACTCCCACAACCTGCCGTACCTGTACCCGAAGCCGAAGGGCACCCGGTACCTGCAGACGTGGCACGGGCAGACGTTCAAGGCGATGGGCTTCGACGTGCCGTCGCTGCGCCAGGCGCCGGCCGCCGAGCAGGAGGCGTTCCGGGCGGGCGTGGCCCGCTGGGACGCGCTGGTCTGCCCGAGCGCCGAGTTCGAGCGGACCTTCGTGCCGGCCTTCGAGGTCTCGGCCGACCTGATCCGCTCCGGCTACCCGCGCAACGACGTGCTGGTGCGCTGGGCCGAGCCGGAGCAGCAGGCCAGGGTGGCCGCCGCCCGTGAGGCGCTGCACATCCCGTCCGACCGCAAGGTGCTGCTCTACGCCCCGACGTTCCGCGACGCGGCCCGCCGCACCGGCCAGTCGGTCCGGGTGGACTTCGAAGCGCTGGCCCCGTACCTGTCCGACGAGTGGGTCGTCGTCGTGCGCACCCACCCGTACGACCGGTTCAAGATCGACCCGGAGCTCGGCCACTTCCTCCGCGACGGGTCCACGTACGCCGACATCAACGACCTGATGCTGCTGTCGGACGCGGTCCTCACGGACTACTCGTCGCTGATGTTCGACTACGCCAACACCGGCCGTCCGATCCTGCTCTACACGGACGACTACGAGGCCTACCGGGGCGGCGACCGCGGCACGTACTACGACCTCGAAGAGATCGCGCCCGGGCCGATGCTGACGACCACCGAGGACCTCGCGGCAGCCGTGCGGGACCTGGACGGCGTCCAGGAGCGGCACGCGCAGCGGTACGCGCGCTTCCAGGAAATGTTCTGCTCGTACGAGACCGGCCACGCCAGCAAGATGGTGGTCGACGCTTTTTTCGAAGGCGGCACCCATGACTGAGGCCTCCCCTGCCCGTAAGAACGTGTTCTTCGTCGGTATCGACGTCGACTCGATGGGCGGATCCCAGCGGGTGCTGCACACCCTCGCCCAGGGCATGGGAGAGCGCGGTCACCGGGTGGAGCTGATCGGCATCCGTCCGAGCCCCGAGCCCTTCCCGTACAACGCCGAGCGCTCCTACCGGCACTCGACGCTCTACCCGGCCCCCGTCGAGCCCAAGGCGCCCGTGCGCACGGTCGGCGACCGGCTCAGCCTGGCACGCCGCGCCGAGACCCGGCGGGCCCGTGCCGAGCGGGACACCGCTCGCGCGGAGATCGAGCGGAAGCTCGCCGAGGTGAAGGACGGCTACATCGTCTTCGGCTCGCCGTGGGCGGTGGACTGGATCATGCCGCTGAAGTGGCGGCACCTGAAGGGCATCGGGCAGTACCACGAGTCCTTCGCGCAGGCCAAGCGCAGCGCCAACCTGTCGCTGATCCGGCGTCACTACCCGGAGCTGGAGCAGACGCTGGTCCTCTCCGAGGGCGACGCGGTCGAGTTCGTCAACCAGCGCGTGCCGAACGTGCGGGTCATGCCGAACCCGCTGCCGTTCTACCCGGACGAGCAGGCCCCGCTCGACACCCGCAAGATCGGCGCGGTCGGCCGTCTCGACCCGATCAAGCGGTACGACCGGATGATCGAGGCCTTCGCGGAGGCCCACAAGGGCCGCGAAGGCTGGGAGCTGCACCTCTTCGGCGAGGGTCCGCTGGAGAGCGAGCTGCGGATGACCGCCGCCGACCTCGGCGTCGCCGACCAGGTCGTCTTCCGGGGTACGGCCAAGGACATGGCCGCCGCCTACCGCGAGCTGTCGATCGTCGCGATCAGCAGCGAGCGCGAGGGCCGGCCGATGGCGCTGGCCGAGGCCGCCGCCTGCGGTGTGCCCTGCGTGAGCTTCGACGTCTCCGGCGGTGTCCGGGAGCTCGTCGCGGACGGCGTCACCGGCACCCTGGTGCCGCCGGCCGACGTGCCGGGTCTCGCCGCCGCGCTCGGCGAGCTCATGGACGACGACGCCCTGCGGCAGCGCTACGGCAGCGCCGGCCGGGAGCACGTCGCGCACCTCGCACTGCCGCACGTCCTCGACCAGTGGGAGGCGGCGTTCGCCGAGATCGAGCGCTAGAACCCTCGTCGAAGCCCCGTCCGGACCGCGCGTCCGGGCGGGGCTTCCGCGTGCCCGGGGCCGTCCGCGGAGTCCTCCGGGGGGTTCGGGGGCTGTGGCTACACTGTCCGAATGACCTGGCTCATCACCGGCGGCGCCGGTTACATCGGTTCCCACGTCGTCAAAGCAATGACCGAGGGCGGCGAGCACGTCGTCGTGGTCGACGACCTCAGCACCGGCAACCCCGCGCGCATCCCCGACGGCATCGTCCTGGAGCAGGGCACGGTCCTCGACCGCGCCTTCCTCGACCGGGTGCTGCGCGAGCACCGGATCAAGGGCATCGTCCACCTGGCCGGCAAGAAGCAGGTCGGCGAGTCCGTCGAGAAGCCGCTGTTCTACTACCACGAGAACGTGACGGGCCTCCAGGTCATCCTCGACGCCGCGGTCGCCGCGGGCGTGAAGAGCTTCCTCTTCTCCTCGTCCGCCTCCGTCTACGGCATGCCCGACGTCGACCTCGTCACCGAGGACACCGAGTGCCTGCCCCTCAGCCCGTACGGCGAGACCAAGCTCGTCGGCGAGTGGATGGCGCGCGCCGTCGGCCAGGCCCACGGCCTGTCCACCGCCTGCCTGCGGTACTTCAACGTGGCGGGCGCCGCCGCCCCGGAGCTCGCCGACACCGGTGTCTTCAACCTGGTGCCGATGGTCTTCGAGCGCCTCGACGCCGGCGAGTCCCCGCGCATCTTCGGTGACGACTACCCGACGCCGGACGGCACCTGCATCCGCGACTACATCCACGTCGCCGACATCGCCGACGCGCACCTGGCCGCGGCCCGCGCGCTCGTCGCGGCGGGCGAGGCCGGCGAGACGGCCACGCTGACCCTGAACATCGGGCGCGGCGAGGGCGTGTCGGTGCGCGAGATGGTGAACCTGATCAACGAGATCACCGGTCACACCGTCGAGCCCCTGGTCACCCCGCGTCGCCCCGGCGACCCGGCGCGCGTGGTCGCCTCGGCCGAGCGCATCGAGTCGGAGCTCGGCTGGAAGGCGCAGCACGACGTCCGCTCCATGATCAGCTCCGCCTGGGAGGGCTGGGGCGCGAACCGAGCGGCCCGCGCCGCCGGCTGACGCGTCCGGTCCACCGGCAGAGCGGGGTGCCCCCACGGGGGCACCCCGCTTCCGCATGCCGTCGAACGAGCGGTCGACAAGACATCCCTAGGGCCGGTGGATCCGGTCGACGCGGTAGTACGTGGCCGTGCACCGGGCCGCCCAGTCGCGCTCGTACGAGGAGGCGAACAGGGGCTCGCTGAGGCCGCCGATGAGGAGGGGCCCGTAGGCGACCTCACGGGCGCCCGCCGCGACCTCGCTCCGGATGCGGGCGTTCTGACGGTCCCAGGCGACGCTCCGCACCACCGTGGCCGTGGTCAGCTCGCGCACCGGCTGCACCAGGGCGGCCGCGCTGCCGAGGGCGACCGCGCCCGCCGCGACCAGCGCGGCGGCGCGTCCGGCGGGGCGCGGGACGGGTGCCAGGAGACGACGGCCCAGCAGGTACCCGCCCCACGCCCCGTACGCGCAGAGGGCGAGCAGCAGGGGGAACAGGAAGTTCGTCCAGGTGCGGCCGTACGTCCAGCCGGTGTCCCCGTAGCCGCTGCGCAGCCCGTGGACGACGGCCAGGCTCGCGAGCAGGACCAGCGGGAGCGGCAGGAGCACCATGACGAGGAAGAGCCACCGCGGGGGGAGCCCGCCGGGACGGTCGTCGCGGCCGACTGCGCGGGTGGTGCGGGCGGTGCGTTCCGAGTGGTCGGTGCGTGCTGTGCGTTCCGATTGGTCGGTGCGGTCGGTGCGGTCGGTGCGGTCGGTGCGGGCGGCGCGGTCCTTGCTGTCCGTTCGGTCCGTGCGGCCCGTCCTGGCCGTCTCGTCCGTCCGCGGGCGGGCCGCGGCCAGGGCCAGGCCGAGGAGGGCGCCGACGGCGAGGGCTCCCGCGTACGCGCCCTGGCCGCCGATCGTCTGCCAGACGCGCCACCAGTCGTGGAAGGTCTCCCCGAGCCCGGCCAGTGACAGCGACTCCTGGGGGTGCTGCGCGCGCCGCCACCGGGCGCCCGGCGAGGTGTAGAGGAGGGTGAGGCCGGTGGCGAGACCGAGGCAGGCGGCCGCGCACCAGGTGGAGACGTACCGGTCCGCGGCCCAGCCGAGCCGTGGCAGACACAGGACGCCGACGGTGGCGGCGAGCAGCCCGCCCACCAGGGTGAAGGGTTCGCTCAGCATGCCGAGCGCCACCCCGGTCACCAGCGCCGATCCCACCGCCGCGCCCCGGGCCCACCGGGGTCCGCCGCGCGCGGCCCGAACGGCGGCGAGCACCGCCCAGAGCCCGATCACGCTCGGCAGCGTGTGGGAGATGGCCGCCGGCGCCCAGAGCAGCACCTGGTACGAGCGGGTGCCGGCGAAGAACAGCAGCGCCGAGAGCAGGGCCGCCGCGGCCACGAGCAGCACGACGGGCGGCCGGGGGAGGCGCAGGGCGCGCAGGGCCGCGCGGGCGAGGAAGAAGAGCCCGCTGCCGAGCACGACCACCAGCACGGCGGGCAGCAGCTTCGGGCCCCGCATGTCGTCGGAGTAGAGCAGTCCGGTCAGGAAGGCGTTGGTGACGCGCCCGTTCTGGGTGCTGTAGAAGTCGGCGGTGATGCCCAGGACGCCCATGTCCCGGGTCTTCCAGAGGGCGCACCAGTCGTCGGAGGTGGGGCGCACGTAGAGGCCGAGGAAGGCGCCCACCGCGAGCAGTGCCGCCGCTCCGGCGGCGACGACGAGCGCGATCCCGGACGCCGCCCGCCGCAGGCCGTCGCCGCGCGTGCCGTCGTCGTCCCCTCCGCCGTCGCGCGTCCGTGCGTCGCCGTGCTCCGAGACGGTCGTCCTGTTCAACGGTCATCGCTCCAGCCGGCCACGGTCCGCGGCACGTCGTCCTAATGGGTGACGAATGGGTGAAATGCCACGTATATCAATATCTTCCCCGCATGCTTTGCTGCATGGACGACATGCCGACCGGGAGCGGTCACTCGGGCGACGCACGGTCGTCACCGCCGCTCCGTACCGTGGCCGGGCTGCTCGAAGGAGAGCTCGGTGGCGGTCCTTCAGGACGTACTCTCGCCCATCCCTCTGGAGTGACCGTTCCATGACCAGGCTTTCCGTCGTCGTCCCCTGCTACAACGAGGAGGACGTCGTCGAGCGGTTCGACGCCCGCATGCGACAGGTGCTCGACACCCTCCCGGTCGGCTACGAGATCTGTTACGTGGACGACGGCAGCTCCGACGGAACGCTGGGCAAGCTGCGCGAGATCGCCGCCCGGAACCCGCACCGTACCCAGTACGCCTCCTTCAGCCGCAACTTCGGCAAGGAGGCCGCCATGCTCGCGGGCCTCCGCAAGTCCACCGGCGACGCCGTGGTCATCATGGACGCCGACCTCCAGCACCCTCCCGAGCTGCTCGCCCGAATGCTCGACCTCTACCACCAGGGCCACGACCAGGTCATGGCGCGGCGCACCCGCGAGGGCGACAAGAAGCTCCGCTCGGCGCTCAGCCGCGTGTACTACCGGGCGGTCAACCGCTGGGTCGACGTGGAACTCACCGACGGCGTCGGGGACTTCCGGCTGCTCTCCCGCCCCGCCGTCGACGCCCTGCTGTCGCTGCCCGAGTACAACCGCTTCTCCAAGGGGCTCTTCTCCTGGATCGGCTTCGACACCGTCACGTTCGACTACCAGAACGCCGCACGCGAGGGCGGTGAGACGAAGTGGAAGTTCAGCTCCCTGCTCAACTACGGCATGGACGGGCTGATCTCCTTCAACAACCGCCCCCTGCGCATCGCCCTCTGGCTCGGGATGACGCTCAGCGGCCTCGCCGTCCTCTACGCGGTCTGGGTGACCGCGGCCGCCCTCACCCAGGGCGTCACCGCCCCCGGTTACGTCACCCTGGTGGCGATCATCGTGGGACTCGGTGGCGTCCAGATGGTGATGCTGGGGCTGATCGGCGAGTACATCGGCCGCATCTACTACGAGACCAAGCGCCGCCCGCACTTCCTCGTCAAGGAGACCCACCGCTCCTTCGGCCGCGCGGCCGCCGAGCGCGCCGCCGCCGAGCGCATCCGCGTCGTGACCGCCGACCGGGAGCGCTGATGGCGAAAGGCTGCAGGAGCGACCGGGATTCCGCCCAGGGGGCCGGTGGAAGGCGTGCGCGCCTCGCGCAGATACTCCGGTTCGCGCTGGTCGGCGGGGTCAACACCGGCACGTTCTTCGGGTGCTACCTGCTGCTCCACCCGTGGATGCCGTACTTCGCCGCGTACTCCCTCGCCTTCCTCCTCAGCATGATCGGCTCCTTCTTCCTCAACACCTACTTCACCTACCGCACCCGCCCGACCTGGAAGAAGTTCGCCCTCTTCCCGCTCACCAACGTCACCAACTACCTGGTGCAGAGCGTCGGTCTCTACGCCCTCGTCACCTGGGCCGGGATGGACGACAGGATCGCGCCACTCGTCGCCGCCGTCGTCGCCATCCCCTTCACCTACCTCGTCTCGCGGCGGATCCTGGTGCCCCGGAACGCTCGGACGGCCCCCGGCGAGCCCGGTCCAGGAAGCGAAACGGACGAGCGGCGGCACTCCCGGCTCGCGTAGATTGCCTGGCAGCCGCGGCGGGGAGCGCGCGGCCGTGGACAGCCGGGTGAGGCCGTGAGGCCGAGTGAGGACGACGCAGGTGGCAACGCAGGTGACGGGACAGACGGACGTGACGAGGCAGTACGTGACGGAGGCCCGCAGGATCGTCGTCAAGGTCGGCTCCTCGTCCCTCACCACCGCCTCCGGAGGCCTCGACGCCGACCGCGTCGACGCCCTCGTCGACGTGCTCGCCAAGGTCCGCAGCGGCGGCGAGAAGGAGATCGTCCTCGTCTCCTCCGGCGCCATCGCCGCGGGCCTCGCCCCCCTCGGCCTCACCCGCCGCCCCAAGGACCTCGCCCGCCAGCAGGCCGCCGCCAGCGTCGGCCAGGGCCTCCTCGTCGCCCGCTACACCGCCTCCTTCGCCCGCTACGGCGTCCGGGTCGGCCAGGTCCTCCTCACCACCGACGACACCAGCCGCCGCGCCCACTACCGCAACGCGTACCGGACGCTCGACCAGCTCCTGGCGATGGGCGCACTGCCCGTCGTCAACGAGAACGACACCGTCGCCACGGACGAGATCCGCTTCGGCGACAACGACCGGCTCGCCGCGCTCGTCGCCCACCTCGTCCGCGCCGACCTGCTGGTCCTCCTCTCCGACGTCGACGGGCTGTACGACGGCGACCCGGCCAAGCCCGGCACGTCGCGGATCGCGCAGGTCACCGGCCCCGAGTCGATCGCCCACGTCGAGATCGGCGCGGCCGGCAAGGCGGGCGTCGGCACCGGCGGCATGGTCACCAAGGTCGAGGCCGCCCGCATCGCCGCCGCCGCCGGCATCCCCGTCGTCCTCACCTCCGCGAGCCGGGCCGCCGACGCCCTCGCCGGCCGCGACACCGGCACGTACTTCCACTCCACCGGCCGCCGCTCCGCCGACCGGCTCCTCTGGCTCGCCCACGCCTCCACTCCGCAGGGCTCCCTCACCCTCGACGACGGAGCCGTGCGCGCCGTGGTCGAGGGCAAGAAGTCCCTGCTCGCGGCCGGTGTCGCCGCCGTCGAGGGCGACTTCGTCGCCGGTGACCCGGTCGAGCTGCGCGACACCGCAGGCCGGGCCGTCGCCCGCGGCCTCGTCAACTTCGACGCCAAGGAACTCCCCCGGATGCTCGGCCGGTCCACCCGTGAACTGGCCGGGGACCTCGGACCCGAGTACGAACGCGAGGTCGTGCACCGCGACGACCTGGTCGTCATCGCCTGACCGTCCCACGCCCGGTCGACCGACCCCTACGAAACGGCCGAAAGTCCGGCCATCCGGAAGGGACGTTTACCAAAACCGCCCCATGTAAGGCCTCGGACTGGTCAACTTTGTCTCGGGGGTAAGACAAGGCGGGGTACAGCACCACACGCATCACACAGGAGGCCGCCGGTGAGACGAGCGCGCCCAGGGGCACCGCCCCGCGGGACTGCCGAACGCGCCCTGACCAGTGTCGAGGCCGGAGCCGACTTCGACGAGGTACGGGACAGGTCGACGGACAGGAAGACCGAGACCACCACCGAGACGCGTGAGTCACGCGAGACACGCGAGGCACGCGGCAAGGAGCAGCCCGAGTCCAAGCTCTGGCACATCACCCTCAGCGTCTCCGGCGTGGAGTCGCCGCTGAAGGAGGTACGGCGCGGGCTGGAGCAGCTCGCCCACGACCACCCCTTCCTGCTGACCAGCCGCTACGCCAACGACCACGCCGAGATCCGCTACTGGGAGGAGGCCCGCGACCTGCACGACGCCGCGGCCGTCGCCCTGCGCCTCTGGGGCGAGCACCGGCAGACCGCCAAGCTGCCGCCCTGGGAGATCGTCGGCCTTGAGGTCATCGACCGCGAGACCTACCACCAGCGGATCGCGGAGGGCTACGGCCCGCCGCCGGCCGCCCCGGTCGGGGTCCACCCCTACTGACCACCCCGGCCGCGGCCCGGTTCCCGGGCCCGCCCCCGTGGCGGGCCATGTCTCGGAGTGCGGGATACGTGAGGGATGTCCGCAGAGGTGCCAGTACCCTGCGGACATGACCTCGCTCACGCCCTTCGACAACCTCTCCCCGGTCGCCCGGGCCGCCTACCGGGCCCGTGGCGCCGCCGCCGAAATCGCGCCACTCCCGCGCGCGGCCAAGGACGACGCCCTGCTGGCGATCGCGGACGCCCTCGAAGTGCGCACCGCAGAGATCGTCGAGGCCAACGCCGAGGACATCGCCAAGGCCCGCGAAGCCGGGACCAGCGAGGCCATCATCGACCGGCTCACCCTCACGCCGGAGCGCGTCCGGGCCATCGCCGCCGACGTCCGCGACGTCGCCGCACTGCCCGACCCCGTCGGCGAGGTCGTCCGCGGCTCGACCCTCCCCAACGGCATCGACCTGCGCCAGGTCCGCGTGCCGCTCGGCGTCGTCGGCATCATCTACGAGGCCCGCCCCAACGTCACCGTCGACGCCGCAGCGCTCTGCCTCAAGTCCGGCAACGCCGTCCTGCTCCGCGGCTCCTCCTCCGCGTACGCCTCCAACACCGCCCTGGTGACCGTCCTGCGCGACGCCGTCGGCGGCGCGGGACTGCCCGCCGACGCCATCCAGCTCGTCCCCGGCGAGTCCCGCGAGTCCGTCCGCGAGCTGATGCGCGCCCGCGGCCTCGTCGACGTCCTCATCCCGCGCGGCGGCGCCTCCCTCATCCGGACGGTCGTCGAGGAGTCCACCGTCCCGGTCATCGAGACCGGCACCGGCAACTGCCACGTCTACGTCGACGCCCAGACCGACCTCGACATGGCCGTCGACATCCTGCTCAACTCCAAGGCCTCGCGGGTCAGCGTCTGCAACGCCGCCGAGACCCTCCTCGTCCACCAGGACGTCGCCGAGGCCTTCCTGCCCAAGGCCCTCGCCGCCCTCGCCGACGCCGGCGTCACCGTCCACGCCGACGAGCGCGTCCTCGCCCTCTCCGAGGGCTCCAAGGCCACCGTCGTACCTGCCACCGCCGAGGACTGGGAGACCGAGTACCTCTCGTACGACATCGCCGCCGCCGTCGTCGACTCCCTCGACAAGGCCGTGGAGCACATCCGGATGTGGTCCTCCGGCCACACCGAGGCGATCGTGACCACCTCGCAGGCCGCCGCCCGCCGTTTCACCCAGCTGGTCGACTCGACCACGGTCGCCGTGAACGCCTCCACCCGGTTCACGGACGGCGGCCAGTTCGGCTTCGGCGCCGAGATCGGGATCTCGACCCAGAAGCTGCACGCCCGGGGCCCCATGGGCCTTCCCGAGCTGACCTCGACCAAGTACATCGTCACCGGTGACGGTCACGTGCGGTAACACCTCCTTTCGGTACGTGCGGGGAGGGTTCGCACTCTCCCTGCCCAAAACCACCTCGCGGGTCTACTCTGAATCCGTGCCGGACGACGTGGGGGGCCAGCCGTTCCAGGACGGCGGGGACCCCGATGACGGTGTCGACCGCGGAGGCGCCGACGAGGTCTACGCCGCCGTGGTGTTCGACGAGGACTTCGTACGGGCCGCCACCATCCACGAGCCGACGGCGGTGGAGCGGCTCCTCGCCGCCGCCCAGGCCCGCGCGGAGGCCGAGGCGGCCCGCGCCCGCGCCGGTATCGGAGCGGCCGACGACGACCCCTACGAGGACGGGCGCGACCCCGTAGGCCTCACCTACGAGCCCGACGACGTCGGCGACGACGCCAGCCCCTACGGGCGCCACGGCGGCGCCCTGCGCCCCTACCGGGGCACCGCCCGCTGGCACCGGCCCGTGGCCTGGATCCTCGCCCTCGTCATGGGGATCGGCATGGTCGCCCTCGCCTTCAGTGCCGTCTACCGGGGCGCCGCGGCCAACCGCGACGATCAGGTCCCGCCGCCGGCCACCACCGGTGTCGACACGCCGAAGCCCCTTCCCGCCCCGCCCGCGGACCACGCGCCCGCGGCCAGGTCCGCCGCGTCCGAGTAGCGGCCGCGTACCGGCCCGCCGGCGCCGGTACGCCCCGACGGCGGAATTCTTCCGAACTTGTCGTGTAGCTGGGCGTTTACCGAAGCGCCCGCAGACCTACCCTGAAGGTATGGCAGGGCGTGGCGACCCGCCTGAGGGGACGCCCGAGGGGTTCCCCGGCGGTGGTGAGGACGAGTACCGATCCGTCGTCTTCGACGAGGCGTTCGTCCGTGCTGCCCGCCTCCAGGAGTTCTCCGCCCAGGAACGGATGGGCGAGCACGCCCGGGCCGTCCGGAGCCGCCCCTCCGCCTGGGAGCGCCGCAGCAGCTCCCGCCAGGCGGCACTGCTGGTCCTGCTGATCCTCCTGGCCTTCGGGACCGCCATCTACCTGGGCGTCCGCAACCCGTACCAGCCCCCGGTCGACCAGCGGGCCGAGCCGCTGCGGACCACGGTGGTCCCCCTCGCCCCTCCGGGCCCGGTCCCGGGTGGCGATCCCGCCCGGCTCTTCGCGCACAGCCCGGCCGCCGAGTACCGCACCGGCGCCGCCGGCATCAACCTGCCGGTCGCCGGACGCACCTCCCACTTCGCCGAGAGCCAGGTCGTCACCGCCCTCGGCATCGCCAAGGACTACCTGGTGGCCTCCTCCCTGGATCCCGACGTCCTGTCCGGGGCGACCGTCCGGCCCGTACGGCTGCTGCTCGACCCGGACCAGCTGGAACAGTTCGACCGGAGCGTCGAGTCGCCCGCCGACGACGGCCGTCACGCCCTCGCCGGCTGGCTCGTCCGCTTCGACCCCCGGCAGGCCGTCGTCACCGACCCCGCCACCCGCGTGCAGGGCATCCTCCGCTTCGAGGAGACCGGCCCCGACACGCTGGACGTCACCGCCGACCACACGTACACCTACGCCCTCCGCCCGGCCGTCCAGGGCGCCGGGCCGGTCGCCGCGGCGTCCCTCTTCACCGTCCACCGCCAAGTGCACTTCCGCTTCGACCGCGACGACCTGCGCATGCACCGGGCCGAGCTGCTGATCAGCACCGTCGAGGCCGGACCGCAGGCGTGCGGAGCCGACACCACCGGCTCGCTCAAGCCGCTCCTGGCCGGGGCGCGGGTCCCCGACACGGGCGGTGGCCCGGCGGTCACCGACCCGTACGCCACGGGCCGGCCCGCCGCGCCCTCGCTCTGCGGAGCCCTCGCCCCGAGCGCCCAGCCCTCGCTCTGACCGTGCGGTGCCGGGCCCTCAGCCCTCGGCTCCGGCCGTCCGTGGCGCGGGCCCTCAGCCCTTGATCCGGGCCCTCAGCCCTTGACGGCCGGGCCCGTGGCGCCGGGCCCTCAGGCCTCGCTCCGGCCGTCCTGGGTGCCCGTCGTGCCCTCGTCCTCGGCGTCCGCCTTCCTGGGGTCCTGACCGGTCCCGAAGCGGTTGCGCAGCCGGCCGCCCAGGTCGCCCGCCAGGTCACCGGCGCCACCGGCTATGTCCCCGAACAGCTTCATCAGCGGATCCTTGCTGGTCCGCACCGTATCGGCGTAGTGCCCGGCCGACTCCCGGAAGGAGTCCGTGACCGAGGTGTCCTTGTCCTCCGAGCGCTTCGGGTAGTGCCCGTCCATGATCCGCTGGAAGTCGCGGCTCTCCGACCACTTCTTCAGCTCCGCCGCCCGGACGGTGGTGAACGGGTGCGAGCGCGGCAGCACGTTGAGGATCTTCAGGACCGAATCCCGCAGGTCCCCGGACTTCTCGTACTCGTCGGCCTGGGCGAGGAACGCGTCCACGTTCATCTCGTGCAGGTGGTTGCCGCCGGCGATCTTCATCAGACCGCGCATCGAGGCCTGCACGTCCTGCCCGACCAGCAGCCCGGCCCGATCGGCGGAGAGCTCCGACTTGCGGAACCACTCGCGCAGCGCGGTGACGATGGCCATGATCGCCACGTTCCCCAGTGGAATCCAGGCGACCTTGACCGCCAGGCCCGTGAGGAAGAGCAGGATCGTGCGGTAGACGGAGTGGCCGGAGAGCGCGTGGCCGACCTCGTGGCCGACGACCGCCCGCATCTCCTCCTCGTCGAGGAGCTCCACCAGGCCGGTGGTGAGCACGATGATCGGCTCGTCCAGGCCGATGCACATCGCGTTGGGCTTCGGGTCCTGCGCCACGTACATCGGCGGGACCTTCTCCAGGTCCAGGACGTAACAGGCGTCCCGCAGCATGTCGTTGAGATGACTGAACTGGGCGTCGCTCACCCGGACGGAGTCCGAGAGGAAGAGGAGCCGCAGGCTGCGCTCGGGCAACAGGCCGCTGAGGGCCTTGAAGACCGTGTCGAAGCCGCTGAGCTTCCGCAGGGCCACGAGGGCCGAGCGGTCGGCCGGATGTTCGTAGGCCCGCGAGGAGATGCCCGGGAACCGCTTCCGCTGCCTGCTCGGCACGTTCCCCTGGTCGTTCTCGGTCATGGATGCCCCCTGTTCGTACGAGTCGGTGCTCGTCCCCCTGACTGAACCCACCCTAGGCGCTGGCGTTACCGTGTGTCGGAGCCTGTGGATAACTCGGGCACCGAGGACGACCTGGGAGCACGACCGACATGCCGGACACCGCCGAAGCCGCTGCCGCCCTGCTTGCGGGCGCCGCCGCACAAGGGGCGGGCAACACGCTCCGGATCGTGCTGCTCGTCTCGCTCGTGGGCGGCGCGCTGCTCGCCTGGTTCCTGCTGCGCGGCTACGGCGGCGACGACGCGGACGCCGCCGACGCGGCCGGCGGACCCGCGAGCCGTACGGACGGCGACACGGACCACGACGCCAACGCCTGAGTCGGCGTGAGCGCCTCGGGACGGCCCGCATACGATGTGCGCGAAGTCTCCGCTCCCATCCCCGATCGATAGGTCTGCTGAAGATGAGCCTCCACAGCACCGCCGCCAACCTGGTCTCTCTTGCCGAGGGCGCCGAGCACGGCGGCAACCACGACAGCCTCAGCCCCTACCTCACCGGCTTCGGCGCCTTCGGTGCCCTGCTCCTGCTGCTGTGGATCACCACCCGCTTCAACCGCGACCGCTGATCCGGCGACCACTGATCCGGCGTCCGCTGCCGTGCCAGTAGGCTCTGCACGCATGGGAGAGCAGGAAGTGCCTACTGGCGGGCGCGGGAAGCGCCGAGTCGGCGTGATGGGCGGAACCTTCGACCCGATCCACCACGGACACCTGGTGGCGGCGAGCGAGGTGGCCGCCCTGTTCCACCTGGACGAGGTGGTGTTCGTACCGACCGGGGAACCGTGGCAGAAGAGCCACAAGGCGGTCTCGGCGGCCGAGGACCGGTACCTGATGACCGTCATCGCCACGGCGTCCAACCCGCAGTTCTCGGTCAGCCGCATCGACATCGACCGCGGCGGCGCGACGTACACCATCGACACTCTGCGGGACCTGCGTTCTCTCAACAGCGACTCGGACCTCTTCTTCATCACCGGGGCCGACGCGCTGTCGCAGATCCTCACCTGGCGCGACGCCGAGGAGCTCTTCGCGCTCGCCCACTTCATCGGTGTCACCCGACCGGGCCACGACCTCACCGACGACGGACTGCCCAAGGGCGGCGTCTCGCTGGTCGAGGTCCCCGCGCTCGCGATCTCCTCCACCGACTGCCGGGCGAGGGTCGCGCAGGGGGATCCGGTCTGGTACCTGGTTCCGGACGGCGTGGTGCGCTACATCGACAAGCGCCAGCTGTACCGCGGCAAGTGAGCTTCGGGGAGGGGCACCGGTGAACGATCAGCAGCATCCGTACGACCCGTACTATCCACAGCAGCCGCAGATCATCGGCTATGACGAGTACGGGCAGCCGGTGTACCAGCAGCCCGCGCAGCACTACGACCCGTACGCCGGCCACCAGCAGCAGGCGCAGCAGCAGCCGCAGCAGGCATACGGCTACGACCCGTACGCCCAGCAGCAGCCGCAGGCGCCGCAGCCCCAGGCCCAGCAGCCGCCGTACGACCCGTACGGCCGGCAGGGCTACGCCTACCCGCAGTCCTACGACACCGGGCAGCAGTGGGCCGCCCAGGCCGAGCCCGTCCCGGCGCAGGCCGCCCCCGTCGCCCCCGAACCGCCGGCCGCGCCGGTCGCGGCCCCGGCCGGCGTCCCCGGCCAGCGGCCCGCTCCCGAGCGGCCCGCCCCGGCACGGCAGGGCGACGACGACCGGCAGTACCGCACCGAGCAGTTCTCCTTCATCGAGGAGCCCGACGAGGACTCCGAGGACGTCATCGACTGGCTCAAGTTCACCGAGAGCCGCTCGGAGCGGCGCGAGGAGGCCAGGCGCCGCGGCCGCAACCGGGTCATCGCGCTCGTCGTCGTCCTCGCGCTCGCCGTCGTCGGCGGCGTCGGCTACCTCTGGTCCGCCGGCATGCTCCCCGGGACGTCCGCCCCGGAGCAGAAGGGGAACACCGCGACCGGCCCGCAGAAGCGCGACATGATCGTCGTCCACCTCCACGACCTCAAGAGCGGCGGCACCTCCACCGCCCTCCTGGTGGACAACACGACCACCCGCCAGGGCACCACGATCCTGCTCCCCAACTCCGTCGTCGTCGCCGACGACGAGGGGGCCGCGACCACCCTCGGCAAGTCGGTCGAGGACGACGGATCCGGCGGCACCCGCGAGGCGATCGACAACCTCCTCGGGACGAAGATCACCGGCACCTGGCGCCTGGACACCCCGTTCCTCGAGAACCTCGTCGAGGCCGTCAGCAGCATCGAGACCGACACCGACACGGACGTGCCCGACCCGAAGAAGGGCGCCGAGCCGCTCGTCAAGAAGGGCGAGAAGCAGACGCTGAACGGCCGCGCCGCCGTCGCCTACGCCACCTACCGGGCGCCCGGCGAGGCCGAGGCCAAGCAGCTCCAGCGCTTCGGCCAGGTCATGTACGGGGTGCTGCGCAAGATCTCCTCCGACCCCGAGGTCGCCATGGTCACCGTCGAGACCCTCCAGCAGATCCTCGACCCCTCCCTCCCGGAGAAGGACCTCGCCGCCTCCCTGGCCAAGCTCGCCGAGCACGCCAAGATCGGCGACTACAAGACGGCCCTGCTCCCGGTCGGGCAGGACGGGACGCTGACCGAGGGCGCGAGCGACAGTGTGGTGAAGGACATCCTCGGCGGAAAGGTCACCGCCCCCGAGGCCGGCGACGTGCCCCGGGTCTCGCTGCGGGACGGATCCGGCAAGAAGGCCACGGAGGCCGCCCGGGTCGTCCTGATCAACGGCGGCTACGCCTTCGTTGGCGGCAGCACCGGCGACACCCAGGAGAAGTCGCAGGTCGTCTACGGCGACGACGCGCACAAGCCGACCGCGGTCGAGGTGGCCAAGACGCTCGGCCTCCCTGAAGGCTCGGTCACCAAGGGGAAGCCGGTGGGAGCCGCCGCGGTGACCGTGATCCTCGGCCAGGACTACAAGATCCCGGGAGCCTCGTAGCGGCGCTCCGGAAATCGTTGGCGGGGCCGTCGGCGGTCCGTGAGACCCTGGAGGGGTACTGGACCGCCGACGAAAGCCTGCTTGTGACCGCCACGGACCGTTCCATCGAGCTCGTCAACGCCGCCGCACAGGCGGCCGCAGACCGGCTCGCGCACGACATCATCGCGTACGACGTCAGCGACGTGCTGTCGATCACCGACGCCTTCCTGCTCGCCTCCGCGCCCAACGACCGCCAGGTCAAGTCGATCGTCGACGAGATCGAGGAGCGCCTGAACAAGGACCTCGGCGCCAAGCCGGTCCGCCGTGAGGGCGACCGCGACGCGCGCTGGATCCTCCTGGACTACGTCGACATCGTCGTCCACGTCCAGCACAGCGAGGAGCGCGTCTTCTACGCCCTGGAGCGGCTGTGGAAGGACTGCCCCGAGCTGCCGCTGCCCGAGGACGCGCAGAAGACCCGGGGCAAGGGCGCCGAGCACGCCGCCCTGACCGGTGTCGACCTCTCCGACCACGCCGCCGGCCTGCCCGACGAAGTGGACGGTGAGCTGAGCTGAGCACCACCAAGGGCGGCAGCGGCCGCCGCATCGTCCTCTGGCGCCACGGCCAGACCTCCTGGAACCTGGAGCGCCGCTTCCAGGGCTCGACCGACATCGAGCTGACGGAGGTCGGCGTCGGCCAGGCGCGCCGCGCAGCCCGGCTGCTGGCCGCGCTGAAGCCGGACGCCATCGTGGCCTCCGACCTGCAGCGCGCGGCGGCCACCGCCGCCGAGCTCGCCGCGCTCACCGGCCACACCGTCGTCCACGACTCCGCGCTGCGCGAGACGTACGCGGGGGAGTGGCAGGGGCTGACCCACCACGAGATCGTGGCGCGGTACGGCGAGCAGTACGCCGCCTGGAAGCGCGGGGAGCCCGTGCGCCGGGGCGGCGGCGAGCTGGAGACCGAGGTCGCCGACCGGGCCGCCCCGGTGGTCCTGGGCCACGCGGACAAGCTGCCCCAGGACGGCACCCTCGTCGTGGTGAGCCACGGCGGCACGATCCGCACCACCATCGGCCGGCTGCTCGGCCTGGAGGCCCGCCACTGGGAGAGCCTGGGCGGCCTCTCCAACTGCTGCTGGTCGGTCCTCGGCGAGGGCGCGCGCGGGTGGCGCCTGACGGAGCACAACGCCGGCACGCTGCCCGAGCCGGTCCTCGGCGACGACGACTGAGACCGTGGCCGGGCCTGCCGGACCCGGATTTCACTTTCCGGCAGGTCACAGGCTAGAGTTCTTCTTGTTCGGATCGCACAGCGCGAAGAACGGAAGAACACGAGGGGCTATAGCTCAGTTGGTAGAGCGCCTGCATGGCATGCAGGAGGTCAGGAGTTCAATTCTCCTTAGCTCCACAGTCACCGAATCCCGTCCCCACCAGGGGGCGGGATTCGTCGTTGTGCCCCTTCCCGCTGCGCGCACCCGCCCTGACGCCTCCTCGCCGTCACGTCTCCGCGCGCAGGGCCTCCATCCCGAGGCGGCTCTCCTCGTCGTTCGGCGAGTAGGCCACGATCCGGCACTCCGGCATCCCGTTGACGGAGAGGGAGACCGAGGTCAACCGGACCTCGCCCACCCGGTCGTGACGGAAGGTCTTCACCCGGGTCCCCGGCGGGACCACGTCACCGCTCCGCCAGAGCCTGGCGAACTCCGGGCTGGCCTCCGACAGGCGCCGTACGAACTCCTCCCAGGCGGGCTCGCCCACATGGCGTCCGTACGCGCCGCGCAGCTGGGCCACCATCAGCGGCAGCTCCCGCTTCCGGTCGACCACGGGACACCTGGGGTCGGGCACGCTGAAGAGCGCCCACAGGACGTTGCGTATGCCGAACGGGCCGGTGTCCAGGCCCGGTCCGTCCTGCATGAGGAGCCGCTCGTACATGGTGTTGGTCGCGAGCACGTCGTACCGCGCGTTGTAGAGCACCGCGGGGTGCGGGTCCAGGGCGTCGAGGATGCCCTGGATCTCCCGGCTGACCACCTCGGAGTCCGGGGCCGCCCGGTCGGGGGCGTACGGCACCTCGGCGAGGTGGTACAGGTGCTCGCGCTCGGGCCGGTCGAGGCGGAGCGTGCGCGCCACGGCGTCGAGGACCTGCGCAGAGGCGTTGATGGGACGGCCCTGTTCCAGCCAGGTGTACCAGGTCACGCCGACCCCGGAGAGGTGGGCGACCTCCTCGCGGCGCAGCCCCGGTGTGCGGCGGCGCAGGCCCGGCGGCATGCCGACGTCCTCCGGTGTCACCCTGGCCCGGCGGCTGCGCAGGAACGCTGCCAGTTCCGGCCGTCGACGCCGCTGTCTCGGTGCTGCCACGATCGTCACACCCCCATGGTCGAGTCCCCGTGCCGCCGCTGCCAGGTGCTGTCGGTACCAGCATCGGCGGGCTCTCGTTACCCGTATCGGATCGTCGTCATGCTCCTCGCATGTCCTCGACCACGACACGTCCCTCCCTCAGTAAAGACCGCGGCACCGACAACCGACCCGGAGTACTGCTCGGCGTGGTGCTCGCCGCCCAGTTCATGGCGCTCCTCGACGTCTTCATCGTCAACGTCGCCGCCCCCACCATCCGTACCGAACTCGCCGCGTCCGGAGCCGCGCTCCAACTCGTCATCGCCGGATACACCATCGCCTACGCGGTGTTGCTCATCACCGGCGCGCGGCTGGGCGACCTGCTCGGGCACCGCCGCATGTACCTCGCCGGCCTCGCCCTCTTCACCGCGGCATCCCTCGCCTGCGGACTCGCAGCGGGAACCGGCCAGTTGATCGCCTTCCGGCTCGTCCAGGGCGCCGGCTCGGCCCTGATGATCCCGCAGGTGCTCAGCCTCATCCAGCGCAACTTCACCGGCGAGCAGCGGGTCCGCGCCCTCAGCGCCTACTCCGCGGTCCTGGCCACCGGCGCTGCCGCCGGACAGGTCGTCGGCGGCGTCCTGGTGAGCGCCGACCTCTTCGGCACCGGCTGGCGGCCGGTCTTCCTCGTCAACGTCCCGATCGGGCTCGTCCTGCTCGTCCTCGGCACCAGGTCCCTGCCCCGCGACCGCCGCACCGCGCCCACGCGCGCGCGTGCCCTCGACGTGCCTGGCCTGCTCCTGCTCGCGGCCGCCGTGTCCCTGCTGACCGTCCCCCTGGTCCTCGGCCAGGAGCAGGACTGGCCGCTGTGGTCCCGGCTCTCGCTCGGCGGCTCCCTGGTGCTCCTCGCGGCCTTCGGCGCGTACGAGACGGGGCTGGCGCGCCGCGGCGGGACGCCGCTCATCGCCCCGCGGGTCCTGCGCGTCCCCGGCATGGGGCGGGCCGTCCTGTGGATCACCGTGGCGATGGGCGTCAACGCCGGTTTCCTGTTCACCCTGACGCTGCACCTCCAGGGCGGCCTCGGCCACAGCGCGCTGCGCGCCGGACTCACGTTCGGACCCGCCGCGGTGGTCTTCGGCGCCGCCGGGCTGACGTGGCGGCGCGTGCCTGCCCGGCTGCACCGCGCACTGGTCCCGTGCGGATTCCTCCTCGCGGCCGCGGCCGCCCTCGCCATCGGCGGGCTGCTCGGGGGCGGCACCTCGGGCGGCTGGGGGCTCTACCCGGCCCTGGGAGTGCTGGGAGCGGGCATCTCGCTGGCCTTCAGCCCCGCCCTGACCGGCGCCCTGGCCACCGTACGGGCCGAGGACGCGGCCGACGCCAGCGGTCTGCTCGCCACCGTCACCCAGCTCGGCCAGCTCATCGGGGTCGCCACCTTCGGCACGCTCTTCCTCGGCCGCCTCGCCGGCCCCGGAGCACAGAATTCCGCCGACGCGCTGTGGGCGACCACCCTCGCCCTGGCCGCCGCCTCGGTCGTGGGCGCGGCCTCGGCGGTGCTCCCGCGCCGAGCGCGCTGACCCTCTTGCGGGGCCATGGCAGAATCGGACGGCCGGAGGGGGACGAGGCTCCGGACGGGAGGGTGACCCAAGTGCTCGGCGACAACGGCGGGGCGTCCTGTGGGTGCACGGCCTGCGGCCACGGCTGGAGCTGATCGATGGGTGCACACAGGCGGAAGTGCGACTGGTGCGGCAGCGGCACGCCCATCGTGCGCGACATGGACCCCGTCAACACCGGGTTCCAGTACTGGTGTGAGGAGTGCGCGCGGGCGCTGATCATAAAAGGCGACCCGATCGAGACGTACCGCGAGCTGGAGGGCGAGCCGATCTACGGCCGGCTCCTGGACGAGCACTGCACCCTCAAGCGGTTCTACTCCTTCGCCACGGCCTGACGCCGCAGGGTCAGCGCGTACCCCACGAGGAGCGCCGTCGTCGTCAGCGGGTAGACCGCCGAGAGCAGCATCTGCCCCGCGTTCTGGTCCAGTTCGGGACGGCCCGGGTCGTGCGGCACCCACCACAGCGCGAACGAGGCGAAGGCGAGGGCGACCGCCCCCGTCACCGGCCACGTGCGCGTGGCGCGGTCCGCGAGCAGGATCAGCAGCGGCACGCACCAGACCCAGTGGTGGGACCACGAGATCGGGCTGATCATCAGGGCGGTGAACGCGCAGACGACCACGGCCACGGCCTTGTCGCCGCGCACCGCGGCCCGCACCGCGAGGACCATCGCCAGGCCGCCCAGGAGGGCCGCGGTCACCGCCCACCACATGCCGGGGTCGTCGGTGTGCATCAGGCGTGCCAGGACGCCGCGGATGGACTGGTTGCCGGTCTCCTCGGCGAAGCCGACCCGGCCCGTCTCGAACAGCGTCTCCGTCCAGAACCGCTTCGAGTCCGCCGGAAGCGCCAGCGCCACGGCCAGCGTGGTGCCCAGGAACACCCCGGTCGCCGTGACCGCGGTGCGCAGCCACTGGTTCCAGCCCCGGTCCCGGCGCCACAGCAGCAGGCCGGCGGCGAACAGCAGGACCACGAAGAGCCCCGGTGTGAGCTTCACCGCGGTCGCCAGGCCGATGCCCAGACCGGCCCAGCGGCTGCCCTCGCGGCGGGTGAGGTCCCAGAGGACCGCCACCGCTATCAGCAGGTTGATCTGGCCGTACCGCAGCGTCGTCCACACCGGCTCGCACCAGACCACGACCGCGGCGACCCAGAGCGTCGTACGCCACAGGTCCGTGCGGGACAGCGACGGGCGGACCAGCTGGAGCGAGAGCTGGACCAGGGCGACGACCAGGAGCAGGTTGCCCGCGGTGCAGAGCGTCCGCATCAGCGGCACGCCCACCAGGGTCAGCGGGACGAACAGCAGGGCCGCGAAGGGCGGGTAGGTCATGCCGAGGTTCGCCGACGTGGCGCGCATCGCGTAGAGATCGCCGCCGGCCCGGACCGTCTCGCCCTCGGCCCGGTAGACCATCACGTCGAGCATGTTCACGTGGGCGAGGCGTTGCGCCACCCAGAAGGCCGCGAACGAGAGCAGACAGGCCGCCGCGGCGGTGGCCAGGGGCCACGGCCGGACGCGGGTTTTCGAGAGCACGGAGACGGACACAGTCGGCGACCCTACCCGGCTGGTCAGAGGGGTCATGAGAATCGATTTGGAGATCTGGCCGGGAGCCGGTTAATGTTCTGTCTGTCGCCGCGAGGGAAACCGAAACGGAGACGGAAAACAGCAAGGGGCTATAGCTCAGTTGGTAGAGCGCCTGCATGGCATGCAGGAGGTCAGGAGTTCAATTCTCCTTAGCTCCACAGAAGAGAAAGCGGGCCACCCGGATCGGGTGGCCCGCTTTCTCGTTGTCTCACGATCGTCTTCCTGTTCGTCCTCCTCGCCTCCGTCATCCCTGGAACGCCGGTGCGGCCCGTCCGGGCCCTGCGGTACCCTGGCGCCATGCGTGCCGTACGCCTCCTGCTTACCGAGCCGCGCTGACCAGTCCCGGCGGACGACAGACAATCCGTCGGAGTCGGCGCGGCATCCCCTCCTGTGCGAGGGGATTTTTCATTTCGGCAGTCAGTGGCCGTGGGCAGAGACGATCGATGGAGCTTCAAGGACCATGACCGAGATCAATACGGCCGCCGAGACGGCGGCTCCGCATCGCTACACGGCAGCCATGGCCGCCGACATCGAGGCACGCTGGCAGGACTTCTGGGACGCCGAGGGCACCTACGAGGCGCCGAACCCCACCGGTGACCTGGCGGGCGACCCCGCGGTCGCCGCCCGGCCCAAGAAGTTCATCATGGACATGTTCCCGTACCCCTCGGGTGCGGGCCTGCACGTCGGCCACCCGCTCGGCTACATCGCCACGGACGTCTTCGCCCGCCACGCGCGCATGACCGGTCACAACGTGCTGCACACGCTGGGCTTCGACGCCTTCGGCCTGCCGGCCGAGCAGTACGCCGTGCAGACGGGCACGCACCCGCGCGTGTCCACCGAGGCCAACATGGAGAACATGAAGGTCCAGCTGCGCCGGCTGGGCCTGGGCCACGACAAGCGCCGGTCGTTCGCCACGATCGACCCGGAGTACTACAAGTGGACCCAGTGGATCTTCCTGCAGATCTTCAACTCCTGGTACGACGACGAGGCCAGGAAGGCCCGTCCGATCGCCGAGCTGATCGAGCAGTTCGAGAACGGCACCCGTGAGGTCCCCGGCTCCGCGGGCGCGTGGAGCGAACTGAGCGCCGCCGAGCGCTCCGACGTCCTGGGCGAGTACCGCCTGGCGTACGCCTCCGAGGCCCCCGTCAACTGGTGCCCCGGCCTGGGCACCGTCCTGGCCAACGAGGAGGTCACCGCCGACGGACGCTCCGAGCGCGGCAACTTCCCCGTCTTCAAGTCCAAGCTGCGCCAGTGGAACATGCGGATCACCGCCTACGCGGACCGCCTGCTGGACGACCTGGACGGGCTGGACTGGCCCGAGGCCATCAAGCTGCAGCAGCGGAACTGGATCGGCCGGTCCGAGGGCGCCCGCGTCGACTTCCAGGTCGGCGACACCGGCGCGATCACCGTCTTCACCACCCGCCAGGACACCCTGTTCGGCGCCACCTACATGGTTCTGGCGCCCGAGCACGACCTGGTCGAGAAGATCGTCCCGGCGGCCTGGCCCGAGGGCACCCACGACGTGTGGACCGGCGGACACGCCACCCCGTCCGAGGCCGTCGACGCCTACCGCAAGCAGGCCGCCTCCAAGTCCGACGTCGAGCGCCAGGCCGAGGCCAAGGACAAGACCGGCGTCTTCACCGGCGCGTACGCGACCAACCCGGTCAGCGGCGAGCAGGTCCCCGTCTTCATCGCCGACTACGTCCTGATGGGCTACGGCACCGGCGCCATCATGGCCGTCCCGGCGCACGACACCCGCGACTTCGCCTTCGCGCGCGCCTTCGAACTGCCGATGCGCTGCGTCGTCGAGCCGAGCGACGACCGCGGCACCGACCCGGCGACCTGGGACGACGCGTTCGCCTCCTACGAGGCGAAGCTGGTCAACTCCGCCAACGACGAGATCTCCCTGGACGGCCTGGGCGTCGTCGACGCCAAGGCGAAGATCACCGCCTGGCTGGCCGACCGCGGCATCGGCGAGGGCACCGTCAACTTCCGGCTGCGCGACTGGCTGTTCAGCCGCCAGCGGTACTGGGGCGAGCCCTTCCCGATCGTCTACGACGAGGACGGCGTCGCCCACTCGCTGCCCGAGTCGATGCTGCCGCTGGAGCTGCCGGAGGTCGAGGACTACTCGCCGCGCACCTTCGACCCGGACGACGCCGACACCCGGCCGGAGACCCCGCTGTCCCGCAACGAGGACTGGGTCAACGTCACCCTGGACCTGGGCGACGGCGCCGGCCCGCGCCGCTACCGCCGCGAGACCAACACCATGCCCAACTGGGCAGGCTCCTGCTGGTACGAGCTGCGCTACCTGGACCCGCACAACTCCGAGAAGCTGGTCGACCCCGCCGTCGAGCAGTACTGGATGGGCCCGCGCGAGGGCATGCCGACCGGCGGCGTCGACCTGTACGTCGGCGGCGCCGAGCACGCCGTGCTGCACCTGCTGTACGCGCGCTTCTGGTCCAAGATGCTGTTCGACCTGGGCCACGTCTCGTCGGCCGAGCCGTTCCACAAGCTCTACAACCAGGGCATGATCCAGGCCTTCGTCTACCGGGACGCGCGCGGGATCGCCGTACCGGCGGCCGAGGTCGAGGAGCGCGACGGCGGCTTCTGGTACCAGGGCGAGAAGGTCAGCCGCGTCCTGGGCAAGATGGGCAAGTCCCTGAAGAACGCGGTCACGCCCGACGAGATCTGCTCCGAGTACGGCGCCGACACGCTGCGCCTGTACGAGATGGCGATGGGCCCGCTGGACGTCTCGCGCCCCTGGGACACGCGCGCCGTGGTCGGCCAGTACCGGCTGCTGCAGCGCCTGTGGCGCAACATCGTCGACGAGTCGACCGGCGAGGTCACGGTCGTCGACACCGCGCCCGACGAGGACACGCTGCGCGCCCTGCACAAGGCGATCGACGGCGTCTCGCAGGACATGGCGGCCATGCGCTTCAACACCGCCATCGCCAAGATCACCGAGCTGAACAACCACCTGACCAAGTCCGGCGGCGCGATCTCCCGGTCGGTCGCCGAGCAGCTGGTGCTGCTGGTCGCCCCGCTGGCCCCGCACGTCTCCGAGGAGCTGTGGCGCCGGCTGGGCCACGCCGACTCGGTCGTCCACCAGGACTTCCCGGTCGCCGACCCGGCGTACGTCGTCGACGAGACCGTGACCTGCGTCGTGCAGATCAAGGGCAAGGTCAAGGCCCGCCTGGAGGTCTCCCCGTCGATCACGGACGCGGAGCTGGAGACGCTGGCGCTGGCCGACCCGCACGTGGTCGCGGCGCTGGGCGGCGCTGAGATCCGCAAGGTGATCGTGCGCGCGCCGAAGCTGGTCAACATCGTCGCCGGCTGACGGAGAGCCGTCGGCCGGCGGGACATCGCCGGCCGACGGCGCATAGGGGTTTCCCCTACGGGCAGGTTGGGGGTTCCGATGGAACCCGCGGCCTGCCTCTTCCGTTTACGGTGGAGATACCACAGCCGTGGAGATTCGACGGATGCCGGAGGGGCACACATGGAAGCCACGATTATCACGATCATGGCGCTGCTCTTCTTCGCCTTCGTGGCGCTCGGGGTGTTCGTCACCGTGAAGGCCGTGAAGGCCGCGAAGCGTGGCGTCGACCGCACCATCGACCAGGCCCGACGCACGGTCGAGGACACCACGCTGCGGGCCAAGAGCCTCGGCCAGGGCGGGATCGCGGGCGAGCTCGCACGGCTGCGGCTGAGCCTGCGCACCTCGATGCGGGCCACCCAGGAGGCGCTCCAGGCGGGTGCCGTCGAGGACGCCTCGCTGAAGGAGTCCCTCGAACTCTTCCACCGGCTCAGCGCCCACGGCCTCGAACTGGACGGGGACCTCAAGCGCCTGGAGCGGGAGCCCGACCGGGCGTGGGTCGCCGGGCAGCTCCCCGAACTCACCGCGCGGACCGAGCGGATCACCGGCTCGGCCGACGCGCTGCGGCGCGCGGCGCGGGACCGCGCCCTCAAGTTCGCCGAGGACGACCTGTCGACGCTCAGCGCCCAGATCGACGTCGAGGCGGGCGCCCTGCGCCACTGGACCGACCCGGAGACCGCTCCGGGAGCCGCTGCCGGTCCCGCGCACGACGTGACTCCCGGGACGCCGGCCGGAGGGAACCCCGGCGCGGCACGCGGCGCCGAGCCGTCCGCGATCACCGCGCCCGACCCCCGACGGACCGCCTACCCCTGGGAGAAGACCTCCCGGCCGGAGACCACCACCTGACGGAACGATCAGCCCCGGTACCCGGACGCGGCCGCGCGCTGGACCGGGCGCCGCGAGCCAGGACTGATCGGCAGGCACGCGTGAGGGGGGTCGGGCTGCCGCGCGGCGGCCCCGGCGGGTAACCTCCCGCTCATGTCCCGGCATGTCGCGATCCTCACCGATTCCACGGCCTATCTGCCACGCCAGACGAGGGAGCGGCACGCGATCATCACGGTCCCGCTGACCGTCGTCATCGGCGACCGAGCCCTCGAGGAGGGCACCGAGATCTCGGCCGTGGCCCTCGCCGAGGCCCTGCAGAAGAGGCGGCCCGTCACCACGTCGCGTCCGAGCCCCGAGGTGTTCGCCGAGGCGTACCGCGAGGCGGCCGCAGCCGGGGCGACGGGCATCGTCTCGCTCCACCTCTCCGCCGAGGTCTCCGGAACCCATGACGCCGCCGTGCTCGCCGCGAAGGACGCGCCCGTACCCGTGCGGGTGGTCGACACCCGCATGATGGGCATGGCGCTGGGCTTCTGCGCCCTGGCCGCCGCTCGGGTCGCCGAGGCGGGCGGCTCGCTCGACGAGGCGGTCGCGGCGGCCGAGAAGCGAGCGGCGGGAACCTCCGCCTACTTCTACGTCGACACCCTCGACTACCTCCGCAGGGGCGGGCGCATCGGCACCGCGCAGGCCCTCCTCGGCTCCGCCCTCGCGGTCAAGCCCCTCCTCGAACTCGACGGCGGGCGCATCGAACTCCGGGAGAAGGTCCGGACGGCCTCGAAGGCCATCGCGCGCCTGGAGGAGATCGCCGTGGAGCGCGCCGGCTCCGGCGCCGTCGACATCGCCGTGCACCACCTCTCCGCCCCCGAGCGCGCCGCCGCCCTCGCCGACCGGCTCAGGGAGCGCGTACCGGGCGTCGAGGAGCTCCAGGTCAGTGAGGTGGGCGCGGTCATCGGCGCGCACACCGGCCCGGGACTCCTCGCAGTGGTCGTCTCGCCGCGCTGAGGCCCCCTGCCGCGCTGAGGCCCTCCGGCGCCGGTGGGCCTTCCTTCGCGCAGAGGCCCTCCGGCGCCGGTGGGCCTTCCTTCGCACAGAGGCTCTCCGGCGCCGGTGGGCCTTCCTTCGGGTGGAGGCCTTCCGGCGCGGTGGGCAGCCCTCCGCTCTGAGACGCTCCGTCCCCCGGGAGGGTGACGGAGTTGTCCACAACGGCTGCCTCGTCCACGGAACGGAAGCGAGTCCCGCACGGCCGGGTCGTGACTCCTACCGTCACGAGCATGACTCTTCGCACACGCATCGCATCGACCGCTCCCGGGACCCTGGGCTCCGCGGGTACGTCCACGAGCGGGCCCGGCAGGCCGCCGGGCTCGGACGGGCGGAGCCGGCCCGTCGGACACGGCACGTCTCCCGGCCGGGCCCGGAGGCGCGCCCGGGTGAGGCGGGTCGCCGTGGTGTCCCCCGCCGCCGTACGGCAGCGGGGGGAGGCCATGTTCCCGGCGACCGCACAGCCGGTGCCGTCCGCCGCGTCCCCTGGGGGGCCGGAGACCGGGTGGCCGCCGGAGGCGCGGGAGGAACCGGCGACGCCGGAGCGCGGCTCGCCGCCCGGGGCGCGGGCGCGGCTGGCGGCGGCCGTCCGTGAGCGGGCCCCGGTCTGGGTGCAGACCAGGTGCGGCCTCGAACCGAGGACGCTGGCCGCCCTGACCGTGTTCCTCGTCGTGGCCGCGGGCGTCGCGGGCGGGTACTTCTGGGCGGGACGGCCGGAGGCGGTGCGCGCTCCCGAACTCGTCCGTGCCGCGCGCCCGGCCACCGCGCCCGCCGTGGTCGCCGCGCCCGGGGTGCGGGCGGGACCGGTGTCGAGGCCCGGAGAGGCTGCCGCTGCGTCCGGGGCGAAGGTGGTCGTCGACGTGGCGGGGAAGGTGCTCAGGCCGGGCGTGCTGACCCTCCCGGCGGGCTCGCGGGTGGCGGACGCGCTGCGCGCCGCCGGCGGGGCGCGTCCCGGAGCCGATCTGACCGGGCTCAACCGGGCCCGTGTCCTGTTCGACGGCGAGCAGGTGCTCGTCGGTGTGCCGGGGATGCCGTCCGGCGGAGCCGGATCAGCCGGCGGGAGCGCGAGCGGCGGCGGTGGGCCCGGGGCGCCGCTGAGCCTCAGCACGGCCACGGTGGAGCAGCTCGACACGCTCCCAGGCGTCGGACCGGTCCTCGCCCAGCACATCGTCGACCATCGCGTCGAGCACGGCGGCTTCCGGTCGGTCACGGAGCTGCGCGAGGTCAACGGCATCGGCGAGCGCCGGTTCGCCGACCTCGAACCGCTGGTGCGGCCATGAGGCGCGACACGCCGCCGTGGGACGAGGGGCCGGTCGATCTCCGGCTCGTTCCGCTCGCGGTGGCCGCCTGGGCGGCGGCCGCGGGTGCCGTGGGCGTCGCGGGGTGGTGGACGGCGGCGGGCGTCGCGGTCTGTCTGCTGGGGGCCGTGGTCCTGCTGGTGCCCGCGGTGGCTCGGCGGTTCGGCGGTGGTGCCGGCGGACGGGACCTGACGGGGCCGCGGGAGACGCGCGGTGCGGACATGGGCCGGGACTCGCCCGGGTGGCGGTTGCGGGCGACCGCGTGCGCCGGGGTGTTGTTGTGCGCGGCGGCCGGGGCCACTTCGGCGGGGCTGCACGCGGCGGACCTGCGACGCGGGCCCGTGCCGGCCGCGGCGGGGGAGTACGCCAGGGTGTGGACGGAGGTGACGGTGACCTCCGATCCGCGGCTCACCAGGCCCCGGGTGCGGGGTGACGCGACGGCTCCGGTCTCGGTCGTCATGGATGGCGAGGTGACGCGGGTCGGGCGGTCGGACGGATCGGTCCACCGGACCCGCGCGCCGGTGCTGGTGATCGTGCCGCCGGGCGAGGGGAGGGAGGAATGGCTGCGGCTCCTTCCCTCCACCCGGCTGCGGGTCGGCGGGCGGCTCGCGCCACCACTGCGGGCCGGGGAGCCGTTCGCCGCGGTGCTGAGGGCCGACGGGACGGGGCCGCCGCGGATCGTGGAGTCGCCGAGCGCACCACAGCGGATGGCGGGCGACCTGCGCGCCGGGCTGCGGAAGGCGACGGACGGACTCGCCCCGGACGCGCGGGCCCTGCTGCCGGGGCTGGTCGTCGGGGACACCTCCCGCGTCGGTCCCGATCTGCGGGACGCCTTCGAAGCCGCCGATCTCACCCACCTGTTGGCGGTCTCCGGAAGCAACCTCTCGATCGTCCTGCTGCTGCTCGTCGGGCGCCCCGGGCGGGCGCACCAGGTGGAGAGGGGTGGACTCGCGCCCCGGCTCGGCATGTCGCTGCGGGTCACCGCGGTGGCCGGGGGAGTGCTGACCCTGGCCTTCGTGGTCGTCTGCCGGCCCGATCCGAGCGTGCTGCGCGCGGCGGCCTGCGGTTTCGTCGTGCTGCTCGCGATCGGTACCGGCCGGCGGAGATCGCTGGTTCCCGCGCTGGCCGCCGCCGTGCTCGTCCTGGTGCTCTACGACCCCTGGCTCGCGCGGAGTTACGGCTTCCTGCTGTCGGTCCTGGCCACCGGTTCCCTGCTGACGGTCGCCCCGCGGTGGAGCGAGGCGCTGCGGCGGCGGAGGATGCCGGGCCGCCTGGCGGAGGCGCTGGCCGCGGCACTGGCCGCGCAGGCGGTGTGCGCTCCGGTCGTGGTGGTGTTCGCCGCCCGGGTGAGCCTGGTCGCGATTCCGGCGAATCTGTTCGCCGAGCTCGCGGTCGCGCCCGCGACGGTGCTGGGATTCGCCACGCTCGCCCTCGCGCCGCTGTGGGCGCGTGGTGCGGAGGGTCTGGCGTGGGTGGCGGGTTGGCCGGCCGGGTGGATCGCGTGGGTGGCGCGCGCGGGAGCGGCGCTGCCGGGCGCGGAACTGACCTGGTCCGGCGGCTGGTGGGGCGGGCTCGGCCTCGCGCTGCTCACGGCCCTGGTCGTGCTCGGGGCGCGCAGACTGCCGTACCGGGGGCCGGTCGCCGTACTCCTGGCGGCGCTGCTGCTGGTCGTGGTGGCGCGACCGGCGCCGCTGGCGCGCTGGGTCACCGGATGGCCGCCGCCGGGGTGGGTGTTCGCGATGTGCCAGGTGGGTCAGGGGGACGCGACGGTGCTCGCGGCGGGCGGGGACGCCGCCGTGGTGGTGGACGCCGGGCCCGACCCCGTACCGGTGGACCGGTGCCTGCGGGAACTCGGGGTGAGACGGGTGCCGTTGCTGGTGCTCACCCACTTCCACGCGGACCACGTGGCGGGGCTGCCGGGTGTGCTGCGGGGACGGTCGGTGGGGGCCATCCAGACCACGGCGCTCGAAGAGCCGCCGGCCCAGGCGGCGTTCGTACGGCGGACGGCGGCCGCCGCGCGGGTGCCCTTGATCCAGGCGGGCCCGGGGGAGGAGCGGCGGGTCGGCGCTCTGGAGTGGCGGGTGCTCTGGCCGCCGGCGGCCGCCGGGGAGCCGGCCGTTTCGGGGCCGTCGGCTGCGGCAGGGGCGTTCTCGGCCGCCGGGAGGCCGTCCGCTTCCAGGGTGGCGTCCGGCGGGCCGAACGACGCCAGTGTCACGCTGCTCGTCCGTACCCGGGGCGGGGTGAGTCTGCTGCTGCTCGGGGACCTGGAGCCGCCGGCGCAGCGGGAGTTGTCGCGGGCTCATCCCGGCCTGGAGCCGGTGGACGTGCTCAAGGTCGCGCACCACGGGTCCGCGCACCAGGACCCGGGGCTGATGGAGGCGGTGCGGCCGCGGCTCGCGCTGGTGTCGGCGGGGCGTGACAACCCGTACGGGCATCCCTCGCCCCGGACGCTGGAGGCGCTGCGGGCGGGCGGGACGCGGGTGCTCAGGACGGACAGGGACGGAGCGATCGCGGTGGCGGGGGCGGGGAGGGGCCTCGTGGCCGTACCGAGAGGGTGGTGAAGCTTGTAAAGAAAACCTTGTAAAGAAGTCTTTCTAAAGATACCTTTCCATCATGCCGGAGATCAGTGAACCGCACCCGGAGGGCGAGCAGCCCCGCAGTATCCGTCTGACCGACCCCCGCGCCCTGCGGGCCTACGCCCACCCCCTGCGGATGTCCCTCGTGGGGCTGCTGCGCAGCATCGGACCCTTCACCGCCACCCGGGCCGCCGAGCTGACCGGCGAATCCGTGGCCAGCTGCTCCTACCACCTGCGCATACTCGCCAAGTACGGGCTCGTGGAGGAGGCGCCGGGCGGGCGGGGGCGGGAGAAGCCCTGGCAGGCCACGGCGCGGTACACGGAGTGGCCCGAGTACAGCGAGGACGCGAGCGTCGCGGAGGCCGCCGACGCACTGAGCGCCGCGGTCGCCGAACGCTACTTCGAGCGGGTCGCCCGGGCCATGGAGAACCGTCACCGGCTGCCGAGGGAATGGCGGGAGGCCGAGCAGTTCGGTGACTCCCTGCTCCACCTCACCCCCGAGGAGCTGACCGACCTCGGAGAGCGGATCGACGCCCTGCTCCGGCCCTACGAGGGGCGCGCGTCCGACGCGTCCCTCCGGCCCGAGGGCGCCCGGCCGGTCAGCATCCTGCGGGTCGCCTACCTGGACCAGGAAATCCCCGACAGCGAAGAGGAGTGAGCGAGATGGCCCTCGTGGAACGCGTACCGGCACTGCTGCGCGAGCGTGCCTTCCGTCGCTACTGGATCGGTCAGACCGTCTCCCTCACCGGCGACCAGATCTCGCTCATCGCCATCCCCCTCGCCGCCGTGCTGATCCTGGGCGCCGACGCCGCCGCGATGGGCTGGCTCAAGACCGCCGAACTCCTGCCCACCCTCCTGTTCAACCTGCCGCTCGGGGCCTGGGCCGACCGCCAGGCGCACCGCAGACGCGCGATGATCGCGGCCGACATGGCCCGGGCGGCGCTGGTGCTGACCCTCCCCGCGGCCTACGCGCTCGACGCGTTGACGCTCGGTCAGCTGTACGCGGTGGCCTTCGGGATCGGGGCGCTCACCGTGCTCTTCGAGGTCTGCAACTCCACGCTCCTGGTGGCGCTCGTCCCCAGCGAGCGCTATGTGCAGGCGAACGCGCTGGTCAACGGCAGTCGTTCGATGTCCTGGCTCGCCGGGCCCGGGATCGGCGGCGTCCTCGTGCAGGTGCTCACCGCGCCGTTCGCCCTCGTCGCGGACGCGCTCACCTACCTGGTGTCGGCCGGTTACCTGGCCCGGATCAGGCCCGTGGAGCCCCCGCCGGCCCCCGTGGCCAAGGGGCACTTCACCGAGGGCCTGCGCTGGGTCCTCCGGGAGTCCTCGATGCGCGCGCTGTTCGCCGCCTCCGGCACCCTCCAGTTCTTCAACTACATGTTCCACACCCTCTTCGTGCTCTACGCGACCGCCGAACTCGGCATCGGCGCGGGACTGCTCGGCCTGATCCTCGGCGCCGGAGCGGTGGGCGGGCTGCTCGGTGCGGCGTTCGCCGGACCGGTCGTCCGGCGGATCGGCATCGGGGCCTCGCTCGTCGTCGGCTTCCTCGGATTCACGCTGCCGCTGCTGCTGATACCGCTGGCCGGAGGGCCGCTTCCGCTGGTGGTGGCCGTCATGTTCGCCGCGGAGTTCCTCTCCTGCATCGGCGTGATGATCGCCGACGTCGCCGGCGGGTCGCTCCAGATGGCGCTGATACCCGACGCCGTGCGGTCGCGGGTCATGGGCGCGTACCGGACGCTCAACCACGGCTTCCGCCCGCTCGGCGCGCTCGCCGGCGGCCTGCTCGGCACCGCGATCGGGCTGCGTCCGACGCTCTGGATCGCCACCGCCGGAGCCGTTCTCGCCGTGCTGTGGCTGCTGCCCTCGCCGCTGCCGCGCATGCGTGAACTGCCCACGAGGGAAGAGGAGTCGGTCCCCGTCGGGTAGCGGCGGACCGTCGACCGGCAGACTGCCGGTATGACCACACCATCGACATCGACATCTCCGACGGCGTCCGTCCCGTCCGTCCCGGTCGTCCCGGCCGAGCCCTTCGTTCCCGGGGCGTCCGCCGTCGACGCCTACCTGCGGCGCATCGGCGCGGAGCGGCCGGCGAGGGCGGACGCCGGGGCGCTGCGCGAACTGCACCTGCGGCACCTGCGGACCGTGCCCTTCGAGAACCTGTCGATCCACCTCGGCGAGGACATCGTCCTGGACGAGAAGGCGCTGCTCGACAAGGTGGTCGGTGCCCGGAGGGGCGGCTTCTGCTACGAGGTCAACACCGCGTTCGCCGTCCTGCTCCGGGGTCTCGGATACCGGGTGGCACTGCTCCAGGGGCGGGTCATCGGGCCGGAGGGGAAGCCCGGCATCCCGTACGACCACATGGCACTGATGGTGGAGACGGCGGAGGGGGAACGGTGGCTGGCCGACGTCGGGTTCGGCGACCACAGCCACTTCCCGCTGGCCTTCGACGAACGCGCCGACCAGGAGGATCCGGGTGGCGTCTTCCGCATCACGGCGGCCGCCGACGGCGACCTGGACGTGCTGCGGGACGGGAAGCCGCAGTACCGGCTCGAACCCCGGCCGCGTGAGCTCGCCGACTTCACGGCGGGGGCCTGGTACCACCAGACCTCGCCCGACTCGCACTTCCCGCGGTCCCTCATCTGCTCCCTGCTGACGGAGGACGGCCGGATCACGCTCAGCGGCCGGAAGCTGATCACCCGTGCGCACGGTGAGCGGGACGAGCGGGAACTCGAAGGGGAGGCGGAGGTGCGGGAGGCGTACCGGGACCTGTTCGGCATCGTGCTGGACACGCTGCCGGTCGTCCGCGGGGGAGAGCCCGAGCCCGAAAGCGGAACCCCTAATTCGGACCCTCGGTAACACATGCCTCGTTTGCCTCGAACCCCCCAACGGTGATCGAATGCGAATTCGTTGCACAGTGAACGAGTCGCACGGGGGTGCGTGAAGAATGTTCGACCGTCTCTTCGGGAAGCGTGCGGCGGGCGCCGCGAAGGGCGGCCCGCTGGCCGGCATCGCGGTCCCCGCCTCGGCCGGGGTGCTGAGCTGCCGGGTGCTCGACCCCGTGCACGAGCCCGTCCGCCAGGCCGAGTTCGTCGTCAGCGACACGGCGGGACGCAAGGTGCTCGCCGGGGAGACCGACCCGTACGGCACAGCGCTCGCGACCGTGCCGGCCGGCGAGTACCGACTGGCCGTCACCGCCGAGGGCTACACGCCGCACCACGGCTCCGCCGTCGTCGCCGAGGGCGGCCACACCGGCCTCGGCGACGTCCTGCTCCAGGTCGCCCCACAGCCCCAGCTCCCCGAGCCGGGCGACTGGGAGATCGACCCGATGCATTCGCAGATCGGCTTCACCGCGCGCCACATCGGCCTGGCCCGGATCCACGGCCGGTTCAACAGCTTCGCGGGCGCGGTACGCATCGCCGACCGCATGGAGAACTCGGCGATGCACGTCGTCATCGACGCGGCCTCCATCGACACCGGGGTCCAGATGCGCGACGACCACCTGCGGTCGGGTGACTTCCTCGACGTCGGCGCCTACCCGACGCTGGAGTTCTTCAGCGAGCGCTTCACGCACCGGGGCGGCAACCGGTGGGCCGTCACCGGGGCCCTCACCCTGCACGGCGTCAGCCGCACGGTGACCCTCGACACCCAGTACCTGGGCCTCGGGAACGGCCTGGAGGGCGAGACGCGCGGCGCCTGCCGCGCCAACACCGAACTCCACCGGGAGGACTTCACCCTCACCTGGCAGACGCTGCTCGCCCGCGGGATCGCGGCCGTCGGCTCCAGCATCAGCATCGACCTCGACATCCAGATCGTCCCGAAGAAGAGCTGAGAGCGCGCCCCACGGGTCACGGGGCTGGACGCGCCCCGCGGGTCACGGGGCTTCGAGCCAGCCCTCGTACTCGGCCGCCAGCGCGTCGAGGGCCGACGGGTCGAGCCGGCCGTCCGGGTCCTCGACGACGACGAGCCACTGCGCGTCCTCGGCGTCGTCCTCCCCGGCCAGGGAGTCCCGTACGAGCTGGGGTTCCTCGGCGACGCCGAAACGGTCGGGGAGCTCCCCGGCGACCTCCTCGGCGGCGTCGCGGTCCGGGAGTACCAGTACGTGTCGTTCACTCACGCCGCCATTCTCGCGCGCCGCCCGGAACGGGGTGTCAGTGGCCCGTGGGATGCTGGATCGCGATGGCCACCAGAAAGACTTCCCCCGACGACCTCCTCGGCCCCGTGACGCTCGCGGTCGGCCAGGAGGACCTGCTCCTCGACCGCGTCGTCCAGGAGGTGGTCGCGGCCGCCCGGGCCGCCGACGCCGACACGGACGTCCGTGACCTCACGTCCGACCAGCTCCAGCCCGGGGCGCTCGTCGAACTCACCAGCCCCTCGCTCTTCGCGGAGCGCAAGGTGCTGATCGTGCGGAACGCCCAGGACCTCTCCGCCGACACCGTCAAGGACGTCAAGGCCTACCTCGGCGACCCCGTCGAGGACATCTCCCTCGTCCTGCTCCACGCCGGCGGCGTCAAAGGCAAGGCCCTGCTCGAAGCCGCGCGCAAGGCCGGTGCGCGAGAGGTGGCCTGCCCCAAGACGACGAAGCCGGCGGAACGGCTGACGTTCGTACGGCAGGAATTCCGGGCCCTCGGACGTTCGGCCACGCCCGAGGCCTGCCAGGCCCTGGTCGACTCGATCGGCAGCGACCTCCGCGAGCTCGCGTCCGCGGTCGCACAGCTGACCTCCGACGTCGACGGCACCATCGACGAGGCCGTCGTCGGGCGGTACTACACCGGCCGCGCCGAGGCCTCCTCCTTCAACGTCGCCGACCGCGCCGTCGAGGGGCGGGCGGCCGAGGCCCTCGAAGCCCTGCGCTGGTCCCTGTCCACCGGCGTCGCCCCCGTCCTCATCACCAGCGCGCTCGCCCAGGGCGTACGGGCGATCGGCAAGCTCTCCTCGGCCCGCGGCGGCCGCCCCGCCGACCTGGCCCGTGAGCTGGGCATGCCGCCCTGGAAGATCGACCGCGTCCGTCAGCAGATGCGGGGCTGGACCCCCGACGGCGTCTCCCTCGCCCTCCGCGCCATCGCCGACGCCGACGCGGGCGTCAAGGGCGGTGGCGACGACCCCGAGTACGCCCTCGAGAAGGCGGTCGTCGCGGTGGCGCGGGCGGCGAGGATGCGGCGGGCGTAGGGGGCCGGTTCGGTGCCGGTGCCCGGTGGGGCCGTTGCCGGTCCCAGTCCCGGTGCTTGGCAGTCCCTGGCGTTGCCCGGGGTGGCTGCGGTCGTGGCCCGTGGGCCGGTGTAGGCCTCGGGGTTGTTGCGCCGTGCCGGGGCCGGTGGGTCGGTGCGGTCCGGTTCGTGGCCGGCGTCTGAGGTGATTCCCCCACCCCGCCCCTTCCCGAAACCCTGCCGGAGGCCGATGGGGCCGAGGTGATTCCCGGGGGCTCCGCCCCCGCCGCCCCACGCGTCGACGGCAGCTTCGCGCCGTGGGCATTCGCCCTCAGGCCCGAGCCCACCTGCGGCAGCCCGTCCAGGGCTCGCGTGTGGGGCTTACGTGCCTCCTCGGCCCCGAGCCTGCCTCCGGCGGTCCTCCGGGGGGCCCGCACCCTGGCTCGCCGAGGCGCGGAACCGGCTCCGGGTGCGGCGAAGGCCCCGGCGGCTCCTGGGGAGGAGGCGGCGGGGCCTTCGGCGTATGGGGTGGGCTCGCACCCGCGTGGCGAACGCGTCCGCGTGCGAGTCCGGGGTGGCCGTCGGGAGCGGGAGAGAGGGCCCGCTGGGTCCCGTACGGCCGGTTAGATCAGAGCTCAGCCCTGGAGGGAGGCGACCTTGATGGCCAGCGCCGACTTCTTGTTGGCGGCGGCGTTCTTGTGGATGACACCCTTCGAGACAGCCTTGTCGAGCTGACGCGAGGCGGCGCGAGAGGCGATGGTGGCCTTCTCGAGGTCGCCGGCGGCGACGGCCTCACGGGCCTTGCGGATCGCGGTCTTGAGCGACGACTTGACGGCCTTGTTACGCAGGCGCGCCTTCTCGTTGGTCTTGTTCCGCTTGATCTGGGACTTGATGTTCGCCACGAAAAGAGCCTTTACAGGTTCGGTGTTCCTTCTGGATGTGACTCGCAGGCTGAGAGGGCACACGAGACACAGCTGTCCACAGTACCAGTCACCCTCGGGGCCGCCCAAACCGGGCGCCGGGCGGCGGGCATGGGACCATGGAGCCTACGTATCGATCCGACATCGCCCCGAGACGAGACCCTGCGTGCCCGCGACTCCTACCAACGTGCCCGAGCCGAGCCGTACCGACCCGGCTCTGATCCGCAATTTCTGCATCATCGCGCACATCGACCACGGCAAGTCCACGCTTGCCGACCGGATGCTCCAGCTGACCGGTGTGGTCGACCAGCGGCAGATGCGTGCCCAGTACCTCGACCGGATGGACATCGAGCGGGAGCGGGGCATCACGATCAAGTCCCAGGCGGTCCGGCTGCCCTGGGCGCCGACCGACGGGCAGGGTGGGGGCAGGACCCACATCCTGAACATGATCGACACCCCCGGGCACGTCGACTTCACGTACGAGGTCTCGCGGTCGCTCGCCGCCTGTGAGGGCACGATCCTGCTGGTGGACGCGGCGCAGGGCATCGAGGCGCAGACCCTCGCCAACCTCTACCTGGCGATGGAGAACGACCTCACGATCGTTCCCGTCCTGAACAAGATCGACCTGCCGGCCGCCCAGCCGGAGAAGTTCTCCGAGGAGCTGGCCAACCTCATCGGCTGCCAGCCGGAGGACGTCCTGAAGGTCTCGGCGAAGACCGGCATGGGCGTCGAGGCGCTGCTCGACCGCGTGGTCCGGGACGTGCCGGCGCCGGTCGGTGTGGCCGACGCCCCCGCCCGCGCGATGATCTTCGACTCCGTGTACGACTCGTACCGGGGCGTCGTGACGTACGTCCGTGTCGTCGACGGCCAGCTCAACAAGCGCGAGCGCATCAAGATGATGTCGACCGGCGCGACCCACGAGCTGCTGGAGATCGGCGTCTCGTCGCCGGAGATGACCGCGTCCGACGGTCTCGGCGTCGGCGAGGTCGGCTACCTCATCACCGGTGTGAAGGACGTCCGTCAGTCCAAGGTCGGTGACACGATCACCTCCCTGAACAAGGGCGCGACCGAGGCGCTCGGCGGTTACAAGGACCCGAAGCCGATGGTGTTCTCGGGTCTGTACCCGCTGGACGGCTCCGAGTACCCGGACCTCCGCGAGGCCCTCGACAAGCTCCAGCTGAACGACGCCGCGCTCGTCTACGAGCCGGAGACGTCCGCCGCGCTGGGCTTCGGCTTCCGCGTCGGCTTCCTCGGCCTCCTGCACCTCGACGTGATCCGCGAGCGCCTGGAGCGCGAGTTCGGGCTCGACCTGATCGCCACCGCCCCCAACGTGGTCTACCGCGTGGTCATGGAGGACGGCAGCGAGCACACGGTCACCAACCCGAGCGAGTTCCCCGAGGGCAAGATCAACGACGTGTACGAGCCCGTCGTACGCGCCACGATCCTGGCCCCCAGCGAGTTCATCGGCGCGATCATGGAGCTCTGCCAGACCCGCCGCGGCACGCTGATCGGCATGGACTACCTCTCCGAGGACCGGGTGGAGATCCGCTACACCCTGCCCCTCGCCGAGATCGTCTTCGACTTCTTCGACCAGCTGAAGTCCAAGACGCGCGGTTACGCCTCCCTCGACTACGAGCCCACCGGCGAGCAGGCCTCCAGCCTGGTCAAGGTCGACATCCTGCTGCACGGCGACAAGGTCGACGCGTTCTCCGCCGTCACCCACAAGGACGCCGCGTACGCCTACGGTGTGCGGCTCGTCGCGAAGCTGCGCGAGCTCATCCCGCGGCAGGCCTTCGAGGTGCCGATCCAGGCCGCGATCGGCTCCCGGGTCATCGCCCGCGAGACCATCCGCGCCATCCGGAAGGACGTCCTCGCCAAGTGCTACGGCGGTGACATCTCCCGCAAGCGGAAGCTGCTGGAGAAGCAGAAGGAAGGCAAGAAGCGCATGAAGATGGTCGGCTCGGTGGAGGTGCCGCAGGAGGCCTTCATCGCCGTCCTGTCGAGCGACGAGTCCTCCGGCAAGAAGAAGTAGCAGGGCCGGCAGGAATAGCTGTCCTATGCAACCAATGGGTCCACGTGCCGTGCGCGCGTGGGCCCGTTCGTTATGAAGCGACGCCCTGCAGGGCCTTACGCGCCGGTCCCCGGCCCTCTACTCTGATCCCGAATCGCAGGTTACTCGCCAGTTTTTACGCACCGCCAGAAGGCACCGCCGCCGCCCGGAGGACGTCGTGAGCGACACACAGAACCAGATCGAGAACCGGCCGCCCTCCGTGGCGTCCCTCTTCCTTACGCGCGTCGAGCGGACCCCGGATGCGGAGGCCTACCGCTATCCGGTCCCCGCCGCCTCCGGCACCGGCCCGGACGAGTGGAAGTCGCTCAGCTGGGGCCAGGCCGCCGAGCGGGTCTACGCGATCGCCGCCGGTCTCGCCGACCTCGGCGTGCGGGCCGAGGAGCGGGTCGCCCTGGCCTCCTCCACCCGGGTCGAGTGGATCCTCGCCGACCTCGGCGTGATGTGCGCCGGCGCCGCGACCACCACGGTCTACCCGCAGACCAACGCCGAGGAGTCGGCGTTCATCCTCTCGGACTCGGAGTCGAAGGTCCTCATCGCCGAGGACGCCGCCCAGCTCGCCAAGGCGGTCGAGCGCCGCGGAGACCTGCCGAACCTCCGCCACGTCGTGGTCGTCGACCCGGCCGGCGTGGAGAGCGACGGCGAGTTCGTGCTCTCCCTCGCCGAGCTGGAGGCGCGCGGCAAGGCGTACCTGGAGAAGCACCCCGGGGCGGTGAAGGAGCGGGTCGCCGCGATCACCTCCACCCAGCTCGCCACCCTCATCTACACCTCGGGCACCACCGGCCGCCCCAAGGGCGTCCGCCTCCCGCACGACAACTGGTCGTACATGGCCAAGGCCATCGCCGCGACCGGCCTCGTCACCCAGGACGACGTGCAGTACCTGTGGCTGCCGCTCGCCCACGTCTTCGGCAAGGTGCTCACGTCGGGCCAGATCGAGGTCGGGCACGTCACCGCCGTCGACGGCCGCGTCGACAAGATCATCGAGAACCTGCCGGTGGTCCAGCCGACCTACATGGCCGCGGTGCCGCGCATCTTCGAGAAGGTCTACAACGGGGTCGCCGCCAAGGCCCGCGCCGCCGGCGGCGCCAAGTACAAGATCTTCCAGTGGGCGGCCGGCGTCGCCCGCGACTACGCCAAGGCCACCCAGGACAACTTCCGCCGCACCGGCACCGCCTCCGCGCCCTTCGGCCTCTCGGCGAAGCACAAGGTCGCCGACGCGCTCGTCTACGGCAAGATCCGCGAGGCCTTCGGCGGCAACCTGCGCGCCTGCATCTCCGGCTCCGCCGCGCTCGCCCCCGAGATCGGCTACTTCTTCGCCGGCGCCGGCATCCACATCCTGGAGGGGTACGGCCTCACCGAGTCCTCCGCCGCCTCCTTCGTCAACCCCGGCGAGGCCTACCGCACCGGCACCGTCGGCAAGCCGCTCCCCGGCACCGAGGTCCGCATCGCCGACGACGGCGAGATCCTGCTGCGCGGCCCCGGCATCATGGAGGGCTACCACGGCCTGCCCGAGAAGACGGCCGAGGTCCTGGAGTCCGACGGCTGGTTCCACACCGGCGACATCGGCGAGCTGTCCGCCGACGGCTACCTCCGGATCACCGACCGCAAGAAGGACCTGATCAAGACGTCCGGCGGCAAGTACATCGCGCCCGCCGAGGTCGAGGGCCAGTTCAAGGCCGTCTGCCCGTTCGTCTCGAACATCCTCGTCCACGGCGCCGACCGGAACTTCTGCACCGCCCTGATCGCCCTCGACGAGCCCGCCATCCTCGGCTGGGCCGCCGAGCACGACCTGGCGGGCAAGCCGTACGCCGAGGTCGTCGCCGACGCGCGCACCCAGAAGCTGATCCAGGGCTACGTCGACCGCCTCAACGAGGGCCTCCAGCGCTGGCAGACGATCAAGAAGTTCCGGCTGCTGCCCCGCGACCTCGACATCGAGCACGGCGAGCTCACCCCGTCGCTGAAGCTGAAGCGACCGGTCGTCGAGCGCGAGTACAAGGACCTCATCGAGGAGATGTACGCGGGCTCCCGCGAGTCCTGACCGGCCGGGCACGACCGGCACCGCGGGCAGTACGGGACAATGGGACCCATGCCTTCCGTACTGCCCGATGGTGAGCCCGTTCCCGACGACGGGGCGCTGCCCCCGCACGCCCTCGAAGGGGCGGGGGAACGGCCGCTCGGGTTCTACCTGCACGTGCCGTACTGCGCCACCCGGTGCGGCTACTGCGACTTCAACACGTACACGGCGAGCGAGCTGCGCGGCACGGGCGGTGTGCTCGCCTCCCGGGACAACTACGCCGAGCAGGTCGTCGAGGAGATCCGGCTCGCCCGGAAGGTCCTCGGCGACGCCCCCAGGCCGGTGCGGACCGTCTTCGTCGGCGGTGGCACGCCGACGCTGCTCGCCGCCGGGGACCTCGTACGGATGCTGGGGGCGATCCGCGACGAGTTCGGGCTCGCGGACGACGCCGAGGTGACGACGGAGGCCAATCCGGAGTCCGTGAACCCGGCCTACCTCGCCGAGCTCCGGGAGGGCGGCTTCAACCGGATCTCCTTCGGCATGCAGAGCGCCAAGCAGCACGTCCTCAAGATCCTCGACCGCACGCACACGCCGGGCCGCCCCGAGGCGTGCGTCGGCGAGGCGCGGGCCGCCGGCTTCGACCACGTCAACCTCGACCTCATCTACGGCACGCCCGGCGAGACCGACGACGACTGGCGCGCCTCCCTCGACGCGGCCATCGGCGCCGGGCCCGACCACGTCAGCGCCTACGCCCTCATCGTCGAGGAGGGCACGCAGCTCGCCCGCCGCATCCGCCGCGGCGAGGTGCCCATGACCGACGACGACGTGCACGCCGACCGCTACCTGATCGCCGACGAGGCCTTCGAGGCGGCCGGCTTCTCCTGGTACGAGGTCTCCAACTGGGCCACCTCCGAGGCAGGGCGCTGCCTCCACAACGAGCTCTACTGGCGCGGCGCCGACTGGTGGGGCGCCGGCCCCGGCGCCCACTCCCACGTCGGCGGCGTCCGCTGGTGGAACGTGAAGCACCCCGGTGCGTACGCGGCCGCCCTCGCCGCCGGGAAGTCCCCGGGCGCCGGCCGCGAGCTCCTCTCCGACGAGGACCGCCGCGTGGAGCGGATCCTCCTGGAGCTGCGGCTCAAGGAAGGCGTCGAGCTGTCCCTCCTCAAGCCCGCCGGGCTGGCCGCCGCCGGCAGGGCCCTCACCGACGGCCTCCTCGCCCCCGAGCCGTACGAGGCGGGCCGCGCCGTCCTGACCCTGCGCGGCAGGCTGCTCGCCGACGCGGTGGTGCGGGACCTGGTGGACTGAGCCGCCCCGGTCGGTCGACGGACGGCTCGAAATCCCAGGTGGGGCGGACGCGCCTCCGGGCCGCCAGGGTGTGAGAGCGCGGGCTCCGGCATGGTGTGGGCGGCGGCCCGGTCGCCGGAGGCCACCAGCACGAGGGCCGTGTTGGTGGCGGCGGCGACGGGGTGGGTGGGGCCCAGGAGGGCCGGTAGCCGTTCTCCGCTTCGGTGCGTCGGACGTGGAGGTGTGTACCGCGCCCCGGGCGCCCCTACGGGGACGTCACGAAGTCGATCAGTTCCTCGACGCGGCCCAACAGCTCCGGTTCCAGGTCCTTGTAGGAGTGGACGCGCTTGAGGATGGCCTGCCAGACGGCGCCGGTGTTGTCGGAGGGCCAGCCGAGGGCGCGGCAGGTGCCGGTCTTCCAGTCCTGGCCGCGGGGCACGGCGGGCCAGGCGGGGATGCCGAGGGAGGAGGGCTTCACCGCCTGCCAGACGTCGATGTAGGGGTGGCCGACGACGAGGACGTCGGGGGAGGTGACCTGGGCGGCGATCCGCGACTCCTTGGAGCCGGGGACCAGGTGGTCGACGAGGACGCCGAGGCGCGCGTCGGGTCCGGGGGCGAAGTCCGCGACGATGGACGGCAGGTCGTCGACGCCCTCCAGGTACTCCACGACGACGCCCTCGATGCGCAGGTCGTCGCCCCAGACCCGTTCGACGAGTTCCGCGTCGTGGCGGCCCTCGACGTAGATGCGGCCCGCTCGCGCCACGCGCGCGCGTGCGCCGGGGACCGCGAGCGAGCCGGAGGCCGTACGGGTCGGACGGACCGCGCCGCCGGACGCCGGGCGGACCAGGGTGACGACCTTCCCCTCCAGGAGGAAGCCGCGCGGTTCCAGCGGGAAGACCCGGTGCTTGCCGAAGCGGTCCTCCAGGGTCACCGTCCCCGCCTCGCAGCGGATCACCGCCCCGCAGAAGCCCGTGGAGACCTCCTCGACGACGAGGTCGGGGTCCGCGGGGACCTCCGGGACGGGCTTCGGCTTCTTCCAGGACGGCGTCAGGTCCGGGTTGTAGCTACGCATGGGCTCCGATCCGTCCGGGGCGCGGTGGCGGGGGTTCCGCCCGGGGGTCCGGGGGCGTCCCCGGGGAAGGCACAGCCGGGGCCGCGTCGGGTCCGGGCGTGGCTGCGCATCCCGGCGACGTTATGCGACCGAGAAGCGCCTGGCCAGTTCCTCGCGTTGGCGTCGCACGAACGCGGCGTCGACCACGGCGCCGTGGCCGGGTACGTACGCCGCGTCCTCGCCGCCCAGCGCGAGCAGGCGGTCCAGGGCGTCCGGCCAGCGGGAGGCGATCGCGTCGGGGCCGGCCTGCGGCTCGCCCGACTCCTCGACCAGGTCGCCGCAGAACACCACCTCGCGGCTGCCGGGGACGCAGAGGGCCAGGTCGTGGCCCGTGTGGCCGGGCCCCACGTTCGCCAGGAGGACCTGGCGGTCGCCCAGGTCGAGCGTCCACTCGCCCGAGACGACGTGCCGCGGGGCGACCAGGACGTCCACCGCCTCCGCCGCCACCCGCGGGTCGACCCCCTGCCGTACCGCGTCCTCGCCGAGCTCCTCGCGGGCCCGGGCGGAGCCCAGGAGGTCGTCCGAGCCGACCGCACCGAAGACCTCCGCCCCCGCGAACGCCGCCGTGCCGAGAACGTGGTCGAAGTGGGGGTGGCTGAGTGCGATATGCGTCACCCTCCGGCCGCCCGTGAGGGCCGTCACCTGTGCGCGCAGCTCGGCGCCCTCGGCGAGCGACGACCCCGTGTCGTACAGCAGTACCGCCCGTGTGCCCAGGACCAGTCCGACCGTGGCGTCCCAGCCGGGCAGCCGCCGCCGGCCGACCCCGTCCGCGAGCCGTTCCCATCCGTATGCTTCCCAATCCGCGTCCATGGGGCGACGCTAACCGCTGGGCACGCCGCCTCCTTGCCAGGAGCGATGCCCGCCGCCGTACACTGACCGGGGATCGCTGGCACTCGGACCGGGGGAGTGCCAAAAGCGGAGCAACCGGAAACGACGACAGCTGGAGGTGCGCACGATGCTCAGCGAACGCAGACTCGAGGTACTGCGCGCCATCGTCCAGGACTACGTCGGGACGGAGGAGCCCGTAGGCTCCAAGGCGCTCACCGAGCGCCACAAGCTCGGCGTCTCGCCCGCCACCGTGCGCAACGACATGGCGGTCCTGGAGGAAGAGGGCTACATCGCCCAGCCCCACACCAGCGCGGGCCGCATCCCGACCGACAAGGGCTACCGGCTCTTCGTCGACCGGCTGGCCGGCGTCAAGCCGCTGTCGACCCCCGAGCGGCGCGCCATCCACAACTTCCTCGACGGTGCCGTCGACCTGGACGACGTCGTCGGCCGCACGGTCCGGCTGCTCGCGCAGCTGACCCGTCAGGTCGCCGTCGTCCAGTACCCCTCGCTGACCCGTTCGACCGTCCGGCACGTGGAGCTCCTCGCGCTGGCCCCGGCCCGCCTGATGCTCGTGCTCATCACGGACACCGGCCGCGTCGAGCAGCGCGTCATCGACTGCCCCGCGCCCTTCGGCGAGACCTCCCTCGCCGACCTGCGGGCCCGGCTCAACAGCCGGGTCGTCGGCCGCCGGTTCGCCGACGTGCCGCAGCTGGTGCAGGACCTCCCCGAGTCCTTCGAGGAGCTCGAGGACCGCGCCACGGTCTCCACCGTGCTCGCGACCCTCCTCGAAACCCTGGTGGAGGAGCACGAGGAGCGGCTGATGATCGGCGGCACCGCCAATCTCACCCGCTTCGGACACGACTTCCCCCTGATGATCAGGCCCGTCCTGGAAGCACTCGAGGAGCAGGTCGTGCTCCTCAAGCTGCTGGGCGAGGCCAAGGAATCGGGCATGACCGTACGCATCGGGCACGAGAACGCCCACGAGGGGCTGAGCTCCACGTCCGTCGTCTCGGTCGGCTACGGTTCGGGCGGCGAGGCAGTCGCCAAACTCGGCGTGGTCGGACCGACCCGCATGGACTACCCCGGAACGATGGGAGCGGTACGCGCAGTGGCACGTTACGTCGGACAGATCCTGGCGGAGTCGTAAGTGGCCACGGACTACTACGCCGTACTCGGCGTGCGCCGCGACGCTTCCCAGGACGAGATCAAGAAGGCGTTCCGGAGGCTCGCTCGCGAGCTGCACCCGGACGTCAATCCCGATCCGAAGACGCAGGAGCGCTTCAAGGAGATCAACGCCGCCTACGAGGTCCTCTCGGACCCGCAGAAGAAGCAGGTCTACGACCTCGGCGGCGACCCGCTCTCGGCCTCCGGTGGCGGAGGCGGCGCGGGCGGCTTCGGTGCGGGCGGCTTCGGCAACTTCTCCGACATCATGGACGCCTTCTTCGGCACGGCCTCGCAGCGCGGCCCGCGCTCGCGGACCCGTCGCGGCCAGGACGCCATGATCCGCCTGGAGATCGACCTCAACGAGGCGGCCTTCGGCACCACCAAGGACATCCAGGTCGACACGGCCGTCGTCTGCACGACCTGCTCGGGCGAGGGCGCAGCCCCCGGCACCTCCGCGCAGACCTGTGACATGTGCCGCGGCCGCGGTGAGGTCTCCCAGGTCACCCGGTCCTTCCTGGGCCAGGTCATGACCTCCCGCCCCTGCCCGCAGTGCCAGGGCTTCGGCACCGTCGTCCCGACCCCGTGCCCCGAGTGCGCGGGCGACGGCCGGGTCCGGTCCCGCCGCACCCTCACGGTCAAGATCCCGGCCGGCGTCGACAACGGCACCCGCATCCAGCTCGCGGGCGAGGGCGAGGTCGGCCCCGGCGGCGGCCCCGCCGGCGACCTGTACGTGGAGATCCACGAAACCCCGCACGACACGTTCCAGCGGCGCGGCGACGACCTGCACTGCACGGTCACCATCCCGATGACGGCGGCCGCGCTGGGCACCAAGGTGCAGCTGCAGACGCTGGACGGCCTGGAGGAGATCGACATCCGCCCGGGCACCCAGTCCGGCCAGTCGATCCCGCTGCACGGCCGCGGCGTCACGCACCTGCGGGGCAACGGCCGAGGCGACCTGATCGTCCACGTCGAGGTGCAGACCCCCGGCAAGCTCGACGCGGAGCAGGAGCGCCTCCTCCGCGAGCTCGCCAAGCTGCGCGGCGAGGAACGCCCGACGGGCCAGTTCCAGCCGGGCCAGCAGGGGTTGTTCTCGCGGCTGAAGGACGCGTTCAACGGGCGGTAGGCGTCCTGCCGGGGGTCCGGGGGGCGTCCCCCGGGCCGGCACAGTCAGCCGGGCCGGCAGGGGTTGTTCTCGCGGCTGAAGGACGCGTTCAACGGGCGGTAGGCGTCCTGCGGGGGGTCCGGGGGTCGTCCCCCGGGTCGGCACAGTCAGCCGGGCCGGCAGGGGTTGTTCTCGCGGCTGAAGGACGCGTTCAACGGGCGGTAGTTGCCCAGTGGCACGGATGGAGGCGGTACCCGCGGGTCGCGGGTACCGCCTCCATCCGTTTGCGGAGCCGTTGCTTCCACGATCTGACGTACGGATTCGGCGGGGAAGCAGGGGCATGACACGATGCCCATATGTCCACCACCGCACTGAACGATCTCTCTCGGTTTCCGATCGTGCAGGCCCCCATGGCGGGTGGACCCTCCTGTCCGGAGCTCGTCGGGGCCGTGTGCGAGGCCGGGGCGCTCGGCTTCCTGGCGGGCGGGTACAAGACGGCCGGAGGCCTGTACCAGGAGATCAAGCAGGTACGCGGGCTGACCGCGCGGCCCTTCGGCGTCAACCTGTTCATGCCGCAGGACGGCCGGCCGGCCGACCCCTCCGCGGTGGAGGTCTACCGGCACCAGCTCGCGGGCGAGGCCACCTGGTACGACACCCCGCTGGGCGAGGCCGACGACAGCCGGGACGACGCCTACGACGCCAAGCTGGCGATCCTCAGGGAGGACCCCGTCCGGGTCGTCTCCTTCACCTTCGGCTGCCCCGAACCGGAGGTCCTCGCCTCCTTCGCCCGGGTCGGCACGTTCACGATCGTGACCGTCACCTCGGCCGCCGAGGCCCTCGCCGCCGAGCGGGCGGGCGCCGACGCCGTCTGCGTGCAGGGCGTCGAGGCGGGCGGGCACCAGGGGACGTACCGCGACGACCCGGCCGACGACGGCGTCCCGGGCATCGGGCTGCTGGCCCTCGTCACCCAGGTCCGCGAGCGCGTCGGGCTGCCGATCGTCGCCACCGGCGGGATCATGCGCGGCGCGCAGATCGCCGCGGTCCTGGCCGCCGGGGCCGACGCGGCCCAGCTCGGCACCGCCTTCCTCGGCTGCCCCGAATCGGGCGCCCACCCGCTGCACAAGCGGGCCCTGACCGACCCGCTGTTCACCCGGACCGCCCTCACCCGGGCCTTCTCCGGACGCCCGGCGCGCGGCCTGGTCAACCGCTTCATGCGCGAGCACGGGCCGTACGCCCCCGCCGCCTACCCCGAGATCCACCACCTCACCGCCCCGATCCGCAAGGCCGCCGCAGCCGCGGGCGACGCCCAGGGCATGGCCCTGTGGGCCGGTCAGGGCCACCGTCTCGCCCGCGCGCTTCCCGCCGGGCAGCTGGTGGAGGTGCTGGCCGCCGAACTCGACACCGCCCTCTCCGAGATCGCCCACAGGAGCGCCTCATGACCGCACCCGTCTTCGTCGTCGACGCCATCCCCGACACCCGGCTCTTCGTCCTGGACGGGCCCGAGGGCCGGCACGCCGTCTCCGTGAAGCGGCTGAACGCGGGGGAGGCCGTCGTCCTGACCGACGGCCGGGGCCGCTGGGCCGACGGCGTGGTGGTCGCGGCGGAGGGCAAGGACCGGCTGACCGTGGAGTTCTCGTCCGTGTCCGAGGACCCGGAGGAGGAGCCGCGGATCACGGTCGTCCAGGCGCTCCCGAAGGGCGACCGGGGCGAACTCGCCGTCGAGACCATGACGGAGACCGGTGTGGACGCGATCGTGCCGTGGGCCGCCGCCCGCTGCATCACCCAGTGGAAGGGGGACCGCGGCCTCAAGGCGCTCGCCAAGTGGCGGTCCACCGCGCGCGAGGCCGGCAAGCAGTCGCGCCGCACCCGCTTCCCCGAGGTCGCCGACCTGATGAGCACGAAGCAGGTCGCCTCGCTCCTCGCCGGCGCCGACTTCGCGGCCGTCCTGCACGAGGACCGCGCCCACCCCAGCGGCGCGCTCGCCACCGCCGAACTCCCGGAGAAGGGCTCGATCGTCCTGGTCGTCGGCCCCGAGGGCGGGGTCTCACCGGACGAGCTCGCGGCCTTCGAGGCGGCCGGAGCGAAGCCGTACCGCCTCGGCCGCAGCGTCCTGCGCACCTCCACGGCGGGCACGGCGGCGACGGCCCTCGTCCTGGGCCGCACGGGCCGCTGGAGCTGACCCGTCCCGGTCAGGGTGCCCCGGCGCCCGCCTCCCTGTCCGCCACGGTGTCGTAGAGGGGCCAGGCGTTCTCCTCGCGGATGCCGTGGACGGTCGGGAGGAGGCCGCGGGTCGCGGCCTCTTCGAGGAAGCGGCGTACGACGCCCGGCTTGTTGAGGTTCAGGATCGCGCCGCCGGTCGAGGCGACGTCGCCCAGGCCGAAGGGGTATCCGGCCACGATGCGGCCGGGGCCGTCGCGGAAGACGAGCCGGAGCTGCGCGTGCGGGTGCTCCGTGCGGCGCAGGGAGAGCACCGTCCGGCAGTCGGGGTGCCGGTGGCGGACGTTCCACAGCCACACGGTGCCGTCCACGGTCAGTCTGCGCGGCGCGCTTTCGCGTCTCATGCGGCGCACCCTACGCGCCGTGTCTCCGGCCGCACCCGGTGGACAGCGGCCCCCCGGCGCTCCTTAGGCTGACCGCATGGCCGACGAGTCCCCTCTGATCCGCAGTCTGCGTGCCGCCGTGGCCGCCGCCCCGGGTGACGTACCCCTGCGTCTCCACTTCGCCGAACTCCTCCTCTCCGAGGGACGGAACGACGACGCCGTCGCCGAGGCGGCGGTCGCGCTCCAGCACGCGCCGGGGGACGCGGACGCGCGAGCGCTGATGGTGCGGGCGATGGGCCTGCCGCCGGCCTCCGCCCCCGCGTCGGCCCCGGCGCCCGTGCCGCCTCCCGCGCCCACGCCGCCTCCCGCTCCGGCTCCGGAACGGTCTTCCGCTCAAGCGCCCTCCGCTCCCGAAGAGCCCTCCGCGACCGCTCCGGCCGCCGGGGAGTCCGCGGAGCAAGCCCCCGACTTCGACTGGGCCGCGGCCGAGCAGCAGGTGCAGGACCTGGTGGGGCCGCGGTTCCTGGAGGCCCCGCAGGCGGACGGTGGCGAAGGGACCGCGGGGGACGCCGCGGCGTGGGACGTGGACGCGCCCGGGGCGGTGCGTCTTGCCGACGTCGGCGGCATGGAAGAGGTCAAGGACCGCCTGGAGGCCGCGTTCCTCGCGCCGATGCGCAACCCCGAACTGCGCAGGCTGTACGGCAAGTCGCTGCGCGGCGGGCTGCTGCTCTACGGGCCGCCCGGCTGCGGCAAGACGTTCATCGCGCGGGCCGTCGCGGGCGAGCTGGGCGCGAACTTCCTCACCGTGTCGCTCTCCGACGTCCTGGACATGTGGATCGGGGCCTCGGAGAAGAACATCCACGACATCTTCGAGACCGCCCGCCGCCAGGCGCCGTGCGTCGTCTTCCTCGACGAACTGGACGCGCTGGGCGCCAAGCGCTCGCGCACGCACCACAGCGGTCTGCGCAACGTCGTCAACCAGCTGCTCACCGAGCTCGACGGCATCGCGAGCGGGGCCGGCAACGAGGGCGTCTTCGTCCTCGCGGCCACCAACGTGCCCTGGGACGTGGACATCGCGCTGCGCCGCCCCGGCCGCCTCGACCGCACCCTGCTGGTGCTGCCGCCGGACGCCAGGGCCCGGGAGGCGATCCTCCGCTACCACCTGCGGGAGCGGCCGATCGAGGCCGTCGATCTCGGCAAGCTCGTCAAGGTCACCGAGGACTTCTCCGGCGCCGACCTCGCCCACCTGTGCGAGTCGGCCGCCGAGGCCGCGCTCCTGGACTCCGCCCGCACCGGCTCCGTACGGCTGATCACCACCAAGGACCTGCTCGGCGCGGCCAAGCAGATCAAGCCGTCCACGGAGCCGTGGTTCGCCGCGGCCCGGAACGTCGCCATGTTCGCCAACGAGGGCGGCCTGTACGACGACCTCCTGGCCCACCTCAAGCGGAAGCGCAAGCTGTGACCGCCCCGGGCGGCCCGACCGCGCTCCTGCGCGCCGAGGCGCTGTACGACACCGGGCGGTACGCGCAGGCCGGGGCGCTCGTCGCCCAGCACCTGGCGACCGAACCGGAGGACGCCGAGGCACTCGTGCTGCTCGCCCGCTGCCACCACAGGAGCGGCGACGGGCCCGCCGCCCTCGCCGCTGTGGACCAGGCGCTGCGGGCGCAGCCGGACCTGCTCGGCGGCTGGCTGATGCGCGTGCACATCCTGCTCGCCGCCAAGCGGTTCCCGGAGGCCGAGGCCTCCGCGCGGCACTCCGTCGAACTCGCCCCGCAGTACTGGGGCACCCACTACGCGCTCGGCACGGTCCTCGCGGAGCACGGCGAGGCCACGCGCACCCCGGGCCGCACCGTCGAGGCGTACGAGGCGGCCCGGGCCGCCGTGGCCCTCGCCCCCGAGGAGGACGCGGCCCACTTCCTCGTGGGTCTGACCGCCCAGCGCCGGGGCGACCGGGTCACCGCGCAGCGGGCGTACGAGACGACGCTGCGGCTCAACCCGCAGAGCAGCGAGGCCCACAACAACCTGTCGCTGCTGCGGCTGCGGCGCCGCTGGTTCCGCCGGGGGGCGTGGACGCAGGCCGCCGAGGGATTCGTGGCCTCCGCCGCGCTCGACCTCCAGGACCGCAAGGCCCGCTACAACCTGGAGGCCATGGCCTGGAGCACCGCCGCCGGCGCCCGCTGGGTGGCGCTGCTCGGCTTCCTCGCCTCGGCGTTCGGCGCCGCTCCGCTGCGCGAGGGGGCCACCGGGGCCGCGGCGTTCGTGCCCTTCGTGATCGGCGCGGTCGTCCTCGTCGGTGCCTGGGGCGGCTGGGTGCTGTGGATGGCCCGGCGGGTGCCGCCCCGGCTGCGCCGTCCGATGCTGCTCGTCGCGCGCGCGTGCCGGCCGGTGATCGCGATGGCCACCGCGGTGGGGCTGCTCGGTCTCTACTCGGCGGTGTCGATGACCCTGTGGGCGTTCGACGCGGGTGTGATCGGCGGGCTGGGGACGCCGTTGTTCTGGGCGGTGGTCATCACGTACTGGGTGAGCCGCTCGGCCCTGAACCGGCGCGCGCCCAAGGACTGACCGGGGCCCGGGGCCCGGGGCCGGGGAGGCGGCACCGGGGACGCGATGCCGGGGGGACATGGGGCCGATCACGCGGTGCCGGGGACGCGGCACCGGGGACGCGGTGATGCCGGGGGCGGCCGATAGCATGCGCGTGTACTGACCGACGGAGGCGAGGAGGCCCGGGCCATGGCCGGAGAGCCGCAGAGCGACTGCCTGTTCTGCAAGATCGTGGCGGGGGAGGTGCCGGCGACGATCGTCCGCGAGACCGAGACGACCGTGGCGTTCCGCGACATCAACCCGCAGGCGCCCACGCACGTCCTCGTCATCCCGCGCGTCCACTACCCGGACGCCGCCTCCCTGGCCGCCGCCGAGCCGGCCATCGCGGCCGACATACTGCGCGAGGCCGGTGAGGTCGCCGCCCAGGAGAAGGTCGACGGCCACGGCTTCCGGATCGTGTTCAACACCGGCGCGGGTGCGGGCCAGACCGTCTTCCACGCCCACGCGCACGTGCTGGGCGGCCGCGGCCTCAACTGGCCCCCCGGATAGATCCGTGTCCGTACGCGAACTGGTCGTGCTCGGGACCGCCAGCCAGGTCCCGACCCGGCACCGCAACCACAACGGGTATCTGCTGCGCTGGGACGGCCAGGGCATCCTCTTCGATCCCGGCGAGGGCACCCAGCGCCAGATGCTGAGGGCCGGGGTCGCCGCGCACGACCTCGACCGGATCTGCGTGACGCACTTCCACGGCGACCACTCGCTCGGCCTGGCCGGGGTGATCCAGCGGATCAACCTCGACCAGGTCCCGCACCCGGTCACCGCGCACTACCCGGCGAGCGGGCAGCACTTCTTCGAGCGGCTGCGGTACGCCACCGCGTACCGGGAGACCGTGAAGCTGACCGAGTCGCCCGTCGCCGCCGACGGGCCGCTCGCCGTCACCGAGGCGTACACCCTCGACGCGCGCCGGCTGTCGCACCCCGTCGAGTCCTACGGCTACCGGCTGACCGAGTCCGACGGGCGCCGCATCCTGCCCGAGAAGCTCGCCGCGCACGGCATCAAGGGCCCCGACGTGGGCCGGATCCAGCGCGACGGCGTCCTGGACGGCGTGACCCTCGACGAGGTCAGCGAGGTGCGGCGCGGGCAGCGCTTCGCGTTCGTCATGGACACCCGCCTCTGCGACGGGGTGCACGCCCTCGCCGAGGGCGCCGACATGCTCGTCATCGAGTCGACCTTCCTCGACGAGGACGTCCGACTCGCCACCGACCACGGTCATCTGACGGCAGGACAGGCCGCGTCGGTCGCGCGGGACGCGGGGGTGCGGCACCTCGTCCTCACCCACTTCTCGCAGCGCTACTCCGACCCGGCGGAGTTCGAGCGGCAGGCGCGGGCGGCCGGGTTCGACGGCGAGCTGAGCATTGCCCAGGACCTCATGAGGGTCCCCGTACCGAAGAGATAGAGCACCACCCATGCACCAGCCGGTGGCCCTTCCCAAGGCCGAACTGCACCTCCACATCGAAGGCACCCTCGAACCCGAGCTGGCCTTCGCGCTCGCCGCGCGCAACGGCGTCACCCTGCCGTACGCGGACACCGCCGCCCTGCGCGAGGCGTACCGCTTCAGCGACCTGCAGTCCTTCCTGGACCTCTACTACGGCCTGATGGCGGTCCTGCGCACCGCCGAGGACTTCACGGAGCTCGCCGACGCGTATCTGGAGCGGGCCGCGGCCCAGGGCGTCCGGCACGCCGAGATCTTCTTCGACCCGCAGGCGCACACCGCCCGCGGCGTCCCGATCGGCACCGTGATCGAGGGCCTGGGCGCCTCCCTGGACCGCGCCGAGGAGCGGTACGGGATCTCGACGCGCCTGATCATGTGCTTCCTGCGCGACGAGTCCGCCGAGTCGGCGCTCGCGACCCTGGAGGCCGCGAAGCCGTACCTGGACCGGATCACCGGCGTCGGCCTGGACTCGGCCGAGGTCGGCCACCCGCCGGCCAAGTTCCGCGAGGTGTACGAGGAGGCCGCCCGGCTCGGCCTGCGCCGCGTCGCGCACGCCGGCGAGGAAGGTCCCGCCGCCTACGTCCGCGAGGCCCTGGACGTGCTCGGCGTGGAGCGGATCGACCACGGCCTGCGCTGCATGGAGGACCCGGAGCTCGTCGAGCGGCTGGCCCGCGAGCGGGTCCCGCTCACCCTCTGCCCGCTGTCGAACGTCCGGCTCCGCGTCATCGACACCCTCGCCGACCACCCGCTCCGCACGATGATGGCGGCGGGCCTCCTCGTCACCGTCAACTCCGACGACCCCGCGTACTTCGGCGGCTACGCCGGCGACAACTACGACGGGGTGCGGGAGGCGCTGGGCCTCACCGACGCCCAGCTCCGCGAGCTCGCCCGGAACTCCTTCCGCGCGTCGTTCCTGGACGACGACGAGCCGCGCCGCGCGCGGTACCTCGCCGAGGTGGAGGCGTACGAGTTCGGCGGGAAGTAGACGCCCCCGTCAGCCCCGGTCGCTCGGCCTCGCCAGGCGGTACGCCGACTTCGCCGGGCGGCGGCGGGCCGCCGGGACCGGGATCGGGGTGACCTCCTGCTCCGGCGCGCCCATCTGCGGGACGAGGGACGGCGTCGCCGAAGCCGTGCCCGCCAGGACCGCCGCCGGTGCGCCGCCGCGGCGGCGGACGGAGCCCGGGACCAGGGGGCGGCCCGAGGCGTGCCGGGCGACGGCGGTCATGGGGAGTGCGACGAGGACGAGCAGGGCACAGAGGACGGCGCCCATGCCCGGGTAGCCGGCGCTCTCCGAGAGGAGGCTGCCGACGACGGGGCCGCAGGCCACGCCGAGGGAGGAAGCCGAGCCGACCAGGACGGCCCAGCGGCCGCGCGGGTCGAGGGAGGCGGCGAGGCCCAGGAGGTACGACAGGACGACCGGGTAGACGGCGTTCCACAGGATCTCGCCGGTCGCGAAGGACGCCAGGCTTCCGGCGGCCGAACTCAGCAGCACGCACCCGGCGATGAGGACGGTGCCCACCCCGATCGGGACGGCTCGGCCGAGGCGCGAGCCGAGCGCCCCCGCCGCGGTGACCCCGGCGAGGCCCGCGCCGAGCGCCGCGGCGAAGACCGCGCCGACCGTGACCTCGGAGAGCCCGGCCTGGGTGATCCCGATGCGGCCGCTGACGCCCCAGAGCGCGTTCTGCGCGAGGGACCAGAACAGGATGCCGCCGGCGAGCACGGCCCCGGCCCGGCGGTACGGCAGCGGGCCCGTCGGGGCGTGCCGCCGTTCCGCCCCGTCACGCGCGTGCGTGGCGCCCGGCAGGCGGCCGGTGAGCGGCCACACCAGCGCCGCCGCGCAGGCGATCGCGAGCAGCGGCGCCGCGTGGCCGCCGCCCAGGTGCGGGAGCGTCAGATAGAGGGCGCCCGCCGTGGCCGACACCGTCAGGAGGCCCAGCGTGGAGGCCCGGTGCGGGTCGGGCCGGCCGGCGATCCCGGCCGCGGCCACCGCCGTCGCCGTACCCGAGCCGAGGCCGCCGATGACCGCGCCCGCGACCACCAGCGGCACGGTGCCGGTCGCGGCGGCGGAGCCGTATCCGACGGCCATCGCGAGCAGGCCCGCGCGGGCCGCGGTGCGGGGCCCGATCCGGTCGCCGCGCGCGGCCAGCGTGAATCCGGCGGACGAGGAACCGAGCAGCAGCACGGAGCCGACCAGACCGGCCTGCGCGGGGGTGAGGCCGAGCCCGGCGGAGAGCCGGCCGACGACGGTCGGGAGGAGGTACGGGGCGAGGTAGCCGGCCGTGAAGAGGGAGACGAGGGCGGCGAGGGCCCCCGGGCCGCGAGTCCGCGACGACATGGGCGTTCCCAGGAACAGGAGGGGAGGGGAGGAGCGCCCGGTGGTGCGGGGAACACGGGGTCGCGGAACCATGTGTATCAAGCAGGTGCTTGACCGGAGAAGGTGGTATCCGCCCGTTCGTCACGTGATCTGGGTCACCATCGGTTTCGTCCGTGGATTCCCGGGTAGGAGTCGGCTTCCTCGTTGCGTCCCACCCGTCACCCACCCCTCGTCGGGCACACTGGCATGATCCGCACCGCAGCCGAGGAGTCCGCCGTGACCACAGCAAGGGGAGACCAGCCGCAACACGACGCCGGGGTCGACCCGTTGGTCTGCCTGCGCGAACCCACCGACCCCGACTGCGACGTCTTCCTGACGGGCACGGTCTTCCTCGACATCATCTTCACCGGCCTCGACAGCGCGCCCGTCCGCGGCACCGAGTCGTGGGCCCGCGGCATGGGCTCCAGCCCCGGCGGCGTCGCCAACATGGCCACCGCCCTCGCCCGCCTCGGTCTGCGCACCTCCCTCGCCGCCGCCTTCGGCGACGACCACTACGGCGAGTACTGCTGGGACGCCCTGGAGCAGGGCGAGGGCATCGACCTCTCGCTCTCCCGCACGGTCCCCGGCTGGCACTCCCCGGTGACCGTCTCCATGGCCTACGAGGGCGAGCGCACGATGGTCTCCCACGGCCACGAGGCCCCGCCGCTCGACGGCGCCCTGCCGGCCTACCCGCCGCACGCCCGCGCCGCCGTCGCCTCCCTCGTCCCCGGCCGCTCCGAGGACTGGGTCGCCCAGGCCGCCCGCGGCGGCGCCAAGGTCTTCGCCGACGTCGGCTGGGACGACACCGGCCGCTGGGACCTGGCCGGCCTCACCGACCTGGAGCACTGCGAGGCCTTCCTGCCCAACGCCGCCGAGGCCATGCGCTACACCCGCACCGACTGCCCCAGAGCTGCCGCCCGCGCCCTCGCCGACAAGGTCCGCTACGCCGTCGTCACCCTCGGCTCCGAGGGCGCCTACGCCGTCGACGGAGCCACCGGCGAGACCGCCGAGGTCCCCGCCATCCAGGTCGCCGCCCTCGACCCCACCGGCGCCGGGGACGTCTTCGTCGCCGGTTTCGTCACCGGCACCCTCGCCGACTGGCCGCTCGCCGACCGCCTCGCCTTCGCCGGTCTGACCGCCGCCCTCTCCGTCCAGGAGTTCGGCGGCTCCCTCTCCGCGCCCACCTGGGGCGAGATCGCCGCCTGGTGGCAGCACGTCCAGGGGCACGCCCGGCAGGACCCCGAGGCGCTGCGCAGCCGGTACGCCTTCCTGGAGCGCCTCCTTCCGGTCCCCGCCCGCCCGTGGCCGCTGCGCCGGGCCGTGCCGACGATCGGCTTCCGGGCGGCCGCCTCGTAAATCCCTTCGACCCGTCGCCGGCAAGTCGTAGGCTTGGAGGCCGAGAGGTTGTCGAGCGGCGAGAACCCCGCAGCGGGAGGTATCCGCAGGCCACAGTGCCGGCCCATGACTCAGACACCCACAGCCCACAACGGCGCGGCCCGCGACGGCGCGCCCGGTCAGGCCCGCGCCCAGTTCACGGTCCCCGCCAAGCACCCGATGGTGAGCCTCCTCGGCTCCGGTGACGCGCTGCTCCGCGTCATCGAGCAGTCGTTCCCGGCCGTGGACATCCATGTCCGGGGCAACGAGGTCAGCGCGGTCGGAGACGCGACGGACGTCGCGCTGATCCAGCGCCTGTTCGACGAGATGATGCTGGTGCTCCGCACCGGTCAGCCGATGACGGAGGACGCAGTGGAACGCTCGATCGCCATGCTCAGGGCGAGCGGGAACGGTTCGGCGGAGGGCGGCGAGGAGACTCCCGCCGAGGTGCTCACGCAGAACATCCTCTCCAGCCGGGGCCGCACGATCCGACCCAAGACGCTCAACCAGAAGCGGTACGTCGACGCGATCGACAAGCACACGATCGTCTTCGGCATCGGCCCCGCCGGTACCGGAAAGACCTACCTCGCCATGGCCAAGGCGGTCCAGGCCCTGCAGTCGAAGCAGGTCACCCGGATCATCCTGACCCGGCCCGCCGTCGAGGCGGGCGAGCGCCTGGGCTTCCTGCCCGGCACGCTCTACGAGAAGATCGACCCGTACCTGCGCCCGCTCTACGACGCCCTGCACGACATGCTCGACCCCGACTCGATCCCCAAGCTCATGGCGAACGGGACGATCGAGGTCGCGCCGCTGGCGTACATGCGCGGCCGGACGCTGAACGACGCGTTCATCATCCTCGACGAGGCGCAGAACACGAACCCCGAGCAGATGAAGATGTTCCTCACCCGCCTCGGCTTCGACTCGAAGATCGTCATCACCGGTGACGTCACCCAGGTCGACCTGCCGAACGGGACGAAGAGCGGTCTGCGGCAGGTCCGCGACATCCTGGACGGCGTCCAGGACGTCCACTTCTCGACGCTCACGTCGCAGGATGTCGTCCGGCACAAGCTCGTCGGCCGTATCGTCGACGCGTACGAGCTGTACGACAGCCGAAACGGCCGCAACGGGAAGTAGCGACAAGCACCATGTCGATCGACGTCAACAACGAGTCCGGTACCGAGGTCGACGAGCAGGCGATCCTCGACATCGCCCGCTACGCGCTCGCGCGCATGCGCATCCACCCGCTCTCCGAGCTCTCGGTGATCGTCGTGGACGCGGAGGCGATGGAGCAGCTCCACATCCAGTGGATGGACCTGCCGGGTCCGACGGACGTCATGTCCTTCCCGATGGACGAGCTTCGCCCGCCGTCGAAGGACGACGAGGAGCCCCCGCAGGGGCTCCTCGGCGACATCGTGCTCTGCCCCGAGGTCGCCACCCAGCAGGGCAAGGACGCGCCGACCGAGCACTCCATGGACGAGGAGCTCCAGCTCCTCACCGTCCACGGCGTGCTGCACCTCCTCGGGTACGACCACGAGGAGCCGGACGAGAAGGCCGAGATGTTCGGCCTCCAGGCGGCGATCGTCGACGGCTGGCGCGCGGAGAAGGGCCTCACGGGCCCGTCCCCGGCGCCGACCGTCTCCTGACCCCGTGGACGTGTCGCTGATCCTCGGCGCCGTCGCGCTGGTCATCGTGGCCTGGCTCGCCGCCTGCGCCGAGGCGGGCCTCGCCCGCGTCTCCACCTTCCGCGCCGCCGAGGCCGTACGGTCCGGGCGGCGCGGGGCCGAGAAGCTCGCGCAGGTCGCCGCCGACCCGACCCGCTACCTCAACGTGGCGCTGCTCGTCCGCGTCGCCTGCGAGATGGCGGCCGGCGTCCTCGTCACGTACGCCTGCCTCGAGGCCTTCCCGGAGACCTGGGAGGCGCTGCTCGTCGCGATCGCCGTCATGGTCCTCGTCTCGTACGTGGCCGTCGGCGTCTCGCCGCGCACCATCGGCCGCCAGCACCCGCTGAACACGGCGACCGCCGCCGCGTACGTGCTCCTCCCGCTGGCCCGGATCATGGGCCCGATCCCGCAGCTGCTGATCCTCATCGGCAACGCGCTGACCCCGGGCAAGGGCTTCCGCAAGGGCCCCTTCGCCTCCGAGGCCGAGCTGCGGGCCATGGTCGACCTCGCCGAGCAGGAGTCGCTGATCGAGGACGAGGAGCGCCGCATGGTGCACTCCGTCTTCGAGCTGGGCGACACCCTCGTGCGCGAGGTGATGGTGCCGCGCACGGACCTCGTCTGCATCGAGCGGTACAAGACGATCCGTCAGGCGCTCACGCTCGCGCTGCGCTCCGGCTTCTCCCGGATCCCGGTCACCGGCGAGAACGAGGACGACATCGTCGGCATCGTCTACCTGAAGGACCTGGTCCGCAAGACGCACATCAACCGCGACTCCGAGGCGGACCTGGTGTCGACCGCGATGCGGCCCGCCGCCTTCGTCCCGGACACCAAGAACGCGGGCGACCTGCTGCGCGAGATGCAGCAGGAGCGCAACCACGTCGCCGTCGTCATCGACGAGTACGGCGGCACGGCCGGCATCGTCACCATCGAGGACATCCTGGAGGAGATCGTCGGCGAGATCACCGACGAGTACGACCGGGAGCTGCCGCCCGTCCAGGACCTCGGCGAGGGCCGCCACCGGGTCACCGCCCGGCTCGACATCGGCGACCTCGGCGAGCTGTACGGCCTGGGCCCCGACGAGTACGACGACGAGGACGTGGAGACCGTCGGCGGCCTGCTCGCCAAGGCGCTCGGCCGCGTCCCGATCGCCGGCGCCAAGGCGGTCGTGGAACTGCCCGACGGCCGTTCGCTACGGCTGACGGCGGAGGCCCCCGCCGGCCGCCGGAACAAGATCGTCACCGTGCTGGTGGAACCCCTGGAACCGGAGGACGCACCGGAATGACCCCCGACGAGCTGCGCACGCTCTGCCTGGACTTCAACGACGCCTCGGAGGAGTTCCCGTTCGGGCCGGACACCTCCGTCTTCAAGGTGGCCGGGAAGATGTTCGCGCTGTCGTGGCTCGACGGCGACCCGCTGCGGATCAACCTCAAGTGCGACCCGGACGACGCGGTACGGCTCCGCGAGGAGCACCCCGCGATCGCCCCCGGCTATCACATGAACAAGCGGCACTGGAACACCGTGACCGTCGGAGAGCTCCCGGACCGGATGGTCCGGGAGCTCGTCGAGGACTCGTACGACCTCGTCGTCGCCGGTCTGCCGAAGGCGGTACGGCTCCGCCTCGACCGCCCCTGAGTCAGGACCGGCGCCGCAGGCCGAGGCCGACGAGGACCGCGGTGCCGAGGACGATCGCCGCGTCCAGGGCGATGACCGTGCGGACACCGCCGTACAGGTCGGATCCCGTGGTCGCGAGCACGCCGAGCAGCGGGATGCCGACCGTGAGGCCGACCTGCTGGGTGGTGGTCACCAGACCGGTCGCCAGGCCCTGCTCCTCGTCCGGGACGCCGGAGGTGACGGTCAGGCCGTACGAGATGATCGCGCCCAGGTGGAACATGCAGGCCAGCGAGGCCGCGACCGTCGCGAGGACCGCCCCGGAGTCCCGTCCCACACCGAGGACCGCGGCCGTCAGCAGGCCCTGCCCGACGAGCGAGCCGACCAGGACGCGGCGGGTGCCGAGCCGGCCGATCACCTTCGGGGCGAGCGTGCCGGCCAGGATCGCGGCCAGGCCCTGCACACCGAAGACGAGGCCGGTGACGAACGCCGAGAGGTGCAGCGTCTCCTGGAGGTACAGGGTCAGGACGAAGACGACGGTCGACATCATCGCGAAGGTGACCAGGCCGCCCAGGTTGCCGAAGGCGACCGTCCGCCTCCGCAGCATCGGCAGCGAGACCAGCGGGGACGCGTGCCGGGACTCGACCCGCACGAAGACCGCGAGGAGCACCACGCCCGCCACCAGGGTGACCAGCACGTCCGCGCCGCCGAAGCCGCGCTGGGCAGCCGTGGACAGCGCGTAGATCAGGGCGAGCAGGCCGCCGGTGACGGTCACCGCGCCCGGCACGTCGAGCCGGGGCCGCTCCGGGGTGCGGGACTCGGGCAGCAGGCCCGGCGCCAGCGGCAGCACGATCAGCGTGAACAGGGCGAGCAGGCCCATCGTGGAGCGCCAGCCGAGGGTGTCGGTCATGACGCCGCCGAGCACCATGCCGACGGTGAAGCCGAGCGACAGCAGCGTGCCGGAGATGCCGAGCGCCCGGTCGCGCAGCGGCCCCTCGGGGAACGTGGTGGTCAGCAGCGACATGCCGGTGGGGACGATCGCGGCGGCACCGATGCCCTGGAGGGCGCGGCCGGTGAGGAACACCGCCGGGTTCCAGGCGAGGGTGGCGAGCAGCGAGGCGGCGCCGAAGAGCACGAGCCCGGCGAGGAACAGCCTCTTGCGCCCGTAGAGGTCGCCGATCCGGCCGAAGAGGAGCAGGAAGCCGCCGGACGGCAGGGCGAAGGCGGTGACGGCCCACTGGAGGGCGGACTGGCCGAGGCCGAGGTCGGCGCCGAGGACGGGCAGCGCCACGTTCAGGACGGAGAAGTCGAGCGCCACCATGAACTGGGCGGCGCACAGCACGAAGAGGATGAGCCGGGTGCGGCCGGTGAGCACCGGAGGAGCCGCGGGGGTGGTGGGGGCGGTCGGGGGAGAGGTCGTCGTTGCCATGCCCCCACCCTCGGCGTCCGGGAACAACGTTGGGGAGCGGGAACTTATCCTGTTGGTCGCACCACCAGGCACCGCCAGGCATCCACCATGCGTCCAGGGGGAGGAAGCACACGTGGCCACCGTTCTCGAGAGCGCCGGAGCGAAGCGGCACCGACTCGGCGAACTGCGCGAGTTCCTGATGAGCCGTCGGGCGCGGGTCAGTCCGGCGGAGGCGGGGCTCCCGGACGGAGGGGCGCGCCGCCGCACTCCGGGCCTGCGCCGGGAGGAGGTCGCGGTCCTCGCGGGCGTCGGGGTCTCCTGGTACCAGTGGCTGGAGCAGGGCCGGGACATCACGGTGTCGTCGCAGGTCCTCGACTCGGTCGCGCGGGTGCTGCGGCTGAGCCCGGCGGAGCGGCGGCACCTGTACGTCCTGGCGGGACTGAACCCGCCTGCCCTGGAGGCGGCCCCGGAGGACCGGGACATGTGCGACGGGCTGCGGCGCCTGATCGACGCGTGGATGCCGTTCCCGGCGCACATCATGGACCGGTACTGGAACACGGTCATGTACAACGACGCGGCGGCGATCGTCCTCGGGATGCGGCCGGAGATCTCCCAGAACTGCATGATCGCGTTCTTCACCGACCCGCTGCACCGCGCCCGGGTGAGCCACTGGGAGGAGCTCGCGCCGAAGGTGGTCGCGCAGTACCGCTCGGCGTGCTCGGAGTACGAAGACGACGGCGGGTTCCGGGCGGTGATCGACGAGCTCAAGGAGTGCAGCGAGGAGTTCGTGGAGCTGTGGGAGCGGCGGGACGTCCTGCCGGGCGGCCAGAACCGCAAGGAGATGGAGCACCCGGTGGTCGGCACGCTCGTCGTCGAGTCGACGCAGCTCAGGGTCCCCGCCCGCCCCGACCTCGTCATCGTCATGCACACCCCGCTCCCGGAGGCCGACACCGCCGAGAAGCTGGAATGGCTGGTCTCGCCCGAGGGCCGGCGCGGCGCGATGTACCCGCTCGCGGGCTGACCCCCGGGCGGCCGAGGGCCGAGACGGTCCCGCCCGGCGCCCGGGAAGGTCCGGCCGAGGGCCGAGACGGTCCCGCCTAGGGCCCGGGAAGGTCCGGCCGAGGGGCGAGACGGTCCGGGCGAGTGCCGAGACGGTCCGGCCCCCGGTCGCGCCGCCGGCCGGTCGAAGGTCGAGACGAGGTGGCCGAGGACTGAGACGCCGGACGGCCGGGCGTGGGCCCCGACCTATGCTCGGGGCATGACACTCAGCAGCGAGCACGGCGACCTCGGCGCCGAGGACCTCAAGATCATCACCTTGGCGCGGAGCGCCCGCGCCCGCAACGGCGTGCCCGAGGGCGCGGCCGTGCGCGACGAGACGGGCCGGACGTACGTCGCCGGCACCGTGGAGCTGGAGTCGCTCAAGCTGAGCGCGCTGCGGACCGCGGTGGCCATGGCCGTGGCCAGCGGCGCCCAGTCCCTGGAGGCGGCGGCCGTCGTGTCGAACGCCGAGGCCGCCTCGGACGAGGACCGCGCCGCCGTACGGGACCTCGGCGGCCCCGGGACCCCCGTCCTGCTCGCCGGCCCCGACGGGCGGCTGCGCACCGCTGTCACCGCCGGCTAGGTCCTGCCCCTCGGATCGTGCCGGGCTCGCGGCGCCTGGTCGCACGGCGCCCCCGAGGCATCGAGGACCCGGCCGCCCGCCGGGTCCTTGCGCGTTTGTGAAGGATCACCGCAACTTCTCTTGCCTTCCCCGGTCGTCTGCGCATCAATGGCATCGGTTCGCCTGACGGACCGTCGGATGTTCGCCAATCACGCAGTGCCCGCACCCCTGCGTTCTTCATCGGAAGGGGTACGAACTCGCCATGAGAAGCAGAAGCACCTTAGGGACCGTCGCGGTCGTCAGCGGGGCGCTGGCGGCCGCCGGACTCGCCTTCGCGCCGACGGCCGGCGCCGTCGCTCCGGGCAGCGCCACGGCGACGTACGACTGCGGCAGCTGGGGCGGTGGCAGTGCCACCCTCACGGCCACGCAGAGCGGCACCGCCGCGACCATCACCGTCACCTCGGCCGTCACGACACCGATCCCGGTCGGTGCCGATACGATCAACGCCACGCTGACGATGGCCAAGGGCGGCGGCGGCACCCGGGTCTTCACCGGCAAGAAGAACCCGGCGCTCGGTGCCGGGCAGTCCGTCGTCATCGGCCCGCTGAGCGGGACCGTGGCCTCGGGCGACAGCCTCAACTCGTACTTCGCGGGGGTCGCCCTCAAGATGGTGATCTTCGGGGTCACGGTGAACTGTGACGCGCTGACGTCGCAGTCGCCCGGCCCGTTCGTCTTCAGCTGAGCCCTCTCCACAAAGGACCGGTGTCGCCTTCGGTGGCACCGGTCTCTGTCGTGTCCGCACCACCGTTGAGCTGGGGAAACGTCTCCCGTTCGTCGATCTTGACATTATCTGATGGGTCATCAGTCAATGGGTCCCGATCCCATTGACTTCTCTCCGCCCGCAGCCGTCAATGGCGCCCACTCATCCCTCAGGAGGGGGCACACCCATGGCACTCAACCGATCCCGGGCGGCGGCCCGAAGACGGCGTTGGACCGCCGTCCTCGGCGCCACCGCCCTCGCGGTCGGCGGCGGCGCGCTCGCCGCCCCGGCGGGCGCGACGACCACCTCGCAGTCGGTGGAATTCCCGACCCGCTGCGTCCCGCCGCCCATCGCCGGCATCCCGCCGATCGAGGGCGTCACCACCGCCGAGATCACGGTCGACAAGCCCAGCCCCAAGGTCGGCGAGACCGTGACCGTGACCTACACGGTCACCAAGCCCGCCGCGTCCAACCCCGTCGACCTCGCTCTCCCGGCCGACATCATGACGCCCAGCGGCAAGGTGGTCCTCGGCGGCGCCCAGACCGGCCAGGTCACCGTCACCGGCCCCAAGAAGAACCCGCCGGTCCCCGGCAAGGGCTCCTTCCCGGCCTTCTCCATGACGGGCACCTTCACGGCCACCGCGGCGGGCTCGATCACGCTCTCGCCCGGCGACTACAACATCCACACCAGCTACCTCATGGAGCTGGACACCCCCTGTACGGTGCTCAACCCGCCCGCCCCGGTCTCCGAGACGGTCGTCGCGAGCCCCGTCACCAACCCCAACACGCGCACGCTCCAGCTCGACAGCGCGTCCGGGGACCCCGGCGTCCGGGTGACCGTCAGCGGCTCCAAGTTCACCCCGCTCGCCGAGGTCACCGTCGTGGGCCGGGCCGGCGGGGCGGAGACCGCCGACCGGATGACGGTCACGACCGACGCCGAGGGCGGCTTCGCCGCGCGCCTGAAGGTCAACGACCCGGCGACCACCGGGATCGTGGCGTACGAGGGCGCGGCCTGGGACCCGGAGAAGGGCGCCGGACCCGCCGCGTACAAGGTCATCGTCCCGGCACCGCCGAACAGCCAGACGATCACGGCGGCCGTCACCGCGGGCGAACTGTCCATGACCCAGGCCGGGGACGCCGTCCAGCTGTCCTCGGTCGACTTCGGCGCGGGCGGCGCGGCCACCGGCGCCCTGCAGACGGTGACCGTCAAGGACTTCCGCGGCGGCCCCGCGGGCTGGTCCCTGACCGGCAAGGTCACCGACTTCAGCGGGCCCGGCGGAGCCATCGGCGCCGGGAACCTCAGCTGGACGCCGGCCTGCACCGCCAAGGCCGGCAGCCCCAGCGCCTGCTCGGCCGGCTCGGCCGGGCCGGTCGGCAGCGGGGGCGCGACCCTCGCCTCCACCCCGAACGGCACCCTCACAGGCGGTGAGTTCACCGTCGACGCGGGACTCTCCCTCGACGTCCCGGCGTTCACCGCGCCCGGCTCGTACGCGGGCGTCCTCACGCTGACGCTGTCCTGACCACCCGCGGGCCGGGCGCGCACCCGGCCGGCCCGCTCCGTCTCCGCACCCCCGGGGGGTTCCGCACCCGTGCGCACCAAGCCGTACGTCCTCCTCCTGAGCACCCTCCTCGCGCTGCTCGCCCTCGCACCGAGCGCGGAGGCCGCCGAGAACGGCGAGTGGGCCGTCTACCCGGCCGCCGCCCGGCTCGGCAGCCGCCCCTACTTCTTCCTCTCCGCCGACCCCGGCAGCACCCTCACCGACCGGGTCACCGTCACCAACAAGACCGCCGCCCCGCTCACCTTCCGGCTGTACGGCGCCGACGCCTACAACACGGACCGGGACGGCGGCTTCGCCGTCCGCACCCAGGCGGAGCGGCAGACCGGCGCCGGCGCCTGGATCAAGCCCGAGCGGACCCGGGTCACCGTCCCGCCGCGCTCCGCCGTCACCGTGGCGTACACGCTCGCCGTCCCCGCCGACGCGGACCCCGGCGACCACCCCGGAGCCCTCGTCGCGCTCGACGAGCGGGTCAGCCCCGGCGGGAAGGGCACCGTCGCCGTCGGCGTGCAGCGGGCGGTCGCCGCCCGCCTCTACCTCCGGGTCAACGGGCCGACCGTCCCCGCGCTCGCCGTCGAGGACGTCACCCTCGACCAGGACCGGCCGCTCGTCCCCGGCACCCGCACGAGCAGCGCCGTCGTCTCCTACACCCTGCACAACCGGGGCAACGTCACCCTCAACCCCAAGGTCGCCCTCAAGGCCCGCGGCCTCTTCGGCCGCACCCTCCTCGACCGCGACCTGGCCGAGGTGCCCGCCGAGCTGCTGCCCCGCCAGAAGATCCGGCTCACCGAGCGCTGGACCGGCTCCCCGCAGTTCGACTGGGGCGACATCACCCTCACGGCGACCGCGAAGGACGTGAAGGAGACCGGCGCGGTGTCCTTCCTCGCCCTGCCCTGGCTCGCCGCCGCGGTCCTCGTCACGGGCGCCGCGGCCGGCCTCCTCGGCCTGCGGATACGGCGCCGCCGGGCACTGAGTGCGTGACGCGGGCGCTCATCGGGGACAATGGCCCCCATGAGCGCTCGCAACCAAGAAACCGAAGCCGTCCACCGGGCCGGCTTCGCCTGCTTCGTCGGCCGCCCCAACGCGGGCAAGTCCACCCTCACGAACGCTCTGGTCGGCCAGAAGGTGGCCATCACCTCGAACCGGCCGCAGACCACCCGGCACACCGTCCGCGGCATCGTGCACCGCCCGGACGCGCAGCTGATCCTGGTCGACACCCCCGGCCTCCACAAGCCGCGCACCCTCCTCGGCGAGCGGCTCAACGACGTCGTCCGCACCACCTGGGCCGAGGTCGACGTGATCGGCTTCTGCCTGCCCGCCGACCAGAAGCTCGGCCCCGGCGACAAGTTCATCGTCAAGGAACTCGCCGCGATCAAGAAGACCCCGAAGGTCGCGATCATCACCAAGACAGACCTGGTCGACTCCAAGACGCTCGCCGAGCAGCTGATCGCCGTCGACCAGCTCGGCAAGGAGCTGGGCTTCGAGTGGCAGCAGATCGTCCCGGTCTCGGCCGTCGGCGACAAGCAGGTCCAGCTCGTCGCCGACCTGCTCATCCCGCTCCTCCCGGAGTCCCCGCCGCTCTACCCGGAGGGCGACCTCACGGACGAGCCGGAGCAGGTCATGGTCGCGGAGCTGATCCGCGAGGCCGCGCTCGAAGGCGTACGGGACGAGCTGCCGCACTCGATCGCGGTGGTCGTCGAGGAGATGATCCCGCGGGAGAACCGCCCCGCGGACCGGCCGCTGCTCGACATCCACGCCAACGTGTACATCGAGCGCCCCAGCCAGAAGGGCATCATCATCGGCCCCAAGGGCAGCCGCCTCAAGGAGGTCGGCATGAAGTCCCGCAAGCACATCGAGGCGCTCCTCGGCACCCCGGTCTTCCTCGACCTCCACGTGAAGGTCGCGAAGGACTGGCAGCGCGACCCCAAGCAGCTGCGCAAGCTGGGCTTCTAGCCCGGCTTCCGGAAACCGTCCTAGGCAGCCTCCGGGGGCGCGTGTCAGCATGGCGCCGTGACAGAGATCGTCAAGGGGGGAAACCTGCCGGTCCCCGGGCAGGCGTGGCGGGTCGCGGTCGTCCGGCGGGCCGCCGGTGACGGGGTGCCGGAGGTCGACGCCTCGGCCCTGCTGCTCGACGCCTCGGGCAGGGTCAGGGGCGACGGCGACCTGGTCTTCTACAACCAGCCCGCGCACGCGTCCGGCGCGGTGCGCCTGAGCGGGCAGGTGCGGGACGAGGAGCAGCGGGTCGCCGACTGGCTGGAGATCGACACCGCGCTCGTGGAGCCCGCCGTCCAGCGCATCGTGATCACCGCGTCCAGCGAGGACGGGACGTTCGGCCAGGTGCCGGGCCTCCACATCCGGACGGTCAGCGCCGCCACCGGCGAGCAGCTCGCGCTGTACGAGGTCGACGACGCGAGCACCGAGACGGCGTTCGTCCTCGGCGAGTTCTACCGGCGCGACGGGGCGTGGAAGTTCCGCGCCGTGGGCCAGGGGTGGGACTCCGGCCTCGTCGGCCTCGCAGAGGACTTCGGCATCGTGGGCAGGGACCCGGATCCCGCCCCCGACGACGATCCCGCGCACGACGACGAGCCCGCCCCGGCCGACGAGCCCGTCTCCGGCGACGCCGCTCCGGAGGCCATCCCCGAGGAGCTCCTCGCCAAGGTGAGGGAGGCCGAGGCCGGGGCCGCCTCCGTACGGACAACGCCGCGGGTCCCCGTACAGCGACCCCCGCGGACCGGTCCGCGGTCGGACGCCGAGCTCTTCGGACAGGACTTCCCGGAGTTCGTCCGCAGTGGCGAGGGCAAGGCCGACATCACCGTCGACGTGCCGATCCCGGCCGGATACGTCATCGTCGAGGCGACCCGGAAGGGCGACAGTTTCTTCAACGTGCGCAGCATCGACGAGAAGGACGAAGGCGGCGGCACACTGCTCGCGAACACGACCCTCGAGGACTACGAGGGCCGCCGGTGCATGCACCACGACGGCAAGGCCCCGCTGCGCCTGCGCGTGAGCACCTCCGACGCCTCGTGGACGATCGCCGTCCGGCCGGTGAGCACCCTGGAGGTCCTCGACGGCTCCGCCAAGGGGCGGGGCTCCGACGTGCTGCTCCACACGGGCCCCGCCGGCCTGCTCACCTCCCAGCTCCACTCGAGGCTGGGCCATGAGTGGATCTGCGTGGAGGGCTACGAGCCGGACGGCCGCCGCCACCTGCTCGCCAACGAGGCGGGCAGGATCATCCGGGACACGCGTCCCCTGCCCGAGGGGCCTCTGCTCGTGCAGCTCACCAGCGCCGACACCCATTGGTCCCTGAAGGTCAGGCAGAACAGGTTCTGGCGCCGCGCCTCCCGCTAGCGGTTACGCGCCTTCCTTGAGGACCCTCGTGACGAGGGTCCTCTGCGCGTCCGTGAGCCTGGGGTCGCAGCAGCGGACCGTGCGGCCGTCGACGGTGATCTCGTACGAGAAGCCGTCCGGCACGCCCCGGACGTCGCCGTCACCGTCGGCGAGGACGGTGGCGGCCAGGGCCTCCAGTTCGGGGTCCGTGACCGCCACCTCCGCCGACCGCTCGATGCCCGCGAAACCGCCCGTGCGTCGCACTCGAATCCGCATGGCCCCTGTCTACCAGCCGGTCAGTCGGTGGGCACCCCCACCGCCGTCCAGGCCTTCAGGACGGCCTGGATCTCCTCGCCCTCGCCGTACCGGGCGCGGGTCGCGGCCACCGTGGCCGCCGCGAACTCGTCGAACCGGGTCTCGGGGGCGAGGGTGCCGCCGGTCATCACGTCGTACCAGATCTGCCCGGCCCGCTCCCAGGCCTTGCCGCCGAGCTCGGTCGCGACCAGGTAGAAGGCGTGGTTGGGGATGCCGGAGTTGATGTGCACCCCGCCGTTGTCGCGGCCCGTGCGGACGTAGTCGTCCATGTGGCCGGGCTGCGGGTCCTTGCCGAGGACGTCGTCGTCGTACGCGGTGCCCGGGGCCTTCATGGAGCGCAGCGCCGTCCCCTCCACGTTCGGGTGGAAGAGGCCCTCGCCGATGAGCCAGTCGGCCTGCTCGGCGCTCTGGTCGAGGGCGTACTGCTTGACGAGGGAGCCGAAGACGTCGGAGACCGACTCGTTGAGGGCGCCGGACTGGCTGAAGTACTCCAGGTTCGCCGTGTACTGGGTGAAGCCGTGGGCGAGCTCGTGCCCGATGACGTCCACGGGCAGCGTGAAGTCGAGGAAGATCTCGTCGTCGCCGTCGCCGAACACCATCTGCTCGCCGTTCCAGAAGGCGTTGCCGTAGTTCTCGTCGTAGTGGACGGAGGCGATCAGCGGCAGTCCGGAGCCGTCGATCGAGTCGTGGCCGTAGGCGTTCAGGAAGAGGTCGAAGGTGGCGCCGAGGCCGGCGTAGGCCCGGTTGACGGTGGCGTCGGCGACCGCCTCCTCGCCCTCGCCCCGGACCTTGGTGCCCGGCAGGTCGGTGCCGCGCGCGCAGTCGTGGACGGTCCGGTGCGGCTTGCCGGCGTCGCCGGGGGCGAGCGTCGGGGCGGCGCCGGGCAGCGGCAGCACCCGGAACGTACGGGCGGCGGCGTCGGCGACCAGGGTGCGGCGGGCGGCGGCGGCGACGGCCGGGTTCGAGGAGCGGGCCAGGTGCTCCAGGAGGTGGGGCGGCACGATCGAGCAGAAGGCGGACGTCTGGGGAGTCATCCCAGCAATGTGGCACTGCGTGGTGCGACTGTCACGAGGAGAGACGAAGATTGGCGAAATGGAGTGATGAGTCACCTTTCGGGCTTGACGCGGCCGCCGTCCCGCATACTGAAACAGGACGTCCGCCTTCCACGGACCTGGGCTATGGTGACGCACATCATGCGTTTCGGGCTGCTTCTCCTTAGCTGCCGCGGCGAGGGCCTGTAGTCGTAGGCCGACCCCCTCCCCGCGGGACCTGGTGTTGCGTTCGACAGTCGGCCGTCCCTCCCGTTGGACCCGAGGAGCCCTACGCAATGACCCAGTCGCCTTTCGTCAGCCGCCCCACGCCCGTCACCAACGCGACGCAGCTGCAGAAGCCGTCCGGCATGCCGATCCACAAGTACGGCCGGTACGAGGCCGTGGTCATCCCCGACCGCACGTGGCCCGAGCAGCGCATCACCAAGGCGCCCCGCTGGCTGTCCACCGACCTGCGTGACGGCAACCAGGCACTGATCGACCCGATGTCCCCGGCCCGCAAGCGCGAGATGTTCGACCTGCTGGTCCGCATGGGCTACAAGGAGATCGAGGTCGGCTTCCCGTCCTCCGGCGAGACCGACTTCGCGTTCGTGCGCTCCATCATCGAAGAGGGCGCGATCCCGGACGACGTCACCATCTCCGTACTGACCCAGGCCCGCGAGGACCTGATCGAGCGGACCGTGGAGTCCCTGGTCGGCGCCAAGCGCGCCACCGTCCACCTGTACAACGCCACCGCCCCCACGTTCCGCCGGGTCGTCTTCCGCGGTTCGAAGGAGCAGATCAAGCAGATCGCCGTGGACGGCACCCGTCTGGTCATGGAGTACGCGGAGAAGCTGCTGGGCCCGGAGACGACCTTCGGCTACCAGTACAGCCCCGAGATCTTCACCGACACCGAGCTGGACTTCGCCCTGGAGGTCTGCGAGGCGGTCTGTGACGTCTGGCAGCCCGGCCCGGGCCGGGAGATCATCCTCAACCTGCCCGCCACCGTGGAGCGTTCGACGCCGTCCACGCACGCGGACCGGTTCGAGTGGATGTCCCGGAACCTGACCCGCCGCGAGCACGTCTGCCTGTCCGTCCACCCGCACAACGACCGCGGTACGGCCGTCGCGGCGGCCGAGCTGGCCATCATGGCCGGCGCCGACCGCATCGAGGGCTGCCTGTTCGGCCAGGGCGAGCGCACCGGCAACGTCGACCTGGTCACCCTGGGCATGAACCTGTTCAGCCAGGGAGTCGACCCGCAGATCGACTTCTCGCAGATCGACGAGATCCGCCGCACGAGCGAGTACTGCAACCAGATGGAGGTCCACCCGCGCCACCCCTACGCGGGCGACCTGGTCTACACCGCCTTCTCCGGCTCCCACCAGGACGCCATCAAGAAGGGCTTCGACGCGATGGAGGCCGACGCGGCCGCCAAGGGCGTCACCGTCGACGACATCGAGTGGGCCGTTCCCTACCTGCCGATCGACCCGAAGGACGTCGGCCGCTCCTACGAGGCCGTCATCCGGGTCAACTCGCAGTCCGGCAAGGGCGGTATCGCGTACGTCCTGAAGAACGACCACAAGCTGGACCTGCCCCGCCGGATGCAGATCGAGTTCTCGAAGATCATCCAGCAGAAGACCGACAGCGAGGGCGGCGAGGTCACGCCGGCCGCGATCTGGGCCGTCTTCCAGGACGAGTACCTGCCCAACCCGGACAACGCCTGGGGCCGCATCCAGCTGCGCTCCGGCCAGTCCACCTCGGACACCGACGGCACGGACACGCTGACCGTCGAGGCGGTCGTGGACGGCGTCGACACCGTCCTGACGGGCTCCGGCAACGGTCCGATCTCGGCGTTCTTCGCCGCGCTGCAGTCCATCGGCGTGGACGCCCGCCTGCTGGACTACCAGGAGCACACCATGAGCGAGGGCGCCTCCGCGCAGGCCGCCTCGTACATCGAGTGCGCCATCGACGGCCAGGTCCTGTGGGGCATCGGCATCGACGCCAACACGACCCGCGCCTCCCTGAAGGCGGTCATCTCGGCGGTCAACCGCTCCGCCCGCTGACCCGCACCGCGCCCGAAGGCCGCCCCGCGCCCCTCCTCACGGAGGAGCCGGGGCGGCCTTCGCGTGTGAGCCGCGTCACGGTTTCAGGTTCGCTTAAGGAAGATCATCCCGGCATGCCGGAATCGGCGCCATATCAGGTGAGTTGACGGCACATCGGGGAATGGCGGAAGGTCGGCTCGTCCGCTCGGACACACCCCCCACGCGCCCTCCCCGTACCTCCCTGACCTGGAGTTTCGCATGCGCACGACCGCTGCCGTGGCCGCCGTTCTCGCGGTGACCGGTGCCGCCCTCGCCTGGGCCCCCGCCGCTTCCGCCACGACCTCCACGGAGTGCGCGACGAACCCGCTCGGAACGGCCGGCCTGTACGCCGAGTTCGTCGAGAAGGACTCCACCCGCCACTCGGACTCCGAGGGCGCGGTCGCGGTCGGCGGCGACGCCTTCTTCGGCGACGCGAAGGTCGGCCAGGGGTTCTCCGTCGGCAACAAGCTGACCGGCGCCGACCTGGCGAAGCTGCCCGGCGGCCACAGCCTCGTCGTCGGCGGCACCCTCCACGCCAACCAGGTCGTGATCACCAAGGGTTCGGGCGTGTACGGAGCACTCGACGACCGCTCGGCGAAGGGCGCCGGCTTCGCCGTCGACGGCCCGCACGCCAAGGGCGCCTCCCCGGTGGACTTCGGCAAGGAGTTCACGCGGCTGCGCGCGCTGTCCGCCGGCTGGGCCGCGACGAAGCCCAACGGCACGGTCTCCACCTCCGGTGACGGCATCTTCCTCACCGGCACGGACCCGAAGCAGAACGTCTTCGCCGTGAACGCCGCCGACCTGGAGAAGTTCCGCGCGATCACCCTGGACGTCCCGGTCGGCTCCTCGACCCTGGTGAACGTGCTCGGCACCTCGTACGACATGAGCGCCTCGGCCACGTACGGCGTCTACTACCGGAACCTCGACGGCGGCACCCCCGTCATCGACGACTACGCCGTGCCGCGCGACGAGTACCGGCAGATCCGCTCCAAGCTGCTGTGGAACTTCCCGCAGGCCGACAGCGTGAAGAAGAACCACACCTCGTGGCCGGGCGCCATCCTCGCGCCGGACGCCAAGGTCGAGATGGGCGGGAAGAACATCGGCCCCGGGCACGTCAACGGCTCCGTCATCGCCGAGGAGCTCGTCACCGTGCCCGGCGCCGAGACCCACCAGATGAACTTCACCGGCTGCCTGCCCGGAGAGCCGACGCCGGGCCCGGTCGTCACCCCGGAGGCGCCGAAGCCGACCGACACCCCCGCCCCCACCCCGCCGGCCACCCCCGGCGAGGGCGGCGCGACGCCCGGCGCGTCCGAGACGCCCGGGGGCTCCGCGTCCCCCTCCGCGCCCGCCACTCCGGGCGACAGCACCACCGCCCCGGCCGCCACCCCGACGCCGGCGCCGTCCGCCACTCCGGAGGGTGATCTCGCGACCACGGGATCGGCCATCGGTCCTGGCGCGATCGGGGCCGCGGCCGCCGCCGTCGTCATCGGCGGGGGCTTCCTGGCCTTCGGAAAGCGTCGCCGCCGCGCCTCCTGAGGCTTCCGGCAGGGTGACGTGTCTCGGCCAACTCCACGGTGAACTCCCTACGGGGTGCTGACGTCACATCAAGGATGTGGCTAACATCACGCCAACGCCGGCAGTGCAGCCGGGCCGTTGAGGAGGTGCGTATGCGGTCTGCCCGGAATTCACGTGGTGGGAAAGTGGGCGTCTGCGGAATCCGCACCTCCTGGAACACCGTCGGAGACGGCGAGTTCTTCTGCGAGGAGTGCGGGGGCGACCGCAACTACCGGCGGCGCACCGGCCGCCGCAGGTTCGCCGTCCTGGGCGTCCCGGTCCTGCCCCGGGGCTGTACGGGCCCCGTCGTCGAATGCGCGGCCTGTCACACGCACTTCGGCACCGAGGTCCTCGACCACCCGACGACGAGCCGCTTCTCGGCGATGCTGAGGGACGGCGTGCACACCGTCGCCCTGGCCGTGCTCGCGGCCGGCGGCACGGACTCCCGCGCGGTCCTCGACCGGGCCGTCACCGCCGTCCGGTCGGCCGGCTTCGCCGAGTGCACGGCCGTCCAGCTCGTCGACCTCGTCGAGGCCCTGGCCGCCGACACGGGGCGCTTCATGCCCGAGGTGAACCCCGAGGGCACGCTCCTCGCGATCGAGCTCCACGAGGCCCTGGAGCCGCTCACCCCGCACCTCGCGCCCGCCGGCCGGGAGTCGATCCTGGTCCAGGCCGCGCGGATCGCCCTCGCCGACGGGCCCTACAGCCCGACCGAGATGGAGGTCCTCGGGACCGTCGGGAACGCCCTCGCGTTCGCCCCCGACGACACCGTCCGCCTCCTCGACTCGGCGCGGACGGTGTCGTAGGCCCCGGTCTACGGGGCGATGTTCTGGTTGAGCCGGAACACGTTGTCGGGGTCGTAGCGGCGCTTGACCGTGCGGAGCCGGTCGTAGTTCTGGCGGTAGTTGACCCGCACCCGGTCCTGGTCGTCGGTGTCCATGAAGTTCACGTACCCGCCCTCCTGGGTGTGCGGGCGCAGCGCCTCGTCGTAGGCACGGGTCCAGGCGATGTTCCGCTCGGAGTCCGCCGGGTCGGTCCAGGTGCCGCCGAAGGAGTGCGAGAAGACGGCGTCCCGGTAGGCGAAGGCGGTGTCCTGCGGCCCCACCTCGTGGCATGCCCCGTCGATCGGGAAGATCGCCGTGTCCGACTCCAGCGACGGCATCGTCTCGCCGTACGCCACGTGGGCCGCGATCGCGCCCTCGGAGAGCTCACGGCTGAAGTTCCCCTTCCAGTAGTGGTGGAGCCCCGGCGGCAGCTGCTCGTCGAAGAGGGTGTTGATCACCGGGTACGGCATCCGGTCCATGAACCGGCCGACGACCGGGCCGAGCCCGTCCAGGCGGGCGAGGACCTTCTCGTCCTCCGTCACCGAACCGGTGAAGCAGGTGAACGCGGCGCAGATCGGGCGGCCGTGCCAGCGCTCCGGCAGGAACGGCTCCTGGGGGCCGAGCGCGATCACGAAGATCGAGTTGAGCTCGACCGGCGCCGCCGCGTTCATCGCCTGCCAGGCGCGTGCCACGTCCCCGTCCAGCGGGTAGCAGGTGATCCCGCCGAAGACCACGTCGACCGGGTGCAGCCGGTAGGCGAGCGAGGTGACGACGCCGAAGTTCCCGCCGCCGCCGCGCAGCGCCCAGAACAGGTCCGCGTTCCGCTCGGCGTCGCAGGTCACGAGCGCGCCCTCGGCGGTCACCACGTCCGCCGCGACCAGGTTGTCGCAGCTCAGTCCGCAGCGGCGGGCCAGGTGCCCCATGCCGCCGCCGAGCGTCAGGCCGCCGAGGCCGGTCGTGGAGACCACCCCGCCGGTCGTGGCCAGCCCGAAGGCGTGGGTGGCGTGGTTGAAGTCGCCCCAGGTGGCGCCGCCCTCGGCGCGGGCCGTACGGGCCTTCGGATCGACCCGCACGCCCCGCATCCGGGACAGGTCGACCACGAGGCCGTCGTCCACGGTGCCGAAGCCGGCGACCGAGTGGGAGCCGCCCCGCACGGCGAGCGGAAGGTCGTGCTCCCGGGCGTACAGCACCGCCGCGATCACGTCACCGGCGTCCACGGCGTGGACGACGACGGCCGGCCGGCGGTCGTGCAGGGCGTTGTAGACCCGGCGGGAGACGTCGTACGACGGGTCGCCGGGCGTCACGACGGTGCCGCGCGCGGCACCGCGAAGCGTGTCCAGGGAGTTGGTCGTGGTGGTCATGGATCCGGTGTAGCCCCGTGGGCCGCGGGCCCGCATCGCCCGGACCGCCCATGGGCGGTCCGGGCGCCGCATGGGTTGTACGGCCCATGGCGCGGCCCGCCGCGTCAGACCAGGTCGTGCGCGTACGCGTAGGCCGTGGCGGCGGCACGGGAGCCGACGCCGAGCTTGGCGAAGATGTTGTTCAGGTGACGGCCCACGGTGTGCTCGCTGATCACCAGGGCGTGGGCGATGTCCCGGTTGGTGCCGCCGGCGGCGACGAGCCGCAGGACCTCCGCCTCGCGGGCGGTCAGACCGCCGGGCAGCCGCCGCCGCTTCCCGCCGGAGAGCAGCGCCGCCGCGCGCCGGGCGTCCGGCACGGCCCCGAGCCGCTCGAACACGGCCCGCGCGGCGCCCAGCTCCAGCCGGGCGGCCTCCTCGTCGCCCGCCGCCCGGCAGGCCGCCGCGAGCAGCATCCGCACCTGCGCGGCCTCGTACGGCACCCGCAGCTCCAGCCATCCGGCGAGCGCCCGCCGCAGCGGCGGCAGCGCGGCCCCGTGGGAGGCCAGGGCGACCGCGCCGGCCGCCGTGTCGGCCATCGCCCGCAGCAGGGGCACGTCCGCGGCCAGCGCGTCCAGGTCCGCCGCCGCCTCCGTCGCACCGGCCACGTCCCGGACGGCGAGGGCCACCTCGGTGCGGGCGGCGAGCAGCCGGGCCCGGCCCAGGAGGTCGTGGCGCGGGTCGCTCTGGCAGGCGAGCGCCAGTTCGACGCCCGCGACCGCCGCGTCGGCCCGGCCCTGCGCCAGGCGCAGCAGCGCCAGCCCCGGCTGCGGGATCCGGCCCAGCTCGTGCGCGTGGGCGTACGACACCGCGGCCGCGTCGAGCCGGCCCTGCCGTCGCTGCACGTCCCCGGCGGCGTAGTACGCGGCCGCCGCCGACTCCAGGCAGTCCACCGGCACCTCCCGGCACGCGAGCCGGGCCTCCGCCTCGGCCGGTTCCCACGCCCCGAGCAGGTCGAGGACCTCCACGCGGTGGGCTCTGCAGACGCCCCGGAAGGGGTTCTCGCCGGAGGGGACGGTCATGGGGAGGGGGGCCGGGGACGCGGCCGGGCCGGCGGCCGCGTCCGTCGTCGAGCGGCCCGACCACGGCGGCGCGCACCACTCCATCGCCGCGTTCGTCCACTCCACGGCGCGGCCGAGGTCGGCGGCCTCCATGCACTGGGTGAGGGCGAGGCAGTAGAGCCAGCCCGTGAACATGCCGGTGAGCTCCCCGGCGGAGACGGCGCACATGGCGTCGTCGAGGAGGGCGAGGGCCTGGGCGCGGCGGCCGTCGGCGAGGAGGACGGCGGCCTCGGCCTGGCGGCTCAGGGCGAGCAGGTCGGGGCTGCCGGAGCGGAGGGCGAGGCGGGTCATCCGGTGGGCGGCGGCGAGGGCCGCGGCCCGGTCGCCGTGCTGCTCGGCCTCCTCGGCGTCCGTCCAGGCGAGGAAGCACTGCTCGGGGCACGGGGGCAGGTCCGCCAGGTGGTGCCTGGCCCGGTGGAGCCAGCCGGAGGCCGCCGCGGGCCGCCCGAGACCCCGGTACTCGAAGTACAGCCACCAGGAGGCGAGCCCGGCGCCCCGGTGGTCGCCGGCTGCGAGGAAGGCGGCGTGCGCGCGGAGCCTGGCGGTGACGGACTCGTCGACGTGCCCCGACCACCAGGCCGCGTCGGCGAGCGCGGACAGGTCGTCGGCGGTCAGCGCGCGCGAGGGGTGCCGGTCGTGGGCGTGCAGCAGCGCGTACACCTCCGCCCAGGACTCCCGGCCGGCGGCCTCACGGGCCCGCTCGACCACGTCCGCCGACCCGGCCGTGGTGGTTCCGTCGGCGGCGGTGGCCGTGTGCGTCACCGGTGCGGACATGGCCCTCACCTCTTCCCGGTCCTTTCAGGGTAGGACCGGGAACGCCCGAGGGCCCCGCGACCGACAGGTCGGGGGCCCTCGGGCGTGACTGCCGCGACTACTGGATCGCGCCGCTGGCGCGCAGCATGTCCTCGCGCTCGACGATCTTCACGCGCTCGCGGCCCTGCGGCTCGCCCAGCGCCTTCTCGGCCGCGTCGAGGGCGTACCAGCCCTCCCACGTCGTGTAGGTGAGGCCCTTGCCCTCCAGGAAGGACACGATCGCGTCCGTCTCGGGGGTCTCGGGCGTCAGCAGACGGCCGTTGGCGAAGTCGTCCAGGAGGTTGGCGACGGTCTCGTTGGCGTCGCCCTTGGTGTGGCCGATGAGGCCGACGGGGCCGCGCCGGATCCAGCCGGTGCAGTACGTGGAGGCCATGGGCTCGCCGGACTCCTCGATCACGCGGCCGCCCTGGTCGGGGATGGTGCCGGTCGTGGTGTCCCACGGGATCTTCGGGAGCTCATCGGAGAGGTAGCCGACCGCGCGGTAGACGGCGGAGACGTCCCAGTCGGTGGTGGCGCCGGTGCCCTTGACGTTGCCGGTGCCGTCGAGCTCCGTGCGCTCGGTGCGCAGGCCCACGACCTTGCCGTCCTCGCCGAGGATCTCGACGGGCGACTCGAAGAAGTGCAGGAAGAGCTTGTGCGGGCGGTCGCCGGTGTCGCGGATCGCCCAGTTCTCCAGGGTCTTCGCGACCATGTCGGTCTGCTTGTTCTTGCGCCGCTCGGCGATCGAGCCCTCGTCGTAGTCGATGTCCTCGGGGTTGACGATGACCTCGATGTTCGGTGAGTGGTCGAGCTCGCGCAGCTCCATCGGGCTGAACTTCGCCTGCGCGGGGCCGCGACGGCCGAAGACGTGCACTTCGAGGGCCTTGTTGGCCTTGAGGCCCTCGTAGACGTTCGCAGGGATCTCGGTCGGCAGCAGCTCGTCCGCCGTCTTCGCGAGGATGCGGGCGATGTCGAGCGCCACGTTGCCGACGCCCAGGACGGCGACCTTCTCGGCCTCCAGGGGCCAGGTGCGCGGGACGTCCGGGTGGCCGTCGTACCAGGACGCGAAGTCGGCGGCGCCGTACGAGCCGTCGAGCTCGACGCCGGGTATGCGGAGCTCGCGGTCGGCCATGGCGCCGGTCGAGAAGACCACGGCGTCGTAGAAGGCGCGCAGGTCGTCCAGGTGTATGTCGGTGCCGTAGTCGACGTTGCCGAACAGGCGGACCTGCGGCTTGTCGAGCACCTGGTGCAGCGCGGTGATGATGCCCTTGATGCGCGGGTGGTCGGGCGCCACGCCGTAGCGGATCAGGCCGAAGGGGGCGGGCATCCGCTCGAAGATGTCGATGGACACGCCCGGCTCGGCGGCGGCGTCGGACTTCAGCAGCGCGTCGGCGGCGTAGATGCCGGCGGGGCCGGCGCCGACGATCGCGACCCGGAGGGGGCGGGGCATGACGGGATTCCCTTCGCAAGCGACGTGGCGGCGAAGCCGCCGACACTTAGGTCACCCTAAATAATTTCTTTCACGGAGTGGTACCCGGGCCCGGTCTATGGACTCATAAGGCGGACTTATGGCGTCCATAAGCGAGTGCATGAATGAGCGCGTGGGCGCTCAGAAGCCGCCGACGCCGAGGAGCGCCATGACCGTGGCCGTGACCGCGCCGGCGGCGCCGAGGAGGCCGATGAGGAGACCCGTCGACGCCAGGGTGACGTCCAGCCACCACATGGCCCGGGTCCGCAGGACGACCACGCGCCCCGGGTCCCGCGGGTCATAGGCGACGTCGATGGTCCACGCGGGGGCGAACTTCCGCACGGTGCGGTGCAGCCCCATCGGGTCGACGTACACGTAGGTGCCCGGCTCCCCGGAGACCCGGTCGGCGGCGACCGTGACCCCGCGCTTGCGCAGGTACCACTCCTCGTACGGCGGGTACGCGCCCCCCGCGCCGAGGATCAGGAACAGCAGCCCGAAGAGGCCGCCCGGGATGATCGCGATCAGGGCGACCGGGTGCCCCGTGACGCACACGAGCACGCAGAGGGCGACGATCACGAGGAGGCCGTGGAGTGCCCCCCGCTTCAGCCTGCGGAAGAGCCGCACGGCATGCAGGTCGGCCAGGCGGTTGCCCGATATGTACGTGATGCCGTCGACCGGCTCGGACCGCTCCGGCAGGGCCCCGTTCACGGCGTCGGCGAACGCCGCCGCGGCCGCCCCGTCCACCTCCTCCAGCCGGTACACGGCCGGCGTCGCCCCGGTCAGGGCGGCCAGCTCGACGGCGACGGCCCTTCCCTCGGCGCGGACCCGGCCGACCGCCATCAGCGGGATGTGCACCTCCTCCTGAGCCGTACGCAGGAGCAGGGCCTCGCCCTCGACGCGCAGACCGGTGCCCCGGGGGCCCGGGAGGGCGGGTATCGGCGACATGATCGACATGGCGCGATCGTAAAGGGCGGTCTGACGGTCGGTGAAGCCCTTGGCCACCGTGCGCATTCGCTTGACGGCTGTCCGGCGGAATGCACCCTGTCCAGTGAAATGGGCACGGCGGCAGGGTGGGGTGGCGTACGTCGACGAGATCGGCGCGTACCGCGCGGCCTGAGGGTGCTCTACGAGGGGTCGGCGGGAGGCGGCCGGCGGGGCGGGTCAGCCCCTCAGGAGCGTGACGACCAGCCGGCCGATGTCGGGGCACGACGGTCACCAGGACGCGGTGCTGCCGGATCAGAGACACGATGGGGTCGAGTCGGGCGGCCATGGCCTCGGGGCCGAGGCCCGGCAGCACCGTCGGTGCGAACTCGCGGATCCTCGTCGCCACCGCCTCCGGCTCCGCCACCTCGTGGAAATAGGAGCCATACGGCGACTTGTTGACGACTTGGCATACCGTCCGTTCGAAAAAACCGCCGGTTTGCAGGGCGGCGTCGATCCGCTTCGCCACGTCCAGCTGCGGCTTTCGAATTCCCTGCTCGAACAGTCCGATTAGGCGCCCGAAACGAACATTAGGGCGGCCGGCTCGCCCCGCGTGGGCCCGGCGTCCTCTCGGCGTTCCTTCAGGGCCTCGCCGAAGTACTCCCACGCCTTGTTTCGCCTGGTCTTGGCCATGGGTTAACTCCCCAATCCTGCGCCGCAGTTGTACAGACCGCGCGTCTGCCGATTCTACGGATCTGCCCCCACCCTGGAGAGGCGAAGCGGGAAATGGATTCAGAAAGGCATACGTTGGTGAAGGAAGACATCAAGAAGACGACCACGGGGGCAGTCGGAGCCGCACAGGAGGCGGTGGCGGAATTGCGCGAGGCGTTGGCGAGGGCCGGAATCAGGTTGCCGTCGCAGGGGCTTGGCGTCGTCACGCTCGCGGCCGAGCCGCCGAGGCCGCTCGTGGAATCGGGATGCTGCACGGTGGAAACGGCTCGGCTGCTCGCGGCCGCCGTACTGCCGAGGGAGGAGAGTCGAACGTGACGCTGCCCATCGGGTCGTACGTCGTGGAGATCAGCACCGGGCGGGTGGGGACGGTGATGGGGCATGAGGGGCCGTACGTCCAGATCCGGCCGCTGGGGGGCGGGCGGGAGTGGGACGTGGAGCCGGAGGAGGTGCGGGAGGCGACGTCGTCGGAGCGGCTGAGCGCCGCGACGGCGCACGCGAACGCGCGGAGCAGGGGAGAGGTGCCCTGAGGGGCACCGTATGCGCGGGAACGGGCCGGTACGCGGAGTGCGTACCGGCCCGTTCCCGTGCGCGCGGTCAGGACGTGTGGCCGCGGCGGCGGATCTGCTGGACTTCGCGGGTGATGGCCCAGGCGTCGGCGACGGGGCCGAGGTGGGCGAGCTTGTCGGGGTTGAGGACGGCGCGGATGGTCTGGATGTGGCCGTCGAGGACGTCGAGGGCGAGGGCCTGGAGGACGCGGCCGTCGCGGTCGCGGTAGATGGCGCCCGGCTGGCCGTTGATGTCGCGGGGCTCGCAGGTGATGTCGAGGGCGAGGAGCGAGGGGAAGACGGAGCCGAGGAGGCGGGAGACGTTGTCGGCGCCGTGGATGGTGCGGGCGAAGTTGGGGGCCTTGCCGCCGCCGTCGCCGACGAGCTGGACGTCGGCGGAGAGGAGGGTCTGGAGTCCGCCGATGTCGCCGGTCCGGAGGGCGTCGAAGAAGCGGTCGGCGAGTTCCTGGCGTTCCTGGCGGTCGGCTTCGAAGCGGGGGCGGCCGTCGTGCATGTGGCGGCGGGCTCGGACGAGGAGCTGACGGCAGGCGGCCTCGGAGCGGTCGACGGCGGCGGCGATGTCCTCGAAGTCGAAGGCGAAGACCTCGCGGAGGAGGAAGACGGCCCGTTCGAGGGGGCTGAGGCGTTCGAGGAGGAGGAGCGCGGCCATGGAGACGGAGTCGGCGAGTTCCACCGAGCGGACCGGGTCCTGGTAGGGGTCGGTGAGGAGGGGTTCGGGGAACCAGGGGCCGACGTACTCCTCGCGGCGGACGCGGGCGGAGCGGAGGACGTCGATGGAGAGGCGGGTGATGGTGGTGGAGAGGAAGGCCTTGGTGGAGGTGGGGCGGGTGGGGGAGGCGTCGAAGCGGAGCCAGGTCTCCTGCACGGCGTCCTCGGCCTCGCTGACGCTGCCCAGGATGCGGTAGGCGATCGAGAACAGCAGGGGGCGCAGTTCCTCGAACTCCTCGACCTTGCCCATGACGTCGTCCTCGCTCATGACGGCTTCCTCTCCCCGTTTCCCCGTTGCGGTGCGTCCGCGTCCGTGTTGCGCGCCGGCGTGACGCGGACGCACCATGATCATCCAGATGTGGGGCGGCCTTCAGTGGAACTGCCCGGGCACGTAGTCGCCGGCGGGCTGCCGAGTGATGACGTTCAGGCGGTTCGCCAGGTTCATGAAGCCGATGTGCATGACGAGGGCGACCAGCTGTTCCTCGTCGTAGTGGAGGGCGGCGCGCGCCCAGACCTCGTCGCTGACGCCGCCGGCCGCGTCGGCGGTGCGGGTGCCCTCCTCGGCGAGTTCGAGGGCGGCCCGCTCGGCCTCGGTGTAGACGGTGGCCTCGCGCCAGGCCGCCACCAGGTTCAGCCGCAGCGGGGTCTCGCCCGCGTGGGCCGCGTCCTTGGTGTGCATGTCGATGCAGACCGCGCAGCCGTTGATCTGGCTCACGCGCAGCGCCACCAGCTCCTGCGTCGCGGCCGGCACCGTCGACTCCTTGACCGCCTTGCCCGCCGCCAGCAGGTGCTTGAAGGCCTTGCCGACGGTGGGGCTGGCGAGGAGGTCGAGTCGCGCGTCCATGGGGTGCTCCTTCGTGGGTGTCGCTCGCTGGTGACAACCCCTGAGACGAGACGGCCCGGGCCCCTGTGACACGGCCCGATGTGACCTGCGTCTCCCCGCGGGCCGACTTCCCGCCCCGGGCTCGACTGTCGGCGCCGTACGGGAGAATGGGCGCATGAGTCTGTTCCGCGACGACGGCATCGTGCTGCGCACCCAGAAGCTGGGTGAAGCGGACCGCATCATCACCCTCCTCACGCGCGGTCACGGCCGCGTACGCGCGGTCGCGCGCGGCGTGCGCCGGACGAAGTCGAAGTTCGGGGCGCGACTCGAACCCTTCTCGCACGTGGACGTGCAGTTCTTCGCCCGGGGGAGTGAGCTCGTCGGACGCGGGCTGCCGCTCTGCACGCAGAGCGAGACCATCGCCGCGTACGGCAGCGGCATCGTCACCGACTACGCCCGGTACACCGCGGGCACGGCCATGCTGGAGACGGCGGAACGGTTCACCGACCACGAGGGCGAACCCGCGGTGCAGCAGTACCTGCTGCTGGTGGGCGGCCTGCGGACGCTCGCCAGGGGCGAGCACGCGCCCCACCTCATCCTCGACGCCTTCCTCCTCCGCTCCCTCGCCGTGAACGGCTACGCGCCCAGCTTCGAGGACTGTGCGAAATGTGGCATCCACGGTCCCAACCGGTTCTTTTCGGTCGCCGCGGGTGGAGTCATATGCGGCGACTGCCGGGTCCCCGGAAGCGTCGTACCCTCCTCGGAGGCCATCGGCCTGCTCAGCGCGCTGCTCACCGGCGACTGGGCGACGGCGGACGCGTGCGAGCCGCGTCACGTCAGGGAGGGCAGCGGACTCGTGTCCGCCTACCTGCACTGGCACCTGGAGCGCGGCCTGCGCTCCCTGCGTTACGTAGAGAAGACCTAGGAGAGACGACCCATGGCCATCGCACGACTCCTCGGGCGCCAGCGTCGGGAGTACAGGACCCCCGAGCCGCACCCGTCCGGTGCGCGCCCGCCGAAGCTGCAGTCCGAGCTCGTCCCGGAGCACGTCGCGATCGTCATGGACGGCAACGGCCGCTGGGCCAAGGAGCGCGGCCTGCCCCGCACCGAAGGCCACAAGGTCGGCGCCGAGCAGGTGCTCGACGTGCTCCAGGGCGCGATCGAGATGGGCGTCGGGTCGATCTCGCTGTACGCCTTCTCCACCGAGAACTGGAAGCGCTCCCCCGAGGAGGTGCGCTTCCTCATGAACTTCAACCGCGACTTCATCCGCAAGACCCGCGACCAGCTCGACGAGCTCGGCATCCGGGTCCGCTGGGTGGGCCGGATGCCGAAGCTGTGGAAGTCGGTCGCCAAGGAGCTCCAGGTCGCGCAGGAGCAGACCAAGGACAACACCAAGCTGACGCTCTACTTCTGCATGAACTACGGCGGACGCGCCGAACTCACGGACGCCGCGCAGGCGCTCGCGGAGGACGTGAAGGCCGGTCGGCTCGACCCCGCGAAGATCACCGAGAAGACCATCCAGAAGTACCTGTACTACCCGGACATGCCGGACGTCGACCTCTTCCTGCGTCCCAGCGGCGAGCAGCGCACCTCCAACTACCTGATCTGGCAGAGCGCGTACGCCGAGATGGTCTTCCAGGACGTGCTGTGGCCCGACTTCGACCGCCGCGACCTCTGGCGCGCCTGCATCGAGTACGCCCAGCGCGACCGCCGCTTCGGCGGCGTCGACCCGGCAGACCTGGCCGTCCTCGACAAGGCCTGAGCCGGGACCGGGGGCTGGGGATGACGATGGAGCTGGTGTACACGCCGACGCGTGAGGACCTCGTGGACGCCGTGCGGGTGCAGCTGCGGTACGGCTCGTTCCGGTGGATGCGGTGGGTGCTGCCGTTCGCGGCCTGCCTGGCGTTCCTGGCCGTGGCCCTGATGCTGACCGGCCCCGGCGGGGCGGAGACCGGGCCGGTGGCGCTGATGGTCTCGCTGGGACTGTTCGCCGCCGTCTTGCGGCCGCTCATGCCGCGGCTCGTCGCCCGGGTGACGTACCCGATGATCGAACGGCAAGGGGAGCACCGGGCGAGCGTCGGCGAGGAGGGGGTCCGCTGGGTGACCCGCGACAGCGAGGTCACGGGCCGCTGGCAGCTGATGGCCCGGTACGTCGAGACGCCCACCCAGTTCGTCCTGCTGTCCGCCGACAAGGGCGCCGCGGGCGTGGCGGCGCTGCCCAAGCGCGGCCTCGCCGGCCCCGCGGACGTCGACCGGCTCCGTGCGGTGCTCGACCGGAACATCGCCCGGATGTGAGAGCGCGTACGCGAAGGGCCCGCACCGAATCCGCTCGGTGCGGGCCCTTTCGTATGTCAGGTCGCTCGGCCGCCGTATGTCAGGTCACTTCTCGGCGCAGTCGGCGCAGGTGCCGAAGATCTCGACGGTGTGCGCCACGTTCACGAAGCCGTGCTCCGAGGCGATGGTCTCGGCCCACTGCTCGACCATGGGGCCCTCCACCTCCACGGCCTTGCCGCAGACGCGGCAGACGAGGTGGTGGTGATGGTCGCCGGTCGAGCAGCGGCGGTAGACCGTCTCGCCGTCGCTGGTGCGCAGCGCGTCCACCTCGCCCGCGTCCGCCAGGGACTGGAGCGTGCGGTAGACGGTGGTGAGGCCGACGGAGTCGCCGCGGTGCTTGAGCATGTCGTGCAGCTCCTGGGCGCTGCGGAACTCGTCCACCTCGTTCAGCGCCGCCGACACGGCGGCCCGCTGCTTGGTCGAGCGGCCGCGTACGGGGGGTCCTGCCGTCGCCACGGGGGCCTCCTTGGATGCTTGTCTGCCCCGCCATTCTGCCAGCCCCCCGCGCCCCCGGGATCAGTCGTGGATCAGACCTTCACGTCGTCCGTCGGTCGCCGGGTGTCCGGGACGCACCGGGCGTCGCAATCGGCGATGGCCCGCTCGGCGGCCTTCGCCCGCCTTTTGGCGAGCGGAGCGGCCAGCAGGGTCAGGACGATGAAGATCCCGATCGCGTACAGGACGATCGTCGCGCCGGGCGGGACGTCCTGGTAGTACGAGGTGACCGTGCCCGCCAGGGTGACGGTGATGCCGGTCGCCACCGCGAGGACGAACGTCATGCGGAAGGACTTCGACAGCTGCTGGGCGGCCGCGACCGGCACCACCATGAGCGCGCTGACCAGGAGCAGGCCGACGACCCGCATGGCGACGGTGACGGTGACCGCGGCCGTGACCGCGATCAGCAGGTTCAGGGCGCGCACCGGCAGGCCGGTGACCCGGGCGAACTCCTCGTCCTGGCTCACCGCGAAGAGCTGGCGGCGCAGGCCGACCGTGACGAGGACCACGAAGCCGGCGAGGACGCTGATCGCCGTGACGTCCTCGGTGGAGACCGTGGACAGCGAACCGAAGAGGTACGAGCTGAGGTTGGCGTTGGAGCCGGTCGGCGACAGGTTGATCAGCAGGACGCCGCCGGCCATGCCGCCGTAGAAGAGCAGCGCGAGCGCCAGGTCGCCGCGGGTCTTCCCGTACGCCCTGATCAGTTCCATGGCGACCGAGCCGGCGACGGCGACCAGGGTCGCCATCCAGACCGGGCTGGAGTTCAGGAGGAAGCCGAGGCCGACACCGGTCATGGCGACGTGGCCGATGCCGTCGCCCATCAGCGCCTGGCGGCGCTGGACGAGGTAGATGCCGACGGCGGGCGCGGTGATGCCGACGAGGACGGCCGCGAGGAGCGCCCGCTGCATGAAGGCAGGTTCGAGGAAGTCCATGATCAGGTCAGCAGTCCCGTGCGGAGCGGCTCGCCGGCCGCGTGCGGATGTACGTGGTCGTGGCCCGGCAGCGCGTGCTGGCCGACGGCCTCGGGCGGCGGGCCGTCGTGGACGACGCAGCCGTCGCGCAGCACGACCGCCCGGTCGATCAGCGGCTCCAGGGGGCCCAGCTCGTGCAGGACGAGGAGGACGGAGGTGCCGCCCGCGACCTGCTCGCGCAGCGTCGCGGCCAGGATCTCCTGGCTCGCGAGGTCCACGCCGGCCATCGGCTCGTCCATGATCAGCAGTTCGGGCTCGGAGGCGAGCGCGCGGGCGATCAGGACGCGCTGGTGCTGGCCGCCGGAGAGCGCGGTGACGGCGTCCTGGGCGCGGTCGGCGAGGCCGACCAGCTCCATGGCGCGGTGGACGGCGGCCTTGTCGGCCTTGGTCGGCAGGCCGAACCGGCGGCGCGAGAGGCGGCCGGAGGCGACGACCTCGCGGACGGTGGCGGGCACGCCGGCGGAGGCCGTGGTGCGCTGCGGCACGTAGCCGATGCGGGCCCAGTCGCGGAACCGCCTGCGTTCGGTGCCGAACAGCTCGATCGTGCCGCCGGTCAGCGGGACCTGGCCGATGACGGCGCGGACGGCGGTGGACTTGCCTGAGCCGTTGGCGCCGAGCAGCGCGACGACCTCACCGCGGCCGACGGTGAGGTCGACGCCCCGGAGGACGGGCCGGGCGCCGAGGGCCGCCGTGGCTCCGCGGACGGAAATGACGGGATCCGGTTCCTGGGCTGCCATGGCTCGTGCCTCCTGCTGTGCTGCCGTGGTCACTTGGCGCCGAGTGCCTTCTTCAGCGCGGCGAGGTTGGACTGCATGACCTCGATGTAGTCATCGCCCTTGGACTTGTCCGTGATTCCCTCCAGCGGGTCGAGCACGTCGGTCTTCAGACCGGTGTCGCCGGCGAGGGTCTTCGCGGTCTTGTCGCTCGCGAGGGTCTCGAAGAAGACGGTGGAGACCTTGTCCTTCGCCGCGATGTCCTGGAGTTCCTTGATGCGGGCGGGGCTCGGCTCGGACTCGGGGTCGATGCCGGTGATGCCCTCCTGCTCCAGGCCGTAGCGCTCGGCGAGGTAGCCGAAGGCGGAGTGGGTGGTGATGAAGGTCTTCGTGGCGGTGTTCTTCAGGCCCGTCTCGAACTCGGTGTCCAGGTCGCCGAGCTTCTTCACCAGGGCGTCGGTGTTCTTCTTGTAGTCGGCGGCGTGGGCCGGGTCCGCCTTCTCCAGGGTGCTGCCGACGCCCTTGGCGACCTCGGCGTACTTCACGGGGTCGAGCCAGACGTGGGGGTCGGCGCCGGCCTCGGACCCGTGGTCGTGCCCGGCCTCCTCGCCCTCGTGGTCGTGGCCGACCTCGGTGCCGTGCTCCTCGAGCGTGGTGAGGCCGGCGGCGTCGACGGTGTTCTTCACGCCGGCCTGGGCGATCGCCTCGTCGACGGCGGGCTGGATGCCCTTGAGGTAGAGGATGACGTCGGCCTCGCCGAGCTCGCCGATCTGCTTCGGCTTGAGCTCCAGGTCGTGCGGCTCGACGCCCGGCTTCGTCAGGGTGTTCACGGCGACGTGCCCGCCGCCTATCTGCTCCGCCAGGTACTGCATGGGGTAGAAGGACGCCACGACGTCCAGCTTTCCGCCGCTTCCCTTGTCCGCTGCGTCGGAGGTCCCGGCGCAGGCGGAGAGGGAGACGACGCCGAGCGCGACGGCTCCGGCGAGGGCGGTGCTGGGTATCAAACGGCGTACGTTCATGACACTCATTTTCAACAAAACTGGAAACGGTTGTCAATTGCCGTATGTGTGGCCCCGCCCACGCGGGCCCTCGCCCGCCCCCGGTGCCGAACCGATTTGATACGGGGGGTGCGGGCGCCGGTAACCTGAGGCATTCGCACTTCGTCGTCGTAATGAAGAGAGCACCGTGGCCGCCGACAAGATCGACACCATCGTCAGCCTGAGCAAGCGCCGTGGCTTCGTCTACCCGTGCAGTGAGATCTACGGCGGCCAGAAGGCCGCCTGGGACTACGGACCGCTGGGTGTCGAACTCAAGGAGAACCTGAAGCGTCAGTGGTGGCGTTACATGGTCACCTCGCGCGAGGACGTCGTCGGCATCGACTCGTCGGTCATCCTGGCCACCGAGGTCTGGGAGGCCTCCGGCCACGTCGCGACCTTCACCGACCCGCTGACCGAGTGCACCTCCTGCCACAAGCGCTACCGGGCGGACCACCTGGAGGAGGCGTACGAGGAGAAGCACGGCCGTCTTCCCGAGAGCCTCACCGATCTCAACTGCCCCAACTGCGGCAACAAGGGCACCTTCACGGAGCCCAAGCAGTTCTCCGGCCTGCTCTCCACGCACCTCGGCCCGACCCAGGACACCGGCTCCGTCGCCTACCTGCGTCCCGAGACCGCCCAGGGCATCTTCACCAACTTCGCCCAGGTACAGACCACCTCGCGCAAGAAGCCCCCGTTCGGCATCGCGCAGATGGGCAAGTCCTTCCGGAACGAGATCACTCCGGGCAACTTCATCTTCCGCACGCGCGAGTTCGAGCAGATGGAGATGGAGTTCTTCGTCAAGCCGGGCGAGGACGAGCAGTGGCAGGAATACTGGATGGAGCAGCGCTGGAACTGGTACACCGGCCTGGGTCTCCGTGAGGAGAACATGCGCTGGTTCGAGCACCCGGCGGAGAAGCTCTCCCACTACTCGAAGCGCACCGCCGACATCGAGTACCGCTTCTCCTTCGGCGGCAGCGAGTGGGGCGAGCTCGAGGGCGTCGCCAACCGCACCGACTACGACCTGACGGCCCACTCCAAGGCCTCCGGCGCCAACCTCACGTTCCTGGAGCAGGAGTCCGGCGAGCGCTACACGCCGTACGTCATCGAGCCCGCGGCCGGTGTCGGCCGCGCCATGCTCGCCTTCCTGCTCGACGCGTACATCGAGGACGAGGCCCCGAACGCCAAGGGCGTCATGGAGAAGCGCACCGTGCTGCGCCTCGACCACCGCCTGGCCCCGATCAAGGTCGCCGTCCTGCCGCTGTCGCGCAACGCGCAGCTCTCCCCGAAGGCCAAGGGCCTCGCGGCGGACCTGCGCCAGAACTGGAACATCGAGTTCGACGACGCCGGCGCCATCGGCCGCCGCTACCGTCGCCAGGACGAGATCGGCACCCCGTTCTGCGTCACCGTCGACTTCGACACCCTCGAGGACAACGCGGTGACCGTGCGCGAGCGCGACACCATGAAGCAGGAGCGCGTCTCCCTCGACCAGATCCAGGGCTACCTGGGCAGCCGTCTGCTCGGCTGCTGAGTCCGATCGGCCGTACGCGTACGTACGGGAAAGCCCCCGGTTCCGAGCTTCGGAACCGGGGGCTTTCCCGTGCCGTCAGGCGGTCGCGGCGGCCGCCGCCGCGTCGGCCTCGGCCTGGCGGCGAGCACCCTCGGCCGCGCGGCGCTTGCCGAACCAGGCCGTCCAGACGCCCAGGGCGGCGAGGACGCTGTAGATCATGACCGGGCTGAGGGCGACCATGGTCTTCGTCGGCAGGGCGTACGCGAGGGCGACGCGGACCAGCGCCTCGGCGACGTACGCCACGCCCCACACCAGCGTCATCGTGCGCATGGTGGAGCGGAAGCCCTCGTACTGCCACAGGCCGTTCCACCAGGCCGTGCTCGCCGGGGTGCCGTCGGTCGCGAACTTGCGGCCGAAGTAGAACATCAGCGGGCGCGGGGCGAGCAGGGTGGCCAGGCACAGCAGGCCGAACAGGCCCGTCACGCACGAGTCCTTGACCAGGAGCGCGCGGGCGGTGTGCGCGCCGACGAGCGAGACCACGGCCGTGATCACCAGGAAGACCAGGGTGACGACGGCGAACTCGTCCACCTTGCGGCGCCAGGCGACCACGATCGCGGTGTCGAGCACCGGCCAGGCACTGCTCAGGAGCAGAGCGGAGAACTCCGACCAGCCGTGGTCCTCCGTCAGGATGTCGTACGTGAGGATCGGCGCGACGACGTTGAGGCCGATCGTGAGGATCCAGCCCAGCGCGGAGGCGGCGCCCGAGCGGGCCGGTGGCTCCGGTGGGGCGGTGGCCTCCGCCGGCGGCCTGGCGGGTGCGGACATGGTTCCCCCTGGGTGCTTCTGCGGTCGCGGTGCGGGGGAACGATAGCCATGCACCGGACAGGGAAGGGGAAACTCCGCGCCAAGTGATCTTCAAGAGGCCGCGGGCGCGGGCCGTTCGCCGATCGGCTCTTCGCCGGCCGGGGCCGTCAGGCCCGCAGGGCCCGCTGCACCAGGGAGACGACCGCGGTGAACGCGTCCTCGGCGTCCGGGGCCGACCAGTCGGCCGCGTGCGCCGGGTTGTGGAAGCGGTCCGTGGCGTCGAAGACCGCACGGGCCGTCGAGGTGAGGTCCCGCTCGGGGGCCGTGAACACGCCCTCGCGGTGACCGTCCTCCAGGATGCGGGCGATCTGCTCCACGAGGTGCTCCTCGTGCCGGTCGACCACTGCGCTGTTCTCGCCGATCAGCACCTGGAAGGTGGCCATCAGCTCCGGATCGCCGCCGGCCTTCCTGCGCTTGAGGGCGAAGAGGGCCGTGAGCCAGCCGGTCAGCCGCTCGTCCGCGGGCTCCCCGGTCTCGACGTGCGGCCGCAGCGCCACGATCGTCCGCTCCAGCCACCGTTCGGTCACCGCCTCGCGCAGCGCCGCCTTCGTGCGGAAGTGCCGGTACACGCTGCCGTGGCTGACCCCGAGGACCCGGGCCACGTCCACGACCGTCGCCTTCGCGGGTCCGTAGCGTCGCAGCACCTCCTCGGTGGCTTCGAGGATGCGCTCGGCGGTCAGGGTCTCGGTGGTGGCGGCCATGAAATGACACTACCTGTCAGCTGCGGGAGCCCGGCGGGTGTCGGTCAGCGCTCGCTGTCCAGGTGGGCCATCTGCGCGGCCGGGTAGCGGTCGCCGGAGGCGGCGCCCGCGGGGACGGCCTCCTCGATGGCGGCCAGGTCGGCGGCGTCGAGGGTGACGGCGAGGGCGCCGAGGGCCTCGGCGAGGCGGTCCCGGCGGCGGGCGCCGATCAGCGGGACGATGTCCGTGCCCTGGGCCAGGACCCAGGCGATGGCGGTCTGGGCGACCGTGACGCCCTTGGCCTCGGCCACCTCGCGCAGGCGGTCCACGAGGTCGAGGTTGCGGCCGAGGTTCTCGCCCTGGAAGCGCGGGGACATGCCGCGGAAGTCGCCGGGGCCGAGCGCGCGGTCCCGGGTGAAGTGGCCGCTGATCAGGCCGCGGGAGAGGACTCCGTACGCCGTGACGCCGATGCCCAGTTCGCGGGCGGTCGGCAGGATCGTGTCCTCGATGCCACGGGAGATCAGCGAGTACTCGATCTGGAGGTCCGCGATCGGGGCGACGGCCGCCGCCCGGCGCAGGGTGTCGGCGCCGACCTCGGAGAGCCCGATGTGCCGGACGTGGCCGGCCTCGACCAGTTCGGCGATGGCGCCGACGGTCTCCTCGATCGGCACGTCCGGGTCGACGCGGGCGATCCGGTAGATGTCGATGTGGTCGGTGCCCAGGCGCTGGAGCGAGTACGCCGCGAAGTTCCTCACGGCGGCCGGGCGGCCGTCGTAGCCGGTGAAGCCGCCTTCGACGGTGCGGAGCGCACCGAACTTCACGCTGGTCAGCGCCTGCTCGCGGGCGGCGGCGGGCGCGCTGCGCAGGGCCTCGGCGATCAGCAGTTCGTTGTGGCCCATCCCGTAGAAGTCGCCCGTGTCCAGCAGCGTCACTCCGGCGTCCAGGGCGGCGTGGATCGTCGCGATCGACTCGGCGCGGTCGCTCTCGCCGTACAGAGCGGACATGCCCATGCAGCCGAGGCCCAGGGCGGAGACGGTCGGCCCGGTGGTGCCGAGGGAGCGGGTGGCGGTGGGGTTCTGTGTCGTCGTCATGCAAGAAGAATGACATGAGCGATGACAGATTTCAATATCTGTCATTCATTCGGCAGGGAGGTGGCGCGGAGGGAGGGGCGAGGCTCCGGCGGGGAGCGGAAAAGCGGGTGCCGGGGAGGAAGGCCGGAGGTAGCGTCGTGCGCATGGCTTCTTCGTTCTTCCAGATCTACGAGTGAGCGCGTCGCGCAGGCGACCGACCACCGCACACCTCACTGACGGGAGAACCCCATGGCCAAGCGCAACAATCTCCTCGGCGTAGGAGGACAGCGCAAGAAGCTGTCCCGTGCCGACCAGCACGGCGCCGTCCAGGGCGCCGCGGCCGTCCGCGGCGCGGCCGACGAGCGGAAGCAGGAGCTTCTGAAGAAGATGCGCGAACGCGCGCAGGGGGCGCAGGACACGAACGCCGCCGGGACCCCGGACACCACCGGGGCCGGGCAGGAGTAGCAGCCGCCGCACGACGAAGGGCCCGGGTCGCGCACGCGCGACCCGGGCCCTTCCATGCCGCCCTCTGGCACCGGGCCCTTCCGTGCCGCTTCTTCGGCACCGGGCCCTTCCGTGCCGCGCCGCTCTTTGGCACCGGGCCCTCTCGTGTGACTTCCGGCCGGTCAGCTCACCGACTTCGGCAGCCGCAGCGCGAGGATCGCCGTCAGGAGCGCCATCGCCAGCTGGATGACGAGGGTCACGGTCAGGGCCGTGCCCGTCGAGCCCGAGGCGGAGAGCGAGAGGAAGAGTGAGCCGAGGGTGGCGACGCCCAGGGTGATGGCCGCCTGCTGGGTGGTCACCATGACGCCGCTGCCGACGCCCGCGCGCTCCGGCGGGACGTCGGAGAGGACGACCCGGAAGAGCACCGGGAGCTGGAGTCCCTGGCCGAGCCCCGCGACCGCCATGCCCGGGACGAGGCTCGCCACCGACAGGTCCGGCCAGGAGCGTCCGGCGGTCACCGCGATCAGGCCCAGACCGGCGGCCTGGAGCAGGGCGCCCACCGGCACCACCCGGGTGCCCCAGCGGCGGATCAGCCGGGGACCCGCGAGGGATGCCGCGAAGAAGGCCAGCGCCATGGGGACCACCGCGAGGCCCGAGGCCACCGCGCCGAGGCCCAGGCCCTGCTGGAGCGAGACCGCGATCACGAACATGAAGCCGCTGAAGCCCGCCGAAAGCGGCAGGACGAGCACCAGACCGCGCCGCAGCGACGTCAGGTCCAGCAGGCTCGGCGGGACCAGCGGGGTGCGGCCCGTGCGGTCGAGCCGCCGCTCCACCCGCCAGAAGCCCGCGGTCAGGAAAGGGAACGCCCCGAGCGAGAGCCAGGTCCACAGCGGCCAGCCCGCCGACCTGCCCTCCGTCAGCGGGGCGAGCAGGCTGAGCAGGGCGGCCGCGAGGAGCAGCGTGCCCGCCGCGTCCACCGGCGCCGGCCGGTCCGAGCGGGTCTCCGGGACGGTCCGCACGGCGAGCAGCAGGCCGGCCGCGGCGATGGGCACGTTCACCAGGAACACCGCGCGCCAGCCCGTGCCCGCGAGGTCCGCCGCGACGAGCACGCCGCCCAGGATCTGGCCGCCCGCCATCGAGAGGCCGGCGGTCGCCCCGTACAGGCTCACCGCCTTGGCCCGCCGCGGCCCCTCCGTCGCCGCGTGGATGGTCGCGAGCACCTGCGGCAGCATCAGCGCCGCCGCGGCGCCCTGCGCCACCCGCGCCGCGACCAGGCTCCAGGCGTCCGGGGCGAGCCCGCAGGCGAGCGAGGTCAGGCCGAAGGCGGCCATGCCGGCGAGGAAGAGCCGACGGCGCCCGAAGAGGTCGCCGAGCCGTCCGCCGAGGACGAGCAGCACGGCGTACGGCAGGCCGTACCCGGCGACGACCAGCTCCAGCATCACCGGGCCCGCGGCGAGGTCGTGGTCGATGGACGGCAGGGCGACGTTGACGATGAAGAAGTCGATCAGCGGCAGCGCGGCGCCCAGGAGGACGGTGAAGAGGCCCAGGGTGCCGAGCGAGCCCGAGGTCGCGCGGGGCGCAGGGGACGTGGGGGCGGGGGCCGGGGCCGTCGGGTGGCCGGGCGGGGTGCCGGGGGTGCCGCCCGAGGTGCGGCCGGAGGTGGGAGTCGAAGTCACGGATCCGACGATCCGCCGATGCTCAGCCTGGTACCAGAGTGTCTTCATCCTGGTAGAACGAGTACCTGGCAACGGGCTGACGGCCCCGGCACCCTGGGAGCGTGACGACAGCGATGACGGCGGCACCCGAGACCCGGCGGCACGAGCTCGCCGCCTTCCTGCGCAGCCGGCGCGAGCGCATCACCCCCGAGCAGGTCGGCCTGCCCAGGGGCCGGCGCCGCCGCACCCCCGGTCTGCGCCGCGAGGAGGTCGCGCACCTCTCCGCCGTCGGCGTCACCTGGTACACCTGGCTCGAACAGGCCCGGGACATCCAGGTCTCGCCGCAGGTCCTCGACGCCCTCGCCGACGCGCTGCTCCTCGACCCGACCGAGCGGAACCACCTCTTCGCCCTCGCCGGACGGGTCGACCCGCACCCCGGGGCGCCCTCCTCGGCCGTCACGCCCGCGCTGCGGACGCTCCTGGAGCAGCTGGAGCCCGTACCCGCCGCCGTACAGAACAGCCGGTTCGACTTCCTCGCCTACAACCGGACCTTCGGGCACCTCTTCTGCGACCTGGACGCGCGGCCCCGCGAGGACCGCAACTCGCTCTGGCTGGCCTTCACCGACGAGGACTTCCGGGCCGCCGCCACCGACCTGCCGGACCTCCTCCCGATCCTCGCCGGGAAGTTCCGTGCCTCCATGGCCGAGCACCTGGCCGAGCCGGCCTGGAAGGCGCTCGTCCAGCGTCTCGAAGCGGCCTCGCCGGAGTTCCGGGAGATCTGGGCCCGGCACGACGTGGTCGCGCCGGGCGGGCGCACCAAGGTCGTCCACAACGCCCACGTCGGCCTGCTCAGGTTCGAGCACACCAACCTCTGGCTCGGCCCGAACTCCGGCCCGCACCTCGTCACGTACCTCCCCGTCGACGCCGAGACCCGGGCCGGGATCGCCCGGCTCCTCGACGTGGTGGTCCGGACGCGGGTCCCGCGGCTGGGATCGCCGCGCCCGCCGGGGCGGCCCGGGGGCTGTGAGCTCGGCCATGCGCGGACGGGAGGGCTGACCGGAGGCCTCGGCGGTGCGCGACAATGGGGCGCATGACCGCGTTCACCCCTCTCGCCATCGGGCCGCACATCGTGCAGCCGCCGGTGGTGCTCGCCCCGATGGCCGGCATCACCAACGCCCCGTTCCGTACGCTCTGCCGCGAGTACAGCGGAGGCAAGGGGCTGTTCGTGAGCGAGATGATCACGACGCGCGCCCTGGTCGAGCGCAACGAGAAGACGATGCAGCTCATCCGCTTCGACGAGACCGAGAAGCCGCGCTCGATCCAGCTGTACGGCGTGGACCCGGTGACGGTCGGCAAGGCCGTGCGGATGATCGTCGACGAGGACCTCGCGGACCACATCGACCTGAACTTCGGCTGCCCGGTCCCCAAGGTGACGCGGAAGGGCGGCGGCTCGGCCCTCCCGTACAAGCGGCCGCTGCTGCGGGCGATCCTGCACGAGGCCGTGACCAACGCGGGCGACCTGCCGGTCACCATGAAGATGCGCAAGGGCATCGACGACGACCACATCACGTACCTGGACGCGGGCCGGATCGCGGTCGAGGAGGGCGTCACGGCGATCGCCCTGCACGGGCGGACGGCGGCCCAGCACTACGGCGGTACCGCCGACTGGGACGCGATCGCGCGCCTCAAGGAGCACGTGCCGGAGATCCCGGTGCTCGGCAACGGCGACATCTGGTCGGCGGACGACGCCCTGCGGATGATGCGGGAGACGGGCTGCGACGGCGTGGTCGTCGGGCGCGGCTGCCTGGGCCGGCCGTGGCTCTTCGGCGACCTGGTGGCGGGCTTCGAGGGCACCGGGGAGTACGCGCAGCCGGGGCTGCGGGAGGTCGCGGACGCGATGGTGCGGCACGCGCGGCTGCTCGGCGAGTGGCTGGGAGACGAGGCACGCGGTGTCATCGACTTCCGGAAGCACGTGGCCTGGTACCTGAAGGGCTTCGCGGTCGGTTCCGAGATGCGCAAGAAGCTCGCCATCACCTCGTCCCTGGACGAACTGCGCGCTCAGTTGAGCGAGCTCGACCTGGACCAGCCGTGGCCCGTGGGTGCGGACGGTCCTCGGGGTCGTACGTCCGGAAACAACCGGGTTGTCCTGCCGGACGGCTGGTTGAAGGACCCGTACGACTGCGCCGGAGTGAGCGAGGACGCCGAGCTGGACACGTCCGGCGGCTGAGATTCGGCCTTTCCTGGGGAGTGATCCTCGCCACCCCTGAGGGGGGTAGCGCTCACATGAGCAGGTTACGGCCCCCTGCACCGCCTGAAGGGGTGGCACTCGGTGCCACCCCTTTTGCGTTCAAGAGTTGAACGCAAGTGGTCGATTGGGCGCTCAGGTGAGCGGGATACCCGGGCTTTGGGGTTCAGGACCCTTCGGGCCGTGAAAGCGGAATGTTTTGCTCGGTAACTTTCGAAGTGCTGGCGGACGGGTGGTTAAGACCGAGTGTCCGGTAGGCGTACCTCCCCAGAAGCCTTCGATCTGGGTATGTTCCTCGCCGTCAGGGCAGCCAACCGAGTCGTCGAGGAGTCGAGACCCGTGTCGGGAAACATTGATCAGAAGTTCGTGTACGACTTCACCGAGGGCAACAGGGACCTGAAGGACCTGCTCGGTGGCAAAGGCGCCAACCTCGCCGAGATGACCAACCTCGGCCTGCCGGTGCCTCCGGGCTTCACGATCACCACCGAGGCGTGCAAGGTCTACCTCGAGAGCGGCTCCGAGCCGGTCGAGCTCCGCGACGAGGTGACCGCCCACCTCGACGCCCTCGAGCGGCAGATGGGCAAGAAGCTCGGCCAGGCCGACGACCCGCTGCTGGTCTCCGTCCGCTCGGGCGCGAAGTTCTCCATGCCGGGCATGATGGACACCGTCCTCAACATCGGCCTCTCCGACGAGTCCGTCGCCGGCCTCGCCCGCCAGGCCGACAACGAGCGCTTCGCGTGGGACTCGTACCGCCGCCTCATCCAGATGTTCGGCAAGACCGTCCTCGGCGTCGACGGCGAACTCTTCGAGGAGGCCCTCGACGAGGCCAAGACCGCGAAGAAGGTCGCCAGCGACACCGACCTGGACGCCGGTGACCTCAAGAAGGTCGTCAAGCACTTCAAGAAGATCGTGAAGGCCCAGACCGGCCGCGACTTCCCCCAGGACCCGCGTGAGCAGATGGACCTCGCCATCGAGGCCGTCTTCAACTCCTGGAACACGGACCGCGCCAAGCTGTACCGCCGCCAGGAGCGCATCCCGGGCGACCTCGGCACCGCCGTCAACGTCTGCTCGATGGTCTTCGGCAACCTCGGCCCCGACTCCGGCACCGGCGTCGCCTTCACCCGCGACCCCGCCTCCGGCCACGCCGGCGTCTACGGCGACTACCTGCAGAACGCGCAGGGCGAGGACGTCGTCGCCGGCATCCGCAACACCGTGCCGCTGGCCGACCTCGAGTCGATCGACAAGAAGTCGTACGACCAGCTCATGCACATCATGAGCACCCTGGAGACCCACTACAAGGATCTCTGCGACATCGAGTTCACCATCGAGCGCGGCCAGCTCTGGATGCTCCAGACCCGCGTCGGCAAGCGCACCGCCGGTGCCGCCTTCCGCATCGCCACCCAGCTCGTGGACCAGGGCCTGATCGACGAGGCCGAGGCGCTCCAGCGCGTCACCGGCGCCCAGCTCGCCCAGCTCATGTTCCCGAAGTTCGACGAGAACGCGAAGGTCGAGCAGATCGGCCGCGGCATCGCCGCCTCCCCGGGCGCGGCCGTCGGCAAGGCCGTCTTCGACTCGTACACCGCGGTCAAGTGGTCCCGCTCCGGCGAGAAGGTCATCCTGATCCGCCGCGAGACCAACCCGGACGACCTGGACGGCATGATCGCCGCCGAGGGCATCCTCACCTCCCGCGGCGGCAAGACCTCGCACGCCGCCGTCGTCGCCCGCGGCATGGGCAAGACCTGTGTCTGCGGCGCCGAGGAGCTCGAGGTCGACACCAAGCGCCGCCGGATGACCACGGCCGACGGCCAGGTCGTCGAGGAGGGCGACGTCGTCTCCATCGACGGCTCCACCGGCAAGGTCTACATCGGTGAGGTACCCGTCGTACCGTCCCCGGTCGTCGAGTACTTCGAGGGCCGCATGCACGCCGGCGCCGACGACGCCGACGAGCTCGTCGCCGCCGTGCACCGGATCATGGCCTACGCGGACCGCGTCCGCCGCCTGCGCGTCCGCGCCAACGCCGACAACGCCGAGGACGCGCTGCGCGCCCGCCGCTTCGGCGCCCAGGGCATCGGCCTGTGCCGCACCGAGCACATGTTCCTCGGCGAGCGCCGCCAGTACGTCGAGCGGCTGATCCTGGCCGACACGGACGCCGAGCGCGAGGAGTCGCTGAAGGCGCTGCTCCCGCTGCAGAAGCAGGACTTCATCGAGCTCTTCGAGGCCATGGACGGGCTGCCCGTCACGGTCCGCCTGCTCGACCCGCCGCTGCACGAGTTCCTGCCCGACATCACCGAGCTGTCGGTGCGCGTCGCCCTCGCCGAGTCCCGCAAGGAGCCGCACGAGAACGACCTGCGCCTGCTCCAGGCCGTGCACCGGCTGCACGAGCAGAACCCGATGCTGGGTCTGCGCGGTGTCCGCCTCGGCCTGGTCATCCCCGGCCTGTTCACCATGCAGGTCCGGGCGATCGCCGAGGCCGCGGCCCAGCGCATCGACGCCAAGGGCGACCCGCGCGTCGAGATCATGATCCCGCTCGTCGGCACCGTCCAGGAGCTGGAGATCGTCCGCGAGGAGGCCGAGCAGGTCATCGCGGAGGTCCGGGCGCAGACGGGCGTGGACCTGAAGCTCGCGCTGGGCACCATGATCGAGCTGCCGCGCGCCGCCGTGACCGCCGGTCAGATCGCCGAGGCCGCGGAGTTCTTCTCCTTCGGCACGAACGACCTGACCCAGACGGTCTGGGGCTTCTCCCGCGACGACGTGGAGGCCTCGTTCTTCACCGCGTACCTGGAGAAGGGCATCTTCGGCGTCAGCCCCTTCGAGACCATCGACAAGGACGGCGTCGGCGCCCTGGTGCGCAGCGCCGTGCAGGCCGGCCGGGCCACCCGCCCCGACATCAAGCTCGGTGTCTGCGGCGAGCACGGCGGCGACCCGGAGTCGGTGCACTTCTTCCACGAGGTCGGCCTCGACTACGTCTCCTGCTCGCCCTTCCGGATCCCGGTGGCGCGCCTGGAGGCGGGCCGCGCGGCCGCCGAGGCGAAGGGCAGCGACAGCCGCTGACCGTGCTGAACGGACGTTCAGCAGCGGCCACCGAGTCCTGCTGAACCGGGGTTCAGGAGCGGCGGTCGGGCCCTCCTGAACCCCGGTTCAGCAGCGGGAACACGGAACCACCGGGGTCATCGCCGGCCATTCTTCGACCCTCACCGGCGGGCGGCGGCCTCGGAAACACAGAGACGGGACGGACACCTTTGTGCGGAGGTGTCCGTCCCGTCGTCTTTCGTCCCGCTGATTTCGCGTGATCGTCGACCAGATGTGAGTTCGTGTTCAATTGCGGCCGCTTGAATTATTGGCCATTGAACTTTTCTGTTTCCTTGCCGCAAAGAACGTGGTCGGGCGCGGCCTCCGGATCCCCACCCGGAGGCCGCGCCCTTTACCGATGCCGGGCAGGTGAGCCGCAACCCTCGCCGACCGCCGCCAGACGCGTGAAGCCCCCCACGGTCTTCGTCGCGTCACCTCGGTCCTGAAGGTTTCCTGCCCGACCCGTACAGCTTTTCGGTTCTGCCCCGATTGCCGCGATGCTTTTCAACTGTGGCTGAAACACCCTGGTAACGTGCAGTGATGCTGTGCATACTCGTCGTCGGGGGTGGTTGCGAGTGCACAGGTGGGGACGTCATGCTGCGGATTCATTTCACCGGAAACGACTTGGCGGGGGTGCGGACGGCCGCCCGGCCTGACGTTCTGTGGGAAACGATTCTCAGCTTTCACCGTTTAAGGGACCGGCGCGGTCCCGTGGTCTACGGGGAATGGCGCTCGGAAACGCGGATGCGGCTCGGCGGTGAGACCCGCCTCCTCGCCGCGCTCGTGCCCAGCCGCGGCTATTTTCCCGACTTCCTGACGCCCGCGGAGGGCGTCCACGGGCTCGACGAGGGCCTCCAGGCGATCCGCGCGACCGACGCGGGACGGCTCCGCGGAGAGCTCTCGCTGCTCGCCGCGGACCGTTCGGGAGCCCGGACCGTCCCCCATTCGCTGCGCGCCCTCGCCGACGGCGGCGCGGAGCCCTTCGACCGGCTCGTGGGGGCCCTGCGGAGCTATCACCGGGCCGCCGTGGAGCCGTACTGGCCGCACATCCGGGCCCGGGTCGAGGCCGACCGGGCCCGCCGCGGCAGGGCCCTCCTCGACGGCGGCGCCGAGGAGCTCCTGGCCTCGCTGCCGCCGATGCTGCGCTGGCGCGCGCCCGTCCTGGAAGCCGACTACCCGGTCGACCGGGACGTCCACCTCGACGGGCGGGGGCTGCTGCTCCAGCCGTCGTACTTCTGCCGGGGGACCCCGGTGGTGCTGCGCGACCCCGGGCTGCCGCCGGTCCTCGTCTACCCGGTCACGCACGGCGAGGCGCCGACCGTCCGCTCGCCGGGCGGCTCCTCGCTCGCCAAGCTGGTCGGCCAGACCCGCTCGGCGGTCCTGCACGCCATCGGCGACGGCGGTACGACGAGCGAGCTCGCCCGCCGGGCCGGGGTCTCCCTCGCCTCGGCCAGCCAGCACGCGGGCGTCCTGCGGGAGGCCGGTCTCATCGCGACCCTCCGCAACGGCAACGCGGTCCTGCACACCTTGACGCCGTTGGGCGCCGCCCTGCTCGGCGGCGCCCAACGGACGGTGGACCTGCGGTGCTACGCGGGGAACTACGCCCGGAACGGGCCCTTCACCTCGTAGGTGATGCCGCCCGACGAGCTGCCGGTGGTGCCGCGCTGGCTGGAGAAGTACAGCCGGCTGCCGTCGGGGGAGAAGGCCGGTCCGGTGATCTCGGAGCCGGACTGGCCGGTGATCCGCAGGAACGGCGCCACGACGTCGTCCGGCGTGATGATGCAGATCTCCATGTTGCCGCCGTCCTCGGCGACGTACAGGTCGCCCGAGGAGGCGCCGGTGATGTTGTCGACCCCGGTGAGCGGGGCGCCGCCGCCGGAGACCAGCGAGTCGTCGTAGGCCAGCTCGTACGTGCCGGCCGCCAGGTTGACCTGCCAGACCCGGTTGTCGCCCTTGGTGGTGAACCAGACGGTGTCGTCCGCGTAGTGGCAGCCCTCGCCGCCGTTGAACCGCTTGGCGCCGGAGACCTGGTTGCGGGTGGTGGTCGGCGCGCCGTCCGGGTCCGGCACGTTCTGCCAGGTGAACGTGCCGGAGGTGGCCGTGCCGGCCTTGAAGACCTGGAGGGTGCCGGAGGACAGGTTGCCCCAGGTGGTGGGGATGAACCGGTAGAAGCAGCCGTCCGTCTCGTCCTCGGTCAGGTAGATCACCTGGCGCACCGGGTCGGCCGCCGCCGCCTCGTGCTTGAACTTGCCCATCGCGTCCCGGCGGGTGGCGGTGCCGCCCCACGGGTTCGTCTCGTAGACGTAGCCGAGGGACACCTCCTCACAGGACAGCCAGGTGTTCCACGGGGTCTTGCCGCCCGCGCAGTTCTGCCGGGTGCCGGAGAGGATGCGGTACGCGCCGGTGATCGCGCCGGCCGAGTCGAACCTCACCGCGCTCGCGCCGCCGCTGGGGTTGATCTCCGAGTTCGACACGTAGATCCAGCCCGTGCCGTCGGCGAAGCAGGCGCCGCCGTCGGGGGCGTTGTGCCAGGTGTACGAGGTGCCCGTCACGGTCTGTCCGGACCGTGCGATCACCCGGCTGGTGAACCCGGCCGGCAGCTGGATGCCGTTCGCGTCCGCCGCGCCGAGCGCCCCGTAGGGGCCGGCGCCGGGCTGGGCGGGGGCGGCGAAGGCCGCGCTCTGCCACAGGCTGCCGCCGAAGGCCGCGGCCGAGGTGCCGATGACCGCTCCACGCAGGAAACTGCGTCGCTCCACGTCTCACTCCTGAGAAGGGTGTGAACCGCCCCGCCGCGCCGGTCGGCGACGGGGTCGCGCGTTTCCGGAACCTAGAAGTGCTGAATTGACAGTGCAGCAACAGCCGATGAAGCGGAAGCGGCGGGCGCCGGGACCTTCGGCACTGGGGGGAACGGGGGCCGTCGGGGACACTGGGGGCATGCGTGCCACCCGGGACATCAGCGACCGAGAAGACCTCGACGTGCTGCTGCGCAGGTTCTACGGCGCCGCGTTCGAGGACCCCTTGATCGGGCCGTTCTTCACCGAGATCGCCGGCACCGACCTGGAGGTCCACCTGCCGCGGATCACCGACTTCTGGGAGCGGGCGCTGCTCCGGAGCGCGGAGTACGGGCGGGACGCGTTCGCCCCGCACGCGGCGCTGCACTCGGCCCGGCCGCTCACGGCCGCCCACTTCGGCCGCTGGGTGCAGCTGTGGCACGCGAGCGTCGACGGACTGCACCAGGGGCCGCTGGCCGAGCGGGCGAAGGGGCAGGGGGAGCGGATCGCCGTGGCCATGCTGCGGAGGCTGGCCGGGCCGGGCGCGGCCACCGGGGGAGGCGGCGGCGGGTTCGTGCCGCTGGCGGCGCTCGAACTGCGTTCGGCCGCCTGAGCGAAAGAACTCTCCGGAGAGCGATGAGTTCCGGGGGGCGGGCCCGTCCTACCTCTCGACAGCACCGCACGACGGAAGAGAGCACACCATGGCCCCGCAGATGATCTTCGTGAACCTGCCCGTCGCGAGCGTCGAGGCGAGCAAGGCCTTCTTCTCGAAGATCGGCTTCTCCTCGAACCCGCACTTCAGCGACGAGACCACCGCCTGTGTGGTCATCAGCGACACGATCTTCGCGATGCTCCTCGAAGAGCCCAAGTTCCAGTCCTTCATGGCGCCCGGCAAGGAGATCCCCGACGCGACCAAGACCACCGAGGTCATGGTCACGCTGAGCGCCGAGAGCCGGGCGGAGGTCGACCGGCTGGCCGACGCCGCCCTCGCCGCGGGCGGCGGCCCGGCGAAGGACCCCATGGACCTCGGCCACATGTACGGCCGGTCCTTCACCGACCTCGACGGCCACCACTGGGAGGTCTTCTGGATGGACCCGGCCGCCGTCCCCGAGGGCTGAGCCCGGAGGCGTACGCCGACGCGGCCGCCCGGTGCCGGGCGGCCGGGGGCGCACTCAGGCCGAGACACCGCCGTCGATCACCAGGTCCGTGCCGACGACGGAGGCCGCGTCGTCCGAGGCGAGGTACAGCACCGCCGCCGCCACCTCCGCGGCGGACGAGATGCGGCCGAGCGGCGACTGCTCCTTCATCCGGACCTCCCGCTCGGCCTCGGACTCGCCGGGCAGCAGCGACATCGTGGACTCCGAGGCGCCGGGGCTGACCGCGTTGATCCGGACCCCGTCGGAGATGTGGTCCAGGGCCGCGGCCCTGGTGATCGCCGAGACGGCCGCCTTGGAGACCTGGTAGCCGAACACCCCGGGGATCCGCACGTGCGGGCCCAGATTGGACGCGATGTTCACGATCGCCCCGCCGCCGTGCGCCCGCATGTGCGCCACCTCGGCCTGGAGGGCGTGCAGCACCCCCGTGACGTTGATGTCGAGCAGCGTCCGCCAGTCCTCCAGCGGGAAGTCGGCGGCGCTGTGACCGCCCCGGAAGACACCGGCGTTGTTCACGGCGACGTCCAGGCCGCCGAAGAGCTCGACCGTGCGGCGCACGAGGTCCCGGGTGGACCCGGCGCTCGCCACGTCGGCGGTGACCGCGGCCGCGGTGCCGCCGGCCGCCTCGATCAGGGCGACCGTCCCGTCGAGGGGCCCGGCGGTGCGGCCGGCGACCACGACCCTCGCGCCCTCGGCGGCGAAGGCGAGCGCGATGGCCCGGCCGAGTCCGGAACCCGCGCCGGTGACGAGGACGGTGCGGCCGGTGAAGCGTGCGGACATGACTGACTCCCGTGTGAGTTCGAGTGTGGGTGTGGGTGTGGGTGTGGATGCGGTCGTGGGTGTGGATGCGGCCGTGGTGGTCGCTATCCGGCGCGGGTGGCGCGGGTGGCGCGGTTCATGAGGGGCGCGAGGACGGTGACGGCGGCCAGGGCGGCGAACAGGGCGGCCGCGGTCGCCAGCGACACCGCGTCGCCGCCGAGGGTGAGCAGGGCGGCGAAGACCACCGTCGGCCCCAGTTCCATCGCCGTGTTCAGGACGCCGCCGGCGAGCCCCGCGTGGTGCGCCGGCACCCCCCACGTGGCGAGGACGGCGGCGCCCGCGAAGGACAGCGCGCCGCCGGCCGGCAGCAGGAGCAGGCCGGGCAGCAGGCCGTACGCGTACGGGACGGAGGTCTCGAAGCCGGTCGCCGCCAGCAGGCCGAGGCCGGCGGCGGCCGTGCCGAGCCCGGCACCGGTGACCCGGCCGGGGCCGTACCGGCCGATCAGCGGGCCCGCGAACCGGCCCGCGCCGAGCAGCGCGACCGCGAAGGGCACGAAGGCGGCGGACGTGAGGAGGGCGCTCCAGCCGCGCTGTTGTTGGAGCGTCAGGGAGAGCAGGACGAACACCGTCGCCGTTCCGGCCGCCGTCAGTCCGATCGCCGCGAGGCCCAGCGCGCGGCGGCCGTCGCGCAGGAAGTCAGGGGGCAGGAGCGGGTCGGCGGTCCGCCGCTCGACGGCCCCGAAGGCGGCGAGCAGGACGAGGCCGGTCGACAGCGGCACGAGGACCGGCGCGGACGCCCACGGGTGGGCGTCGGTGAGGACGAGTCCGTAACTGGCCAGCGTGATACCGGCGGTGGCGAGCAGCGCCCCGGGCAGGTCGAGTGACCGGCCCGTGCCCGGTCGGCGGAGGGGCCGGCCCGTGCCCGGTCGGTCGGGGTATCGACTTGTGCCCGGTCGGTCGGGGGATCGACTCGTGCCCGGCTGTCGGAGCGGCCGGCCGGGGCCCGGCGAGGTGGTGGGCAGCAGTCCCGGGGCGAGGAGGAGGGCGGCGAGGGTGACGGCGACGGGTACCGCGAAGGTGCCGCGCCAGGAGGAGACGGCCGCGATCACGCCGGAGAGGAGGTTGCCGGCGGTGGCGCCGAGCACGGAGAGGCCGCCCCAGGTTGCCATCGCCCGCCCGTACGCGGCAGGTTCGGGGAACAGCGCCCGGAGGAGCGCCATCGCGGCGGGGGCCACCAGGGCCGCGCCGACGCCCTGGCCGAAGCGGGCGGCGAGCAGCGCCTCGTACCCGGGGGCGAGCGGTGCGGCGACGGAGGCGGCGCCGAAGACCAGGAGCCCGACGGTGAGGGTCCGGCGTCCGCCGAACCGGTCGGCGAGCCGGCCGCCGAGGAGGAGAAGCCCGGCGAAGGTCAGCCCGTACGCGGCGCTCAGCAGGATCAGTTCGGCGCGGTCGAGCCGGAACGCGGCCCCGATGCGGGGGAGAGGCACGGCGAGGGAGGCGAGGGTGAAGATGAGCGTCATCTGCACGCCGCCGAGCAGCAGGAAGGCGGGGCGGGCGCGCACACCGGGCGTGTTCCCTAAGGCCGTCCGGGCCTCTGTCGTCGTCGTCATGTCCGTACCCCCTCCGTCCGTACCGGCCGCCGCACGGGCCGCCCGCTTTCCCGACAACCTTGAACTTGACCGTACATTCCAATATCAAGGCCGAGGAAAGGGCGCCCCCGTGGGCGCCCTTTCCTCAGTCCAGCAGCCTCAGCGCCTGTTCCGCCGCGTCCCTGACCCGGCCCGGGTCGCTCGACGCCTTGCCGACCACCCGGACGCCCTGCAGCAGGACGAGCAGCATCCGGGCCAGGGCCCGCGGGTCGCGGTCGGCCGGGAGTTCGCCTCCGGCGCGGGCGCGGGTGAGCGCCCCGTGGAGGAGCGTCTCGATCTGCTCCCAGCTGAGCTCGACCCGGCGGGCCACGGCCGTGTCGTGCGGCCCCAGCTCCGCCGCCGAGTTGGTGACGAAACAGCCGTTCAGGCGCTCGCCGTCGGTCGCCGCCTCGGCGGCGAAGCGGCGGACGAGCGCGCGCACGGCCGGCAGGGCCGGGCCCGGCGCGGACAGCTCCTCGACGATCCGGGGGTCCCGGGTCTCCAGGTAGCGGTCCATCGACTTCAGGTACAGCTCGTGCTTGTTCCCGAAGGTCGCGTAGATGCTCGCGCGGCCGATCCCGAGGTGCTCCACGAGGTCCGACATCGTCGTCGCCTCGTAGCCGCGCGCCCAGAACAGTTCGAGGGCTGCCTGGAGCGCGGCGTCCGGATCGAATTCCTTGGTCCTGGCCACGAGAAGACCGTACGTCTTTCTGGAACGACCGGTCAAGCTAGACCGTGCGCACCGGGTAGACCGCCACCGCGACCTCGTCGTCGTCGAGGCAGCGGCCCGTCTCCAGGTCGAAGCGCTGCTTCAGGAGCGGCGAGGCCACGAACAGCCGCCCGTCCGCCGAGCCCACGAGCCCCCGGGCCAGGACCTGCGCCCCGGTGAACGGGTCGCGGTTGTCGATCGCGTACGTCCGCCCCGCCCGGTCGCGGAAGACCGCGGCCTGCCGGCCGTCCGGGAGGAGCGCCGCCATGCCCCGGCCCGGGGTCAGCCGGGCCTCCTCGCAGACCGTCATCCAGGCGCCGGGGGAGGGGGAGAGCTCCAGCATCGTCGTGGAGCGTGCGGAGGGTTCGGTGAGTGTCGTCATCAGGAGGAAGCCCCTTCCAGCGTGCTGATCGTCGGTCCGAGCGTCAGGATCGTGAGGTCCGGCTTGATCTGGTCGCGCTCCGGCACGAACCGGACCGAGGGGTCCGGCGCGTCCGGGGCGTTCACGAAGGAGACGAAGCGCCGCAGCCGGTCCGGGTCGTCCAGGGTCTGCGCCCACTCGTCCTGGTAGTCCTCGACGTGGGCGGCCATCAGCGCCTCCAGCTCGTCGCAGAGCCCGAGCGAGTCGTGCACCACCACGTCCTTGAGGTGGTCGAGGCCGCCCTCCAGGCGCTCCAGCCAGGTCGACGTCCGCTCAAGGCGGTCCGCCGTCCGGATGTAGAACATCAGGAACCGGTCGATGAGCCGGACCAGTTCGGCGTCCGACAGGTCCTGCGCGAGCAGGTCCGCGTGACGCGGGGTCGCGCCGCCGTTGCCGCCGACGTACAGGTTCCAGCCGTTCGCCGTCGCGATGATCCCGAAGTCCTTCGACTGGGCCTCCGCGCACTCGCGGGCGCAGCCGGAGACGGCCGACTTCAGCTTGTGCGGGGCGCGCAGGCCCCGGTAGCGCAGCTCCAGTTGGATCGCCATCTTCACCGAGTCCTGGACGCCGTACCGGCACCAGGTCTGCCCGACGCAGGACTTCACCGTGCGCAGCGACTTGCCGTACGCGTGGCCCGACTCGAAGCCCGCGTCGACCAGCCGCGTCCAGATCGAGGGGAGCTGGTCCACCCGCGCGCCGAACAGGTCGATCCGCTGCCCGCCGGTGATCTTCGTGTAGAGCCCGAAGTCCCGTGCCACCTCGCCGATCACGATCAGCTTCTCCGGGGTGATCTCACCGCCGGGGATGCGCGGCACGACCGAGTAGGAGCCGTTGCGCTGCATGTTCGCGAGGAAGTGGTCGTTGGTGTCCTGGAGGGAGGCCTGCTCGCCGTCCAGGATGTAGCCGTTGTTGAGGCTCGCGAGGATGGAGCCGACGGTCGGCTTGCAGACCTCGCAGCCCTCCCCGCCCTTCGCCCCGTCCCGCCCGTGCGAGTCGAGCAGCGCCGCGAACGAGGTCACGCGAAGGGTGCGGGCGATCTCGTAGAGCTCGCTGCGGGTGTACGAGAAGCAGCCGCAGAGCCCCTTGTCCTTGGCGGCCGGCAGCAGCTTCTCTATCACCTTCACACAACTGCCGCAGCCCGTACCGGCCTTGGTGCACTTCTTGACCTCGGCGAGCGACTCGCACTGACCGATCGCGTGCTTGGTCACGTTGTGGCAGGAGCAGATCACCGCGTCGTCCGGCAGCGCCGACGGGCCGAGCGCCACCGGCGCCCCCGCACCCGCCGGAAGCACCAGCTGCTCGGGGGAGACGGGCGGCACGGAGCCGGTGAGCGGCCGGAGGAGTCCGTACTGCTCGGCGTCGCCGACCAGGACACCGCCGAGCAGCACCCCGTCGCCGGAGATCACCAGCTTCTTGTAGACGCCCGAGCGGGAGTCCGAGTACACCACGTCGAGGCAGCCCTCGGCCGTGCCGTGCGCGTCGCCGAAGGAGGCCACGTCCACGCCGAGCAGCTTCAGCTTCGTCGACATGTCGGCGCCGGTGAAGCCGTCGACCGTCTCGTCGGCGATCGCCGACGCCGCCGTCTGCGCCATCTCGTAACCCGGCGCCACCAGGCCGTACACCCGGCCGTCCGAGGCGAGGGCGCACTCGCCGATGGCGAAGACCGCCGGGTCGGACGTGCGGCACAGCTCGTCGACCGCGATGCCGCCGCGCTCGCCGACCGTGAGGCCGCAGTCACGCGCCAGCTGGTCGCGGGGCCGCACGCCCGCCGAGAACACCACCATGTCCGTGGCGAGTTCGGAGCCGTCCGACAGCTTCATCCCGGTCACGGCGCCGTCGGTCGTCACGACCTCCTGCGTGCCCGTCCCCGTGTGGACGGTCAGACCCATCTTCTCGATCGTGCGGAGCAGGGCCGCGCCGCCGCCCTCGTCGACCTGCACCGGCATCAGGCGCGGCGCGAACTCCACGACGTGCGTGTCGAGGCCGAGCCCCTTCAGGGCGCCCGCCGCCTCCAGGCCGAGCAGACCGCCGCCGACGACGGCGCCGGTCGTCGCCGTCTTCGCGTAGTCCTCGATCGCGAGCAGGTCCTCGATCGTGCGGTAGACGAAACAGCCGCGGGCGTCCTTGCCGGGCACGGGCGGCACGAAGGGGTACGAGCCGGTGGCGAGGACGAGCGAGTCGTACGCGAAGACCTGCCCGGAGCGGGCCGTGACCGTACGGGCCTCCCGGTCCACCGACTCGGCCGGATCGCCCACGTACAGCTCGATGCCGTGCTTCTCCATGAAGCCGGCCTCGACCATCGACAGGTCGTCGGGCGTCTTGCCCGAGAAGTACGAGGTCAGCTGCACGCGGTCGTACGCCGGGCGCGGCTCCTCGCAGAGGACCACGATCCGGGCCCGCTCGGTGACGCCACGGTCGGCGAGCGCCTCCAGGAACCGCTGGCCGACCATTCCGTGGCCGACCAGGACGATCGTCGGGGTGTGCGCGGTCATGTCAGGAGCCTCCGTCGTGGGTGAGCAGGTGGAGCAGAGGGGCGTCGGGGAGGGCTTCGTCGCCCTCCCACGCCTGGGCGAGCGAGCCGACCGCGGCCAGATCGCCGAGGAGGACGCCCCCGACGAGCCGGTCACCGCGCACGACCACCTTCCGGTAGGCGCTGCGCGTGGCGTCGGTCAGCTGGACGACGTCGTCGCCGGGGCGTGCCGTGACCTCGCCGAACGCGGCGAGGTCGAGCGGCTGCGCGCCGCCGAGGGTGAGCCGGGTGAGGGCACGGGTGCCGGTGTAGCGGGCGCCGGTGAGCTCGGTGGTGAGCAGGTCCGCCAGGACGTCGGCCTGTTCGAGCGCCGGTCCCGCGAGGCCGTAGTTCCGGCCGGCGTGCTCCGCGCAGTCGCCGATCGCGTGGATGAACGGGTCGGAGGTGCGCAGTTCGTCGTCGACGACGATGCCGGTGGCGACGTCGAGCCCCGCCTCGCGGGCGAGGGAGACGCGGGGGCGCACCCCGCAGGCGAGGACGACGACCTGGGCGTCCAGGACGAAGCCGTCGGCGAGCTCGACCGCCGTGACGGCCCCGTCGCGCTGCCGGAGACCGCTCACGCGGCACTCGGTGTGCACCTCGACGCCGAGGGACTCGACGTGTTCCCGGAGCAGGACCGAGGCCTGGGCGTCGAGCTGCCGTTCCATCAGTCGCTCACCCTGCTGGGTCAGCACCACCTCGGCACCGAGCGCGGCGAGGGCGCGTGCCGCCGAGACGCCGAGGAGGCCGCCGCCGATGACCACCGCCCGCACTCCCGGCCGGACGACGGAGCGCAGCTCCAGGCAGTCGTCGAGGGTGCGGAAGGGGTGGACGCCGTCCGGCAGGGCCGCCCCGCGCAGTCCGCGCAGCGGCGGCAGCACCGGGTTGGAGCCGGTGGCCAGGACCAGCCGGTCGTAGCCGACGACGGAGCCGTCCGCGCACTCCACCATCCGGGCCGCCCGGTCGATCCGCACCGCCCGCACCCCGAGCCGGGCCGGCTCGCGGACCTCGGGCAGGGCGATGACCTCGGGGGCGTACCGCCCGGCGAGGACATCGGCGAGCAGCACCCTGTTGTACGGTGCGTGCGGCTCCTCGCCGAGGAGGGTGACGGGCAGGCGCTGGGCGAGCCGGGCGCCCGCCGTTCCGCCCCCGACCACCACGATCCGTGTACTCATACCCGGAAGAGTGCGTCGCCGGTGTTACCCGACGGCATCCCGACTGTTTCCCGTACGGAACGCTGATCTCAGCCTCCGCCCCGGATCGCTGTGAGGGTCCGGAAGCATTGCCCGCGATCGGCGTCGGCCCGAGCCCGGTCCGGGCATCGGAGGCGGCGGGCCGAGCCGCGTGCTCCCGTATACGGGCCGGGCCGGGGGTGGCCGACGGGACCGCGAACCGGGACGGCCGGGGGGACCGCGAACCGGGACGGCCGGGGGGACCGCGAACCGGGACGGCCGGGGGACCCGGGTGCCGCAACCTCAGAGCTGGCTCAACGATGAGGTGATCGATGGACGGGGCAACGATCCGCTCCGTAGGGTCACGGCCATGCCCGAGATATCGCTGACCACCCTTGCCCTGCTCTGCCTCGCCGCGCTCGTGGCGGGCTGGATCGACGCCGTGGTCGGCGGCGGAGGGCTGCTCCTGCTGCCCGCCCTGCTGCTGGGGATCCCGCACGTGCCGGCGGCGCACATCCTCGGGACGAACAAGGCGGTCGCGATCGTCGGCACCACCGGGGCCGCCGTCACCTACGTCCGCAAGGCGCCCGTCCAGGTGTGGACGGCGGTGCGGATCGGCCTCGCGGCCCTCACGGGCTCCATGTGCGGCGCCTTCTTCGCGGCCGGCATCAGCAGCGACGTCCTGCGCCCGGTGATCATGGTGGTGCTGCTCGCGGTCGCGGCCTTCGTGATGCTGCGGCCGTCGTTCGGCGCGAAGGCCGAGGGCGCGGACCGGGCGCCGCTGACCCGCGCCCGGATCGTCACCGCGATCGTCGTGGTCGGCGGCGGCATCGGCTTCTACGACGGCCTGTTCGGCCCGGGTACCGGGACCTTCCTCGTCCTCGCGCTCACCGCCGTGCTCCACCTGGACCTCGTGACCGCCTCCGCCACCGCCAAGATCGTCAACGTCTGCACCAACGCGGGCGCGCTCGCCATGTTCGCCCACCAGGGCAGCGTGTACTGGCAGCTCGCCGCCGTCATGGCGGTCTTCAACCTGGCGGGCGGCATGATCGGGGCCCGGATGGCGCTGAGCAAGGGTGCCGAGTTCGTCCGCGGGGTGCTGCTCGTCGTGGTCTTCTCGCTGGTCGCGAAGCTCGCCTTCGACCAGTGGGCGTGACGTCCCGCCCGCCCTCCGCTACCGGACGCCGATGAGGTGGCCGAAGGCGACCACGTTGCCCTGGTAGCCGTTCTTCTTCGAGAAGCCGCCGCCGCAGGTGATCAACCGGATCTCGGCCCGGTCGGCCTCGTCGTACACCTTCCGGTCCGGGAAGCTCTTGTTGTCGTACACCTCGACCGCGTCGACGGTGAAGACGGCGGTACGGCCGTCCTGCCGGTCCACCTCGATCCGGTGTCCCTTCTTGAGGGCGCCCAGCGTGTAGAACACGGCGGGACCGTCGGCGTTGTCGACGTGGCCGGCGACGATCGCCGTGCCCTTCGCCCCGGGCGTGGTGCCGTCCTCGTACCAGCCGGCGAGGTTCCGGTTGCCGGCCGGCGGCACGTCGAGGGCGCCGCTCGCGCCGAGGCCGAGCCCCGTCATCGGGGTGTCCACGTCGGTCTCCGGGATGCGCAGCCGGACCGGCGCCGACGGCGGCAGCGGGTCGGCGGCCGCGTCCGTGTGCACGCTCGGCCCGGCGGCGAAGGCCTGGGCCGCGGACGGCACGGGCGGGGTGACGTTCTCCGAGCCGTTGTGGACGAGCCAGAGCCCGACGCAGGCGGCCACGGCTATGCCCCAGCCCTTGCTCCTGTTGCTCACCTGGGTTCCCTCGGTCGGTTCACGGATGTGGTCCTGCCCCCGTCGGGCCGGGTAGCGGCGCGCGGCGGGGGCAGGACGGGCGGTGGTCCCGGTCAGCCCTGCGCGCCGCTCGCCCGGCGACGCAGAAGCCAGACCCCGCCCACGGCAGCCGCGGCCAGCACCGCCGCGCCCGCCGTGACCTGGGCGGTGTCGGGGCCGACGCTGCCCCCGACACCGGTCTGTACGTGCCCGCTCGGGCTCCGGTGCTTCACGATCAGGTCGCCCCGGGCCGTCCGGCCGTTGTCACAGGCGACGCTGATCCAGTAAGAACCCGGCTTGGCGTGCTGCGGCACGGTGAACTGCCCGACCACGACCTCCTTGTGCGTGCTCGGGTTCAGCTGGAACTCGCCCGCGCCGAGCGAGTTCGCGTCCCCGACCCCGTGCCCGTGCTTGCCGCAGGCGAGGGTGTTGACGGTGACGGTGGTGCCGGGCGAGGCGGACGACGGGAAGATCTCCAGCGACTCGGAGTTCTCGTTGTTCGCGTACGCCCCCGGGGCGGCGAACGCCCCGAGCGCGACGACCGTCAGCGCGGTACCGGTGAGCAGGCGGGCAGTGGTGCGCATGGGGATCCTCCGGGGCGCGCGTACGGTCATGCCTGGCGGTCCTCCCGGGAGGGACACCCGGAAACGGACCTTCTGTGACCGAGATAAAGGCCGCGCCACGCCCACCGCCTGCTGATGGGGCATCAGGATTGGGCCGTCCGATACGGTGTGTCGACTGGATCGCCGACATTTGCGCAGGTCAGAGCGGATTATCGGGTGCCATCCGACACTCCGTGCCGAACGGGTGACGCGGGGCCCGACGGCCCGGCCCCCGCTCTCGCCCCCTCATCGCCCCGGCCGCAGCGCCTCCCCCTCCACCGACACGTACGCCGCGTACACCCGCTTCATCAGGTCCTCGTCCACCGCGAACACGGTCTCGTCGATCGCGGTGACGGGGGCGATCGTCCTGGAGTTGGTCACGAAGGCGGCCCGGTAGCCCGGCAGGTCCGCGAGGGTCACCGGGCGGCGGACCGACCCCAGGAGGGGCTCCAGGAGGGCCATCGTGACGCCCTCCAGGCACGGCGCCGACGGCCACACCACCGAAGTGCCGTCCCAGAAGGCGATGTTGGTCACGGCGCCTTCCGCGATGTCGCCGTACGGGTTCGTCAGGAGGGCCGCGTCGTAGCCGGCGCGGCGGGCCGCGGTGTTGTGGAAGTCCTGGCCGAAGCCGCCCAGGTGCTTGACGTGCGGCGCGGGGCGCCAGTAGTCGACGCTCATGAGGCGCTGCGGGGCCCCGAGGTCGTCGGGGGCGGGCTCGTTGACGGTCACGACGACGCGGGGGCCCCCGTACACGTACACCCGGGTCGAGGAGTCCCGCCGCCCGGAGGCCGCCACGGCTCCGGCGATCAGGGCGCGGACCCGGTCGCCGTCCAGGCCCCGGCCGAAGAGTTCGCGGGTGGACCGGTCGAGCCGCTCCAGGTGCAGGCCGAGGCCCTTCACGCGCCCGTCCCGTACCTGCATCGCCGTGAAGTGGCCGTAGCCGCTCATGAGGGTGGCGAGGAGTCCGGGATCGGCCGCCGGGACGCCGTCGATCTCGATGTGTGCGGGAGGTGTCGTCATGTCCTCACCGTACGGTCCGGGAAGAAGCCCTCGGGAGAGCCCGGGAACGGCACTTGACCTCAAGCAAACTTGAGGTACCACGATCATCCGCATGGACCTCACGAACTCCACCCCGCCCGCCGTCCCTTCGGCCCCCCTGACCCTCGCACTGATCGTCGCGAGCGACCGCGAAGGCCGCTTCGGGCCCGTCGTCGCCGACTGGTTCCGCACCCGGCTCGCCGAACGCGAGGACTTCACCGTGACCGTCGTCGACCTCGCCGAGGTCGACCTGCCGACCTCCCTGTCCCACGATCCGTCGCCGGCCGTCCGCGCCGAACTCGCCAAGGTCTCCCCGGTGCTGGCCGACGCCGATGCCTTCGTCGTCCTCACCCCCGAGTACAACCACTCCTTCCCCGCCTCCCTCAAGAACCTCATCGACCGGCACTACACCGAGTGGCAGGCCAAGCCCGTCGGCTTCGTCTCCTACGGCGGTGTCTCCGGCGGCCTGCGCGCCGTCGAGCAGCTCCGCCAGGTCTTCGCCGAGATGCACGCCGTCACCGTCCGCGACACCGTCTCCTTCCACAACGCCCACGGGCGGTTCGACCAGGGCGGCCGCCTTCAGGACCCCGCCGCGGCCGAAGGCGCGGCCAAGGTGCTGCTCGACCAGCTCGGCTGGTGGGGACGCGCCCTGAAGGACGCCAAGTCCGTCCGCCCGTACGGCTCGTGAGGGCACCCCGCCATGCTGCTGCGCCTCCTCGCCCCCCGCCTCCGGCCCCACCGGCCCCTCCTCGTCCTCCTCGTCGCCCTCCAGCTCGTCCAGTCCCTGGCCTCCCTCGCCCTGCCCGCCCTCAACGCCGGCGTCATCGACCACGGCGTCCTGCGCGGGGACACCGACCGTGTCCTCGGCGGCGGCGCCGTGATGATCGCCGTCACCCTGCTCCAGGCGGTGGCGGCCGCGGCCGCCACCTGCACCGGGGCCAGGATCGCCATGGGCGTCGCCCGTGACCTGCGCTCCGAGGTCTTCCGCCGGGTCCAGGACTTCTCCGCCCGGGAGCGCGGCCGCTTCGGCGCCGCCTCGCTCATCACCCGTACCACCAACGACGTCCAGCAGATCCAGACGTTCGCCGTGCTCGCCCTGACGATGCTGGTCGCCGCGCCCCTGCTGTGCGCCGGCGGGATCGCGATGGCCCTGCGCCAGGACGTGCCGCTCGCCTTCGTCCTGCTCCTGTCCGTGCCGGTGATGACCGGCGCCGTCGGCACCGTCGTGCTGCGGATGCGGCCCCTCTTCCGCGGCATGCAGGAGCGCGTCGACCGGGCCAACCGGGTGCTGCGCGAGCAGATCACCGGCGTCCGGGTGGTCCGCGCCTTCGTCCGCGACCGGCACGAGCGGGAACGCTTCGCCGCCGCCAACGACGAGCTCCTCGCCGTCGGCCTCCGGGCCGGACGGTTCCAGGCCCTCATGTTCCCGACCGTGCTGATCGTCTGGCAGCTGACCACCGTCGCCCTCGTCTACGTCGGAGCCCACCGCATCGACTCCGGCGCCCTCCGGCCCGGCGAGCTCTTCGCCTTCCTCGGCTACATGCTCCAGACCTCCATGTCCGTGATGATGGTCCTCTTCCTGCTCATGCACATGCCGAGGGCCGAGGCCGGCGCCGAACGGGTCCGCGAGGTCCTTGACACCCTGCCCTCCGTCGTCCCGCCCGCCGACCCCGTCCGGGTGCTCCCCGGCCCCGGCCGACTGGACATCGAGGGCGTCGGCTTCCGGTATCCGGGCGCGGAGGAGCCGGTCCTCACGGACGTGGAGCTCGTCGCCCGGCCCGGTGAGACCACCGCGATCATCGGCTCCACCGGCAGCGG
>NZ_JNWK01000003.1 GCF_000716445.1 Streptomyces wedmorensis
GCCGTTCCCACTCGGCATCCGTCAGATCACCCCGCCCCATGCCCACAGCAACGACTCGGGCACGGAGTAGTCACATGATCGACCGGACAAGTCCTAGTCCCGGTCTACGGGCACCGCTACCTGCCCGGCACAGCCGGCGAGTACGGGCACCCCGTCTTGTCCGTCTACCAGACCGACATCATCCTGTACGGGAACGACCTCACCGACTACATCCACCACGAATTCGCCGGCCAGTCGAGCAGCCTCCTCGCCCACGCGACCGTCGACTTCTGGTCGTACTTCGTCGAGGGCGGACCGGGTATCGACGTCACCTCGCCCACGCCGTTCACTCCGTACGCCGTGACCGCGCAGGAGGCCGTCGACTGCATCCGGATGCTGGCCCTGGAACGCCTGATCGGCCGCCGACACCACCCGTACCAGTTGGTCGAAGCCGGCCTCACGGCCCTGGTCCTCGACGTCGAGACGGAGTCCCTTCCCCTCCTCGCCGGCCTGTCACGCTCCGAGCACGAGCAAGCCGACGCCTTTTTCGACCAGGTGCTGGGCGAACTCGGCCTGCTCCAGGAACAAGGGTGGGGCGCACTGGCCCGCCCGCAGCAGCTCAAGCCACTGGTCGAAAAAACCGACGCCTACAACGACTGGGCGGCGATCCGACAGGGAGACCGGGAGCACTTGGCGGAACAGATCGTCGAGGAGGCGGGCCGCCTGCTGGACGGGCCCTGGCCGCCGCTGGACTGATCTCAGCGGCGGCAGACGAGGATCCCTCCAAGGCAGGTGATCTCGTACGCGCCGTAGCGGACGATGTGGTCGGCAACGAGTGTGCGGGCGCGGTCGATGGTCGCGTCGAAGGGCACGTCGTGCTGGTCCGCCCAGGCGCGGTACGAAGCCATGTGGGCGATGACAGGCTCGGGGTCGTGGACCGTGATGGTCCCCGGCAGTTCGACGACTTCCACCCGGCTGAACTCCTCACCGAGGAAAGCCGGAGCCTTCTCCAGGGAGAAGCGGGCACTGAGCGAGATCCTGGCCGGACCGCTCTCGATGCCGAGGACATCGCCGGCGGCCCGCTGCCAGAGGTCGTCCAGTTCGGCCTTGTCGCGGTCACCGTTGGTGGAGGCGACCACCAGCCCGTCGCAGGCCACGACCCGGGCCAGCTCCCTGACCGCCTGGGGAATGTCGGGCACGTGGTACAGCATGTGGAGCGCGAGAGCCGCGTCGACGCTCCCCGCCGCCAGCGGAAGCCTCGTCGCGTCCGCTACGGCAACCGGGCCGGGGACGCCGGCAAGGATTCCGGGGGCAATGTCGAAGCCGAGCAAGGACAGGTCGGGGCGGTCCTGGCGGAGCCGCTGGATGAACTTGCCGTTGCCGCAGCCGATGTCGACGACGCGCCCGCGCACGTCGCCCAGCCGCTCAGCGACGAGGCCCGGCAGGTCGTACCGAGGCGTCTGCCACTGGTAGAGCGACTGCCGGGCGGCCAGGTCCCGGTCTCCGTTGTAGGCGCTGCCCGCCAGGCGGGCCCGGTCGGTGACGGCAGCGTCGTGGGCAGCGGACAGGTCGGTCACGTCGGCAACTCCGGAGGGTGGGCGGCGGGCAGGGACGCACGGACGGCCGTGTGCTGGAGTCGTTCGCGCAGGTGCACCGCCTGCGCGGCTCCACCGTACTGCGGCCCTTCCAACTCCCGCCCGAGAACGGTGAGCCGGCGCACGATGCTGGCCGACATGCGCTCCGGCGCGGACTGGAGCACGAAGCCGAGCATCGCCTCCGTGCCATCCAGGTCGCCCAGGAGCATGTGCCCGCGGGCGAGATCGAGGTGCGCGGCGAACAGGTCACCGACCGACTGGTCATCTCCGTCCGCGCTGCGATAGAGGCGGATCGCCGTCTCCGCGCTGACGATGGCCCGGTGGACGCGTTCCTGCCCGCCCATGGCCAAGAGGGTCGTTCCGGCGTACGCGAACTGCTTGGCCGCGGGGAAGTCGAAGACTCCCAGCACCTCGTCCCCACCCGAGATCGCCTCGCGCGATCGTTCGGCATCCGACAGGGCAGCGAGCGCGCCTGTCGAATCGCCGACTATCGCCAACGCCCGCGCCTCCAGACTCGCCAGCCGTGCGCCGATGCTGCCGCTCGCCCTGTGCCGCCGACCGGCCTGCGCGAGCCGGGCCGCCTGCTCGTACCGCCCTGTCCAGTACGCGATCAACGACTCCACGGCCCGTACCCAGGCCAGCATCCCCTCGTGCCCCGCCGCCTCGGCACAGGCCCGTGCGGTGCGGGCGTGGGTGGCGGCGGAGTCGTAGGCGCCAAGGTCGAGGCAGACGTGCGCGGACAGGCCGCAGAGGCGAGCAGCGGAGAGGTAGAGGTCGGTGGTCTGCCGGGGGCGCTGGCGCCCGCGCAGCAGCTCGAACGCCCCATCCCGTAACCGCCTGATCTCGACGTACTGCTCCATCAACGGGTGGCTGACGTACGTACGGGCGAGTCGGCCGACGTCTGCCTCCAGCTGCTCCACGACGAACTCGTCGGCGTTCCGCTGCGCGATAAAGCGGGCGAAGTCCGCCGACCGCACCGCGTCCTCAGAGAGTGGGTCTCCACGGACGTGGGTGTCTTCGGGCGGCAGCACCGACGGCACGATCTCAGCCTCGGGGGCGTCAGCCCCGTCTCGCTGCCCCTTGCTGACGGCAACGGCTTGGTCGAGCACAGCGACATCGACGCTGAAGACCTGCGCCAGGTACTTCCGGGTGTAGGGAACAGGAACTCGGGCTTCGCGCTCGTACCGCCCGATCTCTTTGCCGGACTTCGCGGAGCGCCCCTCCAGGGCGTTGTACTCGTCGGCAACCCTCTGCTGGCTCCAGCCGCGCTCGGTACGCAGCCGGACGAGCAAGGCGCCGATCCCGGTGTCGCCCATGCCGTCCCTCAGGAACACGTGACCTCTGGCCCCCATAGTGGCCCCCGCCTTGGCCCCCACGCTGGCTCCCGACCCAAATGAGTTAAGTCGCTTTGCTGTTGACCATGGCAAGCAGACTCGCCAACGAGGCGATCGATACCGCACCGGATCTCCTTCCGAGCACGGGTCGGCACCGCACCATGCTGTTCCCCCGTCGCCGGACCACACCGCGTACCGCTCGCGACTTCGTCGCCGCCACGCTGACCGAATGGGGTGAGACGAGCCGCCTCGACGACATGCGGCTGTGCACCTCGGAACTCGTCACCAACGCCGTGCTCCACGGGGTGCCCGTGGGCCGACTGGTCCTCGTACGCGTCGAGTCCCTCGACGCGGAGCTGCGGATCGAGGTCCACGACAGCGGCGAGAACAGACCGAAGAGGCGCGTTCCCGAGGAGTCCGCCGTCGACGGCCGCGGTCTGCTGATCGTCGCCGCGACCGCCGACAGCTGGGGTGTGAAGGAGCGGACGGGCCCCGGAAAGTGCGTCTGGGCCGCCTTCAACCGCATCACCGAACCCCAGGGGGCCATCTCGTGACCACGCACCCCGTCTCGCCGAACACCGTTCTCGCCAACGCCCTCCACCACGCCGAGGACGTCCTGACCCCGCGCATCCTCGCCAGCCCGCCCGAGCGCATCGTGTTGGTCGTCGGCACCCAGATCAACGGCGCCCCGCACATCGGCACCTCGCTCGTGCAGTCCCTGGCTTTCGCCATGGCCGCCCGACTCCGCGACCGCTTCGGCCTCCGCACCGAGGTGCTCTTCAGCGCCCTCGACAACGCACCGTACGAGCTGACCACCGACCCGGCCAGCGGCCACCGCTACCAGCGCGCCTACGCCCAGGCCCTCGGTGACCAGGCCCTGAACGACCTCGTCACCGCCCTCTACCAGCCCCTCTTCACCGCCCTGTCCAGGCGCCTGGGCATCCCGCACCGCATCGAGACGTACACCCAGCAGCAGGCCGGCGAGCACTACCGCCGCACCTGGCTCCGCCTCCTCCCCCGCATCGACGCCGCCCGCTGGTGGCTCGCTCCCTCCACCGGAACCCCGCACCTCCGCGTCCCCTGCCCGCACCCTGGCTGCGGCTGGGCCGAGAAGCATGCCGAACGCACCCGCGTCCACCTCGCCGGGCCCGAGTCGGCGGTGGTCTCCGCCGTCTGCCTCCACCACGGCCCGTACGAGGCCGCGATCACGCCCACCCCCGACGCGTACCTGGACCTCGCCACGCTGTACCGCAACCTGGTCAAGGAACTCTCCCTGACCAGCCCCCAGGGCACCCTGCATGTCATGGTCAAGGGCGGCGACTGGGTCTTCGGCTCCTACCTCGTCGACGAGGCCCTCCAGGCCGTGGGCCTCACCCGAGCACAGCTCCCGGCCCGGCTGTTCTGCCCCCAGGTCGTCACCGACACCGGTGCCAAGCTGTCGAAATCCCTCATACGAGAAGGCCGTGCCCCCTTGCCCGAGGGCGCCGCCCCTTGGATGCTCGACACCCGGCAGTGGCCCGGCACCGTCACCGAGTACGCCGACCAGTTGCTCGCCATGGCCGAGACATTGCTCTCCGACCCCCGCCACTTCTTCCGCTCGTACTCGGCCACCGAGATCGGCCGCCTGATCACCGCACCGTCCCCCAGGAGCGTTCCCTCCCGATGACCGACCGCACCGCCCGCGTCCGCGAGCTCAACCTCTACCGCCAGTACTTCGAGCTCGTCGCCGCGGGCACCAAGACCATCGAGGTGCGGGTCAAGTACCCGCACCTCGCCGACCTCGCCGCCGGCGACACCATCCGCTTCCGCATCAAGGGCACGGACGAGACCTGCGACGTCGAAGTCCTCCGGGTCGCCGAGTACCCCAACTTCGAGGCCCTCCTCGACGGCGAGGGCCCGTCCAACGTCAACCCGACCGCCAACCGCGACCAGCAGCTCGCCAACATCCGCACCATCTACGGCCCCGAGAAGGAAGCCTTCGGAGCCCTCGCCATCGAGATGAAGCGCATGGCCTGACCGATTCCGGCTCTTACAAGATCGGACACTCGGAGCCATCCTCGACCGGAACGGCAGCACCCATGGAAACCGCCCCGGCGGCACCACCCAGGAGGGGATGCGGTGACCAGTTCAGTTCCCTGGACGGACCGTCTGTCCACCGGTACAGAAGCGACTCAGGACGACGTGGTGCGCTGGTATCAGAGCACGCGCGAAGGCAAGGCGTACGTGCCCACGATGATCTGGGGAACCCTCCAGACCAACGCGTACGCCACCGTGATCCTCGGCCAGGTCGTTGACTTCCTCGGCATCCCGAGCGACATGCCGGCGGGCGTCGCCAAGCGCATGCATCGACAGCAAGTGCTGTACGACGGCGAGCACCACTACGACGTCGTCCTCGGGGAACAGGCTCTCTACACGAACATCGGTGGACCCGAAGTCATGCGAGAACAGATCGAGCGCCTCCTGCGAGAGATCGGCCTCGCTTCGCTCACCCTCGGGATCCTTCCCTCCACGGCACGGGTGGACCTGTTCCCCGTCCACGCGTTCAACATCTACGGCGATGGTGACCGGGCCCACGTCGAACTCGTCTCCTCCTCCGTGGACATCACGGAGCACAGCGAACTCGACCTCTACAACAAAGCCTTCGCTGCGCTGAGCAGTGCGGCATCATACGGCGACGCCGCGGAAGAGCTCCTGAAGAAGGCCCACTCCTTCTGGACCAACACCCTGCTCCAGCAGTAGGCCCCTCGACACACCAGCGGCGGAGCGCCGCGCAGCAGTCCGAAGCGCACCCGATCAAGACCGTCGCGCTCCATCGCCGGCATCAGAGCCTCGGCGGCAGGCCGCGCAAGCCAGTGCGGCCGAGGCCATCGCCCTCACATGCCCGACGAGCCGTCCGATGAAGGGAACCCCCGTGGCCCAGTAGACCGACGGCCAGCCGAAGGCCCTCAAACCGGCCCTGGAATCCATGGCCCTGCTGGTCGCGGCCGTCATCGTCCACGACAAGGCCACCAACCGTGTCGTCCTCCTCCAGCGCAGCGAGAACGCCAAGTTCGCCCAGGGCATGTGGGACCTCCCCGTCGGCAAGAGCGAGCCGGGCGAATCCCTCACGGAGACCGCAGTCCGCGAGCTCTACGAGGAGACGGGCACGACGTTGAAGCCCGAGTTCCTCAGAGTCGCCCACATCATCCACCGCGCCTGGGGTGTCGAGGCCCCCAACGGCTTCCTCACCGTCGTCTTCGCAGCCCACGACTGGACCGGCGAACCCGAGAACCGCGAACCCGCAAGCACGCCCAAGTCCGCTGGGTCGACACCGACGCCATCCCCGAGGACTTCGTGGACACCACCTCAAGCGCCCTCCACCGGTACCTCGCGGGAGGCCCACAGGTCTCCCTCGACGGCTGGCGATAGGGGGCCGACTGATGCTCCCCCAGAGCGTTCCCACCCAATGACCGACAGCGGTTGCCCGGCACGGACCGGCCGAGGCCACCAGCGCGAGCGACCGCGTGGCAAAGTTCGTCAGGTCCATGATCATTTTCCGGACAGGTGACAGCTTCGGGAATGCACTTTCAGCCATTCCGGCAGCCACTGGTGAACCTTGGATCGCATCGCGTGTTCGCTTCTTGTTCGAGCCCTCGGGTGAGGGCTCGTCGAGCAAGGCTTGAGGGCCTGAATTTTCCCCTACCCATGGGAATGCTTGGCGCATCCAGAGATGAGGGAAGAAAGTGCGTTCCAAGATCAGAAGTGCCGTTCTCGCCGGTGCCTTCGCGGCAGGCTCCGTCGTGATCGGTGCGCCCAGCGCGTCCGCCAATACTTGGTGCGACTCCTCCGGTCACGCCGCTGGCGGCTTCCCCACCGTGCGGTGCACCTCGCTGTCCAACGGGATCCTGACCCACGGCCAGCGCGAGGTCTACCCGTACACGTACTGGGACACCACGTACTACAAGTCGGGTGGCTCCACCGTCAACGTCCGGCTCGGTTACATCAAGCAGGGCGTCACCACCTACTCGTCCTACTTCAACATCAGCTCCGGGCAGACGGTGAAGAAGACCTGGAGCAAGTTCGGCGACCACATGTGTTACGGCACGACCGGCGTCCTCAACTACTCGGGCGGCACCTTCCAGACGCCCGTCACGGGCTGCTGAGACTGTTCACCGTGAGGGCCCCGTCTGTGCAAGGCGGGGCCCTCCGCCTCCTCACGGCCTGAACCCGGCAAGGAAAGCACCTGTGTTTAGCGCGATCTTCCAAGACCACTACGCCTACCTGACCGGCTGCGCACTCGCCGCCTTCGCCCTTGGCGGCGCAGCGTGGTGGGTAGCCCATCGTCTGGGAAGCCCTCATGGCAGGTGGTGGGCAGGATTCGCCGCCACCCTTACCGCCATGATTGGCGTCACCTTCATGGGGAGCGGCCCTGCCAGCGGTCAGTGCATCATCAACCACAACCCCATAGAGCCGTTCCGTGCGACGCAGGGCCTGTGGAACCTGGCCATGACAGTGCCGCTCGGATTCTTCGCCATGCTGGCCTCTCGACGCCCCCTCCCGACACTCGTCGGTGTCATCGCGTTGCCGTTGGCCATCGAGTTCATCCAGGGGTCCGTGGACGGGCTGGGGCGTGTGTGCGACAGCGCCGACGCCGAGATGAACATCCTCGGCGGCATCGCGGGGGCTGCGGTCGCCGCGCTGGTGCTCGCAAGGAACGGGCGGGTCAACTGGCGCGCCGGCGTCAAGGCCGCCCTGATCGTCTCTGCGGGTCTTCTGGTGATCGGCGTCGGCGTGGCGCGTCCGGCGGTGTCCTTTACCCATGTGGACGGCACGGGGCTGTCGGCAGCCGATTCCGCACAGCGGAAGGCGGTGGAGGAAGTGGTGCAGGAGGCGTTTGGCGACCGATACATCCTTGGGCACGTGTACGACCAGCCCTGTGTAGGGGCTCCGTGCGCGAACGTCGTCTTCAACCTCTTGAGCCGCGACAAGGCACACCCTGACGTGTTCGGTAGCGGGACCCTGTCCTGGCCGGACAAGAAGCGCCTGAACATCTTGCTGGAGGACAGCGACCGCCCCACCGTCATGGGGTTCCCAGTTCCTGGCGCCAAAGCGCCCTCCAGCAAGGAGGAGGCGTACGAGGCCACTCAGCTCTACATGCGCTCCCACTACCCCTGGGCACGGGATGCCGTGGCCCACGAGACCTATCCCATAGGGGAGAAGGCGGAACTTGGGTGGATGACGGGGTGGAGATGGACGAACAACGGCGTCCTGATGCCGCGGATGCTGGACGTACAGGTCGACAAGTTGGGACGCGTCTCCCAGATAAATGTGGTCCTAGGGCCCACGCGTCTGGACCTGGAGAAATCAAAGCTGAACGCCAAGCAGGCCGAGCAGGCTGTGCGAGACGCACTCACCGCCCGAGCCGGGGGAAGAGGATTGCCAGACGATCTTCGACTCAATGCATTTACCCTCAAGGCTGTGGAGAGGGACGGTAAATGGCGTTCGGAATGGCTGGTGAATCTGGCGGTCGGCGAAGAGGGGCAGCAAGCTGCGCCGCCGGCCTCGGGCGCAGGAGACATGTGGTGGGTGGATTCCGTATCTGGAGAGGTCTACGACAGCGCCTTCGCCGCAACGAAAACGGGCTGACGCGAGCCACCGCCGGTGACCAGCAGCCCGCGACTCCTTCCAGACTGGTATCTCGACCTGGCCGCGTTCTCGGCGGACCTGCTGCCGAAGCGAACGAGTAGCACTCGGCAGTCCGCACACAGTCCGCAGGACACCCGATCAGGACCGTCACACCCCATCGCCAGCCAACACCAAAAGGCCAGGTCAGCGACCCGCAGCATCCATCACCGCAGGTCACCGACCCAGCCCATTACTAGGAGACCAAGAAGGCCTGACCTCCGGTCAAGCCACTCGACCCGCGATCCTCCGATCGCCCGGTCGACCCGCCCGCACCCGGCCCGCAGGCCGCCGACCACGGCGCCCCCTGACGGCCCGGGTGCGGTCTTCTTTTCCCCCGGGCCCCAGGTGCGTGGCCTCGGGCTGGAGCCGAGCGGCAGGGCCCGCACCGTGCCGGGCCGGCGGCGCCGTGCGCGGCCGTCACTACGCTGGCGGGTGTGAACACACCGTCGCCCCCACGACTGACCCTGGACGCAGCCCGTGCGGTTCAGGGCATGCTCCGGACCGAGATCGGACCGGGGCCCACCGAGCGGGAGCTCGACGCGGTCGAGAAACGGCTCGGCTTCACGTTCTCGACGGACCACCGCGTCTTCCTCGGCGCCGGGCTCCCGCGCGGCTCGTCGCGGTGGCCCGACTGGCGTGACGGCGCCGCGCAGGACCTGGAAGGGCGGCTGGCGTGGCCGGTGGAGGGCGTGCTCTTCGACGTGGAACACAACGGGTTCCGGCATCGCGTCTGGCCGTCGCGGCCGGCGGAGAAATCCGAGGCGCTGCGCGTCGCGAGGACCGAGCTGGAGAGCGTGCCGCAGCTGGTCCCGGTCTACGGACACCGCTACCCGCCCGGCACAGCGGGCGAGCACGGCCACCCCACCGACACCACCGGCCTTCCCCGGGAAGCGGCCCGCTGGGAACTCGTCCGCTGGTGGCTCCGGCTGCTCGTGAACGGCAGCCTGGCCCCCGGCGCCGGCGGTGACCTCATCACGTACGAAGGCTGGGCCGCTTTGGCCCGGCTACGGTCCCTCAGGCCACTGGTCGACAGGACCGACGCCCACAACGACCCGCCGACGAACCGACGCGCAGACCGGGAACCCCTGGCGGACGCGATCGTCGAGGAGGCACGACGCATGCTCACCGGGCCCTGGCCGCCACGGGGGTGACCTCAGAGAACGGCTGACCCCGGGCGCTCGCCGGACTTCGACGTCGCCGCCCGTCCCCCACCGATGAATCCGCAGATCACTTCACCTCAATACCGGGAGATCCCGTGACCGACAGCAAGAACATCAACAACCCCGTGGGCCAGGGCGGCGGCCAGCGCAAGAAGCTGTCGCGCGCCGAACGGCAGAACAACGGGCCGCACCGCAACCTCGACCGCCAGATCGCGGCGGACAAGAAGGCGGAGCTGGTGCGCAAGATGCGCGAGAAGGCGGGCTCGGACGAGGGTGCCGGGCAGGCGGGCGACGAGGCCGCGCAGAGCTGACGCGCCGCCGCCGCGGGGCGGCACCGCATGGGGAAGGGTCCGGCCGTTCCGGCCGGGCCCTTCCGTGTTTCGAGCTACGGCGGGAGGACGTCGGTGACGATGCGGAGGGCTTCGGGGAGGCGGGGGAGGGTGGTGTCGGTGCTGGGGAAGTGGCCGTCTTCGGCGGGGACCTGACGGCGTTCGTCACCGCTCTCTACGGGGTCGCCGAGCACCCCCTGAGGGTGCGGGCGCTGCGCGGCCTCATGGCCGAGGCCCAGCTCGATCCCGTCTTCGAGGAACCCTTACGGCAGTGGGTGGAGAGCCGCCGCGCGGTGGTCAGGGAGCTGCTGACGCGCGGCCTCGACCGCGGCGAACTGCCCGCCGGGGCCGACCTGGAGCTCGCGGCCGACCAGGTCTTCGGCACCTTCTGGTACCGCCTGCTCGTCGGCCACGCCCCGCTCGACCCCGCCGAGGCCGCGCACCACGCGGCCCGTGTCCTCGACGGCCTGCGCGGCGGACCGGAGGACAGCCTCTAGGCCGGGTCCACGGGGAGGGCGTAGCGGCGCTTCTCCTTGGAGGTGGCGCCGAGGCGGTCGTAGAAGCGGATGGCGCCGTCGTTCCACACGGGGGTCTGCCACTGGATCTCGGTGAGGCCGAGCGCGCGGGCCTCGGACTGGACGGCGGCCGTCAGGAGGGGGCCGAGGCCGTGGCCCCGGGAGGTCTCCGTGAGGTAGAGGCAGTCCATGTGGAGGTATTCGGCACCGTCCCAGGTGGAGAGTTCGGGGGCGCAGGTGGCGTAGCCCGCGAGGGTGCCGTCGGGGAGGGCGGCGACGAGGCAGCGCAGCCGGGGCGGTTCGGTGCCGAAGAGCAGGCGGGCGAGGCGGTCGGCGAGGCCGGGGGCCGGGGGCGCCGCCTTCTCGTACGCGGCGTGCTCGGCGACGAGTTCCACGACCCGGGGCAGGTCCTCGGGGCGCGCGTGACGCACGGCTGCCGGACCCGGGACGTCCTCGCGTTCGTTCATACGGTCATCATGCACGGCCCCACGGACAGCCTGGCCGCGGCGCCCTGGTTGCGGAGCCATTCGCGGTAGGGGGCGGCGCGGAGGGCGACCTCGCGGTAGGCGGTGGCGAGTTCGGCGTACAGGAGGTCGAGGGGGGCGCCGGGGCGGGCGTAGAGGAGGAGGCGGACGGCCAGGGGGTCGCCGCGGAGGGGGCGGATGGCCATGTCGTCGCGCGGCAGGGAGGTGGGCTGGCAGGGTGCGACGGCCTCGCCGAGGACGATCAGCGAGGCGGCCGTGTGGTAGTCGCCGTGGAGGAGGGGCGGGTCGATGCCCGCGGCGCCGAGGACACGGCGGAGGCCGTCCCATTCGCCGTCCACGGTCGGATCGACCATCCAGTGGTCGGTGGCGAGATCGGCGAGGTCGACGACGGCCCGGGAGGCGGCCGGGTGGTCGGGGGCCATGGAGACGAACTGCGGTTCGCGGGCGACCAGGACCCTGCCGTCGAGGCCGTCGGGGACGCGCAGCGGGCAGCCCTCGACCTCGTGGACGAACGCGACGTCGAGGCGGCCGGCGGCGACCGTCCGCAGCAGTTCGTTGGCGGAGACGTCCATGCGGAGTCCGACGTCGGTGTCCGGCAGCCGCTGGCGCAGTCGGCGCAGCCAGCCCGGAAGTGCCCGGCTCGCGGTGGACCCGACGCGGAGTCCCGGCCCGTCGTTGCGGGCGGCCGCGGCGCGGGTCTCGGTGACGAGGGCGGCCATGTCCGCCACCAGGGGGCGGGCCCGGTCGAGCAGGGAGCGGCCGAGCGGGGTGGGGCGGCAGCCGGTGCGGCCCCGGGAGAACAGCTCGGCGCCCAGGGAGTTCTCGATCCGGCGCAGTTGGGTGGTCAGCGAGGGCTGGCTCATGCCGAGTTGCCGCGCCGCCTTGTGCAGGCTGCCCGTGTCCGCGATGGCGCAGAGCGCGCGCAGGTGTCTCACCTCCAGCTCCATGCCCCCGAGGGTAGGGCGGCGGCCGGGCGTCGCACCAGACATCCGGAACGGCTCAATCTCCTTGCATTCCAAGGCAGTTGGGGACGAACGCAAGGGGTGATGCGGTGGGGTTATCGGCGGTTGGCATCATCCCCGGACGCCCCGACCGCCCCGAGACTCTCTCCTACCCCAACAGGAGGAGCCCCCCATGCGTCACCCCAAGGTCCTCACCTCGCTGCTGACCGCCGGCCTCGGCGTCGGCCTCGCCGCCTCCCTCGGTACGGCCCCGGCGGCCGCCACGGCCCCGGCCGTGACCGCCGGCGCCGCCACCGTGGCGTACGCCGGTTCGGCCGAGGAGGCCAAGGCCAACCAGGCCTTCTTCGACGCCGTCGTGAAGTCGGTGGCGAAGAAGCGGGCCGCCGCCCCGGGCGCGGCCGCCGTCACGGTCGTCTACAGCGCCGCCAACGCGCCGACGTTCCGCACCCAGATAGCCCGCTCGACCCAGATCTGGAACAGCTCGGTGGTGAACGTCCGACTCGTCGAGGGCAGCAACCCGGACTTCGCGTACTACGAGGGCAACGACTCCCGCGGTTCGTACGCCAGCACCGACGGGCACGGCAACGGCTACATCTTCCTCGACTACCGGCAGAACCAGCAGTACAACTCCACCCGCGTGACGGCCCACGAGACGGGGCACGTCCTCGGCCTCCCGGACCACTACAGCGGCCCGTGCAGCGAGCTGATGTCGGGCGGCGGCCCCGGCACGTCGTGCCAGAACGCCCAGCCGAACGCCCAGGAGCGCTCCCGCGTCGACCAGTTGTGGCGCTACGGCCTCGCCTCCGCGTTCAAGACCCCCTGAACCGAAGGGGCGTGAACGACGGACGGCGGCGCCCCGCGCGGGGCGCCGCCGTTCCGTTCGGGTTCCGTTCTCCGCCGGGCCGTCAGGCCGCCTGGAGGAGGCGGCGGCCGAATTCCGCACCGGCCGGCAGTTGGCGGCGGACGAGGTCGAGCGCCCCTTCGAAGTCGCCTCCGGCGACGCACGCCTCGAAGGCGGCGCCGCCGTAGTGCAGGGTCAGACTGAGGTCCGCGCGCTCACCGAGCGTCAGCAGGCAGGCGAGGGTGGCCTGCTGGGCGGCCCCGTCCAGCAGGACGGGGAGCGGCAGGTCCCACTCCAGTACGCAACCGGTGAGGGCGTGCCCGCTCCGGTCGGCCGCGCCCTCGCCGGCGGCGGTCAGCACGGCGAAACTCTCGCCCGTGTACTCGACCCCCCTGATCCGGGTGGCGACGTGCCGCCCGTCGGCCGTGATGACGATCGCTTCCGCGCCGCTGCGGTCCCGGTACCAACCGGTCCAGACTTCTGTCGACTCCGATGACATGCGCGGACTGTAGCGGTATGACCTGCTCCGGCGCGCGGCCGGTCACCCTGTGGCCGGACTTCTCCCGATCTCGCCGTTCTTGCCGGTCACGTGCGTGCTCGCGGCTTCCGCCCCCTCGTACAGCTCGCATTCGGGGTTGCGGCAGGGCTGCACTTCCCACTCCGGCACCCAGGCCCCCAGGACCTTGTGCCGGGTGGCCATGACGCCACGCGGACGACCGCAGGCCGGGCACTTCGGCGCGGCCAGGGAGTCCCGCGTCGTACGAGGCAGATCATCACCCATGCCTCCAGGGTAGGACGGCACACCGGACGGCGCGCCCCGGCGGCGTGGGCGCCGCCGCGGCCCCCGTGGGGTCGGCGCTACCGCTTCCTGGTGTACGTACGGACGAGTACGCCGTTGTCGAAGGCGCGGACGTCGCCCAGTTCGAAGTCGCGGGGCTCGAAGCCGGCGCCGAACATCGGCATGCCGGTGCCGTAGACCTGCGGGTAGGTCTTGATGACCAGCTCGTCGATCTCCTCGATCAGCTCGCCTGCGATGGTGGAGCCGCCGCAGAGGTAGATGTCCAGGGGGCTGTCCTCGGCCTTGAGCTCGCGGACGCGACCGACGAGGTCGTCGGCGATCAGCTCGACGCCGGGGTCGGGCGACTCGGTCGTCGAGCGGGTGGCGACGTACTCGCGCAGGTGGCTGTACGGGCTGGTGACGCCGATGTCCAGGGCGAGCCGGTACGACCCCATCCCCTGCACGATCGTGTCGAAGTGCCTGTTCTCGCCGTCGATCCCGAGCATCTGCCGGCCCTGCGTCGGGATGGTCTCGGGGTACTCGGTACCCATCCACTCCATGTAAGGGCCTTCGGTGAACTTGAACATCGACGTGGCGTCGCCCTCGGGGTCGCCGATGAAGCCGTCGATGGTGCAGGCGATGTAGTACGTGAGCTTGCGCAAACCGGTCCTCTTCGTCGGGTGGCGTGGCCCTGTTCGGAACCACGACAGTTATAGTGCTTCACTTGTAGTGGTTACACAAGCCCTATGTTCGAAGAGAACGTGCCCAGCCCGAAAGGAGCCCGACGTGGCGAGGAACCCCGAACGCCGTGCCGCACTGCTCGATGCCGCCATCGAGGTACTGGCCGACGAGGGCGCCCGGGGGCTGACCTTCCGGGCGGTCGACGCACGTGCCGGGGTCCCCACCGGCACCTCGTCCAACTACTTCAACGACCGGGACCAGCTGCTCTCCCAGGTGGGCGACCGGATCTTCGTCCGGCTGACCCCGGCCCCGGACGCCCTGGAGACCGCCATGCTGCCGACACCCGGCCGGCAGCTGGTCCTGGAGCTGATGCGCTGGGTCGCCCGGCGTCTGGCGGCCGAGCGCACCTGCTACCTCGGGCTCTTCGAACTCCGGCTCGAAGCCGTCCGCCGCCCCGAACTGCGGACCCAGCTCACCAAGGTGCTCCGCTCCGACCTGGACGAGAACATCCGCGGACACCTCGCCGCCGGGATGCCCGGGGACGCGGACACGGTCCGGCTGCTCTACTTCGCCCTCACCGGACTGCTGCTCGACCACTTCACGGTCCCCGACCTGCACGGCGACCGGGATCTGGACGACCTGATCGAGACCGTGGTCGCCCGGATCGTGCCCGAGGCCTGACCGGCCGCGACCGGGATCAGCGGGTGCGCCGGGTGACGAACTCCGCGAGGGCGAGCAGGTCCCCCGCGGCCGCCAGGTCCGGGACCGCCTGGGCCAGGTACTCGACGGCGCGGCCCATGCGCTCGGCCGCCTGGGCCTGCGCCCAGTCGCGTCCGCCGGCCCGCTCCACCGCGTCCGCCGCCGCCCGCACCGCCGCCGCGTCGAGGACCGGACGGGAGTACAACTCGGCCAGCTCGTCGCCGGCCGGGGTGCCCGAGGTGAGCGCCGCCACGACGGGGAGCGACTTCTTGTGGGCGGCGAGATCGGCGCCGGCCGGCTTGCCCGTGCGGTCCGGGTCGCCCCAGATGCCGATGAGGTCGTCGATCAGCTGGAAGGCGAGCCCCGCCTCCCGGCCGAACGCGTCCATCGCCGCGACCTCCTCCTCGCCCGCGCCCGCGTAGAGCGCGCCGAGGGCGCAGGAGCAGCCGAGCAGGGCGCCGGTCTTGGCGGTGGCCATGGCCAGGCACTCGTCGAGGGAGACCTCGCGGGGGCCGCGCTGCTCGAAGGCGCAGTCGGCCTGCTGGCCGGCGCAGAGTTCGATGATGCAGGCGGCGAGCCGCGCGGACGCCGCCGCGGAGGCGGGGTGCGGGTCCTCGGCGAGCAGCCGCAGGGCCAGCGCGCTCATCGCGTCCCCGGCCATGAGGGCGTCCGGGATCCCGAAGACGGTCCACGCGGTGGGCCGGTGCCGGCGGGTGGGGTCCTCGTCGACGATGTCGTCGTGGAGCAGGGTGAAGTTGTGCGCGAGCTCGACCGCGGCCGCGGCCTTCACCGCCTGGGCCGTCTCGGCCCCGAGGGCGCGCGCGGCCGCGAGGACGAGCGCGGGGCGGATCGCCTTGCCCGCCTGCCCCGCGTCCGGGGTGCCGTCGGCCCGCTCCCAGCCGAAGTGGTACATGGCCACCCGCCGTATGGAGCCCGGCAGGGACTCGACGGTGGAGCGCAGTTGGGGATGGACGGCGGTGCGTGTCTGGTCCAGGAGCCGCACGGCCCCCTGACCGCCGGTGACGGCATCCGCTCTGGTCATGGTCACGGTCTCTTCCTTCGCATCGTGCGCGGCGGGGAGTTGGGTGGCGCCCGGGGGGCGGGAGGGTTCGGTCCCCGCCCCCCGGGCGTCGCCGACTCAGCGCCAGCGGCTGACCTCGACGTTCTCCAGGACGCCGAGCGCGTCCGGGACGAGGACCGCCGCCGAGTAGTAGGCCGTGACCAGGTACGAGATGATCGCCTGCTCGTCGATGCCCATGAAGCGGACGGAGAGGCTGGGCTCGATCTCGTCGGGCAGGCCGGTCTGGTGCAGACCGATCACGCCCTGGTCGGCCTCGCCGGTGCGCATGCAGATGATCGAGGTCGTACGGGCGTCGGAGACCGGGATCTTGTTGCACGGGTAGATCGGGACGCCGCGCCAGGTCGGGATGCGGTTGCCGTTGACGTCGATGGTCTCCGGCACCAGGCCGCGCTTGTTGAGCTCGCGGCCGAAGGCGGCGATGGCGCGCGGGTGGGCGAGGAAGAGCTTGGAGCCCCGGCGGCGGGAGAGGAGCTCGTCCATGTCGTCCGGGCCGGGGACGCCGTCGTGCGGCTGGATCCGCTGCCCGTAGTCGCAGTTGGAGAGGAGGCCGAACTCCTTGTTGTTGACGAGCTCGTGCTCCTGGCGCTCGCGGAGGGCCTCGACCGTGAGCCGCAACTGCTGCTCGGTCTGGTTCATCGGCTGGTTGTAGAGGTCGGCGACGCGGCTGTGGACCTTCAGCACGGTCTGGGCGACGCTCAGCTCGTACTCGCGGGGCGAGGCGTCGTAGTCGACGTACGTGTGCGGGACGACGGCCTCGCCGACGTGGCCGGCGGAGAGGTCGATGGCGGCCTCGCCGTAGTGGTTGGTGCGCTGGTCGGGCAGGGCGGCGACGGCGGCGAGGTGGGCGGCGAGGGAGACGGCGCGGTCGGCGAGGTTGCGCACGTCGCCGCGGGTGAGCTCCAGGACCGTGCAGGCCGTGGCGGCGCGGGCGGTCCACTCCCAGGTGGCGTCCTCGCGGACCAGCGAGGACTCGCCGAGGTAGGCGCCGTCGGCGAGGACGCCGAGGACGGCCTCGTCGCCGTAGGGTCCCTCGCCGATCTGCTCGATCCGGCCGTGCGCGAGGAGGAGCACGCGGTCGGTGGGGGCGCCGGCGGTGGCGACGACCTCGCCCGCCGCGTACTCCCGCTGGGTGCAGCGGGCCGCCAGTTCGGCGAGCGCTTCCTCGTCCTCGAATCCGCGCAGGGCCGGGAGTTCGCCGAGCTCGGCGGGGATGACCGCGACGCGCTCTCCGGTCTGGACGAAGGTGACCCGGCCGTCACCCACGGAGTAGCTGAGCCTCCGGTTCACCCGGTACGTGCCGCCCTGCACCTGGACCCACGGCAGCGCGCGCAGGAGCCACCGGGAGGTGATCTCCTGCATCTGCGGGGCCGATTTGGTGGTCGTGGCGAGGTTCCGCGCGGCGGCGGTGCCGAGACTCTGCTGCGGCGCCTGCTGCTCCGCGCGGACGTCGTCGCCAACCGAACCAACGGACATGGAACTCCCTCTCGTATGACTGACTTGCGAGACGAAGCCTTTCAGCACGGAACGTGTCGGCGCCATTACACATTCGGGTGGGACTGTTCGACGATCTTCGGGGCATGTCACGCGTTTTCCATCCGAACAGCGCAGCCCCACGGGCCTCTTGGCGCCCTGTCCGGATCGGCTCGCACACGGTCCGAACGGATGGCAGCGGAGGGGTCGACTCCGGTACTCCGGAGGTCCACCCGTCCCCCGAAGGGAGTCCGCCATGGCCTCACCCATGACCGCGAGCAGGTTCCTCGACGCGCTGCGCGACGAGGGCCTGACGGTCGTCCAGGTCGGCGACTGGTCCACCCACAACCGCAACCACAAGGGCCCCTGGGGCCCGGTGCACGGCGTGATGATCCACCACACCGTGACCCGGGGCACCGCCGCGACCGTACGGATCTGCCGGGACGGCCACCGGGCCCTGCCGGGACCGCTCTGCCACGGCGTCATCGCCAAGGACGGCACGGTCCACCTCGTCGGCTACGGGCGCGCCAACCACGCGGGGCTCGGCGACGACGAGGTGCTCCGGGCGGTCATCGCCGAGCGGCGGCTGCCGCCGGACGACGAGGCCACCACGGACGGCAACCGCCATTTCTACGGCTTCGAGTGCGAGAACCTCGGCGACGGGGTGGACCCGTGGCCCAAGGTCCAGCTGGAGGCCATCGCCAAGGCGGCGGCCGCCGTGTGCCGGGCGCACCGCTGGACGCACCGCTCGGTGATCGGGCACCTGGAGTGGCAGCCGGGGAAGGTCGACCCGCGCGGCTTCACGATGGCCTCGATGCGGGAGCGGGTCGCCGACCTGCTGCGCTGACCGCGGAGGGGGCGGCGAGAATGGCCGGGTGAACGCGCTCGACCTCTCCCGCCTGCGGCCCCGGCTCCCCTCGCCCCTGGAGCCGGTGGAGGACGAGCGCTTCGCCCGGCGCGGGCTGACGCTGCTGCTCAAGCGGGACGACCTCATCCACCCCGACCTGCCGGGCAACAAGTGGCGCAAGCTCGCGCTCAACCTGCGCGCGGCGGACGGCCGGCCCGTGCTCACCTTCGGCGGCGCGTACTCCAACCACCTGCGGGCGACGGCCGCGGCCGGCCGGCTGCTCGGCTTCCCCACGATCGGGATCGTGCGCGGCGACGAGCTGGCCGGGCGCCCGCTCAACCCCTCGCTCGCGCGGTGCGCGGCGGACGGGATGCGGCTGGAGTTCGTGGACCGGACCACGTACCGCGCGAAGAACGACCCGGCCACGCTCGCGAAGCTCCTGGAGCGGGCCCCCGCGGGCACGTACGTCGTCCCGGAGGGCGGCAGCAACGAACTCGCCGTCCAGGGGTGCGAGGCGCTGGGGCGGGAGCTCTCCGGGACGGCGGACACGGTCGCGGTCGCCTGCGGCACGGGCGGCACCTTGGCGGGGCTCGCGGCCGGGCTCGCCCCGGGACAGCGGGCACTGGGCGTCCCGGTCCTGAAGGGCGGCTTCCTCGGCGGCGAGGTGCGGGCCCTCCAGGAGGCGGCGTTCGGCGGTCCGCGCGGCGACTGGGCCCTCGACGACCGCTTCCACTGCGGGGGCTACGCGCGCACGTCCCCCGCCCTGGAGGCGTTCGCACGGGACTTCGAGGCGCGGCACGGACTCGCCATCGAGCGGCTGTATGTGGCCAAAATGCTGTACGGCCTCGTCACCCTCGCCGAGGAGGGCGCGTTCCCGGCGGGCAGCAGGGTGGCGGCGGTCGTGACGGGAGCACCGGAGCCCGTGGATCCCGTACGTCCCTGACCGCCCGGACCCCGCGGACCCGGCCATGATCCGCCGGACAGGCCCTAGTCGGTCTCCCGGTAGGCGGCCGCCTCCTCCAGGTCGAGGCGGCGGAGCAGGATCCGCATCATCTCGTCGTCGATCCGGCGCGCGTCGCGCAGCTGTACGAAGACCTCGCGCTCGGCGTCGATCATCTCGCGCGAGAGCCGCCGGTAGGTGTCGTCCGCGGTCTCGCCGGTGATCTCGTTGACCGCGCCGAGCCGCTCCCACACGGAGTTGCGGCGGCGTTCCAGGACGGTGCGCAGCCGGTCGGCGAGGGGCTGCGGCAGGGCGTTGCGCTCGTCGGCGAGGAGTTCGTCGAGGCGTTCCTCGGCCGCCCGGGAGGCCTCGCTCTGGGCCTGCGCCTCGGCCAGCGTCTCGGCGTACGCGTCCCGTCCGGGGAGTTTCAGGAAGCGGATGAGCGGCGGCAGGGTGAGGCCCTGCACCACGAGGGTGCCGATGACGGTGGTGAAGGTGAGGAAGAGGACGAGGTTGCGGGCGGGGAACTCCACGCCGTCGGTGACGACGGGGATGGAGAAGGCGATGGCGAGGGAGACCACTCCGCGCATGCCGGCCCAGCCGACGACGAGGGGCGCCTTCCAGTCGACCCCCGGTTCCCGTTCCCTGACCCGGCCGGAGAGCCACCGGGGCAGGAAGGTCGCCGGGTAGACCCAGACGAACCGGACGAGCACCACGGCGACGAAGACCCCGACGGCGTACCAGGCCGCCTCGCCGATGCCGTACTGCCCGAGGCCCTGGACGACGTACGGCAGCTGGAGGCCGATCAGGGCGAAGACGGCGGACTCGAGCACGAAGGCGACCATCTTCCAGACGGCCTCCTCCTGGAGCCGGGTGGCGAAGTCGACCTGGTAGGCCCGGTGGCCGAGGAAGAGTCCGACCACGACGACCGCGAGGACTCCCGAGGCGCCGACCTCCTCGGCCGCCGCGTAGGCGACGAACGGGATGAGGAGGGAGAGGGTGTTCTGGAGGAGGGCCTCGCCCAGGCGGCAGCGGAGCCAGTGGATGGGGACCATCAGGACGAGGCCGACGCTGATGCCGCCGATCGCCGCGAGCGCGAACTCCCCGAGGCCGCCGGCCCAGCTGATGCCCTCGCCGACGGCCGCCGCGAGGGCGACCTTGTACGCGGTGATCGCGGTGGCGTCGTTCACCAGGGACTCGCCCTGGAGGATCGTGGTGATCCGGTGCGGCAGGCCGAGCTTCCGGGCGATGGCGGTGGCGGCCACCGCGTCCGGCGGGGCGATCACCGCTCCGAGCACCAGCGCAGCGGTCAGCGGCAGGTCGGGCACGAGGACGTACGCGAGCCAGCCCACGGCCACGGTGGCGAAGAGGACGTATCCGACGGAGAGCAGGGCGACGGGGCGGATGTTGGCCCGCAGGTCGAGGTACGAGGACTCGAGGGCGGCCGTGTAGAGGAGCGGGGGCAGGATCAGCGGCAGCACGATGTGCGGGTCGAGCGTGTAGTCCGGCATCCCCGGGACGTACGAGGCGGCGAGGCCGACGGCGACCAGGAGCAGGGGGGCGGGTACGGGTGTCCTGCGGGCGAACCCCGCGATGGCGGTGCTCGCCGCCACCAGTGCCACCAGCTGCAGTGCGTCCATGCCCGTCCCCGATTCGTGCCGCCACGTAACCTGGCCATCATGAGCGAGTGCCCTCACGTAGCCGAAATGCCGCGCCCCGAACCGGTGCCGCTGGCCGAGACCTGCCCCGAGTGCCTGGCGGACGGCACGCACCCGGTCCAGCTGCGGCTCTGCCTGAGCTGCGGTCACGTGGGCTGCTGCGACTCCTCGGCGGGGCGGCACGCGACGGGGCACTTCTCCTCGACCGGCCACCCGGTGATGCGGACCTTCGAACCGGGCGAGGCCTGGCGCTGGTGCTTCGTCGACGGGTCGATCGTCTGACGGCCCGCGCCGGGTCGCGGTCCGGTGCCGACCGTCCGGCGGTGGGCCGTGGCCGTGGGCCCTGGGCCCGTCCCGGCCGTCCGGGCCGTTCGGGTCGGGACACGGTTCGGTCCGGACGCGGTTCGACCGCCTCGGGGTTGGGTACGTCCTCCCTCCGCCGGTCGCTCGTTTTCGGCCCCCGCAGACCTCTGCCCACCGTCCGCGCCCATGGGCCTACCATGGGTGACGAGCGTGATCGGGGGCCGGGGGGCTCACGGCGACACGGCGGGACGGATCGCGATAGCGTCACGGCGGACCGCGCAGCCCCCTGCGTACCGCCCGGTCCGGGGTTTCTCCCCCGGACCCCGAATGAGCTTGTGCCACCTTGGAGGTGAGGGTGTCCCAGATCGCAGGCGAGCCCGGGACCCAGGACTTCGTGGAAGTCCGGCTGCCCGCTGCGGGTGCCTATCTGTCCGTGCTGCGTACGGCCACGGCCGGCCTCGCGGCGCGCTTGGACTTCACCCTCGACGAGATCGAGGACTTGCGGATCGCGGTCGACGAGGCCTGCGCCATTCTGCTCCAGCAGGCCGTGCCGGGGTCCGTCCTCAGCTGTGTCTTCCGGCTGGTCGACGACTCCCTGGACGTGACGGTGTCCGCCCCCACCACGGACGGCCGGGCGCCCGAGCGGGACACCTTCGCCTGGACGGTGCTGTCGGCACTGGCCGGAAAGGTGGAGTCGTCGGTGGCCGATGACCGTACGGTCTCGATCAGCCTGTACAAACAGCGCGGCGCGGGGCCAGGCCCGGCGTGAGGAGCGGGGACGCGACGGCCGGCATCCCTGAGCAGCAGGCGCGGCCGCATGAGGTCGCTATGGAGCGGGCGGACCAGATGAGCGAGCACGAGCAGCACCACGAGGTTCCGGGGGCCCCAGGTGTCCCGGAGGCCCCCGGGACGCCCGGGGGGCCCAGCAGCGAGCAGGCCGGGAGCGGTGCGGCCGGGGTCGTGGAGACGGCCGAGCAAGCCGCCGAGACGGACGGGGCCGACGAGCTCCCGGACGACCGCGCCGTCCCCGACCCGCACGACCGGAGCGGCGCCCGCGCCCTCTTCTTCGAGCTCCGCGAGCTGCCGGAGGGCTCCCCCGAGAAGGCGGAGCTCCGCAACCGCCTGGTCCGGATGCACCTGCCGCTGGTGGAGCACCTGGCACGGCGCTTCCGCAACCGCGGCGAGCCGCTGGACGACCTGACGCAGGTCGCGACCATCGGCCTGATCAAGTCGGTCGACCGGTTCGACCCGGACCGCGGGGTCGAGTTCTCGACGTACGCGACGCCCACGGTCGTCGGTGAGATCAAGCGCCACTTCCGTGACAAGGGCTGGGCGGTCCGGGTGCCGCGCCGGCTCCAGGAGCTGCGGCTCTCGCTCACCACGGCGACGGCGGAGCTGTCCCAGCAGCACGGCCGCTCGCCGACGGTGCACGAGCTGGCCGAGCGGCTCGGGATCTCGGAGGAGGAGGTCCTGGAGGGCCTGGAGTCGGCGAACGCCTACTCGACGCTCTCCCTCGACGTCCCCGACACGGACGACGAGTCGCCGGCGGTGGCCGACACCCTGGGCGCGGAGGACGAGGCCCTTGAGGGGGTCGAGTACCGCGAGTCGCTCAAGCCGCTCCTGGAGGACCTGCCGCCCCGGGAGAAGCGGATCCTGCTGCTGCGCTTCTTCGGGAACATGACCCAGTCGCAGATCGCGCAGGAGGTCGGCATCTCGCAGATGCACGTGTCCCGGCTGCTGGCTCGGACCCTGGCGTCGCTGCGGGAGAAGCTTCTCGTGGAGGAGTAGGTCAGGCTTCCTGACCGGGGCGCCGGATGCCGAGCGCCTCGGTCGTGGCCGGGTTCACCAGGAGGACGAGCCCGGTGGCCGCCAGGATCGCGAGGACGACGCCGGCCGGGATCATCGCGCTGTCCGCCTGGAGCATCTGCCAGGCGACCGGCAGCGCCAGGATCTGGGTGATGACGGCCGGACCGCGGCTCCAGGAGCGGCGCAGCCAGAGCCCGCGGGCCGCGGCGAGCGGGATCAGGCCGAGTGCGACGAGCGTCACCGCGCCGGTCAGCGCCCCGGTGAGGTCACCGGTCTTCTCGGTCAGGGCGTGCACCAGCATGTACACGCCCCCGGCGAGGAGCCCGAGGGCCTCGATGCCGGCCACGGCCGCCGCCGCGGTGAGACGGGTGGGTCGCGGGGTCTGCTCCGTGCTGCTCATGGAAGGCAGGGTAGCCGGGCGGGACCGGCTCCCGGACGGGCCGGGTGCGGGTCGCCGGAGCACGGCCGGGCTGGGCCGGGGTACCGCCGGGTAGGTACCCTGGCGCTCATGCGCGCACTTCTCGTGGTCAACCCGGCAGCCACCACCACCAGTGCCCGCACCCGTGACGTGCTCATCCACGCGCTGGCGAGCGAGATGAAGCTGGAGGCGGTCACCACCGAGTACCGCGGCCACGCACGCGACCTGGGCAGGCGTGCCGCCGACGCGGGCAACATCGACCTGGTCGTGGCCCTCGGCGGCGACGGCACGGTGAACGAGGTGGTGAACGGGCTGCTGCACGACGGGCCCGATCCCGACCGGCTGCCGGGCCTCGCGGTGGTCCCGGGCGGCTCGACCAACGTCTTCGCCCGCGCGCTCGGCCTGCCGAACGACGCCGTGGAGGCGACCGGCGCCCTGCTCGACGCGCTGCGCGAGCGCCGGGCACGCACGGTGAGCCTCGGTCTCGCCTCGGGGACGCCGGGCACCGAGGACGAGGCGGTGCCGTCCCGCTGGTTCACCTTCTGCGCCGGGCTCGGATTCGACGCGGGCGTCGTCGGCCGGGTCGAACAGCAGCGGGAGCGCGGGAAGAGATCCACGCACGCCCTCTATCTGCGCCAGGTGGCGCGTCAGTTCCTGGAGGAACCGCACCGGCGGCACGGCACGATCACCCTGGAGCGCCCGGGTGCGGAGCCGGTCGAGGACCTGGTCCTCTCCATAATCTGCAACACCTCCCCCTGGACCTACCTGGGCAATCGTCCGGTGTACGCGTCCCCGGAGGCTTCCTTCGAGACCGCGCTCGACGTGCTCGGGCTGAGCCGTCTCTCCACTCCGGCGGTGGCCCGTTACGCCACCCAGCTGCTCACCTCGACCCCGGAGCGGGGTCCGCGGGGCAAGCACGCCGTGACTCTGCACGACCTGACCGACTTCACCTTGCATTCGAAGGTCCCCCTCCCCCTGCAGATGGACGGAGACCACCTGGGACTGCGTACGAGCGTGACGTTCACAGGCGTACGCCGTGCACTGCGTGTGATTGTGTGAGTGGAAGGGCCCAAAGTCCTTTCACTCGAACGTTTAGGCGCGCATCCACCCCTTAGAAGTACGGCTGTGACCTAGCCGACACCGAGGAATCAAAAAAAACTTTCCGGAAGGGGTTGTATCCGTTGCTGGGGTTTGGGAGTCTCTTCTTGGCGATCGGGACGGCCCGCAAGACCGGCCTCCACTGAGAGCCAGAACCCCTCCTCGCAATCAGGACCACACCAGTTCACCTGGCAGTCGGCCCTTCCCTTGCGGAGGGATTCGTGAAAGCGTTCACATTCACAAGCAACTGGCACGTAACACTGAGAGAGGTAGCAGCCATGGACTGGCGTCACAACGCCGTTTGTCGTGAGGAAGACCCCGAGCTGTTCTTCCCCATCGGCAACACCGGTCCTGCGCTGCTGCAGATCGAGGAAGCCAAGGCCGTCTGCCGCCGCTGCCCCGTCATGGAGCAGTGCCTGCAGTGGGCGCTCGAGTCCGGCCAGGACTCCGGCGTCTGGGGTGGCCTCAGCGAGGACGAGCGCCGCGCGATGAAGCGCCGTGCCGCTCGCAACCGGGCGCGTAACGCCAGCGCCTGACGCCCACCGACAGCCTGAGGCCGGCGGCGCATACGTCGCGTATGCAATCACCGCCCTTGAGCCGCAGCGCGCAGCAGTAACCCACAGCATTCGAGCCCCGGCCGATTCCTTCGGTCGGGGCTCGCTGCTGTGTCCGCGCGCGTACGGCCGCTTCGGCGGCCGCCGGTTTCCGCGACCCGTTCTCCGCGGCGGCTACTTCTGCGGCTGCACCGGGATGTCGAGGACCACCTTCGTACCGCGCTCGGCACCCGGGAGCATGTCGAAGGAACCGCCCAACTCCCCTTCCACCAGGGTCCGTACGATCTGGAGACCGAGGTTGCCGGCCCGCTGCGGGTCGAAGCCCTCGGGCAGACCGCAGCCGTCGTCCTGGACGGTGATCAGGAGTCGGGCATCGGCCCTGGGCTCACCGCGCACGGCGGCCACTTCGACCGTGCCCTGCTCGCCCTGCGAGAAGGCGTGCTCCAGCGCGTTCTGCAGGATCTCGGTCAGGACCATCGACAGCGGGGTCGCGACCTCGGCGTCGAGGATGCCGAAGCGGCCGGTGCGCCGGCAGGTGACCTTGCCCGGGGAGATCTCGGCGACCATCGCGATCACCCGGTCGGCGATCTCGTCGAACTCCACGCGCTCGTCCAGGTTCTGGGACAGCGTCTCATGGACGATGGCGATCGAACCGACGCGCCGCACGGCCTCGTTGAGCGCCTCGCGGCCGCTCTCGGAGTCCATCCGGCGGGACTGGAGCCGCAGCAGGGCGGCCACCGTCTGGAGGTTGTTCTTCACCCGGTGGTGGATCTCCCGGATGGTGGCGTCCTTGGTGATCAACTCGCGCTCGCGGCGGCGGAGTTCGGTGACGTCGCGGAGCAGGACGAGCGAACCGATGCGGGTGCCCTTGGGCTTCAGCGGGATGGCCCGCAGCTGGATGACCCCGCCGTTGCCCTCGACCTCGAACTCGCGCGGCGCGTAGCCGGAGGCGAGGGTGACCAGGGCCTCGTCCACCGGCCCCCGGGAGGGGGCGAGTTCGGCGGTGATCTGGCCGAGGTGCTGGCCGACGAGGTCGGCGGCGAGGCCGAGGCGGTGGTACGCGGAGAGGGCGTTGGGCGAGGCGTACTGGACGATGCCCTCCGCGTCGAGGCGGACGAGGCCGTCGCCGGCCCGGGGCGAGGAGTCCATGTCGACCTGCTCGCCCGGGAAGGGGAAGGACCCGGCCGCGATCATCTGGGCGAGGTCGGAGGCCGACTGGAGGTAGGTGAGCTCCAGTCGGGAGGGGGTGCGGACGGTCAGCAGGTTGGTGTTGCGGGCGATGACGCCGAGGACCCGGCCCTCGCGGCGCACGGGGATGGACTCGACCCGCACCGGGACCTCCTCGCGCCACTCGGGGTCGCCCTCGCGGACGATCCGGCCCTCGTCGAGCGCGGCGTCGAGCAGCGGGCGGCGGCCGCGCGGGACCAGGTGGCCGACCATGTCGTCCTGGTAGGAGGTGGGGCCGGTGTTCGGCCGCATCTGGGCGACGGAGACGTACCGCGTGCCGTCGAGGGTCGGGACCCAGAGGACGAGGTCGGCGAAGGAGAGGTCGGAGAGCAGCTGCCACTCCGACACCAGCAGGTGGAGCCACTCGAGGTCGGAGTCGCTCAGGGCGGTGTGCTGGCGCACGAGGTCGTTCATGGAGGGCACGATGCGAGCGTACCTGCGGAATTCAGGGGCGGTGAACCTGGATCTCCGGGCTTCCGTGTTGGAGGATGGGCCCGGAAGCACCGCGTTCTCATGGATGGACAGACAAGAATGGTCTAGTCCACAATGAACGCAACCAAGCCTCCATCCTCCCCGCACAGGAGGGTGGAACGAGGTACCCGACGCTCTCTGCCCTGACTGCGTCGAGACCTCCCACAACGGCCGAGGGACCGCACACCCCCGGCCGGGCAACTCCGGGCTGCGGTGCCGGACGGGCTGAGGGTCCCGTCAGGCGCCGCGGCCCGCGGGTATTTCCGGGCCCGTTCCGAGGCCCCCACCCTCCCCCACCGGGCCCGTTCCGGGGCCGGATCATCAACGTCTCCAGCGGCCGAGCCGGGCGGCGGCCACGCCGCACCCCCATCGCGTACGCGATGTCGAGTGGCTGGGGGGTCGGGTGCGTCCGACGATGGAGGCGGCGGTCGTCCGTGGGGTGGAACGGCATGAGGAGAAGGCCTCTCCTCTGCTAGATTTGGCCTTTGATTGGTCTATACCACACGGCTCCTCACCAGCCCCTCACCAGATCGGCAGGCACAGCGTGGAAGTTGTCATCGTCAAGGACGCCAAGGCGGGCGGCGAGCTCATCGCGGACGGCATCGCCGACCTCCTGCGCCGCAAGCCCGACGCGCTGCTCGGCGTGGCCACGGGTTCGACTCCGATCCCGATCTACGACGCCCTCGTCGCCCAGGTCACGGCCGGTTCCGTGGACCCCTCGCGGGCCCGGATCGCCCAGCTGGACGAGTACGTGGGCCTGCCCGCCGGGCACCCGGAGTCGTACCGCTCCACCGTGCTCCGCCAGGTCGTCGAGCCGCTCGGCCTCTCCCAGGACGCCTTCATGGGCCCCGACGGCTCCGCCGAGGACGTCCAGGCGGCCTGCGAGGCCTACGACAAGGCGCTGGCCGAGGCCGGCGGTGTGGACCTGCAGATCCTCGGGATCGGCACCGACGGGCACATCGGCTTCAACGAGCCGTGCTCCTCGCTCGCCTCCCGCACCCGGATCAAGACGCTCACCGAGCAGACCCGGGTGGACAACGCGCGCTTCTTCGACGACGACATCGAGCAGGTGCCGCACCACGTCATCACCCAGGGCATCGGGACCATCCTGGAAGCCCGCCACCTGGTGCTGCTGGCCACCGGCGAGGGCAAGGCCGAGGCCGTCGCGCAGACCGTCGAGGGCCCGGTGTCGGCGCTGGTGCCCGCCTCCGCGCTCCAGCTGCACCCGCACGCCACGGTCGTCGTCGACGAGGCCGCCGCGTCCAAGCTGAAGCTCGCGGAGTACTTCCGCCAGACGTTCGCCGCCAAGCCCGACTGGCAGGGCATCTGAACCGCCCGGCTTCCCCGCTCACGCGAAGGGGCCCGGCACCTGTTCAGGTGCCGGGCCCCTTCGCGTACAGGAGTCGGAGCCGGCGCTCAGGCGCCGGTTCCCACGACGGCCTCGGCGGCCGCGCGACCGCAGACCCGGGCCGCGCCGTGCGTGGCGATGTGCAGCGCCCCGCGGGGCTCCGCCTCGTTGAGGCCCATCTCGACCACGACGGTGTCGGGGCGGGCCGCGAGGAGACGGTCCAGGGCCGCGGTCATCCACGGGTACCGGTGGACGTCCCGGACGACCGCCACGATCCGCCGCTCCCCCGCGGTTGCGAGGACCTCGTCCACGGCGGACGACTCGTCGTACGAGCCGGTCTCCGTGCCGGGCAGCAGTCGCTCCAGTTCCGCGGCGATGCCCCAGGGCGTCTCGTCGCCGACCGCGAAGTTCGCGACGGGCGTGAAGGAGGCCACGAAGGGAGCGCCGGTCATCGGCGTGTGGGGCCGCTCCCCCCGGGTCACCTTGAGGGCCCGGCGGGCCGCGACGAGTCCGATGTCGGTGCCGGGCGCGGTCCCCTCCTGCACTGCCGCGCCCGGCACCGTCTCAGCCCCGCCCCTCGCCCGGTGCGCCTGGGTCCAGGCCGCCAGGGCGCGCACGCGCGCCGCGGCGTCGGCCAGCCGCTCCTCGGGCAGTTCACCGGTCCGTACCGCACTGACCAGCGCGTCGCGCAGCCGCAGCACGGTGTCCTCGTCGCACAGCCCGCCGCCGACGCAGATGGCGTCGGCGCCCGCGGCGATCGCGAGGACGGATCCGCGCTCGATGCCGTACGTCGCCGCGACGGCCTGCATCTCCATGCCGTCGGTGACGATCAGCCCCTCGAAGCCCAGCTCCTGGCGCAGCAGACCGGTGAGGATCTGCGGGCTCAGGGTGGCCGGACGGTGAGGGTCGAGCGCGGACAGCAGAATATGCGCGCTCATGACCGCTTTGGTACCCGCGGCGATGGCGGCGCGGAAAGGTACCAGCTCACGGGCGTGCAGTGTGGCGAGGTCCACATCGATCCGGGGCAGCGCGTCGTGGGAATCCACGTTGGTGTCGCCGTGTCCGGGGAAGTGCTTCGTGCAGGCCGCGACCCCGACGCCCTGGAGGCCGTCGACGTACGCCACGGTGTGCCGGGCGACCAGGTCCGGGTCCGGCCCGAAGGACCGGACGCCGATGACCGGGTTCTCGACGTTGGAGTTGACGTCGGCGGAGGGCGCCCAGTTCAGGTCGACGCCGCACCGGGCGAGCCTGCGGCCCAGCTCGCGGGCCACGGCCCGGGTGAGCTCGACGTCGTCGACGCTGCCCAGGGCGTAGTTGCCGGGGAAGGAGGAGCCTTCCTTGACCTCCAGGCGGGTCACGTCCCCGCCCTCCTCGTCGATGGCGACGAGGACGTCGTCCCGCTCGGCCCTCAGCTGCGCCGTGAGCGCGGCGAGCTGCCCGGGGGTGACGATGTTCCGGCCGAAGAGGCCGACCGACGACAGGCCCTCGCCGATGCGGCGGAGCAGCCAGTCGGGCGCGGTGGTGCCGACGAAGCCGGGCTGGAGGACCGTGAGCGCGTCACGCGTCAGGGTGTCCGAGCCGTGTACGAGAGTGGTCATGGGGCTCGGTTATCCCTTCACCGCGCCGGCGGTCAGGCCGGCGGCCATCTTGCGCTGGACGAGCAGGAAGAGGATCACGATGGGGACGGCCATCATGGTGGAGCCGGCCATCATGGGGGCGTACTCGGTGCCGTTCTTGGTGATGAAGTTGCTGAGCCAGACGGTGGCCGTCTGGTTCTGCTGGCTCATCAGCATCAGGGCGTAGAGGTACTCGTTCCACGCCTGGATGAAGCCGTAGACCGAGGTGGCGACCATGCCGGGCGCGAGCAGCGGGAAGACGACCCGGACGAAGGCGCCGGTGCGGGTGCAGCCGTCGACCATGGCGGCCTCCTCCAGCTCCTTCGGGATGTTGACGATGAAGCCGCGCAGCGTCCACACCGTGAAGGGGAGGATGAAGGTCAGGTAGGTGATGATCAGGCCGGTGAGCCTGTCGTACTGACCGAGGTCGTTGAGGAGCAGGAAGACCGGGATGATCATGGCGACCAGCGGGACCATCTGGACCGCGAGGATGCCGACGATCACGATCTTGCGGCCGCGGAAGGCGAAGCGGGAGATCGCGAGGGCGGCGAGCAGGCCGACCGCGATGCCGATGACGACCACGACGAGCGAGACGACGAGGCTGCGGAGGACCGGGCCCCAGAAGTCCGCGATCTCGAGGGCACGCTTGAAGTTCTCCAGCGTGAAGGTCGACGGGAAGAAGTGCGGGTCCGGGTCGATCGCGTCCTTGGCCGGCTTGAAGGCCGTGTTGATCATCCAGTAGACCGGGAAGCCGGCGGTGAGGACGACGAGCAGGCCGAGGAGGTTCCAGCCGAGCTTGGACTTGCGGCGGTGGGTGACGGCCGGCGCCGGCGACTTGGCCGGGGCTGCCGTGGCGTTGGCGGCGCTCACTCCACATCTCCGATCTTGAGCATCTGGCGCATGTAGACGGCGACGACGCCGAGCAGCAGCAGGACCGTGACGAGCGCGATCGCGGAGCCGGTGCCGTAGTCGTTGACGACGAACGCCCGGTCGAAGGAGTACGTGGTGAGCAGCTGGAACTCGGGCTCCGGGTGGCCGTTGCGCATCACGTAGACCTGCGGGAAGACGCCCATGTCCCAGATCACCGACAGCGTGGTCAGCATGACGATGATGGGCTTGAGGATGGGCAGGGTGACGAAGCGGAAGACGCCCCAGGCGCCGGCTCCGTCCAGGCGGGCGGCCTCTTCGAGCTCCTTGGGGACCTGTGTGAGGCCGGCGCTCAGGGTGATCACCACGAAGGGGACGGCGCCCCAGACGACCAGCAGCATGATCACGGCGAGGCCCTGGGGGCCGCTGGCGAACCAGTTGTGGCCGATCATGTCGACGCCGGGGATGCGGCTGAGCAGCCAGTTCAGCACGCCGTAGTCGGCGTCGAAGAGCCACTTGAAGATGGCGGTGGCGACGATGATGGGCATGCCCCAGCTCGCCACGAGCACGATGTTGATCAGCGCCTTGACCCAGCCCGAGACGCGCTGGAGCAGCAGGGCGATCATCATGCCGAGGACCATGGTGACGATCACGGCGCCGGCCGCGAAGATCACGGTGCGCAGGACGACGGCCCAGAACTCACCGTCGGTGAGGATCTTGGTGAAGTTGTCGAAGCCGGCCGACTCCGCTTCCTGGAAGCCCCACAGCTGGGGCTGGCCGAACTTCTGGAACGAGAGGGCGACCAGGCGGACCAGCGGGTAGCCCAGCACCAGGAGCAGGACGAGGAGACATGGCGCGAGCAGCAGCCATGGGACGCCTGCCCCGCCGTTCTTCTTGCCGGGCTTCCCCGGGCCACCGGCTGCGGAGCCGGAGGGTGGCGATTGCCGCACCGGCGGCAGCTTCGCGGTGGTTGTGTCTGCGGCACTCATCCCGTGCTCCTCAGCGATCCCTCTCGTGGTACGGGCGGCAGGGCCCCGTCACGGTGACGGGGCCCTGCCCGTAGGTCACTTGGTGTTGATGACCTTGTCGATCGCGGCGTCGGCCGTCTTGGCGGCCTCCTCGACGGACTTGCCCTTGGCGATGTCGATGAGCATCGTCTTGAGGATCTGGGCCTTCTCGACCTGGCCCCAGCCCGGAGCGGTCGGGACGAAGTAGCTCGACTCGGCGGCGGTGGCCGGGACGGCGGTGGCCGGGTCGCTCTTCAGCGGGGCGAGGTCGGCCTTGTTGTTGGGCAGGTTGCCCTTGGCGATGAGGCCCTTCTGGCCCTCGGCGCCGGTGAAGGCGGCGATCCACTCGCCGGCGACGCCCTGCGCCTTGGACTTGACCGGGATGGCCAGGTCGGAGCCGCCGAGGAAGACCGGGAGGGGCTTGCCGGACGGGCCGGGCATCACGAAGTTCTCGAGCTTGTCCTTCAGCCCGCCGACCTTGTCGGACTTCGGGTCGGCGGCGGTGGCGCCCTCCCAGCCGGCGGCGAAGATGGTGGCGGACTTGCCCTGGCCGAAGACGACGGGACGGTCGGACTCGTCCTTCGTCTTGTCGCCGTGCATGTACTTGTCGAGGATGTTCTTGTACTCGGTGAGGCCCTTGACGGACTCGGGCGAGGAGAGGTTCGCCTTCCAGGTCTCGCCGTCCTGCTTGGCGATGGAGCCGCCGGCGTCGAAGACGAAGGACATCGCGGCGTACCAGTCGGGCGACGGCTGGTACCAGGCGCTGAACTTGTCGCCCTTCTTGGCCTGGATGGCGTCGAGGGCGGCGGTCAGCTCGGCCCAGGTCTTCGGGGCGGCCTTGACGCCCGCCTCGGCGGCGACGTCCTTGCGCCAGGTGCCGACGCGGCCACCGGCGTAGTAGGGGACGCCGTAGGTCTTGCCGTTGTAGGTGACCGAGTCCTTGAGGGCGTCGAGCCACTTGTCGGAGTTCTCGAACTTCGACGCGTCGACCTCGGCGAAGGCACCCTTGGCCATGTAGCTGATCATCTCGGTGTTGCCCATTTCGACAACATCCGGGGCCTTGTCCGTGGCGAGCACCGCGTCGAGCTTGGTGTTCTTGTCCGGCCAGCCGTAGTACTCGTGCTTGATCTTGATGCCCGGGTGCTTCTTGGTCACCGCGTCGTCGGCGGCCTTGACCAGCTCGGGCCAGTTGTTCTGGGCGTCCACCGTCAGCCAGACGGTGAGCTCCTTGGCGTCGCCGCCGGCGTTGTCTCCGGACTTGTCGGAGCCCCCACACGCCGCGATCGAAACCATCATGCCCGCGACGCCGATCGCCGCGATGAGCTTGCGCTTCACGCCACCCTCCTCAGGGATGCCTGCAACCCCTGCCCACCGCGCGAAGACATACGTCGGGTAGTGCTCGTGGGGCTGGGACCTGGTCTTTAATGGTTTAGACCAGTACCCGGAGCTTGGCCTAGACCTTTTGGGGTGTCAAGAGTGTGTAAGACGGGTAGTGGCGTCCGTTATCGGACCGACACCTCGCCCCGGCAAGGCCCTCGGGGGGCGGGTGGAGGACCCTGGAAGTGACCCGCACCTCTCGGCCTGAATGGCCTAGACCAACGAGGGACTCCTCGGTGTATAAGAGGCAGGGAACGACTCCTCCTCGCCGAACCGGCACATATCGGCAGGAGAAACGGTGAGGGCACACGAAGCGTGCCACCATGTGAGCCGCGACAGACGGAGGAGCCGGTGACGGCAGCAGCACAGGAGTCGGGAAGGCAGGCCATGGCCACGGACGCGGGCGGCACAGAGACAGAGGGCGGGGCAGTCACCCGCACCGCGCGCGTGCCCAAGTACTACCGGCTGAAGCGTCACCTGCTCGACATGACGGAGACCCTCCCGCCCGGCACGCCGGTGCCGCCGGAGCGGACCCTGGCCGCCGAGTTCGACACCTCGCGGACCACCGTGCGCCAGGCCCTTCAGGAGCTGGTCGTCGAGGGGCGCCTGGAGCGCATCCAGGGCAAGGGCACCTTCGTCGCCAAGCCCAAGGTCTCCCAGGCCCTGCAGCTCACCTCGTACACCGAGGACATGCGGGCCCAGGGCCTCGAACCGACCTCCCAGCTCCTCGACATCGGGTACGTCACCGCGGACGACACCCTCGCCGGGCTGCTCGACATCTCCACCGGCGGGCGCGTCCTGCGCATCGAGCGGCTGCGGCTCGCGAGCGGCGAGCCGATGGCCATCGAGACCACCCACCTGTCGGCGAAGCGCTTCCCCGCGCTGCGCCGGTCCCTGGTGAAGTACACGTCCCTCTACACCGCCCTCGCCGAGGTGTACGACGTGCACCTCGCCGAGGCCGAGGAGACCATCGAGACCTCCCTCGCCACCCCGCGCGAGGCCGGGCTGCTCGGCACGGACGTCGGCCTGCCGATGCTGATGCTCTCCCGCCACTCCCTCGACGGCCAGGGCGAGCCGGTCGAATGGGTGCGCTCGGTCTACCGCGGCGACCGGTACAAGTTCGTCGCCCGCCTCCAGCGCCCCAACGGCTGACCCGACCCTGGGCCCTGTCCGGAAAGTCCCGCCCGGCCCTCCGGGCAGACGGCGCCACCTGCCGGACAGGACCCTGGCAGCTTCCGCCCGGCCGGAACGTGTCACCCCGGCCGGGCCGCAGGTCAGCCCGCCGCTGCGGGCGGCCGCGGCGGCGGCACCAAGTGACCGGGCGGAGGCTGCCACCCGCTCCTCGATGACAGCGCGTGCTCGACGGCGACAGCCTTGAGCTCCGCACACGAGGAGAGAACCATGGAGTACACCACCCTCGGGGGCCCGTCCGGCCCGCGAGTGAGCGCCCTCTGCCTGGGCACCCTGCCGTTCGGCACCCGGATCGACGAAGCCGCGGCCTTCGCCGTCCTCGACCGGTTCCACGAAGCCGGCGGCACCTTCATCGACACCGCGAACACCTACGCCTTCTGGGAGCCCGGCGCGACCGGCGCCGAGAGCGAGCTGGTCATCGGCAGGTGGCTGCGCAGCCGGGGCGTGCGGGACGAGGTGGTGCTCGCCACCAAGGTCGGCGCGCTGCCGGAGCCGCCCGGCTCGGCCTGGCCGGAGTACGCGGAGGGTCTCTCCGCGCCGGTGCTGCGCCGCCAGGTGGAGGAGAGCCTGCGGAACCTGGGCACGGACCGGATCGATCTCTACTACGCCCACATCGACGACCGCACGACGCCGGTCGCGGAGACCATGGGCGCGTTCGGCGACCTGATGACCGCCGGGAAGATCGGCCGGGCCGGCTGCTCCAACTTCGCCGCCTGGCGGGTCGAGGAGTCGCGGGGCGCGGCGGTGGCTGCCGGGGTGCCGGACTACGCGGCCGTACAGCAGCGGTACACGTATCTGCGGCCGCGGCCGGGGGCGGAGTTCGGCGTGAACCCGCACGCCTCGGAGGAGCTGCTCGACTATCTGGGGACCCGGCCGGAGCTGACCTTCGTGGCGTACACGACGCAGCTGACCGGTGCGTACACCGATCCGCGCAAGGAGATACCGGAGCAGTACCGGCACGAGGGTTCGCGGCGGCGCCTCGCGGTCCTCGCCGAGGTCGCGAAGGAGACGGGCCTGACCGCGAACCAGGTGGTGCTGGCCTGGGCGATGGGCGGCGGGGTGCCGGTCCTGCCGGTGATCGGGGCGAGCTCGGTGGGCCAGCTGGAGGAGTCGCTGGGAGCCGTGGGCGTACGGCTGGACGACGGGATCAGGCGGCGGCTCGACCAGGCCGGCTGACCGACCCGGCACCTTTATTGGTCTAGACCTGAATGGGTGTCCCCCTCTACGATCACTCGCGGCACGGCCGGCGCCTCGGACCGGCCCTGGGGGGAGACACCGCATGCTGGAGGCACTCGGCATACCGGAGCCGACGGAGGCCGTCTACCGGCGGCTCCTGGCACGGCCCGGGTGCGCCGCGGCGGAACTGGCGGACGGTCTCGGCCACCCCGAACCCGAGGTCCGGGAGTCGCTCGCCCACCTCGCGGACCTGGGTCTCGTCCTCTTCGACGACCTCTCGGGAACGGCCGAACCCCTCACTCCGGACGTCGGGTTCTCCTTCCTGCTCGCCCGGGCCGAGGCCGAACTGGGCAGGAACAGACGCCGGTTCGAGCAGGCGGGCCGCACGGTGGCCGGCCTCCTCGCCTCGTACGGCGACGGCCCCGGAGCCGGTGTCCGGTACGACGTCGTGGACCGCATCACCGGCCTCGACCGGGTCCGCGAGCGCCTTGAGGACCTGGCCGCCAACGCCCGTACCGAATGCCTCTCCCTGCTCACCGGCGGGGCCCAGCTCCCCGACACCATGGACGCGAGCCGGCCGCTCGACCGACTCGCCCTGGAACGCGGGGTGCGGATCCGGTCGATCTACCAGGAGAGCCTCCGCAACGACCCGCCGACCGTCGACTACGTGCGCTGGTACCGCGACCTCGGCGGCGAGGCACGGACCGTCCCCGTCGTCCCGATGCTCATGGTGGTCGTCGACCGCGAGGCGGCGCTCGTCCCGGTCGACCCGCGGGACGGACGCGCGGGCGCCCTCGAAGTGCGCAGCCCCGGCCTGGTCCACGCGCTGGTGGTGCTCTTCGACCGGCTGTGGGAATCGGGCACCCCGTTCGGCGAGGCCCCGCGCCGTGACGCTCACGACCTCTCGCCGCAGGAAAGGGAGTTGCTCCTGCTCCTCGGCATCGGCTGTACCGACGACGTCGCGGCGCGACGGCTCGGGATCTCGCTGCGGACCGTCCGGCGGATGAGTTCGGACCTGATGAACCGCCTCGGCGCGCGCAGCCGGTTCGAGGCGGGCGTGCGGGCGGCAAAGGAGGGTTGGCTCTGAAGAAGCGGTTCCGTTATGCGGACAGGGGTTCCCAGCAATGAAACCGTCCCCTAGATTTCCCCAGCATTACCGAGGTGATCAGCGAGGGGACGGAATTGCCATGTCAGAAGCGACACAAGGGAAACAACCGACCATCACCCCCCTGAGGGTGGTGATCGCGCTCTGCCTTCTCGCCCCGTTCGTGGCGATGCTCTGGGTGAGTTCGTACGCGAAGGTCGAACCGCTCTTCGCCGGCATCCCGTTCTTCTACTGGTACCAAATGCTGTGGGTGCTGATATCCACCGCACTCACCATGGTCGCCTACATGCTGTGGCAGCGGGACCAGCGTGCCCGCAAGGGAGGTGACGCGCGATGAAGGACGGCGTGAACGGCGTGGCGCTCGGCGTCTTCGTCTTCTTCTTCGTGGCCGTCACGGTCATGGGCTTCCTGGCCGCGCGCTGGCGCAAGGCCGAGAACGAGCACAGCCTCGACGAATGGGGCCTGGGCGGCCGGTCGTTCGGCACCTGGGTGACCTGGTTCCTGCTCGGCGGCGACCTGTACACCGCGTACACCTTCGTCGCCGTCCCGGCGGCCATCTACGCGGCGGGCGCGGCCGGCTTCTTCGCCGTGCCGTACACGATCCTGGTCTACCCGCTGATCTTCACCTTCCTGCCTCGCCTCTGGTCGGTCTCGCACAAGCACGGGTACGTGACCACCTCCGACTTCGTCCGGGGCCGCTTCGGCTCCAAGAGCCTGTCGCTCGCGGTCGCGGTCACCGGAATCCTCGCCACCATGCCGTACATCGCGCTCCAACTCGTCGGCATCCAGGCCGTCCTGGACGTGATGGGCGTCGGCGGCGGCGAGACCACCCACTGGTTCGTCAAGGACCTGCCGCTGCTGCTGGCCTTCGGCGTCCTCGCGGCGTACACGTACTCCTCGGGCCTGCGCGCCCCGGCGCTCATCGCCTTCGTCAAGGACACCCTGATCTACATCGTGATCGCGGTGGCCATCATCTACATCCCGATCAAGCTCGGCGGGTTCGACGAGATCTTCGCGAAGGCCGGCGAGGCGTACGCGCAGACCAACCCGGCGACCGGCAAGCCGCGCGGCGCGCTGGTCCCCGGTGAGGCCGGCCAGTGGACGTACGCGACGCTCGCGCTCGGCTCGGCGCTCGCGCTGTTCATGTACCCGCACTCCATCACGGCGACGCTGTCGTCGAAGAGCCGCGAGGTCATCCGCCGCAACACCACGATCCTGCCGCTGTACTCGCTGATGCTGGGCCTGCTCGCGCTGCTCGGCTTCATGGCGATCGCCGCCGGGATCAAGGTCAAGAACGGCCAGCTCGCCATCCCGCAGCTCTTCGAGACCATGTTCCCGGACTGGTTCGCGGGCGTCGCGTTCGCCGCGATCGGCATCGGCGCGCTCGTCCCGGCCGCGATCATGTCGATCGCCGCGGCCAACCTGTTCACCCGCAACATCTACAAGGACTTCATCAAACCGGACGCGACCCCGGCGCAGGAGACCAAGGTCTCCAAGCTGGTCTCCCTCCTGGTGAAGGTCGGCGCGCTGGTCTTCGTCCTCACCATGGACAAGACGGTCGCGATCAACTTCCAGCTGCTCGGCGGCATCTGGATCCTGCAGACCTTCCCGGCGCTCGTCGGCGGCCTGTTCACCCGCTGGTTCCACCGCTGGGCGCTGCTCGCCGGCTGGGCCGTCGGCATGGTGTACGGCACGGCCGCCGCGTACGGCGTCGCCAGCCCCACCCAGAAGCACTTCGGCGGCTCCTCGGCCGAGATCCCGGGCATCGGCGAGATCGGCTACATCGGCCTCACCGCCTTCGTCCTCAACGTCGTCGTCACGGTCGTCCTGACCTTCGTCCTCAAGGCCCTCAAGGCCCCCGAGGGCGTCGACGAGACCTCGCCCGAGGACTACACGGCGGACGCCGGCGACGCCGGTGTCCGCGACCTCCCGAAGGTCGGCGCCTCGGTGCACTGACCCACGGACGCGCGCGAAGGGGCCCGGGAGAAATCCCGGGCCCCTTCGCGTGCGGCGGAGGCAGACTGGGCCCCATGGACTTCACGATCAGGGCGGTACTGCCCGAGGAGTACGAAGAGCTCGGCGAGCTCACCGCACTGACCTATCTGAACGACGGGCTGCTGCTGTACGGCGAGGACGACTCCTATCTGGCCGTGCTCCGCGACACGGCCCGGCGGGCCCGCGAGAGCGAGGTGCTCGTCGCCGCCGACGCGGAGGGCGGCATCATCGGCGGGGTGACCTTCGCCGCCGGCGGCACCGCCTGGGCCGACATCGCGGTCCCCGGCGAGGCCGAGTTCCGGATGCTGGTGGTCGCGCCCGCGGCCCGCGGCAGGGGCGTCGGAGAAGCGCTCGTACACGCCTGCGCGGACCGGGCGCGGGCCCTTCCCGAGTGCGCGCGGCTGGTGCTCTCCACGGACGCGAAGATGGTCGCGGCGCACCGGATCTACGACCGGCTGGGCTTCGTCCGGACCCCCGAGCGGGACTGGCAGCCGATCCCCGAACACACGCTGCTGACGTACGCGCTGGAGCTGTAGGCCCGCAACCGACACAACATGTGGGGGGTGCCGTCAGCGGCGCCCCCCACATGTATGCTCGTCCTCGCTGTCGACGCAGGGGAATCCGGCGCGAATCCGGAACTGTCCCGCAACGGTGTGTTTCGTGCGGTTTCGTACGGAGTGAGTCCGAGGACCTGCCGCCAGCGCACCCGGTCCTTCCGTTCCGGGTGCCACTGACTTCCGGGCCTCGCGGAGTGGGCTGGTGGACACGGCGCGTCCGGCGGTACGGGCGCCCCCTCGCCCGCCTTCCCCCGTCGCGGCCCCGAGCCGAGCGAGGGAGAGCCCCCACGTGACCATCGCGCCCGCCGATCCGGCTTCGGCCGAGGCTTCCGCGGTCGAGAGCGACGGCCCCGGGACCGTACTGCTGCGGACCCTGACCGACCTCACCGCCGATCTCCCCGACACCGACCCCGGCAAGGTCGCCGCCGCCGCGCTGCGCGGCCGCAGCGCCGTGGCGGACGAGGCGGAGCTGCGCGAGTTGGCCACCGAGGCGGCCGCGGGCCTGATCTCCGAGGACCCGGCGTACTCCCGGCTCGCCGCCCGGCTCCTGACGATCACCATCGCCGACGAGGCGGCCGACCAGGGCGCGGTCTCCTTCTCCGCCTCCGTGTCCGTCGGTCACCGCGAGGGCCTGATCGCCGACCGCACCGCCGACCTCGTCGCGCGGCACGCGGAGCGGCTCGACGCGACGATCGACCCGGCCGGCGACGACCGCTTCGGCTACTTCGGTCTGCGCACCCTCTACTCGCGCTACCTGCTGCGCCACCCGATCACCCGCAAGGTGATCGAGACCCCGCAGCACTTCATGCTGCGCGTGGCCTGCGGCCTGGCCGAGGACGACAGCGCCCGCGCGCTCGACGAGGTCTCCGCGCTGTACGGGCTGATGAGCCGGCTGGACTACCTGCCGTCCTCCCCCACGCTCTTCAACTCCGGCACCCGCCACCCGCAGATGTCCTCCTGCTACCTGCTGGACTCCCCGCAGGACGAGCTGGACTCCATCTACGACCGCTACCACCAGGTCGCGCGCCTCTCGAAGCACGCCGGCGGCATCGGGCTCTCCTACTCCCGCATCCGCGCCCGCGGTTCGCTGATCCGCGGCACCAACGGGCACTCCAACGGCATCGTGCCGTTCCTGAAGACCCTCGACGCCTCCGTCGCCGCCGTCAACCAGGGCGGCCGCCGCAAGGGTGCCGCCGCCGTCTACCTGGAGACCTGGCACGCCGACATCGAGGAGTTCCTGGAGCTCCGCGACAACACCGGTGAGGACCAGCGCCGTACGCACAACCTGAACCTGGCGCACTGGATCCCGGACGAGTTCATGCGCCGGGTCAACGCGGACGCCGACTGGTCGCTGTTCTCCCCGTCGGACGTGCCCGAGCTCGTCGACCTGTACGGCGAGGAGTTCGACGCCGCCTACCGCGCCGCCGAGGCCAAGGGGCTGGCCCGCAAGACGATGCCGGCCCGCGACCTGTACGGCCGGATGATGCGGACCCTGGCCCAGACCGGCAACGGCTGGATGACCTTCAAGGACGCCTCGAACCGGACGGCCAACCAGACCGCGGAGCCGGGCACGGTCGTCCACTCCTCGAACCTGTGCACCGAGATCATCGAGGTCACCGACGACGGCGAGACGGCGGTCTGCAACCTCGGCTCGGTGAACCTCGGTTCGTTCGTCACCGGCGGCGACATCGACTGGGAGCGGCTCGACGCGACCGTCCGCACGGCAGTCACCTTCCTCGACCGGGTCGTCGACATCAACTTCTACCCGACCGAGCAGGCCGGGCGTTCCAACGCCCGCTGGCGCCCGGTCGGCCTGGGCGCGATGGGCCTCCAGGACGTCTTCTTCCAGCTGCGGCTGCCGTTCGACTCCGCCGAGGCGCGCGCGCTGTCCACCCGGATCGCCGAGCGGATCATGCTCGCCGCGTACGAGGCCTCCGCGGACCTCGCCGAGCGCAGCGGCCCGCTCCCCGCCTGGGAGCAGACCCGCACGGCCCGCGGTGTGCTGCACCCGGACCACTACGACGTGGAGCTCAACTGGCCGGAGCGCTGGGCCGCGCTGCGCGAGCGGATCGCCGCCGTCGGCATGCGCAACAGCCTGCTCCTGGCCATCGCGCCGACCGCGACGATCGCCTCGATCGCCGGCGTGTACGAGTGCATCGAGCCGCAGGTCTCCAACCTCTTCAAGCGCGAGACCCTGTCGGGCGAGTTCCTCCAGGTCAACTCGTACCTCGTCGACGAGCTGAAGAAGCTCGGCGTGTGGGACGCCCAGACCCGGGACGCGCTCCGCGACGCCAGCGGTTCGGTCGCCGGCTTCTCCTGGATCCCGGCGGAGGTGCGCGAGCTGTACCGCACGGCGTGGGAGATCCCGCAGCGCGGTCTGATCGACATGGCGGCGGCGCGCACCCCGTTCCTCGACCAGTCGCAGTCGCTGAACCTGTTCATGGAGACGCCGACGATCGGCAAGCTGTCGTCGATGTACGCGTACGCCTGGAAGCAGGGGCTGAAGACGACGTACTACCTGCGCTCGCGCCCGGCGACCCGGATCGCCCGCGCCGCCCAGGCGTCGACGGCGGCCGCCGCCCCCATCCCCGTCCAGCAGGCGGCCACCGACGCCGAAGCGCTCGCCTGCTCCCTTGAGAACCCCGAGTCCTGCGAGGCCTGCCAGTAATGAGCTCCACCGAGAAGAACCTGCTCGACCCGGGCTTCGAGCTGACCCTGCGTCCGATGCGGTACCCGGACTTCTACGAGCGGTACCGGGACGCGATCAAGAACACCTGGACGGTGGAGGAGGTCGACCTGCACTCCGACGTCGCCGACCTCGCCAAGCTGACCCCGGCCGAGCAGCACATGATCGGCCGCCTGGTCGCGTTCTTCGCGACGGGCGACTCGATCGTCTCGAACAACCTGGTGCTGACGCTCTACAAGCACATCAACTCCCCGGAGGCGCGCCTGTACCTGTCGCGCCAGCTGTTCGAGGAGGCCGTGCACGTCCAGTTCTACCTGACGCTGCTCGACACCTACCTGCCCGACCCGGACGACCGCGCCGCCGCGTTCGACGCGGTCGAGGAGATCCCCTCCATCCGCGAGAAGGCGCAGTTCTGCTTCAAGTGGATGGACTCGGTCGAGAAGATCGACAAGCTGGAGACGGCCGCCGACCGCCGCCGCTTCCTGCTCAACCTGATCTGCTTCGCGGCGTGCATCGAGGGCCTGTTCTTCTACGGCGCCTTCGCGTACGTGTACTGGTTCCGGTCCCGCGGCCTGCTGCACGGCCTGGCCACCGGCACCAACTGGGTGTTCCGCGACGAGACGATGCACATGAACTTCGCCTTCGAGGTCGTGGACACCGTCCGCAAGGAGGAGCCGGAACTCTTCGACGCGGAACTCCGGCAGCAGGTCACCGACATGCTGAAGGAGGCCGTCGAGGCGGAGCTCCAGTTCGGCCGTGACCTGTGCGGCGACGGCCTGCCGGGCATGAACACCGAGTCCATGCGCGAGTACCTCCAGTGCGTCGCCGACCAGCGCCTCCAGCGCCTGGGCTTCCCCCCGGTGTACGGCTCCGAGAACCCCTTCGCCTTCATGGAGCTCCAGGGCGTCCAGGAACTCACCAACTTCTTCGAGCGCCGCCCGTCCGCCTACCAGGTGGCGGTCGAGGGCTCGGTGGACCTCGACGAGGACTTCTAGCCGGTACGTGGAAGGGCCCCGCACTCCTGGAGTGCGGGGCCCTTCCACGTACGTGCGCGGGATCAGGCGTTCGGCACGGTCTCGTAGCGCGGGGTGCCCTCTTCCATCTGGCGGAGGGCGTCCTTGCGGTCGCGCTTGGAGAGGCGGTCGATGTACAGGTAGCCGTACAGGTGGTCCGTCTCGTGCTGGAGGCAGCGGGCGAAGTAGCCCGTGCCGCGCACCTTGATCGGGTTGCCCTGGGCGTCCTGGCCGTGGACCTCGGCGTAGTCGGGGCGGGCCAGCTCGGCGTAGGCGGTCGGCACCGAGAGGCAGCCCTCGTTGGACTCGTCCAGGACCCGCAGCTCGGCCGGGAGCTCCTGGAGGACCGGGTTGACGACGACGCCGGTGTGGCGGACGCCCTCGTCGTCCGGGCAGTCGTAGACGAAGACCTTGAGGTCCACGCCGATCTGGTTCGCGGCCAGGCCCACGCCCTCGGCGGCCTTCTGGCTGGCGAACATGTCGTCGATCAGCTGCGCGAGGTCGGCGTCGAACTCGGTGACGTCCTTGCACTCCTTGTGGAGCACCGGGTTGCCGACGACCGTGATCGGGCGGGCGGTGCCGCGCTCACGGTAGGCGAGCTCGCGCGCCTCGCAGTCCTCCGTGTCCACGACGAACCCGTCGTTGATCTGCGTCTGCTCGTCCGTCTCCTGCTGCGCCATGTCCGGCCGCGCCCTTCTGAAAACCCGATTCCGTCGGAGGACAGCCTACGGGCCCGTGGCCGTGGCCTCAGCAGACCTCTTCGAGATCACGCCACTCGCGGCTGTCGGGACTGTCCGCCACCCAGCCGTCGAGGAGCCCGCGGACCAGGCCCGCCGGGGCCGCGATGCCGCATTCGCGCTCCGGCACCCACAGCTCGCCGGGCGAGCGGTGACCGAGCGGTCCGGGGTGGCCCGGCTCGCTGTGGTCGTGCGGGTCGGAGTGCTCGCCCTCGCCCTCGGCGCTCGGCATGGTCGACTCGGAGCAGGCGCGGCAGAGCAGCCGCACGGACGAGGACCAGTCCTCGGCGGCGAAGCCCGCCTCGGCGGCGAGCTGCTCCAGGGCGTCCCGGTCGGCCTCGGTGGCGGCCTCCAGGAGGACGACCCAGGTGGGGACGGGGGACGGCGCCCACAGCTCGATCTCGTCGAAGACGGGGTAGGAGGGGCCGGCGGTGGTGGTCCGCTCGCCGTTCGGCACGCCGTCGTGGAGGACGACCTCGCCCCAGCGGCGCCCGGAGGACGGCAGCGGGATGGAGAGGACCTCGATCCGGGCCGGGTCGAGCCGGCGGCCCCACACGACCTCCGCCTCGCCCTCGGGCGAGAGCCGGACGGCGGCGCTGCCCAGCTCCATGCCGGCGGGCTCGCCGGTGCCGGCGGCCGCGCCCGGCACCTTGAGGCCGTAGGCCTGCCAGGCCCGGCGGGCCAGCGGCCAGTCCTGGAGCGCGGTGGCGGCGATGCCGACGTTCCACCAGTCGGGGGCGCCGGTCTCCTTGTCGAGCAGCGCGACCGCGCGCAGCCCGGCGGCCCGCGCCTGCTCCCAGTCGTGCCGGAACTTGTGCAGCAGCGCCAGGTTGAACCAGGACTCCGAGAGCCAGGGCTCCAGATCCGCCGCGCGCGTCAGGAGTGCCCCCGCGTCCTCGTACCGGCCGTCGCCGATCAGCGTGAACGCGCGGTCGGTGGCCTGCCGCCACGAGGCGGAGGGCCGATGCCGTACCTTCCCGAAGATCTTCACGATTCCCGCCTGCCGGTCGCTTCACCCTCTTGTTCGCATCCAACCATGCCCGGTCGGACGCGCGCTCATTACCCATGGGTTACCCCGGGGGGACGGACGTCACCCCAGCGGCCCCGCCCCGCGCCAGGACCCTGGCCAGGCATTCGACGACATCCGGGTGATAGTCGCGGGCGGTGCCGAGCCTCAGGCGTTCGAGCGCGCCCAGGGCCGCACCCGCCCGGTCGCCCGCGAGGTCGTCGTACGCGTTCACCACGCGGACGATCCGGGCGGACACCGGCTGCTCCCGGTACGGGTCGGCCTGCCGCTCGACGATCACGGCGACGGAGGCGGCGGCGCCGGTCCTGCGGACCACCTCACCGCCCAGGAGGGCGATCCGGCGCTGTTCCTCGGCGGGCAGCAGGGCGGTGGCGCCGCCCGTGACCGGGTCGACGAGGGAGAGCTGTCCGATGTCGTGCATGAGCGCCGCGTGTTCGAGGACGGTCAGCTCGGGCCCGGAGAGGCCCAGCTCCCGCCCGACGGCGGTGCTGAGGGCGGCCACCCGGCGGGCGTGCCCGGGCGGGGTGCAGCCGGCGATCTCGGTGGCGCGGGCGAGGGAGGCCATGGTCTGCCGGTTGACGGTCCGCACGGCCGCGTACCGCCGGTAGGAGACCTGGGTGAGCAGCAGGGGCACGGCGAGCACGGGCAGTGCCCACAGTCCGGCGGCGGCCACGCCGAGCGCCATGACGGTGCCGGTGGCGCAGACGGCGGAGCCGATGCCGAGGAGGGCGCGCAGTTCCTCGCGGAGGAGGGGGCCGTACGGGAACCCGGTGCGGGCACGGAGCACGAGGGCGGCGAGCACGGCGTCGCACAGGGCGGTGAGGGTGAGCAGGAGGAGCAGGAAGAGGGCGTACAAGGGGCCCTGGCCGAGGTGCGCGACGACCGCCCCGGAGTTGTAGAGGGGCTGGAAGCAGAGGGCGGCGAAGCCGACGGTGAGGACGCGGCGGGCGAAGTGGTCGAGGCCGGGGCCGTGGCCTCGGGCGAGGTGGGGGACGATCCCGGCGAGACCGGCGGCGCCGACGACGGCGGTGATCTGGAGGACGCCGTGGGTGGTGGCGGTGCCGGCGCTCTGCCCGAGCAGGGCGTACGCGAGGGCTCCGGCGGCGGCGAGCGGCGCGGGCTCCCGCTCCCGGGCCCCCTCGGCCGCCGGGGGCGTCCCGGTGCCGGGGGCGGTGGCCCAGCGGGCGAGCTCGCCGAGGACGATGAGGGTGCCGAAGGCGAGGGCGTTGCCGGGTTCGTCGACGCCGTACCAGAGGGTGAAGGCGAGGCCGGTGAGGCCCAGCAGCAGCGCCGCCCCGTTCACCGCCCCGACGGTGGCGGCCCCCGGCCTCACGCGCGCTCCCTCCGCCGGGCGGCGGTGGGGGCGTCCGCCTCGCGGGGCGGCGGCACGCGGTCCGGCTGCGAGGCCTCGTCGGCGGTGACGGCGGGCTGCCAGCCGTGCCGGTCGAGGGCGCGGACGAGGGCGGCGACCACCCGGGGGTCGAACTGGGTGCCGGCGCACCGCTCCAGTTCGGCGACGGCGGTCGGCACCGGGCGGGCCCTGCTGTAGGAGCGGGTGGAGGTCATGGCGTCGAAGGCGTCGGCGACGGCGACCACCCGGGCGAATTCCGGAATCTGCTCGCCGTGCAGGCCGTACGGGTAACCGCTGCCGTCCATGCGTTCGTGGTGGTGGAGGATCGCGGCACGCGCCTCGCCGAGGAAGCCGATGCCGCGGACCATCTCGTGCCCGTACTCCGGGTGGAGTTCGATGATCCGCCGTTCCTCCGGGGTGAGGGGGCCGTCCTTGCGGAGGACCCGGGTGGGCACGCCCAGTTTGCCGACGTCGTGCAGGATGCCGGCGAAGCGGACGACGTCGAGCCGGTCGTCGGCCAGGCCGAGTTCACGGGCGATCAGGACGGAGGCGTGGCCGACCCGTTCGCTGTGGCCGCGGGTGTACCGGTCCTTGATGTCGACGGCGTGCACGAGGGCGCGGATGGTGGCCTGGTGGGCGGCCCGTTCGCGGTGGTACTGGGCGAACACCCAGCAGGAGATGTACATCGGGAGCAGCACGAAGAGCGCGGCGACCGGCCCGTAGGTGCTGCGCCAGAGGACGGCCATCATCAGCCCGGCGAGTCCGTGCACGGTGTGCGGGGCGATCGCCCGGCCGAGGAGGCCGCGCCAGGCGGCCCGGAGGGGCAGTCCGTCGGCCGTGGCCCGGATGCCGCCGTCGAGGGCGGTGAGGACCAGGCAGAAGGCGAGCGCGGCGGCGCCGGCGGGCAGCAGCGCGTACGGGAGGTCGGGGGCGGCCGGGCCGTGTCCGAGGGCGGCGGGGCCGCCGAGGGCGCCGGCGGTGCCGGCGGCGGCCCAGACGGCGAGGGCGGTGGCGGCGGCCCGCCAGGCGCGGCGCGGGGCGGCGGGGGGTTCCTCGACGCGGGCGAGGAGGCTGCCCGGCAGGGCGGTGAGCGCCGCGGCGGCGGGCGGCAGGAGGAGCGCGGCGGCGAGGAGTACGGGGAAGAAGGAGCCGGTGCCCATGGGGACGGAGTCGCCGAAGAGGCGGCCGAGGAGCGGGCATCGGGCGGGCAGCTCGCAGAGCGCGTACAGGGTGGCGAGGAGGGCGACGGTGCCCCAGGGGACGGCCGTGCCGGGGCGCAGCGCGGGCAGGGCGGACGCCCCGGCGCCCAGCAGGGCGCAGCCGATGTACACGCGGGCAGCTCGCGGAATGACCTTCACGCCCATCACGCCGGTCACGCTAGCGAGTTGGGCGGGTTCGGACGGCCGGGTGCGGGTGATTCGCACCATCGGGTGATACAAGCTGATGTATGCGTGAGGCCGCCGCGAGCACGTCGCGGCGGCCTGCCTCCCCGGTACGGGAGGGTGCTACTCCTGCGGGGCGGGCGTCGCCGGGGCGCTCGCCGTGATGTCCTGCTCGGGCACCAGGTGCCCGGCGCGGATCAGGTCGATCCGGCCCATGACCTTGGCACGCAGGTCGGTGGGGACGTCGTCACTGCCGCAGCAGCGCTTGACGAGCTTCTTCACCGCCTGCTCCAGGCCGTACTTCTCCAGGCACGGGGAGCACTCCTCGAAGTGCACCTCGAACTTGGTGCAGTCACTGTCGGGCATCTCATGGTCGAGGAACTCGTAAAGATGATCCAGGACCTCTGAGCAATCCGTCTCGTGCGGCTCTCCGCAGCTCATGAGCCCGAGCCTTTCAGATCGTTCGACGACTCTCCGGCGCCCGCGGGAACGAGCCCGCGGTCGCGGGCGTAGTCCTCGAGCATGCCGCGCAGCTGGCGGCGGCCCCGGTGCAGTCGGGACATCACCGTACCGATGGGTGTCCCCATGATGTCCGCGATCTCCTTGTACGCAAAGCCCTCGACATCGGCGAGATAGACGGCGATGCGGAACTCCTCGGGAATCGCCTGGAGCGCTTCCTTCACGTCGGAGTCGGGCAGGTGGTCGAGGGCCTGCGACTCGGCGGAGCGCAGACCGGTCGACATGTGCGACTCGGCGCGCGCGAGCTGCCAGTCCTCGATCTCCTCGGCGGCGCTGCGCTGGGGCTCACGCTGCTTCTTGCGGTACGAGTTGATGAAGGTGTTCGTGAGGATCCGGTACAGCCACGCCTTGAGGTTCGTGCCCTCGCGGAACTGGTGGAAGGATCCGTACGCCTTGGCGTAGGTCTCCTGCACCAGGTCCTCCGCGTCCGCGGGGTTGCGCGTCATGCGCAGCGCGGCGGAGTACATCTGGTCGAGGAATCCGAGGGCGTCCCGCTCGAAGCGCGCGTTGCGCTCCGCGGTCGTCTCCTCGGGGCCTTCGTCGGTCCCTGTGTCGGTCCCAGTGACCGGACCCACCTCCTCCAGCGCGGCGGCGGACCCGAGGGCGGACCCGCTCGTTTCGGAGGATAGACGAGGAAGCACTCCGCCCGCCGCCCGAATCCGGGCGGCCTTGGGCGCGGGCAGCACTGTCCAGTCGAGGTCAGCGGCCTGCGCGCGCTGCGGGCAGATGGTCGAACCCATGCGACGGACTCCCTCTTCCTTGCTCTCACACCGACGCACCGAACAACAGCGGTCCCCCGTTCGGCATTCCCGGTCCCGGCGGCGCGTCAGCGGAGTCCGGAGATCCACTCCGCGACCCCGCCCACGAGGAGGCCGAGCGCCTCGTCCTGGCCGAGCGGGGCCCGCTTGGGCAGGGCGAAGCCGTGGTCGCCGTACGGGATCTCGACCAGCTCGTACGGGCCGTCCGGGTACTCGCCGGGCCGCCCGAAGGGGTCGTTGCCGCCCTGCACGACGAGGGTGGGCAGTCTGGTGCCGAGGAGCTCGTCGGCACGGGACCGCTCCGGCTTGCCCGGCGGGTGCAGCGGGAAGCTCAGCGCGAGGACGGCCCGCGCGCCCAGCTCCCGGCCGGTCCGGCAGGCGACCCGGGCGCCGGCGCTGCGGCCGCCCGCGATCACGGGGAGTCCGGGGCCGGCGAGGACGGGCCACAGGCCGCGCCATCCGGTGTCGAGGGTCTTCGGCGCGGGGGCGACCTTCTTGCCGGCGACCCGCCACGGCTGTTCGACGAGGGCGACGGTCACGCCGAGCGCGGGCAGCGCGCCGGCCAGCGCCTGGAGGTCGCGGGCCTCGACTCCGCCGCCGGCGCCGTGGCCGAGGGCGAGGACGGCCCAGGGCTCCGTCCCCTCGTGCCAGGTGATGCGCGCCTCGCCGGCGTCGGTGGCAACGGTCTCGTACTGCGTCACGTCCTTGATCACGCCCCCATCCTGCCGCCCGGGGCCCTCCCGGAGGGCACTCAGAACAGCGTGCCGACCTCCGGGCCGGACAGTTCCGCCAGGAGTTCGGCGCCGTTGTTGCGGACGTTGCTGACGGCGGTGGCGACCGGGTAGGCCCGCATCAGGCCCTCCGGCGGCGCGGCGAGCAGGCCCCGCAGCTCCTCCGGGTCCGTGCGCGCCGGGTCGAGCCAGGCGTCCCAGCGCTCCGGCGTGAGCATCAGCGGCATGCGGGGGTGGATGTCGTGGAGCGAGCGGGGACCCTCGGCCGGGGCGACGCCCAGCGGGCCGGTCTCGGCCTCGGTGGTGATCACCGAGCAGGTCACCCACCAGGCGGTCGGGTGCTCCGGGGGCAGCGTGGCGTCCCGCCAGAACTCGTAGAGCCCGGCCATCGCGAAGACCGAGCCGTCGGCCGGCGTCACGAAGTACGGCTGCTTGCGCGGCCGCTTCCGCTTCCCCTCGACCTCCAGGTCCCGCTCCTCCGCGCCGGTCACCCACTCGTAGTAGCCGTCGGCGGGCAGGACGCACCGGCGGGAGGCGAAGGCGCGCTTGAAGGAGGGCTTCTCGTGCACGGTCTCCGCGCGCGCGTTGATCATCCGGGCGGCGCCCTCCGGGGACTTCGCCCAGGACGGTACGAGTCCCCACTTCAGCGCGCGCAGCTGGCGAACCGGACGCGGCGATCCGGCGTCTTTCACAGGGCGCTCGAGAACCGCCCAGACCTCCTTGGTGGGCGCCACGTTCCAGTCGGGGGCCAGGGTCTCCTCCGGCTCCCACTTCTCGATCCCGAAGACCTCGACGAGGTCCTCGGGCCGCCGACTCGCTGCAAACCGTCCGCACATGCGTGCCACACTGCCACGATCCCGCCGACCACCGAGGAGCCGTCCGAGAAATGACCGAGATCCTCGGCACCCAGCCCGCTCCCGACCAGTGGATCGTCTACGTCACCGCCGCCTGCGCGCTGGCCCTCGTCGCGTTCCGCACCCTCTGGCTGCCGGCCCGCAACGCGATCACCATCGCCCACGAGGGCGGCCACGGACTCGTCGCCCTCGCCACGGGACGCCGCCTCGAAGCGATCCGCCTCCACTCGGACACCAGCGGGCTGACCGTGAGCCGCGGCCGCCCGACCGGCGTCGGGGTGGTCCTCACCCTGGCCGCCGGCTATCCGGCGGCCCCGCTGCTCGGACTGGGCGGCGCGGCCCTGCTCGGCACCGGGCACGTCACCCTGCTGCTGTGGGCGGCGACCGCCCTGCTCCTCGCGATGCTGGTGATGGTCCGCAACGCGTACGGGATCCTCAGCGTCGTCCTGACGGGCGCCACCTTCCTCCTCGTCTCCTGGCTGACCGGCCCCGACGTCCAGTCGGTCTTCGCCTACGCGGTGGTGTGGTTCCTGCTCCTCGGCGGCGTCCGGCCGGCCTTCGAACTCCAGGCGAAGCGGCGGCACGGCGGCGCGCCCGACTCGGACGCGGACCAGCTGGCGGGCCTCACCCACGTGCCCGCCGCGGTGTGGCTCCTCTTCTTCCACACGGTCTCGATCTGCTGCCTGATCGGCGGCTGCCGCTGGCTCCTGCGGTTCTGACACCCCCGTACAGTGAGGACATGACCGCAGCAGCTTCCTCGCACACCGACCCGCCCACCGACCTCTGGCCCGCCCCGTATGCGAGCGGCGCCGTCGACGCGACCGTCACCGTGCCCGGATCGAAGTCGGTCACCAACCGGGCCCTGGTGCTCGCCGCGCTCGCCTCCGAGCCCGGCTGGCTGCGCCGCCCGCTGCGGTCCCGCGACACCCTCCTGATGGCCGAGGCGCTCCGCACCCTCGGCGTGAAGATCGAGGAGGGCGTGGGCCCGGACGGCTCCGGAGAGGCCTGGCGGATCATCCCCTCCCCGCTGCGCGGCCCGGCGACCGTCGACGTCGGCAACGCCGGCACGGTCATGCGCTTCCTGCCCCCGGTCGCGGCGCTCGCCGACGGCCCGGTGCGCTTCGACGGCGACCCCCGCTCCCACGAGCGCCCGCTGCACGGCGTGATCGACGCGCTCCGCGCGCTCGGCGCCCGGATCGACGACGACGGCCGCGGCGCGCTCCCGATGACCGTGCAGGGTGCCGGCGGCCTGGACGGCGGCACGGTCGAGATCGACGCCTCCTCGTCCTCCCAGTTCGTCAGCGCCCTGCTGCTGTCCGCGCCCCGGTTCAACCAGGGCGTCGAGGTGCGGCACGTGGGCGACCGGCTCCCCTCGCTCCCCCACATCCGGATGACCGTCGACATGCTGCGCGCGGTCGGCGCCAAGGTCGACGAGCCCGAGCACGGCGGCGCGCCGAACGTGTGGCGGGTGGCGCCCTCCGCGCTCCGCGGCCGGGACCTCGTCGTCGAGCCGGACCTGTCGAACGCGCAGCCGTTCCTGGCGGCCGCGCTGGTGACCGGCGGCCGGGTGACCGTCCCGGACTGGCCGGAGCGGACCACCCAGCCGGGCGACGAGCTGCGCCGCATCTTCACCGAGATGGGTGGCTCCTGCGAGCTGACCGACGCGGGTCTGACCTTCACCGGTACGGGCCGGATCCACGGCATCGACGTCGACCTCGGCGAGGTCGGCGAGCTGACTCCGGGCATCGCGGCGCTCGCGGCCCTCGCCGACTCCCCGTCCACCCTGCGCGGCGTGGCCCATCTGCGGCTGCACGAGACGGACCGGCTGGCGGCGCTCACCAAGGAGATCAACGGCCTCGGCGGCGACGTGACCGAGACCGAGGACGGCCTCCACATCCGCCCGCGTCCGCTGCGCGGCGGCGTCTTCCACACGTACCACGACCACCGCATGGCGACGGCCGGCGCGCTCATCGGCCTGGCGGTCGAGGGCGTGCTGATCGAGGACGTGGCGACGACGGCGAAGACCTTGCCCGACTTCCCGGGGATGTGGACCGAAATGCTCGGGGCCTGAACCATGCGGCGTTACGGCAAGAACACCGACGAGGACGACATCCGCCAGCGGCCCAACCGCAAGGGCACCCGTCCCCGTACGACCATCCGCCCCAAGCACGAGGACGCCGTCGAGGGCATGGTCCTCACCGTCGACCGCGGCCGGCTGACCTGCCTGGTCGACGACCGGATCGTGACGGCCATGAAGGCGCGCGAGCTGGGCCGCAAGGCCGCCGTGGTCGGCGACCGGGTCTCGATCGTCGGCGATCTGTCCGGCGAGAAGGACACCCTGGCCCGGATCGTGCGGATCGGCCAGCGCAGCTCGGTGCTCCGGCGCACCGCCGACGACGACGACCCGTACGAGCGGGTGGTCGTCGCCAACGCCGACCAGCTGGCGATCGTCACCGCGCTCGCCGACCCCGAGCCGCGGCCCCGGCTGATCGACCGCTGCCTGGTCGCCGCCTACGACGGCGGGCTCTCCCCGCTGCTCGTCCTCACCAAGTCGGACCTGGCGTCGCCGGACTCGCTCCTGGAGATGTACGGAGCGCTCGGCGTGCCGTACGTGGTCACCACCCGCGACGAGTTCGTCGACGGGGTCGCCGCCGAGCGAGTCCACGAGCACCTCAAGGGCCGGACGACCGCGTTCGTGGGCCACTCCGGCGTCGGCAAGACGACCCTGGTCAACGCCCTGGTCCCGCCGGAGCGGCGGCGTACGACCGGCGTGGTCAACGCGGTCACCGGACGCGGCCGGCACACCACCACCTCGGCGCTCGCCCTGCCGCTCGATGACAAGGAGGGCGGCTGGGTCATCGACACGCCGGGCGTCCGCTCCTTCGGTCTGCACCACGTCGACCCGTCCCGGGTCATCCACGCCTTCCCCGACCTGGAGCCGGGCACGGAGAACTGTCCGCGCGCGTGCAGCCACGACGAGCCGGACTGCGCGCTCGACGCGTACGTGGCCGAGGGGCACGCCGATCCGGCACGGCTGGTCTCGCTGCGGCGACTGCTCGCGACCAGGGAGCGACGCGAGGGCGACTGAGACGCCGGTGTTTACGGCCGACCTCCGCAGGCAAGGGCATAATCGCACCAAGTGCGACGAAGCAGTCACCGACGGCGTGGGAGGCACTGACGATGGCGTGGCTGCTGGTGGTGATCGCGGGGATCCTGGAGACGGGGTTCGCGGTCTGCCTGAAGCTCTCCCACGGTTTCACCCGGCTGTGGCCGACGATCGCCTTCGCGGCCTTCGCCCTCGGCAGCTTCGGCCTCCTGACGCTCGCGCTGCGGAAGCTGGACGTGGGTCCGGCGTACGCGGTGTGGACCGGGATCGGCGCGGCCGGGACGGCGATCTACGGGATGGTCTTCCTCGGCGACGTGGTCTCCACGCTCAAGATCGTCTCGATCAGCCTGGTGATCGCGGGGGTCATCGGACTCCAGCTCTCCGGCTCGGCCCACTGACCCTGAGGCGCGGCACGCGCGCCTTCCGGTGCGTGGTGCTCGCCGTCCGGCTCGGGGGGTCGCAGGGTGACCGGGGGCGGCGGTGCGACGACGTGGCTGAGGGCGAGGCGTACGGCCAGTTCGCAGCCGGCCGCCCACCGCTCGCCCGCGCAGGCCACGGTCTGCGCCACGAGTTCGCCGGGCGCGGGCGGTCCGGCGTCGGCGCGCCGCTGGGCCGGCACGGGGGCGGGCCGGGCGCCGGGACGGGCCGGCCGCGGCTCGGGCAGCCGTTCGTTCCAGGCGCCGGTGAGCAGGGCCCGGAGTACCGGGCGGACGGCGGCCCTGGTCACGATCCACTCGGCGACGGCGGCGACGTTGTGCCCGGGCGGGGCCGGGGCGGCGAGCAGCGTGCGGACGCCCTGGAGGTACGTGTCCGCCTCCCGGCGCACCAGTGCGCGGGCGAGCCCCTCCTTGCTGCCGAACTCGTTGTAGAGCGTCTGCCGGGAGACCCGTGCGGCGGCGGCGACGTCGGCCATGCGGATCGCGGACCAGGGCCGGTGCGTGAGCGCGGCGAGCGCGGCGTCGAGCAGGGCGTCGCGGGCGTTCGCCATCGTCACCTCCGGGAGGGAACGGTTCTCCGCCCAGCGTCGGCAGCCTCCCACCCCCTGTCAAGGGGCACGGGGGCTGGTCGCAGGGGCCTCGTGGACGGTTCTCCGCGTGTTCACGCCGCGGGGATAGAGTGCCGACCATGGCCGACTACCACGATGATCTGCGTCTCGCCCACGTCCTCGCGGATGCCGCCGACGCGGCCACCATGGACCGATTCCAGGCGCTCGACCTCCAGGTCGAGACCAAGCCGGACATGACCCCGGTGAGCGAGGCCGACAAGGCCGCCGAGGAGCTGATCCGCGGCCAGCTCCAGCGGGCCAGGCCGCGTGACGCGATCCTGGGCGAGGAGTACGGCGTGGAGGGCTCGGGTCCGCGCCGCTGGGTGATCGACCCGATCGACGGCACGAAGAACTACGTGCGCGGGGTACCCGTCTGGGCGACCCTGATCGCGCTGATGGAGGCCGGGGAGACCGGGTTCCAGCCGGTGGTGGGCGTGGTGTCGGCCCCTGCCCTCGGCCGGCGCTGGTGGGCCGCGAAGGGCAGCGGCGCGTACACGGGCCGCAGCCTCTCCTCGGCGACCCGGCTCGGGGTGTCGAAGGTCGCCTCCCTGGAGGACGCCTCCTTCGCGTACTCCTCGATCAGCGGCTGGGAGGAGCGGGGCCGGCTCGACGGCTTCCTCGACCTCACGCGCGCGTGCTGGCGGACCCGCGCCTACGGCGACTTCTGGCCGTACATGATGGTCGCCGAGGGTTCCGTGGACATCTGCGCCGAGCCGGAACTCTCCCTGTGGGACATGGCCGCGGTCGCGATCGTGGTCCAGGAGGCGGGCGGCACCTACACGGGCCTCGACGGCCGCCACGGCCCCCACAGCGGCAACGCCGCCGCCTCCAACGGCCTCCTCCACGGCGAACTGCTGAGCTACCTCAACCAGGAGAGCGCGCAGGCCTGAGACGCGCGGGCCCCGGCGCGGGGCCGGGCCCGGGTCCGAGCGCCGGGGCATGCGCGGGCCGGCTCGGGGAGTCGCGCGGGTCCGAGCGCGCCGCCGCGCTCCCGGGGGCGCCTCGCGCGCCCCCTTGTCGGCTCCCTCCCCCGGTGTCACTCTGAGAGTCCCCCCACTTGTGAACTTGTGAATTCGTTCTCGTTGAAGGCGGGAAGGGTTCACCAAGGAGGTGGCTCCGTCCATGCTCGTCCGTGACGCCATGAGCACCGTGGTCCTCACCATCGGCCCAGCCCACACCCTCCGGCAGGCGGCCCGGCTGATGTCGGCGCGCCGCGTCGGCGCGGCGGTCGTCTTCGACACCGACGCCGGCGGGCTCGGGATCCTCACCGAGCGCGACATCCTCAACTCCCTCGCCCGCGACCAGGACCCCGACCTCGAGACCGCCGGCTCCCACACCACCCGCGACGTCGTCTTCGCCGCGCCCACCTGGACGCTGGCGGAGGCGGCCGAGGCCATGACGCACGGCGGGTTCCGCCACCTGGTGGTCCTCGACGACCGGGGGCCCGTGGGCATCGTCTCCGTACGCGACATCATCCGCTGCTGGATCCCGGTGCACAGCGTCGCCGGGTGACCGGAACCGACCGCACGAGAGCGGGCCGGGTCTCCGTACGGAGATCCGGCCCGCTCTCTACCTACGACAAGCGCCGTCAGCCACGCAGGGCCTGGACCGCGGCCTCCAGCCGCTTGCCGAAGTCACCGTCCGCCTGGCGGAAGTTGTCGATCGCCCGCTCGGCGATGTCGTCCCGCGAGACCTTGGCGATGAAGCCCGCCAGGTTCCCGACGAGACGGCCCTTCTCGTCCTCCGACATGAGGCGGTAGAGGTTGCCCGCCTGGACGAAGTCGTCGTCCTCGGAGTGCGAGGGGGCGGCGTGGTCGCCGGTGACACCGGTGACGGCGGAGCCGGCCCACAGGGGGCGGTCGATCTGGTGCGGGCCACCGAAGCTGTTCGGCTCGTAGTTCTTCGCGCCCTTGTGGCGGCCGTCGTAGAGGTAGCCGTCACGCGAGTTGGTGCGCGCCTCGGTGGCGTGCGGGCGGTTCACCGGCAGGTGGTCGGCGTTGATGCCGACGCGGTAGCGGTGGGCGTCGCCGTACGCGAAGAGCCGGCCCTGGAGCATCTTGTCCGGGGAGGGGCCGATGCCCGGCACGAAGTGCGCGGGGCTGAAGATCGACTGCTCGACCTCGGCGAAGATGTTCTCCGGGTTGCGGTTGAGCTCCAGCTTGCCGATCTCGATCGGCGGGTAGTCCTCGTGCGGCCACACCTTGGTGAGGTCGAACGGGTTGAAGCGGTAGTTCGCCGCGTCGGCCGCGGGCATGATCTGGACCTGCACGGTCCAGCTCGGGAAGTCGCCGCGCTCGATGGCCTCGCGCAGGTCGCGCTGGTGCGAGTCCGGGTCCTCGCCGGCGAGGCGGTTGGCCTCGTCCTGGGTGAGGTTCTTGATGCCCTGGTCGGTCTTGAAGTGGTACTTGACCCAGAAGACCTCGCCGGCCTCGTTGTTCCACTGGAACGTGTGCGAGCCGTAGCCGTTCATGTGGCGGTACGAGGCGGGGATGCCGCGGTCGCCGAAGAGCCAGGTGACCTGGTGGGTCGACTCCGGGGAGAGGCCCCAGAAGTCCCAGACGTTGTCCGCCTCCTGCGAGCCCGAGTACGGGTCGCGCTTCTGGGTGTGGATGAAGTCGGGGAACTTGATGGCGTCCTTGATGAAGAACACCGGGGTGTTGTTGCCGACGAGGTCGTAGTTGCCCTCCTCGGTGTAGAACTTCAGCGCCCAGCCGCGGGGGTCGCGCACCGCGTCGGCCGCGCCGAGGTTGCCCGCGACGGTGGAGAAGCGGAGGAAGGTCTCGGTCTCCTTGCCGACCTCGGAGAGGAACTTCGCACGCGTCCACCGCGAGACGTCACGGGTGAGCGTGAAGGTGCCGTAGGCGCCCGCGCCGCGCGCGTGGACCACGCGCTCCGGGATGCGCTCACGGTTGAAGTGGGCGAGCTTCTCCAGGAGGAGCTGGTCCTGGACGAGGACCGGACCGCCGACGCCCGCGGTCTCGCTGTTCTGGTTGTCGGCGACCGGCGCGCCGGCCTCCGTGGTGAGCGGTCCCTGCGTCACGTACGCCTCCTGCGTCATTACTGCGAGTCCTGTCCGTCGGCCCGGACCCCTGACGAGGACCTTGGCCAATGCCGGTTTCGATCCTACAATAGACAATGTCTAAGTCAAGTGAACTTCCAAAGTCACACCCGTTCGGGACCCCGCTCCCCCGGCTGTTAGGCTGGCCCTCATGAGTGACCTGTTGGAACGACTGCGCGGACGCGGCTGGCGGATGACCGCGCAGCGGCGTGTCGTGGCCGAAGTCCTCGACGGGGACCATGTGCACCTGACCGCCGACGAGGTCCACGCGCGCGCGGTGACGAGGCTGCCCGAGATCTCGCGCGCGACCGTCTACAACACGCTGGGCGAGATGGTCACCCTCGGTGAGGTCATCGAGGTCGCGACCGACGGACGCGCCAAGCGCTACGACCCCAACGCCCACCGGCCGCACCAGCACCTGGTCTGCGGCCGCTGCGGCGCCATCCGCGACGTCCACCCGGCCGGCGACCCGATGGCCGACCTCCCGGACACCGAGCGCTTCGGCTTCACGATCTCCAACGTCGAGGTCACCTACCGGGGCATCTGCCCGAGCTGCGCCGCCACCGCCTGACCCGTACCCGAGAAGCCCCCGCCGCGGCGGGGGCTTCTTCGTACCCCGACGGGCACGCGGAACATGCGCACATACGACGAAGGCCCGGATCCGATGTGATCGGATCCGGGCCTTCGTTGCTACTGAGTAGCGGGGACAGGATTTGAACCTGCGACCTCTGGGTTATGAGCCCAGCGAGCTACCGAGCTGCTCCACCCCGCGTCGGTGAACCCAACCCTACGGGACCCTTCGGAGCAGGGCAAATCCATTAAGCGGTGAGCTCCTGGTGCAAGGCCTCGCTGAGCCGGGCCGCCCGCTCGGCGACCTCCGCGGGGCCCAGCTCCACCGCACGGGCGCACCAGTGGCGCCCCTCGGTGAGCTCGCCCCGGCGCGCCGCGAGCAGCGCGAGCCGGAGCGCGGCGCGGCCGTGACCGGCCCGGGCGGCCCGGGTCCACCAGAGGGCCGCCTCGCGCTCGCTGCCCTCGCGGGCGAGGAGCAGGCCGAGGTTGAAGGCGCCGTTGCGGCTGCCCGCCTCCGCCGCCTCGCGGTACCAGCGGTCGGCCTCGGCGAGGTCGCCGCGCCCGGCGGCGAGCATCCCGACCCGTACCTGGGCGCGCCGGTGCCCCTGCTGGGCGGCGCGCTCGTACCACTCCTCGCACTCGGACTTCTCCTCGCGGGGCGCGCCGAGCACGGCGGGACCGGGCTCGGGGCGACGCGCGTCGAGTACCGAGGCGAGCCGGAAGGCGGCCTCGGCGCTGCCGCCGCCGGCCGCGCACCGCAGGTGCCGCTCGGCGGTCCGCTCGTCGCCGTCCCGGAGCGCGGCGATGCCGACCTGGAGGGCGGCCTCGGTGTGCCCTGCGGCGGCGGCCCGCTCGTACCAGACCAGCGCCGTACGGTCGTCGTCCCGGCCCGCGTGGAGGATGCCCAGGTTGAAGGCGGCGTCGACGCTGCCGGCCTCGGCGGCCTTGGAGAACCAGGGCTCGGCGCCGTTGGCGTCGCCGGCCTGGAGCAGCAGGACGGCGAGCGCGTTGGCGGCCTCGCGATGGCCCGCGTAGGCGGCCCGGCGGTACCACTGCTCCGCCTGCGGGATGCGGTCCTGGGCGGCGCAGAGCAGTCCGAGGTTGTAGGCGCCGTTCACGTCGCCCGCGTCCATGGCGGCCCGGTACCAGCGCTCGGCGGTCTGCTGCTCGCCGCGGGCCGCGTGGAGGGCGCCCAGGGCGTTGGCGGCGTTGCCGTCGCCGTCCTGGGCGGCACGGAGCCACCACACGGCGGCGCTCTCCTCGTCGCCGGCGTCGCGGAGCAGGAAGCCGAGGGCGCAGGCGGCCTTGGCCTCGCCCTCCTTGGCGGAGCTGAGGTACCAGCGGCCGGCCTCCTTGAGCTCGCCGCGGTGCTCCAGGATCGCGCCGAGGTGGAGCGCGGCCCGCCGGTGTCCGCGCGCGGCGGCCTGGCGGAACCACTGCTCGGCCTCGTTCGGCTCTCCCCCGGGCTCGCCCGCGGCCGGACCGGCCGGCGGGGCACCCGCCACCGCGTCCCGGGTGCCCGCGGGCACCCGGAGACGGGTGCCGGTCTCGTGCGGGCCGCGGACGGTCTCGGTGGCGCGGCGCTCCAGGGCGAGCGCGAGCCGGTAGGCGGCCTCGCGGTGGCCCTGCTCGGCGGCGGCGCGCAGCCAGCGCTCGGCGCCGACGTCGCTGCGGTGCTCCAGGAGGTCCGCGAGGGCGTACGCGCCGAGGGCGTGGCCCTGTTCGGCGGCCTGGCGCAGCCAGTACTCGGCGGCCGGCTCGTCGCCGCGCTCGCGGTGGTGGCGGCCGAGCGCGTGGGCGGCGGGCGCGGAGCCGGCGACGGCGGCGACCCGCCACCAGCCCGCGGCCTCGTCGGCGTACCCGCGCTGGTGCAGCAGGACGCCGAGGTTGTTGGCGGCGGCCCGGTCCCCCTCGGCCGTGGCGCCGCGCAGGTAGGGCTCGGCGCCGTCGAGGTCGCCGCGGCGCAGCAGCAGCGCGCCGAGGGCGCTCATCGCGGCGAGGTCGCCGCGCTCGGCGGCACGCCGGTGCCGGGCCTCGACCTCGGTCTCGGTCTCGTTCTCGGTATCGGTGGCGCCGGTCGTGGCGGTGGTGTCGACGACCGCATCGACGGCCCCTGCTGCCTCGATGATCTCGTCTGCGGCATTTCTGGCGTGCCGCTGCACAAACCGCCCTGTCTCCAACAGAGTTGCCCTGTCCCCCATAAATACCATCGTCGCACCACCCGCAACCCGAGCACACCTGGTATAGCGCAGCCAGTGAGGTCACTCAGCGTTTTGTCGACATGCCCACAGAGAGACAAGTCAAACACGCCTCACCCCAACTCGCCCCTTCCCTACCGCTCTTCGGCACCCCCCGGCACGTCGACACACGACAAGGGCCCGGATCCTTATGGATCCGGGCCCTTGTCCTCTGAGTAGCGGGGACAGGATTTGAACCTGCGACCTCTGGGTTATGAGCCCAGCGAGCTACCGAGCTGCTCCACCCCGCGTCGGTGAACCAACAGTACCACGACGCGGAGTGGAAACCCTCAGGTCAGCCGCCCGACGGGCTCGTCTTGAGCTTCGCCCCGGCGTCCGCGGCCCGCTGGAGGGCCTTCTGGAGGTCCTCCTGGGCCTTGCCGTACGCGGTCCAGTCGCCCTTCTGCAGGGCGGCCTCGCCGGCGTCGTACGCCTTCTGGGCGTCGGAGATCGCCTGCTGGAGCGCGGCGTCGTTCGACGCGGGCGGCGGGGTCGTCCCGGGCGGCGGCGTGGTGCCCGGCGGGGTCGGCGGCGTGCTGGGCGCCTCCACCCCGAAGACCGCGTTCAGCGCCTTGGTGAGGTTGTCCTCGAACACCGTGGTGTCCTTGGTCGTGTCACCGTCCGGCTGGTCGGCGTCCACGTACGACACCGCGACCTTCTTCAGGAGCGGGTAGAGCGCGTTGCGACCCTGGGCGTACACCGGCTCCACGTACAGGAAGCCGCCGTCGAGCGGGACGGTCAGCAGGTTGCCGTACTGGATGTCCGAGTCGGCGCCCTTCATGTCCCGGACGAACTGGGCCACGGACGGCAGGCCGTTGAGCTTGCTCTGCACCTGCGCCGGGCCCGGCACGTCCTCGGTGACCCGCAGCAGTCTCAGCCGGCCGTACTCCTTGCTGGTGGCGTCGGCGTCGACCGCCATGAAGCCGCCCAGGTTGGGCCGCCCGTTCGGCGTGAACGTCGTCGTCAGCGAGAAGCGCTGCGCCGCGTCCCCGGGCATCTTCATGCTCAGGTAGTACGGCGGGACCGCGTTGCCGTCCTTGTTGGTCGGGTCGTCCGGCACCTGCCAGGCGTCCGAGCCGCTGTAGAACTGCGCGGGGTCGGTGACGTGGTAGCGGGTCAGCAGCTCGCGCTGGACCTTGAACATGTCCTGCGGGTAGCGCAGGTGCCCCATCAGGTCTGCCTTGATCTCGGACTTCGGCTTGACCGTGTCCGGGAAGGCCTTCATCCAGGTCTTGAGGACCGGGTCCTGGGTGTCCCACTCGTAGAGGGTCACCGTGCCGTCGTAGGCGTCGACGGTGGCCTTCACCGAGTTGCGGATGTAGTTGACCTGGTTCTGCTGGGCGACGACCGCGCGCTGCTGGTTGCCGACGGTCAGCGAGTCGGCCGTGGTGTCGCCGAGCGTGGTGCGCGAGGCGTACGGGTAGCCGTTGGTCGTCGTGTAGGCGTCGATGATCCACTGGATCCGGCCGTCGACGACCGCCGGGTAGGCGTCGCCGTCGATGGTCAGCCACGGCGCGACGGCCTCGACGCGCTCCTTGGGGGTGCGGTTGTAGAGGATCCGCGAACCCTCGCCGATGGCCCCCGAGTAGAGGATCTGCGGCTCGCTGAAGGCCACCGCGTATGCCGCGCGGTTGAAGGTGCTGGAGAGGCTGACGCCGCTCTTCTCCTTGTAGCTGGTGGTCTTCTCGCCGTTCTCCTCGTAGTCCAGCTCCTTCTGCGGGCCGCCCACGATCGAGTACTGGTCGGTCTTCTCGCCGTAGTAGATCCGCTGCTGGTACGTGCCGAGCGAACCGGTCGTCGGCAGTCCCGCCTCGGTGAAGACCGGGGAGCCGTTGGCGTCCGTCTGCGTGCCCGCGGCCATGATCGCGCCGTAGCCGTGGGTGTAGGTGAAGTGGTCGTTGATCCAGTTCCGCTTCGGGATGCCCTTGATGTTGAGCTCGCGCAGGCCGACGACGGTGTCCTTGCCGTCGTAGCGGTCCACGTCCAGGGTGGTCGGGAACTGGTAGTACTTCCGCTTCTGCTCCAGCTGCTGGAACGTCGGCGACACGATGTTCGGGTCGAGGATGCGGTAGGCGGCCGCCGTGTCGGCGTCCGAGCGGAGCTGGTCCTTGGCCTTGACCGTCGACTTGCCCGAGTAGTTCTCGGGCTTCGTCGAGTCGATCGCGTACGCCTTCCGGGTCGCGTCGATGTTCTTCTGGATGTACTCCGCTTCCTTGGCCTGCTCGTTCGGCTGGACCTGGAACTTCTGCACGATGGCCGGGTACAGGCCGCCGATCAGGATCGCGGAGAGCACCATCAGGCCGAAGCCGATCACCGGCAGCTGCCAGGTGCGGCGCCACAGCGTCGCGAAGAACAGCACGGCGCAGATCGCGGCGATGCAGAACAGGATCGTCTTCGCCGGCAGGTACGCGTTGGCGTCGACGTACCGCAGGCCCGTCCAGTTGCCGGTCGCCTTGAAGTCGCTGGACTTCACGGCCAGGCCGTACCGGTCGAGCCAGTACGCCACGGCCTTCAGCGACACGAAGACGCCGAGCAGCACCGAGAGGTGGCCGGTGGCGGCGGCGGTCGCGCGGGCACCGGGACTGGTGATCCGCAGTCCGCCGTAGAGGTAGTGGGTGAGCGCGGCGGCGATCAGCGACAGGACGGCGGCGGAGAAGCCGAAGGCGAGCAGGAAGCGGTACCAGGGCAGGTCGAACGCGTAGAACGCCACGTCGAGCCCGAACTGCGGGTCCTTCTGGCCGAACTTCACGCCGTTGACCCACATCAGCCAGGTCCGCCACTGCCCCGAGGCGGAGGCGCCGGCGATCAGCGCCACCAGGGTGGTGACCGCGAGCAGCACCCACTTCTTGAACGGGGCGAGACCCATCCGGTACCGGTCGAGGCTCTGCTGTTCCAGGGACATCGCGCTCAGCGGCGGCCGCAACCGGTACGCCAGCCAGATGTTCAGGCCGACGGTGATCCCCATCAGCAGGCCGAAGACCGCGAACAGGCCGATCTTGGTCCACAGCGTGGTCGTGAACACGGACGAGTACTTGACCGAGCGATACCAGAGCCAGTCCGTCCAGAACCCGGCGAACATCACGAACGCCATGGCCAGGACGGCCAGCACGCCGAGCGTCATGAGCAGGGTACGGGCCCGCCGGGACGGCCGGCCGACTCTCATCCTTGGCCCGGACGGGCTCCCGCCGCGGTCCGGCATCTGGAAAGCCAACGTGCGCCCCTCGATGTTGATGCGTCTGAAAGCAGGCCCCGCGATCGTAGAGCCCACTGATTCAACTTACTGAGGCTTTACCTAGTTCCCGTCTTCAGGGGAAGACGAGGCAGGATGTTGGTCATGTCCAACGTTTCCCCCTCCGGCCCGGCTATGGCCGCGAGCCCCCTCACCCGCGCGGTGCTCGAGATCGACGAGTACGCGTCGGGCCTCGGCTGGGATCAGCCGGCCCGCCTCTTCGCCCTGGTCGACACCGCACGGCTGCGCGCCCAGGAACCCAAGCTCGCCACCCAGCTCGGCCTGGGCGACGACGCCACCGCCTACACCCCCATCGAGCAGGACAAGCTGCCGCGCGGAAAGCCGCTCGACGACTTCCTCGGCACGATCGCCTGGCCCGACGCCGTCGTGGGCTGCGCCCTGACCGTGGAGCGGCTCATGCTGCCCCCGTCGGCGGAGGCCCAGGTACCGCAGGGCCTGAGCGAGAAGCAGCTCGCCAAGTGGGTGGCCGGCCACCCCGACCGCCAGGAGGTCCGGATGACCGTCGCGGTGCTGCGCGGCGGCGCCCGCGAGGCGGCGATCCGGCTGCGCGAGAAGGACACCGCGACCGAGGTCCTGACCGGCCCCGACCTGGTGCCCGGCCTCGCCGAGGCACTGGCGGCGACCTTCGAGTCCTGAGCCGCCCGACACGCCGAAGGGGCGCCCGTCCGTCGGACGGGCGCCCCTTCGGCGTAACGCCTGGCCCTCAGCCCTTGGAGCAGCTCGGGAGGGACGCCGTGTCGCCCTTGCGGAGCTTCTCCAGCGACTTCGTGGCGTCGTCGATGGTGTTCACCTTGACGAGGGTGAGGCCCGCGGGCGTGTCGGAGGCGGCGGCCTCGCAGTTGTCGGCCGGGGTGAGGAAGTACTCGGCGCCCGCCTCGCGCGCGCCGACCAGCTTCATCTCGATGCCGCCGATCGGTCCGACCTCGCCCTTGTCGTCGATGGTGCCGGTGCCGGCGACGAAACGGCCGCCGGTGAGGCTCTCCGGGGTCAGCTTGTCGACGATGCCGAGGGCGAACATCAGGCCGGCACTCGGGCCGCCGACGTCGGCGAGGTTGATGTCGATCGTGAACGGGAAGACGTGGTCGGTGCCGGCCTGGATGCCGACGACGGCCCGGTCGCCCTCCTCGGAGGTGGTGGTCGTGATGACGACCTTCTGGGTGACCTTCGGCTCCCGGCGCGCCTTCTCCGCGGCGGCGGCCTCCTTGGCGGGGACGATGGTGAACTCGACGTCCTGGCCGGGCTTGCGCTTCGTCACCTGCTTGGCGACGTCGGTCTGCTCCTTGACCGGCACGCCGTCGACGGCCTTGATCACGTCACCGGCGTGCAGCTTGCCCTCGGCCGGCGAGTCCTTGACGACGGTGGCGACGACGACACGGGCGACCACCGGGATCCCCAGCTCCCCGAGCGCGGCCACCTTGGCGCTCTCCTGGGACTGGCTGAACTCCTCGGCGTTCTCCTGGCTCGACTCCTCCTCCGTCTTCCCGTCGGGGTAGAGGGTGTCGTGCGGCACCACCACGTTGTCGTGGGCGAGCCATCCGTAGACGGCCTCGACGGCGTTCATCTTGTAGTCCGCGCTGGTGACGCGGACCGTCGTCATGTTGAGGTGCCCGTCGGTCGGGTAGGTCTTGCGTCCCGAGATCTGGAGGACCGGCTCTCCCCTGGCCTCGCCGAGGGTGTTGACCGTGGGGCCCGGGCTCATCTCCGCGTACGGCACCGGGATCAGAACGCCCGCGATGAGCAGACAGATCAGGACCAGGGTGGAGGCGAGCATCGTCGCGGTGCGGCGTGGCATGGAACGACAGTACGGGACTCGTCTGTGGGTGCACCCCTGGGGCGGGTCCGTACGAGGCGCCGGGCGTCAGCTCGACGGCGAGGTGCTGACACCACCGGCCGCGGCGGCCGGTTCGCGCTCTGCCGAAGCGGAAGCGGAGGTGGTGGGGTGGGCGCGTTCCATCGCGTCCCGGAAGCGTGCGTAGCCGGCGAGTTCGGCCACGTCACCTATGGTCTTGTTCCTCGAAGCCCAGCTTCCCCATATCGCCGCGCCGACGACTGCGAAAAGCGGAATCAGCAACCAGGCCAGCGCCGCCATCCCGTCCTCCCATCCCCAGTGAGTTGATCAGCAGACTGTCTCATCCGTGAGGTCAACGCTCGCGGCTGGGGGCCGGTTACGCAAATCGGGCGTTCGGCTACGCCCTGTCGGCGCGCCGCCTTGCCCGATCAGCAGGCGCCCACCCACTCCTCCGTGCCGTCCGAGAAGGTCTGGTGCTTCCAGATGGGGACTTCGTGCTTGAGGTCGTCGATGAGCTTGCGGCAGGCCTCGAAGGCCTCGCCGCGGTGGGGGCAGGAGACGGCGACGACGACCGCGATGTCGCCGACGCGCAGGTCGCCGACGCGGTGGACGGCGGCCAGGGCCCGGACCGGGTAGTTCGCGACGACCTTCTCCGCGACGCGGCGCAGCTCCGCCTCGGCGGTGGGGTGGCAGGAGTACCCCAGCGCGTCGACGTCCGCGCCCCCGTCGTGGTTGCGCACGGTGCCGACGAAGAGGGTCGTGCCGCCGGAGGCGTCGTCGCCGACGGCCCGGAAGACCTCGTCGACGGAGAGCGGGGTGTCACGGATCGCGAGCAGCTTGATCGGGTCGTCCGCCGCCTGCTCACCGGGGTGGTCGTGCTTCTGCGCCATGAGCCCATGGTGCCGTACGGCTCCGACATCCGGTAAGAGACCATTCGACCTGTGGACGGGACCCTCCGTAGGAGGGTCCTACAAGCCGCGCCGCTTCCTCATCTGGCGGACCAGCGCCGCCGTGCCGAGCAGGGCCACCGTCGCACCGGCCGCGCCCGCCGCCGTGGCGTCCTTGCGGCCCAGCCTGCGGCCGGCGACCGTGTGACGGCCCTCGGCCTCGGCCAGGAGCGCGGCGAGGACCTCCTCGTTGGTCCACTTCGGCCGCCAGCCGGCGTCGTGCAGCCGTCCGACGCTGACCACCCACGGGTGCATGGTGTACGCGAGGTCGCCCGCCGGGGACGGGGTGAGGCCGATCCGGTGGAGGCGGGCCGCGGCGCCGAGGGCCACGGCGGAGGGGAGCTCCATGCGCCGGATGCCGGAGAGCTCCTCGACCTCCTCCTGTTCCAGCCAGCCCTCGCAGCCGACGGCGAGCTCGCCGTCGACCTTCTCCAGGGCCGCGTACTCCAGGGCGCTCACCAGGTCCTCGACGTGGCAGAACTGCCAGGTCGGGCGGGATCCGGCGACGACGAGCAGTCGGGGCGACTCGAAGTAGCGGGTCAGCGCCGTGTCCGTACCGCCGACGAGGACCGCGGGGCGGACGACGGTGACGTTGAGCCCGGGGTGCGCGCGGGGGGCGCGCCGGCCGAGGCGCTCGATCTCCAGCATGTCGCCGACGCCGGTGGCCTCGGCGGTGGCCCGGAGCTCGGCGTCCTCCGAGAGAGGGATGTCGTTGTCGGGCAGGGCGCCGTAGACCATCGCGGAGGTGCACAGCACCACGCGGCGGACGCCGGCGGCCGCGGCGGCGGTGAGCACGGTCTGCGTGCCGCGCACGTTGTAGGCCGTTCGGGCGGCGGGGTCGGTCTCCAGGTCGAGGTCGACGGCCAGGTGTACGACGACGTCCGCGCCGCGCAGCTTCTCGGCGATGGCCGGATCGCGCACGTCGAGGATGTGCCACTGCGCCTCGTCGACCTCGCCCCGGCGCTCGTCGATGGCGACGACCCGCTTGACCTCGCCGGAGGCGACGAGGCTCCTGATCAGCAGGTCACCGACGCCGGCGGCGGCGCCGGTGACCGCGACGACGGGGCCGCGCGCGGCGGACCGGGTTGAGTGGTTTCGCGCTCCGCGAACCTGAGGATCTGGGGAACTCACCGGGCGTCTCCAGCGGTTGTCTTCAGTACGTACGCCGCATGACGCGTACGGACCAGGTGGCGTCCATCCTGCCGCAGGGCACGGCCCGGCGGAGCACCGAGCCCATTTCCGGCCCGGATGTCTACGCTGGTGGTGTGCGGGTCTGTCTGACAGGCCTGGTCGGGCAGTCGCCGTCGGCAGGAGGCCGGCGGCCCTACGAGCCGAGGAAACCTGTGAGTGACACCCCATTCGGATTCGGCCTTCCGCCGGAGGAGCCGGAGAACGGCGACGAGGGCAAGAAGAAGGACCCCGCCGGAGGTGGCCAGGGGTCCGGCGGCCAGGGCGGCAACCCGTTCGGGGCGAACCCGTTCGGCTTCGGCGGACTGCCGGGCATGGGCGGCCCCGGTGGCGCCGACAACCCGTTCGCCGCGATGTTCGGCTCGCTGAACCCCAACGACCTGGGGGCGGCCTTCCAGCAGCTCGGTCAGATGCTGAGCTACGAGGGCGGTCCCGTGAACTGGGACATGGCCAAGCAGATCGCGCGCCAGGTGGTCGCCCAGGGCACCGCCGACGGCACCAAGGACGCCAGCGTGGGCCCGGCCGAGAAGTCCGCGGTCGAGGAGGCCGTGCGGCTGGCCGACCTGTGGCTCGACCAGGTCACCTCGCTGCCCTCCGGGGCGAACACGGCGGTGGCGTGGAGCCGCGCCGAATGGGTCGAGGCGACGCTGCCGGCGTGGCAGCAGCTGGTGGACCCGGTCGCCGAGCGCGTCGGCTCGGCGATGGGCGACGTCCTGCCGCAGGAGATGCAGGCCATGGCCGGCCCCCTGATCGGCATGATGCGCTCGATGGGCGGCGCCATGTTCGGCCAGCAGATCGGGCAGGCCGTCGGCGCGCTCGCCGGCGAGGTCGTCGGTTCGACCGACGTCGGCCTGCCGCTCGGCCCCGCCGGGCGCGCGGCGCTGCTGCCGCTGAACATCGAGGCCTTCGGCAAGGACCTGGGCGTGCCCTCGGACGAGGTGCGGCTCTACCTGGCCCTGCGCGAGGCCGCCCACCAGCGGCTCTTCGCGCACGTGCCGTGGCTGCGGGCGCACCTGTTCGGCGCGGTCGAGGGGTACGCGCGGGGGATCAAGGTCGACACCTCGAAGCTGGAGGAGGCGGTCGGGCAGCTCGACCCGACGCACCCGGAGCAGCTGCAGGAGGCACTCCAGCAGGGCATGTTCCAGCCGGAGGACACCCCGGAGCAGAAGGCGGCCCTGGCCCGGCTGGAGACGGCGCTCGCGCTGGTCGAGGGCTGGGTGGACGCGGTGGTCCACGAGGCCGCGAAGTCCCGGCTGACCTCGGCGGACGCGCTGCGCGAGACGCTGCGCCGGCGCCGGGCGTCGGGCGGTCCCGCCGAGCAGACGTTCGCGACCCTGATCGGTCTCGAGCTGCGGCCGCGGCGGCTGCGGGACGCGGCGCGCCTGTGGGCCTCGCTGACCGACGCGCGCGGGGTCGACGGCCGGGACGGCCTGTGGGAGCACCCGGACATGCTGCCGACGGCGACGGACCTGGACGACCCCGACGGCTTCGTCCACCGCGAGCACCTCGACTTCTCGGAGCTGGACAAGATGCTCGGCGAGGCCGCCAAGGGTGAGCAGCCGGAGGACGGGGACGCCGAGAAGTGAGCCTGTACGACGACGCGGTCCACGTCCTGAAGGGGTACGAGGGCCAGCGGGAACTGCGCGATGTCTATCTGGACCATCTCGCCGAGCACCCGGACGGCATGTACAAGCCCTGCGAGGCCGGGCATCTGACGTCCAGCGCGCTGGTGATCGACCCCTCGCGGGGCCGGGTGCTGCTCACCCTGCACAAGAAGCTGAACATGTGGCTGCAGATGGGCGGCCACTGCGAGCCGGGTGACGCGACGGTGGAGGCGGCCGCGCTGCGCGAGGCGGCGGAGGAGTCCGGGATCCCGGGCCTGACACTGCTGCCGGGCGGTCCGGTGCGGCTGGACCGCCATCCGATCCCGGCGCCCTGCAACTGGCACCTGGACGTGCAGTACGCGGCGCTCGCGGCGCCGGACGCGGTGGCGGAGATCAGCGACGAGTCGCTGGACCTGCGCTGGTTCGCGTACGACGAGGTGGCGGACGTGGCGGACACGTCGGTGGTCGAGCTGCTGAAGGGCACGCTGGCGCGGCTGGCGTAGGACGGGCGAGGGGCGGCCTCCGGTGGAGGCCGCCCCTCGGCCGTGCGTGCTCGGTTCCGGTTGTCCTGGTCCGGAGCCGTGGGTGCTCAGTTCCAGGCGTTGTTCTGGTTCTGGGCGTGGGACCCGTGCTGTCCGGCGCCGAACTGGGCGGCGATGCCCTGCCCGATGCCGGCGTTCTGCGGGGGCATGACCTCGCTGGGCTGGACCAGGGCGAAGCCCTGGCCGAGGAAGCTGAGCTCCCAGCCCTCGCCGGTGTTGCCCCGGCGGCGCATGACGCTGGAGTTGGTCGTCTGGGCCTGCATCTGGACGCGCAGCCCGGTGGACCAGGCGACGATCGCGTCCGCGTCGACGCTGACGTACTTCTCGGGCGTGACCTGCATCATCAGCGGCTGCCCGGAGGTCATCAGGGCGACCTTCCCGCGACCGGAGATGTTGAGCTGGTACTTGCCGGAACCGGAGATGCCGTACTGGCTGTCGACGGCGATGACCTCGGTGTGGAGGGTCGAGTCGAGCGCCAGGACGTAGGCGCTGTCGACGGTGAGGCCCTCCTGCTCGACCTCGACGATGTGGACGTACTGGGCGAGGTTGGCGAGGTAGACCGTGCCCTGGCCGGAGCAGCGCATCAGGTCGAGGCCCTCGCCGGTGCGGGCCTGGGCCCGGCGCTGGCCGGGGGTCTTGTACTCGCCGTCGAAGTCGACGAGTCCCTGGTACGCGACCATGGCGCCCTTGCGGGCGAGGACGTCGTCCTGCCCGGTCAGGCTGACCCGCAGGAGCTGCGGGTTCTGGATGACGTACCGCTCCTGGCTCTGCTGTTCGGCGTGGTTGAAAAGCGGGCTCTGCATGATGTGTTCTCGCTCCCCCTCAGCCCCGGACCCGAAGGCGGTCGGTGCTGTCCTCGCTCGGCTGTACGACGACGATGCCCTGGCCCGAGAAGGCCATCTGCATGGCCTCGCCGCTGCCCCGCCCGATGAGGGAGGAGGCCTTGAAGCTGCGCTTGGCCTTGACCTTGAGCGCCGGCGACCAGGCGACGAGCGCGTCGGGGTCGACGTACGTCTCGTCCTCGCCGCGGCCGCAGTCGACCACGATCGGCGTGCCGCGCGAGGTGAGCGCGACCCAGCCGGTGCCGGCGATCTCCACGTTGAACAGGCCCTGTCCGGCGAACTTGGCGAGGCCCTTGACCCGCTCGACGCCCCACTGGAGGTGGGCGTCGAAGGCGAGCAGGTTGGTGCCGTTGACCGAGATCGAGTCGTTCTGGAGGTTGATGACGACCACGTCGGCGCCGTAGTCGGCGAGGTAGAGCAGGCCGTCGCCGGAGCACTTCATGATCGGCGCACCCTCGCCGGTGGCCCACTCCCTGGCGACCTGGCGGGCGGCGGGCGGGTTGGGCTCGTAGGTGATGAAGCCCTCGTAGGCGACCATCGAGCCGGCTCGGGCGTACAGGTCCTGGCCGGAGGCCATCGCGACCTTCAGCATGGTGCGGCCGTGGTTCTCCATCCGGGCCGCGACGGGGGTCGGGGCGTAGCCCGCGAGTTGCTGGTTCATGACTTCGGGCTCCCTCAGACCTCGTAGGGCTGGACGACGATGAAGTTGCCGGGGGCGCCCCGGAACTGGAGGTTCACGGTCTCGCCGCTGTGGCCGGGGTAGGCGTTGCGCCGGAGCCTGACCTGGCTGGAGAGGATGACCTGGGACGCGGACGACCAGGCGACGACCGCGTTGCAGTCGGCGAAGGTGGTCGGCGTGACCGGCAGGACGACGGGGACGCCGTGGGTCTTCACGACGACCGTGCCGGTGCCCTGGAACTGCATGGTGAACAGCGCGCCGCCGGGGATGCCGTGGCCCTCGATGCGACGGACCTCGTACTGGAGGGACTCGTCGAACGCGAGAACGCTCTCGGCGGAGACGCAGATGCCGTCGCCCTGGAGCTCGATCGGGTGCAGATGCGCGCCCTGCTCGGCGAGGAAGACCTGGCCGCGGCCGGTGCACTTCATGAGCTGCATCTCCTGGCCAGTGGCGTTGCCGACGATCCGGCCGGCGAAGCCCGCGCTCTTGTAGGAGAAGTCGACCTTGCCCTGGTACATGACCATCGAGCCCTGCCGGGCGAGCACGGGCACCCCGCCCATGGCCAGGTCGACCCGCATGAGTTGCTGGTTCTGCGGCGTCCAGCGGGCGCCGGTGGCGGTCTCCTTGTACGGCGCGAGCGCGGCGGCGAGTCCGGCGCCGGTCGCCGGCACGCCCTGCGGGACGCCGGCGGGCTGGCCGTACGCCGGGGGCTGCTGGCCGTAGGCAGGGGGCTGCTGCCCGTACGGGGCGGCCGGGGCCTGGCCGTACGGGGGCGCCTGGGGCGGCTGGCCCTGACCGGGGTACTGGCCGGGGGGCTGCCCCGGAACCTGACCCGGGTACTGCCCCGGAACCTGGCCGTACTGCGGCTGCTGCGGAGGCTGCCCGTAGGGGGCGGGGGCCGGCGCGGGCGGCGGGACGGGGGCGGGCGCCACCGGCGCCACCATCGTCGGCGCCGTGTGGACCGGCGGCACGGGGGCGGGCGGCACGGGCGCCTGCGGCGCGCCGAACGCGGGCGCCGGAGCCTGCGCGGGGGCACCGAAGGCCGGGGGCGCCGCCGCCTGCGGCGGCGGGGCGAAACCGGGGGCCGCGGCCTGCTGCTGCGGGGCGGCGGGCTGGTCCTCGGCGACCTCGCCGCCGAAGTTCCGCAGGAGCGCGTCCAGGCCGCCGTCGAAGCCCTGGCCGACGGCGGCGAAGCGCCAGACGTCCTTCAGGTAGAAGTCGCCGAGCATCACGGCCCGCTCGGTGGAGAACTCCGCGCCGGTGAACGCGTACCGGGCGACCTCCTCGCCGCCCGCCACGATCCGCAGGTGACCGGGGCCGACCTGGGACATCTGTCCCGCTCCGTCGATCGTCGCGGTGAACGACAGCTTGTGGATGTGCGCGGGGATGCGGTCGAGGGTGACGCGGAAGGACTCGGTGTCACCGGACTGCGCCCCGAGCAGCTGGACGGACTCCTCGGGCGTCTTCGGCTGGTTGAAGAACACGAAGTAGCGGTCGTCCGACAGCCGCTCGTCGGCGTCGAGGCCGAAGCAGCTGATGTCGAAGGTCAATCCGGGCGCCGCGATCTGCACGCCGACGTACAGATCGGTTCCCGCGGTCAGATCACTGATCTTGGCCTTGTGGCCGCGTTGGAATTCCCTGGCCATGCGTAACGACCGTCCCCCATCCCGAATGGCGAATGCTCGCGCCAGGCTAACGGCTGAGTGCGACATTGAGACAGGGCGGGTCGTTTTCGGTACGGAATCGGGAAACACCCTCACGGATGCGTGCCGGTGCCGTCACTCCTCGCGGGTTGCCGGGAGCTGCGGCAGCCGCGCGGCGGCGACGACGCCCTCCAGATAGCCGCGCGCCCGCTCGGTCCTCGGGTACGCCTCGAGGAGCCGCCAGAACCGCGGGCCGTGACCGGGGACGAGCAGATGGGCCAGCTCGTGGAGGAGGACGTAGTCGACGACGTACTCGGGCATGCCCTGGAGCCGGTGGGAGAGCCGGATGCTGCCCTCGGAGGGGGTGCAGGAGCCCCAGCGGGTGTTCTGGTTGGTCACCCAGCGGACCGATCCGGGGCGGGCACGGCCCTCGAAGTACTGCTCCGACAGACGCAGCGCCCGCTCGGTCAGCTCGCGGTCGCCGAGGACGCTCCGGTTCTCCTGGGCGGCGAGCTTGTCGAGCATCACGCCGACCCAGCGCCGCTCCTCCGCCTCCGACATCCGAGCCGGGATGAGCACGATCGTCCGGTCGCCCTCCCGGTACGCCGACACGGTTCTGCTCCGCCGCGGGCTTCTGCGGACCTCGACCGCGCTCGTCCCGGCACCGCGGGTCGGCTTGCTGGTCACGCTGCGCTGTGGGTCGGCGGGCACGGCCCCGACGTTACCCGCTGCCGCCCGGGGAAGTCCCGCCCCGGGAGTGGTTTCGGGAACGTTCCGACCCCACGGCGCACCATTTGAATGACTATTCCCCTGACCTGTGGACAACTTTCGGCGACCGTCACGGCGGCGGGGCATTCTCACCACGGGACGGCGAAAGGGCCGTTGTCGATCATGAATGCGATCACGGGCGGGGGCGGGGAAATGCATCCGATGGTGAAGCCGGCACTGCGCCGGGCCTGGCGGAGTCTCCAGTGCGTGCAGTTCGGGGTCGCCCCCGCGCACGCGGTGGTCCTCGGCCCCGTCGACCAGGACACGGGAGCGGTGCTCGGGCTGCTCGACGGCACCCGCGGGACCGAGCTGCTCCGGGCCGAGGCGCGCGCCCTCGGCCTCCCGGACGGCCGTCTCGAAGCGCTGCTCGGCCGGCTGGAGGCGGCCGGGCTCCTGGCGGACGCCACCACCGGACGGCCCGGCCTGACCGGACCGTCCGCCGGTGCCGTGGACCACGCCCTCGACCCGCTCCGCGCCGACCTGGCCTCCCTCTCGGTGGTCCACCCCGAGCCCGAGCGGGCGGCACGGGCACTGGACGCCCGGCGGTCCCTGCGCGTCCAGGTCAGAGGGGCGGGCCGGGTGGGGACGACGGTGGCGGCCCTCCTCTCCGCCGCCGGCGTGGGCCGGGTCGAGGTACTGGACTCCGGTCGCGTCGAACCCTGGGAGACGGCCCCCGGCGGCCTGCCCGCGGAAACGGTCGGCGAGCGCCGGGCGACGGCGGCCCGGCGCCTCGTCGGCCGCTGGGCCCGCGGTGCCCCCGGCCGACGGGGCGGGCCCGGCGGTTCCGACGGCCCGGGTGAGAGAGCCGGGGACGGCGGACTGTCACTCGTCGTGGTGACGCCGAGGGACGGCCTCGGGGCGTACGTCCCCGATCCGCTCCCCGCCGAGCAGTGGATCTCCACCGGCACCCCCCACCTGTACGCGGGGGTCCTGGAGGCGACCGGGACGGTCGGGCCGCTCGTACTGCCGGGCGGCACGGCCTGCGCGCGGTGCCTCCAGGAGGAGCGGACCGACCGGGAGCCGGTCTGGCCCCGGCTGCTCGCCCAGTGGCGCTCCGGCGCCCCGCATCCGCTGCCCGCCTGCGACCTGGGCCTCGCGACGGCCGTGGCGGGTCTCGCCGCCGCGCACGCGCTCGCCTTCCTGGACGGCGATCTCCCGGCGAGCACGGGCACCCGCTGGGAGACCTCGCTGCCCCTGTTGGAGTGGCGGGCGGAGCGATTGCACCCCCATCCGGCCTGTCCGTGCGGGGCGGCGCGCGGCGAACGGGGGGAGTGCGTCTCGGCAGCCGGAGACACGCACGACACAATGGCGGGGTAACGGCCCTGCGCGGCACGGCAGTCTGGGTTTTGGAGGGGCGTATGTCTGATCTTCCCCGGAAGGCGGTCACCCGGACCGCCAAGTTGGCCGCGTTGCCCCTGGGCTTCGCGGGCCGGGCCACCTGGGGCCTGGGCAAGCGGATCGGCGGGAGATCGGCGGAGATCGTCGCCCGCGAGCTCCAGCAGCGCACGGCCGAGCAGTTGTTCAAGGTGCTCGGCGAGCTCAAGGGCGGGGCCATGAAGTTCGGGCAGGCGCTGTCCGTCTTCGAGTCGGCCCTCCCGGAAGAGGTGGCCGGGCCCTACCGCGCCGCGCTGACGAAGCTTCAGGACGCCGCGCCGCCCATGCCGACCCGCACAGTGCACGCCGTCCTGGAGGAGCGGCTCGGCGCGGAGTGGCGGGAGCTTTTCCTGGAGTTCGAGGACAAGCCGGCGGCGGCCGCCTCCATCGGCCAGGTGCACCGGGCCGTGTGGCACGACGGGCGCGAGGTCGCGGTCAAGGTCCAGTACCCGGGCGCCGGCGAGGCACTGCTCTCGGACCTGGCGCAACTGAGCCGCTTCGCCCGGCTCCTCGGCCCGCTGGTCCCGGGGATGGACATCAAACCGCTCATCACGGAGATGCGGGACCGGGTCTCCGAGGAGCTGGACTACGCCCTGGAGGCGGAGGCCCAGCAGAAGCACGCGGAGGAGTTCGCCGACGACCCCGACGTGGTGGTGCCCGCCGTGGTGCACCGGGCCGAGCAGATCCTCGTCACCGAATGGATGGACGGCATCCCGCTCGCCGAGGTGATCGCGGACGGCACGGAGGCCCAGCGGAACCGGGCCGGTCAGCTCCTCGCCCGCTTCCTCTTCTCCGGCCCCGCCCGCACCGGACTGCTGCACGCCGACCCCCACCCCGGGAACTTCCGGCTGCTGCCCGGCGCCGCAGAGGACGACGACCCGGAGACCTGGCGCCTCGGGGTCCTCGACTTCGGCACCGTCGACCGGTTGCCCGGCGGGCTCCCGGAGACGATCGGCACGTGTCTGCGGATGACACTCGCCGGTGACGCCGAGACGGTCTACGAGCTGCTGCGCGCGGAGGGCTTCGTCAAGGAGTCCGTCACCCTCGATCCGGACGCGGTCCTCGCCTACCTGCTGCCGATCATCGAGCCGGCCGAGGTGGAGGCGTTCGAGTTCAGCCGGGGCTGGATGCGGGCGCAGGCCGCGCGCGTCGCCGACCCTCGCTCCCCCGCCCACCAGCTCGGCAAGCAGCTCAACCTTCCGCCCTCCTACCTGCTGATACACCGTGTGACGCTGAGCACCATCGGGGTGCTGTGCCAGCTCAACGCGACGGTTCGGCTCCGCGACGAACTCCACCACTGGCTCCCCGGCTTCCAACCCCCCACCTAGGGCCTCATCCGCCGGACAGGCCCCAACCCCCGCCTGCTCCTTGCGCCCGCTGCCGTGTGGCCTACGCCCGTGCGGACGTCGCTGCCCCCGCCGCGTGGGCCTGCGCCCGCCGCACCCCCGTGTGGGCCTTCGCCCCCGCCCCGTGCGGGCCCCCGCCCACCGCCCACCCCCGTGTGGGCAATCGTCCCGCTGGGGCGGGACGGGTGGGCACACGGGACGGCGCCCTTGGCGGCGCCTCCGCCCCTGTTGCCCTGACCCGCACCGGTACGGCGTCGCGCAAAGGGCGCGGGTTCAGGCGCGGAAGCCTGGGCCCGGCACGGGGCGCCGTCCGTCGTGCCCACCCGTTCCGCCCCAGCGGAACGACTGCCCACAACGCGGGGGCGGGGCGCGGCCCACAACGCGAGGGGCGCGGGCCCGCGGCCGGGGCGGGCGCAGGCCCACAACGGAGGGGGCGCGGCGCGCGGTGGGGTGGGTTACCACCAGTTGGGGTTGAGGCGGGCTTCGATGGCGCGGAGGTTGTCACGGGCGCATTCATCGCAGATGTACTCGCGGCGACCGTTCTCGACGGAGCAGGTCCAGGTCACGGGGAGAGGATCGGCGGTCCTGCCACAGCGGGCACAGGAGACGGGCTCCTCGGGGACACGTGCGTCGTTCACCCGGCGACGATAGCCCGGCGCACGGCCGCCGTGCAGCCAACGCACCGCGTCGGCCGGGCGGGCCGGCCCGGGGCGGACCCAGCGGCAGCCCGGCCGGGGCCAGGAGCCGTGAGGGACGCGTCGGCCGGCGGGCCGGGAAGGAGGGAACGGCCGCCGGGACCGGCCCGGTTGAACGGCCGCGGGGACCGGCCCGGTTGGAACAGCCGTGGGGGCCGGTTCGGGGGAACGGCCGCGGGGGCCGGTCCGGTTGGATCGGCCCCCGCGGGGAGGTGAGGCGGGCTCACCGGTACGGCACCGTCAGTGCATGACGGCCATGGCGAGCGCGCGACGGGCGCGGAGCGACACGCGCTCGGCGCGGCGCTGCATGCGCCGAGCGGCGACCAGGCGCACGGCCTGGCGTTCCGCGTCGGCCTCGCGATGGCGCTCGTGCATATGGGCACGGGCCAGGGCTTCTGGGATGAGTTGCATTTCACGGGTCCTGTTCTGACGCGCGGTGTGCGCGGCGGCGGGGGAGAAGACTGGGGTAGCGGAGCCGAACGGCTCACCTGCGGACGAGGTCATCGGGGCCTGCTTCTGGGGATCGTGCGTGAGAGGGCGGTCGATGGTTCCGGTGGCGCTCATGCCGCGACCGGGTTCTTGCGCGGACGGCCACGGGGCCGCTTGCGGGCCACGACCACGCCCTGGACGAAGAGCTCGCCACCCCAGACGCCCCAGGGCTCGCGCCGCTCCTTGGCGCCGGCCAGGCAGGCGGCGACCAGCGGACAGGTCTGGCAGAGGGACTTCGCGTACTCGACGTCGGCCGGGGACTCCGCGAAGAAGACCTCGGGGTCATAGGCGCGACAGGGAACCGGTACGCCGAGGTTCTCGATGGCGTCGTCGAGCGCAGTGAGCGCGGTGAGGGGGGTCAAAGCGGGGTCCTCCGTGAGGCCGGGCAGGGGGATCGAATCGGAATTCGGTACGGACGGGGCGTGCGCTTCGAGTTGCACGGTGGTCTTTCCTCGTCTGGTCGTTCCGGCCTGTTGGCCGGGTTTTCGGCTGGTACCGGGTGTTTCTGTCCCGAGGCCCCTTCGCTCCGTCATCCCCGTTCGGGGACAAACAGAAGGGCCGCGGATCCCGGGTGGGGTTCCGCGGCCCTGAAGGCGCCGGTCTGATGCTGGATCAGACTGGATCGCTCCAGGGTTCGAGCCCACGGAAGGCCCACATCGTGTGGTGGTGCATCGTCGTCTGCTGCTGCGTGCCGGCACCGGTCGCCGCAAAGCCATACGCCTTGGCCTTGCCTGCTGCTACTGCTCCCAGTGCCTTGGTCGGTCGCTCATTGCGCCGCTCGACGGCGACCATGCCGAGACCGGAAAGACCGGTGGCGGGCAGGGCGGCGACGGGCAGACCGGTGCCAATGAGAGCCGGGGTGGAGAAGCCGAGCGTGCAGGCGGAGACGACCGAGCGATCGGTCATTTTGGCCGTGCCGAAGATGGCGGCGGTGCTGACGAAGCTGGCGTTGCTGGTCTGAACGGTGCTGCTGATCACTGGAATCGCCTCCTCTCGGCGTCTCGGAGGGCTCGGGTGCGAGCCGGACCCTCGTATGTATTTGGACAAGTACAACACGAAGACAGGGCTTCGAAGAAGCCGCTGTTTCCGTGGTTAAGAACCTATGGGGCTTGACGGGGCAGGCGCAAACTATTTTTTCGACGAGTTTTCCTCAGAGCTCGTCGTCGCCCGCTCCTCCCTCCCCACCTGCGCAGATGGCCAGGACGTCGGCTCCGAAGCGGTCCAGCTTGCGGACGCCGACGCCGGAGATCGAGGAGAGCTCCCCGTCGGTGGTCGGGACCCGCTCGGCGATGGCCATGAGCGTCTTGTCGGTGAAGACGCAGTACGCGGGCTGGGCCAGCTCCCGCGCCTGCTCGGCGCGCCAGTCGCGCAGTCGCTCGTACAGCGCCTCGTCCATGTCCGAAGGGCAGTCCTCGCAGCGCATGAGCTTCATCGCGCCCGCTTCGGTGAGCGTCGCGCCGCAGACCCGGCAGAGCACGGGGCCGCGCACCTTGCGCCGGCCGCCAGGGCCGGCGCCCCGCTCGATGCCGCCGGTCCTGGCGGCCGACGAGGAGCCGAGCTGTCCCGAGCCGGGGCGCAGCCCCTTGAGGAAGTGGCTGGGGCGCCGGGAGGCGCGGCCGCCCGGGGAGCGGGAGAGCGCCCAGGAGAGCGTGAGGTGGAGCCGGGCGCGGGTGACGCCGACGTACAGCAGGCGGCGTTCCTCCTCGACCTGCTCGTCGGTCTTGGCGTAGGTGATCGGCATCATGCCCTCGGTGAGGCCGACGAGGAAGACGGCGTCCCATTCGAGGCCCTTCGCCGCGTGGAGCGAGGCGAGGGTGACGCCCTGGACGGTGGGGGCGTGCTGGGCGGCGGCCCGTTCGTCGAGCTCGGCGACCAGGTCGGAGAGGGTGGCGCCGGGCTTGGCGCGGGCGAAGTCCTCGGCGAGCCGGACGAGGGCGGCCAGCGACTCCCAGCGGTCGCGTGCGGCGCCGGAGCCCGCGGGCGGCTGGGTGGTCCAGCCCTTGGTGGACAGGACGGCCCTGACCTGGGCGGGCAGGTCCTCGGCGTCGTCGAGGAGGGGGTCGTTGCCCCCGGCGCGGGCCGCGCCGCGCAGGGCGACGCCCGCTTCCCGTACTTCCTGGCGCTCGAAGAAGCGCTCGGCGCCGCGGAGCTGGTAGGGCACTCCGGCGTCGGCGAGGGCCTGCTCGTACACCTCGGACTGGGCGTTGATCCGGTAGAGGACGGCGATCTCGCCGGCCGGTACGCCGGCGGCGATGAGGTCGCGGATGCGGCGGGCGGTGCCCTCGGCCTCGGCCGGCTCGTCGGCGTACTCCGTGTAGGCCGGCTCGGGGCCGGGGCCGCGCTGGGAGATCAGCTCCAGGCGGTGCTCGGCGGCCCGGCCGCGGGCCTGGCCGAGCAGGCCGTTGGCGAGGTGGACGACCTGGGGGGTGGAGCGGTAGTCGCGGACCAGTTTGACGACCGTGGCTCCCGGGTGGCGGGTGCGGAAGTTCAGCAGGTGGTCGGGGGTGGCGCCGGTGAAGGAGTAGATGGTCTGGCTGGCGTCGCCGACGACGCAGAGGTTGTCTCGGTCGCCGAGCCAGAGGTCGAGCAGGCGCTGCTGGAGCGGGGAGACGTCCTGGTACTCGTCGACGACGAAGTGCTGGTACTGGCGGCGGATCTGGTCGGCGATGTCGTGCCGGTCCTGGAGGATGCCGACGGTGAGCAGCAGCACGTCCTCGAAGTCGATCACCGAGCGGTCGCGCTTCAGCTGCTCGTACATGGCATAGATCTGGCCAATCTCGGCCGGGTCGCGGGGAGCGTCCCGGACGGATTTGGCGACGACGGCCGGGTAGTCGGCGGGGACCGTCTGGGTGACCTTGGCCCATTCGATCTCGCCGGTGACGTCCCTGAGCTCGTTCCTGTCGAGGCGGACGCGGCAGCGGGCCGCGGCCTCGGCGACGAGCTGGACCTTCCGCTCCAGGAGCCGGGGCAGGTCGCCACCGACCGCTTTCGGCCAGAAGAACTGGAGCTGGCGGAGGGCCGCGGAGTGGAAGGTGCGGGCCTGGACGCCGCCGGCGCCGAGCTGCCGGAGCCGGCCGCGCATCTCGCCCGCGGCCCGGTTGGTGAACGTGACGGCCAGCACACTGGCGGGCTGGAGTATGCCCGCCCGCACCCCGTACGCGATCCGGTGCGTGATGGCCCGCGTCTTGCCCGTGCCGGCGCCCGCGAGGACGCACACCGGACCGTTCAGGGCCAGCGCGACCTCGCGCTGCTCGGGGTCGAGCCCGTCGAGCACCGCGTCGGCCGTCTCCGGGACCTGCGGGAAGAGAGTGGAGTGCGTTGCTGCTGTCACTCCGCCATGCTGCCAGGTTCGGCGGGGTCGGTGCGGAGCACTGTCCACAGGCGGGTGGCTCCGGTCATACGAATTCCGGGAATGGGGCGGTCGGGGCGTACGTTCTCCTTCTCGGCACCCGTCAGCGAACAAGAGGAGCGCCTCGCCATGCAGGGCACTGTGACGATGTACAGCACCGAGTGGTGCGGCTACTGCCGTCGGCTGAAGAGCCAGATGGACCGCGAGGGCATCGCGTACACCGAGATCAACATCGAGCTGGACCCTGACTCGGCCGCGTTCGTCGAGAAGGCCAACGGTGGCAACCAGACCGTCCCGACCGTCCTCTTCCCGGACGGCTCGACGCTGACGAACCCCTCGCTCGCGCAGGTCAAGCAGAAGATCGGCGCCTGAGCACGGCTGCCCGCAGCGCATCCGAACCCCCGACCGGCGAACCGTCCGGCCGGGGGTTCGTCGTCCCACGGCCCCGCGGCCCGGCATGGTCCGGAAGGCGGGGCCCGGCGGTCAGGGGGCGGTGACGACCACCAGGTCGTAGCGCTCGTCGACGGGGACCGGACCGGTGGCGAGTTCGCGGCGGGCGTCGGCCGCCAGGTGGTGCAGCCCGTCCTCGAACTCCTCGGGGGTGAGGTGGCCGAACTTGGACTGGGGGCGGGTGATCAGCCGCGCGTGGTAGGTCCGCAGGTCCTCGGCGACCGGGCGGGCGAAGGACGTGACCTTCAGCACGGTGAAACCGGCGGCGGTGAAGTCCCCGAGGACGTCGTCCGCCGAGGGGAAGCGCTCCCGGTCGAGCTCGCGCAGCCGCGGCCAGTAGTCGTAGACCAGCGCGTCCAGGCGCTCCCGGAAGGTCGTACGGACGACCGCCGCTCCCCCGGGCCGCAGGACCCGGGCCAGTTCGCGGGCCGCACGGGGACGGTCGGGCAGGTGGTGGATCACCCGGGACAGCAGCGCGAGGTCGAAGGTGCCGGAGCGCACGGGCAGGGCCTCGGCGGCGCCGCGCACGTAGTGCACCCGGGGGTGGGCGTGGTGGCGCGCGGCCTCGGCGAGCATCGCCGCGGAGGGGTCGACCCCGACGACGGACGAAGGCGCGAGCCAGCGGGCCGCCGCGGCGCAGAACATGCCGGTGCCCGCGCCGACCTCCACGATCGCGGGGGCCGGCCGGTCCGCGAAGGAGCCGACCAGCCGGGTCCAGTCACGGAGCGACTCCTCGGGCATCTCGTTGCCCCGCTGGTAGGCGCCCGCGAGCCGCTCGTCGTCGTGCGCCCTGTCCCGCGTCATGTCCGGCATCGTGCCAGAGCCGTCAGACCACGTCACCGGGCTTGGGCAGCGGCTTGCCGTACCAGCGCTCGACCAGTCGGGAGGCGATCGAGATGCCGTACGGGGGCACCACCTCGCCCGACTCGAAGGCGGCGGTCAGGTCGTCGCGGGAGAACCAGCGGGCCTCGTGTATCTCCTCGCCGTCCACGTCGATCTCCGAGGAGGTGGCGCGGGCGAAGAAGCCCAGCATGAGGCTGGACGGGAACGGCCAGGGCTGGCTGGCGATGTACTCGACCTCGCCGATCGTGACGCCGGCCTCCTCGAAGACCTCGCGGACGACCGCCTGCTCGATGGACTCGCCGGGCTCGACGAAGCCGGCGAGGGTGGAGAAGCGCCCCTCGGGCCAGTGGACCTGGCGGCCGAGCAGGGCACGGTCCTGGTCGTCGGTGACGAGCATGATCACCGCGGGGTCGGTGCGCGGGTAGTGCTCGGCGCCGCAGGCCTGACAGCGGCGGACGTGCCCGGCGGCGGCGATGACCGTCCGCTCGCCGCAGCGCGAGCAGAAGCGGTGGAGGCGCTGCCAGTTCTCCAGGGCGACGGCGTGCACCATGAGGCCCGCGTCCCGGTCCGACAGCAGCAGCCCGGCCTCGCGCAGTCCGGCGGGGCGGGCCGACTGGTCCATGCGGCCCGGCAGGGAGTCCTTCTGGAGGGCGAAGTAGGAGACGCCGTCGGCGTCCGTGCCCAGGAAGTAGCGGTGGGTCTCGGTGACGGGCGCCTCGAACGCCGGGGTCATGACGAGCTCGGTCGTGCCGTCGGGCCGGTCGTCGATCAGCACCTGGCCGCCGGAGACCACGAAGACCCGGGTCGTCGGGTGGCTCCAGGCCGCCGCGAGCCATGCCTCGTCGAGGCGGTGGTGGGCGGCCCGGTCGATGCCGCTCGGGGCGGTGAGCGAGATCGGGCGGTCCGCGGACGCGTTGTTCAAGGTGCTCACAGGTGCTTCCAACTCCCCCGGATCGGTGTGTGGGTTCAGCGCTCGGCGACGAGGGCGGCGGGCAGGTCGCCCCACAGGTGCGCGGTCGTCTCGACGCCCTTCATGAGGAGATCGAGCTCGATCTTCTCGTTGGGGGCGTGCCAGCCGTCGGACGGGACGGAGATGCCGAGGAACAGGACGGGTGCGTCCAGGACGTCCTGGAGGTCGGCGGCCGGTCCGGAGCCGCCCTCACGGGTGTAGCGGACCTCGGCGCCGTCGAAGGCCCGGCTCATGGCCCCGGCGACCGCCTTGAGCGCGGGGTGCCCGAGGGGGGTGAGGCAGGGTCGGGTCGGGGCGCCGAAGACGATCTCGTACCGGATGCCTGCCGGGACGAGTCCGGCGAGCCAGTCCCGTACGGTGAGCTCGATCTTGGCCGGGTCCTGGCCGGCGACCAGCCGGAACGACAGCTTGAGCTGGGCGGAGGCGGGGACGATCGTCTTGCCGCCGGGGCCCTGGTAGCCGCCTCCGATGCCGTTGACCTCGGCGGTGGGGCGGGCCCAGACGCGCTCCAGGGTGGAGAAGCCGGCCTCGCCGAGGGTGCCGTGGGACTTGGCGGTCCGCAGCCAGGCCGCCTCGTCGAAGGGCAGCTCGGCGACGAGGGCCCGCTCGGCGTCGGAGAGCTCGGTGACCCCGTCGTAGAAGCCGGGGATCGCCACGTGCTCGTGCTCGTCGTGGAGGGCGGCGACGATCCGGCCCGCGACGGTGGCCGGGTTCGGGACGGCGCCGCCGAAGGAACCGGAGTGGATGTCCTGGTCGGGGCCGTACAGCTCGATCTCGCAGTCGGCGACCCCGCGCATGCCGGTGCACACGGTGGGGGTCGTCTCGGACCACATGCCGGTGTCGGAGACGATCACGGCGTCGGCGGCGAGGCGTTCGGCCCGCTCCTCGACCAGGGCGCGGAAGTGCGGGGAGCCGGACTCCTCCTCGCCCTCGACGAGCAGCTTCAGGTTGACGGCGGGCGTCGTGCGGCCGGTGACGGCGAGGTGGGCGCGGACGCCGAGCGTGTGGAAGAACACCTGGCCCTTGTCGTCGGCCGCCCCGCGCGCGTACATCCGGCCGTCCACCACGGTCGGCTCGAAGGGGTCGGTGTGCCAGCCGTCCTCACGGGCCGCGGGCTGGACGTCGTGGTGGCCGTAGACGAGGACGGTCGGGGCGTCCGGGTCCTCGGAGGGCCACTCGGCGAAGACCGCCGGGGCGCCGTCCGTCTCCCACACCTCGACGGTGGTGAATCCGGTCTCGCCGAGCTTGGCGGCGAGCCACTCGGCGCTGCGCCGGACGTCACCGGCCCGGTTCGGCTGTGCCGACACCGACGGGATGCGCAGCCACTCGGCGAGGTCGTCGAGGAAGGCGGCACGGTGCTGGTCGATGTACGTGCGTACGGCGTGGACGGCGCTGTCCGGGGTCTCGCTCATGTCTCCGAGCCTATCCGGCGTCCGGGGGTGCCCCACCCAGCAGGATGGCCTCCAGCTCGGCCCGGCCCGGCAGACGGGCGGGACGGGCCACCTCACCCGTACGGACGTACACGAAGGCGGCGGCCACCTCCTCGGGCGGGAGGCCGTGCTGCTCGGCCCACGCGAGCCGGTACAGCGCGAGCTGCAGCGGGTCGGCGGTGCGGTGCCGGCTGGTCTTCCAGTCGACGATCTCGTACGCGCCGGTGTCCGGGTCCCGGTAGACGGCGTCGATCCTGCCCCGGACGACCCGGCCGCCGAGCGAGAGGTGCACGGGGACCTCGACGCGGTACGGGGTGCGGTGCCCGTACGGGGTACGGGCGAAGGCCTCCTTCAGCTCGTCGAGGTCCCGCTCGTCGAGGATCTCGGGCTCGCCCGCGAAGTCCTCGCCGCCGGGGAGGTCCTCCGGGCCGAGGAACGGCAGCGGCAGCTCCTCGAAGCGGGACTCCACCCACGCGTGGAAGCGGGTGCCCCGGCGCGCGGCCGGCTGCGGGGGCTTCGGCATCGGGCGTGCCAGTTCCTGGGCGAAGCCGTCCGGGTCCTCGGCGAGGCGGAGGACCTGGGAGGCGGAGAGGTACGCCGGGAGGAGGACGTCGCGGGTGGTGGCGCGGGCGCGGCGGAGTTCGGTGGTGAGGGAGGTGAGGTCGCGGTCCCAGGAGGCGATGGTTCTGGCGTCCTCGGGGGTGAGTTCCGCGTACGGCTCCGGGGACGGGGCCTCCGGCTCCCTCGGGGCCGGGATCGCGTCCGCGTGGGTGTCCTCGGGGAGGGCCTCTTCGTCCCAGACGGGCTCCTCCTCGTCGGGCCAGGGGTCCTCCGGGTGCGGGTCCTGGGGGCCGGGTGCCGTGCGCGGGGGGTTGTGCCCGCCCGTTCCGTCCTGCGGAACGATGGCCCACAGCCGGGTCGTCACGGCCTTCGCCGCGTCCCTGCGCCTCCGCAGCGCCTCCTCGTCCAGCGGCAGCGGCCATGCCTGATCGCCGTCCGCGTCCGTGAGGGACGGGTTCTCGGCGTCCTTCTCCGGTTCGTCGGCCCAGGATTCGATGTCGCCGTTGCCGAGGGCGCAGTGGTCGTACAGGGCCTGGAGGAAGTCCGAGGGGCCGCGGGGCTTCTTCTGGGAGGGGCCCCACCAGTGGGCGGAGCCGAGGAGGAGGGAGCGGGGGCGGGTGAAGGTGACGTAGCCGAGGCGGAGCTCCTCGGTGTGCTGGTGGTCCCGCATCTCGTTCTTGAAGGCGGTGAGGGACTTGGCGTCCCAGGTGTCGATCCGCGGCAGCGTGGGGGCGTCGCCGCGCAGGGCGTGCGGGAGGACCTGGGGCTGGGAGGTCCAGGACTCGCGGGCGCGGGTGCTGGGGAACTGGCCGGTGACCAGGCCGGGGACGGCGACGACGTCCCATTCGAGGCCCTTGGACTTGTGGGCGGTGAGGACCTTGACGGTGTTGTCGCCGCCGGGGAGTGCGCTGTCGAGGCCCTTCTCGAACTGGACGGCGGTGCGCAGGAAGCCGAGGAAGGCGAGCAGGCTGGCCTCGCCGTCGAGGGAGGCGAAGCCGGCGGCGACGTCGAGGAACTGTCCGAGGGTCTCGCGGCGGCGGGCGGCCAGCGCGTGCGGGGAGGCGGACAGTTCGACCTCGAGGCCGGTGGCGGCGAGGACCCGGTGCAGGACGTCCATGAGGGGGTCGGCGAGCGATGTGCGCAGGGAGCGCAGCTCGGTGGCGAGGCGCGCGAAGCGGACCCGGGCCTCGGCGGAGAAGGCGAGGCCGTCGTCGTCGGCGCCGCCGGAGCCGAGGAAGGTGTCGAGGGCGTCGGCGAGGGAGACGACCTCGGCCGGGTCCACGCCTTCGACGGCGGCGGCGAGTCGCTGCTCGGCGTCGGGTTCGTCGCCGCCCCGGTGGACCAGGAGGCGGGCGCGGCGGCCGAGGAGGGCGAGGTCGCGGGGTCCGATGCGCCAGCGGGGGCCGGTGAGGAGGCGGACCAGGGCGGCGTTGGCCCCGGGGTCCTGGAGGACCTCGCAGACGGCGATGAGGTCGGCGATCTCGGGCAGGTGGAGGAGGCCGGAGAGGCCGACGACCTCGACGGGGACGTCGCGGGCGACGAGGGCCGCGTGGATGGCGGGGAAGTCGGTGGCCGTCCGGCACAGGACGGCGATCTCGCCGGGCTCGCGGCCGGTGCGGACGAGGTGGGCGAGGGAGTCGGCCAGCCAGTCGATCTCCTCGGCGTGGGTGGGGAGCAGCGCGATGCGCACGCTGCCGTCCCGCTCGGCTCCCGGTGCGGGCCGCAGTGCCTCCACGCCCGCGTGCATGGCGCGCAGGGGTGCGGCGAGGCCGTTGGCGAGTGCGAGGAGGCGGCCGCCGCTGCGCCGGTTCTCGGAGAGGGAGTAGCGGTCGGCGGGGCGGCCGTCGGCGTGCGGGAAGTGCTCGGGGAAGTCGTCCAGGTTGGCGACGGAGGCGCCGCGCCAGCCGTAGATGGCCTGGCAGGGGTCGCCGACGGCGGTGACGGCGTGCCCGGTGGGCCGGCCCGCGGCGCCCTGGCCGAAGAGTCCGGAGAGGAGGAGCCGCTGGGCGACGGAGGTGTCCTGGTACTCGTCGAGGAGGACGACCCGGAACTCCTCGCGCAGGATCTCGCCGACCTCGGGCCGGGTGGTGGCGAGCTCGGCGGAGCGGGCGATCTGGTCGCCGAAGTCGAGGAGGTCGCGGGAGCGCTTGGCGGCGCGGTAGCGGACGACGAGGTCGAGGAGCTCGCGGCGGGCGGCGGAGGCCTCGGGGATCTTGCGGAGCTCGGCGTTGCTGAGCCTGGCGCCGGCGAGGGCGGTGAGCAGCTCGGAGTCGTACGCGTGGAGCGTCTCGGGCCGTACGAGGTGCTCGGCGAGCTCGGCGTCGAGGGCGAGGAGGTCGGTGATGAGGGTCGGGAAGGACCGGGTGAGGGCGGGGTACGGGCCGGGGGCCTCGCGGAGCACGCGTGCGGCGAGCTGGTAGCGGGTGGCGTCGGCGAGGAGCCGGGAGGTGGGCTCGAGGCCGATGCGCAGGCCGTGGTCGGTGAGGAGCTGTCCGGCGAAGGCGTGGTACGTGGAGATGCGGGGTTCGCCCGGGGGGTCGTCGGGGTCGATGACGTCGGGGTCGGTGACGCCGGCGCGGACGAGGGCGGTGCGGACGCGCTCGGCGAGTTCGCCGGCGGCCTTGTTCGTGAAGGTGAGGCCGAGGACCTGCTCGGGGGCGACCTGGCCCGTGCCGACCAGCCATACCACCCGGGCGGCCATCACCGTCGTCTTGCCGGAGCCGGCTCCGGCCACGACGACGTGCGGGGCGAGCGGCGCGGTGATGCAGGCCGTCTGCTCCGGGGTGAACGGGATGCCGAGGAGCTCCTTGAGCTGCTCGGGGTCGGTGATGCGTGCGGTCATCCCGAAGAGGCTAACGGGGCCGGCTGACATTCCGGCCCCGGACCGTTCCCACCTGGGGGTTCTCGCGGACGGTCAGGCGGACGTGCCCTGGTCGAGCCGCGACAGGTCCACCGTCTCGTCGGCGGGCGGGACCTTCACCTCGACCGGCTTGTCGTAGTCGGAGAGGACTACCGAGCCGGGTTCGTCGCCACCCGTGCTGACCATCTTCCGGATGTACGGCTTGCCCTCCTGGGAGACGGACACGGTGGTGGTCTCGTCGCCCTCCTTCTTCACCAGGGTGGCGACGGGGGTGCCGTCGACCTCGGCGTCCGGTCCGCGGGTCAGTCCGCGGGGTTCCCCGTCGTCCTCGCCGAGGTCGGCGAGGAGCGACTTGAGGTCGCAGACGCCGCCGAGGTCGTCGCTGCCGGCCTGGCCGGGGGCGATCTTCAGCCAGCGGCCCTTGAGCAGTTCGATCGTGGCGTCGATCTGCGGTTCGGGCATGTCCTGGGAGGTCAGGGACGCCCGCCAGAAGGCCTCGTCGCCCTTCAGGTACGTGATGTCGTCGCTCTTGCGGAGTTCGGCGGTGCCGCCCTGGATCCGCATCCGGCCGGTGCACTGCTCCTGGTCGTCGACGGCGAAGTCGACGTCGACGGGCTGTCCGTCCGTGACGACCCGGCCGGTCATGCGGAGCGAGGTCGCGGACTGCGTCGCGGTGACGGCCCGGTCGCCGATCTCGTCGGCGGGGACTCCGGCGAAGGGGTCGGGCGAGGGGGCGACGGCGGCGGCGCTCGGCGGGCCGCCGGCGGTCGCCCAGGCCGCCGCCGGCGCGGGACCCGCGACGACGGCGACCGCGCAGACGACGGCCGCGGCGCGGAGCTTTCGGTGGGAGTGGGACGTCATGCGAGCCTCCTCGCTGATTCCCCCGGGCCGTCTCACCAGGGTCGCCCCGCGCTCGCGTGCCCGCTACTCCTGGGGTGCGGGCCGGTGCGTCAGGAGGCGCCCTTCATGAGCTCCGCCATGTCCACGGTCTGGTCGGCCGGCGGGACGGTGACGGTGACGGGCTTGTCGAAGTCGCCGAGGTCGACGGTGCCCGGGTCGTCGCCGCCGGTGGTCACGACGCGGAGGATGTACGGCTTGGCTGCGTCCTTGGCGACGTAGAAGGTCGTGGTCTCGGCCTTGTCCTTCTTGCTGAGCACGGCGGCGGGCTTGCCGTCGACGTCGGCGTCGGCCTCGCGGGTCATGCCCTTGCGCGGCGTCTCCTCGTCCATGTCCTTGACGATCTGCTTGAGGTCGCAGAACGCGCCGGCGCCGCCCTCGCCCGCGCCGCTCTCGTTCGGCATCTTCAGCCAGCGGCCCTTGAGGAGCGCGGACATGGAGTCGGACTCCTCAGCGGAGGCGCCCTCCTCGCCGCCGCTGGACTTCCAGAAGGCGTCGTCGCCCTTCATGTAGCTGGTGCCGCCGGTGCCGACGATCTCGGCGCTGCCGCCCTTGGGGGCCTTCATCGTGCCCTGGCAGTTGCCCTTGTCGTCGACGGAGAACTCGACGGTCATCTCCTCGCCGTCGGTCTTGCCGGTGCCGTGCATGCGGAAGGCGGTGGCGCCCTTGGTGGTCTCGACCGCCTTGTCGGCGATGGCGTCGGCGGTGAGTCCCGCGAACGGGTCGGCGGCCTTGTCCTCGCCCTTGGAACAGCCGGTGGCACCCGCGATCACGGCCACGCAGACCGTCGCCGCAGCCCAGAGCTTCCTGTTGGCCCTCATTGCGCGTTCTCCTCACAGCCGTCCCGGACGGCGGTTTTCACAGCTTGTCTTCACGACGCCTTTACGCGGAGTCGCGAAGACATTGACGGGTGAGGCTGAACAATGGATGCACGGAGAGGAACGTGACGCTCCGCACAAAGCACCGGGAGGGTGTCAGTCGACGACCTGGCGGCCTTCCGGCCGGGCGCTGCACGAGGCCCGGAAGGCGCAGGTCGTGCAGTGCTGGCCGGTGCTCGGGGTGAACCGTTCGTCGAGGACCCGGCCGGCCGCGGTGGCGAGCAGCTCGCCGACCCACTCCCCCGCCAGGGGCTGCTGGGCCTGCACCTTCGGCAGGGCGTCCCCGCCCTCCTTCTGCGGGGCGCCCTGCCGCAGCTGGACGAGTTCGGCGCCGCCGGGTTCGGGGCGCCGCCCGTCGAAGACCTCGTCGAGGGCGCCTTCCCGGACCGCGAGCTGGTAGACGGCGAGCTGCGGGTGGTGGGCGACCTCGTCGCGGGTGGGGGCCGACTTGCCGGTCTTGAAGTCGACGACGTACGCGCGCCCGTGCTCGTCGGTCTCGACGCGGTCCATGGAGCCGCGGATGCGGACCTCGTACTCCCCCGCCTCCAGGGTGACGTCGAAGCCGTGCTCGGAGGCGGCGGGGGTGCGGCCGCCGCGGTCCATGACGTGCCAGCTCAGGAAGCGTTCGAGGGCCGCGCGCGCGTTGCCCTTCTCCTGCGCCGACTTCCAGGGCGCGTCGAAGGCGAGGGCGTCCCAGACGGAGTCGAGGCGGGCCATGAGGACGTCGAGGTCGGCGGGGGTGCGGCCGGTGGCGACCTCGTCGGCGAGCACGTGGACGACGTTGCCGAAGCCCTGGGCGGCGGTGGCCGGCGCCGCGGCCTTGACCTCACGGCCCAGGAACCACTGGAGGGAGCAGGTGCCGACCAGGTTCTCCAGGGAGCTCGGCGAGAGCGCCACGGGCCGGTCGCGCTCGCGCAGCGGCTCGGGGCCGCGCGTCGGCTCGAACAGGCCCCACCAGCGGTCCGGGTGCGCGGCCGGGACGAGCGGCTGCCCCTCGTCGTCGGCGAGCGAGGCGAGGGAGGCGAGCCGCTGGGCCGCCGCGTCGCGGAGGGCGGGCGAGGCGTCCGGGTCGACGGTGGTGGCGCGCAGCTCGGCGACCAGGGCGGAGACGGCGAGGGGGCGGCGGGGGCGGCCGGGGACGTCCTTCGGTTCGGCGCCGAGCTCGGCGAGGAAGCGGGACGGCTGGTCGCCGTCCTCGGCGGCGGCCTTCACCGCGGTGACGACGAGCCGGTCACGCGCGCGCGTGGCGGCCACGTAGAAGAGGCGGCGTTCCTCGGCGAGGAGGGCGCCAGGGGTGAGGGGTTCGGCGAGGCCGTCGCGGCCGATGCGGTCCGCCTCCAGGAGGGAGCCGCGCCTGCGCAGGTCCGGCCAGAGGCCGTCCTGCAGGCCGGCGACGACGACGAGGCCCCATTCGAGGCCCTTGGAACGGTGGGCGGTCATGAGGCGGACGGCGTCCGGCCGGGTGTGGCGGCGGGTGAGGGTGTCCGCGGCGATGTCCTGGGCGTCGAGCTCCTCCAGGAAGTTGAGGACGCCGCGGCCGCCGACGCGTTCCTCGGCGCGGGCGGCCGTCTCGAAGAGGGCGCAGACGGCGTCGAGGTCACGGTCGGCGTTGCGCCCGGCGGGGCCGCCGCGGAGGGCGGCGCGCTCCAGGCGGCCGGGCCAGGGGGTGCCGTTCCAGAGCACCCAGAGGGCCTCCTCGGCGGTGCCGCCGGCGTCGAGCAGCGCACGGGTCTCCTGGAGCAGGTCGCCGAGCCGCTTGGCGCCGCGGGCGTAGGCCGGGTCGTGGGCGGCGAGGCGCTCGGGTTCGGCGAGGGCGCGGGCGAGGAGGACGTCGGAGGGGGGCGGGACCTTGTTGCCGGCGGCGCGTTCCTCGTCGCGGAGGGCACGGCCGAGCCTCCGCAGATCCGCCGGGTCGACACCCGCGAGGGGTGACGCGAGGAGTTCCAGGGCGGTCTCCACCGGGAGCCGGCCGGTGGCGTCGGCGCCGGGGGCGCCCGGGGTCCCCGCCTCGGCGGCGTCGGTTCCGGCGGGCGCCGGGCCCTCGGCGTCCTCGGCCGAGGCGTCCTGCGCGGGCGCGGCGTCCCGCGCGGGCACGGCGTCCCGCGGCTCGCCGTCCGGGGCGGGTGCGGCGCCGTCGTCGGTCGTGCCCACCCGTTCCGCCCCTGCGGAACGCATGCCCGCGCCCCGCTCGGAGGAGACCGCGCGGAGGGCGAGGAGCAGCGGGGCGACGGCGGGCTCGTGGCGGAGGGGGGTGTCGGCGGTGTCGGTCTCGACGGGGACGCCGGCGGAGGTGAGGGCGCGGCGGAGGGAGGGGAGGGCGACGGCGGCGCGGGTGAGGACGGCCATGTCCTGCCAGGGGACGCCGTCCTCGAGGTGGGCGCGGCGGAGGAGGTCGGCGATGTTCTCGGCCTCCGCGGAGGCGGTGGGGTAGGTGTACGCCTCCGCCCGGCCGCCGTCCCGGACGGGTGCGAGGTCGCGGTGGGCGCGGACCTTGTCGGCGGGGAGCCGGGGCATCGGCATCCGCTGGGCGAGCTGCCGGGTCGCGTCGAGGAGCCGGGCGCCGGAGCGGCGGGAGGTGCGGAGGACGCGGACGGGGGCGCCGCCGAAGGCGGCGGGGAAGTCGAGGATGCCGTTCACGTCGGCACCGCGGAAGGCGTAGATGGACTGGTCGGGGTCGCCGAAGGCGACGACGTCGCCGCGGCCGCCGCCCGCGAGCGCGTGCAGGAGGCGGACCTGCGCCGGGTCGGTGTCCTGGTATTCGTCGACGTACACGGCGTCGTAGGCGGGCAGGGTGACGCTCGCGGCGAGCGGGACGGCCCGGTGGACGAGCTCCGTGTAGTCGAGGACGCCCTGGAGGTCGAGGACGTCGAGGTACTCGGCGAGGAAGCCCGCGGCTGCCTTCCAGTCGGGGCGGCCGACCCGGTCCGCGAAGCGGGCGAGGGCGTCGGGGCCGAGGCCGAGTTCGCGGGAGCGTGCGAGGACGGCCCGCACCTCGTCGGCGAAGCCGCGGGTGGTGAGGCAGGCGCGCAGTTCGTCGGGCCAGCGGACCCGCCCGAGGCCGGTCTTCTCCAGGTCGATCTGGCCGGCGAGCAGCTCGCGGACGGCGAGGTCCTGCTCGGGGCCGGAGAGCAGCCGGAGGGGTTCGGCGAAGAGTTCGGCGTCCTGGTGGGCGCGGATCAGCGCGTAACAGTAGGAGTGGAAGGTGGTCGCCTGGGGCGGGCGACGGCCGCCGAGCCGGGCGGCCATGCGGTCGCGGAGTTCGACGGCGGCCTTGCGGCTGAAGGTGAGGACGAGGAGGCGTTCGGGGTCGGCGCCGGCTTCCATGCGGGCGGCGACGGCCTCGACCAACGTCGTCGTCTTGCCGGTGCCGGGTCCGGCGAGGACGAGAAGCGGTCCGCCGCGGTGGTCAACCACGTGCCGCTGGGCTGCGTCCAGCTGAGGGGGATCCTGCGGGGCCGGCGTGGTGCGCACCAGTCGGTACGCGCCCGGGGTCCGCTGCCGGCCCGAACCCGGGTACGGCTGTCCCTGGTGCGGCGGCGTACGCCGGGTGGTGGAGGAGGTGCTCACGTGGATCGCCGGTCCTGGTGGGTGTGGTGGTGCGGGTGAGGCGGCCGTGTGCCGTGGCCACCGCCTCGGGGGGCGCCTCGGACGCCGGCCGGCAGGCCGCCCCACGAGTCGTCCCGGGAGTCGGCCGTGCGGCCGCCCCGCGAGTCGCGCACGTCGACGTTACGCGAAGCGGACCGCCCGCGAGCCGTACTCCCGACGGCGTCCACCCCTGCGGGGCCGTCCCGCCCGTGCCTTCCGGGGCCGCGCCCTCAGGTGTGAGTTCCGGCACCCCCGCCGGTCTCCGGGTCGGCACCCGGTGCGGGATCCGGGCTGCCGTCCCAGCGGGCCCGTCGCATGTCGATCCGGGGTACGTGTCCCTCGGCAGCGGGGCCGGCCGCGCGCAGCGGGGTGCCCTCGTCGCGGTAGTGGCCGAGGGCCCGCAGCTCGTGACCGGGGAGGAGGGCGCCGTCCGCACGGACGACCCGCCACCACGGTGCGGAACCTCCGTAGAGGGCCATCACCCGGCCCACCTGTCGCGGCCCGCCCTCGCCCAGCCACTCGGCCACGTCGCCGTAGGTCATGACCCGGCCGGGCGGGATCCCGTCGGCGACGTCGAGCACCCGCTCCGCGTACTCGGGCAGTTCTCCGGTCTCCCCCACGGGTTCCTCCATGCTCATCCGCCCCATCCTGCCTCACCCCACCGACATGGCCCTGATGCCTCCGCGTGGCGGCTCTTCGTGCCACCATCGTCCGGGCGGTGACTGGTGATACGAGATCAAGAGCGACAAGTACAAGAAAAAGAACGTGATCGACGAGAAGCGCACGAAGAGACGGACAGGGTGATGGGGCAGGACAGGCAGCCTCCTGAGGAGGGCGAGGCCGACGTGCCCGAGCGGGTGTCCGGGGACGAGCCGCTGCTCGCCGCCCGCGTCCACCGGCCCTCCGATCTGATGCGGCTGCTCGTCGGGCTGCTCGCCATCGGGCTCGTCATCGCCATCGCGGCGTTCGCCCACGCCACGACCTCCGGCCTGGAACAGGACATCAACAAGGGCGCCGTCGGCGCTCCCGACGTCTTCGTCAAGATCGCCGGTCTCGTCTCCTCTATCGCCGTCCTGCTCGTCCCGGTCGCCTTCGCCATCGAGCGGCTGATCAAGCGCGACGGGCTGCGCATCGCGGACGGCGTCCTCGCCGCCGTCCTCGCCCACGGCGTCACCCTCGCCACCGACCTCTGGGTCGCCCAGGCCGCGCCCGGCACCATCCAGGACGCGCTGACCCAGCCGCAGTCCGGCGGCGGCCTCACCGACCCGGTGCACAACTACCTCGCGCCCGTCATCGCGTACATGACCGCCGTCGGCATGGCCCGCAGGCCGCGCTGGCGGGTGTCGCTGTGGGTGGTGCTGCTGCTCGACGCGTTCACGATGCTGGTGGCCGGCTACACCACCGCCCTGTCGATCATCCTGACCGTCCTGATCGGCTGGACGGTGGCCTACGGCACGCTGTACGCGGTCGGCTGCCCCAACGTCAGGCCCACCGGGCAGACGCTCCTCGCCGGCCTTCGCCGGGTCGGCTTCCGGCCGGTGACGGCGCTGCGCGCGGAGGGCGTGCCGGACTCGGCCGACAGCGGGGACCGCGGACGCCGGTACATCGTGACGCTGGAGGACGGGCCGCCGCTGGACGTCACCGTCGTCGACCGGGAGCAGCAGGCGCACGGCTTCTTCTACCGGGCGTGGCGGCGGATCACCCTGCGGACGATCACCACCCGCCGGTCGATCGTGTCGCTGCGCCAGGCTCTGGAGCAGGAGGCGCTCCTCGCGTACGCGGCGATCGCCGCCGGGGCGAACGCGCCGAAGCTGATCGCGACCTCGGAGCTCGGTCCGGACGCGGTGATGCTCGTGTACGAGCACATCGGCGGCCGGAGCCTGGACTCGCTGGACGACGACGAGATCACCGACGAGCTGGTCAGCAGCGCCTGGCGGCAGGTACGGGCGCTGCAGTCGCGCCGGATCGCGCACCGCAGGCTGACGGGCGACGCGATATTGGTGGATCGTTCCGGCAAGGTGATCCTCACCGATCTGCGCGGCGGCGAGATCGCGGCGGGCGATCTGATCCTGCGGATGGACATCGCCCAGCTGCTCACCACCCTCGGCCTGCGTGTCGGTGCCGAGCGGGCGGTCACCGCGGCCGTCGGCGTCCTCGGCCCTGACACCGTCGCCGACTGTCTGCCGCTGCTCCAGCCGATCGCGCTGAGCCGCTCCACGCGCGCGACGCTGCGGAAGCTGGCGCGCGAGCGGTCGGGCCGCGAGCGGGAGGCCGTGCTCGCGGCCTCCGAGGCGGCCAAGCACGAGCGGGAGCTCGCCAAGGCGGCCGCGGCGGACCAGAAGGACGTGCGGGCCGAGACGAAGGCCGAGAAGAAGGCGGACAAGAAGGCCGAGAAGCGGGCCCTCGACACGGCGCTCGACGAGGCCCGCGAAGAGGACCTGCTCGCCCAGATCCGGCAGCAGGTGCTGCTGATCCGCCCGCAGGCCCCGGTGGAGCCGGTCCGTCTGGAGCGGATCAAGCCGCGGACCCTGGTCAGCCTCATCGCGGGCGCGGTCGCCGCGTACTTCCTGCTCTCGCAGATCGCCCGGACGCCGCTGTCGACGATCAGCGAGGCGGACTGGCGCTGGGTGGCGGCCGCCGTGCTGTTCTCGGCGGTCAGCTATGTGGCGGCGGCGATGAGCCTGCTCGGCTTCGTGCCCGAGCGGGTCGGCTTCTGGCGGACGGTGGTGGCGCAGGTCGCCGGCTCGTTCGTGAAGATCGTCGCCCCGGCGGCGGTCGGCGGTGTCGCCCTGAACACCCGCTTCCTCCAGCGCGCGGGCGTACGCCCGGGGCTCGCGGTGGCGAGCGTCGGCGCCTCGCAGCTGTTCGGGCTCGGGGCGCACATCCTGCTCCTGCTGTCCTTCGGCTATCTGACGGGCACGGAGAAGTCGCAGTCCTTCACCCCGTCGAGGACGGTCATCGCCGGACTCCTGACGGTCGCGGTGCTCGTCCTGGTGGTGACGGCGATCCCGTTCATGCGCAAGTTCGTGTCGACGCGGCTGCGCTCGCTCTTCGCCGGTGTGGTGCCGCGCATGCTGGACGTGCTCCAGCGGCCCATGAAGCTGGCGACGGGCATCGGCGGGATGCTGCTCCTGACCATCGTGTTCGTCCTCTGTCTGGACGCCTCGATCCGGGCGTTCAGCCACGGGAACCAGACGATCAGCTACGCGACCGTGGCCGTCGTCTTCCTCGCGGGCAACGCGCTCGGTTCGGCGGCGCCCACCCCGGGCGGTGTCGGCGCGGTCGAGGGCGCGCTCACCTTCGGTCTGGTCACCGTCGGCGGCCTGCCGCTGGAGGTCGCCACCCCGGCGGTGCTGCTGTACCGCCTGCTCACCCTGTGGATCCCGGTCCTGCCGGGCTGGCTCTGCTTCAACTGGCTGACGAAGCGCGAGGCGCTCTAGGAAGCCTGCCGGGGCACCCGGTTGGACCTCCGTCCCGCGCGGGCGGGCGGGCGGCGGCCCACGATGGGCGTATGCCGATCTCCGCCGCCCAGCGCGCCGCTCTGCTCACCGCCGCCACCGTGCTGCTCGCCGCCGGGTGCTCGGACGGGGGCGACGGGGCGGCGGACGCGACGAAGCCGAGCGGCTCCGGGGTCTCGGCGCTGACGTCGCAGAAGCTGTCCTGGGCGCCCTGCCCGCCGCCGTCGGCCGCCGAGGGCGGCGGGGCGGCGCCCTCCCCGCTCCCGGGCAACACTGCCTGGGAGTGCTCCTTCCTCCAGACGCCCCTCGACTGGTCGGTGCCGGAGGGCGAGACCATCGAGCTCGCCCTCATCCGGGCCAGGGCCAAGGACTCCTCCCGCCGGATCGGCTCGCTCATCTTCAACTTCGGCGGGCCCGGCGGTTCCGGGGTCACGGCCCTGCCGGGCTTCGCCGGCGACTACGAGACCCTGCGGGGCCGCTACGACCTGGTGTCGTTCGATCCGCGCGGGGTGGGCCGCAGCGATCCGGTCGAGTGCGCCACGGACAAGGAGCTCGACGCGTACTACGCCCTGGACTTCACGCCCGACGACGAGGCCGAGGAGCGGACCCTCTCGGACGCGCAGAAGAGGTACGCGACCGGGTGCGAGAAGGACGCGGGCACGGCGCTGCCGCACGTCGGGACCGAGAACGCGGCCCGGGACATGGACCTGATGCGGCAGGTGCTCGGCGACGAGAAGCTCCACTACTTCGGCATCTCGTACGGCACCGAGCTCGGCGGCGTGTACGCCCACCTGTTCCCGTCGAACGTCGGCCGGGCCGTCTTCGACGCGGTCGTCGACCCGGACGCGGGTGTCGAGGACGGCGCCCTCGGCCAGGCGAAGGGCTTCCAGCTCGCCCTGGACAACTTCGCCCAGGACTGCGTCGACCGCGGCGACGAGTGCACCCTGCCGGGCTCCACGGTCGCCGAGATCGAGTCCTTCGTCACCGACCTCCTGGCTGAGCTGGACAAGCAGCCGATCCCGGGCATCGGCAACCGGAAGCTCACCCAGACTCAGGCCACCAACGGCATCGCGCAGGCGCTGTACTCGAAGGAGTACTGGACGTATCTGGAGCAGGGCCTCGACGCGGCGGACGGCGGCGACGGCGCACTGCTCCTGAGCCTGTCCGACTCGATGAACGGGCGGAGCGAGAACGGCTCCTACAGCAACATCCAGGCCGCGAACGCCGCCATCAACTGCGTCGACTTCAAGGAGCGCTACACCCTCGGCCAGGCGAAGGAGCGGCTCCCGCAGTTCCGCGAGGCCTCCCCCGTCTTCGGCGACTTCATGGGATGGGCGCTCGCGAGCTGCTCGCAGTGGCCGGTGCCCGGACTCTGGGAGCACCCGGACGTGTCCGCGTCCGGCTCGGCGCCGATCCTGGTGGTCGGCAACACCGGCGACCCGGCGACGCCGTACGAGGGCGCCCGGTCGATGGTCAACGCGCTCGGCAAGGGCGTCGGCGTGGAGCTGACGTACGAGGGCGAGGGCCACGGCGCCTACAACAGCGGCGACAAGTGCGTGAAGAAGGCGGTGGACGGCTACCTCCTGGACGGCAAGGTGCCGGCCTCCGGAACCGTCTGCAAGTAGGGCGGCCGCCGCCGGGACCGTCTGCACGGAGGGCCGCCGCCGGGACCGTCCGCGGGTGGGGCCCCGGAGCGGGCCCCCTAGGATGGCCGCCTTGCCGGATCCTGGGGGAACACATGTCCATACGTGTACGCATGACCGTGCTGGCCGTGACGGGGATGCTGGTCGCGGGATGCACGGGCGCGGAGGGCGGCGCGACCGGCCCGACGACGGCCCCGCCGACCACCGCCGACGCCGGGACCCCGGCCCCGGCCACCGCCTCCGCGACCCCCGCGCTGCCCGCCGCCCTCACCGGCCAGCGCCCCGACTGGAAGTCCTGCGAGGCACCGGAGGGCGGGCCGCGCCCCGGTGCGGAGTGGCGCTGCGCCACGGTGAAGGTGCCGCTCGACCACGCGAAGCCCGGCGGGGAGACGATCCCGGTCGCGCTGATCCGCAAGGAGGCCCGGCGGAAGGGCGAGCGCATCGGGTCGCTGCTCTTCGACTTCGGCGGGCCCGGCGCCTCCGGGGTCGACATCCTGCCGCGGGCGGCGGAGGAGTACGGGAGCCTGAACGAGCGCTACGATCTGGTCGGCTTCGACCCGCGGGGCGTGGGCCGCAGCGCGGGGGTGGTCTGCCGGGACGACGCCGAACTGGCAGCCGCCGAGGCGTCGGTCGACCTCGTCCCGGACACGGCCGCCGAAGAGGCCGCCTATCTGGAGGACGGCGCCGCCTTCGCCGCCGGCTGCGCCCGCCGCTCCGGGAAGGTCCTGCCGTTCACCACGACCAGCGCCACCGCCCGCGACATGGACCTGATCCGGCAGGTCCTGGGGGACGACAGGCTCCACTACTTCGGCATCTCGTACGGGACTCAGCTCGGCGGCACGTACGCGCACCTGTTCCCCGCGCGCGTGGGCCGGATCGTCCTCGACGCGGTCGTCGACCCGACGGCCGACTCCACCGGGCACGCCCGCAACCAGACGATCGGTTTCCAGCGGGCCCTGGACAACTACCTGAAGAGCACCGGCCAGGAACCCGGGGCGGGGACCGAGCGGATCGCGCGCCTGCTGCGGAAGCTGGACCGTGAGCCGCTGCCCGTCGGCGGGCGCCGGCTCACCGAGGGCCTGGCCCTCACGGGCATCGCGGTCACGCTGTACGGCAAGGCCAACTGGCCGCTGCTGACCCAGGCGCTCGACGAGGCCGAGCGCGGTGACGGCGGCGCCCTGCTCGACCTCGCCGACTACTACAACGACCGTGACGCGCAGGGTCGTTACGCCACCCAGTCGCACTCCCAGCGCGCGATCTCCTGCGCGGACTCCAGCGAGCGGCCGACCGCGGCGCAGGCGAAGGCGCTGCTGCCGGAGTTCCGCCGGCTCTCCCCCGTCTTCGGCGCGTTCCTCGCCTGGGACACGGCGGGCTGGTGCGCGAAGTGGCCGGTGGCGGGCGAGCGGCGGACGCCGGAGGCGAGCGCCCCGGGCGCGGCCCCGATCCTGGTCGTCGGCACGACGGGCGACCCGGCGACTCCGTACGAGGGCGCGGAGAAGATGGCGAAGGAGCTCGGGGACGGCGTCGGGATCCTGGTCACGAACAAGGGCGAGGGCCACGGTGCCTACGGCACCTCGTCGTGCGTGACGCGCAAGGTCGACGCGTACCTCCTGGACGGCAAGGTCCCGGCGTACGGCACGACCTGCTAGCGAGTGTGGCACCGGACGGCCGGAAGGGCCCGGACCTCGTGGTGAGGTCCGGGCCCTTCCGGATGTCGTGGGCCGGGGGGCCCGGTGACTAGTAGACCGGCTTCTCGGGCTCGATCTGGTGGACCCAGCCGATCACGCCGCCGCCGACGTGGACCGCGTCCGCGAAGCCCGCGGACTTGAGCACCGCGAGGACCTCGGCGCTGCGGACACCCGTCTTGCAGTGCAGGACGATCCGCTTGTCCTGCGGGAGGTCCTGGAGGGCGGTGCCCATCAGGAACTCGTTCTTCGGGATCAGACGCGCGCCCGGGATCGAGACGATCTCGTACTCGTTCGGCTCGCGGACGTCGATGATGTCGATGTTCTCGCCCTCGTCGATCCACTCCTTGAGCTGCTTGGGAGTGATCGTCGAGCCGAGCGCCGCCTCCTGGGCCTCCTCGGACACGACGCCACAGAAGGCCTCGTAGTCGATGAGCTCGGTGACGGTCGGGTTCTCGCCGCAGACCGCGCAGTTGGGGTCCTTGCGGACCTTGACCTGGCGGTACTGCATCTCCAGGGCGTCGTAGATCATCAGGCGGCCGACCAGCGGGTCGCCCACGCCGGCCAGGACCTTGATGGCCTCGGTGACCTGGATGGAGCCGATGGACGCGCACAGCACGCCCAGGACGCCGCCCTCGGCGCAGGACGGGACCATGCCCGGCGGCGGGGGCTCCGGGTAGAGGCAGCGGTAGCAGGGGCCGTACTCGGACCAGAAGACCGAGGCCTGGCCGTCGAAGCGGTAGATCGAGCCCCAGACGTACGGCTTGTTCAGCAGCACGCAGGCGTCGTTCACCAGGTAGCGCGTGGCGAAGTTGTCCGTGCCGTCGACGATCAGGTCGTACTGGCTGAAGATGTCCATCACGTTCTCGGCTTCGAGCCGCTCTTCGTGGAGGATCACGTTCACGTACGGGTTGATGCCGAGCACGCTGTCGCGCGCCGACGCGGCCTTCGAGCGGCCGATGTCGGCCTGGCTGTGGATGATCTGGCGCTGGAGGTTCGACTCGTCGACCTCGTCGAACTCCACGATGCCGAGCGTGCCCACGCCGGCGGCGGCCAGGTACATCAGCGCCGGCGAGCCGAGGCCACCGGCGCCGACACAGAGCACCTTGGCGTTCTTCAGCCGCTTCTGCCCGTCCATCCCGACGTCCGGGATGATCAGGTGGCGGGAGTACCTGCGGACCTCGTCTACGGTGAGCTCGGCAGCCGGCTCGACCAGGGGTGGCAGCGACACGGGGACTCCGGTTGTCGGTATGTCAGTACGGTTGTTCTCCCCGTAACACTGCCACGCCCCTTCTCATTCCGAGACACCCGGTCCGATCCGCGAGACGATTTCGTCCCAGTAGCCGGGCAGCGTGTGAAATTGGTCGCTTTGTCCCGGGCGGCCGGGGCGGTCCGTGAAGAAGATCGTTCCCGCCCCCTGCCAGCGCGCGATCCGCAGGGCCTCGTCCAGGTGCGTGCGCGGGACCCCGTGCACGAGGTGGACGAACTTCGCCTCCGCGTGGTCGGCGGTCCACTCGGCCACCTGCGACCAGCGGTAGTCCACCCAGGAGCCGGAGAAGGTCACCAGCTGGTCGGCGACCTCGGCGTACCCCGGGTGCGGGTGGGTGCCGTGGCCGAGGACGAGATGGGCCTCGCCGCCGAGGACCGCCTCCAGGGTCGCCGTGACCCGCCTCGTCCCGGCCAGGTCGGCCCGGTCCGCGGGGGCGCGGTCCAGGTAGAAGCCGTCCACCTTGTACCAGTCGAGGAAGCGGTGGGCGTCCGAGACGATCTCGCCGAACGGCCGGCGGCCGTGGTCGGCGTCCAGGTGCCCGAGGACCCTGACCCCGGCGTTGCGGAGCTTTCCCGCCGCCTCCAGACAGTGCGGGTCGGGCCGGCTCCCCGGGCCCTCCGCCACGTTGAGCACCGCCCAGTGCACCGGGGTCCCGGGCCGCGTCAGCTCGGCCCACTCGACCGGGGCGAGCAGCGGGTGGGCGTAACCGGGGACGCCCACGCCGAGCGCCTGCACGGCCCCCGTGGCCGTGGTCGTCAGATGCGACACGCCGCCTCCATCCAGATGTCGGCGAGCGACTCCTCCAGATTGATCCGGGGCCGCCAGCCGAGCCGGTCGCGGGCGGTGCGGACGTCGGCCTGCTGCCAGGGGCCGCAGCCGTCGGGGTACGGGTAGGGCGCGGCGGCCAGTTGGTCGGCGATGGTCCCCTCGGTGCGGGGGGCGCCGATCATCGGGCGCTGCGCCAGACCGTGCGGGGCGTCCAGCTCGTGCAGGTTGCCGGAGTAGCCCGCGACCCGGGCGAGGACGGCGGCCGCGTCCCGCAGCCGGACCGCGCGGCCGGTGCCGATGTTGACGACGCCCTGGGCGGCGGAGAGCGAGGCCGCGTGCACGGCCCGGGCCACGTCCCGTACGTCGACGAAGTCCCGCTGCACGCCGAGGCCGCTGAGCTTGAGCTCGCCGTCCCCGGCCTGCATCGCCCGGCGCATCGCCTCGGCGAGCCGGCCGAGCGGGGAGCCCGCGGGCGTGCCGGGGCCGACGGGCGAGAACACCCGCAGGACGACGGCGTCGAGTCCCGAGCCGAGGACGAGTTCGGTGGCGGCCAGCTTCGACACCCCGTACGGGCCGCCGGGGCGGGGCACGGCGTCCTCGGCGGTGGAGGAACCGGGCTGGCTCGGCCCGTACTCCGACGCGCAGCCGACCTGGACGAGGCGGGCGCCGCAGCCGCTGCGCCGCAGTGCCTCGCAGACGGTGGCGACGGCGACCGTGTTGTGCCGGGTGAGATCGCGCGCGCCGCCGCGGGTGGCGCCCGCGCAGTTGACGACGACCCCGGGGTGGACGGCGTCCAGGAAGCGGGTCAGCGCACCGGGGCTGCCGGACGCGAGGTCGAAGCGGACGTCGGCGTCGTCGCCCCGGCCGAGGGCGGTGAGGTGGACGGCCGGGTCGGCGAGCAGCCGGTCGGCGACGAAGCGTCCGATGAAGCCGTTGGCTCCGAGCAGTAGCACCCTCATCGTGCGGCCCCTTCGTGCCGACCGGCCGGTCCTTGGGATCGAGGGGTCATGGTCTTCGTTCTCCTTGCCAGGTGATGAGAGAGGTGACGGGGGGCGCCCGCGGCGTCGGCTCCGCGGGTGCCGGGGGTGGGTCGGCGGAAGTGTCCGAGGGGTGCCCGCCGCCGCGGTGGTCGCCAGGCGTGCGCGCGGGCGGCCCGCGGCGGGGGTCTCACGGGGTGGCGTGGGCCGAGGCCCGGGCGAGGGCGCCGGTCGCGTGGGCCAGCAGGCCGAGCGCGGCGGCACCGCAGACGAGGGTGGGTACGGCCCCGGCGCCCCAGGCCCCGACGAGGGCGCGCACCGGGGTGGCGAGTCCGTCGAAGCCGGGCAGCGGGACGCGGGCGGCGAGGACGCTCGCGAGGGCGAGGGCCTCGGCGGCGCAGGCGGCGGCGAGTGCCGAGGAGGCGGTCTCGGCGAAGCCGTGCACGGTGAGCAGTCGGGCGAGCAGCAGCAGCGCGCCGAGGGCCAGGGCGCCCGGGCTGAACGCGGTGGCGGCGAGCAGTGCGGTGAGGGCGAGCAGTTGGAGGGTCACGGTGCCGAGGAGCAGCGGCCGGGTCGCGGCGGCGAAGTCGGCCAGGCCCCGGCTGTCGGCGATGCGGCGGCGCGCGCGGCGTGCGAAGAGGTGTGCGCACCAGGCGGCGGGGGCCACGGCGAGGGCGAGCCCGAGGAGGGGGCCGGGCGTGAGGTCCCAGGCACCGTCCGGGCCGCCGCTGAGCACCTGCGTGAGCAGTCCGTCGCCGCCGAGCGCGTACGCGAGGAGCCACAGCGTCCAGAGCCGGGCGGCGGGTACGGCTCCGCCGTCGGGCACCCGGAACGGCCCCTGCCGGACGGCGAGGACCAGCGCCGCGCCGAGCGCGAGGACCGCGGTCGCCCCGACGGCGACCCGTGCCGCCCCGTACGCGAACGTCAGTCCCAGTCCCGCGAGTCCGGCGACGGCCCCGGGGGCGAGCACGGCGAGTGCCCAGGGGGCGGGGTCCCGCTCCGGGTCCGCCGCGGGCGCGGCCTTCTCGTGTCCGCGCGGCACGCGCGCGTACAGCTCCTCGGCGAGCGAGAAGACGTCCCGGTGCCGGAACCGCGCTGCGGTCCGGTCCGTGAACCCCTGCGCCTCCAGGCCGGCGGCGATCTCCAGTGGGTCCACGGCCCGCTCGCAGAGCTCCCGGTGGCGGTGCATCAGCACCTTGACGGGGTCGGCGTTGCCGCGCCGGGGGCGGGGGGCCGCGGCGCGTCCGCCCGGGGCCTCGGCGCCCGCCGCCCGCCCCCGCCACGCGACTCCCGGCAGCGGGGCGCCGGGCCGGTCGGCCGGTGGGGCGGTGAGCCGGTCGGGGCCACGCTCCGGGAGCGGTGTGACGGCCGCTTCCGGGGCGGCGGCTATCCCGGACGGCGCGGGGCCTTCGGGGGCCGGCGGACCGGCGGGGCCGGCCGGGTGGGCGGGTTCCGTCCGGTCCTCGTGGTCCGTGGGGCCGGCGTCGTCCCCGTGGTACGGGTCCGTCGGGGGCGGGGGTGCCGGGCTCTCGGGGGCGCGCAGGTCGAGGCCTGGCGGCGGGGTCGGGGCGGGCGTGCCGAGGAGGGCCTCGGAGCGGGCGTCCCAGGCTCCGGGGCTCGTCGGGGCGGCGGGGCCGCGCATGGGGGTGTCTCCTTCAGGCATCGGGACCTCCTGAGCCCGCGGTCACGGCCTTGTGCGTCCAGCTGCCCGGCACATGGGCCTCGGCCGGATGGGCGAAGGGCACGCCGTCCCCGGGGCGGTGGCGCACCGGCGCGTGGGAGAGGAGTTCGAGGTAGATGCCGCGGAACGCGGCGAGGTTCTGTTCGACGGTGAAGAGTTCGAGCGCGCGGGCGCGGGCGGCGGCGCCGAGCCGGTGGCGGCGCTCGGGGTCGCGGAGCAGCGCGAGGCAGGCGTCGGCGAGCGCCCGGGGGTTGCGCGGGGGGACGACGAGGCCGGTGCCGCCGATGATCTCGACGACCGCGCCGACGTCGGTGGAGACGGTGGCCCGCGCGCAGAACATGGCCTCGACGAGGCTGGCGGGGAAGCCCTCGACGACGCTGGAGAGGACGACGACGGCGCCGGAGGCGTAGGTGTCCTCCAGGGTGGGCGCCTCGGGGCCGCCGAGTTCCTCGAAGGTGACGGGGTTCTCGCCGACGGCGTGCGCGCCCGCGGCCTCGTCGGGGAAGAGCTGGGCGGCGAGCCCCTTGCAGTGCGCCAGGTACGCGCCGCCGCCGGGCTCGCGCACGGGCACGGCGACGATCCGCAGCCGTGCGTCGGGCTGCCGGGCCCGGATCTCCGCGAAGGCGTGGAGGAGGGCGATGAGGTCCTTGGCGGGCTCGACGCGGCCGACCCAGACCAGGGTGGCCGGGTCGCCGCTCTCCTCGTCCTCGCCGACCTCGGCGAAGCGGCCGGCGGCCATGCCGGGGTGGACGGTGCGGATGCGGTCCCGGTCGGCGCCGCACTTCTCCTGCCAGCGGCGGGCGTGGGCGTTGCCCGGGGTGAGGAGGGCGGCCTGCCGGTACGTCTCCGAGGCGAGGCGGCCGTGGAGCGCGGCGAGCAGGGCCCGCAGGGGTGCGGAGCGTTCGGCGCCGGCGGTCGAGAGGTAGTGGGAGCGGAGCCGGACGCCGTACTCGGTGACGAGGAGCGGGGTGCCGAAGAAGCGTTTGGCCAGCAGGCCGGGCAGCGCGGTGGTGCCGCCGGCGGCGGCGTGGCAGAGGTCGGCCGCGCCGAGTGCGTCCTCGGTGTACCAGTCGAGCGAGAGGGGGCGCAGGGCCCGCTCCAGGTGGTCGGCGAAGGCGAGGTGGTCGCGGAGTCCGGCGGCGGCCGCGCCCCGGCGCGCGCCCGGCGCGCGGCAGGCGGTCTCGAGGGTGCGGACGGCGTCGTCGGAGCGGAGCGCGCCGGGCAGTCCGCCCCGCTCGCGGGCGAGTTCGGCGAGCGCGTAGAGCCCGTCGGCGAAGGAGGCCGCGGCCGGATCGGCCGTGAGCGTCCGCGGCGCGGAGACGGACGAGGACGCGGATCCGGGCGCGGACGTCGACGCGCTTTCGGCAGCGACTGCGGCAGCGACTGCGGAGCCGGCCTCCTGGCAGAGGCCGGTGGCGAGGGCGTGGAAGGCCTCGGTGAAGCGGCGCCGCTCGCGCCGGCCATAGGCGCGGCGGATGGTGCGGCCGTCGCCGAAGGCGGCTCTGTCGAGGCGGCTCTTCGGCGTGCGGTCCCCGTCGGGGCCCTCCAGGTCGGCGGTGCGCACGACGCGGGCGTTCGGGGGGAGCGGCAGCGGGGTGCCGGGGCGGCCGAGGGCGTAGAGGTCGAACTCGTGCCGGCCGAGCCCGCGCACGAGCCGGTCGCACCAGGGTCCGGACTCACCGGTGGCGTACGGGTAGCCACCCTCCGTCAGCAATCCGATCCGCACGAGCACACCCCCGATCTCCCTTGACGGCGGCCACCGTTGGTCCGGCGACTCGCAGCGGGAAGAACGTAAGCGGAGAGACCGGTGGCGCGACGGACGGTTGTCCGTCGCACCACCGGAAGGGGTGAATGCACGTAACTTTCCCACCCCGGTCGCGTTCTGTCGCGCTACGCGGCGGAACGGTCACGGAGGGTCAGGCAGCGGCCTCTTCTGTGCGCGGGCGACGCCACTCCCGCTCAGCGGTCGGACGGCCCGGGCGCCGCTCCCGCTCGCCCCGCTCAGGCGGCGGCCGGCTCCCGGCGCCTTCCCCGGCGCTCCGCCGCGAGGACCGGGTCGAGCGACGGGACGGCGGCGAGCAGCTGCCGGGTGTACGGGTCCTGGGGCGCGCCGTACACCTCGTCGACCGTGCCCTGCTCGACGATCCGGCCGTCGCGCATGACGGCGACCCGGTCGCTGACCTGCCGGACGACCGCGAGGTCGTGGGCGATGAAGACGAGCCCGAGGCCGAGTTCCGCCTGGAGCTCGGCGAGCAGGGCGGTGACCTGTGCCTGGGTGGTGACGTCGAGCGCGGAGACGGGTTCGTCGCAGACGATCAGCCGGGGTTCGGCGGCGAGCGCGCGGGCGATGCCGACGCGCTGGCGCTGGCCGCCGCTGAACTCGTGCGGATAGGCCTCGTAGCGGTCGGGGTCGAGGCCCACGCGGTCGAGCAGCTCCCGCACCCGCCGCCGTATCCGGGTCTCGTCGCGCTCCCCCGCCACCCGCAGCGGGTCGGCGATCGACTCGCCGACGGAGCGGCGCGGGTTGAGGGAGGCGACCGGGTCCTGGAAGACCATCTGGAGCTCGCGGCGGCAGGAGCGCAGTTCCCGCTCCGAGAGTGCGCCGATCTCCGCGCCCCGGTAGCGGAGCCGGCCGCCCGTCGGGTCGAGGAGCCGCACCAGCATGCGGCCGAGGGTGGTCTTGCCGCTGCCGGACTCCCCGACGACGCCCAACGTCTCGCCCGCGCGGACGGTGAGGGACACTCCGTCGACGGCGGTCACGGCGGCCTTGCCCCGGCCGAACTCCCGTCGCAGTTCGACGGCTTCGAGCAGCGGCTCGTCCGCGACGCCCGCGAGGAGCCCGCCGCGATCATGCGCGAAGTCCGCGTCGGCCGCGTCGACCGTGCCGAGGCCGTGCGCGCGGGCGGTCCGCGCCGGGCCGTCGAGCCGGGGCACGGCGGCGAGCAGCGCGCGGGTGTACGACTCCGCGGGGGCGCCCAGCACCGCCGTCACCGGGCCTCGTTCGACCTCGCGTCCACCCCGCATGACGAGGACGTCGTCGACGCTCTCGGCGGCCACGCCCACGTCGTGGGTGACCAGGAGCAGCGCGGTGCCCGTCTCGCGCCGCAACTCGTGCAGCAGGTCGAGGATCTGGGCCTGCACGGTGACGTCGAGGGCTGTGGTGGGTTCGTCGGCGACGAGCAGCCGGGGCTCGCAGGCGAGGGCCATCGCGAGGAGGGCGCGCTGTCGCATGCCGCCGCTGAACTCGTGCGGACGGGAGCGGGAGCGGCGTACCGCGTCGGGGATGCCGACCCGGTCGAGGACCTCCACGGCCCGCGCGCGGGCGGCCTTCCGCGGTCCGGGGTGGTGGACGCGGTACACCTCGGCGATCTGGTCGCCGACGGCGTAGTAGGGGTCGAGGGCGGACAGCGGGTCCTGGAAGACCATGGCGGCGACGCCTCCGCGCAGCCGGCGCAGTTCGTCCGGTCCGGCGGCGCCGACGTCGATCCCGCCGACCCGTACGGTGCCGCCGGTCCTGGCGCCCGTGCCCCGGTGGAGACCGAGGAGGGCGCCGGCGACGGTGGACTTGCCGCTGCCGGACTCGCCGACGAGGGCCAGGGCGCGGCCGGCCTCCAGGGTGAAGGAGAGGTCGTCGACGGCCCGCACCCCGCCGCCGAACTCGACGGTGAGGCGGTCGACTTCCACGAGCGGGGCCTTGGTGCCGGGGCCGGGGTTCGGGAGCGTCATGTCAGGGCGACCCTTCGGTCGGCGAGGGCGTACAGGAGGTCGGCGACGACGTTCGCGAGGACCACGGCGACCCCGGTGAGGAGCACGATGCCGACGACGACCGGCAGGTCGACGTGGCGGACGCCGTCGATGAGCGTCTTGCCGAGCCCGGGGATGCCGAAGAGCGACTCGGTCAGCACGGCCCCGCCGAACATGGTGCCGAGGTCGATGGCGCTGAGCGCGATGACCGGCGGCACGGCGCCGCGCAGTGCGTGCCGGGTGACGACGGACCGCTCCCCCACCCCGTAGGCGCGGAAGGTGCGGATGTGGTCCTCGGCGAGCGTCTCCAGGGTGGAACTGCGGGTGAGCCGCGCGTACTTGGCGGATTCGAAGAAGCCGAGGGTGAGCCAGGGCAGCAGCATGTTCCAGGCCCACTGCTCGGGGTCCTCGCCGAGCGGCACGTAGGTCGGGAAGGGCAGCCACTGGAGGTAGGCGCAGACCGCCATGAGCAGCAGCAGGCCCAGGATGAAGACGGGGGTGCCGGTGCCGGCGAGGGTGAGGACGGTGAGAGTCCGCTCGGTGAGGCCGCCGCGGCGGAGGGCGGAGAGCAGTCCGGTGCCGATGCCGACGACGAGCCAGATCACCATGGCGCCGAGGGCGAGCGAGGCGGTGGCGCCGAGCCGTTCCAGGACGAGTTCGGTGACCTGCTGGTCGTTCTGGTACGAGAGGCCGAGGCAGGGTGCCTCGCAGTGCAGGACGCCGGTGCCGGTGGAGTAGTCGCGGCCGGCGAAGACGCCTTGGAGGAAGTGCAGGAACTGGGTGAACACGCTCTCGTTCAAGCCGAGTTGTTCGCGGACCTGGGCGATCTGCTCCGGGTTGCAGCGTTCGCCGCAGGCGAGCCGGGCGGGGTCGCCGGGGGCGATGTAGAACAGCGCGTAGACGAGGACGGACAGCGCGAGGAGGACGAGGGCGGCGCCCGCGAGCCGCTTCAGGACGTAGCGGGTCATCGGGAGGTCTCCTTTCGCGTGCCCACCCCGAGCCGGCCGGCCTCGCGCGGGTCGAGGGCGGTGCGGACGGCGTCGCCGAGCACGGTGAAGGCGAGCACGGTCGTGAAGAGCAGTCCCGCCGGGAGCAGCACGTACGCCGGGTCGGCCCGGAACCAGGTCTGCGCGGTGGACAGCATCTGCCCCCAGGAGGGGGTGGGCGGGGTGACGCCCACGCCGAGGAAGGAGAGCGAGGCCTCGACGACGATGTTGGTGGGGACGAGGATCGCCGCGTAGGTGATGACGGGCGCGGCGAGCGAGGGCAGCAGCTCGCGCCGGGCGGTGCGCCACCGCCCCGAGCCGGCGAGCCGTGAGGCGGCGACGAAGTCGAGGCCCTTCAGGGTGAGGGTCTGGGCTCGGACGATCCTGGAGGTGCCGGCCCAGCCGAGGAGTCCGATGACCAGGATGAGCAGCAGCGGGCGCGGGAAGTCGCGGGGGACGACGGCGGTGAGCGCGATGGCGAGGACGAGGAAGGGCAGGGCGAGGAAGACGTCGGTGATCCGGCCGAGGGTGGCGTCGATCCAGCGGTTGCCGAGTCCGGCGGCGAGTCCGACGAGCAGTCCGAGCAGGACCTGGACGACGGTGGCGCCGACGGCGACGAGCAGCGAGATCCGGGCCCCGTAGAGGAGGCGGACGAACAGGTCGCGTCCGGTGCCGGGTTCGACGCCGAGCCAGTGGTCGGTGCTCGCCCCGCCGAAGGCGCCGTACGGGACGCCGCCGCGGGCCGAGTCGACGAGGTCGTCGTGGTACGTGTTCGGGTCCTGGCCCGCGAGGGCTGCGAGCAGCGGGGCGGCGAGGGCGAGCGCGACGAGCAGCAGGAGGACGGCGGCGGAGGCGAGCGCGGCCGGGCGGGTGCGCAGCCGCCGCCAGGCCTGCCGGGCCGGGCCCGTGGCGGGGGTGCCCGCCACGGGCGCCGGCGTGTCGGTCAGCGTGGTCACTTGACCGCGACCTGCGAGATGTCGAGGACGCCGGTCCAGTCGCTGATGACGACGTTCTTGATGTCCTTGCCGACGAGCCGCTTGTAGACCGGGTGGAAGAGGGGTACGTCGAGCGCCTGCTCGCCGATCCTGCTGTCGAGGGCGCCCCAGCGGGCGGCGGCGGCCTTGAGGTCGGTCAGCTTGTTGATCTCGTCGATCTCCTTGTTGACCGACGGGTCGTTCAGCTGGGCGTGGTTGTAGTTGGAGCCGTCGGTGACGATCTGGCGGCCGTCGAAGATCGGCGCGAGGAACGGGCCGCCGGCGGGCCAGTCGGCGCCCCAGCGGGAGAGGAAGAAGCCCGGGGCGTCCTTGACGCTCCAGCGCTTCTCGTTGAAGGAGTTGGGCTCCTGGCCGTCGAGCTTGACGGTGATGCCGGCCTTGCCGAGGGCCTCCTGGACGGCGGTGGCGATCTCGGGGCTGGTGGCGCGGTTCTGGGCGGTGGAGTGCAGCAGGGTGACGGTCAGCCCGTTCGGGTAGCCGGCTTCCTTGAGCAGCTCCTTGGCCTTCGCCGGGTCGCCGGTCTTCCCGGCCGGGAAGTGGTCGTACGGCGTGAAGCCGAAGGCCTTCTGCTCGGGCAGGAAGGTGGTGGCGGGCTCGGCGAGGGCGGAGCCGCCGGCCGCGTTGACGACGCTGGTGCGGTTGACCGCGTACGAGATGGCCTGGCGGACCTTCGGGTTGTCGAAGGGCTTCACCTTGGGGTTGAAGGCGAGGTAGTTGGTGAAGCCGAAGTGGCCGGTGCCGACGCGGGCGGCGAGCGCCTTGTCGGAGCCGATCTGGGCGAGTTCGGCCGGGCCGAGGTTGGTGTCGGTGGTGACGGCGGCGGAGTCGGCGCCGGAGGAGGTGGCGAGCCTCTGGTTGATGACGGCCTCGTCGAGCCCGGACCTGACGTCGACCCGGTCGGGGTAGGCCTTGCGCTCCTCGTCGGTCTTCGGGTCCCAGTGCTCGTTGCGCTCCAGGACGAGGCGCTCGCCGTCGTTCTTGTTCTCGACGACCTTGTACGGGCCGGAGGAGACGGGGTGCTCCTCGTACTTGGCGCCGGTGTCCTTGGCCTTCGGGACGGGCGCGAACTGGGTCTGGGTGGCGACGAAGGGGAACTCGCCCTCGGCCTTCTTCAGCTTGAAGACGATGGTCCTGGCGTCGGGGGTGACGATCGACGCGAGGCCCTTGGGGTCCTTGTACGGCCCCTGGTACGTGTCGCCGCCGATCAGCCAGTCCCGCAGGTAGGGGGCGCCGCCGGAGAGCTCGGCCGCGAAGGACCGCTCGATGCCGTACTTGACGTCGGCGCTGGTGATGGGCGTGCCGTCCTCGAACTTCAGGCCCTCCTTCAGCGTGTACGTCCACTCCGTGGCGTCCTTGTTGGGGCGGCCGGTGTCGGTGGCGAGGTCGGGGACGACCTGGGTGCCGGCGGCGCCCGCCTCGCGGTTGCGGGTGGTGAGCGTGCGGAAGACGAGCGAGGGGACGTTGCCGCCGCCGGAGGTGTAGAGGCGGGCCGGGTCGAAGTCGCTCTGGGCCTCGCTGTTGAGGACGGTCAGCGTGCCGCCCTTCTGCGGGGCGCCGTCGGCCTTGCCGGAGGCGCCTCCCTTGGCGCCCGCGTCCTCGGGACCGCAGGCGACGGCGCCCGAGGCCAGGACGACACTGACGGCGGCCGCTGCCACGCGGCGCGAAACGAGGGACGGTTGACGCATCGGAGAAGACCTCTCGGAGAACTGCGGGAAGGGAAAGGGGAATTCCACGCAGGCAGCGGCGAGCGGAGTCGTCCGGGAAAGTCACTCGGAGATGGCGAAATCCGCGCCTGCGGGGAGGGAACACCCGGGCGCGGTGAATCGTCGGCACATGGGGGAAATGCAGAAATCCGACGAACGCTCGGGCGGATTTCAGCTACAGAGAATGTCGGACACGGTGTGTGCGGTCACGCCGATGAGCGCCAGCTCGATGGCGGCGCGATCGGATACGACGTGACGGTGCGACATGCCGAGAAATATGGACGAACACGCGAGCGATGTCAACGCGGCCGGCGGCCGCGGTGAGACGACGGTCTCGGAATGTGATCATCCCGCCATCGGACGGAACGTCAACTTCCGGGATGTACCCACGGGTTGGGGCGGCACGGGATCCCGTCCACGTTCAGGGACTTCGTCTGCTGCTGCATCACGGGGGCGAGCGACCCGGCCGTACGGCAGCTCACATGACTGTGCCCGAGCCGGTGGCCGACCTCGTGGTTGATGAGCATCTGGCGATAGGCGTACATGGCCTTCGGTCCGAAGGTCTCCGATCCCTGCGCCCAGCGGAACGCGTTGATCATCACGCGTTCGGTGGAGGCGGAGTCGCAGGAGACGTTGTCGACCGTGGTGTCGAGACCGGACTTCCTGCACCACGCGCCGGTGGTGCCGGGACTGGCGAGCGTGATGACGAACTCGGGTTCCCCACTGGAAATCCGCTCGAACTTCATCTCGCCGTTGCCGGCCCAGCTCCGCTTGTCGTTGAGGGTCTTCTGCACGGCGTCGGCGAAGAGCTTCGCGTCGAGGCCGATGCCCTTCTCCACGTCGATCCGATAGCGGATCAGACGCCCCTTGCCGGGCGCCTTGTCGAAGCCCGGCACCGCGGCGAAGGAACCCGAGCCCTTCAGCTTCGGGTCGATCGGGAACTGCCGGGTCATCAGCTGCTCGTACGTCGCCGGGGTGACCGCGGGAGCCGGGACCGTCGGGACGACCCGGTCGTCGGAGCGGGAGGCGGAGGTGTCGTCCGTGGGCCGCTCGGCCGGGCCGTCGGCCGCGTGTGTGACGGGCGGGTTCGTCTCCCGCTCGGCGACCTGGCCCGCGACGACGACGGCGAGGACGGTCGCGACACCGGCCGCGGCGACGCCGGTGAGGGTTCGGCCGAGGCCGCCCCGGCCCGCCGGGCCCTCCGCGTCCGGGGCGTCGACGACGACCTCGCGGCGGGGCGTGGGGATGAACGGCGCCTGGGCGTCGGCCCGTTCGGCGGCCCGGCCCCGGTGTGCCCCGCGCCGGCCCGGGTGCGTGCCGGGCGGCGGGGCCGAGCTCTCGTCGTGCTCCGGGTGGCCGCCCCGCACCGGGGTCCGGTAGGCGGGGATGCCGTGCGCCGGCGTGCCGGGCGTCCCGTGCGCCGGGGTGTCGTAGGCCCCGCCGGTGTAGGTGCCGCTGCCGTAGGTGACGCCGCCGCCACCGCTCGTGCCGCCCGCACCCGGCCCGTACGCGCCACTGCCGTACGCGCCGCTCCCGCCTGCGCCGCCCCCGCCCGGGCCGCCTCCGCGGGGAGCGCCGGAGTACGAGCCGTAGCCGAACGTCGGGGTGCCGTGGGCCGGTGTGCCGTACGCGGGGGTGCCGTGGGCCGGCGTGCCGGCGGCTTCCTGGGTGCTGCCCGGGGCCTTGCGCCGGCGGCCCGTGCCCGGTGCCTGGGCCGGCGCCTGGGCCTGCGCCTGGGCCTGTGCCTGCACCTGCGCGGCCGCCGGAGGGGCGGGGGGTGCGGCGGGCGGCGGGCTGCCCTTGCGGCTGTGTCGTCCCACGGTCCCGGATCAGCTCCCGCCGTGGTCGGCGATCAGTTCCCGCGCGGCCTGGGCGACCGTCTCGGGATACTCCATCATCGCCACGTGCCCCGCTTCGGGAAGGGTCAGCAGGCGCGAGCCGCGGAAGGCGGCGGCCGCCCTGCGGGCCATCCGGTACGAGACGAGCCGGTCGCGGCCGCCGTAGACGAGGAGGGTCGGGGCGAGGACCCGTTCGGCCTGCCGCCACAGCCCGTGCTGCCCGCCGAGCGTGTACGCGTCGACGATGCCGCGCGAGGAGCGGGCCATGGCGTCCCAGAAGTACGGAAGCTCCAGGCGCCGCTCCATCTCCTCGACGGCGTGCAGGAAGCCCTCGTCGGTGACCCGGCCGGGGTCCCCGTAACAGAGCGCGAGGACGCCGCGGACACGCTGCTCGGGCGTCCAGTCCCGGGAGAGCTTCGCGAAGAGCGGGGCGACGCCCGGCACCGCGAGCAGCACGGTGGGCCAGGCGGTGCGCTGGGCCCGCAGCTCGGGCAGGGCCGGGGAGATCAGGCTCAGGGTCCGGACCAGGTCGGGCCGGGCCGCGGCGACGCGGGTGGCGACCGCGCCGCCCAGCGAGTTGCCGAAGAGGTGGACGGGCCCGCGGCCGCCGGCGTCCAGGAACCGGATGACCGCCCGGGCGTGTGCCGTGACCGAGTAGTTGCCGTCGTCGGGCGGCGGGGAGTCGCCGAAGCCCGGCAGGTCGACCGCCTCGCCGTCCACCTGGTCCGCGAGCAGCGGCATCAGGGCGGACCAGTTCTGCGAGGAGCCGCCGAGGCCGTGCACGTACAGCGCGGGCGGCAGGCCGGGCCGGTCGCCCGGCCGGGAGCGCACACTGAGGGTGAGGCCGGGCAGTTCGACGGAGCGGAGCTCCTCGCCGTCGGCGACCCGTACGGCGCGGGTCCGCGACGCGGGTGGTGCGGCGGCGGTCCGTTTTTCCGGCAGCTCGGTCGAGGACATGCGCGCAATATTACGAGACGATCACGCGGCTCCGTGTGTGGGCGCGGTCACAGGTGCGTGTGCGGCGGGGCGCGTGTGCTCCTACGCTCGAAGAGAGGGCCATCGGAGAGGACCGCGACCCGCATGCCGGAAGGAACCGCATGACTGTCGATCCGACCGAGCCGGACACATTCACCGAGGAAGAGGTCGTCTTGCTGGAGCAGGAAATCCCGGAGGCCGACGCCGCCGAGCAGCACACCGAAGTGCAGCAGCGCGAGGACGAACACCCCACCCATATCGAGCACGAGTCCGCGAACGAGGCCGACGCGTCCGAACAGGCGCGTGTGGTCGCCCTCGACGAAGACGACTACCGCTGATTTGTTCGGTTTAATCTTGAATCGACTGTCGACCCGGACGTCCGGTCCGTGAAATTCTGCGTTCGCACCGCGCACAGCCGGGTTACCCAAAAGTACGATGGCGGCGCGGCGCGACAGCGCGCATGGATCGATTCTTGGGAGGCCGCGTGAGCGCCATCGAGCAGACAGAGGCAGCACGCCCTCGGGGCACGCGCCTGCCGCGACGTGCCCGACGGAACCAGCTGCTCGGCGCGGCCCAGGAGGTCTTCGTCGCCCAGGGGTACCACTCCGCCGCCATGGACGACATCGCCGAGCGGGCCGGTGTCAGCAAGCCGGTGCTCTACCAGCACTTCCCCGGGAAGCTCGAGCTGTACCTGGCCCTGCTCGACCAGCACTGCGAGTCCCTGCTCCTCGCGGTGCGCACCGCCCTCGCCTCCACCACGGACAACAAGCTCCGCGTCGCGGCGACGATGGACGCGTACTTCGCCTACGTCGAGGACGAGGGCGGCGCCTTCCGTCTGGTCTTCGAGTCCGACCTGACCAACGAGCCCGCCGTGCGCGAGCGCGTGGACCGGGTGAGCCTGCAGTGCGCCGAGGCGATCTCCGACGTCATCGCCGAGGACACCGGCCTGTCCAAGGACGAGTCGATGCTGCTCGCCGTGGGTCTCGGCGGAGTCTCGCAGGTCGTCGCCCGCTACTGGCTGTCGAGCGAGTCCAAGATCCCCCGCGACAAGGCGGTCGCCCTGCTCACCTCGCTCGCCTGGCGCGGCATCGCCGGCTTCCCGCTGCACCCGGTGGACGGCCTGCTGAGCGCCGAGGGCCACTGACGCATTCCCGCGCGCTGTTCGCTCCTGGCGTGCTGCGGCTGCGCCGTGCGCGTCCCCTCACCGGGCTAATGTGTGCAGCGTACGGCGCAAACAATCGCGCAACGCTGACCGTTCGGAGGGACATAGCCGTGGAGGTCAAGATCGGCGTGCAGCACGCACCCCGGGAGATCGTTCTGGAGAGCGGGCAGTCCGCCGAGGAGGTGGAGCGCGCGGTGGCCGACGCACTGGCCGGCACGTCGCAGCTGCTCAGCCTCTCGGACGAAAAGGGTCGCAAGGTCCTCGTTCCCGCCGAGAAGATCGCGTACGTGGAGCTCGGCGAGCCCGCCGTCCGCCGCGTGGGTTTCGGCGCGCTCTGAGCCCAGGATCGAGCGAAAGGCCCGGTGGACCGTCTCGGTCCACCGGGCCTTTCGCATGTCCCGCCGTGCGTCCCGGCGCTCGTCCCGCCCTTCGGCTGGTGCCCCTCCGGGCCTCCCGCCGTACGTCGCGCCGGGCCGCTCGCGTGCCCGTATGGCCACGTCAGGGGGTACGGAAGGATTGCGTTCCGGCCCTCGGGGGTAGGAGGACCCCGACCGCACCACCCGCCCCGCAGCACCCCGCGAGGTGATCCGCCGTGTTCCTGGAAGCCCTCGGTTCCGCCCTGCTCGGTTTCGCCCTGGCCTGGGTCGCCGTGCAGCGGCTCACCGACCGCCTCCCCGCCCGGGGGAGGGTCCTCGCCACCGGCACGCTCGGCGGGGTGTTCGGCGCGCTCGTCACCCACGGGGCCCTGGGCCCCGGCCACTTCCTCGCCACGCTGATCGGCGCGGTGGCCGTGGCGGCGGTACTGCTCTCGCTGCTCGTCCGGCCGGCCACGCGCCGGCTGCGCCGATCAGCGGCTGCGTGAGGAGCGCGGCCGACCCGCCGACACCCGGCCTCGGGCGCCCGGCCCGCCCGCGGACGGACGTCCGGAGCGGGGGCCTCGGGCGCCCGGTTCCTCGGCGCCCGAGAGCGGCGCGTACCGCCCGGCGTGGTTACGCGGCGAGGCCGAGGGCGGCCATGCGCTTGGTGTGGGCCTCGGTGATGCGGGAGAACATGCGGCCGACCTCCGCGAGGTCGAAGCCGTCCGCCACGCCGCCGACCAGCATCGTCGAGAGCGCGTCGCGCTCCGCGACCACGCGCTGCGCCTGCGAGAGCGCCTCGCCCATGAGCCGGCGCGCCCAGAGCGCGAGGCGGCCGCCGACGCGGGGGTCGGCGTCGATGGCGGCGCGGACCTTCTCCACGGCGAAGTTGCCGTGGCCGGTGTCGTCGAGCACGGAGAGGACGAGCCCGCGCGTGTCGGAGTCGAGCCGGGCCGCGACCTCCCGGTAGAAGTCGCTGGCGATGGAGTCGCCCACGTAAGCCTTGACCAGGCCCTCCAGCCAGTCCGACGGCGCCGTCAGGCGGTGGAAGTCGTCGAGCGCCTTGGCGAAGGGCTCCATGGCGGTGGCCGGGTCGGCGTCGACGGCCGCGAGGCGGTCCCGGAGCTGCTCGAAGTGGTGGAACTCGGCCGAGGCCATCTTCGCCAGCTCCGCCTTGTCCGTGAGGGTGGGCGCCAGCTTGGCGTCCTCGGCGAGCCGCTCGAAGGCCGCCAGCTCTCCGTAGGCGAGGGCGCCGAGGAGGTCGATCACGGCGGCGCGGTACTGCGGCTCGGCGGAAGCGGTGGCCCAGTCCTCGGCGGCGATCCCGGTGGGTGTGGCGTTGTCAGGCGTCTCCATGGAGCGCACAATAGCCCGCTCGCGGTCCCCGGGAAGGCCCTGGTCAGTCAGTGTGACCGTGCCCTCATCACGTTTTCTCCCAACACACATGCGCGAATCCGGGGTACAGTGATAAAGCGCCTGCTGAGTATGCGGACCTGCTTTCGCACGTTCGGACGTACCCCGTGGGCCGACTCATGAATGAGGATGCCCGGTCGGTGGCCCGATCGGCTCCGGCCCGACAGCCCTTCCGGCGGACCCGCGGAAGGGTCACCCTCAGCGGTACGACGCTCGAGCGACGGCAGTGGTCCCGTGCCACCCGGCAGCGATCTCAACGATCCGGCCGGAAGGATTCCGGCACGGTACGACCCCCTTCGTTCGCCTCACGCCGCGTCTCACAGAAGAGGCAGCACCCTGACTACGACTTTCCGAGAGCTCGGAATCCTCCCTGAGACGGCCGAGGCCCTTGAGGCCGTCGGCATCGTCAACCCCTTCCCCATCCAGGAGATGACCCTTCCGGTCGCCCTCACCGGCACCGACGTCATCGGCCAGGCCAAGACCGGCACGGGCAAGACCCTCGGTTTCGGTCTGCCGATCCTGGAGCGCGTCACCGTCCCCATGGACGTCGAGGTCGGCCGGGCGAAGCCCGAGCAGCTGACCGACGCCCCGCAGGCGCTCGTCGTCGTCCCGACCCGCGAGCTGTGCCAGCAGGTCACCAACGACCTCCTCACCGCCGGCAAGGTGCGCAACGTCCGCGTGCTCGCCATCTACGGCGGCCGGGCGTACGAGCCCCAGGTCGAGGCGCTGAACAAGGGCGTCGACGTCGTCGTCGGCACCCCCGGCCGTCTGCTCGACCTGGCCGGCCAGCGCAAGCTCGACCTGTCGCACGTGAAGGTCCTCGTCCTCGACGAGGCCGACGAGATGCTCGACCTGGGCTTCCTGCCCGACGTCGAGAAGATCATGAACATGCTTCCGGCGAAGCGCCAGACGATGCTGTTCTCGGCCACCATGCCGGGCGCGGTCATCGGTCTGGCCCGCCGCTACATGTCGCAGCCGACGCACATCCGCGCCACCTCGCCCGACGGCGAGGGCGTCACCGTCGCCAACATCAAGCAGCACGTCTACCGCGCGCACTCGATGGACAAGCCGGAGATGGTCTCCCGCATCCTGCAGGCCAACGGCCGCGGACTCGCGATGATCTTCTGCCGCACCAAGCGCACGGCGGCCGACATCGCCGAGCAGCTGGAGCGGCGCGGCTTCGCCTCCGGCGCCGTCCACGGCGACCTCGGCCAGGGCGCCCGCGAGCAGGCGCTGCGCGCCTTCCGCAACGGCAAGGTCGACGTGCTCGTCTGCACCGACGTCGCCGCCCGCGGCATCGACGTCGAGGGCGTCACCCACGTCATCAACTACCAGTCGCCGGAGGACGAGAAGACGTTCCTCCACCGCGTCGGCCGCACCGGCCGCGCCGGTGCCAAGGGCACCGCCGTGACGCTGGTCGACTGGGACGACATCCCGCGCTGGCAGCTCATCAACAAGGCGCTCGGCCTGGACTTCCACGAGCCGGTCGAGACGTACTCCAGCTCCCCGCACCTCTTCGAGGAGCTGGACATCCCGGCGGGCACCAAGGGCATCCTGCCCCGCGCCGAGCGGACCCGCGCGGGTCTGGGCGCGGAGGAGCTCGAGGACCTGGGCGAGCCCGGCGGACGCCGTGGGCGCGGCCCCAAGGCCGCCGAGCGGACCGAGGAGCGCCCGGAGCGCACGCGGACCCCGCGTCAGCGCCGGCGCACCCGCGGCGGCGCCGAGGGCGAGGCCCCGGTGTCGGCGGCCCCGGCCGTCGAGACCGACGCTCCCGCGGCCCCCGCGGCGGAGGAGACCCGGACCGAGTCCGGCCCCCGCACCCCGCGCCGTCGCCGTCGCACCCGCGTCGGCGCCCCGGGCTCCGCGCCGGTGACCCACGCCGCTCCGGCGGCTCCGGCCGCCGAGGCCGCTCCGGTCAAGGCCGCGTCGACCCGGGTCGCCGAGGCCGCTCCGGTGAAGGCCGTGTCGGCGCCGGTCGCCCAGGCCGCTCCCGTCGAGGCCCCGTCGGCCCCCGCCGCCGCTCCGGCGGAGGAGCCGAAGGCCCCCCGTCGCCGTAGCCGTACTCCCCGCCAGGAGCCCGTGACGGCCGCGCCGGCCGCCCAGGCCCCGGTGGCCCAGGAGCCGGCTCCGGCCCCGCGCCGCCGCCGTCCGCGGGTGATCCGCCCGGTCGAGGACACCGGTTCCTTCCAGACCGTCGAGACCGCCGCGGCCGCCCTGCGCGCCGCCGCTCCCGCCGTCGTCGAGGCGCCCGTCGTCGAGAAGCCTGCCGTGGAGGAGCCGCGGAAGGCTCCGCGCCGCCGCGCGACGCGGAAAGCCACCGGGTCCCCGGTGACCGAGCAGGTCGTCCAGCAGGCCGCCGCCCCGGCCGTCGAGGCCCCGGCGGCCGCGACCTCCGAGGTCACGGCCGAGGTCCCGGCTCCGCGCCGCCGCCGCGCGGTCCGCGCCGCGACCAACGCGCCGGTGGCCGAGGCCCCCGTGGCCGAGGCCCCCGTCGCGGAGCCCGTCGCCGCGCCGGTCGTCGAGGAGGCCCCCAAGGCTCCCCGCGCCCGCCGCACCGCCCGCCGGCCCGCCGGCCCCCCGGTGACCACCGAGGCGCCCGCCGCCGAGGTCCCCGCCGCCGAGCCGGTCGCCGAGCCCGTCGTCGAGGAGGCCCCCAAGGCTCCGCGCGGTCGTCGCACCGCCCGCCGGCCCGCCGGCTCCCCGGTGACCACCGAGGCGCCCGCGGTCGAGGCTCCGGTCGCCGTCGAGGTGCCCGCTGTCGAGGCGCCGGTCGTCGAGGAAGCCCCCAAGGCCCCTCGCGCCCGCCGCACCGCCCGCAAGGCCACCGGCTCCCCGGCCACCACCGAGGCACCGGCCGCCGAGCCCGTCGCCGCGACGGTCGTCGAAGAGGCCCCCAAGGCCCCTCGCGCCCGCCGCACCGCCCGCAAGGCCACCGGCTCCCCGGCCACCACCGAGGCGCCCGCCGCCAAGGAACCGGCCGCCGAGCCCGTCGCGGAGGAGGCCCCCAAGGCCGCCCCGCGTCGCCGTACGGCCAAGAAGGCGGCCGTCGCGGAGGCCGTCGCCGAGGCGCCGGTGACCGAGGAAGCCCCGAAGGCTCCCCGTCGCCGCGTGACGAAGAAGGCGGTCGTCGCCGAGGCTCCCGACGCCTCCGAGCCGAAGACGCCGACCCGTCGTCGTACGACGAAGAAGGCCGCGGCGGCCGAGGCACTCGCGGCCGAGGAGGCCCCCAAGGCTCCTCGCCGTCGCACCACCAAGAAGGCGGCGGCCCAGCCCGAGGGCTGATCCCGCCCCACCCCGCTCCACCCGTGCGGCCCGGCCCCCCGAAGGGGCCGGGCCGCACGGCCTTTCCGGGCTCCGTCACCGCACACGGGCCTCACCGGCGTACGACGCGGCCGGACCGGCACCCGCACGATCGCCCCGGAAACCGTGCGGTCGCCCCGAGGGACCGGCCCCATGGACCCGGCCGACCGGGCGGGCGGTCCAGGCCCGCGCCGGCCCGGTCGGCCCCCCGACGCCCGCGCCGTTACAGTCCAGATATGAGCAAGCCGCTTTCACTCGTCCTGCCGCCCCGTACCCGCGCACGGCGGTTGGTGACCGCGCGGGGCGAGTTCGCCGTGCTGGACGCGGCGCCCGTGGGCGAGCGCCGGGGGACGGTGCTGCTGCTGCCGGGGTACACGGGCAGCAAGGAGGACTTCCTGGCGCTGCTCGAGCCGCTGGGCGAGGCCGGGTACCGGGCCGTGGCCGTGGACGGGCGGGGGCAGCACGAGACGCCGGGGCCGCGGGGCCGGAGGGCGTACCGGCGCAGGGCGCTCGCGCTGGACGCGGTGGCACAGGCGGCGGCGCTCGGCGACGGGCCCGTCCATCTGGTCGGCCACTCCTTCGGAGGGCTCGTGGCACGGGCCGCGGCGGCGCTGGCCCCTGACGCGTTCCGCTCCCTGACGCTGCTGTCCTCGGGTCCGGGCCCGGTCGCCAGGCCGCAGCGGATCCGGGTGCGGGTGCTGCGCGGCGCGCTGGCGCTGCTCCCGAAGGAGCGCGTGTGGCAGGCGATGTGCCGGTTGGACAGCCGTGGCGAGGAGCCGGGCGTGGCGGACGCGCCGGAGGTCACGGAGTTCCTGCGGCGCCGCTGGACGGGCACCCGGATCGCCCAACTCGCGGGAGCGGGGCGGCTTCTGGTGAACCGTCAGGACGGCACGGAGGAACTGGCCGGACTCCGGATGCCGCTGCACATCGCGTACGGGGCGGACGAGGGCGTCTGGTCCCCGGCGGACCTGTCGGCGACGGCGGCCCGCACCGGCGCGCACCACACGGTGGTGGCGGGCGCCGGCCACTCCCCCAACGTGTCGCACCCGCGGGAGCTGACCGACCGCCTCGCCGCCTTCTGGGAGCGGGCGGACGCTCCCGCCGGCGACGGCGCCGCCGCCGAGGTCAGTACTGCGCCTTGAGGTGCTGCCAGAAGCCGTCCCGCAGGGCGCGCCGGAGCGAGGCGTGTCCGCGCAGGGAGCGGCTGAGCAGGCGTTCCGCCTCGACGAGCAGGTCCTGGTCGACGGGTCCCGGCAGGTAGGGCGCGCTGGGCAGGAGTTCGGCGAGCCGGTCGCGGCCGCGCTCGGCGAGCCAGGTCGCGGCGATCTGGGCGCCGACGAACCGGACCTCCTCGCGGGAGGGCGGCGGCTCGCCCTCGTTCTCGTACGTGGTGACGGGGCGGCGGGTGACGTACGGGCGGCAGAAGTCCAGCTCGAAGGTGCGCTGGCTGTCGACCTCCCAGAGGAGGGCCTCGGCCTGGTTGCGCCCCTCGGCGGCCTCGATGCCCCAGAGGTGGACGCGGGCGCCGTAGCCCTGGGCGGCCTCGACGGCCGAGACGAGGTCCTCGTCGCCGCCGACCAGGGCGGCGTCGCTGATGGCGCGGTGGCGGGCGAGGGACTCCAGGTCCGTGCGGATGAGGGAGTCGACGCCCTTCTGCTGGTTGTTGGCGTTGAGGTTGCCGAGCCGGACCTTGACGTCGGGGAGTTCGGCGATGGCCTGCTGCTCGGGCGTGTGGATGCGGCGTCTGGCCCCGTCGTACCAGTAGACGCGGAGCAGCCGGCTGTCCGCGAAGATCGTGCGGGCCTTGTCGATGAAGGCCTCGATGAGGCCCTCCGCGTCGAGGTCGAAGGAGCGTCGGTCCTCGGTGCCCGCCACAAGCAACCCGGCCGCAGCATGGACGTAACCCGCGTCGACGAAGATGGCGTGTGTGGAGGGGGTCTTGGCCACCTCGGCCAGCATCCGCTGAAGCAGCTCGTTGGTGCGCTCCAGGCGTGCGTCGAGGTCGCGCATGCGGGCGTCGGTCTCGGTGACCTGAGTGGTCTGTGCGTCGTTCATACGGGGCTCATTGTCCGCCGGTCGGGGCGTCGCCGCCACACCCCCTACCCATCAGTAGTTAGCAATCCGAAAATTTTCCTTAGCGTAAGGAATGTTTGCAGAGCGCACCACGTTGGACCCCTGTGTAACGCAGTTCTCCATCAGGAGGATCAACTCAGACGAAGGGAGAAGCCCATGCGCTTCGAAATCCTGCGACTCGACGACATCGACGGCACGCCCGTCGACCGGACCGTCGTGGACGCCTCCTCCGTCAACCGGATCGTGCAGCAGGCCGCCGCGATCGGCCAGCGCATCTGGATCCGCCCCGCCGAGACCTCGGCCTCGTAACAGGTCGGGTCCACCCCACGCACCGCGCCCCCGCATGGACTCCGCGACAGCGGAATCCGTACGGGGGCGCAGTGGCGTCCGGGGGCAGTGCCCCGTGGGACTCAGGCGTTCTGGATCACCTGGGTGACGCCGTTGATGATCTGCTGCACCGCGATGGCGGACAGCATCATGCCCGCGAGCCGCGTCACCAGGACGACGCCGCCGTCCTTGATGACCCGGATGATCACCAGCGAGTAGCGCATGGTCAGCCACAGCACGACGTGCATGGCGGCGATCGCGGTCCAGACGGAGACCTGGGAGGCCACGCTGTCGGCGTGCTGCACGGCCAGGATGACCGAGACGATGGCACCGGGGCCGGCGAGCAGCGGCATGCCGAGCGGCACCAGGGCGACGTTCACGTCCTTGGTCTGCTTCGGCTCGTCGGTCTTGCCGGTGAGCAGGTCGAGCGCGATGAGCAGCAGCAGGAGACCGCCCGCGATCATCAGCGCGGGGACGGAGACGTGCAGGTAGTCCAGGATCTGCTGCCCCAGCAGGCCGAAGACGGTGATGACGCCGAACGCGACGGCGACGGCCTGCCAGGCCATCCGGCGCTGCACCTTGACCGGACGGCCGGAGGTGAGGGCGAGGAAGATCGGGGTGATCCCGGGGGGATCCATGATCACGAAGAGGGTCAGGAACAGCGAGCCGAAGACGGCGACGTCGAACACGGTGGGGTGCCTTGCGGGAGAGGTCGAACAGTGGGGTGTCCCCGCCTGGCGGAACGTGGGATTCCGGAAGCAGGGCAGGAGAAGCGCCACCGGAGCACGGCACAGAGCCGTACGGCGGCGCGAAACGGAGTCGGGGCGCGCGCACCCGCCCGGGAGGCGGCGGGCGCGACGGCCGGCCGCCGTCACGAGGGAGCGGCGGAAGGGGGGCCGGGAACGGCCCCGGGGGCGTACGGCCCTCTTAGCGGGATCCGCCCGCGCCGGGGACCGGGAAGGCTCCCGCGGCACGGCGGGTGATCTCGCCGTAGATCTCGGGGTCGGTGGTGTACTCGCCGAGGCGACAGGTCTTGCGACTGCCGTGGTAGTCGCTGGAGCCCGTGGTCAGCAGCCCGAGCTCCTTCGCGAGCCCGCGCAGCCGCGCGCGCGTCGCCTCGTCGTGGTCCATGTGGTCGACCTCGATGCCGTCGAGTCCGGCCTCGGCGAGCCGGGCTATCGAGGCCTCGGGCAGCACCTGGCCGCGCTTGACGGCGAGCGGGTGGGCGAAGACGGTGACACCGCCGGCCGCCTTCACCAGGCGGATCGCGTCGACCGGGTCGAGCTCGTGCTTCCCGACGTACGCCCGGCCGCCGTCGGCGAGCCACTCGGGCGTGAACGCCCCCGACACGTCCGGTACGACTCCGAGCTCGACCAGCGCCTCGGCGACGTGCGGGCGGCCCACGGAGCCGTCGCCGGCGATCCGGGCCACCTGCTCCCAGGTGACGGGGACGCCGAGCTCCTGGAGCTTCCCGACCATGGCGCGGGCGCGCGGCACCCGGTCGTCCCGGACCAGCTCGCGCTCGGCGAGGAGCGCCGGCTCCGTCGGGTCGAAGAGGTACGCCAGCATGTGCAGGCTGATGCCGTCGATCCGGCACGACAGTTCGGCGCCGGTGACCAGGGTCAGCCCCTCGGGCAGTGCCTCGATCGCCTCGGCGTGGCCCCGGGTGGTGTCGTGGTCCGTCAGCGCGACGACGTCGAGCCCGGCCGCGGCCGCGTTCCGTACGAGCTCCGCCGGCGAGTCCGTGCCGTCGGAAGCCGTGGAGTGGGTGTGCAGATCGATGCGCACGACGCGGTACTCCGGGGGCTCGGCACGGACGAGGGACGCTCCAGCATAACGGGCGAATCGAACACAGCCGTACGGATCGTCAGACGGTCCCCGCCGGACAGGGCCTGGGAACCGCTCAGCCCAGCAGCCTCGGCGTGAGCGCTCCGCAGGGGAGGAGTTCGACTTCGGCGCCGGCGTCGCGGAGGTCCGTCAGGACGAGCTCGTCGTACATGAGGAGCCCGGACTGCTCGGGCCAGACGATCGCCCACAGCCACATGCCGCACGCCTCGCCCGCGAAGACCGCGCGGTCCTGAGGGGGGCCGTTGACGTGCCAGAGCGGGGTGGGGCGGCCGGCCGCGAGCACCTTGGTCTGGGGCGGCTTGTCGATGGACATGCCGGGGCCGGGGTCCGGGCCGTCGATGCCGGCGTACCGCGCGCCGAGGCCGACGCCCAGCTCCTCGGCGACCAGGACCAGCTCGCCGATCCCGCCGAGCGGTCCGGGACCCGAGCACGCGACGGCCGTCGCCCGACCGCCGCTGCGGTCGTCTCCCGCGTACGCGACCCCGGTGAAGAGCCAGCCGACGGGCAGGGGCCACGGCATCCACACCGGCACCTGGGACCGGTTCACCACGACACCGAGCGCCTCGACGCTGGGGGGGATCACGGGCTGGAGCGGGTACACCGAGCCGTGTACGTCACACTGCCAGGAGTCGGCGAAGAGACCGGGCGCCCTGACCCGGCCACCGCACTTCGGACAACTGGGTTCGCCCCTCATAGGGCTCAACGGTCCTAGCTCTTCAGCCCCACGTCAAGGACGTCCACAGACGATCACCCGTCCGCCGGAGCCGTTCACCCTCGGTGGGCGCGCCCCCGGTTCGGACGGGTTCGGGCGGGCGGAGGACGCGCCCGGCGGGCCTCAGTCCAGGTTCACGGACCCGCGGAGCGGATCGCGCAGGTCCGTCCCCTTGGCCAGCCAGCGCTCCTCCAGCGCCTGCGCCCCGTGGACCCGCTTCCAGGCGGCCTCGTTGGGGGTCATCGGCAGCAACGGCAGGAAGCGGACCGGGTCCATCGGCTCGTCGAGCTCCAGGTCCTCGACGAGCCCGCCGGACTCGGCGACGAGGACGGAGCTGAAGGAGGCGCCCGGCCAGAGGGGGTCACCGACGTCGAGCGACGCGCCGGGGGCCACGATGACGCCCTCGACCTGGGGCGTGGCGGCGAGCACGGCGAGCGGGCGCAGCACCTTGTCGGTGTCGGCGAGCCCGGCCCGCACGGTGAGGACGAGTTCCGCGCGCGGGCCCTTCACCGGGTCGGCGAGCGCGGCGGTCGGGTCGGCCATCGGCTGCGCGGACATGCCGAGGGTCGCGTACCGCACGAGATCTCCGTCGATGAACCGGAGCACCTCGATCCGGTCCGTACCGAGGAACGTCACCGCGGCGCGCGCGTCCGGTTCTCCGAGTGCCGTCCGCAGCCGGGCCTCGACCAGTGCAAGAACTTCTCCCATGTGGGGAGCATAGATCGCGTATGGAACGGGCAAAGGAAGGGATTGACCCTCTGTCGGCTGATAGTGTTGGCCACTGGTCGGGATTCCCGACTGCTCGTCACACGTCATCCCCGACAGGGGACCGGCCGGAGGAGGTGGGACTGCGATGGACCGAAGTCGATCGGGCAGTACCAGCAGCTCTTCCGCCGCCTCGCACCCCAGCTCGGTGCGCTCCTTCCGGTGACGTCCGGGTCCGGCACGGACCCGCCTCTCCGGCATCTCGCACGACGGAAGAGCACTTCGCCTTTCCCTGTCTGTAGCGACCGCCGTTACCGCGACCCTTCGGTGCCGCCCGCTTTGTGGACGACGTACCTCTCCGTCCCCATTCCGGGCTGTGCCACGCTCCGCGCCGACGGCCGATCCGTGAAGGAGCACGCCCATGTCGATGATCCGTGACCTGACCGCCGCCGTCCGCCCGAGCCTGCGGCACACCCTGCGCAAGACCCCCACCACGTACACCGCGTACGACCCCACCCGCGACCACTCGGCCTCCAGCGCCGTCGTCGACTGCGCCGTCTACCGCGACGGCCGCCGGATCGACGACCGCGAGTGCCTCACGCCGCGCGGCGCGATGCGCCAGGTACGGGAGAGCGGCGGCTTCGCCTGGATCGGCCTCCACGAGCCGACCGAGGCCGAATTCGCCGGTATCGCCGCCGAGTTCGGGCTGCACCCGCTCGCCGTCGAGGACGCCGTCCACGCCCACCAGCGACCCAAGCTGGAGCGGTACGACGACACCCTGTTCACGGTCTTCAAGACCATCCACTACGTCGAGCACGCCGAACTCACCGCGACCAGCGAGGTCGTGGAGACCGGCGAGGTCATGTGCTTCACCGGCCCCGACTTCGTCATCACCGTCCGGCACGGCGGCCAGGGCTCCCTCCGCAACCTCCGCCACCGCCTCCAGGGCGAGCCGGAGCTGCTCGCCAAGGGCCCCTCGGCCGTGCTGCACGCCATCGCCGACCACGTCGTCGACGGCTACATCGCGGTCGCCGACGCCGTCGAGCTGGACATCGACCAGCTGGAGATCGACGTCTTCTCGCCGGCCGCGAAGGGCTCCACGCGCGGCAAGGACACCGGCCGGATCTACCAGCTCAAGCGCGAGGTACTGGAGTTCAAGCGGGCCGTCACCCCGCTCCTGCGCCCGATGCAGCTGCTCAGCGAGCGGCCGATGCGCCTGGTCGACCCCGACATCCAGAAGTACTTCCGGGACGTCGCCGACCACCTCGCCCGCGTCCAGGAGCAGGTCGTCGGCTTCGACGAGCTCCTCAACTCGATCCTCCAGGCCAACCTGGCGCAGGCGACCGTCGCGCAGAACGAGGACATGCGCAAGATCACCTCGTGGGCGGCGATCGTCGCCGTCCCCACGGCGGTCTGCGGCGTCTACGGCATGAACTTCGACCACATGCCGGAGCTGCACTGGAAGTACGGCTACCCGATGGTCCTCACCGGCATCATCGCGGTCTGCTTCACCATCCACCGCACCCTCAAGCGCAACGGCTGGCTGTAGATAGGCTTCGCGCCATGACTGAAGAGCTGCTCGGGTCCGCCCTCGTCGAGGAGGCCACCAAGAAGTCCGGCCTCGTCTGGGTGCGCGGCACCGGCCCCGCCCGCGCGCTCTGGCACGTCTGGCACGACGGCGCCGCGCACGTCGTCGGCGACGGCCCCGGCGAGCAGCCGCTGCCCGGCCTGGTCGACGGCGGTACGGCCGAGGTGACCGTCCGCAGCAAGGACAAGGGCGGCCGGCTCGTCGCCTGGACCGCCGCCGTGCGCGAACTCTCCCCCGGCACCGAGGAGTGGGACGCGGCCGTCGCCGAGCTGAAGGGCAAGCGGCTCAACGCCCCCGACGGCGAGGAGATGCCGGGCCGCTGGGCGCGCGAGTGCCGGGTGCTGCGGCTCGACCCGCGCACCTCCACCACGGACCTCCCGGACGGCTCCCTGGCCGCCGTCCCGCTGCCGACCGACGCCGTCACCCGCCGCCCGGTCCCGGCCGCCCTGCCGAAGCTGCTGTTCAAGCGGCGCCGCAAGGCCTAGGCCCTAGGTCCGGGGCAGCTGCTTGCCGTAGTCGAGGGTCTCCTCGGTGGAGGGTTCGGCGAGCGGGAAGTCGCGGTCCCACTCGGAGAGCACGACGACGCCGGCGCCGCCGCCCCGCGCGAACTGGAGGGGGAACGGGGAACCCTCCAGGGCCACGTCGAGGGTGCCGCCCTCGCCGTCCGCGCCGCCCTTGACCTTGACCGTACGGACCCCGCCGATCTGGTCGCGGTCGCCCTTGACGGCCTCGCCGTGCAGGCCGATCAGCCCGTCGAGCAGCAGGTCCATGTCGGTGAAGCCGCGCAGCTGCTTGTACGAGGGGTCGCCCTGCGGCACCTTCACGTACATGTCGTCGAGCTTGTCGGCGGCCTCGGTGTCCGCCTCCGTGGGCGCTTCGTCCGCCTTGTCGTCGTGGGACCAGAAGCCCGCGTCGGCCTTCAGGTAGAGCGCGTCGCCGACGCGCAGCAGCTCGAAGGTGCTGTTCTTCGTCGTCACGGAGCCGGTGGCGCCGTCCTGCTTGAGGCGCATGTTCAGCTTGAAGGTGCCGCCCTTGCTGACCAGGGTGCCGGCGAGGCGCACCGCCTTCGCCGCGTCCGCCGCCGTCTGCGCCTTCTGCTCGATCTCGGACGCGGAGAGCTTTCCGACGCCGTTCGTCCCCTCGTCCGGATCGGCGGCGCAGGCCGTGAGTCCCACCGTCAGTCCGGCGCAGAGCGCCAGGGGCGTGACAGCCCTGCGGATACGCGATGACGGGGTGCGGACGGTCATCTGCGCTGCCTCTCGTTTCATGGGGGACGACGGGCCCCGGCCCGTACGGGATGCCGGTGGACGGCCGCGTTCCCGGCGGGCGGAACGGCCGGGTCCGGTGCGGGGGCCGAGGGGGGAACGGCAGTCCGCAGCGTACCCGGGCCGGGTGGCGGACCCCGCAGGCAGCCGTACGGAGGCACTGCCGGAGCGGGGCGGAACAGCACGGGCTAGCCTGAACCCGGCAAAGCTCTGCGATCACCGGCAAAGCTCTGCGACGACTCGAATCGTGCGGCACCGAGGAGGCGCGTGGCATGGCGGCAGGCGCCCCCCGGATCTTCGTCTCCCATCTCGCGGGGGTCCCCGTCTTCGACCCCGTCGGCGACCAGGTCGGCCGGGTCAGCGACCTGGTGGCCATGCTCCGGGTGGGCCGCCGGCCGCCCAGGCTGCTCGGCATGGTCGTGGAGGTGCTCAGCCGCCGCCGGGTCTTCGTGCCGATGACCCGGATCACGGGCGTCCAGTCCGGCCAGGTCATCACCACCGGCGTGGTCAACATGCGCCGCTTCGAGCAGCGCCCCACCGAGCGGCTCGTCCTCGGCGAGCTCCTCGACCGGCGCGTCCGGCTCGTCGGGAGCGACGGGCGGGAGGGCGAGGAGGTCACCGTCCTCGACGTCGCCATCCAGCAGCTGCCCGCCCGCCGCGACTGGGAGATCGACAAGGTCTTCGTCCGCAAGGGCAAGGGCGGGGTGCTGAGCCGCAAGGGCGAGACGCTGACCGTCGAGTGGTCGGCCGTCACCGGCTTCTCCCTGGAGGAGCACGGGCAGGGCGCCGAGAGCCTGGTCGCCACCTTCGAGAAGCTGCGCCCCGCCGACCTGGCGAACGCGCTGCACCACCTCTCCCCCAAGCGGCGTGCCGAGGTGGCGGCGGCCCTCGACGACGACCGGCTCGCCGACGTCCTCGAAGAGCTCCCGGAGGACGACCAGGTCGAGATCATCGGCAAGCTGAAAGAGGAGCGCGCGGCCGACGTGCTGGAGGCGATGGACCCGGACGACGCGGCCGACCTGCTGTCCGAGCTGCCGGAGGAGGACCAGGAGCGGCTGCTGACCCTGATGCAGCCGGACGACGCCGCCGACGTGCGCCGGCTCCTGGCGTACGAGGAGCGCACGGCGGGCGGTCTGATGACGACCGAGCCGATCGTGCTGCGCCCGGACGCCACCGTGGCGGACGCGCTGGCCCGGGTGCGGCAGCAGGACCTGTCGCCGGCGCTCGCCGCGCAGGTGTACGTCTGCCGGCCGCCGGACGAGACGCCGACCGGCAAGTACCTGGGCACGGTGCACTTCCAGCGGCTGCTGCGCGATCCGCCGTTCACGCTGGTGAGCTCGCTCGTGGACAGCGATCTGCCGCCGCTGGGGCCGGACACCCCGCTGCCCGCCGTGACCAGCTATCTCGCGGCGTACAACATGGTGGCGGCGCCGGTGGTGGACGAGAGCGGCTCGCTGCTGGGCGCGGTCACCGTCGACGACGTGCTCGACCACCTGCTGCCGGAGGACTGGCGGGAGACCGAGTTCCACGAGGAGGAGGCCCCGCATGGCCGCTGAGCGGACGCAGGACCGGGACCGCGAGCGGGAGCGGGAGCGCGAGAGGCCGGTGCCCCGCATCCGGCTCGACCTGCCGCGCGAGCGGCGGGCCAGGCTGCTTCCGGAGTACGACCCGGAGGCGTTCGGGCGGCTCTCGGAGCGGATCGCCCGGTTCCTGGGGACGGGACGGTTCCTGGTCTGGATGACGCTGACGATCATCGTCTGGGTCGCCTGGAACATCTTCGCGCCGGCGTCGCTGAAGTTCGACGAGTACCCGTTCATCTTCCTGACGCTCGCGCTGTCCCTGCAGGCCTCGTACGCGGCGCCGCTGATCCTGCTCGCCCAGAACCGGCAGGACGACCGGGACCGGGTCAATCTGGAGCAGGACCGGAAGCAGAACGAGCGGTCGATCGCGGACACCGAGTACCTGACCCGGGAGATCGCGGCGCTGCGGATGGGCCTGGGCGAGGTCGCCACGCGCGACTGGATCCGGTCGGAGCTCCAGGACCTCATCAAGGAGCTGGAGGAGCGCCGGGATCTATTCCCGTCGGGCGGCACCCGGGGAAGTGACGTACCCGACCGTTGACAGACCTTTCATGGGCCGGTGGTCGGCGCCGTACCATCGTCGGTATGGCTATGGAAGACGCGGTGCTCGAAGCACTGGCGACGGTGAACGACCCCGAGATCAACAAACCGATCACTGAGCTCGGCATGGTCAAGTCGGTGGAGATCGAACCGGACGGCAGGGTCGCCGTCACGGTGTACCTGACGGTCTCCGGCTGCCCGATGCGCGACACCATCACGCAGCGCGTGACCGAGGCCGTCTCCCGGGTCGAGGGCGTCACCGGCGTCGACGTCTCGCTGGACGTGATGAGCGACGAGCAGCGCAAGGAGCTGGCGGCGGCGCTGCGCGGCACGGGCGCCGAGCGCGAGGTGCCGTTCGCGAAGCCCGGCTCGCTGACCCGGGTGTACGCGGTGGCCTCCGGCAAGGGTGGCGTCGGCAAGTCGTCCGTCACCGTGAACCTGGCCGCGGCGATGGCCGCCGACGGTCTGAAGGTCGGTGTCGTCGACGCCGACATCTACGGCCACAGCGTGCCGCGGATGCTGGGCGCGGACGGCCGTCCGACCCAGGTCGAGAACATGATCATGCCGCCGTCGGCGAACGGCGTGAAGGTCATCTCCATCGGCATGTTCACTCCGGGCAACGCGCCGGTGGTGTGGCGCGGCCCGATGCTGCACCGCGCGCTCCAGCAGTTCCTCGCGGACGTGTACTGGGGCGACCTGGACGTCCTGCTGCTCGACCTGCCCCCGGGCACCGGCGACATCGCGATCTCCGTGGCGCAGCTGGTGCCGAACGCGGAGATCCTCGTCGTCACCACCCCGCAGCAGGCGGCCGCCGAGGTCGCGGAGCGGGCCGGCTCGATCGCCGTCCAGACCCACCAGAAGATCGTCGGCGTCGTCGAGAACATGGCGGGCCTGCCGTGTCCGCACTGCGACGAGATGGTCGACGTGTTCGGCACGGGCGGCGGCCAGAAGGTCGCGGACGGCCTGACGCAGACCACGGGCGCGACCGTCCCGGTCCTCGGCTCGATCCCGATCGACGTACGGCTCCGTGAGGGCGGCGACGACGGCAAGCCCGTCGTCCTCTCCGACCCCGACTCCCCGGCGGGCGCCGCCCTGCGCGCCATCGCCGGCAAGCTGGGCGGCCGTCAGCGCGGCCTGTCGGGCATGAGCCTGGGCATCACGCCCCGCAACAAGTTCTAGAAGCGGTACGACGGAGGGGCGCCCCGGACATCCGGGGCGCCCCTCCGTCACGTGCTCACGCGTACGCGTCGAGGTCCTTGATCTGCGAGAACCCGAGACCGTACGCGCTCATCCCCCGCCCGTACGCCCCGATGTGGACGCCCGGGGCGGATCCGGCGAGGACCCAGCCGAACTCGGACTCCCGGTAGTGGAACGGCACCGGCACGCCGTCCACCGGCAGCGACAGCGTCGACCAGGCGGGCCCGGTGAGGTCGTCGGCGAGTTCGAAGGCGGTCTCGGTCTGCTGGTCGAGCCAGTTGTCGCGCGTCGCGTGGTCGAGCGACGCCGGCCAGGTGTGGACGAGCAGCCCCGAGCCGGCCAGCCAGGCGGCGGAGGAGACCGTGGTGGCGTCGAGGACGCCCGTACCGTCGCCGGTGCGCCGCACCGGGTTCGCCGCGACCGTGACGACGACGGCGAAGCGCTCCTTCTCCACGCCGCTCGCGTCCGACTTTATGGACGGCGTGTCGCCGTGCCCGGTCGAACCGTGCTGCACGCTGCCGTCCGCCGCCGTGCCGACCTGCATCAGCCAGCGGGGCCCGGTGAACGCCTCGTCGAGGCCGTACCAGGCGAAGGGTGCCCGCAGGTAGCCCTCGGGGGTCCGCCGGGCCGTGGGCACGCTCTCCGCCCGACTCGTGGTCTCCATCTCGGCCGCCTCCTCGTTCCGTCAACAGAGGGAGGATAGCCACCGGGACGCGTCCGGTCGGTGACAGCCCGTCGTCAGGTCGCGTCGGAGTCGTACGGGGGACGCTCGCCGGTGTCCGGCTTGTCCTGCTTCTTCAGCAGGTCCGGAGTGCCGTTGACCGCGGAGCCGTTGACCGCGGCGGGCGCGCTCGCGCGGCCGTGGACGGCGTCGGCGACCTCGTTCATCTCCTTCTTGAGGTCGAAGCTGCCGCGCAGCTCCTTGAGCTCCCGGAGGTCCTCGTTCTGCTCCATCTGCTTGCGGAGGAACGTCTTGGGGTTGAGGTCCTCGAACTCGAAGTCCTTGAACTCCGGGCCCAGCTCGCTGCGGATGTCCTCCTTCGCGCTGTCGGAGAAGTCACGGACCTTCCGGATGAAGCGCGAGACGTCCTGGATCACTTTCGGGAGCTTGTCCGGCCCGAAGACGAGCACGGCGAGCACCACGAGGGCCACCAGCTCGAGTGCGCCTATGTCGCTGAACACCTAGTAGCTCCTTCACGCCGGTCCAGGGCCCGGTCCACGGTACCCGCCCGGACTGCCGGACGGGTACCTCGCGGCGTCCATCACATGGCGCTCAGGTGCCTTGCGAGGAGCCGAGGGTCAACGTCTTTGTCAGCTCTTTGCCGTCCCGGGTCAGGGTGAGCTCGAGCTTGTCGCCGGGGCGGTGGGCGCGGATCTTCACGATGAGCTCCTCGCCGTTGTGCACCCGCTGGCCGTCGACCTTGGTGATGACGTCCCCGGGCCGGAGCCCCGCCTTGGCGGCCGGGCCGCCGGCGGTGACGGAGGCGGAGCCGTCCTTGCCCTTCTCGCCGACGCGGGCGCCGTCGCCGTTGAACTGCATGTCGAGGCTCACACCGATGACGGGGTGGGTCGCCTTGCCGGTGTTGATGAGCTCCTCGGCGACGCGCTTGCCCTGGTTGATCGGTATGGCGAAGCCGAGGCCGATGGAGCCGGGCTGGCTCGCGGCGCCCTCGCCCTCGCCGGATCCGCCCCCGGCGGCGCGGATCGCGCTGTTGATGCCGATGACCCGGGCCTTGGAGTCGAGGAGCGGGCCGCCGGAGTTGCCGGGGTTGATGGGGGCGTCGGTCTGGAGCGCGTCGACGTAGCTGATGTCGCTGCCGTCGCCCTTCTCGCCGCCGGCGGTGATCGGGCGCTCCTTGGCGCTGATGATGCCGGAGGTCACCGTGTTGGAGAGGTCGAAGGGGGCGCCGATGGCGACGACGGGGTCGCCGACCCGGACGTTGTCGGAGTTCCCGAGCGGCAGCGGCTTGAGACCGGAGACGCCGGTGACCTGGACGACGGCCAGGTCGTAGCCGGTGTCCTTGCCGACGAGCTTGGCGCGGGCGGTCTCGCCGCTGGAGAAGGTGACCGAGATGTCCTCGGAGGACGAGGCCCCGTCGACGACGTGGTTGTTGGTGAGGATGTGGCCCTTGGTGTCCAGGACGAAGCCGGTGCCGGTGCCGGAGGAGCCGCTGCCCCTGACGTGCAGGGTGACGACGCCCGGCAGGGCGCTGGCGGCGATCCCGGCGACGCTCTCCGGGGCGCGGTCGGTGTCCCCGGCCTCGGCCTGCGGCAGCTCGACGGTGGTGAGGCCGCCGTTGCGCTCCACGTACGCGCCGATCCCGCCGCCGATGACGCCGGTGACGAGGGCGAAGACGAGGGCGCCCGCGACCGCGAGGCCCTTGCGGGACTTCTTCGCGGGCGCCGGTTCGAACGCGAACCCGGGGTCGCCCGCCCCCCAGGGGTCGTACTGCGTCCACGGTGACCCGCCCTGCGGCGGCACGGGCCCCTGCGGGTGCTGCTGCGGGTGCGCGTGCGGCTGGGGGTGCGGGTGCGCCGGCGCCGGAGGCACCGCGCCCTGCTGCTGCGGCGGTACGGGGGCGGGCGGGCGCTGCACGGGCGGCGCGGGCGCCCACGGCCCGGGCTCGCCGTAGGGCGGCGTGCGGTACTCGTCGGGGGCGTGCAGCGGCACGGGGGCCGCGGCAGGGGTCTCCGGCGCCGGGGCGACGGGTGCCGCCTCGGCCGCCGGTACGGGCTTCGTCAGCTCGACGGCCGGCGCGGTCTGCGGCACGGACGCCGGGGGTTCAGCCGTCAGCGGTTCGGCCGTCAGGGGGCGCGGCTCCGACACCTCGAACGCGGGTGCCGGTGCCGTCTCCGTCAGGTCGCCCGCCGGCCGGGACTCGGCCGGGGCGGCCGGGTCCGGCGCCGCGGGCGGGCGGGGCGCGGGCAGGGGGAAGTCACCGTCGCCGTCCTCGGCCGGCGGCGGCGTGGATATCCGCGCCGCCTCCGGTGTGTTCGACGGCCGGCTCCACCAGTTCGGCTTCCCGTTGTTCATGCTCTCCCCGCAACCGCTGACCCGTCCGCGCGCCCCTGGGTCGGGCGCCCCTTTCCCTGGATTCAACCAGGTCTCGGGTCAGCGTCGGGCGACGAGCGGCACGGCCGTCGAGGTCGGCGCCGTGTCGGGGCGGGGCGCGAGGGCCAGTTGGAGCGCCGGAGCCGACGGCCGTATGAACGGCGAGAGGGCCAGGAGCGACTGCGTGGTGGGGTTCCGGAGCCCGACGGCGACCATCGGGGCGGCCTCGGACCGCGTCACGTCCTGCGCCGTCGCGCCCCGGGGCGCGCCGGTGACGGGCCCGTGCGGCGTGGCCGCCGGGGCCGACGGGGTCAGCGCCCCGGCGTCCACGGACTGGGCGCCGTAGCGCTCGCCGTTGCGCGTGCCGCGCGAGGTGTTCGGACCGGTCGTGCCGCCGCCCGTGGTGCCGCCGGTGGCGCGCAGCGGGGTGACCGCGCTGCCCGTGCCCTGGCCGCCGCGCGCGCTCGCGCTCACGGAGGAGTCCATCGGCAGGGTGCCGCCGAGGGCGATGGCCGCGAACGAGACCGCGCTGGCCGCGGCGAAGGCGAAGCGACGGCCGCGCCCGGACGTGCCCCAGCGTTCGCCGACGTCGTGGATCCGGAAGCCGGTGCCCGTGCCGGAGCGCGGGGTGACCACCGCGGCGGTGGCGAAGCCGTCGGACTTCACTCCGCCGGCGAGCAGTTCCTCGAGCGGACCCCGGGGGGCGCCGGGACCGCCGGAGCCGCCCGGCGGCTCGCCGGGGAGGCCCTGGAGGCGGGCGAGGAAACCCTCCGAGGGAGGCGGGGGCGCCGCGGAGGCGAAGACGCTCTTGAGGGTGCGCTGCGCGTCGGCCTCCGCCTTGCAGCGGGGGCAGGTCGCGAGGTGCGCGAGGACCCGCTCGCGGGCGTCGTGGCCGAGTTCGCCGTCGACGAGCGCGGCCAGCCGGTCCCCGAGGTGGTGTTCCGCGGGGGTCTGTGCCGAGGGACGTGTGCCGCTCACGCTGTCCCTGCCTCCCATCCGACGGAGGCGAGCGCACGCTCCGCCCGGGCCTCGGGCGAGCGGTGCTTGAGCGCCTTGCGGAGGTGGGAGCGCCCGCGGTGGATCCGGCTGCGGACGGTGCCGAGCTTCACACCGAGGGTCGCGGCGATCTCCTCGTACGACAGTCCTTCGATGTCGCAGAGGACGACCGCGGCGCGGAACTCGGGCGCGAGGGTGTCGAGGGCCTGCTGCACGTCGGCGTCGAAGTGCGTGTCGTTGAAGACCTGCTGCGGCGAGGGCTCGCGGCTGGGCAGCCGCTCGGCGGCGTCGTCGGCGAGCGCGTCGAAGCGGATGCGCTGCTTGCGGCGGACCATGTCGAGGAAGAGGTTGGTGGTGATGCGGTGCAGCCAGCCCTCGAAGGTGCCCGGCGTGTACGTCGACAGCGAGCGGAAGACGCGGACGAAGACCTCCTGCGTCAGGTCCTCGGCGTCGTGCTGGTTGCCCGTGAGGCGGTAGGCGAGGCGGTAGACCCGGCCACTGTGCGTGCTGACGATCTCCTCCCAGGTGGGAGGGGTCCACGCCTGCGATTCCGCATCCGATGCGAAGGCCGCGGTGGTGGGAGCGGAGTCGGTGGTGCGGAAACGGTCAGCGGTGTCGGTCACGGATTTCGGCTCACCCGCCGACCTGAGAAGACGCCGAAGCACTCCTCCCCGATCCACAGGCGCAGCCGCACCTCCCCTGTCGGCTCTGGTGGTGTCCAGTGGAGCCCCTACCATAGCCACCTCGCCCGTTAGCTCCGGATAAGAATCTTTACGCGAATTTGGAACCGGGTCTCCCGGCCTCCTCCTGCCGCGTCCTTCCCCTGGTGAACGCCCGGTCCCATCAGCGGGTTCCCGTTGGCAGCGGATACAGTCACCGTTGCGTCAACTACGGGGACAGGAGAGGGCCATTACCGCCAACCGGCAGACGAGCTGGTCGTTCGCCGACGCCTTCGTCGCCGAGGACGAGGCTCTGCGCTGGGCCCGGGAGCGGGCCCGGGAGGCAGGGCTGCCTTCGGTGTCCCCCGGCACCGGTGGCGCGCTGCGGCTGCTCGCGGCGACGGCGGACGCCAAGGCGGTGGCGGAGATCGGCACCGGTACGGGCGTGTCGGGCATCTACCTGCTGCACGGGATGCGGCCGGACGGGGTGCTGACGACGGTGGACCTCCAGCCGGAGCGGCAGCAGCTCGCGAAGACGGCGTTCCGGGCCGCGGGTTTCGCCGGCAACCGGGCCCGCTTCATCCCCGGCCGCGCCCTGGACGTCCTGCCGCGGCTCGCGGACGGCGGGTACGACCTCGTGTTCTGCGACGGCGACCGGCTGGAGTACCTGGACTATCTCGCTGAATCGTTGCGCCTGCTGCGACCAGGGGGTCTCGTCTGCTTCGAGGGCGTCTTCGCGGACGGCCGCACGGTCGACTCCGGGGCCCAGCCGCCGGAGGTCCAGCGGTTGCGCGAGCTGCTCCGGGCCGTCCGCGAGAGCCAGGAGCTGGTGGCCTCGATGCTGCCGGTCGGCGACGGCCTGCTCTGCGCGGTCCGACGCGGCTGACCCCCGCACGCCCGGCGGCTCCCCGGAGCCGGGGACGCCATGAGCGGAGGCCGGGACGCTTCGACGGGGGCCCGGGGACGCCATGACCGGAGCCCGGACGCCTCGACCGGAGCCCGGGACGCCATGACCGGAGCCCGGACGTCTTGACCGGGGCCGAGGGGACGCCTGAACGGCGCCGGACGCACCGCTGCCCCGGCACGGCGGACCGTACCGGGGCAGCGGAAGGACTCGTGGAGGGTCGGGTCAGCCGACGACCTTCTTCAGGGCGTCGCCCAGCGCCTCTGCTTCGCCCGGGGTCAGCTCGACGACAAGCCGACCGCCGCCTTCGAGCGGTACGCGCATGACGATGCCCCGCCCCTCCTTGGTCACCTCGAGCGGGCCGTCACCCGTCCGCGGCTTCATGGCCGCCATGCTTGTTCCCCTTCCTGAAACCAGCTCATCGTCAGCCGGGCAGCTCCTTGGTGTGGAGCACGCGTCACCGGCTTCGAACACATTGCTTCCAGGTCATTATCCCGCATCACAGGACCCGATGACCAACATCGATCTGCATCGCTTGCGCAACGCGCTTCCGCAAAACCACATAATTCGGCGACCGGCCTGCGATACTTCGCCGCTCGGCCTCCGCCCCGGATCCCCCGTTCTTTGACGCAGCTCACATGTGCGGGGCGGGTGATCTCCGCCATGCTGGGCTGGTCAACCACGCAATGAGGCGAAGGGATCCCGATGGCCGACACGGTGCTGTACGAGGTGAGCGAGGGTCTCGCCACCATCACGCTCAACAGGCCCGAGGCCATGAACGCGATGAACGTGGCGGCGAAAGTCGCCCTCCGGGACGCGGCGGAGACGGCCGCGGCCGATCCCGCCGTTCGGGCGGTGCTGCTCACCGCGGCGGGCGACCGGGCGTTCTGCGTGGGCCAGGACCTGAAGGAGCACGTGGGCCTGCTCCTCTCGGACCAGGAGTCCGGCACCAGCCAGACGATGAACACGGTCCGCGACCACTACAACCCGATCGTCAAGGCGCTCACCGGCATGCGGAAGCCCGTCGTGGCCGCCGTGAACGGTGTCGCGGCGGGAGCCGGCTTCGGCTTCGCGCTCGCGGCGGACTACCGGATCGTCTCCGAGACCGCCGCCTTCAACACTTCCTTCGCGGGCGTCGCGCTCACCGCCGACTCGGGCATGTCCTGGACGCTGCCCCGGCTGATCGGCCAGAGCCGCGCCTCCGACCTGCTGCTCTTCCCGCGGTCGATCAGCGCCCAGGAGGCGTACGAGCTCGGCATCGTGAACCGCCTGGTCCCGGCCGCCGACCTGGCCGCCGAGGCCGTGAAGGTGGCCAGGACCCTCGCGGAGGGCCCGACCGTGGCGTACGCGGCGCTGAAGGAGTCCCTGGCGTACGGCGCCGACCACTCGCTCGCCGAGGCCCTGGAGAAGGAGGACGAGCTCCAGACGCTGGCCGGCGCCTCCGAGGACCACACCATCGCGGTCCGCGCCTTCATCGCCAAGGAGAAGCCCCGCTACCTGGGCCGCTAGGTCCTGTCCGGGGCGGTCGGCTACAGCTATCGGCCGCCCCGGGCCACGCAGTCGGCCACGTGGTCGTCGACGAGGCCGCAGGCCTGCATCAGGGCGTAGGCGGTGGTGGGGCCGATGAAGCGGAGGCCGCGCTTCTTGAGGGCCTTGGAGAGGGCCGTGGACTCGTCCGTGACGGCCGGGACGTCCGAGACCGTACGCGGGGCGGGCCGGGTCGCCGGGTCGGGGGCGTACGACCAGATCAGGGTGTCGAGTTCGCCCGGGTCCCAGCCGGCGAGCAGCTTCGCGTTGGCGAGGGTGGCGTCGATCTTGGCGCGGTTGCGGATGATGCCCTCGTCGGCGAGGAGCCGCTCGCGGTCCGCCTCGCCGAATCCGGCCACCGAGGCGATGTCGAAGTCCGCGAAGGCACGCCTGAAGCCCTCGCGGCGGCGCAGGATCGTGATCCAGGACAGGCCCGACTGGAAGGCCTCGAGGCAGAGCCGCTCGAACAGCGCGTCGTCGCCGTGGACCGGGCGGCCCCACTCCTCGTCGTGGTACGTCACGTAGTCCTCGGTCGACAGGCCCCAGGGGCAGCGGAGCCGCCCGTCCGGGCCGGGTACCGCCCCGCCGGTCACTGCTGGTCGCCTTCGCGGTCCGGGCCCCCGGCGGCGCCCGCGAGGGCCTCCTCCAGCTCGGCGATCCGCGCGTCCCGCTCGGCGATCTCGGCTCCGAGCCGGACCAGGACGTCGTCCACGTCCGCCATCCGGTAGCCGCGGGCCGTGACGGGGAGGCGGAGCGCCTCGACGTCGGCGCGGTCCACCGGCCGGGCCGCCGGAAGGGGGTCGACGAGCTGCTCGGGCGCCACCTCGGGCAGCACCTCGCTGTCGCCGCCGCCGACCACGGCCAGGGTCACCGCGGCCACGACCACGACCATCGTGATGAGCAGAAACCAGAACACCTGCGTGCCTCTCCCCGGAGTGGAAATCGTCCCGTGCCGATCGTGCCATGCGTCACCGGCGGTTAGGGTCACAGGCGAACGGACGCGAGGGAGGACAAAAGGGATGCTGCGCTTGGGACGGCGTGAATTCGGGCCGCACGAGCCGGTGATCATGGCGATCGTGAACCGGACCCCGGACTCCTTCTACGACCAGGGCGCGACCTTCCGGGACGAGCCGGCGCTCGCCCGGGTCGAGCAGGCGGTCGCCGAGGGCGCGGCGATCATCGACATCGGCGGGGTCAAGGCGGGCCCCGGCGAGGAGGTGACGGCCGAGGAGGAGGCGCGCCGCACGGTCGGCTTCGTGGCCGAGGTCCGCAGGCGCCACCCCGACGTGGTGATCAGCGTGGACACCTGGCGGGCCGATGTCGGCGCGGCCGTCTGCGAGGCGGGCGCGGACGTCCTCAACGACGCGTGGGGCGGGGTCGACCCGGGTCTCGCGGAGGTGGCCGCCAAGTACGGCGCGGGCCTCGTCTGCACGCACGCCGGCGGCGCGGAGCCGCGGACGCGGCCGCACCGGGTGGAGTACGACGACGTGATGGCCGACATCCTGCGGGTCACGGTCGGGCTCGCGGAGCAGGCGGCGGCGCTGGGCGTCCGCCGGGACGCGATCATGATCGACCCGGGTCACGACTTCGGGAAGAACACCCGGCACAGCCTGGAGGCGACCCGTCGGCTCGGCGAGATGACGGACACGGGGTGGCCGGTGCTGGTGTCCCTGTCGAACAAGGACTTCGTGGGCGAGACGCTGGACCGGCCGGTGAAGGAGCGGGTCCTCGGGACGCTGGCGACGACGGCGGTGTCGGCCTGGCTCGGGGCCCAGGTGTACCGGGTGCACGAGGTCGCCGAGACCCGGCAGGTCCTGGACATGGTGGCGTCGATCGCCGGGCACCGGGCGCCCGCCGTGGCCCGGCGCGGGCTGGCGTAGTCGGGCCCGGTGGGCCGGTGGCCGGTTGTGCCACCCGCTCCGCCCCGCGGAACGGGTGCCCACAACCGACCTGACGGCCCTACTTGCCGGTCTCCTTCGTCACCAGGGCGACCGCCTCTTCCACGTCGTCCGTGACGTGGAAGAGGAGGAGGTCGCGTTCGGAGGCCTTGCCGCCGGCGACGACGGAGTCGCGGAGCCAGTCGACGAGGCCCTTCCAGTACTCGGTGCCGAAGAGGACGATCGGGAACCGGGTGACCTTGCGGGTCTGGACGAGGGTGAGCGCCTCGAAGAGCTCGTCGAGGGTGCCGAGGCCACCGGGGAGCACGACGAAGCCCTGCGCGTACTTCACGAACATCGTCTTGCGGACGAAGAAGTAGCGGAAGTTCACGCCGATGTCGACGTGCTGGTTGAGCCCCTGCTCGAAGGGGAGCTCGATGCCGAGGCCGACGGACACGCCCTTGGCCTCCCGCGCGCCCTTGTTGGCGGCCTCCATGGCGCCGGGGCCGCCGCCCGTGATGACCGCGAACCCGGCCTCGACGAGCGCGCGGCCGATCCGTACGCCCGCCTCGTACTCGGGCGAGTCCGGCTTCGTGCGGGCGGAGCCGAAGACGCTGATGGCGCTCGGCAGTTCGGCGAGGGCGCCGAAGCCCTCGACGAACTCGGACTGGATGCGCATGACGCGCCAGGGGTCGGTGTGCACCCACTCCGAGTCGCCCTCGGTGTCGAGCAGTCGCTGGTCCGTCGTCCCCGGCTGGACCTGGTCCCTGCGCCGCAGCACCGGACCGAGACGCTGCTCCTCGGGCTTCGCCATTCCCTCGGGAATGCCCATGGCCTGCTCCCTCCGCCGATCGGCGATCAGCTGTCGATCGATCGCCAACTGATCTTCTGGTCCGGTCAGAGTAGGACGACAGAGGTGACGAAACACGAAATTACGGAAGTCAGGCAGTGAGCCAGTCGCGGAGCCGTGCCTCGCAGTGGTGGATCCGCTCGACGGGGACGTGCTCGTCCCGCTTGTGCGCGTAGATCGGATCGCCCGGCCCGTAGTTGACGGCGGGGACGCCGAGGGCGCTGAAACGGGCGACGTCGGTCCAGCCGAACTTGGGCTGCGCGCTGCCGCCGACGGCCTTCATGAAGGCCTCGGCGGCCGGGTGGGAGAGGCCGGGCAGGGCGCCGGGGCTCTCGTCGTCGATGACGAACTCGGCGATGTCGCAGCCGTCGAAGAACTCCCGGACGTAGGCGAGGGCCTCGGCCGGGGAGCGGTCGGGCGCGTACCGGTAGTTGACGGTGACGGCGCAGGCGTCGGGGATGACGTTGGTGGCGACGCCGGCGGTGATCGCCACGGCGTTGAGGCCCTCGTGGTACTCCAGGCCGTCGATGACCGGCTTGCGCGGCTCGTACGCGGCGAGGCGGGCGAGGATCGGGGCGGCGGTGTGGATGGCGTTGGAGCCCATCCAGGAGCGCGCGGAGTGGGCCCGCTCGCCCGCCGTGTGCAGGATGACGCGCAGCGTGCCCTGGCAGCCGCCCTCGACCTGGGTGTCGGAGGGCTCCAGGAGGACGGCGAAGTCGCCCTCGAGCCAGTCGGGGTGCGCGGCGGCGATCTTGCCGAGGCCGTTGAGGTCGGCGGCGACCTCCTCGTTGTCGTAGAAGACGAACGTGAGGTCGCGGTTGGGCTCGGTGACGGTCGCGGCGATCCGGAGCTGGACGGCGACGCCGGACTTCATGTCGGAGGTGCCGCAGCCCCACAGGACGCCGTCCTCGTCGAGCCGCGAGGGCACGTTGTCGGCGATCGGCACGGTGTCGATGTGGCCGGCGAGGACGACCCGCTCGCCGCGGCCGAGGTGGGTCCGGGCGACGACGTTGTTGCCGTAGCGGTCGACGGTGAGGTGCGGCAGGAGGCGCAGGGCCTGCTCGATCGCGTCCGCGAGCGGCTGCTCGGTCCCGCTGACGGAGGGGAAGTCGACGAGGGCGGCGGTGAGCGCGGCCCCGTCCTGGAAAAGGTCGAGGGGGCCGTCGAGCGGGGTGATGTCTGCCATGTGCCGACCCTAACGCGCCCTCCAGTACGGTGGGCCCGTGTCCGAGCCCTCCCGTCCCCGCCGTCGCGGCCGCCGCGCCCGTTCCGCGGCCGCCTTCGCCGTGCTCCTCGGCCTGGCCTCCTACGTGGCCGTACACCAGGTGACGGGCAGCAAGGGCGCGCCACGCTGCACGGTCGGCAGCGGCGAGAACCGGTACGAGTTCACTCCGGAGCAGGCGTCCAACGCGGCGACGATCTCGGCCGTGGGCACGAGCCGGGGGCTGCCGGAGCGGGCGGTGACGATCGCGCTGGCGACGGCGCTGCAGGAGTCGGCGCTGCGGAACATCGAGCACGGTGACCGGGACTCGCTCGGCCTCTTCCAGCAGCGGCCCTCGCAGGGCTGGGGGACGCCGGCGCAGATCATGGATCCGGTCTACTCGGCGGGGAAGTTCTACGAGGGCCTGGAGAAGGTCCCGGGGTACTCGCGGCTGCCGCTGACGGTGGCGGCGCAGAAGGTGCAGCGGAGCGGCTACCCGCAGGCGTACGCGAAGCACGAGCCGGACGCCACGCTCCTCTCGGCCGCGCTGACGGGCCGGTCGGCGGCCGCGCTGATCTGCACGACGAGCAAGGTGGAGGGGCCGCCGGGCGATCCCGAGCGGTTCCGCGCGGAACTGGTGCGCGCCTTCGGCGAGAAGGCGGCACCGAAGGCGGTGACGGGCGGTCCGAGCGCGGGCCGGTCGGCGGCGGAGCCCGTGGTGCTCACGCTGCCGGTCCGGGCGGCCGGGGCGGGCTCGGCGTCGGGGGCCGGTGCGGAGGAGCGGCGCGGCTGGGAGCTGGCGCAGTGGGCGGTGGCGCGGGCGGACGAGCTGGGCGTCGCCGAGGTCGGCTACCGGGACCGGGTGTGGCGCGCGGGCGAGGCCGACGGCGGCTGGTCGAAGTCCTCGGGCGCGCCGGCCGCGGACGGGAAGGCCGGCGGGGAATCCGGCGGTGCGTCGGTCCGCGTCCGCCTCGCGCAGTAGGCGGTCACGCGTACGGTCGTTCACTCGGCCGTGGCATGACGCCGGTTCGGTACGCGAGAAATTCGACATGCCTTCGAGCCCGAATTCCCTTACGCCATTCCGACCTCACAAGTCCCTTGCCACACAAGGGAAGTGACGGTTCGGCAGGCGTCTACACAATGACACGTTCGTCCGTTTTCCTCCCCACCCGACAATACGACGCATTGCCAACTCTTTACCTTCGACCTCCGCAACCTCTCCCGCCCCAGGGCCGGTTGTCACTGCGACCGAACGAACACGTCGCACCTCGTCGAAGGAGCACCATGTCCCTCCCCCTGACCCGTCGGATCGCCCGCGCCGCCCTCCTCATCGCGGCCGGGGCAGCCCCCGTGGTCGGTGCGGCCGGCACGGCGAGCGCCCTGGACCACGGCATCGTCCCGACCGGCTCCCTCGGCGGCGTCACCGCCCTGGACGCCGCCGGCGCGGGCAGCGCCGTCGACAGCGCCTCCCAGACCACCACCGGCGTCGTCGGCGCCACCGGCGGCCAGGCCGTCGGCACGGCCGTCCCCGCCGCCGGCAAGGCCGTCGGCGCGGCGGGCAAGACCGCCACCCCGGCCGCCCAGAAGGTGGCCGGCGACACGGCCGGCAGCGCGGGCGAGGTCGTCGGCAAGACCGCCGGCGCCGCCGCCGAGAGCGCCGAGGCGCCGACCGGGGGCGCCCTCGGCGGCGGCCTCGGCGACCTGCCGACCGGCCAGGCGCTCGGCGCCGCGCCGCTGGGCGCCCTGCCCATCGGCTGACCCGCACCGGAACGCGCGGAGGGCCCGGGGAGCGAAAGCTCCCCGGGCCCTCCGGCGTTCCGCGCGCTCAGCCCAGGCGCTTGACGGCCGCCTCGACCCGCTCGTCCGTCGCCGTGAACGCCACCCGCACGAAGCGCTCCCCGGCCTCGCCGTAGAAGTCGCCGGGCGCCACCAGGACGCCCTTCTCCGCCAGGTAGGCCACGGTGTCCCAGCACGGCTCGTCCCGGGTCGCCCACAGGTACAGGCTGGCCTCGCTGTGCTCGATCCGGAAGCCGTGCGCCTCCAGGGCCGCCCGCAGCGCCGCCCGCCGGGCCGCGTACCGCTCGCGCTGCTCGGCCACGTGCGCGTCGTCGCCGAGCGCCGCGACCGTCGCCGCCTGCACCGGGGCCGCGGTCATCATGCCGCCGTGCTTGCGGATCAGGAGCAGCTCGCCGAGGACGGCCGCGTCGCCCGCGATGAACGCGGCCCGGTAGCCGGCCAGGTTGGAGCGCTTGGACAGCGAGTGGACGGCGACGATGCCCTCGTAGGAGCCGCCGCAGACGTCCGGGTGCAGGACCGAGACCGGGTCCGCCTCCCAGCCCAGCTCCAGGTAGCACTCGTCGGAGAAGACGAGCACGCCGTGCTCGCGTGCCCAGGCCACGATCCGGGTCAGCTCGTCCTTGCCCAGGACCTTGCCGGTCGGGTTGGACGGGGAGTTGAGCCAGAGCAGCTTCAGCCCGGCCGGGTCGAGCTCGGTCGGGTCGTCGTAGACCACCGGCTCCGCGCCGCAGAGCCGCGCGCCGACCTCGTACGTCGGGTAGGCGAGCCGCGGGTACGCCACCTTGTCCCCGGCGCCGAGCCCCAGCTGCGTCGGCAGCCAGGCCACCAGCTCCTTGGAGCCCACCACCGGCAGGACGTTCTCGTAGGCGAAGCCCACCGCGCCCAGCCGCCGCTCGCACCATCCGGTGAGCGCGTCCCGCAGTTCCTTCGTCCCCCACACCGTGGGATAGCCCGGCGAGTCCGCCGCCGCGACCAGGGCCTCCTGGATCAGCGCGGGGACCGGGTCGACGGGGGTGCCGACGGAGAGGTCCACGATTCCGTCCGGGTGCGCCAGGGCCGTCTTCTTGTACGGCTCCAGCTTGTCCCAGGGGAAGACGGGCAGGCGCGAAGAGACTGCGCTCACGGGTTGGCTCTCACTTCCTCTTGCGTACGGAAAACGCCTCGGTCCCGTACGGCGGCCGTGGCCGTACGGGACCGGATGCGGTCGATCAGCCGTTCTGCGGCGGCAGCGCGGCGATGAACGGGTGGTCCCGCTCGATCTCGCCGAGCTTGGAGGCACCACCGGGCGAACCGAGCTCGTCGAAGAACTCGACGTTCGCCTTGTAGTAGTCCTTCCACTCCTCCGGGGTGTCGTCCTCGTAGAAGATCGCCTCGACCGGGCAGACCGGCTCACAGGCCCCACAGTCGACGCATTCGTCCGGGTGGATGTACAAGGACCGCTTGCCCTCGTAGATGCAGTCGACGGGGCACTCCTCGATGCACGCCTTGTCCTTCACGTCGACACAAGGCTGCGCGATGACGTAGGTCACGCTGTCGTTCCTCCTCGATAGGGCTGGTCTGCGCGGGAGCGCGGCGTCGTCGATGCCCGCCCCTAGTATCTCCGTTCTTGGGGGCGATCCGAACAGGAGGGGCGGAGAAGCTGTGGAATTCACCGGCGGAGGGCGCCTTGAAGTCCGAATTACCAGCGCTGACGTGGGAAAACGTGTCTCCGTTCGGTGCGTGACGGGGGTGCCGGCCGCGGGCGGAAAATACACCGATGCGGTCGGAGTTCTCACATCATGGGACGGCGGTGTGCTCCTGATCACACGCAAGGACGGCGAGAGTGTCAGGATCGCGGAGTCCTCGCTGGTCGCGGGGAAGGTCGTACCCGCCGCCCCGGCCCGCCGCCGCGGCCCCTCCGCGACCTTCCCCGAGCTCGCCAGGGCCACCGCGCGCGCCTGGCAGCCGCTGGAGAGCGAGGCGCTCGGCGACTGGACGCTCAGGGCCTCCGACGGGTTCACCCGCCGGGCCAACTCGGCGCTTCCGCTCGGGGATCCCGGGATGCCGACGGCCGAGGCGCTGATCCGCGTACGGGACTGGTACGCGGCCCGGAGCCTGCCCGCGTACGTCCAGGCCGCGACCGGCGCCGAGGGCGCGCAGGAACTCCTGTGCGCCGAACTCGACCGCCGCGGCTGGCGGCGCGAGGTCTCCGCCGAGGTACGCGTCGCCGCCCTGGCGCCGATCGGCGACCTCGACGCCGACGTCTCCGCCGTACTCCTCTCCCGAACGGCCGACGACGCCTGGCTTCGCCGGTACCAGCGCTTCGAGGAGGCGAGCCCGGCGGTCCGGTCCGTCCTCGCCTCCGGGCCGAGTGTGTGGTTCGCGTCCGTGGCGGGCACGGGAGGGGTACCGGCGGCCATCGGCCGCTGCGTCGTGGACGGGCGCTGGGCCGGCTTCATGGCCGTCGAGGTCGACCCGGACCAGCGGCGCCGCGGCCTGGCGACGTCCGTCATGACGGCACTCGCCCGCCGGGCGCTGGACGAGGGCGCGTCGGCGGCCTGGCTCCAGGTGGAGACGGAGAACGACGGCGCGCGGGCGCTGTACGACGGGATGGGCTTCGCGGCCCACCACCACTACCACCACTACCGATGGGCGGAGGCGTGACGGCGGAAGGACCACCGGACGGCGACGACGACTGGCGGCGGGAGTTCGCCGAGGAGGCGCGGGCGGAGCGGCCCGACCTCGCGCGGCTGTGCCTGCTGGTCGGGGCGGTGGCCGACCCCACCGTGACCCGGCACGTCCTCGACCAGGCCGAGATCGAACTCGACCGCCTCGCCGGGCTCGTCCCGTACGCCACGCGGATCACCGGCGGCTGGGCGGCCGAGCTCGCGGCGCTGCTCGGCGTCCACGAGGGCTTCGAGGGCGTGCCGGCGGACTACCAGCGCCTGGAGTCCTCGCTCCTGCACGAGGTGCTCCGGCGGCGGCGGGGCCTGCCGATCCTGCTCTCCGTGGTCTGGATGGAGGTCGCCCGCCGGGCCGGTGCCCCCGTGTACGGCCTCGGTCTGCCCGGTCACTTCGTCGTGGGCTTCGGCGACCCGGCCGATCTGAACCTCGCCGACCCGTTCGCGGGCGGGCGCGCCATGACCGGCGCGGACGCCGAGCTCCTGGTGGCGAGCGCGACCGGCGAGGCGCTCGACCGGTCGATGCTCCGGCCGGCCGAGCCCGGTGCGATCGTGCTGCGCATCCTGAACAACATCCGCGCCTGGGCCGCGTCCCGCCCCGAGCGCTCCGACGTGGCCCTGTGGGCGGTGGAGCTCTCCCTGCTGCTCCCCTCCCATCCGGCCAGGCTCCGCTACGAGCGCGCCGAACTCCTCGTCCAGCGCGGCGAGTTCCTGACGGGGGCGCGGGAGATGGAGGCGTACGCGGAGGTGATGGACGCGGTGGACCCGGAGTCGGCGACCACGATCCGGCGCCGCGCACTGGCCGCCCGAGCCCTCTTGAACTGACCGCGTCCCTTGCCCACGGCTCCCACGCCGTTCCGCCCGAGGGCGGTACGGCGACCGGCGTCCGGGCGATCGGCTTCGACATCACCCGCGCCGGGGATCACCTCATCCGTAGACGATGGCCGTGTTCCATTTCTGGTTCAGCCCGTCGTTGGAACTCCACATACTGGCCGCCGCACCGCGGGTCTGACTCCAGGCCCCGATCTCGATCACCTGATTGTTGGGCGGCGCCCAGAAGCTGATCTCCGCCTGAGGGTCTTCACTCGAATACATGACGAGCCACTGCTGATTGTATCGAAGATGACAGTCCCACTGAATCAGCTGCGTACCGTTGTCGTAGTTCCCGCCGGGAGCATCGATGCATTTATTGGAATTCCTGTTCTGGATGGCCGTGTGCCCATTGGCCATCTCGATGAACCGCCATTGCTGGTTCCTCCCCCCGTGGCACGGCCACTGCCGAACCGGCGCGCCGTCGTCCATGCGCCAGTCCGCAACCTCCAGACACTGGTCGCTCCACGCGTTGCGGACCACGCTGTATTCCTCCATGGCCGAGGCCGGTGTGACCGCCGCGGACATCAGCAGGATGCCGGAAGCCGCGCCGACGGCGCCCAGCTTCTTGAGAGCACGCATAGCACCTTCTCCTTGATTTCCTTGAGAGCAGGACGGTGAAGCCGCAGCCGCGGGAGGCGTCAGAGCGTGCCCCAGAGGTAGCACTCGGTCCAGTCGGAGGCCTGCTCGGGCGGTACGTCGCAGTAGCCGTAGTAGGACTCGCCGGTGTCCTGCCGCCAGCCCTCGATGAACACCTCGCCCTTCCACCACCAGCCGGACACCGGGGTCCAGAGGTCGGGGGAGGCGATCCAGCCGGTGCAGGCCTCCTGGTCGTACTGATTGCGACCGCACATCCTGATCTGGTCGGACCAGCGGGTCGACACGGTCACCTGCTGGCCGTTGGTTCCGGCGGCCGCGGACCCCGCGTAGCCGACCAGACCCGCGGTGGCGAGTGCCGTGGCGGCCAGGACTCGGGCGAGCTTCCCGTACATCGTCATGCTGACGTCCTTCTGTCGCGTCGGAGATGTCGTGCGGACGATCACTCTTCCGAGTCCCGCGGAGCAGGGCATCGGCGTGCAGTGCACAGTTCCTTGACGCACAGTCGACCCGGTCGCTCGCCCGGCAAAGGCGGACCACCGATGGGTGAATATTGAAATACAGCCGGGGAGAATATCCAGTTCGGTCGCCCTTTGCCGGGAATCGCCAGAGTCGAAAAACTCTCGGCTCGGAGGCCCACGCCCCCATGGGCTTGCAGAGTGAGCACGCCGCTGATTCCTGGGTGAATCAGCGCAATATTTCACTGGGCGAGATGACGGCATACCCCCTGGAATGCGATCCCCTCACCTTCCGACGCACGCCGAAGTTGATCCCGAAATAAGATCCCGAGGCGTTTCACCTTTCGCCGGTCGAACGCGGGAGCGGAGTGGTCACCTTGGGGAGGGAAACCATCACGCATCAAGCCTTCGAGTACCACTCCAGCGATACCTCACGCCCATTCGAGATCAATTCCATCCGCGGATCGTTCGAGGTCATCGGGATCGAGGTCCCCAAGAACCTTCTTCCCATGCCCCCGCATACCGCCGGACAGGTCATCGGCAGGCGCATCTCGGCCCGGGACGGAATGGGAGGCTTAGCGACTCTCACGAGCGCGTCGAGACTTGGCCGACCCGCTGTTCCGGGGGTGCCCGTGCGCGTGATCGCCGCCCAGCGCGGCTTCAGCCACGCGTCCGCGTTCAGCAGGGCGTTCCGTGATTCCTACAGCATCTCCCCCGGAGCGTTCCGCCGGCTGACGCCGGAAGTGGCGGTGGTCGACGTAGGGGGCGACGGACGCCCACCGGCCTCAGGCGCGGAAGGTCGTCACGCGCGTCCCCGTCGAGGCTGACGAGAGGCGCGGCACCGTGTGACCGGAAACAGCGGCGGGTGCAGTGTCCGCCGTGTGCGCGCCCGGGATGCGCGGGAGCCCCCGTCCCGGGAGGGGACGGGGGCTCGGACGCCGGGGCGGGTGCGGTCAGCCTTCGCCGCTGAGGTCGATGGTCTTGGTCCGCTCGGCGAGGGTCTTGCCGCGGAGGGCGTCGCGCATCACGAAGGCGACGTCGTCGGCGGAGACCTGGTGCTTGGTGCCGTCGCCCTTGGTGATCATGATGCCGTCGAAGGCGCCGTCGAGGAGCCGGTCGATCGCCTTCTTGTCGTAGACCTCGACCAGGTGGCCGTCGACGGCCTTCATGGAGAGGATCTGCGGCAGGGAGCGCGCCGGGCCGAAGTCGATCTTCTTGCCGCCCGCCTGGATCCGGATCAGGCCGGACATGGCGGGCGTGGCGAACTCCTTCATCGCCCGGTCCAGCTCGGCCTGGGTGATCGTCGGCTGCCGGGTGGTGACAGGGAGTTCGACGAGCTTGCGCTGACCGGTCTCGACCTGGGCGCGGAAGGCGTCCTGGACGGAGATCATCGAGCGCTGGACGTCCAGGCCCTTGCCGGGCTTGCCCGGGACGGCGGTCACCTTGTTCGGCGCGAAGAGGATCGTGCCCTCGGTCGCCGAGGCGGAGCTGCCCGCGAGGTCGCTGAGGGCGACGGCGAGCTTCTCCTTGTCGACCGGGAAGACCGGCCGGGCGATCCGCTCGCCGCCGAAGAGGGAGCCGATGACGGAGACCGGGTTGTAGTCGCTTCCGGCCGCCGCGCGGACGGTCTCCTGGCTGTCCAGGGCCAGGCCCGCCTTGTCGGGGGCCAGCTGGACCTTGTCGCCGCCGAGGCTGAGCTGGAGCGGCGTGCGGGCGCGCGTGCCGAGGGCCGCCTCCAGCTTGTTGACGGCCTCCTCCTTCGTGCCGCCGCCGATGTCCACGCCGAGGACGGTGGTGCCCTTCGGGACGTCGGAGTGGTTGAGGAGCAGCCCGGCGCCGTAGGCGACGCCAACCAGGCCGAAGACGCCGACGGCGGCGAGGACCAGCTTGGAGCGGCCCTTCTTCGCCGGGGCGGGGGCGGGCGCCGGACGCGGTGCCGGGGCGGGCGCGGGCCTCGCCTGCTCGTCGAGGCGCGGGGTGAGGTTCGGCCGGGCCGCGCCCGGCGGGACCACGGGGATGCCGCTGGTGAGCGTGTCCCCGGAGACGTGCCCGGCCTCGCCGTCGGCCTGCGCGGCCCGTCCGGGCCCGGACGTCCGTCCGGGTGCCGGGGCGGGCGCCTGCGGGGTGAGGATCGCGGTGTCGTCCGACATCCGGGGTGCCGCGCCGCCGGGGAACGGGGAGCCCGTCCCCTGCGCCGGGGACTGCCCCTGGGGCCGGCCGGGGGCCTGGCCCTGGAAGGGGCCGGGGCCGCCGAGGTGGGCGGTGCCGGTGACGGGTCCGGTGGTCGGGCCGGCCGGAGCCGCCGGGCCCCGGTACGCGGGCGTGCCGCCGGCGGGGGTGCCGGTGTACATCGGGGTGCCGCCGGCCGGGGTCCCGTCGTACATCGGGGTGCCGCCGGCGGGGGTCCCGTCGTACATCGGCGTGCCGCCGGCCGGGGTCCCGTCGTACATCGGCGTGCCGCCGGCCGGGGTCCCGTCGTACATCGGCGTGCCGCCCGCCGGGGTCCCGTCGTACATCGGCGTGCCGCCCGCGGGGGTGCCGGTGTACATCGGCGTGCCGGCGGCGGGGGTGCCGGTGTCGTAGAGGGGGTTGCCGGGGGCCTGGGGCGGGGTGACCGGGCGGCTCGACGGGGTGCTGCCGACCGTCGGGACGCCGGAGGTCGCCGACCCGGCGAAGCCGGTGCCCTGGGTGTCCGGGCCGGTGGCCTGCGGGGCGGGCTTGAGGGTGGGCGCCGGGGCGGCGGGCAGGGCCGGGGCGGAGGGGGCGGGGGCCGCCGCCTTGCGCGGGGCGAACCAGTCGCTGGTCTCCTTCGCCTTCGGGGCCTCCTCGGCGCGCGGCGGCTCCGGGGCGGCCGCGGGCGCGGGCTCCGGTTCGACGGCGGCGGGGGCCGGCTCCGGCTCGGGCTCCGCGGCGGGCGCCTCGTTGACCGTCTGGCGGACCACGACCGGCGGGATCGGACGCGAACCCGGGATGTTGATCCGGATCCGGGTCGTCAGGGTCGTCTCGGTCTTGGGCTCCTCCGGCGGCGCGGGCGCGGCGGAGGTCTCCTCCGGCGCGTCCTGCGTGGGGTGGAGCGACGGATACTGGCGGGACCCGTACGGCGGGGTACCCGAGGGGTACGCGGCTCCACCGCGCCCCTGGGCGCCGGAGGACGAACTGTCAGTCTCTCGACCAGATTCACGACTCAAAGCAGGATCTCCCGGTTGGCTCCACCGCCCGCTCTTGCAGATGCTCGTGATTACCCGGGCGGTTCGGCGGCGCGCACCACCATACTGGCCGCCGCCGACTCGTACCCGATCCCCCGGTGACGTACGACGGTCATTCCGGACGAAGTCGGGACGTCCCCGCCTCAAGTCGTCCTGTTCACGGGGTCGGTCGCGGCAGCCGGAAGAGCGTGGTGCACATCACAGCGACGGCCATTCCCCCGAAGAGGTAGACCAGCTCGCCGACGCCTCCGCCGAACACCCCGTCGCCCTCGGGACGTCCGAGACTGAGCAGGACGATCGCGACGAGCCAGCCGGCGCCGGCCGCGGCGACGGCGACCTGGGTGCCGGTGGCCCGCAGTCCTCCGTAGAAGAGGGCGGCGGTGGCGAGGAGCGCGAGGAACAAGCCGCCGGGGAACCAGGCCGCTTGGACGAGCGCGCCGGCGGTGCCGACGAGGGCGCCGAGGACGACCAGGAGGGCGTACCAGGCATATCGGACGGCCGGGGAGGGCATCGCGGCGCTCACGCGGTCACCCCCGCGAAGAGGTCGGTCTCACGGACGCCGGCCGGGGCGCCGGAGGCTCCCTGGACCAACTCGTAGTACTCGGTGGTGAGGATCGGCTGGCCGAGGTCGTTGGAGAGGGCGAAGAAGGGACCGTCGACGGCGACTTGGGTGACGTGCGCGGCCATCGCGGCGCTCTTGCGGGCCACGTGCTCGGGAGCGGCCTCGATCTCGGTGGTGATCCGGTCCTCGTCGACGACGCCGGGGACGTCGTCGACGGCCGCGACGGCGGGGAAGGCGGAGCCCTCGGCACGGAGCCGGGCGAATCCGGCCTCGACGACCGGGCGGGGGGCGCGGTTCCAGTAGATCTTGGCGATCGTGTGGGCGGGGCCGAGGTCGGTCCGGTAGCCGGGGTCGGCGGCGAGTTCCGCGGCGCGGGTCGCGACCCGGTGGGCCTGGATGTGGTCGGGGTGCCCGTAGCCGCCGTCGGGGTCGTAGGTGACCAGGACCTGCGGACGGGTCTCGCGGATGACCTCGACGAGGTACGGGGCGGCGGTGTCGACGTCGGTGTTCCAGAACGCGTTGTCGCGCTTGTTCTGCTCTACGCCCATCATTCCGGAGTCGCGGAAGCGCCCGGGGCCACCGAGGAAGCGGTGGTCGGTGACGCCCAGCTCGCGCATCGCGGCGGCGAGTTCGCCGACGCGGTGCGGGCCGAGCCGGTCCTCCCGGTCGGGGGCCAGGTGGGCGAGGTCGGGCGGGATGACCTCGCCCTCCTCGCCGAGCGTGCAGGTGACCAGGGTGACAAGGGCGCCCTCGGCCGCGTACCTGGCCATGGTGGCGCCGTTGTTGATCGACTCGTCGTCCGGGTGCGCGTGCACGAGGAGCAGACGACGGGCGGGGAGATCGGTCATGTCCCCACCCTACGAGACCCCTCCCGCGCGAACTCCGAACCCCGGGGCCCGACCGGGGCGGAACCCCGCCGGGTCAGAACTTGAGGCCGCCGATCATGCCCGCCACGTTCGTGGTGAGGGTGCTGATCGACGAGGCCATGGACGAGCTCGCCAGGTAGAAGCCCAGGAGCGCGCAGACCGCCGCATGTCCAGCCTTCAGCCCGGATTTCCGGATCAGCAGGAAGACGACGATCGCCAGCAGCACCACCGCCGAAATCGAGAGTGCCACGGCGGTTCACCTCCACACTTCTTCGGTCGGATATTCGAGCGGACAGGGCAGCGCGCATGTGCCAGTCGGGTACATACCCACCTAGCGCTACGGATCATAACTATCCGTGCCATCGCATCGATCGGCGGACGGAGGCACGCGGGGGGCGCACAGCGCTACTTTCGGCCTCATGACCTCGACTCGACAGCAGCCGGCCACACCCCAGGCCCCGCTCTCCTTCCCGCGCCAGCTCGCCCGGACCCAGCGGTTCACCCTGGGGGCTCCGCGAGGGTTCTCGGTGTCCCCGGACGGGGAGCGGGTGGTGTTCGTCCGATCCGGTTCGGGCTCCGACCGCTCGCACCGGCTGTGGGTGCTCGACCTGCCGCCGGGCGGCACTCCGGTGGAGCGGCTCGCCGCCGACCCGGCGGCGCTGCTCGCGGGGGCGGAGGAGGAGCTGCCGCCGCAGGAGCGGGCGCGCCGGGAGCGGAGCCGGGAGGGCTCCGGAGGCATCGTGACGTACGCGGTGGACGGGGCGGTGGAGCTGGCGGCGTTCGCCCTGTCGGGGCGGCTGTTCGCGGCGGAACTGCGGGCTGGGACGGCGCGCGAGCTGGAGGTGCCGGGACCGGTCCTCGATCCCCGCCCCTCGCCGGACGGGCGGCTCGTCGCGTACGTGGCGGAGGGCGCGCTGCGGGTGGTGGGCGCGGACGGTTCGGGCGACCGGGAACTCGCCGTTCCGGAAGACGGGCACGTCTCCTACGGATTGGCCGAATTCATCGCCTCCGAGGAGATGGGACGCGACCGCGGCTACTGGTGGTCCCCGAGCGCGGATCGACTGCTCGTGGCGCGGGTGGACGACCGGCCGGTGCGGCGCTGGTGGATCGCCGACCCCGCGCATCCGGAACGGGAGCCGCAGCGGGTCGGGTACCCGGCGGCGGGGACGGCCAACGCGGAGGTGCGGCTCTTCCTCGTGGACCTCGACGGGGCGCGCACGGAGGTGCTGTGGGACCGGGAGCGGTATCCGTACCTCGCGCGGGTGCACTGGTCGGCCGCCGGGGCGCCGCTGCTGCTCGTGCAGACCCGGGAGCAGCGGGAGCAGGCGTTCCTGGCGGTGGACGTGGAGTCGGGGACGACCTCCACCGTACGGGCGGAGGCGGACCCGGCGTGGCTCGAGCTGCACCGGGGGGCGCCCGCGTGGGGGCCCGGCGGCGGGCTCGTGCGGATCACGGACGAGAGCGGGGCGCGCGTCCTGGCCGTCGGGGACGACGCGTGGACGGGCGAGGACCTGCACGTGCGGGCGGTGCTCGACGTCGGCGCGGACGACGTCCTCGTGTCGGCGTCGGCGGGCGAGGCGGCGGCGGGGCCGGAGACCGGCGAGATCCATGTGTACCGGGTGTCGGCGGCGAAGGGGGCCCGGCGGCTCTCCGAGGGAGTCGGGGTGCACGCGGCCGTGCGCTGCGGGGCGGTCGCGGTCCTGGTGTCGGCGCGGCCCGGGGAGCCGGGGAGCGTGGCGCGGGTGCTGCGGGACGGCGAGCAGGTCGCGGTGGTGGCCTCGTCCGCGCAGCGGCCGGTGGTCTCCGCCCGGGTGCGGCTCACCGAGGCCGGTGCCCGGCGGATCCCGTGCGCGGTGCTGCTGCCCACGGGGTACGAGGAGGGCGACGGGCCGCTGCCGGTCCTGATGGATCCGTACGGCGGTCCGCACGGGCAGCGGGTGGTCGCCGCGCACAACCCGCATCTGACGTCCCAGTGGTTCGCCGACCAGGGCTTCGCGGTGATCGTGGCCGACGGGCGGGGCATGCCGGGCCGCTCCCCCGCCTGGGAGAAGGCGATCCTGCGGGACCTGACGCCGACGCTCGACGACCAGGTGGAGGCGCTGCTCGCGCTGGCCGGGCGCTTCCCGCTCGACCTGGACCGGGTGGCGGTGCGCGGCTGGTCGTACGGCGGCTATCTGGCGGCCAGGGCGGTGCTCCAGCGGCCCGACGTCTTCCACGCGGCGGTCGTGGGCGCGCCGGTGGCGGACTGGCGGCTGTACGACACCCACTACACGGAGCGGTACCTCGGCACCCCGCAGGACGACCCGGAGGTGTACGCGGCGCAGTCGCTGCTCACCGACGACGGGCTCACGGCTCCCGAGGGCCCGGCCCGGCCGATGATGATCGTGCACGGGCTCGCCGACGACAACGTGGTGGTGGCGCACGCGCTGCGGCTCTCCTCCGCCCTCCTCGCGGCGGGCCGGCCGCACGAGGTGCTGCCGCTGTCCGGGGTCACGCACATGACGCCGCAGGAGCAGGTGGCGGAGAACCTGCTCCTGTTGCAGGTGGACTTCCTGAAGCGGGCGCTCGCCGTGGCGGGGTGACGGGGACGGGTGCCCCGCCGGCCCGGCCGGGTCACCAGCCCGGCGGCGGCGGGGAGGGCGGGGCCGGGGGCATCGACCCGGCCGGCCCGTAGGACCCGTAGGACCCGTACGGACCGGGCCGGCCGTACGGCGCGTGCGGGCCGGCCGGCCCGTAGGCGCCGGGTGCGGGGTCCTCCTCGCCGCGCGCGGCGAGGAGGACGAGCACCGCGATGCCGGCGAGCAGGCCGAAGACGGCACTGAGGATAACCAGCTGCTGCACGGTGGGGAGTTCGTCGAAGTGGGCGGCCAGTTCGTACCGGACGGCCCGCGCGACCTCGGCGAGACCGACGGCCGCCAGGAACCCTCCGGCGAGCAGGCCGAACGCCCTGCTGTGACGGGCCCGGGCGAAGGCGGAGCCGGCGGCCGCGGCGTACAGGCCGACCAGCATCGCCGCCAGCCAGCCGGGGGGCGGCGCGAGGGCCGGTTTGACGACGGACCGGCCGCCGGTGAGCCGGTCGACGGTGACCTCCACCGGCAGTTCGGTCGCCCAGTACACCTCCCACAGGGTCAGGACGGCGGCGGCGACCGCGAGGAGGACGCCGGCGGCGACGGCGCGGCCCGTGGGGGGCCGGGTGGGGAGGCGTTCGTACGCGGCGGTCGCCGGGCGCCGGCCCGCCGCGGCGGTGACGACAAGACCGGCGGCGAGGGCCAGTTCGGCGAGCGCGGTGACCAGCGCCCCGCTGTCCGCCGCCCACAGCCCGGGCAGCCGCAGGGCGAGCGTGACCGTGCCGGTGGCGGCGAGCGCGGAGGCCGCGTGCCGGGACCGCAGGGCGGCGACGGCGCCGGCCGCGGAGACGGCGAGCAGCACCGGGTCGGTCAGCGAGGTGGCGGACCGCCCCCGGATCAGGAAGAAGTGGTCCCCGGCCCAGTACCACGCGAGGTCGACGGGCGACCCGAGCGCGGCGAGGTCCTTGAGGATCCACACGGCGGCGATGAGGGCGAGCGCGGCGCAGAGCGCGGCGCCCGTGAGACGTGCCGGTCGTGTCACAGTCACGGACCCGATACTCACGGTCGCGACCGACCGAAACAAGCGGTTCCGCATGTCCGGGGGAAGACGGCTGTGCCACGGAGGGGAGGCGGGCCGGGAAGAGGCGCGGCCGGCCGGGACGCGCGAGGCGCCCCGGCCGGCCTACGGCACCCGCACGGCCGTACGTCACCGAGCCTGCCGCGTCCGTATATCGGAGGGGATTCCGTCGGGTTGCCCGCTCGTTAAAGGGCCGCGCCTCAAGGGGACGGGGGCTCCTCCCCGTCGTCCTCCGGCGGGACCACCTGCTTCTCCTCGGCGAAGTGGCAGGCGGAGTCGTGCTTGGCCGGGCTTTCGGTGAGGCGGAAGACGGCCGGGACGGCGAGTTCGGGGACTTCCAGGGTGCAGCGTTCCTGGGCCTTCCAGCAACGGGTGCGGAAGCGGCAGCCGGAGGGGATGTCGGCCGGCGAGGGGACGTCGCCGGTGAGGATGATCCGCTCGCGGTGCGCGCGGGCCTCCGGGTCCGGCACCGGCACCGCGGAGAGCAGCGCCTGCGTGTACGGGTGCGTGGGGTGTTCGTAGATCTCGGCGTCGGTGCCGATCTCGACGATCCGGCCGAGGTACATGACGCCGACCCGGTCGGAGATGTGCCGCACGATCGAGAGGTCGTGGGCGATGAACACGTACGACAGGGAGAACTCGGTCTGGAGGTTGCCCAGGAGGTTGACGACCTGCGCCTGGACGGAGACGTCGAGCGCCGAGACCGGTTCGTCGGCCACGATGATCTCGGGCTGGAGCGCGAGACCGCGGGCGATGCCGATGCGCTGGCGCTGACCGCCGGAGAACTGGTGCGGGTACCGGTTGATGTACTCCGGGTTGAGGCCGACGACGTCCAGCAGGTCCTGCACCTTGCGGCGCCGGTCGCCCTTGGGGGCGACCTCGGGGTGGATCTCGTACGGTTCGCCGATGATGTCGCCGACCGTCATGCGCGGGTTGAGCGAGGTGTACGGGTCCTGGAACACCATCTGGATGTTGCGGCGGACGGCCTTCAGCGCGCGCGGGGAGAGCTTGCTGATGTCCTCGCCCTTGTAGCGGATCTCGCCCGACGTCGGCCGCTCCAGGTTGACCAGCATCTTCGCGACGGTCGACTTGCCGCAGCCGGACTCGCCGACGATGCCGAGGGTCTCCCCGGCGGCCAGGTCGAAGTCGACCCCGTCGACCGCCCGGACGGCGCCGACCTGCTTCTTGAACAGGATGCCCCGGGTGAGCGGGTAGTGCTTGTGCAGGCCCCGGACTTCGAGAATCGCCTCAGCCATGGAGGCACTCCTTCCAGAAGTGGCAGGCGCTGGCGCGCTTCACCGGGGACTCGGTCACGTCGTAGAGCGGGGGCACGTCGGTGCGGCAGCGGTCCCGGGCCAGGGGGCAGCGGGGGTTGAAGGCGCAGCCGGGCGGGATGGCCAGCAGGTTGGGCGGCAGGCCCTTGATCGCGTAGAGCTCCTGGCCCTTCTGGTCCAGGCGCGGGATCGATTCGAGGAGCCCCTTGGTGTAGGGGTGGGCGGGGGCCTTGTAGATCTCGTGGACGGGGGCGCGTTCGACGATCCGGCCCGCGTACATCACGGCGATCTTGTCGGCGACGTCGGCGACGACGCCGAGGTCGTGGGTGATCAGGATGAGGCCCATGTTCAGCTCGCGCTGGAGCTCGGCGAGGAGGTCCATGACCTGGGCCTGGACGGTGACGTCGAGGGCGGTGGTCGGCTCGTCGGCGATGATCAGTTCGGGTTCGAGGGCGAGCGCCATCGCGATCATGATGCGCTGGCGCATGCCGCCGGAGAACTGGTGGGGGTACTGGCCGACGCGCTCCTTGGCGGCGGGGATGCGGACCCGGTCCATCAGCTCGACGGCCTTGGCGCGGGAGTCCTTGCGGGACATGCCCTTGTGGACCTGGAACATCTCGCCGAGCTGGTCGCCGACGCTGACGACGGGGTTGAGGGAGGACAGCGCGTCCTGGAAGACCATCGCCATCTTGGCGCCGCGGATCTTGCGCCGCTCCTCCTCCTTGAGCTTCAGCAGGTCCTGGCCCTGGAAGAGGATCTCGCCCTGGGTGATCTTCCCCGGCGGGATGTCGAGGATGCCCATGACGGCCTGGGCCGTGACGGACTTGCCGGAGCCGGACTCGCCGAGCACGGCGAGGGTCTCCCCGGCGTTCACCGAGTAGTCGACGCCGTTGACGGCCTTGGCGACCCCGTCCCGGGTGTGGAACTCCACGTGCAGGTCGCGCACTTCGAGCAGCATGGATCCCTACCTCAGCTTGGGGTCGAGGGCGTCGCGGACGGCGTCGCCGAGCATGATGAAGGCGAGCACGGTGATGGCGAGCGCGCCGGCCGGCCAGAGCAGCATGTGGGGCGCGTTGCGGATGTACTGCGACGCCGAGGAGATGTCGATGCCCCAGGAGACGGTCGGCGGCTTCAGGCCGACGCCGAGGTACGACAGGGTCGCTTCGAGCGAGATGTACGTGCCGAGGGCGATGGTGGCGACGACGATCACCGGCGCGATGGCGTTGGGCGTGATGTGGCGCAGCAGCATCCGGGAGTTGGACGCGCCCAGGGCCCGGGCCGCCTGGACGTAGTCGTTCTGTTTGGCGGTGATGACGGAGCCGCGGGCGATGCGGGAGAGCTGGGGCCAGCCGAGGAGCACCATGAAGCCGATGACGGGCCAGACGGTGGAGCTGGTGACCACGGAGAGCAGCACCAGGCCGCCGAGGACGACGGGGATGGCGAAGAAGACGTCGGTGATCCGGGAGAGGAAACCGTCCCAGGCTCCGCCGAAGAAGCCGGCGAGCCCGCCCAGGATGCCTCCCAGGATCGCGACGCCGACGGTGGCGAGGACGCCGACGGTCACGGACGTCCGGGCGCCGTAGACGGTGCGGGTGTAGACGTCGCAGCCCTGGCCGTTGAATCCGAAGGGGTGGCCGGGCTGGGAGCCTTCCTGCGCCTTGGACAGGTCGCAGTCGAGGGGGTCTCCGGAGGCGATCAGCTGGGGCCAGATGGAGATGATCACCAGGAAGAGGATGACGAGCCCGGAGATGATGAACACCGGGTTGCGGCGCAGGTCGTGCCAGGCGTCGGACCAGAGGGAGCGGGCCTTCTTGTCGGGGCCGGCGCCCTCGGGGCCGCCGAGGTTCTTCTCCAGGGTCTCCGCCTCCGCTGTGGCGAGGTCGGACGCTCCTCCGGCACCGGTCGAGGCGATCGCGCGTCCTTCCTCGCCGTACGACTCAAGCGGCTCAAACGGCTCGGGCTCAGGCATAGCGGATCCTCGGGTCAAGGACGGCGTACAGGAGGTCGACCAGGAGGTTGGCCAGCAGGAAGATCAGGACGAGGATGGTCACGAAGCCGACCACGGTCTGCGTGTTCTGACGGACGATGCCCTGGTAGAGCTGGTAGCCGACGCCGTGGATGTTGAAGATCCGTTCGGTGACGATCGCGCCGCCCATGAGCGCGCCGATGTCGGCGCCGATGAACGTCACCACGGGGATGAGGCTGTTGCGCAGCAGGTGGCGGCTGATGACCCGGCGGCGGGGCAGGCCCTTGGCGACGGCGGTGCGGACGTAGTCGGCGCGCTTGTTCTCGGCGATCGAGGTCCGGGTGAGCCGGGTGACGTAGGCGAGCGAGACCGAGGCGAGCACCAGGCCGGGCACGATGAGTTCGCTGAAGGGCGCCTCGGGCGAGACGGCCGGCTTGATCCAGCCCCATTTGACGCCGAGGAGCAGCTGGATGAGCAGGCCGGTGACGAAGGTCGGGACGGAGAGGACGACCAGGGTCAGCAGCAGCACGGTGGTGTCGACGGGGCGGCCGCGCTTGAGGCCGGTGACGACGCCCAGGCTGATGCCGATGAGGATCTCGAAGAAGATCGCGACGATGGTGAGCCGGATGGTGACCGGGAAGGCGCTGGCCATCAGCTCGGTGACGGGCTGGCCGTTGAAGGCGGTGCCGAAGTCTCCGGTGAAGACGTTGCCCATGTAGGTCAGGTATTGCTGCCAGAGGGGCTTGTCGAGTCCGAACTCCTTCTCCAGCTGGGCGGCGGTCGCCGGGTCGCACTGGCGGTCACCGCACAGGCCGGCGATGGGGTCGCCCATCACGTTCACCATCAGGAAGATCAACAGCGTGGCGCCGAAGAAGACCGGGATCATCTGCAGCAGCCGCCGGATCACATATCGACCCATGAGGGGCTCCGGGGGTTGGCTCCGGGGAAAGGACTGGGGAAGGCGTACGGCCCGGCGGCGCGGGGGTCCGCGGGCCGGGCCGTACGCCGCCGACCTGTACGGCCTGCTACGGCGTCAGTTGACCTTGATCTGGTCGTAGACCGGGACGCTGAACGGGTTCAGGGACACGTTCGAGACGTTCTCCGAGTAGCCGGCGCTGCCGTTCTGGTACCAGAGCGGGATGGCGCCCATGTCGTCGCGGAGGACGCCTTCGGCCTGCTGGAAGAGCGCGATCGCCTTCGCGGTGTCGGCCTCGGCGTTGGCCTGGTTCACCAGCTTGTCGAACTCGGGGTCGGAGTACTTGCCGTCGTTGGACGAGGCGTTGGTGTAGTACAGCGGCTGGAGGAAGTTCTGGATGAGCGGGTAGTCCATCTGCCAGCCGGCCCGGAAGGGGCCGTCCATCTTCGACTGGGTGATCTGGTTGCGGAAGTCGGCGAAGGTGCCGACCGGATTGCCGACGCAGGCCTTGTTGTCGCCGAGGGCCCGGTTGATGGAGTTGCAGACCGCGTCGACCCATTCCTTGTGGGAGCCGGTGTCGGCGTTGTACGAGATCTTCATGGTGCCGCCGGGGATGCCGCCGCCCTCGGCGACGAGCTTCTTCGCCTCGGCGGCGTCGTACTTGCAGAAGTCGCCGCATACGTCCTTGAATCCGCCGTCCTCGCCGAGGACCGGGGAGGTCCAGTCGACCGCGGGGGTGCGGGTCTTCTGGAAGATCGTGTCGGTGATCTGGCTGCGGTCGATCGCCATGGAGAGGCCCTGGCGGAGCTTCTCCTGTCCGGGCTTGTTCCAGGCCGGGTCGTAGAACGGGAAGGACAGGGTCTGGATGATGCCGGCGGGCACGTTGATGTAGCGGTCGCCGAGGTCGGCCTCGACGTTCTTGAGCTGGGAGGCGGGCACGTCGTCGACGAGGTCGAGGTTGCCGGCCGTCAGGTCCGTGTAGGCGGTGTTGTTGTCGGTGTAGACCTTGAGGGTGATGCCGCCGTTCTGGGCCTTGTCGGCGCCGGGGTAGGAGTCCCAGCGCTTGAGGGCCATCTGGGAGCCCTTGGAGTACGAGTCGACGGTGTACGGGCCGTTGCCGATGGGCTTCGACAGCCAGGCGGCGTGGTCCGTGAAGAAGGCCTGCGGGAGCGGGGAGAAGGCCGCGTAGCCCAGGGTGATGGGCCAGGTGGAGAACTTCTGGGTCAGCTTGACCGTGAAGGTCTGGGGGCCCGTGACCTTGAGGCCGGACATCGTCTCGGCGGTCGGTTCGCCCTTCTCGGGGTGGACCTGGTCGTAGCCCTCGATCTGGCCGAAGAAGTAGGCGTTCTTCTGGTTGTTCTTCAGGTGGGCGCCGTAGTTCCAGGCGTCGACGAAGGACTTGGCGGTGACCTTCTCGCCGTTGGAGAAGGTCCAGCCGTCCTTGACCGTGATCGTGAAGTTGGTCGAGTCGGTCGTGTCGATCTTCTCGGCGAGCATGTCCTTGGCCTCGCCGGTCTTCGGGTCGTACTGCTTGAGCCCGCGGAAGATCATGGAGAGGACCTTGCCGCCCTGGACCTCGTTGGTGTTGGCGGGCTCCAGCGGGTTCTGCGGGTCGCCCCACGAGGAACTCACGATGCCGTCGGCACCTCCGCCGCCGCCGCTGTCGTCGCCGCCACCGCAGGCGGTCGCCGTGAGGGCGACGGCGGTGGCCAGTGCGGCCCACTTGGCGTGCGTGGCTCCGCGCATGGAGTGCCTCCCAAATGTCCTGAGTCTCACTTAGGCCCCAATATCACCTCATATGGAAGGACCTGCATTTCCAGGGCACCCGTACGGATGCCCCGCCGCGGGCACCCATGACGAAGGGGCGCCCCCGGTCCGTGTGGACCGGGGGCGCCCCTCTGCTCATGCGCCGTGTGCGTCAGTGCGCCGGAACGACGTTCTTCTCCTCGGCGAAGTGGCACGCGGAGAAGTGCGCGGCCGGGGTGTCCTGCCCCTTGAAGCGCTCCGGGATCGCGAGGACCGGAGCCTCCTGGGAGCACTTCTCCTGCGCCTTCCAGCAACGGGTGCGGAAGCTGCAGCCCGACGGCGGGTTCGCCGGCGAGGGGACGTCACCGGTCAGGATGATCCGCTCGCGGTGCGCGCGGGCCTCCGGGTCCGGCACCGGCACCGCGGAGAGCAGCGCCTGCGTGTACGGGTGCGTCGGGTGCTCGTAGATCTGCTCGTCCGTACCGATCTCGGCCATCTTGCCGAGGTACATGACGCCGACGCGGTCCGAGATGTGCCGGACGATCGACAGGTCGTGCGCGATGAAGACGTAGGAGAGGTTGAACTCGTCCTGGAGCTTCCCCATCAGGTTGATGACCTGCGCCTGGACGGAGACGTCCAGGGCCGACACCGGCTCGTCGCAGATGATGATCTCGGGGTTGAGCGCGAGACCGCGGGCGATGCCGATGCGCTGGCGCTGACCGCCGGAGAACTGGTGCGGGTACCGGTTGATGTACTCCGGGTTCAGACCGACGACGTCCAGCAGCTCCTGCACCTTGCGGCGCCGGTCGCCCTTCGGGGCCACCTCGGAGTGGATGTCGAAGGGCTCGCCGATGATGTCGCCGACCGTCATGCGCGGGTTCAGCGAGGTGTACGGGTCCTGGAACACCATCTGGATGTTGCGGCGGACGGCCTTCAGCGCGCGCCCGGACAGCTTGGTGATGTCCTGGCCCTTGTAGAAGACCTCGCCGGCGGTGGCCCGCTCCAGGTTCATCAGGAGCTTGGCGACCGTGGACTTGCCACAGCCGGACTCGCCCACGATGCCGAGGGTCTCGCCCTGGTAGAGGTCGAAGGAGACCCCGTCCACGGCCTTGACCGCGCCGACCTGCTTCTTGAAGAGGATGCCCTGCGTCAGCGGGAAGTGCTTCTTCAGGTTGCGCACCTGGAGGATCGGCTCGCCGCGGCCCACAGGGGCGTCGAGGGCGGCGGCCACGGCCTCGTCGTTCAGGTCAGCCATGGATCGTCTCCTTCCAGAAGTGGCAGGCGCTCTTGCGGCCCGGGAGGTCCGCGCCGTTCTGCTCGGTGACCGGCACCAGGGCCGGGATCTCCGTGCGGCAGAGGTCGTCGGCCTTGGGACAGCGCGGGTTGAAGGCGCAGCCGGTGGGAACCTTGAGCAGGTTGGGCGGCAGGCCCTTGATCGCGTAGAGCTCCTGGCCCTTCTGGTCCAGGCGCGGGATCGAGTCCAGCAGACCGCGGGTGTACGGGTGCGCGGGGCGCTTGTACAGCTCGTGCACCGGAGCCTGCTCGACGATCCGGCCGGCGTACATCACGGCGATCTTGTCCGCGACGTCGGCGACGACGCCGAGGTCGTGGGTGATCAGGATCAGACCCATGTTGTATTCCTGCTGGAGCTCCGCGAGGAGGTCCATGACCTGGGCCTGGACGGTCACGTCGAGAGCCGTGGTGGGCTCGTCGGCGATGATCAGGTCCGGCTCCAGGGCGAGCGCCATGGCGATCATGATGCGCTGGCGCATACCGCCGGAGAACTGGTGGGGGTAGTCGGAGACCCGCGCCTTGGCGGCGGGGATCTTGACCTTGTCCATCAGCTCGATGGCCTTGACCTTGGCGTCCTTCTTGGACATGCCGTGGTGCACCCGGAACATCTCGCCGAGCTGGTAGCCGACGGTGAGGACCGGGTTGAGGGAGGACAGCGCGTCCTGGAAGATCATCGCGATCTTCCGGCCGCGGATCTTCCGGCGCTCCTCCTCGGACATCTTGAGCATGTCCTCGCCGCGGAACAGGATCTCGCCCTGCGGGATCTTGCCCGGCGGCATGTCGAGGATGCCCATGATGGCCTGCGCGGTGACGGACTTGCCGGAGCCGGACTCGCCGAGGACGGCGAGGGTCTCGCCGGCGTTCACCGAGTAGTTGACGCCGTTGACCGCCTTGGCCACACCGTCACGGGTGTGGAACTCGACGTGCAGGTCGCGGACTTCGAGCAGCGGACCGGTGTGGTCGCCGCCGCGCGGCGCGGGGACGGCCGCGGTCTTGTCGATGATGCTCATCTTTTACGCCCTCCTCAGCGCAGCTTGGGGTCGAGGGCGTTGCGGACGGCTTCGCCGAGCATGATGAACGCCAGAACGGTGAGGCTCAGCATGATCGAGGGCCAGAGCAGGACGTGCGGGGCCACTCGGATCTGGGCGACACCGGCGGAGATGTCGACACCCCACGAGACGGTGGGGGCGGCGAGGCCGAGACCCAGGTAGGACAGGGTCGCCTCGGCCGAGATGTAACCGCCGAGCGCGATGGTCGCGACGACGATGACGGGGGCCATGGCGTTCGGCAGGATGTGCCGGAAGAGGATCCGGGTCGTGCCGGCGCCGAGGGCCTTCGCCGCGTGGACGTAGTCGGCCTGCTTGATGGTGATCACGGCACCGCGCATGACGCGGGTGATCTGGGTCCAGCCGAGGAACGCGAGGGCGAAGACGACGACCCAGACGGTCCGCTCGACGAACGCCTGCAGGACGACCATGGCGCCGAGCAGGAACGGGATGCCGAAGAAGACGTCGGTGAGCCGGGACAGGACGGCGTCGATCATGCCGCCGAAGTAGCCCGAGATCATGCCCATGATGCCGCCGACGACGGTGACGATCGCGGTGACCGCGATGCCGACCGTGACCGAGGCGCTGGTGCCGTGGATCAGTCGGGCGTAGACGGAACGGCCCTGCTGGTCGTAGCCGAGCCACTCCGCCGAACCGACCTTGCTCAGCTCGGGCTTGCTCAGGAAGTGGTGGACCAGGTCACCGGCGGTCGGGGACGCGCTGGTGAAGAGGGTCGGCCACGCCGAGATCAGCAGCAGCAGCGCGATCAGCACCGACGAGACGATGAAGTACGGGTTGCGGCGGAGGTCGGCCCAGGCGTCGCCCCAGAGGCTGCGGGCCTTCTCCGGCTTCTCCGCCGGCGCGGACGCGTCCACCGAGGGGGTGGCGACGGCGTCCTCGACGGTGGCGGTCTTGGTCACGTCAGGCATACCGGATCCTCGGGTCCAGGACCGCGTACAGCAGGTCGATGAGCAGGCTGGTGACGAGGTAGACGATCACCAGGATGGTGACCAGGCCGACCAGGGTGGCGCCTTCACGACGGGAGATCGACTCGGCGATGACACCGCCGACACCCTTGATGTTGAAGATCGACTCGGTGACGATCGCGCCGCCCATGAGGGCGCCGATGTCGGTGCCGAGGAAGGTGATCACGGGGATCATCGAGTTGCGCATCAGGTGGACGCCGATGACGCGGCGGCGCGGCAGGCCCTTGGCGACGGCCGTGCGCATGTAGTCGGCGCGCAGGTTCTCCGCCATGGACGTACGGGTGAGTCGTGCCACGTACGCGAGGGAGAGGAAGCCGAGCACGATGGCCGGCGCGATGAGCTCGCCCCACTCCGGCTGGGTGCTGACGTTCGGGTCGATCCAGCCCAGGTTGAAGGCGAAGACCATCTTGATGATGAAGCCGAGGACGAAGACCGGGATCGAGATGATCAGCAGGGTGAAGATCAGGATCAGGTTGTCCGCGAGACGGCCGGCACGCAGGCCGCCGATGACACCCAGGCCGATGCCGAAGATCAGCTCGATGGCGAACGCCAGGGTGGCCAGCTGGAGGGTGATGGGGAACGCGTCGCCCAGCACATCGGTGACCGGCAGACCGTTGCGGATCTGGGTACCGAAGTCCAGGTGCAGGAGCATGTCCCGCATGTAGAAGAGGTACTGCTGCCATGTCGGCTTGTCGAGACCCAGCTCGTGGCGCTTGGCGGCGAGCGTCGCCGGGTCGGCGCCCTTGTCGCCGAACATCGCCAGCACGGGGTCACCGGGCAGGCTGTGCACCATGAGGAAGATCAGCAGGGTCGTCCCGAGGAATACCGGGATCATCTGGAGCAGTCGTCGTGCGACATAACGCCCCATCATGCCTCCGTTGAGATGTGACAGCGGCAACCAACGGGCCCTCCCCCGACACGGCATGCCCGGATACCGAGCATGGGTTGTCGTGGAAGGGCCCCCCGGCCGCTGCGTAAGGCACCGTCACGGGGCTGACGCTCCGTCAGCCCCGTGGCGGCGTGCGGACTACGCTTGGGTGATTACTTCTTGACCTCGACGGTGTCCAGGATCGGGTCACCGTCCTGGCCGTACGTCACGCCGGAGACCTTCTCCGAGTAGCCCGCGTTGACCTTGTAGTACCAGAGCGGGATCGACGGCATGTACTTGACCAGCTCCTTCTCGACAGCCTGGTACTGCTTGACAGACTGGTCGAGGGTGGCGGCCGAGTCGGCGGCCTCGATCTTCGCGTCCAGCTCCTTGACGGAGAAGTCGCCCTGGTTGCCGGCCGCGGAGGTGTGGAACAGGTCCTTGATGAAGTTCGAGTTCACCGGGTAGTCGAGCGACCAGGCGGAACGGTACAGGGACTTGACCTGCTTCGACTTACGGGCGGTCAGGTCCGCCTGGAAGTCCGTCTTGCTGTCGCCGACACACGCGACGCTGGTGGCCTGGGTGATGCTGTTGCAGACAGCGTCGACCCACTCCTTGTGACCGCCATCCGCGTTGAACTGGATGAAGATCTTGTTGCCCGGGACGCCGCCGCCGGCCTTGATGAGCTCCTTGGCCTTGGCCGGGTCGAACTTGGTGACGTCGCCCGCCGCGTTCTCCTGGTAGCCCAGGATGCCCTTCGGGACCCAGCCGGTCGCCGGCTCACGGGTGCCCTGGAGCACGGTCTTCGTGATGGTGGCGCGGTCGATCGCCATCGAGAGGCCCTGGATGACGCGGACGTCGACCGGCTTCGGCTTCTTCCACTGGTCGGCGTAGAACGCGACCGCGATGGACTGGATGGCGGCGTGGTCGGCGTCGACCGCGCGGTTGCCCAGGTCCTGGTGGTAGACCGGGAGGTCCTTCGGACCGATCTGGCGGATGACGTCGAGGTTGCCCGACTTCAGGTCCTCGTACGCGGTCTCGAGGGTGGTGTAGTTCTTGAAGATCACACCACCGTTCTTCGCCTTGTTCGGGCCCTTGTAGCCGTCGAAGCGAACGATCTCGATCTGCTTCTTGTGGTCCCAGCTCTTGAACTTGTAGGGACCGTTGCCGACCGGCTTCTCGGCGGCGGCCTTCGGGTTCGCGTAGAAGGACGCGGCCAGCGGCGCGAACGGGGTGTACGCGAGCTTGTGGCCGAAGTACGGGACGGCCTTGGTCAGCTCGATGGTGAACGAGTTGTCGTCCACGACCTTCAGGCCGGCCAGGGTCTTGGCGGTCGCCTTGGCGCCCTCCGCCTCCGGGTGGACCTTGTCGTAGCCGACGATGTCGGAGAACCACGAGGAGAGACCCATGGCGTTGTCGATGTGCGCGTTCCAGTTCCACGCGTCCACGTAGGACTTCGAGGTGACCGGAGTGCCGTCGTGGAAGGTCCAGCCCGGCTTCAGCTTGACGGTCCACGTCTTCGAGTCGGTCGTGGTGAGCGACTCGGCGTTGACCATCTCCAGCGAACCATCGGCCTTGTAGGCGACGAGGTTCGAGTAGATGGCCTTCATCACGCCGGCGCCGTTCGACTCCATCGTGTCGCCGGTGTACAGCAGCTTCTCGGGCTCACCAAGGTCGGTGGTGAAGATCCCGTTCGGGTCCACAGTGCCCTTGGCGTCCGAGCCGCCGTCACTCTTGCCCCCGCCACAGGCGGTCGCAGCCAGGGCGACGATGATCGCGCCCGTTACCCACTTGGCGCTCTTGGCACCGCGCATGGGTTCCTCCTCATGAGTCCACTATGTCGCTACATGGGGGGCACTTCGAGTGTTGCCGACACCCCTGACGGCGTTGCACTCATGTGCCCCAAGTGTGCTCGTGAGTCGGCACTCCCCACAGTGCGTGACCCATTGACCCGAGCTCAATGGAGCCAACTATTAAGTACGACCGGGCCGTAAACCACACTTAAGCGGTCTCGTTTTGACAACATCACCAGGCCCTTGGATACCGAAATCCGGACAAAGTGAGTTCAGACAGACACCCCCGAAACGGACTGTTAATACACGTTCCGGAGAGCGACGCCCGGTATCCGGACAGCCGGGTGAGGTATTGGACTTGACGGCGGACCCCGCGACCGCGCCGTCCTGACGTGGTGTCGGACGTCACATCCGCCGGAAGCCCGACACTCCGTCAGGAGTGCCGGGCTTCCGATCGCCGATCATCGTGCGGGGTTCAGCAATACCTGGCCTTCGCCACCGCCGCAAGGGTGCCTGCCGGAGGCCGGACGGTGCACCGCAGGCCGCCCTCGCTGAGCTCGGTCCAGCTGACGGCCTTCCCGTACCGCCCTGTCGTCACCCAGCGGGTGCCCCGGTCGCAGCGGTACTGGGTGTAGTAGCCCTGTGCCGTCCGCGTACCGGCGTAGAAGACGTACTTGCTGCCCGACGAGAGGTTCCACGTGATGGATTCGGCGGTCGTCTTGGTCTTGGCGCCCGAGAGCTGGAGGTCCAGGCCCGTGTTCACCTCGAGACTGCCGATCGCGACGTTCGCGCCCACCGTGGCACCGGCGGTGACGGTGACGCCGGCGGTGACCTGCTTCACCTTCTCCGCGGAGTAGGTCTTGCTGGCCGGGCTGCCCGTGTAGTTCTCGATGGTCCTCTTGTGGGTGACGACCCACTCCTTCTTCACGTTCGACCACACCAGCTTGGTCCGGCCCGGGCTGCACATCGGGTCGCCCGCGGCGCTCGCGCTCGCCCCCGGAAGGGCCACGACCATGGCCCCCGCCATGGACAGCGTCGCCGCGAGTGCCTTCATCCTTCTGGTCAAAAGGATCGTTCCCCCATGTTCGGTACGAGGGAAGGCGACAGCCGCCCCCGTACGACTGGGCCCCGGCGCAACCGCCGGGGCCCAGTCACACTAGCGAGCGCTCGCGCTCGCCGTGGCGTCACTTGAGGGAGATCTGAGGTCGGTGAACCTCAACTGCCCTTGGTGCGGCCGATGTCAGCCGTTCTTGGCGCGGGAGGACGCGCGACCACGCGCGTTCTGGTCCAGGATCACCTTGCGGATGCGCACGGCCTCCGGGGTGACCTCGACGCACTCGTCGTCGCGGCAGAACTCCAGGGACTGCTCCAGGGAGAGCTTCCGCGGCGGGACGATCGCCTCGAAGGAGTCGGCGGAGGAGGAGCGCATGTTGGTGAGCTTCTTCTCCTTGGTGATGTTCACGTCCATGTCGTCGGAGCGCGAGTTCTCGCCGACGATCATGCCCTCGTACACCTCGGTGCCGGGGTCGGTGAACAGGACACCGCGCTCCTGGAGGTTCGTCATCGCGAAGGCGGTGACGGCACCGGCGCGGTCGGCGACGAGCGAACCGTTGTTACGGGTCGTCAGCGTGCCGAACCACGGCTCGTGGCCCTCGTGGATGGAGTGGGCGATGCCCGTACCGCGGGTGTTGGTCAGGAACTCCGTACGGAAGCCGATGAGGCCACGGGACGGAACGACGAACTCCATGCGGACCCAGCCGGAGCCGTGGTTCGACATGTTGTCCATGCGGCCCTTGCGGACACCCATGAGCTGCGTGACCGCGCCCATGTGCTCCTCGGGGACGTCGACCGTGAGGCGCTCGACGGGCTCGTGCGTCTTGCCGTCGACCTCCTTGGTGACGACCTGCGGCTTGCCGATGGTGAGCTCGAAGCCCTCGCGGCGCATCTGCTCGACCAGGATGGCGAGCGCGAGCTCACCACGGCCCTGGACCTCCCAGGCGTCGGGGCGCTCGGTGTCGAGGACGCGGAGCGAGACGTTACCGATCAGCTCGCGGTCCAGACGGTCCTTGACCTGGCGGGCGGTGACCTTGCGGTTCTTGACCGCGGCCTTGGCGTCCGCGCCCTTGCCCGTGCCACCGCGGCCGACGAGCGGCGAGGTGTTGGTGCCGATGGTCATGGAGATGGCCGGCTGGTCGACCGTGATCAGCGGAAGCGCGATCGGGTTCTCCGGGTCGGCCAGGGTCTCGCCGATCATGATGTCGGGGATGCCGGCGACGGCGCAGATGTCACCGGGGCCGGCGACCTCGGCGGGCTTGCGGGTGAGCGCCTCGGTCATCATCAGCTCGGTGATGCGGACGTTGGAGATCGTGCCGTCCCGCTTGATCCACGCGACCGTCTGGCCCTTGCGCAGCTCGCCCTGCTCGACGCGGAGGAGCGCGATGCGGCCGAGGAAGTTGTCGGCGTCCAGGTTGGTGACGTGGGCCTGGAGCGGGGCCTCCTCGTCGTACACCGGGGCCGGGACGTGCTCCAGGATGGCGGAGAAGAACGGCTCCAGGTTGTCGCTGTCCGCGGGGACGGTGCCGTTCTCCGGCTTGGTCAGCGAGGCGATGCCGTCACGGCCGCAGGCGTAGACGATCGGGAACTCGATCTGGTCCTCGTCCGCGTCCAGGTCGAGGAAGAGGTCGTAGGTCTCGTTGACGACCTCGTCGATCCGGGAGTCCGGGCGGTCCGTCTTGTTGATGCAGAGGATGACGGGCTTGCGCTGCTGGAGCGCCTTGCGCAGCACGAAGCGGGTCTGCGGGAGCGGACCCTCGGAGGCGTCCACGAGGAGGACGACCGCGTCCACCATCGAGAGACCGCGCTCGACCTCGCCACCGAAGTCGGCGTGGCCGGGGGTGTCGATGATGTTGATCGTGATCGGGGCCCCGCCGTCCTTGGGGTGATACTTCACCGCCGTGTTCTTGGCGAGGATCGTGATGCCCTTCTCACGCTCCAGGTCGTTCGAGTCCATCATGCGGTCGTCGAGCTGCTGGTGGGCGGCGAAGGCACCGGCCTGCTTGAGCATGGCGTCGACGATGGTCGTCTTGCCATGGTCGACGTGGGCGACGATGGCGACGTTACGGATGTCGTGGCGCGTGGGCATGGGTGCTTGCGCTTCTCTCGGATCGTGGGATGCGGCGTCAGTTCCTCGTACGCCCGCCGGGCGGACGCGCCACGGCTATGTCCTATGGTACGGGGCTGCCGCGCAAGGGGCTTCCCCGCCCGGGATCCGAGAGGGTCTACTGGGAGGTTTCAAGGGTGTGGGGAGGGTCGTGCGACCGGGTCAAGGGGCCGACGCGATCCTGCCCGCCGGGTTCGCCGGCGGGCAAGGAAATTGAGCTGCTTCTGAGGTTGTGACCTGCGGTTTCGGAGGTTTCAGCGGTTTCGTTCGGCGCCCTTGGAGGTTTCGGGCTTCTTGTAGCCGATGTCCTGGAAGCGGGGGCCTGCCAGACCCCAGGCTCCGGCGTTCACCAGATCGGCCTTGGCGGCGACGAGCTGGGGGCGCTGGTAGAGGGGGATGGAGCCGGCGGCGGCCCAGATCCGGGCGTCCGCCTGGCGGACGAGCTCCCGCGCCTCCTCCTCGTCGAGGGTACCCGCCGCCTGGTCGAAGAGCTGGTCGATGCGGTCGGTGCCGACCCGCGAGTAGTTCTGCTCGACCAGGAGCGAGCCGTCCGCGGCGGGCTCGGGCTTGGCGAAGATCGGCCGGGCGTCGGTCGCGGGGAAGGCGGAGGCGGGCCAGGAGTAGAGGGCGAGGTCGTAGTCGCCGGACGCGATGTGGTCCTTGAAGAAGCTGTCGTCCGAGACCTTGGTCACCTCGGTGCGGATGCCCACGGCGTCGAGCATCCGGACGATCCGGTCGCCGACCGTCCGCAGCGACTCCGAGCCGGGTCCCGAGGGCAGGACGAAGCGGAGGCTGAGGGCCTTGCCGTCCTTGCCGAGGGCCCGCGCCGCGTCGGGGGCGGTGACGGGGGCGGCGGTGCCGCGCGGGGCGTAGGCCCCGGCCACGCCCCGGTCCGGCTTGACGGCCGAATGGGCGCCGGCGCGGGCTCCGGAGCCCGTACCGGTGTCGAGGGCCTCGGCGCGGGCGAGGAGCGCGGCGCTCTGGCGGGCGGCGGCGGCTGCCGGGGCGAGGACGTCGGTGCCGCTCTCGGTGCCGTTCGCGCCGATGGCGGGGGCGCGGCGGTCGCCGGGCTTGTCGTCGCCGACGATGTAGAGGCCCTCGTCGGAGGCGGTGTCGCCGGCCTTCTTCTTCGCGTCGGCGGAGCCGCCCGCGGCCTTCCCGTCCTTCGCCTTGTCCTCGGCCTCGCTGCCGGCCTTGGTGCCGGCGGGCTTCTTGGCCGCGCCGCCGGGGACCCAGCCCGCGTCGGCGAGGAGGGCCCGCGCCTCCTTGGTGTCCTGGTCGCCGAGGGCGTCGCTGCTGTCCGCGTACGCCGCCTGCCCGGCGAGGGCCAGGTGGCTGCCGGGGGGCCGCGCCGGGAGGCCGAGCGGCTTGAGTACGGATTCGGCCAGCTCCTGGCGGTCGATGGCGCGGGCCACCGCGCGCCGTACCCGCTCGTCGGCGAGCGGTCCGGACTCGCCGTTGAGCGAGAGCTGGGTGTAGGCGGGTTCGAGGGACTTGCGGACCCGGTAGCCGGCCAGGGTGTCCTGGGCGGTGGCGTACGCGGCGATGGCCTGCTGGTTCTTCGTGCGGGCGGCCTGGACCTCCTCGGCCTTCGCCTCGTCGGAGCCGTGGGCGAGCGCCCAGGACTTCACGGCCTTGGAGGGGGTGATCCCGGAGCCGGGTCCGTGGGCGAGGGCGGCCTGCGCCCCGTTGCGGCCGTCGCGGGCGTCGCGGAGGGCGAGGGAGATCCGCTCGGCCGTGGCGCGGTCGATCTCGGCCAGGTCGAGCTTGCCGGCGGCGAGGGCGGCCGCCCGGCCGGTGCGGGGGACGGCGGCGAGGACGATGCTGTCGAGCTTGGCGGTCTGTCCCCACCAGCGGGGGTTGCGGGTGAGGACGACGCCGCCGGCCTTGCGGTCGATCGACTTCAGCAGGAACGGTCCTGCGGTGGCCTTGAGGGTGGTGCGCGCCCCGTCGTTGAAGGAGTTCGGGGACCCCATCACCTGCTTCGGGTACAGGGGGGTGAAGAGGGACTGCCAGTCGGCGTACGGCTTGGCGAAGGTGACCCGGACCTCCAGGTCGTCCTTGCCCCGCTCGATCTTCTCGATCCGCTCGTACCCGGAGTTGCGGGCGGTCCAGTACGCGGTGTCGCGGCCGCTCAGGGCCCGCCACTGGGCCACGAAGTCGGGCGCCCCGATCTCGCGTCCGTCGCTCCACACCGCCTGCTGGTTGAGCTTGTAGAGGACGACCTGCTTGGGCTCGGTCTCGACGATCTTCGCCGACTCCAGGTAGTCGGCGTTCCGCTGCGGCCGGCCCCGCGCGTCGAGCGTGTAGAGGGAGGGGAGCACCGCCGCGGCGATGCGGGAGGTGGCGCCGTCGGCGTCGGCCTGAAAGGTGTTGAGGGTGGTGGGCAGCGCGTCGATCGCCCAGCGCACGGTGCCGCCGTCGGCGACCTCGTCGCGCGCGGCGGGCGCGTTGTCCTGGGCCGCGACCGGGCCTCCGTCGGCCTCGTCGCCGGAGCTGCAACCGGCGAGCACGGTGACGGCGAGGACCGCGCTGGTGAGGGTGGCGACGGAGCGGAGCGTGCGGGAGCGGGGGCTCCTGGAGCATGTCCTCCCGCGAGGGGCGCCGATCTGGGACATGACATGTACCCCTTCGTCCAGATTTATGCCATTTGGAGATGATCAGACCTATTGCTCATACACTGAAAAGGACGGAGCGGTTTCGGCCACGGCGACACGGCGACACGTCCGGAAAACGCCACTCGTGCGGCTCAACGTCCCCCGGCCGAGCGCTCCGGACGAGTGGAATCCCGTGCACATGGCTTCCCAAGCGGGATGTGACGCGCGACACTCCTGCCGAAGCCGCTCGCGGAAGTGAGGGCAACCCATGTCCGTTCAGGACGACCTGGCGGCCGTCAAGCGCCGCCTGCAGGACCTGGAGCACACGGTCGAAGAGCTGGAACGCCGCGTCGGGGCGGAGCGGGCCGCTCCTGCCACGCCGGCCTCCGGCCGCGCCGAGAGCCTGGTGACCATCCCCGACGCCCCGTACGACAGCGGGCTCTGGACGGACACCGACGACGAGGGACTGGGAGCACGCGACCGGCACGCGCCGTAGGACGTACCGGCAACCGACCGTAGGAGGCCCTGTTGGCCGCAGGTACGCAGCCCCCGCCGAGTCACAGGACGGCGACGGGGGTGCGCTCGCCAGGGCGCGCCGCCATCGCCGCCCGCCATCTGCGGACCGACCGCTGGTGGCTCTCCCCCGCCGCCACCGCGGCGGGACTGCTCGCCTTCGTCGCGTACTCGACCTGGCGGGCCTTCGCGAACGCCGACTACTACGCCGCCCCCTACGTCTCCCCGTTCTACTCGCCCTGCCTGGCGGAGAACTGCGTCCCGATGCGGGGCGGACCGAACGCGGACCTCTTCGGCAGCTGGTGGGGCCTCTCCCCCGCCCTGCTGATCCTGGTCTTCCCGCTCGGCTTCCGGCTGACCTGCTACTACTACCGCAAGGCGTACTACCGGGGGTTCTGGGCGTCTCCCCCGGCCTGCGCGGTCGCCGAACCCCACCGCGCGTACACCGGCGAGACCCGGTTCCCGCTGATCCTGCAGAACGTCCACCGGTACTTCTTCTACACGGCGGTGCCGGTCGCCGGGATCCTCACGTACGACACCGTCCTCACCTTCCGCGACGCGTCGTACGCCTGGGGGCACGCGGGGCTCGGGACGCTGGTCTTCCTCGTCAACATCGCCCTCATCTGGGCGTACACGCTCTCCTGTCACTCCTGCCGGCACATCGTCGGCGGCCGGCTGCGGCACTTCTCGAAGCACCCCGTCCGCTACCGGCTGTGGACCTGGGTCGGGCGCCTCAACCGGCACCACATGCTGCTCGCCTGGGCCTCGCTGATCAGCGTCGCCCTCTGCGACCTGTACGTCTACCTGCTCGCCACCGGCGCCTTCGACGACCCGAGGTTCTTCTGACATGAGTCCTGTGAGCTCCGTGGAACGGCAGCGGTGGGACGTGGTGGTGGTCGGCGCGGGCGGCGCCGGGCTGCGGGCCGCGATCGAGGCGCGCCGGGCCGGCGCGCGCACCGCCGTCGTCTGCAAGTCCCTCTTCGGCAAGGCGCACACCGTGATGGCCGAGGGCGGCATCGCCGCGTCCATGGCGAACGCCAACGAGCACGACGACTGGAAGGTCCACTTCCGCGACACCATGCGCGGCGGGAAGTTCCTCAACCAGTGGCGGATGGCCGAGCTGCACGCCCAGGAGGCCCCCGAGCGGGTCTGGGAGCTGGAGACCTGGGGAGCGCTCTTCGACCGGACCCCGGACGGCCGGATCGCGCAGCGCAACTTCGGCGGCCACGAGTACCCGCGGCTCGCGCACGTCGGCGACCGCACCGGACTCGAACTGCTGCGGACCCTCCAGCAGAAGACCGTCTCGCTCCAGCAGGAGGACCACCGCGAGACCGGCGACCACGAGTCGCGCCTGAAGGTCTTCCAGGAGTTCACCGTCACCCGCATCCTCAAGGATGCGGACGGGCGGGTCGCCGGCGTCTTCTGCTACGAGCGGGAGAGCGGCCGCTTCCTCGTCCTGGAGGCACCCTCGGTCGTCCTGGCCACCGGCGGCATCGGCAAGTCCTTCAAGGTGACCTCGAACTCGTGGGAGTACACGGGCGACGGGCACGCGCTCGCGCTGCTCGCGGGGGCGCCGCTGGTGAACATGGAGTTCGTGCAGTTCCACCCCACCGGCATGGTCTGGCCGCCGTCGGTGAAGGGGATCCTGGTCACCGAGTCCGTCCGCGGCGACGGCGGGGTGCTGCGGAACTCCGACGGCGAGCGGTTCATGTTCGACTACGTCCCCGACGTCTTCAAGGAGAAGTACGCGGAGACGGAGGAGGAGGGCGACCGCTGGTACGAGGACCCCGAGAACAACCGGCGCCCGCCCGAACTCCTGCCGCGCGACGAGGTGGCGCGGGCCATCAACTCCGAGGTGAAGGCCGGACGCGGCTCCCCGCACGGCGGGGTGTTCCTCGACGTGTCGACGCGGCTGCCCGCCGACGCGATCCGGCGCCGGCTGCCCTCGATGTACCACCAGTTCAAGGAGCTGGCCGACGTCGACATCACGGCCGAGGCCATGGAGGTAGGGCCGACCTGCCACTACGTGATGGGCGGCGTCGCCGTCGACTCGGAGACGGCGGCCGCGGTCGGCGTCCCCGGGCTCTTCGCGTGCGGCGAGGTGGCGGGCGGCATGCACGGCTCCAACCGGCTCGGCGGCAACTCCCTCTCCGACCTGCTGGTCTTCGGACGGCGGGCGGGACTGTACGCCGCGCAGTACGCGGTGTCGGGAGCGGGCGGCGTGGTCGAGGCGGACGAGGTGGACGCCGCCCGGACGGAGGCCCTGGCCCCGTTCGACGGCGGCGGGGAGAACCCGTACACCCTCCACCAGGAGCTCCAGCAGACGATGAACGACCTCGTCGGGATCATCCGGCGGGAGGGCGAGATGGCCGAGGCACTGGAGCGGATCGGGGCCCTGCGCGAACGGGCCGGGCGGGTCGCCGTCGAGGGACACCGGCAGTTCAACCCGGGCTGGCACCTCGCCCTCGACCTGCGGAACATGCTGCTCGTGAGCGAGTGCGTGGCCCGGGCGGCCCTGGAACGCACCGAGTCCCGGGGCGGGCACACCCGCGAGGACCGTCCCGCGATGGAGCGGTCGTGGCGCCCGGTGAACCTGCTGTGCCGGGCGGCGGACGGCGGTGTCGTCCTGGAGCGGGTGCGCACCGAGCCCGTGCGGCCCGATCTGCTCGCCCTGTTCGAGAAGGAAGAGCTGGCGAAGTACCTGGCGGAGGAGGAGCTGGAGGCATGAGCACCTATCAGGCCCGCTTCCGGATCTGGCGGGGCGACGCCGGGGGCGGGGAGCTGACGGACTACACGGTCGAGGTGCACGACGGCGAGGTGGTCCTCGACATCGTCCACCGGCTCCAGGCCACCCAGACGCCCGACCTGGCCGTGCGCTGGAACTGCAAGGCGGGCAAGTGCGGCTCCTGCTCGGCCGAGGTCAATGGGCGGCCGCGGCTGATGTGCATGACCCGGATGTCGGTCTTCGACCGGGACGAGGTGATCACCGTGACGCCGCTGCGGGCCTTCCCGATCGTCCGCGACCTGGTCACGGACGTTTCCTTCAACTACGCGAAGGCCCGGGAGATCCCCGCGTTCGTCCCGCCCGCCGCGCTGGGTCCGGGCGAGTACCGGATGCGGCAGGAGGACGTGGACCGCTCGCAGGAGTTCCGGAAGTGCATCGAGTGCTTCCTGTGCCAGGACACCTGCCATGTGGTGCGCGACCACGAGGAGAACAAGGAGGCCTTCGCCGGGCCCCGCTTCCTGATGCGGATCGCGGAACTCGACATGCACCCCCTGGACGCGGCGGACGAGGCCGGACTCGACCGGCGGCGGGCCGCTCAGGAGGAGCACGGCCTCGGCTACTGCAACATCACGAAGTGCTGCACGGAGGTGTGCCCGGAGTCCATCCGGATCACGGACAACGCCCTCATCCCCCTCAAGGAGCGGGTCGTGGACCGCAAGTACGACCCGCTCGTCTGGCTCGGGAAGACGATCAGGCGGCGGACCTCGTAGGCGCGCCGCCGCCCGCGCCCGCGCTCCATCGGCCGAGGACCGGTTCGGCGAGGGTGCGTGCGGGGCGGCACATGGTCTGGCCGTGCCGGGCGAAGAGCTCGTCGCGGGAGGTGAAGCGGCCCAGGTCCGTCCGGAGGTGGGCGGACAGGTCGCAGGGGGCGGAGCCGGCGCAGGCGGCCGGCGCGTCCCAGTCGACGGTGGTGCGGGCGACGGCCTCGAAGAGCGTCTCCGCACCGGAGTTGGTGAACCCGCCGCCGTGCTCGGCCGGGGCGAGGCCGGTGAACAGTTCGGCGATCGGCACCCAGGCCCTGCCGGCGCCGTCCCCGCCGTCGGTCGTCCCGGCCGCGCCGAGGTGGAACTCCGGCCAGGCGAGGAGGACCTCCGCCGGTACGAACGCGCGGAGCTTCGGGAACCTCGGGTACCAGAAGGAGCCGTCGACGAGCAGGCCGCGCACCCGTGTCTCCACTCCGAGGGACCGGGCCACCGCCTCCAGGACCGCCATCCGCTGGCTGCACGAACCGCGGCCGAGCCGCAGCGTGCGCGAGACCCGGCGCCGGTCCTCGACGGAGTACACCGGCCGCACGGCGGTGACGAGGATGCCGTGCGCCACCTGGAGCCGGGCGCGGTCGGTGACCGCCCCCCGCGCCTCGGACTCGCGCACCACCCGCGCCACCAGCGCGGTCACGAGCGGGTGCTCCCGGTCGAGGATCGGGGTGGGCCGGGTGGACCCGGCGACCTCCGTCGCGGGCGCCTCCCCGGCGCGGACGCGGACGGGCCTGACGGGCATCAGCAGACGGCTGGTCATGGCGTACTCCCCCTCGGTCACGGCCCACCCGGGCCGCTCGGCCCCATCCTCCTCCGCCCGGCCGCGCCCCGGCATCCGGGGTCCCCGCTCAGTGCCAGCCCTCGCGGTAGGCCGTCCAGTCCCCCTCGCGCGCGGCGAAGTCGACGTACAAAGCGAGGCCGAACCGCTCGCGGCCCGGGTCCGTGCGGCCGAGGCCGAGTCTCGCGCCCCTGACGGCCGCGGCGACGGTCTCCGCGTTCTCGTGGTGGCCCAGGTCGTCCTCGTGGAAGAAGGGGAGTCCCATCAGCAGGTCGGTGGACTCGGGGGTGACCTCGAGGGCGAGGCTGGTCTGCTGGGCGACGTAACCGCCGTAGAGGCTCTCCAGGGGCATCCACGTGTCGTACGACATGACGGCGATCTGGTCGACGCGCCGGGCGACCTCGCCGAAGAACTCCTGCGACCACCACTTCTCGCTCCCGCTGACCGCGCCCAGGGCCGTGTGCGCGCCCGGCAGCGGGTCGATCTGGTGGGCGGCGACCGAGAGCGGGACCTTGCGGGCCCGGGTCAGCTTCCCGAGGTCGTCGAGGAGGGACAGGTAGTCCCGGTCGTCGGAGTGCAGCGGCTCCAGGTCGAAGTGGACCCCGTCGAAGCCGGCGTCGAGGACCTGGCGGGCGGAGCCCACGACGGCCCGCCGTGACCCGGCGTCCTCCAGGCGCAGGCCCACGGGGCCCTCGGTGGCCAGGACGTCGCCCAGCCAGGCCTGGACGCGTATCCCGGGCATGGTCCGGTGCACCCCGTCGACCAGCCACTTCGCCCGGGGGTACCGGGCCGCGGGCAGGGTGCCGTCGTGCTCCAGGGGCCCGGCGTGCACGTACAGGTCGCGTATCCCCGTGCCCTTGAGCCGGGCCGCGAGCTCCGTGAGGTCGGCGTCCTTCTTGCGTCCGTCGACCCAGGCGTGGCCGATCCAGAAGGCGTCCTTGCCGCGCGTCCGGGCGTCGTCCCTGAGGTCGCCCGCGTAGCTGACGCGCAGGGCGAGGGCCCCGAAGAGCGGGGGCACGACGAGGACGAGCACGAGGCCGAGGACCCACCAGCGTCCCCGCCGCCACCATCGCCGCATCCGTCCGTTCAACCCGAGCCCCCCGAAGGTCGTCACGCCACTGGAGCCACCGTAGGGGCGGCCACTGACAGTGACGCCCGGCGGGTGGCAACGGGTTCCGTCCGGTCGCGGCACGCCATACCCGGACATAACCTCCAGTTTGTGACGCGAATAGCCACCCGAGCCCTTCTCGCAGCACTGGTGGCGGCGTGGTGGCTCCTCGTGCCCGCCGTTCACGGTGCCCACGCCGACGACCCCGTCGTCCTCTCCCGCGACGGGCAGATCACCGACCGGGTGGACGCCCTCGGCGACCGCCGCGACTCGGTGGTCCAGGCCCTCGACCGGCTCTACGACGACCGGCGGATCCAGCTCTTCGTCGTCTACGTAAGGGACTTCTCCGGGCGCACGGGACAGGGCTGGGCCGACGCCACCGCGGAACGCAACGGCCTCGGCACCGACGACGTCCTCCTCGCCGTCGCCACCCACGACCGGCAGTACGGCTACTCCGCGGACCCGGACGCGCGCCTCACCCAGGCCCAGCTGGACGACGTGGCCCGGACCGCGATCGAACCCGCGCTGCGGCAGAACGACTGGGCGGGCGCCGCCATCGGCGCCGCGAACGGCTACGGCGCCGTCCTCGCCGGACAGCCCGTCCCCGTCCCGACCCTCACCCCCGGACCCGCCGACCCCGGCACCGCGGCCGACGACGGCGCCTCCGGGTCCGATCTGGTCCTGCCGGTGGTCCTCGTCGGCGGCGCCGGAGCCGTGGCGGCCTACGCGTTCGCCAAACGTCGCCGGCGCACCCGGACCCGCACCACCCCGCAGGGCGGGCAGGGCTGGGGCCCGCCGCGCGAGCCCGCGCCGCCGAGCCTGGACGAACTCGACGGGCAGGCCCGCCACGTCCTGGTGGCCACCGACGACGCCGTCCGCACCAGCCAGGAGGAACTCGGCTTCGCGTCGGCCCAGTTCGGCGAGGACGCGGTACGCCCCTTCACCGAGGCCGTCGCCTTCGCCAAGGAGCAGCTGACGGCCTCGTTCCGGCTGCGGCAGAAGCTCGACGACTCCTTCCCCGAGGACGACCCGACCCGCCGGGCCATGCTGGAGGAGATCCTCCGCCGCTGCGCGGAGGCGGACACCCGGCTCGACGCCGAGACCGAGGACTTCGACCGGCTCCGTGCCCTGGAGCGGACCGCACCCGAGGCGCTGGCCACGGTCGAGGCCGCCTTCCGGGAGCAGACCGGGCGGGTGGGCACGGCCGAGGCGGCGCTGACCGCCATGCGCGAGCGGTACGCCGAGACGGCCGCGTCGCCCGTCGCAGGCGACGCCGAACAGGCGAAGGACCGGCTCGTGTTCGCGACGACCCACGTCAACCAGGCCCGCCAGCAGATCGACGCCGGCGACAACGGCGGCGCCGCCGTGCACATCCGGGCCGCCGAGAGCGCCGTGGACCAGGCGGCCCGGCTGATCGAGGCCGTGGACCGGCGGGCGCAGGAACTGGCCGAGGCGGTGGGCAAGCTGCCGGGCGCGCTGTCGGAGACGGACGCGGACCTGGCGGACGCCCGCGGCCTGCTCGGCGGGACCGCCGAGGGCGTGTCCACGGCCGATCTCCAGGGCCGGATCGCCCGGGCCGAGTCGGTCGCCGCCGAGGTGCGGCGCGGGATGGAGGCCGGACGGTACGACCCGATCGACGCACTGCGCCGGGTCGAGGAGGCCGACACCGCGCTCGACGAGGCCCTGGAGGGCGCGCGGGAGCGCGAGTCGGGTACCCGGCGGGCCCGCGCGCTCCTCGATCAGGCGATGCTGACGGCCCGCTCCGCGATCGGAGCGGCCGCGGACTACGTCACCACGCACCGCGGCGCGGTGGGCAGCGAGGCCCGTACGCGCCTCGCCGAGGCCCAGCGGCGCTGGGACGAGGCCCAGTCGCTCGCGGCGGCCGACGACCCGCAGGCCGCGCTCGCGGAGGCCCGGCAGGCGGACGACCTCGCCCGGCGTGCCCAGGACCTCGCCGAGCAGGACGTCCGGAGGTACGGGAACCCGAACGGCCTGGGCGGTGTATCAGGAGTGGGTGGCAGCGGTGGCGGCGGGCTCGGCGGTGCGGTGCTCGGCGGCATCATCCTCGGCGGACTGTTCGGCGGGGGACGGGGAGGCGGACACGGGGGGTTCGGTGGAGGTTCGGGCGGGGGTTTCGGGGGTGGTGGCTTCGGCGGCGGTCCCGGCAGCTTCGGCGGCAGCGGCACGCGCGGCCGGCTGGGCGGCGGCGGACGTTTCTGAGGGCGGCCGCCCTCTCCCTTCTGTTCCCCTCAAGGAGAAGTGCCATGAGCAAGCAGACCGTTCTCGGCCGTGTCACCCAGCTGGCGAAGGCCAACATCAACGCGCTCCTGGACCAGGCGGAGGATCCGCAGAAGATGCTGGACCAGCTGATCCGGGACTACTCGAACAACATCGCGGAGGCGGAGGAGGCGGTGGCCGCGACCATCGGCAACCTCCGGCTGATGGAGCAGGACCACCAGGAGGACGTGGAGGCCGGGAAGGAGTGGGGCGGCAAGGCGCTCGCCGCGAGCCGGAAGGCCGACGAGCTGCGGAGCGGCGGGCAGACGGCGGAGGCGGACCGCTTCGACAACCTGGCGAAGGTGGCGCTGGGCCGACAGCTCCAGTCCGAGAAGGAGGCGCGGACGGCGGAGCCGACGATCGCCGCGCAGACCGAGGTGGTGTCGAAGCTCAGGACCGGCCTCGACCAGATGAAGGCCAAGCTCGGCGAGCTCCGGGCGAAGCGCGACGAGCTGGTCGCCCGCGCCGAGTCGGCACAGGCGCAGAACCGCATGATGGACGCGGTGAAGAGCGTCGACGTGCTCGACCCGACCAGCGAACTGAACCGCTTCGAGGACAAGGTGCGCCGGGAGGAGGCGCGGGCGATGGGCAAGCAGGAGCTCGCCGCCTCCTCCCTGGACGCCCAGTTCGAGCAGCTGGACGCGCTCGGCGACAGCGCCGAGATCGAGGCCCGGCTGGCCGCGCTCAAGGGCTGATCCGGCGTCTCCTGCGGTTGCCGTCCGGGTCCTTGCCCGCCTCAGAACATGCTGAGGAGCTGCTCCACCGTGGGCTCCGCGACCCCTTCGGCGCCCGGCAGGTCCAGTTCGAACCAGACGGTCTTGCCGCGCGGGGTGCGGCGCGATCCCCAGGAGGCGGAGAGCAGACCGACGAGCTGGAGGCCGCGGCCGCCCTCGTCGGTGTCCCGGGCCCGCCGGCGCCTCGGCTGGACCAGGCCCGCGTCCCAGACCTCGCAGACGAGGGTGCGGTCGCGCAGCAGCCGCAGCCTGATCTCGCCCTCGCCGTACCGCAGCGCGTTGGTGACGAGTTCGCTGACGAGGAGTTCGACGGTGTCGACGAGCGGTTCGAGGTCCCAGGCCGCGAGCTGGGCGCGGGCGAGTTCGCGGGCCCGGCCGACCGAGCGGGGTTCCCTGGGCAGCTGCCAGTCGCCGACGGCCTCGCTGGGGAGGCCCTGGATCCGGGCCATGAGGAGGGCGATGTCGTCCTCGCCGTGCCCGGTGTTCAGGCTGTTCAGGACGCGGTCGCAGACGTCCTCGAGCGGCCGTGCCGGGTCGGTGAGGGCCCGTCGGAAGGCGTTGAGGCCCTCGTCCAGGGGATGGTCGCGGGACTCGACGAGGCCGTCGGTGTAGAGGGCGAGCAGGGCGCCCTCCGGCAGCTCGACCTCGACCTCCTCGAAGGGCTCGCCGCCCACCCCGAGCGGCATCCCGGGGGGTACGTCGAGCAGCGCGGCCTCTTCGCCGGGTACGACGAGCACCGGCGGGAGGTGCCCGGCGTTGGCGAAGGTGCAGCGGCGAGTGACGGCGTCGTAGACGGCGTAGACGCAGGTGGCGAGGTAGACCTCGGAGAGTTCGGGGCCCCGGGACTTCTGGCTGCGGGACTGCTGCGCGCCGATGGGGGCGCCGAGTCCGCGGGCGATCTCGTCGAGGTGCGACAGGACCTCGGCCGGCTCCAGGTCGAGCTGGGCGAGGGTGCGGACGGCGGTGCGCAGTTCGCCCATGGCGACGGCCGCGCGCAGGCCGCGGCCCATGACGTCCCCGATGACGAGGGCGGTGCGGTGGCCGGGCAGTTCGATGACGTCGAACCAGTCGCCGCCGACCTCGGTGGCGGTGGTGCCGGGCAGGTAGCGGCAGGCGATGTCGAGGCCGGCCGCCTCGGGGTCGCCGGGCGGCAGCAGGCTGCGCTGGAGGATGAGGGCCCGTTCGTGCTCGCGGCGGTAGAGGCGCGCGTTGTCGATGCAGACGGCGGCGCGGGCGGCGAGTTCGACGGCGAGGGCCCGGTCGCGTTCCCCGAAGGGTTCGCTGCCCTTGGTGCGGGAGAACTGGACGAGGCCGACGACGATGTCGTGGGCGACCATCGGCACGACCAGGGTGGACTGGACGAGTTCGCCGTCGGCGCCCGGCACCGTCCGGACGCGGCCGGTGCGCAGGGCCCCGGCGCACGGCGAGTTGAACGGGTAGCGGTGGACGGCTCCGACCTCGATGGGGACGGGCCCGCAACAGCCGCTGTCCGGGGCGTGGCCCTCGTCGGTTCTGAGGGGGGTGTCGGAGACGGCGCTGGCGAAGGCGACCCTGCGGAGTTCGGCGCTGCCCGCCCCGTAGCCGACGTCGTGGGAGCTGCCCCATCGGCCGGGCGGGGCCTCGTCGCCGGTCAGCAGGCCCTGGTAGAGGTCGACGGAGGCGAGGTCGCAGAAGCCGGGGACGGCGACGTCGAGGAGCTCGCGGGCGGTGGCCTCCAGGTCGAGGGAGTTGCCTATGCGGGCCCCCGCCTCGTTGAGGAGGGCGAGGTTGCGGCGGGCGCTGGCGGCCTCCCTGGCCGCGTTGTGCCGGCGGGTGACGTCGATGCCGAGGCCGGCGACGCCGACCGGGCGGCCGGAGCCGCTGTGGACCCGGTAGAGGTTGATGGACCAGTGGCGGCGGTCGCGGGCACCGGGTGCGGCGCCGACGATCCGGAAGTCGGTGACGGACTCCCCCGTGTCCAGGACCCGCTGGAGGGCGGTGGTCATGCGGTCCGCCTCGGGCCGGGTGAGGTAGTCGTGGACGGTGCGGCCACGGTGGTCGTCGGCCGAGCCGCCGAAGACGGTGGCGAAGCGCCGGTTGGCCCGCTTCACCGTGAGGTCCGTGCCGAAGAGGAGGAAGCCGAAGGGAGATTGGCCGAATATCGCCTGGGAAGCGGCGAGGTCCGTCTCGATGCGCCGGAGGGCGCGCACATCGACGACGATGCAGAGCGCGGCCCGTTCCCCGGTCTCGGTCTCGCTCGGCATCACGTACATCTCGGCGATGCCGTGGGGCTGCTCCTCGCCGGGCAGACGGAAGGGGACGAGTCCCGTCCACTCCTTGCCGTCGAGGATCTCCCTGACCCGTCGGTGACCGCGCTCGCGCAGGTCGGCGGGCATGAAGGCCTCGACGGGGTCCTTGCCCCTGGCTTCCTCGGCGGTCACCCCGAAGAGGTCCACGGCCCGTCGGCTCCACTGCTCGACGAGGCCGTCGGGCCCGATCGAGAAGGAGGCGACCCGGATGTAGTCATAAATGGAGCCGGGCGGGCTGCTCTGCCACACGACGCCGCCGCTCGCCGTCTCGGATATCTCGCTCACGCGACCGTCCCCTCCAGCTCACCGCACCGGATCGGCCATGCCCGCAGTATTCAATACGGCAGGCCCCGACGGCACGACGTTCCCGATCACAGGGTGGTCTCGGTCGTCCCGTGCCGAGTACCGGTGATCGTTGTCCCTCCCTGTTTACTCACCAGGGAGAGCCAGCTCGAACCATACGGTTTTGCCCGTCCTTCCTTTACGGGTCCCCCAGCGGCGGGCGGAACAGGCCACGAGGCCGAGGCCGCGGCCCCCCTCGTCCTCGGGTCCCGGGGCACGCGCGGTCGGCGGATCCGAAAGCGGATCGGAAACCTCCACGAGCAGCGCCGGCGGGTGGGCCGGGTCGGCGCCGCCGGGGTGGGTGCGGACGAGCCGGACCCCGATCGGGCCCGAGGCGTACCGCAGGGAGTTGGTCACCAGCTCGCTGACCAGCAGGACGGTCACATCACCGAGGGCCGCGTCGAGCTCCCAGGCCCGCAGGGTCTCGCGCACGGCGTGGCGGGCCGTGCGCACGGCGTTCGCCTCCGCGGGGAAGTTCCACTCGGCGCGGTCGCCGTCGGTGTCGATCACACCTGATCACTTCCCCAGCCGTGTGTCAGCAGGAAGGGCCACGTCCCCTTTCAAGGGATCAATCTGGACATACCCGATATTCGGGGCGGGATATCGTACGGGTTGCACCAGCGGGCGCACGGTGGCACGAACGGCGTAGAGACTCAGTCCCGCGCTCCGTCGGCGGGCGCCTCCGGCAGCCTCAGCCCGGCCTCGGCCACGGCGGGGCGGTCCTGGTCGAGCCAGTCGACCGAGTCCAGCTCGTGCCGGGCAAGCCAGCGCAGCGCGTCGTGGTCCTCCAGCGGGCGCGGTGTGCCGGAGAGCAGCCGGGCGGTCCACACCCGCAGGACGTAACCGGGCTTCAGGGGCCACTCGCCGGGGATGCGCTCGCCCGGCTCGACCTCCACGCCGAGTTCCTCGCGGAGCTCGCGGACCAGCGCCTCTTCTCCGGTCTCGCCCGGTTCGAGCTTGCCGCCGGGCAGTTCCCAGCGGCCGGCGAGCTCGACGGGGGCGCTGCGGCGGGCGGCGAGCAGCCGCCCCCCGTCGTACAGGGCTCCCGCGACGACGACCACGGCGCCGGGCTCACGGGTCGGGGCGGGGTCGGTGGTGCGTTCCGTCATGGGCGCGAGCGTAGCCCGGCCCGGTCGGCGACCGCCGGGCTCAGAGAGCGGGGGTACCGATGTGCTCGACCCAGTAGAGCTGCTTGTGACCGCGGTCGTCGAGACTGTCCGCGATCTTCTGGGCCTCGTCCTTGGTCGCGTACCGCCCCACCCGGTAGCGATTGCCGTTGTCGTCCTGCCGTATGACGAGCCAAGGCAGGAGGGGGCCACCGTCGGTCATCGGGCTGCTCCTTCCACGGGTCCGGGCGCCGTCGAGGATCTCCGGGAAACCTCAATCCGCATATGCCGGAGCTTACGCCTGACCTTCACACAGCGGATATGCGTTTTCACAAAGAGATACGGATCGGCCGGGAACCGACGCAACGAGGCCGAACCTCACGCATCGACTCCCTCATCGGGCGCACAGGAGCAGCCGCCGGCCCCCACGAACGCGGGGCGGCGCGGGCGGCAGCCCCATCGGCTGCCGCATACGCGGGCGGGCGCGGGTGTCAGCGCACCGGCAGGTGGTAGGCGATGCGGTAGCGGTCGGCGGGGACGACGACGTCGGCCGTCTCGACGGCGCGGCCGGAGGCGTAATAGGTCCGCTCGACGACCATGACCACGTGCCCGGGGACCCCGCCGAGCGCGAGGAGTTCCTCGGCGAGGCCGGGTCTGGCCCCGACCTCCTCCACCACGTTGTCCACGACCACGTCGATCGCGGCCATGCGCTCCACGACGCCGCAGCCGCCGAGCGGCCCCTCCTCGGGCAGCATGACCGGCGTCCGGCCGGTGACGGCGAGCGGCTCCCAGGAGGTGGAGACCATCATGGGCTCGCCCCCGTCCCGGTACACGTACCGCGTGCGCATCACCCGCTCCCCCGGCTCGATGCCGAGCCGCTCGGCGACCTCGACGCTCGCCGGCTCCTGCTCGCTGTTCGACTCCCAGGTGCCGCGGGCACCCTCGGCCGCCTGCTCCTGGCGGAAGGGGGTGGCGCCGGCGGCGGGGCGGTAGCCGGAGCGGGCGATGCGCCGCGGCACGGGGCGCTCCCGCACGTACGTGCCGGAACCCGAGCGCCCCTCCACGAGCCCTTCGGCCATGAGCACCTTGCGGGCCTCCAGCGCGACGGTGTCCGACACCCCGTACTCCTCGCGGATGCGTGCCTGCGAGGGGAGGCGGGTATGCGGGGGAAGCGAGCCGTTGGCGATCTTCTCCCGCAGATCGCTCGCCACGCGCAGATAGGCGGGCTGCTCACCGAACGTCACTGGACACTCCCCTCAGGTTGACTGACAGCAACAGACTGACAACCGACGGTGGCGATCCGCAAGCATGGGCCAAAGTTTCACTCGAAGTGATGACACCTGGGCGAGAGGGCTTGCTACCGAGGGTCACCCCGGATAGGCGACGCCGGACCCCTTGACCCCCATTGGTACAGACCAATACGTTCCTGCCTGAACCTCCCGGACCCACCGCACGCTCCATCCCGCCTCGCACAGGAACGAGCCCATGCGTCCCACAGCCATGACCAAGCTGACCTTCGGCGCGGCCGCCGCCGCCACCCTCGGCCTCCTCGCCACCCTGACTCCGACCGCCGAAGCGCACCAGTCCTCCGACGCGCACCGGCCCACCGCGCACGCACCCGCCCTGAAGCGCATCGGCTACTTCACCCAATGGGGCATCTACGGAAGGAACTTCCAGGTCAAGGACCTGGAGACGAGCGGCACCGCCGCCAAGCTCAGCCACGTCAACTACGCCTTCGGCGTGATCGGTCCGGACGGCAAGTGCCTCATGGGCAACGCCCCCGGCTCCGACCCCTGGGCCGACTACGTGCGCCCGGTGGACGCGGCCAACTCCGTGGACGGCGTGGCCGACACGGCCGACCAGCGCCTGGCCGGCAACTTCAACGAACTGCGCGAGCTCAAGGCCGAGCACCCCGGCCTCAAGGTCATGATCTCGCTGGGCGGCTGGAGCGGCTCCGCCCACTTCTCCGACGCCGTGCGCACCGACGCCGGCCGCAAGGCCCTCGTCGCCTCCTGCATCGACACCTACATCAAGGGAAACCTGCCCGTCGACGGCGCGCGCGGCGGCGCCGGCGCGGCGGCCGGGGTCTTCGACGGGATCGACCTGGACTGGGAGTGGCCCGGCTCGGACGGCGCCCCCGGCAACGTGATCCGGCCGGAGGACAAGCCCAACTTCACCAAGCTGGTACGGGAGTTCCGCGTCCAGCTCGACGCCTACGGGCGCTCGCTGCCGCAGCGCAGGCACTACGACCTCAGCGCGTACGTCCCCACCGCGCCCGCCAAGATCGACGCGGGCTTCGAAGTCCCCAAGATCATCCGGGACTTCGACTTCGTCAATCTCCAGGGCTACGACTTCCACGTCTCCGGCGAGAAGACCACCGCCCAGCAGTCCGCGCTCTTCGCCAGGAACGACTTCAGCGTCGACCAGACCGTCAAGGCCTGGCTGCGCCGCGGCGCCCCCGCCCACAAGCTCGTGGTGGGCATGCCGTTCTACGGCCAGGGCTGGACCGGCGTCACAGGCGGCGGCGACGGCCTCGGACAGCCCGCCGCGGGCCCCGCCCCCGCGACCTGGGTCGCCGGCTCGGAGGACTACAAGCACCTGAGGAAACTGGCCGACTCGGGGACGTACAAGCTCTACCGGGGGCCGCGCGGCGGCCACGCCTGGCTCTTCGACGGCACCACCCTGTGGACCTACGACGACTCCACCGTCCTGCGCACCAAGGCGTCCTACGTCCGGCAGCACGGACTCGGCGGCGCCATGGTCTGGTCCCTCGACGGCGACACCCCGAACGGTGAACTGATCACCGCGATCGACCGCGGCCTGACCCGCCGCTGACGCCCCGGGCCCGGCAGCTCACAGGCCCTGGCCCCCCGATGACCGCCGCGGCCCCGCACGGGACCGCACGCGGCCCTGACCGCCGCCGCAGGCCGAACCGGCGCGACGCCGACCGGCCTCCGGCGGCGGCTCAGGCCGAGGTTTCCTCCTCCACCGGCGGCGTGTCCGTCAGGTCGAGGGCGGTCCGGACGTCCGCGCCGAGGTCCTCGGGCAGGAGGTCCCAGGCGTCCTCGTAATCCGCCCAGTACGCCTCCGCGTCGGCCGCCTCCGCCAGCTTGCGCCACTTCTTCGAGGCCGCGTCGAGGGTGGTGCCGAGCTCCGCGACCGGGCCGTTGGCGGCGGCGGGCCAGTGCCGCCCCTTGAGCCCCTCGCGCGCCGCGTCGACGGCCTTCAGCATCTCGCCGGCCCACGCCTTGTTGGCGGCGAAGTCCTCGTCCGGGTCGTCCTCCGGCTCCGCGTACACGGTCGTCTCGATGGGGTTGACGGCCCTCAGGAAGGACGTCTGGTCCGCGTTCAGGGTGGTGGTGTCGGAACGCACCGAGCCCTTGTAGGGGTCGCCCTCCGTGGCGTACGCGCAGATCACGGTCCGGTCGCCGCCGCGCCACGTCTGGCTGCTGGGCAGGTAGTAGTACGTCCAGACGTCCGTGGGAACGGCCCAGGTGTCCAGCGCGTACGCCGTGTTGATCGTGTCGCAGCGCTTCTCCGCCACCTCGTCGAGCGCGTCGTCGCCGGGCCACTTGTCGAAGCCGGTGATCTTGAAGCGGCCGGTCGCCTCGCCGTCGTGCGCCAGGTCGCAGTCGACGACCTCGACCTCCGTCGCGAAGTCCTCCAGCTTGTCGTCGTCCAGGAAGCACTGCCCGGTCCGCAGCGACGCCGGGGACTTCGAGCGGGACGCCTCGTCCACGCCCTCCTTGAAGCCGTCCCACGCCGAACCGATACCGCCGGTCACGAGGCCGACGACGAGCAGCAGGCAGCTCACCGCGGAGAGTACGATGCCCGCGATCGCCAGCCCCTTGCCCGCCTGGTCCTTCTTCCTGATCTGCGGGAGGGCTATGAGCCCGAGGACCAGACCGAGCGGCGGGAGGCAGCAGACGATGCCGGAGACGAGGGAGCCGACGGCGAGGCCGTTGGTGCTCCGCCGCGGCTGCCCGTAGGGAACGGCGCCCGGCATCCCGGGCTGACCGTACGCGTACGGCATCCCCGGGGAGGTGTACGGGCCGGGGGCGGGCCATCCCTGCGACTGCGGGGCTCCCTGCTGCGGCACTCCCTCCGGCGACGGGGGCGGCGGGGTCGGCTGGGTCGGCTCCACGGGTACGGTGCTCCTGTTTCGGGGCGGCGGCGCGAACAAACGATCGGGCGCGCATCGTACGTGGCCGAGTGGAACGGACGGGAAGGCGGGGGCGACCGCGCGGGGACGCCGAGGGGCGGTCGCCCGCCGGCGACCGCCCCTCGGTGTTCATGGTTCAGCCGTGGCTCAGAACTGCAGGGCCCAGGAGTCGATCTTCCCGGTGTCGATGGACGCGTTGTCCGTGACCCGCAGCTTCCAGGTGCCGTTGGCGACCTCCGAGGAGGCGTTCACGGTGTACGTGGTGTTGATGTTGTCCGCGCTGCCGCCGGTGCCGAAGGCCTTCAGGGTGTACGCCGAGCCGTCCGGGGCGATCAGCTGGACCTGGAGGTCACCGATGTAGGTGTGGACGATGTTCACCGGCACCTGGAGGCCGGAGGGCGCGTTGCCGGAGACTCCGCTGACGGTGACCGGGGACTCGACGGTCGCGTTGTCGTTGATCGCGTAGTCCGCGGTGTTCTCGAACTTCGGGCCGGTGGGCGGCGGGGTGGTGCCGCCGCCGACGTACAGGAGCCGGTTCGGGGAGCCGCTGCCGGGGCTGGTGACGACGTTCGGCGTGGCGGCGTTCACGAGGGCCGTGGAGACCTGCGCGGGGGTCGCCGTGGGGTTGTCCGCCAGGTAGAGGGCGGCGGCGCCGGCGACGTGGGGGGACGCCATCGACGTACCGGAGATGGTGTTGGTGGCGGTGTCGCCGGTGTTCCAGGACGACTTGATGGAGGAGCCGGGGGCGAAGAGGTCGAGGCCGCTGCCGTAGTTGGAGTAGCTGGCCTTGGCGTCGCTCGACGTCGTGGCGCCGACCGTGATGGCCTCGGCCACCCGCGCGGGCGAGTGGTTGGCGGCGTTGTCGGTCTCGTTGCCGGCGGCGACCGCGTAGGTGACGCCGGAGGCGATCGAGTTGCGGACGGCCTGGTCGAGGACGGTGTCGACGTCGCCGCCGAGGCTCATGTTGGCGACGGCCGGCTTGACTGCGTTCCGCGTCACCCAGTCGATGCCCGCGACGACCTGCTCGGTGGTGCCGGAGCCGGAGTCGTCGAGGACGCGGACGCCGACGATCTTCGCCTTCTTGGCGACGCCGTACGACGAGCCCGCGACGGTGCCGGCGACGTGGGTGCCGTGGCCGTGGCCGTCCTGGGCGGTGTTGTCGTTGTCGATGGCGTCGTAGCCGTTGGAGGCGCGGCCGCCGAAGTCGCTGTGGCTGATGCGGACGCCGGTGTCGATGACGTACGCCGTGACGCCCTGGCCCGCGCTGTCCGGGTAGGTGTAACTCTGGTTCAGCGGAAGGGCCTTCTGGTCGATCCGGTCGAGGCCCCAGGACGGCGGGGAGGGCTGGGTGGCGTCGACGTGGAAGACGCGGTTCTGGACGACGGACCGGACGGCCGGGTCGGCCGCGAGCTTCCGCGCCTGCGCCTCGGAGAGTTCCACGGAGTAGCCGTTGATCGCGGAGGTGTACGTCCGCTTGATCTTCGCCCCGAACTTGGCGGCGACGGCGCGGCCCTGAGCGGTCTCCGCCTGCGCCGACTCGTCGAGGGTGACGATGTAGCTGCCCGCGATGGTGCCTTCGGCGCCCGCGTTGGCGATGACGCCTTCCGGGGCGGCCGGCGAGGCGGCGGCCGGGAGGGCGGAGAGCGAGCCGAGGGCGAGGGCGGCGACGGCTATGGCCGCGGCGGTGGCGGTTCGACGACGTGCGTCTCGCGTCACTGACATGGGGAGGGTCCTCCTCGTGGGGGGTGTGCACTGCCGTGGGGATGCGGCGGGAACATTCGAATATGGCGAGGACATGACAAGCCGACAGAAGATGTCCACGCCGTTTCGAACGTCCGGCTGCCGAGCGAAAGATTGACTGATCCATAGGAATCCCACAAGGGCCCCCGGCGGCCCGTAACGCCCGCGCCACACGGCTGCCATGCTGAACACCATGACCGCCTACGTGTGTCCCCGCTGCCACGTCCGCACGGCCACGTCCGCGCTCACCTGGTGTTGTCCGAAGTGCCGCGGCCCCTGGGACCTCGACTTCGCGGGCGGTCCGGTGCCCCTCCCGTCACTCGCGTCACGTGTGAATTCATTGTGGCGTTACACGGAAGCGCTGCCTCCGATGCCGTGCGCGCCCGAGGTGACCCTCGGCGAGGGCCGTACGCCCCTCGTCCCCCTCACCGACTCGGTTTCGGCCAAACTCGACTTCCTCATGCCGACCCTGTCGTTCAAGGACCGCGGCGCCGTGATGCTCGCCGCACACGCGCTGCGGCTCGCCCGCTCCGGAGGCCTCGAACGGATCGTGGCCGACAGCAGCGGCAACGCCGGCACGGCGGTCGCCGCGTACGGGGCACGGGCCGGGCTCGACACCGTCGTGTACGTCCCCGCCGGCACCTCCCCCAAGAAGCTGGACCAGATCCGGGCGCACGGGGCGCGCGTCGTCGAGGTGCCGGGCGACCGCGAGGCCACGGCCAGGGCCGCCCGGGCGGCCGCCGACGAACCCGGCACCTTCTACGCCTCGCACGTCCACAACCCGTACTTCACCCACGGCACCAAGACCTACGTCTACGAGCTCTGGGAGGAGCTCGGCGGCCGCCTCCCCGACACGATCGTCGTCCCCGTCGGCAACGGCACCCTCCTCCTCGGCGCCGCCCTCGCCCTCGACGAACTCCACCGCCACGGCCTCACCGACACCCGGCCCGCCCTCGTGGCCGTGCAGGCGGCGGCCGTCTCCCCGCTGGCCGCCGCCTTCCACGCCGGCGCGGACGACCTCGCCGCCCCCGCCGCCGCCCTCCCCACCCTCGCCGAGGGCATCGCCATCACGGCCCCTCCCCGCGCCCGCCAGATCCTCCGCGCGGTACGGGACACCGGCGGCACCTTCCTCACCGTGGCCGACGACCGGATCCGCGCCGCCCAGCGCGACCTCGCCGCCCGCGGCCTCTTCGTCGAACCCACGGCGGCCGCCTGCTGGGCCGCGGTCAGCGCCGCCCCGCCCCGCCCGGGCCTCACGGTCCTCCCCCTGTGCGGCGCGGGCGCCAAGACGGGCCTGGCCCCCTGAAGCCGCACCGGGGTCCGCGGGGTCGCGGGGTGGATCAGAACTCGTCGGCGCCGTTGCGGAGTTCGTAGGTCCAGTAGCCCGTCTTGGCGGCGGCCTCGTCGACGGCGAGCCCGCCGGCGGGGGCCTTGACGACGATGCTGCCCTCGGCCGGGCCGTCGGCGGAGAAGAGGTTGACGTTGAACTCGCCGACGACCTTGTTGTCCTCGTGGGCGCCGCCGAGGGCGACGCGCACGTTCGCGTAGGCGGGCTCGCCGGCCTTGAGGACGATCGGGGCGGCGGGCTTGCTCTTCGCCACGGCCGGGACGTCCTTGGCGGTCTGGATCGGGCCGAAGGCGATCAGCGGGTACTGGAGCAGGGTGCAGGCGCTGCCGGAGGTGTTGGTGGCGGTGAGGACGATGTGCTCGGTCGGGACCTCGTCGGCCTTCTTCGCCGTGATCTTGACGTCGCCGTAGGCGCAGGCGGGGGCCGCGCCGGAGGTCTTCGAACCGCCGGTGGAACCGGTGGAACCGGAACCGGTGGAGCCGGTGGAACCGGAGGAGGACCCGCCGGACGAGGAGGACGTGGCGGTGGAGCCGCCGGCCGAGCCCGAGCCGCCCTTGGTGGCCGCCTGGTCCGCCGTACCGCCGGCGGCCGAACCGCCGGCCGACTGCGAGGCGGCGGCGCTGCCCGCGTCCTTCGCCCCGGTGGCGTCGTCACCGCCGCCGCAGGCGGTCAGGCCCAGCGAGAGGGCGGCGATGGCGGCGGCGGCCAGGACGGTGTTCTTGCGGTGGTTGCGCATGGTGGTGTTCCCCCGTTGACGCGGTCGGTCGGCGCACGTGACTCCGTGCTCGGTGCTGTATCCAGCTTCGCGCCCCGCGCTGCCGTCCCGCTTGCGTACCGCTAACGATCCGCTGACAGCCGCGACAGGCGCTCCGTGGCCCGCGCCGAACCTTCCGTGAAACCTGCCTTCTCCGACGCCGCGATCGCCCGTTCCAGCTGGTCAGCAGCCTCGTCGAGGCGGCCGATGCCGGCCAGCGCCTCGCCCCGCACGATCTGCAGCTGCGCCCGGACGACCACCGCGTCCGGCGCGACCAGTTCCCCGGCGCGAACGGTGTGGGCGAGGGCCCCCGCGTAGTCCTCCGCCTTCAGGCAGTGCCCGGCCAGGTGCTGGAGCGTCAGGACCTGCGTGGACGGGTGCCCGGTGCGGTCGGCGAGCGAGACCGCGTGCATCATCAGCAGCCCGGCCCGCTCGTGCTCCCCCGTCGCGTCGAGGACGGCGGCGTAGTTGACGTAGGCGATCGCCTCGCTGATGGCGTCGCCCGCGCGGGCCGCGAGACCGGGCGCCTTCTCCAGGTGGACGAGCGCCTCGGCGTCCCGGCCCTCCTCGTGCAGGATCCAGCCCAGCAGCGCCCGGGACCGCGACTGGGCGTCGAGGTCGCCCACGTGCACGGCCGAGGCGAGACCGGCCTCCAGGAGCGGCGTCCAGCCGTCCCCGATCCGCATGAGCATGAGCGGCCACTGCACGAGGGCGAGCCGCCAGGCGCGGTCGTGCAGACCGAGGGCCGCGGCGGCGGCCACCGCGCCCTCCAGGGCGGGACGTTCGGCCACGTACCAGTCCAGGGCCGCCGTGCGGTCCTCGAACTCCCTCGTGGCGGCCGGCCGTCGGACGTCGGCGGGCAGCGAGTAGCAGGGCTGGGAGCCCGGTTCGGCGGCGGCGTCGGCCGCCAGACCCGTGTAGAGGTAGTGGTCGACGAGCCGGAGCAGGCCCTCGGGATCGGCCTGCGGGGCGAGGTGGCGGGCGTACAGGCGCACCAGGTCGTGCGGCGTCCAGCGGCCCGGGACGGACTCGCTGAGCAGGTGCGCGGCGGCGAGCCGGTCCAGGTCGACGGAGGCCTGCGCGGGGGACGTGCCGGCGAGTGCGCCCGCCGCGAAACGGTCCAGGTCGGAGCCGGTGTGCAGGCCGATCGCGCGGAACAGCCGGGCGGCGGACTCCGGCAGCTGCTGGACGGTGAGGTGCAGCGCCGCCGACACCCCCCGGTCCTCCACGTCGAGCAGCGTCAACCGGCTCTGCTCGTCGGCGAGTTCGCCGACCATCGCGCCCAGCGTCCACTGCGGCCGTTCGGCCAGGCGGGCCGCCGTCACCCGCAGCGCGAGCGGCAGCCCGTCGCAGAGCCCGGCGAGCCGCTCGGCGGCCTCGGGCTCGGAGGCGACCCGCTCCGCGCCGAGCACGGTCGTGAGCAGGGCCGTCGAGTCGGCCGCCGGAAGGTGCCGCAGCGGCACCGGCCGGGCGGCGTCGGAGGCGATGAGGCCGCCGAGCCGGTCACGGCTGGTGATCACGGTCGTGCAGTGGTCGCCGCCCGGCAGCAGCGGCCTGACCTGCTCGGAGGAGCGCGCGTTGTCGAGGACGACCAGCAGCCGCCGCCCGCCGGTGAGCGTGCGGAACAGCGCGCCCCGCGCCTCGACGGCCTCCGGAATGCGCTGCGGCGGGACGCCGAGCGCGAGCAGGAACTCCCGCAGCACGGCGGCCGTCTCGGGCGCCTGGGTCTCGCTGAAGCCGCGCAGGTCGGCGAAGAGCCGCCCGTCGGGGAAGTCGGCGCGCCGCTTGTACGCCCAGTGCACGGCGAACGCGGTCTTGCCGACGCCGGCGGGCCCGGTGACCAGGCACACCGGCGCCTCCTCGCAGGACACCGCCCGGTCGAGCGCGGCCAGTTCCGCGCCCCGGCCGGTGAAGCCGCGCGGCGCCCGCGGCAGCCCCTCCGGCACCGCGACGTCGGCCGGGACGGCGGGGCGGGGCGCGGTGACGGGTTCGGCGGAGCGGAGCAGGGTCGCGTACGCCTCGGCGAGCGTCTCGCCCGGGTCCACGCCCAGCTCCTCGGCGAGCAGCCGCCGGGTCCTGTGGTACCAGTCGATCGCGTCCGACTGGCGCCCCGAGCGGCCGAGCGCCAGCATCAGCGCGGCCGCCAGGGACTCGCGCAGGGGATGCGCGACGGCCTCGGTCCGGAGCACGGCGGCGGCCCTGGCGTGCTCGCCGAGCTTCCCGTACGCCTCCGCCAGCGCCTCCACCGACGCGAGCCGCAGCTCTTCGAGGCCTCCGGCCGCCGCTTCCAGCGGCCTGCTGTGCACGGTGCCGGTGAGCGCGGGCCCCTGCCAGTACGACAGCGCCTCCCGCAGCATCCGCACCGCGTCGGCGGGCTGCCGCTGCACTCCCGCCAGGCCGACGAGCTCCTCGAACCGGTGCGCGTCCACCAACGACTCCGGCATCCGCAGCACGTACGCCGACCCCTGGGTCGCGAGCTCGACGCCGTACTCCGCGGCCCCGTGCTCCGCCAGCAGTGCCCGCAGTCGCGACACGTGGCCCTGGAGCACCGTCTTGGCGTGCGTGGGCGGCTCGTCCTCCCACAGCGCGTCGATCAGCTGCTGGACGTTCACCGCGCTGTTGGGCCGCAGCAACAGCATGGCGAGCAGACTCGTCCGCTTGGCGGGCCCCAAGGCTACGTCCCTGTCCTCCGCCACCAACGCAACGGAGCCGAGCAGCCTGAACTCCACCTGATACCTCCGCGATCCCTGTCCCTCAAGCCCCCCATCCCCGGCGTTCGAGGATACTTGCGAGTAGAGGCCCCCTCGGCCCACGCCGTTCCACGCCCCCACCGACGCCGTCGCTATCCGGACACGGCGACACACCGCGCCGGGAGACCGGCCGGACCGGGGGACGCACCGCGCCGGGAGACCGGCCGGACCGGGGGACGCACCGCGCCGGGAGACCGGCCGGCGCTCAGGGCGCTTCCGGCGGGGCGTCCGCCGCCCGCGCCTCCTCCACCAGGCCCAGCCGCACCTGCTCCTCCTCCAGGATCCTGCGGGCGATCCCCGTGTCCGACACGTCGACGGCGTCGGGGGTGGCCTCGGCCACGGCGCTGCGGCGGGCGTACGCGTCGAAGAGGCGTGTCTTGCGCTCCAGGATCCTGACCAGGCGCTCGTCCACCCCGCCGGTGGCGAGCAGCCGGTGCACGCGCACCCGCCTGACCTGGCCCATGCGATGGGCGCGGGCCACCGCCTGCTGCTCGATGGTCGGCTTGATCTGGGGTTCGCAGATGACGACGACGGACGCGGCCTGCATGTTGAGGCCGATGCCCGCCGCCTGGATCTGCGCCAGCAGCACCGCGGGCCCCGACACGGCCGCGAAGTCGTCGACGACCTGCTGCCGTCGCGCGGGCGGGACCTCGCCGGTGAGCGGACCGTGCACGGGGACACCCCCGTCGAGAGCCTCCGCCACCACGCCGAGCACGTCCTTGAAGTAGGAGAAGACCACCGTCTTCTGCCCGTTCTCGCCGGCCTCCCGGACGATCTCGCGGAGCCGCTCCAGCTTGGCCGACTTCTCGGGGCGCGCGTACGCGGCCTTGCGCATCGCCATGAAGTTGCCGGCGCGGACCGCCTCCCGATAGGCCTCCTCGTCGGAGACGCTCGGCTCCTCCCATTCGTCGGTGTGCTGGAGGGCGGGCAGCTCCGCGAGTACGTCCTTCTGGTTGCGCCGCAGATAGACCGGTGCGACGGCCTTGCGGAAGTCGACCGAGCCGGTGGCGGCGTCCCCCTGGGTGAGCGAGTCCGCGAGGTCGGGCCGGAGCATCCGGACGAGGTTGCGGAACTCCCCGACCCGGTTCTCCATCGGCGTGCCGGTCATGAGGAGGGCCCGCTCGGAGCACTCCACCCACCGGGCGACCGCCTGGGACCGCAGCGTCTTCGGGTTCTTCACCAGGTGCGCCTCGTCCACCACGAGCATCGCGACGTCGCCGCCGCCCGGGGCGGGGAACCCGCGCAGCGCGTCGAAGGTGGTCACCGCCGCCCCGCCCGTGCTCCTCCACTCGGCGAACGCCTCGTGCCGGTCGGGACCGTGCAGGATCACCGACCGCAGCGTGCTCCGGGCCTCGATCTCGCGCACCCAGTTCACCAGGACGCTCGGCGGGCAGACGACCAGGAAGTGGCTCTGTCCCTTGGCGGCCAGGTGCGTCAGCGCGGCGATCGCCTGGACGGTCTTGCCGAGCCCCATCTCGTCGCCGAGCACCACCTTGCGCTGGGCGAGGACGAACCGCGCGCCGAACTCCTGGTATCCGCGCAGGGAGACCCTGAGGCAGGAGTCGTCGAGCCGCTGGCGTCGTACGCGCTCCGCGAGCTTGTCGGGCAGGAACCCCTGGGCGGCGCCCACCTCCGGCGCCCGCCCGGGGATCGCGGCGAGGACGCCGTAGTACTCGGCGGAGCGCAGCTCGAAGTCGACCCAGGCCGCGACGTCGGTCGCGGGTCCGCGCAGCAGGTCCACCGACGCCTGGGTGAGGAGTTCGAGCACTCCCGCCCGGTCCGCGTCCGCGACCACCGACCGGATGCCGTCGACCGCGGCGAGCGCCCGGGACCGCTTCTCCTGTCCGGCCAGGAGCATCCGCATCCGCCCGGTGGCCGGTCTCGCGTCGGCGAGCAGCGGACCGAGCCGTCGCACCAGGCCCTCGGCCGTGTCGACCGCCCGCCGCCCGTCCGGCCCGGCCTCCACCAGAAGGTGCAGCGCGATGACGAGCGCGGTGGTCCGCGGCTCCGGCCGGTCCACGTCGATGCGCACGGCGACCGTCTCGTGCGCGGCCTCCGCCAGCCGCCGGGCGGCCGCGAGGATCTGGTCGGCGGTCTGCCTGCCGACCCCGGGAATCTGCCGCAGACGGTAAGGGCCCGCTTCGAGCACCCGCCCGACGGTCCTCAGCCCGCTCCGCTCGATGCCCTCCCACTGGAGCCGCCCCTGCGTGACCTCCTTGAGCCGGACGACGGGCGTGGCACCGAGCTCCCGCGCCACCGCCTCGTCCTGCAGCGGCCTCAGCGCCTCCTGCACCGCCTCCACGGCCCTGCCGTGGTCCCCGCACACCGCCTGCGCCGCCTCGTAGAGCCGCGCCCCCCTGGCCACCGCCTCCCGCACGTCCCGCCCCACGCGCCCCACCCCTCGTCTCCCGAACCCGTCCCATCGCCCGAAGACCGCCACGACGCCCCCGAACCAGCAGTACTACACCCCTCCAGGACCACCACCCCACCACGAAGGGGCCGGACTCCACGGAGTCCGGCCCCTTCCGAGGTGCGGGTGCGATCAGACGTTGAAGCGGAATGTCTGAGCCTTGATCCTGACCTGCGGCGGAGCCCCAACCAGGGCTCTGACCTGGGGTTTCCTGGTTGGCATGCGCTGGCTCCCGACAGCCATTTACGGGTGTCCTGCGGACTGGCTGCGGACTGGCCGGGGGTCCCGAGGCAGAGAAATCCATGGCACACGGGCGGGACCTGCAACGAAACTGCGCAGGTGAGCGACTCCTACCCCTGCCCGTGCTGCGGACACCGCGTGCTGGACGCGATGCCCGGCTCGTACGAGATCTGCCCCATCTGCTTCTGGGAAGACGACGGCGTCCAGTTCCGCTGGCCGACCATGGGCGGCGGGGCGAACAAGGTCTCCCTGATCGAGGCCCAGCGGAACTACCAGGACTTCGGCGCCTGCGACGAGCACGGCCGCCGGTTCGTCCGCCCGCCGGCCGAGGACGAGCCGCTCGACCCCGCCTGGCGCCCCATCGATCTGGCACGGGACTCCTTCGAGGACTGGGCGGCCGAGGACCGCGCCCCGTGGCCCGACGACCACTCGGTGCTCTGCTGGTGGCTGCCCACCTTCTGGCGCCGGGACCACTCCGCGTCATGACCTCCCACATCGAGACACTCGTCCAGCAGCTCGACGGCAAGGCCGACGAGTCCTACGACGCCCGCGCGGAGCTGATCTGGATCGGCGCCGACGCCATACCCACCGTCGTCAACGGCCTGCCTTCCCTCGGCGGCTTCGGCCAGCTGACCGCCATCGAGGTCTTCGAGGAGGTGGGCGATCCCCGTTGCGGTCCCGCTCTCATCGGCCTGCTGGACAGCGACAACCCGACCGTCCGCGAATGGGCGGCCATGGCCCTGGCGAGCCTGGAGATCGACGGCGCGGTCGAGCCCCTGCGCCGCGCCTACCGCGCCTGCCTGGAACGGGCGACCCCGCCCGACTGGACCGAGCCGGGCGGCATCCGCTGGGCCTTGACGGAACTCGGCGCCCGCACCCCTGTCGTCCCGCCGCTCACCGCGCGCCTACGAGCCACCGCTGCGGACGACGCCCCGGGCTGGCCCTCGGCCCGCTTCGCCGAGATCATCAACGACCTCGCCGACCACGCCCAGGTGATCCTCTACTCCCAGTTCTGGCGCGTGGACGCCGGCAGCACGTACGGCATCTCCGGCATCGGCCTGGACTGGGAACTCGACTGGACCATGCCCTGGGAGCACCTCGTCGAAGAATCCCGCACCTGGTCCCTGCTGGAAGCCTCCGAAGCCCCCGCCGGCGACAACATCTTCGTCGCCCCCACCTGGATCGACCGCGCCGACCTGCACCCGGAGAGGTGACCGATGCGGTCCCAGCACCCCGAAGAAATCGGCTACGGCTACGTGATCGAGCGCTACGTGACGAGGAAGGACTCGGACCGCCCGCGCTACCGCGACCCAACGATTTACTACCACTGGTAGGATCAGCCCCATGAGTGGTAGCAGGAAGTACTCGATCAGCCTGCCCGAGGACCTCGCCGAGGCCGTGCGCACCCATGTCGGCCCCGGCGGCTTCTCCGCCTACGTCGCCGAAGCCCTCGAACAGCGGGTCGCCATGGACCGGCTTCGGGAGATCGTCGCAGACTTCGAGACGGACAACGACGAGCTCACGCGCGAGGAGGTCGAGGCCGCCCGCGCACTGTTGCGCCATGACCACCGGCAGGCCGGTGGGGCTGCCGCCTGATGCCCGGCACCCTACTGCTCGACAGCGAAGGACTCTCCAAGCTCTACCGCAAGGACCGCACCGTGGTGGCCCTGGTCCAGGCCGCAGCGGAGGAGGGCATCCGCGTGGCCACCAGCGCCATGACCACCCTTGAGGCCGATTACGAGCGGATCCACCCAGCGCGCATCAAGTGGGTCCTCTCCCGCATCGACGTTCACGACATCGCCAAGGCGGTCACCGACGAAGCCGCCGCCCTCCTTCGCGCCCATCATCTCCACGGCCATAAGTACGCCATCGACGCCGCCCTCGCCGTCGTCGCCCGCAACGCGCCCCAGCCAGTCACTGTCCTCACTTCCGACCCCGAGGACTTGACGCTCCTCTGCGGCCCCGCCGTAGAGGTCGTCAAGGTGTGAGACGCGCGCCACGCCCCGAGCCGGCGAGGACCCCAGGCGGACAGAGGAAAGCGCCCGGCCTGCCAACAAGCAGGCCGGGCGCTGTCTTGACGTAGAGTCACACGTTGAAGCGGAACTCCACGACGTCGCCGTCCTGCATGACGTATTCCTTGCCCTCCATGCGGGCCTTGCCGGCGGCGCGGGCCTCGGCGACGGAGCCGGTGGCGACGAGGTCGGCGAAGGAGATGACCTCGGCCTTGATGAAGCCCTTCTGGAAGTCGGTGTGGATGACACCGGCGGCCTCGGGGGCGGTGGCGCCCTGCTTGATCGTCCAGGCGCGGGATTCCTTGGGGCCGGCCGTCAGGTAGGTCTGGAGGCCGAGGGTGGCGAAGCCGACGCGGGCGAGGGTGGCGAGGCCGGGCTCCTCGGCGCCGACGGACTGGAGGAGCTCCATGGCGTCCTCCTCGTCGAGCTCGGCGAGGTCCTGCTCCAGCTTGGCGTTGAGGAAGATGGCCTCGGCCGGGGCGACCAGGGCGCTCTGCTCGGCCTTGAAGGCGTCGTCGGTCAGCTCGTCCTCGTCGACGTTGAAGACGTAGAGGAACGGCTTGGTGGTGAGGAGGTGGAGGTCGTGGAGGAGCTCCGCCTTCTCCGAGCCCTGGACGATGCCCTGGGAGAAGAGGGTGTCGCCCTTCTCCAGGATCGCCTGGGCGGCCTCGACGGCGGCGACCTTGGGCGCCGTGTCCTTCTTGATCCGCATCTCCTTCTGGAGGCGCGGCAGGACCTTCTCGATCGTCTGGAGGTCCGCGAGGATCAGCTCCGTGTTGATCGTCTCGATGTCGTCCTTCGGCGAGACCTTGCCGTCGACGTGGACGACGTTCTCGTCCTTGAAGGCGCGGATGACCTGGCAGATCGCGTCCGACTCGCGGATGTTCGCGAGGAACTTGTTGCCGAGGCCCTCGCCCTCGCTCGCGCCGCGCACGATGCCGGCGATGTCGACGAAGTCGACGGTCGCGGGGAGGATGCGCTGGGAGGAGAAGATCTCCGCGAGCTTGGTCAGGCGGGCGTCGGGGACACCGACGACGCCGACGTTGGGCTCGATCGTGGCGAACGGGTAGTTGGCCGCCAGCACGTCGTTCTTGGTCAGGGCGTTGAACAGGGTCGACTTGCCGACATTCGGCAGACCGACGATTCCGATCGTGAGCGACACGGTGGCGACTTCCTGAAGGTGTGGACGGGGGGCCGATCCCCCAGTTTACGGGCGGGGGGAACCGGCCAGTGACGCCGACCTTCGGTCTATCTCGGGCGCAACGTCACCCAAAGGGCGTGTCCCGGACCCGGTTCCCGGCCCCTTCCGACCTACGTTGGTGGTGTGGAGCAGCACAGGACAAGTCAGCCGCAAGGCCGCCGACGGCCGCAGACCCCCGTCACGCCGCCGCCCGCGCTCGTGGAGGGCGCGGCCGTGTACCGCGTGAACGGCCGGTCCGAGCGGGCGCCCGGCGGCGCCCGGGTGGAGCGGGCCATGGCCGCCGAGGCGGCGGGCGCCGCCGTTCCCGGGCGCGGTTCCGGGCGGCCGGGCGGGGCACGGCCCGTGCCGCCCGTGGTCCTCGCCCTGCGCCGGCTGCCCTCGCCCCGCCTGACCGGGCTTGGCGCCGGGCTGTTCGCCTCCGCCGTCATGCTGACGCTCGGCTTCCTCGACCTGCTGCTCCTCGGCGGCTCCCCCGTCGTGTACGGGCTGCTGTTCCTGCCCGTCAGCGCCCTCACCGCGCTCTGGGTGCGTACCGCCGACCTCGTCACGGCCCCGATCGCCGTCCCCATCGCCTTCGCCGTCGGTGTCGTCCCCATCGCGGGCGGTACGGGCGGGATCGGCGGCCAGGCGATGGCCGTCGTCACCGCCCTCGCCGTGCACGCCGGCTGGCTGTACGGCGGCACGCTCGTCGCGGGTCTCATCGCGAGCTTCCGCAAGGTACGGGACATGGCCCGGCGCCAGCAGCGCACCGCCGCCGCCCGGTCCGCCGCCCCTTCCCCCGGTCCCGCCGACCCGCCCCGCGCCCCGCGCCGCCGCCCCGTCGTGTAGCCGCGCGGGACCCGGCGACCGGGCGGGACCCGGCGACCGGGCGGGACCCGACGACCGGGCGGGGACCGGCGACCGGGCCGTGCGGCCCGGTCCCGGCGGCGTCAGGCCGTGCGCGTCGCCATCGCCGCGCCGACGATGCCGGCGTTGTTCCGGAGTTCGGCGGGGACGATCTCGGCGCGGATGCCCTTGATGAGCGGGAGGAACTTGTCGGCCTTGCGGCTGACGCCGCCGCCGATGATGAAGAGCTCGGGGGAGAAGAGCATCTCGACGTGGGCGAGGTACTTGCGGAGGCGCCGGGTGGCCCAGTGCTCCCAGGTGAGGTCCTCGTCCTCCTTGGCCCTGGTGGAGGCGCGGGTCTCGGCGTCGTGGCCCTTGAGTTCGAGGTGGCCCAGTTCCGTGTTGGGGACGAGGCGGCCGTCGGTGAAGAGGGCGGAGCCGATGCCGGTGCCGAGGGTCAGGAGGATCACCGTGCCCTTGCGACCCCGGCCGGCGCCGAAGGTCATCTCGGCGACGCCGGCGGCGTCGGCGTCGTTGAGGACGGTCACCGGGAGGCCGCCGAGGCGGTCGCCGATGAGGCTTCCCGCGTCGACGCCGATCCAGGACTTGTCGACGTTGGCGGCGGTGCGGATGGTGGAGCCGGTGACGACTCCGGGGAAGGTCACGCCCACCGGGCCGGTCCACCCGAAGTGCGCCACGACCTCCGCGACGCAGCCCGCCACACCGTCGGGTGTGGCGGGCTGCGGGGTCAGTACCTTGTGGCGCTCCTCGGCGAGCGCCCCGCGCTCCAGGTCCACGGGGGCGCCTTTGATGCCCGAGCCGCCGATGTCCACTCCGAAGACGTTCATGAACCCACGGTAAGGGCTCGGGTGCGGAGCTACTCCTTGACGGGCGCGGCCGCGGCGAGCTTCTCGGCCTCGGCGCGCAGGTCCTTGTTGCGGAGCTCCTTGGGCAGCGAGAAGGTCAGGGACTCGTCGGCGGTCTTGACGATCTCGACGTCCGCGTAGCCGCGCTCGGACAGCCACTCCAGGACCTCCTGGACGAGGACGTCCGGGACGGAGGCGCCGGAGGAGAGGCCGACGCTGGTGACGCCCTCGAGCCAGGCCTCGTCGATCTCGCTGGCGAAGTCGACGAGGTACGCGGCGGGGACGCCTGCCTGCTTGGCGACCTCGACCATGCGGATCGAGTTCGAGGAGTTCTTGGAGCCGACGACGATCACGAGCTCGGCCTGGCCGGCGAGCTCCTTGATGGCGGTCTGGCGGTTCTGCGTGGCGTAGCAGATGTCGTCGGACGGCGGGGAGATCAGCTGCGGGAACTTCTCCTTCAGCGCGTCGACCGTCTCCATCGTCTCGTCGACGGAGAGCGTGGTCTGGGAGAGCCAGACGACGCGGGAGGGGTCGCGGACCTCGATCTTGGCGACGTCGCCGGGGCCGTCGACCAGCTGGATGTGGTCGGGGGCCTCGCCGGAGGTGCCGATGACCTCCTCGTGGCCCTCGTGGCCGATGAGGAGGATGTCGAAGTCCTCGTTGGCGAAGCGGACGGCTTCCTTGTGGACCTTGGTGACCAGCGGGCAGGTCGCGTCGATGGTCGCGAGGCGGCCCTGGCGGGCCTCCTCGTGGACGGTCGGGGCGACGCCGTGCGCGGAGAACATCACGATGTTGCCCGGCGGGACCTCGGTCGCCTGGTCGACGAAGATCGCGCCCTTCCGCTCGAGGGTCTGGACGACGTACTTGTTGTGGACGATCTCGTGGCGTACGTAGATCGGTGCCCCGTACTGCTCCAGGGCCTTCTCCACGGCGATCACGGCACGGTCGACGCCCGCGCAGTAGCCACGGGGTGCGGCGAGCAGGACACGCTTCGGGCGGTTCGTCGCGGGCGTTGCAGTCATGCGTCCCATCGTAAGGCCGCGTCGGTGAGCGGTTTGATCGGAGTGGTGGCCGAAACTGACGCCATGCCCGAGGAAACGCAGGTGACGGCGGACGCGGAGCACACCGGACTGCGACGGAACCTCGGGTTCCGTGACCTGGTCGTGTACGGGTTGCTGTTCATCGCCCCGATGGCCCCGGTGGGCGTCTTCGGCACGCTCGACGCCAAGTCGGACGGGGCCGTCGCACTGGTGTACCTCGTGGCGACCGTCGCCATGGCGTTCACGGCGTTCAGCTACGCGCAGATGGTGCGGGTCGCCCCGCAGGCCGGCTCGGTCTTCACGTACGCCCGCAAGGGCCTGGGCGAAGGGCCGGGGTTCATCGCCGGATGGATGGCGATGCTCGACTACCTGCTGATCCCGGCCGTCGCCTACCTCTTCGCGGGGATCGCGATGGAAGCACTGGTCCCGGAGGTGGACCGGTGGGTGTGGACCGGGATCGCCGTGGTCGTCACCACCCTGCTCAACCTGTGGGGGGTGCGGGCGGCGGCCCGCGTCGGCTTCGCGGTGCTCGCCATGGAGGTCGCGGTCCTGCTGGTCTTCGTCGTGTCGGCGGTGGTGGTGCTCGTACGGGACGGGGCCCGGCGCGACTGGTGGTCGCCGCTCACCGGGGACAGCGGCTTCTCCCTGGCGGCCGTCCTGGGCGCGGTGTCGGTGGCCGTCCTGTCCTATCTGGGCTTCGACGCGATCGCCTCCTTCGCGGAGGAGGTCACGGGGGGCTCGGCGAAGGTCGCGCGGGCGGTGCTGTTCTGCCTGGCGCTCGCGGGCGTGCTGTTCGTGGCGCAGTCCTGGCTGGTGGCGCTGCTCGAACCGGTGTCGTCGGCCGAGCTCGCGGCCGATCCGGCGAAGCAGGGCACCGCGTTCTACGACGCCGTGGACGCGTCCGTCGGCGGCTGGCTGCACGACCTGGTGGCCGTGTCGAAGGCGATCGGCGCGGCCTTCGCGGCGCTCGCGGGTCAGGCCGCCGGCGGGCGGCTGCTCTTCGCGATGGGCCGCGACCGGCGGCTGCCGCACCTGCTCGCCCGTACGGACGGGGGCGTGCCGCGCGTGGCGCTGCTCGTGGCGGCGACGGTGACGATGATCGCGGCGGTGTGGGCGGCCCGGCAGGACGACGGTCTCGACCACCTCGTGTCGGTGGTCGACGTCGGTGCTCTGACGGCGTTCGTGCTGCTGCACGCGAGCGTGATCGGGTGGTTCGCCGTACGGCGGGCGGAAGGGCCGCCGAACTGGCTCGCGCACGTCGTCGCGCCCTCGATCGGCGCGGCGATCCTGGTCGCGGTGATCGTCGAGGCCTCCCCCGCCGCGCAGGTGGTGGGCGTGGTGTGGCTGGGCGTCGGCCTCGTCGTCCTGGCCGTCCAGGGCACGACCCGGGCCTCCACGCGCGCGTGACGTGGCACGGACCCGGGCCCCCACGCGCGCGTGACGTGGAGCGGGAACGGTCGCCACGCGCGTGCCGGCGGGTGGAGGAGGCCGGCGCACGGGTGCGGCCCGGGGGGTACGGGCCGCCGCGCGGTCCTGACGTTGTCGTACCGCGCGGTTACGCTCGGTCCATGGGTCTGACTACGTCCGCAGAAGCGCCGCTTCCCGTCGGTGAGGTCTCCCGGCTGATCGGGGGCTGGATCGACCGGCTCGGGGCGATCTGGGTCGAGGGGCAGATCACGCAGCTGTCGCGGCGGCCGGGCGCCGGGGTCGTGTTCCTGACGCTGCGGGATCCCTCGCACGACATCTCGATCGGCGTCACCTGCTACCGCAAGGTCTTCGACGCGGTGGCGGACGTCGTGTCGGAGGGCGCCCGGGTCGTCCTGCACGCGAAGCCCGAGTGGTACGCGCCGCGCGGGCAGCTGTCGCTGCGGGCGGTGGAGATCAAGCCGGTGGGGATCGGCGAGCTGCTCGCCCGCCTGGAGCAGCTGAAGCGGAGCCTGGCGGCCGAGGGTCTGTTCGCGCTCGACCGGAAGAAGCCGCTGCCGTTCCTGCCGCACCGCGTCGGCCTGGTCTGCGGCCGCGCCTCGGCGGCCGAGCGGGACGTCCTGGAGAACGCGCGGCGCCGCTGGCCGGCCGTCGCCTTCGAGGTGCGGAACGTCGCGGTGCAGGGCGTGAAGGCGGTCCCGCAGGTCATCCAGGCGGTGCGGGAGCTCGACGGCCACGAGGACGTCGACGTGATCATCGTCGCCCGGGGCGGCGGCAGCGTCGAGGACCTGCTGCCGTTCTCGGACGAGCGGCTCGTCCGCGCGGTGGCCGACTGCCGTACGCCGGTGGTCTCCGCGATCGGGCACGAGCCGGACTCGCCGCTGCTCGACCTGGTGGCGGACCTGCGCGCCTCGACGCCGACGGACGCGGCCAAGAAGGTCGTGCCGGACGTCGGGGAGGAGCTGGACCGGGTGCGCGGGCTGCGGGACCGCGCCCTGCGGACCGTGCGGGGCCTCCTCGACCGCGAGGAGCGCGGTCTGGCGCACGCGCTGGCGCGGCCCGTCATGGAGCATCCGCAGCGCATGGTCGAGGTCCGGGAGGACGAGGTCGCCGCGCTGCTCGCCCGCAGTCGGCGGGTGCTCGGGCACCTCCTGGACCGGGCGGACTCCGAGCTGTCGCACACGCGGGCGCGGGTCCGGGCGCTGTCGCCCGCCGCGACGATGGAGCGGGGGTACGCGGTGCTCCAGCGGGCGGACGGCGCGGTGGTGCGCTCCCCCGAGGAGGTCGCGGACGGCGAGGAACTGCGGGCCCGGGTGGCCGAGGGCGAGTTCGCGGTCCGCCGCGTCGCCGCCGACCCCTCCTGAGCGGAACCGCACGGCACGGCGGACCGGACCGCCCGGCGAACGACCGCGCGACTCGGGACCGCAGGGCGCGGGGCCACAGGGAACGGCGCCGGACGGGCGTCGGGGCGCGCGACGCATGACACGGACAGAGAAGCAGACAGACACGACGGAGGGTGGAGCACATGGCAGCCGGCACGGAAGAGGCGGCGCTCGGCTACGAGGAGGCGCGGGACGAGCTGATCGAGGTGGTGCGCCGCCTGGAGGCGGGTGGCACGACCCTGGAGGAGTCCCTGGCGCTGTGGGAGCGCGGCGAGGAGCTGGCCAAGGTCTGCCGGCGCCGTCTGGAGGGGGCCCGGGCACGGCTCGACGCCTCCCTTGCGACGGAGCGCGCGACCGAGGCCGAGGAGGCGGGGGGCGAGGACGAGGACGCCGGGTAGCGGGTCCTCGCGGCTTCCGGGGCAGGACACCCCCTGGATCATGTCCGGAAAGTCCCGCCTGGCCGGCGGCGCCCGGGGCGCAGGGCCTCGTTCCGGCGTTCGGTCCCGCCACGCGGCGGGTCTGGCGTAGACTCGGCGACGAGTGAAACGGATCACTATCCGGATGGGTTGGTTGAACCTTCACCAATTCCGGGCGTACTGTCGGGACATCGCTTGAACTCCGTACGAGCGACTCCCCTTGCAGTCCGGAAGGTACGCAGCATGTCTCTCGCCCTTGACCCCGCCGCCCAGGACCTCCTCTTCCGTGAGGCCCGCACCGCCAACACGTTCACCGACGAGCCGGTGACCGACGAGCAGGTCCAGGCGATCTACGACCTGGTGAAGTTCGGCCCGACCGCCTTCAACCAGTCCCCGCTGCGCATCACCCTGGTCCGCTCCCCCGAGGCCCGCGAGCGCCTGGTCAAGCACATGGCCGAGGGCAACCAGCCCAAGACCGCCGCCGCCCCGCTGGTCGCGATCCTCTCCGCCGACAACGAGTTCCACGAGGAGCTCCCGGCGCTGCTCCCGCACTTCCCGCAGGCCAAGGACATGTTCTTCGCCGAGCGCCCGGTCCGCGAGGGCTCGGCCACGCTGAACGCCGCCCTGCAGGCCGCGTACTTCATCGTGGGCGTCCGCGCCGCCGGCCTGGCCGCCGGCCCGATGACCGGCCTGGACTTCGCCGGCGTCCAGAAGGAGTTCCTGGACGACGACCACACCCCGCTGATGGTGGTCAACATCGGCAAGCCGGGCGAGGACGCCTGGTTCCCGCGCTCCCCGCGCCTGGCCTACGACGAGGTCGTCACCACCGTCTGAGCCCCGCCGCACGGGCAGGCCGCACGGCATACGGGAAGGGCCCCGCACTCGTCGAGTGCGGGGCCCTTCCCGTATGCCCGGACGGGGTGGGCGGTCGGAAGGTCAGGCCTGGTGGGAGCGGAGCGCGCCCGCCATCTCGGTCAGCCGCTCGAAGGAGGCGGTGCCGGTCACCACGGTGGTCGCCCCGCCCTCCGTGCGGACGAGGGCGTCGTACTTCGGGCCCTCCCAGCGCTGCCAGACCTGGCCGGCCACCGTCTCGGTGCGCCCGGTGTTCTTGGCGCGCTGGGTGACGTCCGGCACATAGGTGCCCGGCGCCGCCGTCGACTGGTGGATCGCCACGTACTGGGTGTCCGGGGAGAGGAAGCCGAGCTGCCAGGCGTTGGCGTTCTCGCGCTTGTACGAGACGACCGTCGCCTTCCAGCCGTCGCCGAGGCCCTCGGGGGCCAGCACCGGATACGGCGCCGCCCGCTGTGCCGTGAGGAGTTCGACCCGGTAGTCCTTCGCCTTGACCGGTGCCGCTTCCTCGTCGTGCGGGATGAAGAGATACATCACACCCGCGGCGACCAAGATCACCCCGAGGGACTGGAACATCCCGCGTACCGTCTGCCTGCCTCGCATACCTGCCACGCCCCCCATGGTCGCATCATGGTTCCGTGCTCATACGTGGGCCCCGCTGCTCATTTTGTCGACGTACCGATAGAGTCGCAGCACCCTCTTATTTCCGGCCGTCGCCGTACAGAAAGGTGCGTTCCGATGACCGAGCAGCATCATCTGCCGCCCGAGCTTGTGGTCTCCCCCGAGGCCCCCGACCGCAACCTGGCCCTTGAGCTGGTCCGCGTCACCGAGGCCGCCGCCATGGCCGCCGGCCGCTGGGTCGGCCGCGGCGACAAGATCGGCGCGGACGGCGCGGCGGTCAACGCCATGCGGACCCTGATCTCCACCGTCTCGATGAACGGCGTCGTCGTCATCGGCGAGGGGGAGAAGGACGAGGCCCCCATGCTCTTCAACGGCGAGCGGGTCGGCGACGGCACCGGCGCCGAGGTCGACATCGCCGTGGACCCGATCGACGGCACCACGCTCAACGCCAAGGGCATGCCGAACGCGATCGCCGTGCTGGCCGCCGCCGACCGCGGCGCCATGTTCGACCCGTCCGCGGTCTTCTACATGGACAAGCTGGTCACCGGCCCCGAGGCCGCCGACTTCGTCGACATCAACGCCCCCGTCTCGGTCAACATCCGCCGGGTCGCCAAGGCGAAGAACTCCTCGCCCGAGGACATCACGGTCGTCATCCTGGACCGCCCCCGCCACGAGGGCATCGTCAAGGAGATCCGCGAGACCGGGGCCCGGATCAAGTTCATCTCGGACGGCGACGTCGCCGGCTCGATCATGGCCGTCCGCGAGGGCACGGGCGTCGACATGCTGATGGGCATCGGCGGCACGCCCGAGGGCATCATCTCCGCGTGCGCCATCAAGTGCCTCGGCGGTGTCATCCAGGGCAAGCTGTGGCCGAAGGACGACGCCGAGCGCCGGAAGGCCCTGGACGCGGGCCACGACCTGGACCGGGTGCTCTCCACGAACGACCTGGTCGCCGGCGACAACGTCTTCTTCGTCGCGACCGGCATCACCGACGGCGAGCTGCTGCGCGGCGTGCGCTACCGCGCCGAGACGGCGACCACGCAGTCGCTGGTCATGCGCTCGAAGTCCGGCACGATCCGCCAGATCGACTCCACGCACCGGCTCTCGAAGCTGCGGGCCTACAGCAAGATCGACTTCGACCGCGCGAACTGACCGCGCGACGACGGTACGAAGAGGGGCGCCCCCATGTGCGGTGGGGGCGCCCCTTCCCGTACGGGCCCGCGGAGACGCGTCCGCGGTTCCCGTCAGCCCGCCTGGGCGATCCGCTCGGTCGCGGTGGCCTTCCGCAGCTCCACCTCGCGCCGCCTGCGCCGGGCCAGGACGACACGGCGCTCCGCCGCCGTGAGGCCGCCCCACACCCCGTACGGCTCCGGCTGGAGCAGCGCGTGCTCGCGGCACTCGACCATGACCGGACAGCGCGCGCAGACCCGCTTGGCCGCCTCCTCCCGGGCCAGCCGCGCGGCGGTCGGTTCCTTGGACGGGGCGAAGAACAGTCCGGCTTCGTCCCGTCGGCACACCGCCTCCGCGTGCCAAGGGCCTGCCTCGTCATCCCGGGTGGGCGTGGTGCGCTGAGGGGGGACGGCGGCGACCTGGAGGGGCTGATGCGGCGGTTGCAGCACGGTCTACTCCTGACGACGGCTTCGCGAGCGAGCGGCGATGCCCCAGCCCTACCCGCTGTGCGCGTGCCTATGCACTGCGTGCCGCGCCGTTCCGCACTGCGGAGACCCGTGGACGGATTCCGGTCACCGCCGCGGACGGGACGACGGCCACCGCCCCGCGGGGTCGCCGGCCGGGGCCCCGCCCCGCCCGGCCGCCGCGCGCGGCGCCCCGCCGGACGTCAGTGGCCGAGGTGTTTGCGCAGCTTGCCCTGGAGGTCGGTGATCCACTTGCCGCGCTTGGGCCTGGCCTCGACGTTCCCGAAGACCGAGTAGCCGTTGATGACCACGACCGGGGCCTGCGGGTCCACGCCCTCCAGGGTCACGACCTCGAAGTTGCCGAAGACCCCGCTGCCGCTGCCGCGCAGGCTGATGTTCTCCGGGACGCGCACCTCGACGTTCCCGAAGATCGAGGTGGCGTTGATGGTGGTGAGCCGCTGGGCGAAGATCGCCTCGGTGAGGTCGACCTCGATGCTCCCGAAGAGCGCGAAGGCGTTCGTCCGGCGGCTCACCCGCCAACGGCCCTTGCGGGTGGTGCTGGAGAAGATCGCGATGAGGTTGTCCGCGGGGCCCTCCGCGTCGTCGGCGGGCCACGCGTGGGCCGGCTCGGGCTCCTGGCCGGTGCGGGCGGAGGGCAGGTCGCGGACGATCGGCTCCAGCTCCCCGACCGTCTTGGCCCGGTAGACCGCGTCGATCCGGTCCGAGTGCTCCTCCGGGTCGAGCCGCCCCTCGGCCAGGGCGTCCCCGAGGATGTCCGCGACCCGGTCCCGGTCCGCGTCCGAGGCCCGCAACGAGCCCCGCGGATCGGCGAAACCGGTCTCCCCGGGAGCGGGCTCGGCGGGCGCGGCCGACCGCTGCGGCTGGGGCTGCTTCTCGGGTTCGGGCTGCTTTTCGAGGTCCACGGAGCCAGCCTAGCGAAACGCGATAGATCGCGACCAGGGGGACGCCCCGGGTCCCGTCCCCTAGGGGATGCCCCGACGGGGCGTCCGAACGCGCGACTGGCGGGTTGAAGCCACGGCGCAAAACCGCCGGTTCCCGTACGCCGCCGCCCGCCCCGCCTCTGCCACTGTGTGAACACCGTGCGCCAGCACGGCCGATGAGGCGGGAGGGGCGGGCGTGACGGAGGCGACGGACACGACTGCGATACCGGACGCCACGGCGGACACCCCGGGCGCGCCGAGCGCCCCGAGCAGGGCGAGCGGCACGGACGGGGCGAGCGGCGTGGGCGGCCCGGTCGCCCGCGGCCTGCCCGGTGCCCATGCCCTGCCCGACGGCCCGTACGCTTCCCCCGCACCTGGCGCCCCCGACGGCCTCGCCGCCTTCCAAGGGCTCGTGCTGCGCCGTCTCGACGAGATCCGCGAGGCGCAGCGGGCCCTCGCCGGGCCGGCGGGTGCGCGCCGGACGGCGGGCGCCGAGGCCGCCGGGCCCGAGGTCGAGCTGATCACGGGCGCCCGGGCCATCGCCGAGGGTTACGTGCGGCTCCAGCGGTCGGCCCGGCGGGAGATCCTCGCCCTGGCGACCGGTCCGGTGGTCGCGGTGCCCGCGGCGGCCAACTCCGGGCAGCGGGAGGCGATGCGGGCGGGGGTGCGCTACCGGGTGGTGTACGACCGGGACGCGCTCGCCCTCAGCGACTCCGACACCCCGCCGCTCCTGGAGCACTGGGCCTCGCTCGGCGAGGAGATGCGGGTGGCCTTCGGGCTGCCCCTGAAGCTGGTGCTGGTCGACCGGTCCGCGGCCCTCGTCGTACCGCTCGCGGCGGACGCTCCGGAGGGCGCCACCGCCGACACCGGGGAAGGCCCGCCGGGAGGCGCCCCGGAGGCGGCCCGCCGAGCCGACGAGGAGTACGGCTCCGCAGCCGGCGAGGAGCACGTGCCCGAGGCCGGTGAGGAGGCCGCCGGGCCCACCGCGACCGTGCTGCGGTCCCGGCCGCTCCTGGACGCGCTGGGGTGGATCTTCGACCGGGTCTGGGACAGCGCCCTGCCGGTCCCCGCCGCGATCGCGGCCGCCGTGGACGGGCCGCTGACGGCCGACGACCGGCGGCTGCTCACCCTGCTCCTCAACGGCTACACGGACCAGGCGATCGGCTCCCAACTGGGCGTGTCGGAGCGGACGGTGCAGCGCCGCGTGCGGCGGCTTCTCGCCCTCGCGGGCGCCCGCAGCAGGCTCCAGCTGGGCTGGCACGCGGCCCGCCACCACTGGCTCTGACGCGGCCGCGCAGCAGACTCCAGCCGACCTGGCACGCGGCCCGTCGCCATCGGCTCCGACGCGGACGCAGCAGACTCCGGCCGGAGTGACACGCGGCCCGCCACCCCCTGGCTCCGGCATGAGCGGAGCTGAGGCCTCCGGTGGGTCGGCCGTCGTTGTGTCGCCTTTACGACACGTCGTCAAACCGCCAGTACACAGGCCCTGTTGGGCCCGGTTTCCCGTGGCAACGTGTCCGGCGTTCGCACCCCCCGGACGCCGGAAGGACACCATGTCCCGTCGCAGATCCACCGCGATAACCACCGCGGTCTCCACCGCTCTCGCGCTCGCCGCCGCCTCCCTCGCGCTGACCGTCGGCCCCGCCGCGGCCGAGGCCGACCTCGCCCCCGCAGACAAGCTGGGGGCCCACGACCGGGCCCTGCTCGCCCAGTACGAGCGCCAGTACGGCTCCGCCCGCGGTGTCGCCCCCGACGGCACCCGCCCCGACTTCGCGACCCTCCTGATCGCGGTCGCCGACGGCCGCACCGCCGAGGCCGAACGGGCCCTCGCCGGGCTGGGCGTCGAGACGACCCGTACCGAGGCGTCCGTCGGCTACCTGAAGGCGAACGTCCCCTTCGGTCTCGTCGAGCAGGTCGCGGCCCTCGACGCCGTCGTCGCCGTCGACCTCGACGAGTTGCTGGAGATCGAGGACACCCGCGCCGACGGCGAGCTCGCCGGGGAGCCGAGGCCGGGCACGGCCCTCCCCCAGGCGCCGTCGGCCGCCACGCCGGACGACAACCCGTACATGCCGACCCGGGAGACCGGCTCGGTCCGCTTCAAGCAGGACCACCCGACGTACGACGGGCGCGGCGTCACGATCGGCGTGATGGACACGGGCATCGACCCGACGCACCCGGCTCTGGCGAAGACGACGACCGGCGAGGACAAGCTCGTCGAGACGGTCACGGGCAGCAACCCGAGGAACTTCATCGACCTGATCTTCGACGACAGCTGGTTCCTGATGGGCAAGACCGTCGCCGGTCCGTCGATCGCGGACGCGGCGGGGATCACCTGGACGGCGCCCGCTTCCGCGGACCTGCGTCTGACGTACAAGTCGACGTCGATGCCCGGCGGGAAGACCCGGAAGACCGGCGTCCTGTACCGCGACTCCGACCAGGGCGTCTGGGTGGACACCGACGGCGACTTCGACTTCACCGACGAGGAGCTGCTGCGGCAGTTCGGCAAGGCCCGGCAGATCGGGTACCTGGGCACGGACGACCCGGCGACGGCGCTCAACGAGCGCGTCCCGTTCACCGTGCAGACCCAGGCCCTCGCGGGGACCGTCACGGGCGTCAACCTCAACATCATCACCGAGGCCCACGGCACCCACGTGGCCGGCATCACGGCCGCCCACGGCATGTTCGGCGGTGCCATGGACGGCCAGGCACCCGGCGCCAAGCTGGTGTCCATGAAGGCCTGTCACGCCGGCGGCTGCTCCTCGGCAGCGCTCACCGACGGCATGATCGACCTGGTCACGAAGTACGGCGTGGACGTGGTCAACATGTCGATCGGCGCGAGCCCCGAGCTGAACGACGGCCAGAGCGCCCGCGCGCTCGTCTACAACCGGCTGATCGACAGCAGCGGGGTGCAGCTCTTCATCTCCGCCGGCAACTCCGGCGCCGGCGTCAACACCGTCGGCGACCCGACCGGCGCCGAGCAGGTCGTCAGCGTCGGCGCCGACGTGTCCGCCGCGACCTGGTGGGCGAACTACGGCTCCGAGGTCAAGGACGAGCGGGGCGTCTTCCCCTTCTCCTCGCGCGGCCCGCGCGAGGACGGCGGTTTCAAGCCGGACATCACCGCGCCCGGCGCGGCGGTCTCCACCACGCCCGACTGGATCGCCCCGAGCTACGTCCCCGAGACCGGCTACAAGCTGCCGCCCGGCTACTCGATGCTGAACGGCACCTCCATGTCGTCCCCGCAGGCCGCCGGCGCCGGGGCGCTGCTGCTCTCCGCCGCCCGGCAGGCCGGGGTCTCCGCCACGCCGGCCGAGCTGCGCGCCGCGATCCACACGGGCGCCCGCTGGAACGGCAAGGCCGACGCCGTCGCGCAGGGCCGCGGCCGGTTCGACGTGCCGAAGGCCTGGTCCGTGCTCGGCAAGGGCAAGGCGGGCACCGCGGACACGGTCACCGTCTCCGCGCCCGTGTGCACCCCGCTGTCGGGCGAGCTCGTCACCCCGCACCGCGGCAGCGGCCTGTTCAACAGCTGCGCCCCGGGCTCCGGCGGCCAGGCCGTCGGCGAGGAGCGGTCGTACGAGCTGACCGTGACCCGCACCAGCGGCGCCGAGGGCCCGGTGGCGTACGAGGTCGGGCTCAAGGGGAACGACGGCACCTTCACCGTCCCGTCCTCGCTGACCCTGGTGAAGGGCGTCCCGACCCCGCTGAAGGTCACGGCGGCGCCGGGCACCCAGGGCACGCACTCCGCGGTCCTCACCCTGGACGACGCGGCGACCCGGGCCGTCGAGCGGACCACGATGCTCGCCGTCGAGGCGGCCGTGCCGCTGGTCGCCGGCACCCCGCTGACCGTGACGGGCGTCTCGTACCGCAACGACACGATCCACTACACGGTGGCCGTGCCCGCCGGCACCCAGGCGCTGAACGTCTCCCTGGACGGTCTGGAGCCGGGCAGCCAGACCCGCTGGTGGGCCTTCAAGCCGACCGGGGTCTCCGGTGAGGCCTCCGCCGCCGGAACGATCTACTGCTACAACGGCTACCTCGACGGATACGGCTGCGACCCGCGCGCCCGGACGTACGCCAAGCCCGCCGAGGGCGTCTGGGAGCTGGTCGTGGAGTCCCGCCGCACCTCGCCGCTGTGGGCGAACCCGTACCGCCTGACCGCCACGGTCTCGTAGCGGAACACTCCACCGAGGCGCGGTCCCGGTCCTCAGTGAGCCTTACCTCACAGGATCGGGGCCGCGCCCGCGACATACGCTGGAGGGCGCGCCCGCCAACGGAGGCGGCGCGCTGCTGTCTGCCGAGTGAGGAATGGCTGCCGTCATGCCAGAGTTTGCGTACTCCGATCTGCTCCCGCTGGGAGAGGACACCACGCCCTATCGCCTGGTGACCTCCGAAGGTGTCTCCACCTTCGAGGCCGACGGCCGTACGTTCCTCAAGGTCGAGCCCGAGGCCCTGCGGAAGCTGGCCGCCGAGGCGATCCACGACATCCAGCACTTCCTGCGCCCGGCCCACCTGGCCCAGCTGCGCCGGATCATCGACGACCCCGAGGCCTCGTCGAACGACAAGTTCGTCGCGCTCGACCTGCTCAAGAACGCGAACATCGCCGCCGCCGGCGTCCTGCCGATGTGCCAGGACACGGGCACCGCGATCGTGATGGGCAAGCGCGGTCAGAACGTGCTGACCTCGGGCCGCGACGAGGAGGCCCTGTCCAAGGGCGTCTACGACGCGTACACGAAGCTGAACCTGCGGTACTCGCAGATGGCCCCGGTCACCATGTGGGAGGAGAAGAACACCGGCTCGAACCTGCCCGCGCAGATCGAGCTGTACGCGACCGACGGCGGCGCGTACAAGTTCCTCTTCATGGCCAAGGGCGGCGGCTCCGCCAACAAGTCCTTCCTCTACCAGGAGACGAAGGCCGTCCTCAACGAGGCGAGCATGATGAAGTTCCTGGAGGAGAAGATCCGCTCGCTCGGCACGGCGGCCTGCCCGCCGTACCACCTGGCGATCGTCGTCGGCGGCACGAGCGCCGAGTTCGCGCTCAAGACCGCGAAGTACGCCTCCGCGCACTACCTGGACGAGCTGCCCACCGAGGGATCGGCCGAGACCGGTCACGGCTTCCGCGACAAGGAGCTGGAGGAGAAGGTCTTCGAGCTGACGCAGAAGATCGGCATCGGCGCCCAGTTCGGCGGCAAGTACTTCTGCCACGACGTCCGCGTCGTCCGTCTTCCCCGCCACGGCGCCTCGCTGCCCGTCGCCATCGCCGTCTCCTGCTCGGCCGACCGCCAGGCCGTCGCGAAGATCACCGCCGAGGGCGTCTTCCTGGAGCAGCTGGAGACCGACCCGGCGCGCTTCCTGCCGGACACGACGGACGAGCACCTGTCGGAGGAGGCCGACGTCGTCACCATCGACCTGAACCAGCCGATGGACGACATCCTCGCCGAGCTGACCAAGTACCCGGTCAAGACCCGGCTCTCCCTCAACGGTCCGCTGGTCGTGGCGCGCGACATCGCGCACGCCAAGATCAAGGAGCGCCTGGACGCGGGCGAGGAGATGCCGCAGTACCTGAAGGACCACCCGGTCTACTACGCGGGCCCCGCGAAGACCCCGGAGGGTTACGCCTCCGGTTCCTTCGGCCCGACGACGGCCGGCCGCATGGACTCGTACGTGGAGCAGTTCCAGGCCGCGGGCGGCTCGAAGGTGATGCTGGCGAAGGGCAACCGGTCCGGGCAGGTCACCGCCGCGTGCGGCGCGCACGGCGGTTTCTACCTCGGCTCGATCGGCGGCCCGGCCGCGCGTCTCGCGCAGGACTGCATCAAGAAGGTCGAGGTCGTCGAGTACGAGGAGCTCGGCATGGAGGCGGTCTGGAAGATCGAGGTCGAGGACTTCCCGGCGTTCATCGTGGTGGACGACAAGGGCAACGACTTCTTCCAGAACCCGGCGCCGGAGCCGACGTTCACGCACATCCCGGTGCGGGGTCCTGGTCTCGGCTGATCCCCTGACGCTCCCGCGAAGCCCCCGTTCCCCCGGAACGGGGGCTTCGTCGTTCTCCGCTCAGAAAGTCGCTACCGACTGGTAGCCCTCTCGTCGCCTACTGGTCAGTATAGGTCGCGAGCATGTCAACCACTGAGCCGGTCGACCCTCGGGAGCCCCCCATGCCCTCCGCCAAAGCCACCGCCGCCGCCACCCTCGGACTGGCCGCCGTCCTCGTCGTCGGGCCCGCGCCCGCCGCCTCGGCGGCCGACCCCGACACCCACGTGACCTCGGCCGCGGCCTTCGCGGACGTCGACTACGGGACCTGGCGCCGCGATGTGGCGGCCGTCGTCGCCGAGGCCCGCCCGTACATCGAGGAGCGCTCCGAGGACGCCGGCCGGGAGAAGCAGGCGATCGTCCTCGACATCGACAACAGCTCCCTGGAGACGGACTTCCACCCGTTCTGGGAGCTGCCGACCCCGGCCATCGCGGACGTGCGCGACCTCGTCCGCGACGCCCACGCGCGCGGGGTGGCGGTGTTCTTCGTGACCGCGCGGCCGGGGATCATCCACTCGCTGACGGACTGGAACCTGAGGAAGTCCGGGTACCCGGTCGACGGCCTGTACGTGCGGAACCTGCCCGACCTGTTCGCGGAGGTCGGCGCGTACAAGACCGCGAAGCGCGCGGAGATCGAGGCCAAGGGCTACACGATCATCGCGAACATCGGCAACAACACCACCGACCTCGTCGGCGGTCACGCCGAGCGCGCCTTCAAGCTGCCGGACTACGGCGGCAAGCTGTCCTGACGGCGGTCCACCAGGGGTGCGGGACACCCCCTAGCGGACGTTGATGTGGAACTCCATCCGCTCGTAGTCCCCGTCGGGGGTGGTACGCACGTAGCCGCGGGCGTCCTTGAAGTCACCGGTTCCGCCGGTGATGGCCACGTCGTACGCGGCGGGCGCCTCGGCCGAGGTGTCGAAGGTGACGAGGGCCTGGGCGGTGAGCTGTCCGCCCGGTCCGCCGTTCAGGACGAAGGTGCCGACGCAGTTCACGTCCGCCTGGGTGCCGGAGACGCGCACCACGGCGCAGGTGACGCCGTCGCGGCCGACCTTGTCGCCGCCCTTGGTCTTGTACAGGTCGTCGGCGACGGTGAAGACGTCGCCGACCTCGGGCGGCGGCCCGCTCTCGTCGGCTCCCTCGGCCGGGACCTCCTTGGCGTAGAGCGTGAGCTCGAACCCGTCGCCGTTGTCGGCCTGGACCGGGGCCACGGCGCCGAAGGCGACGGCCGCGACCGTACAGGCACCGAGCGTGCCGATCCTCCTGATGGTGCGGGTCATGTCCTGCCTCCCGGTGGGATGGGGTCCCCCTCGGCATGCTTCACATTGTGCGGCGATCACCGCGCCTTCGCCCGTCCGGGCGCATCCCTGCCCCCCGGGTCGGCGATCATGGCGCCATGCGAAAGAGAGCACTTCCGATACGGGCGGCGGCCCCCGTCGCCCTGGCCGCGGCCGGGCTGCTGCTGACCGGCTGCGGTACGACTCCGGCGCCCGTGGCCCCGGCGGGCACCGCCGCTCCGAAGGCGGAGGGCCCGAAGGCCGCCGCCACCCTGGGCGGGCCGGGGTCGGCCTGCGCGCTGCCCGTGTCGTTCGGGCTGGCGGAGAAGTGGGAGCCGGAGGCGATCGACGACCCGGAGAACCCGGAGTTCGCGGCGCTGACGCGCCAGGGTCCCGCGGTGATCCGCTGCGAGGTGGACGCCAAGCCGGCCGGGCACGTCGGCTACCTGCGGATCTGGACGGCGGACAAGGGTCCCGCGCGGGCCGCGCTCGAAGGCTTCGTGAAGGGCGCGCGGAACACCTCGAAGGTCGCCTACGAGGAGACCGCCGCGGGCGCGCTGCCGGCCGTCGAGGTGACGTACACCGTCTCCGTCGAGCTGACGGAGGAGTCGAAGGAGGAGCGGGCGTTCGCCGTCTCCACGCCCAAGGGCGTGGTGATCGTCCACCTCGGCGGGCTCGACTCCGACGAGCACCGGGCGATGATCCCGGCGTACGAGCTGGCGAAGTCGACGCTGAAGGCGCTCTGACCGCTCAGGGATCCCAGGGTCTCCGAACGGGACCGTGGCCCCCGTCCCGCACCGGACGGGGGCCACGGCGTCTCCGGGCCCTCGGGGGTGTCCCGCCGCTCGGGCCGGACCGGCGGTCCCGGCCCGCGGCCTGACCGGCGGGGCCCCTACACGAACCGCTGGTTCGCGGAGCCGTTGCAGCTCTGAAGCCTGATCGGCTCCTTCGCCGCGCCCTGGGCGAGGCAGAGGCCGGTCGCGGCGGCGGGCCGGATGGTGGCGCCGTCACGGACGAACCTCTGGTTGGCGGCGCCGCTGCAGTTCCAGACGACGAGCGCCTTCCCGGCCTGGTAGACGGCGCCGGGGACGTCGAGGCAGCGGTCCTGGGTGAGCTCGGTGTGCAGGGTCCGGCGGACGGTGTCGTACCACCAGCCCTGGTTGCGGCCGCCGTGGCAGTCCCAGCCGAGCACGGCGGTCCCGTTGGCGGACTCGGCGGCGTTCACGTCCAGGCAGTTGCCGGTCGCCTGGTTGGCGAGCGGGCGGTACGCGTCGTCCCAGGCGAGCGGGAAGAGCTTCGGCGTGCCCGAGGAGTCGACGTCGGCGCAGCTCGCCTCGCGGCGGCCCGAGTCGTAGATCTGCGTCAGGCAGGACGCGAAGGCGGCGTGGCCGCTCTTGTTGGGGTGGAAGGACTGCCGGACGGAGTTCTCGTCGATGCCACCGGGCTTGGAGAGGTCGATGTAGAGGCCCCGGGCCCAGGTGTCCTCCATGCAGACCTCGTGGCCGTGGAAGAGCCGCGAGTTGTCGAGGTAGACGGCCCCGGTGGAGGCGGCCGCCCGGCGCATGCCGCGCTCGAAGGCGGGGACGGCGGTGTTGCGGCCCCACTTGGTGTCGGAGTCGTAGCCCATGCCGCCGCAGGCGAGCTTGCCGGGGAAGTTCGGGTTGTCGCGGAAGTCGGGGCCGATCGGGCTCGGGTAGCCCATGACGACGAGCTTGTAGTCGCCGTCTGCGTATCCGGCGTCGCGCATGACGGTCTTCAGGTCGCGCACGGTCTGCTCGACCTTGGGGACGAGCGCGTCGACGCGGGCCTGCCAGCCGGGGGCGTACTTGGGCTCGCAGGTGCCCTGGCTGAGCACGTACCGCTGGACGCAGTCGGTCATGACGGGCCCGAACTGCAGGTCGTCGTTGGCGCCGGCGACGAGCAGGACCATCTTGATCCGGGTGTTGCGGGCCTTGACGGCGAGGTTGTCGCTCTGGACCAGCTCGTCGGCGTACTGCTTGGAGCCGCCGATCCGGATGTTGCCGGTGTACGCACCGGAGCAGGCCACGTTGAAGGTGAGGTCCGCGGGGATCCCGGTGCGGTGGATGGCGGCGTCGGGCGAGCGGTGGCACCAGTTGGTGGGGCCGTTGGTGGGCGACTCGTAGGTGCCGACGCCCTCGCCGGAGATCTCGCTGTCGCCGAGGGAGATCAGGCCGGTCTTGCGCTGGGCGAGCGGGCGTTCGGCGGGGTCGCCGTAGATCTTGGTGGCCTCGGCGGCGCGGATCGCCTCCAGCTCGGGGGAGAGCGGTGTGGAGGTGATTCCGGCCGTGGTGCTCGTGTCGGTCGCGCCCGCGGGGGCGGCGGCGGTCATGCTGCCGAGGGCCGCCGCGGCTGCGGCGACGGCTGCGACGGGCCAGCGGAGTCTGTACCCGGTGCGCTTCATTGCGCCTCCTGGAAGTGGGGTTACCCACGGTTTTTACTGGCCGGTACGCGCCTTGGGAATACATCGAACAAGACAAGTGCTCATCTTTTTCGGGGGGTTGGGGGTCGCTCCCCACGAGCACAGCCAGGAGGTTGAGGACATGAACGGCACCGACGACTACCGGATCGAGCACGACTCCATGGGCGAGGTGCGGGTCCCCGCCCACGCCAAGTGGCGGGCCCAGACCCAGCGGGCGGTGGAGAACTTCCCGATCTCGGGCCAGCGCCTGGAGCGCGCCCACATCGAGGCCCTGGCCCGGATCAAGGCCGCCGCGGCCAAGGTCAACGCCGAACTGGGCGTCATCGACACGGACCGCGCGGAGGCCATCGCGTCGGCCGCCGAGGAGGTCGCCGGGGGTCGCTGGGACGAGCACTTCCCCGTGGACGTCTTCCAGACCGGCTCGGGCACCTCGTCGAACATGAACACCAACGAGGTCATCGCCACCCTCGCCACCGAACGGCTCCCCGAAGGCCGCGAGGTCCACCCCAACGACCACGTGAACGCCTCGCAGTCGTCCAACGACGTGTTCCCGTCCTCCATCCACATCGCGGCCACCGGCGCCGTCACCCACGACCTGATCCCCGCCCTCGACCACCTGGCCGCCGCCCTGGAGCGAAAATCGGCCGAATTCGCGACGGTCGTCAAGTCCGGCCGCACGCACCTCATGGACGCCACCCCGGTCACCCTCGGCCAGGAGTTCGGCGGCTACGCGGCCCAGGTCAGGTACGGCGCCGAGCGCCTGCGCACCGCCCTCCCCCGGCTCGCCGAACTCCCCCTCGGCGGTACGGCGGTGGGCACCGGCATCAACACGCCGGCCGGCTTCTCCGCCGCCGTCATCGCGGAGGTCGCCCGTGCGACCGGCCTGCCCCTGACCGAGGCCCGCGACCACTTCGAGGCCCAGGGTGCCCGGGACGGCCTGGTCGAGACGTCCGGGCAGCTCCGCACGCTCGCCGTATCCCTCACCAAGATCGCCAACGATCTGCGCTGGATGGCCAGCGGCCCGCGCACCGGCCTCGCCGAGATCAACCTCCCGGACCTCCAGCCCGGCTCGTCGATCATGCCCGGCAAGGTGAACCCGGTGATCCCCGAGGCGGTCCTCATGGTCGCCGCGCAGGTGACCGGAAACGACACCACGGTCGCGGTGGCCGGCGCCGCCGGGAACTTCGAGCTCAACGTAATGCTGCCGGTCATGGCCAAGAACCTCCTGGAGTCCGTACGGCTGCTCGCCAACGCCTCCCGGCTGCTCGCGGACCGCACGGTCGACGGCATCACCGCCAACGCCGAGCGCGCCCGCGAGTACGCCGAGTCCTCGCCGTCCGTGGTCACCCCGCTGAACAAGTACATCGGGTACGAGGAGGCCGCCAAGGTCGCCAAGAAGTCCCTCGCCGAGCGGAAGACCATCCGCGAGGTCGTCCTCGAGTCCGGGTACGTCGAGCGGGGCGACCTCACGGTCGAGCAGCTGGACGAGGCGCTCGACGTCCTGCGGATGACTCGGCAGTAGCCCCGGGGGCCGCGCGCCCACGGGCCGGCGGGCAGCCGACTCATCCGTGACCTGTACCGCAGCGGTCGTGGGAGCGCGCCCCTAAGATCTGCGCATGACAGGATCGGGCGGCTCTCAGCACTGGGCGCCGGGGGATCACATCCTCTGGCGCTACCGCGGCAACGGCACCGGCGAGGTGCACATCTGCCGACCGGTGACGGTCGTCCAGGACACTCCCGAGCTGCTCGCGGTCTGGATGGCGCCCGGCACCGAATGCGTCCGCCCCGTGCTCGCCGACGGCACCCCGGTGCACGAGGAGCCGCTCGCCACCCGCTACACGGCCCCGCGCACCACCGAACGCGCGCGCTGGTTCGGCAGCGGGGTCCTGAAGCTGGCACGGCCCGGCGAACCGTGGTCGGTCTGGCTGTTCTGGGAGCGCGGCTGGCGCTTCCGCAGTTGGTACGTGAACCTGGAGGAGCCGCGGGTCCGGTGGTCCGGCGGCTTCGACTCCGAGGACCACTTCCTCGACATCTCCGTCTACCCCGACCGCAGCTGGCTGTGGCGGGACGAGGACGAGTTCGCGCAGGCCCAGCGGTCCGGCCTGATGGGCCCGGAACAGGCGGCGCGGGTCCGGGCCGCCGGGCAGCGTGCGGTGGAACGGATCCGGGAGTGGGGCGAGCCGTTCACGGACGGCTGGGAGGACTGGCGGCCCGATCCGGCCTGGAAGGTTCCGGAGCTCCCGGCCGACTGGGACCGCACTCCGGCGCACACGGCGCCGTGAGACCCTTGATGCGCCCCCGGGGTTCAAACGTAGGATCGTCCTCCGCACGGCATAAGCGGACCGAACGGCCCGTCGGACCGACCGAACGGCACGTCAAAGACTCAGTACGGCGCAGGACCTGACCGCAAGTCATCCACGAGGGGGAGAACAGTGCCGGACGTGCGCCCGGGTGTTCCGACCCCTGCCGTTGCCGCAACTCGCGGAACGCCCACATCCGCTGCATACGAGGGGTTTACCCCCGCCGAAGGCGCGGCATCGGCGAGAAGAGCGAGTGCATCGCACCACCGGCCCGGACGGACGGAACCCCACGCGTGACGGAGCATCCCACCTCCCACGAAGGCCGGCAGCCCCTGGCTGCCCGGCCGCAGGAACGCGCGCGCCCTCGCCAGGAGGCGGCGGCCGGCCTGCCCTCCGACGTGCCCGCCCAGCCGGGCGGACCGGCGGGCCGGACGGCCCCCGCCCCCGGTACGGACACGCCCCCGGCACCCGGTCAGGCGGCGGCGCCCGTCGGCAACGGCGGCCCGGGCTCCCCGCACTCCCCCGGCGTGCCGCATTCCCCGGGCCCGCCCCACCCTCCCGGCGGCCCCGGAGCCGTGGCGGTCGCCGTGGCCCCGCAGCCGCCCGGCGGAGCCAGAGGCGGGGACACCGCCGGACGGCGCGAGGGCGACCGGCTGCGGTTCGTCGGCGCCGCGACCCGGCGCATCGCGCGCGGCATCGACCTGGACGAGATCGTGCTCGGTCTGTGCCGGGCCACCGTGCCGACCTTCTCGGACGAGATCCTCGTCTACCTCCGCGACCCGCTGCCGGTGGGCGACGAGCGGCCGGTGGCGCCGTTCGTGCTGCGCCTGCGCCGCACGGACCGGCTCCGGTTAAGCGAACTGGACGGCGAGGAGCTGGTGCTCGTACCCGATCCGGATCCGACCCCCGCGGCCGAACTCTGCGAGGTGCGGTCCGGCGGTGCGCTGGCCGAGGTGCTGCGCGGGGTGCGGCCGGTCTTCGGCGACTCCGCGGCCGCGAAGACCGCGCTGGGCGAGCTGCTCGGCCCCGACCATCCGCTGCCCGGCGGGCTGCGGGCGGTCCTCGCGCCGCTGCGCGGCCGGCGCCGGGTGATCGGCGCGGCCGTGTTCCTGCGCCGCCCCGAGCGGGCCGGCTTCGAGCCGAACGACCTGCTCGTCGCGGCGCAGTTGGCCACGCACACCGCGCTCGGCATCGACAAGGCCGTGCTCTACGGCCGTGAGGCGTACATCGCGGACGAGCTCCAGCGGACGATGCTGCCGGACTCGCTGCCGCAGCCGACCGGCGTGAAGCTGGCCTCCCGCTATCTGCCGGCCGCCGAGACGGCCCGGGTGGGCGGCGACTGGTACGACGCGATCCCGCTGCCCGGCAGCAGGGTCGCCCTGGTCGTCGGCGACGTCATGGGCCACTCGATGACCTCGGCGGCGATCATGGGCCAGCTGCGGACCACCGCGCAGACGCTGGCCGGCCTCGACCTGCCGCCGCAGGAGGTCCTGCACCACCTGGACGAGCAGGCGCAGCGGCTCGGCCAGGACCGGATGGCGACCTGCATGTACGCGGTGTACGACCCGGTCTCGCACCGGATCACGGTGGCCAACGCGGGCCATCCGCCGCCGATACTGCTCCACCTGGGCGGGCGCGCGGAGGTCCTTCGGGTGCCGCCCGGCGCCCCGATCGGCGTGGGCGGGGTCGACTTCGAGGCGGTGGAGCTGGACGCCCCGGCGGGTGCCACCCTGCTCCTCTACACGGACGGTCTGGTCGAGTCCCGGCTGCGGGACGTGTGGACGGGGATCGAGCAGCTGCGGGAGCGCCTGGCGGCGACGGCGCAGCTGACCGGACCCGACCACTCGCCGCCCCTCGAGGCGCTCTGCGACGACGTCCTCGACATGCTGGGTCCGGGCGACCGGGACGACGACATCGCGCTGCTCGCGGCCCGTTTCGACGGGATCGCGCCGAGCGACGTGGCGTACTGGTTCCTGGAGCCGGAGGACGCGGCGCCCGGGCGGGCCCGGCGGCTGGCCCGGCGGGCGCTCGCCCGGTGGGACCTGGAGGAGCTGACGGACTCGGTCGAGCTGCTGATCAGCGAGGTCGTGACGAACGCCGTGCGGTACGCGGAGCGGCCGGTGACGCTGCGGCTGCTGCGTACGGACGTGCTGCGCTGCGAGGTCGGCGACGACTCCCCCCAGCTGCCACGGCAGCGGCGGGCACGGGACACGGACGAGGGCGGTCGCGGTCTCTTCCTGGTGAACCGGCTGGCCCGCCGGTGGGGGGCGACCCGCCTCTCGGGCGGCAAGGTCGTCTGGTTCGAGCTGGCCACCCGGAACTGACCGGGCGGGCCCGTACGACGGCGAAGGCCGGACCCCTCGGGGGTCCGGCCTTCGTGGTACCGGTCGGTTACTGCGGCGGACGGTTGCCGCCGCCCTGGTCGGGGTCGGTGCCGGTGTCCGGCGGCTCGATCGACGGGGGCGAGGACGGCTCGTCGGTCGTGGGCTCCCGCGTGGGCTCCGTCGGAGTGGTGGCGGTGGGCCGCGTCGGCTCCGTGGGCGGGGTGGTCGTCCTGGTCGGCGGGGCCGTCGGGTCCGGGGACGCGGTGGTCGGCGCGTCGGTGGGCTCGTCCTCCGGGGCCTCGGTGGTGGCGGTGGGGTCCGGCAGTTCGGTGACCGCGCCTTCGGTCTCCAGGTCGAACGTGGTGTCCGAGCCGCCGTTCAGCGCGCGCTCGGTGTAGTCGCCCCAGATCTGGGCGGGCGTACGGCCGCCGTTGGCGCGGCCCTCGTTGATGGTGTCGGTGAGGGTGACCTGGTTGCCCTTGGCGTCCTCGCCGAAGAGGCCGACGGCGGTGACGAGTTCGGGGGTGTAGCCGACGAACCACGCGGAGCGGTTGTTCTCGGAGGTGCCCGTCTTGCCGGCCGCCTCGTAGTCGCCGGCGGCGCGGAAGCCGGAGCCGTTCGTCACGACGCCCGTCATCGCCTTGGTGACGGTGTCGGCGGCCGTGCGGGTGATGACCTGGTCGCCGACGGCCTTCACCGGGTCGACCGTGCGGTCCCGGTGGGTGGCCGCCTTCACCAGGGTCGGGGTGACCTTCCTGCCGTGGTTGTCGAGCGTGGCGTAGACACCGGCCATGTCCATGGTCGAGGCGCCCATGGTGCCGAGGGAGATGGCGGGCGACTCGGGGAAGTCGACGCCGTCCTTCATGCCGAGGGCGAGGGCGGTCTTCTTCACCTTGGCCGGGGAGACGTCGACGATCATCTGGGCGTAGACCGAGTTGATCGAGCTGTTGGTGGCCTTCTGGACGGTCACGGGGCCGTAGTCGTCGTCGTCCTCGTTCTCCGGCGCGAACGGGATGTCGCTGCCGACGACCGGGCGGCGGCTGTTGCCGTCGTAGATGGTGCCGAGGCCGATCCGGCGCCCGTCCTGGGTGACCGAGTGGTTGTCGATGGCGGAGGCGAGGACGAGCGGCTTGAAGGTGGAGGCGGGCTGGTAGTCGCGGCGGGTCGCGTTGGACATCCAGTGCTCGGTGGCGCCGACGCCGCCGTACATCGCGACGACCGCGCCGGTCTTCGGGTCGACGGAGGTGGCGCCGGCCTGAATGGTGGCCTGCTTCTTGTCGCCCTTGCGGTCGATCTTGGACTCCAGCTCCTCGTCGACCGCCTTGACGAGGTCCTTCTGCCGCTTCTCGTCGATGTTGAGGGTGATGGTCCAGCCGCCGGCCTTGATGTCCTCCTCGCTGACGCCCTGGCGCATCAGCTCCTGGTTGGCGGCCTCGACGATGTAGCCGGTCTGGCCTTCCATGCCGGGGGCGGGCTTGGGCTTCTGCGGCACGGGGAACTTCATGCCCGCGCGCTCGGAGGCGGAGAGCCAGCCCTCGCCGACCATGTTGTCGAGGACGTAGTTCCAGCGCTCCTCGACGAGCTTGCGGCCGGTGGTGCTCGCGGAGTTCCAGTCGTACTGGTTGGGCGCCTGGAGCAGCGAGGCGAGGTAGGCGCCCTGAGCGATGGTGAGCTGGGGGGCGTCGACGCCGTAGTACGAGCGGGCGGCGGCCTGGATGCCGTAGGCGCTGCGCCCGTAGTAGCTGGTGTTCATGTACCCGGCGAGGATGTCGCTCTTGCTCATCTCGTCGTCGACCTTGATGGCGATGACCATTTCCTTGAGCTTGCGGGTCGCCGTCTGGTCCTGGCTCAGGTAGAAGTTCTTGACGTACTGCTGGGTGATGGTCGAGCCGCCCTGCTTGCCCTTGCCCGTGATGGTGGACCAGGCGGCGCGGGTGGTGCCCTTGATGTCGACGCCGTTGTCCCGGTAGAAGGACTTGTTCTCGGCGGCGACGAACGCCTTCTGGACCTTCTCGGGGATCTTCTCCAGGCCGACGATCTCGCGGTTGATCTCGCCGGTGCGGGCGAGGATCTTGCCGTTGGAGTACTTGTAGATGTTGCTCTGCATGGTCGCCTCGGCGTTGGCCGAGGGCACGGGGACCAGCAGGTAGACGACGTACAGGGCGCCCATGGCGAGCAGGCAGCAGACGAAGAAGGTGCCCAGCAGCTTCCTCCAGGTGAAGAAGCGGCGTATGCCGCGCTTCCTCGCCTTGCTCTTGTCGGGTCGGCCCATGGGTCCTGTCGCTCCGCTCGTCGTGTGTCTCGGCGCCTCGGCGCTCTGTTCGCCCACGCCGGATCAGCTCAGCAAGCTAACACCGGCGAGGCGGACAAAGGACAACCGATCACGCCTTTTCATGACGTGACAATCAGCACCTGTCCCCAGGGGAACCGACGCTCCCCGGGGCCGGATGGTTGCCCCTTCCGTACACCCCAAAAAGCGGAGGAACCGCCTCCGCCAGATCGCCCCGTCGCTATACATCGTGCGTATACACCGCGTGTACAGTGAGAGGCATGTCCATCGGTCACACCCTCCTGGGACTCCTGGAGTCCGGACCGCGCCACGGCTACGACCTCAAGCGCGCCTTCGACGAGAAGTTCGGCCACGACCGGCCGCTCCACTACGGCCAGGTCTACTCGACCATGTCCAGGCTCCTGAAGAACGGCCTGGTCGTCGTCGACGGCATCGAGGCCGGCGGCGGCCCCGAGCGGAAGCGGTACGCGATCACCGAGGCCGGCATCACCGATGTCGCCCAGTGGCTCGCCACCCCCGAGAAGCCGGAGCCGTACCTCCAGTCGACGCTCTACACCAAGGTCGTCCTCGCCCTCCTCACCGGCCGCGGAGCCGCCGAGCTCCTCGACACCCAGCGCGCCGAGCACCTGCGCCTGATGCGCGAGCTCACCCGCCGCAAGAAGGACGGCGACCTCGCCGACCAGCTGATCTGCGACCACGCCCTCTTCCACCTGGAAGCGGACCTGCGCTGGCTGGAACTGACCGCCGCCCGCCTCGACCGGCTCGCCGAGGAGATCCGCCGATGACCGCCACCCCGCTGCTCCGGGCCGTCGGCCTCGCCAAGACCTACGGACCGACCCCCGCACTCGCGGGCGCCGACTTCTCCATCCGGGCCGGCGAGGTCGTCGCCGTCATGGGCCCGTCCGGCTCCGGCAAGTCCACGCTCCTGCACTGCCTGGCCGGCATCGTGCGCCCCGACGCGGGCACCATCACCTACGACGGACGCGAACTCACCGCCCTCTCCGACGGCGCGCGCAGCTCCCTGCGCCGCACCGACTTCGGCTTCGTCTTCCAGTTCGGCCAGCTCGTCCCCGAGCTGACCTGCGTCGAGAACGTCGCCCTCCCGCTCCGGCTGAACGGCGAGAAGCGGAAGGCCGCCGAGGCCAGGGCCGTCGAGTGGCTGGCCCGCCTGGAGGTCGACGACACCGCGGCCAAGCGCCCCGGCGAGATATCCGGCGGCCAGGGCCAGCGCGTCGCCGTCGCCCGCGCCCTCGTCACCTCCCCGCGCGTGATCTTCGCCGACGAACCGACCGGCGCCCTCGACTCCCTCAACGGCGAGCGGGTCATGCGACTGCTCACCGACGCCTCCCGGGACACCGGCGCCGCCGTCGTCCTCGTCACCCACGAGGCCCGGGTCGCCGCCTACTCCGACCGCGAGATCGTCGTACGGGACGGCTCCGTCCGGGACGCGGAGTGGGCGGCATGACGCTCCGCACCTGGGCCCGCGACCTGGCGCTCGGCGCCCGGTTCGCGGTCACCGGCGGCCGCTCCGGCCTGCTCCGCACCCTGCTGACCGCGACCGGCGTCGGCTTCGGCGTGGCCCTCCTGCTGCTCGCCGCCTCCTTCCCGAACATGCTCTTCCAGCGGGAGGTGCGCGAGTCGGTCCGCGCCGTCGACGGCAGCGAACAGGTCACCTCGCCCCGGGCCGACTCCTTCCTCCACCTGAGCCGGACCACCGTCTACCGGGACGACGTCATCAGCGGGCTGCTGCTGCGCCCCGAGGGCGACGCGCCCCCGGTGCCGCCCGGCGCCCCGGCCTTCCCCGGGACCGGCGAGATGCTGGTCTCCCCCGCGCTCGGCGAGCTGCTCGACTCCCCCGAGGGCGACCTCCTCAAGGAACGGCTCCCCTACAAGATCGTCGGAACGATCGGCCCGGCCGGACTCATAGGCCCCGCCGAACTGCGGTACGTCGCCCACGTCGACTTCCTCAACCCCGAGAACCTCGACGGCCGCGGCACGCGCTACGGCTGGTCGGTGCCCGAGGAACCGATGAACGCGTTCCTGATCCTCCTCGTCGTCGTCGCGTGCGTCGTCCTGCTGCTCCCGGTGCTCGTCTTCGTCGCGACCGCCGTCCGCTTCGGCGGCGAGCAGCGCGACCGGCGTCTCGCGGCGCTGCGGCTGATCGGCGCGGACACCGCCATGACCCGGCGGATCGCGGCCGGCGAATCCCTCGCGAGCGCGCTGCTCGGCCTCCTCGTGGGCCTCGGAGTCTTCGCGGTGGCCCGGCAGTTCGCGGGGACCTTCACCATCTGGGACGTCAACGCCTTTCCCGGCGACGTCGTGCCGATGACCGCGCTCGCCGTGCTCGTCCTCACCGTCGTCCCGGTCGCCTCGGTCGTGGTGAGCCTCGTCGCGCTGCGCGGGGTGGCGATCGAACCCCTCGGCGTCGTGCGGGTCTCGACCCCGCGCAGCCGACGGCTGTGGTGGCGGCTGCTGCTCCTGGTCGCCGGGGGCGCCTTCCTCGTCCCGCTCGTCGGCGACGTCCGGATGGCGGAGACCAGCATCGACGCCGTCAGCGTCGTGACCGGCACCACGCTCGCCCTGATCGGCCTCACCACGCTGCTGCCGTGGATCGTCGAGGCCTGCGTGAAGCGGCTGCACGCCGGGCCGGTGGCCTGGCAGCTCGCCGTCCGCAGGCTCCAGCTGAGCAGCGGCACCGCGGCCCGCGCGGTCAGCGGCATCGTCGTCGCGGCGACCGGAGCGATCGCGCTCCAGATGCTCTTCCAGGCGATGGAGACCGAGTTCACGCAGGTGAGCGGCGAGGACACCTCCCGCGCCCAGATCGCGATCGGCGCCGACGCCAGGAACTCCGAAGAGGCCCGGAGGATCATCGACCGCCTCCGGCGGACCGAGGGCGTCACCGGTGTGATCGGCATCGTCGAGTCGAGCGTGTGGCGGCCCGGCCCCCTGGAGGACGGCGAGGAATTCTCCCCGAGGGCCTCGATCCGGGTCGGCGACTGCGCCTCCCTCCGGGAGTTCGCGACGCTTCCCTCCTGCGCGGACGGCGACGTCTTCGTCTTCCTCGCGCACGGAGCCCAGGGCAACCCGGACGACTCCTTCGTCACCAGGACCGCCCGGCCCGGCGCCACGGTCGCCCTGCGCGACCCGCATCCGCACCCGAGCGAGCCGCAGCGCCCGAAGGGAGCCCCGCTGCCGGAGTGGCACATCCCCGCCACCGCCAAGGTGGTGGACTCCCGCCCCGACCCGACGGGCATGTACGAGTACGGCATCCTCGCCACCCCGTCGGCGATCGACGGCGCCGAGCTCGACGAGCCCGACGCACAGGCCATGGTCCGGCTCGACCCGGCCGTGCCCGACGCCGCCGACCACGTGCGGAACACGGCGGACGCCATCGATCCGACGTCCTGGGTGCGCACCCTGAAGGACACCGAGCGCGACGCGGCGTTCTCCAGCGTCCGCACCGGCATCCTCGTCGGCTCCACCCTGACGATGCTCCTGGTGGCGGCCTCGCTCCTGGTCGCGACCCTGGAGCAGCTCAGGGACCGCAAGCGGCTGCTCTCCTCGCTCGTCGCCTTCGGCACCCGGCGCTCGACCCTGGCCTGGTCGGTGCTGTGGCAGACGGCGGTGCCGATCCTCCTCGGCCTCGCGCTGTCCGTGGCGGGCGGTCTCGGCCTCGGAGTGGTCCTGCTGAAGATGGGCGGACAGCCGGTCCAGGACTGGTCGGGTTTCCTGCCCGTCGTCGGGATCGGCCTGGGGCTGATCGCGACCGTGACGCTGCTGAGCATGCCGGTGCTGTGGCGGCTGATGCGGGCGGACGGCCTGCGCACGGAGTGACCCTCCGGGCGGATGTACGAGCAGGGGGCGGCGGTTCCTGACACCGGGGGGTCTCAGGAACCGCCGCCCGCGCCGTGCGTCACCGTGGCCCCGGCGCGGCTCAGGAACCCGCGCCCACCACGCGTACCGGCAGCCCGGCCATGTCCGCGCGGAGGGCCTCCGCCAGTTCCCCGAACTCGGCGTGCCGGGCCGCGCCCGTGCGCATGGCCAGGGCGATCCGGCGGGTGGGCGCCGGTTCGGCGAAGAGGCCGGTGCACAGGGCGGTGTTGCGGGCGGTCTCCACCGTGACGGCGGTGCGCGGCAGCAGGGTCACCCCGAGGCCGCCGGCCACCAGCTGGACCAGGGTGGAGAGCCCGGCGGCGGTGGTGGTCACCTCGGCGCCGTCCGTGCGGCCGGCCTCCCGGCAGATGTCGAGGGCCTGGTCGCGCAGGCAGTGGCCCTCGTCGAGGAGGAGCAGCCTCAGCTCCTTGAGCGCGTCGCGCGGGATGTCACCCCGTCCGGCCAGCGCATGCCCGTGCGGAGTGACGAGCACGAAGTCCTCGTCGAAGAGCGGGAGTTCGGTGACGCCGGGCACGCCGAGCGGGACGGCGAGCAGCAGCAGGTCGAGCCGGCCGGCGGCGAGCCCCTCCAGGAGGGTGGCGGTCTGCTCCTCGTGGACCTGGAGGTCGAGCTCCGGGTAGCGCCGGTGGACGAGCCGCAGGACGGTCGGCAGCAGGTACGGCGCCACGGTGGGGATCACCCCGAGCCGCAGCACCCCGGTGAAGGGGGCCTGGGCCGCCTCGGCCTCCTCCATGAGCTCCGCCACGGCGTCGAGGACGGCCCGCGCGCGCACCGCGAGCCGCTCTCCCGCGGGCGAGAGCAGCACCTTTCTCGTCGTACGCTCGAGGAGCTGGACACCGAGTGCCTCTTCGAGAGCCGAAACCGCGCCCGAGAGTGCCGGCTGGCTCATGCCGATGGCCGCCGCCGCATCTCGGAAGTGCAGATGCTCGGCGACCGCCGCGAATGCTCTGAGCTGCGAAAGGCTCGGTTGCTTGCCGCGGTGCGGGCCGTGTGGGGGGTTGTATGGGGACGCCACTGATAACCACCTTCGATCAACATGAACCACTCTAGCTATTTCACTGATCAATGCACCCCGTGCCATGCTGTGGATCGTCCAACCCCCACGGAAGACCTCAAAAGGGACCCTTCCTGCTGTGCAAGGAGAGCGCGTGCTCACTGTCGGTGACAAGTTCCCCACCTACGACCTGACCGCCTGCGTGTCGCTGGAGAGCGGCAAGGAGTTCGAGCAGATCGACCACAAGGCCTACGAGGGCAAGTGGCGCGTGGTGTTCTTCTGGCCGAAGGACTTCACCTTCGTGTGCCCGACGGAGATCGCCGCGTTCGGCAAGCTGAACGACGAGTTCGCCGACCGCGACGCCCAGATCCTCGGCGTCTCCGGCGACTCCGAGTTCGTCCACCACGCCTGGCGCAAGGACCACGCCGACCTGCGTGACCTGCCCTTCCCGATGCTGGCCGACTCCAAGCACGAGCTCATGAGCGACTGCGGCGTCCAGGGCGCGGACGGCTTCGCCCAGCGTGCCGTATTCATCGTCGACCCGAACAACGAGATCCAGTTCGTCATGGTGACCGCCGGCTCCGTCGGCCGTAACCCCAAGGAGGTCCTGCGGGTCCTCGACGCCCTGCAGACCGACGAGCTGTGCCCGTGCAACTGGAACAAGGGCGAGAACACCCTCGACGCCGCCGCCCTCCTCTCCGGCGAGTAAGGGCGGATGATCTGAGATGGCTCTCGACGAACTGAAGTCCGCCATACCGGACTTCGCCAAGGACCTGAAGCTGAACCTCGGCTCGGTCATCGGCAACAGCGACCTTCCCCAGCAGCAGCTGTGGGGCACCGTCCTCGCCTGCGCGATCGCCTCGCGCTCGCCGAAGGTCCTCAAGGAGCTGGAGCCCGAGGCCCAGGCCAACCTGAAGCCCGAGGCGTACCAGGCCGCCAAGTCCGCCGCCGCGATCATGGCGATGAACAACGTCTTCTACCGGACCCGGCACCTGCTGTCGGACCCCGAGTACGGGACGCTGCGCGCCGGCCTGCGGATGAACGTCATCGGCAACCCGGGCGTCGAGAAGGTCGACTTCGAGCTGTGGTCGCTGGCCGTCTCCGCGATCAACGGCTGCGGCCAGTGCCTCGACTCGCACGAGCAGGTCCTGCGCCAGGCCGGTGTCGACCGCGCCACCATCCAGGAGGCCGTGAAGATCGCCGCGGTGATCCAGGCGGTCGGCGTCACGCTGGACGCGGAAGCGGTGCTCGCCGAGTAGGGCGACACCGCCCACGCGGCACGAGCCGTACGAGAAGGGCCCCGGGGTCTCGCACCCCGGGGCCCTTCCGTCATTTCTTGAGCGCCTCCATCAGCGCCAGCGCGTCCTGCGTCAACGGCACGTCGATGCCGGAGAGGTCGACCGGCGGCACCTCGACGAGCTTCCCGTTCACCTCCATGCTCATCTGGGCGGAGACCTGGAGCTCGATCTCGGCCTGACCGTCGAGAATCCGGAGTCTTCCCCCCTGGTCGCCCCCGTCCTCGTAGAAGGCCTGCTCGCCGACTCCCTCGACCTTCTGGAGGATGCCGAACTGCCGTGCCCGCGTCTCGAACTCCGGCCCGGGGTCGGTCACCTTGTGGAGGGTGTACGTGACCGAGACGGTCGGCCCGGTGTCCACCTGACCGTAGGTGACGTAGCACGACGACTCGCTGATCTCCGGTTCGTCCACCACGGAACCGACACCCTCCTGGCTCCGCTTCCCGAGGGCGCCGCCGAGCGCCTTGAGCTCCGCGACCTCGCAGAGCTTCTCCACCGGCTTGTACCCGCCGAGGTCCGGCCCCGGGTCCTTCTGCTGCCCGTACGCGTAGAGCCCGCCGCCCCACAGCGCCGACGCGAGCACCGCGCCGCCGAGCGCCCACAGCCAGGGCCGGCCGGCGCGGGGCGGGCGGGGCGGCGGGGTCTCGGTGAGCACCTCCGGCTCGTCGAACTCCACTCCGCCCACGAGTTCGGGTTCCGAGATCACTGCGCGTCCCCCTTTCCGGTCCTGCTGCCGTTCCCCCGGGCGGCGAGCGTGCCCGGCGCCGGTGTCGGGGCCACCTCGAACGCGGTCGCCCCGCGCGGCTCCGGCGTGCTGCGCAGCGCCTGTTCGTGGCTGTACGCGCGGAGGTAGCCGACGACCGTGTTGGTGACGGCGACGAGCGGGACGGCGACGACCGCGCCGCCGATGCCGGCGGTCAGACCGCCGGCCGCGACCGCGAGGACGACGGCGAGCGGGTGGACCCGTACGGCGCGGCCGAGGATGAAGGGCTGGAGGACATGGCCCTCGATCTGCTGGACGGCGAGGACGACCACGAGCACCATCAGGGCGGTGAAGAGCCCGTTGGTGACGAGGGCGACGACGACCGCGAGGGCGCCGGAGACGACGGCGCCGACCAGCGGGATGAAGGCGAAGAGGAAGATGAAGACGGCGAGCGGCACGGCCATCGGCACGTCGAGGAACCAGAGTCCGAGGCCGATGAACACGGCGTCGATGAGGGCGACGAGGACCGTGCCCCGGACGTAGGCGGTGAGGGTGCGCCAGGCGCGCGGGCCGGCGCCGGCGACGCCCGGCCGGGCCTGGGCGGGGACGAGCTTGAGCGTCCACTCCCAGACCTTCTTCCCGTCGTGGAGCAGGAAGAGCGTGGAGAACATGGCGAGCAGGATGCCGGTGATCGCCTCGACGACGACGGTGACGCCCTGCAGGCCGACCTGGGTGATCTGTTCGGCGTTGGCGCCGACGGAGTCGCTCAGGTTCTTCGCGATGCCGTTGATCTGCTGCTCGGTGACGTGGAACGGGCTGTTGAGGAGCCCTCGCTTGAGCTCCTCGATGCCGTTCTTGACCTGGTCGGACAGGTTGTCGATGTTGTCCATGACCTGCCAGACCACGAACCAGCCGACCAGGCCCATCACGACGAAGCCGGAGACGGCCGTGACGGCGGTGGCGAGCCCGCGGGGCAGGCCCTTCCTGCGCAGCATGGCCACGGTCGGCTGGAGCAGGGCGGTGACGAGGAGCGCGGCGACGAAGGCGAGGACGACCAGCTGGACGGAGCTGATCACCTTCATCAGCACCCAGACCGTGCCGGCGAGGACGAGCAGCCGCCAGCCCGCCTCGGCGGCGACGCGCATGCCCCACGGGATCGCGGCGACGGGGTCGGGGCGGGCGGCCACGGCCGGCGCGTACGAGGGGGGTGCGGGAACGGAGCGGCCCGCCTCCGCGGCGGCGCCCGCGGCAGCGGTGTCCTCGGTGTCCGGGAGGGGAGGTGCGGTGTCCGGGTCGCTCTCCGGGCCGCGCGCCGCCGGGGCGGCCGTACCGTTCCGGCCGCCTCCGTCGGGGCGCTCACCGGGAGTCTCGTACGGGGCCTCCCCCGGCTCCTCGTACGGCGGACCGAGCGGATCCTCGCGTTCCGCCTCGGCCCTGCGTTCGTCGAGGCGTTCACCCATGCGGCTCAGGCTCTCGCCCAGCCGGCCCAGCCACCGTGGCACTCTCGCCATCTCTTCCCTCTTCCCCCCGCCGGCTCTTCCCCGTGGTCGCTGCCCCGCTCGTATCCCCCGCGGGGCACAGGGCTTCGAAACCTACACGGAAGAAGCCCCCCACCGTAGGACGGTGGGGGGCTCCCCGAGGTTGAGCACGCCGGTACTAGTACCAGCGGTTGGCCTGCCAGAACTGCCAGGCGCCGCACGGGCTGCCGTAGCGGCCGTCCATGTAGCTGAGGCCCCACTTGATCTGGGTGGCCGGGTTGGTCTGCCAGTCGGCGCCGGCGGACTGCATCTTGTAGCCCGGCAGTGCCTGCACGAGACCGTAGGCGCCCGAAGACGGGTTGGTCGCGCGGTAGTTCCAGCCGGACTCGTGGTCCACGATGTTGCTGAAGCACTGGAACTGCGAGGCCGGGATCATCTGGCGGGCGATCGCCTTGACCTCGGCGATGGTGTACGAGCCCTGCGCGGAGAAGGTGGAGGCGTCGCGCACGGAGTCGCGGCTGGCGCGCTCCTCGGCTTCCTTGCGCTCCTGCTCGGCCTTGGCGGCCTTGTCGGCCGCCTCCTTCTTCGCCTCGGCGTCCTTGGCGGCGCGGAGACGGGCCGATTCCTCCGCGGACTTCTTCGCGGCCGAGTCGGCGGCGGCGGCCTGGACGTCGGCCTGCTCCGAGAGGGACGAGACCTGCACCTGTGCCTGCGAGCCCGCGGGGATGTCCGCGAGCAGGGTGGCATCGGCCGCGGTGGCCTCGAAGTTGTCGTCGGAGGTGGCCTGGGCGGCGTTGCCCGAGGCGACGCCGACAACGGCGCCGACGGTGGTGACCGCAGTGGCCGAAGCCACCGCGAATCCCCGGACCGAGATCCGGCTCACACGGTTTCCTTCCAGCACGCCCGCACAGGTGACCACGCGGGCGAAATCGTGCCCCTGGCGCTGGTCTCCGACGTACGGGGTCACAGGAGACACGGGCCCGTGGTGCTGTGGGCGGCATACGGCGAGCGGCTGTTGAGTTGTGCGGTGCTGTGCGCACCCCAGAGGGTGCACGTGTGCCGTATGCGGGGCCTGACGGAAGCAAGACTTTGCCGGACGGCGACACCGCAAGGCAATTCCGTGTTGCGTGTGAAAGCTCACACCTCGGCGGAGGCACGAGTTTTGGGAGTTACGGAAGACAGCACGACGCCGCCCGGCTAAGCTCGTGCGCTTTGCCGGGCGGCGCCAACTGCCGTACGCGTACAGAGGCGTACGAATCGGTCAGACCTGACCGTCCTCCAGCATCTCCGTCACGAGCGCGGCGATCTGGGAGCGCTCGGAACGGGTGAGGGTGACGTGGGCGAAGAGCGGATGCCCCTTCAGTTTCTCGACCACGGCGACGACTCCGTCGTACCGGCCGACCCTGAGGTTGTCCCGCTGGGCGACGTCATGGGTCAGCACGACCCGCGAATTCGCCCCGATACGGGACAGAACGGTCAACAGGACGTTCCTCTCCAGGGACTGGGCCTCGTCGACGATGACGAACGCGTCGTGCAGGGAGCGGCCCCGGATGTGCGTGAGCGGCAGGACCTCCAGCATCCCGCGCCCGAGCACCTCCTCGATGACCTCGCGGCTCGCGACCGAGGACAGCGTGTCGAACACCGCCTGGGCCCACGGGCTCATCTTCTCGGACTCGCTGCCCGGCAGGTATCCGAGCTCCTGGCCGCCGACCGCGTACAGCGGACGGAAGACCATCACCTTCTGGTGCTGCCGGCGCTCCAGGACCGCCTCCAGGCCCGCGCACAGGGCCAGGGCGGACTTGCCGGTGCCGGCCCGGCCGCCCATGGAGATGATGCCGACGTCCGGGTCGAGGAGCAGATCGAGCGCGATCCGCTGCTCGGCGCTGCGGCCGTGCAGCCCGAAGGCCTCCCGGTCGCCCCTGACCAGCCGTACGTTCCCCTCGGCGGTGACCCGGCCGAGTGCCTTGCCACGCTCCGACTGGAGCACCAGGCCCGTGTGCACCGGGAGCTCCGCGGCCTCCGGCACGTACAGCGTGTGCTGCTCGAAGAGCAGGTCCACCTGCTCGCCGGAGAGCGCGAGCTCGGACATCCCGGTCCAGCCGTTGGCGTCCGTGATGGCCAGCTCGGCGCGGTACTCCTCGGCGAGGAGGCCCACCGACGAGGCCTTGATGCGCAGCGGCAGGTCCTTGGAGACGACCGTGACGTCGTACCCCTCGGCCTGGAGGTTGCGCGCGACCGCGAGGATCCGTGAGTCGTTGTCCCCCAACCTGTAGCCGGCGGGCAGGACGCCGGGGTCGGAATGGTTGAGTTCGACACGCAGGGTGCCGCCCAGCTCCCCGACGGGGAGAGGGGCGTCGAGGCGTCCGTACCTGACCCGGAAGTCGTCGAGCAGGCGCAGGGCCTGCCGGGCGAAGTAGCCGAGTTCGGGATGGTGCCGCTTGGCCTCCAGCTCCGTCACGACGACGATCGGGAGCACCACCTCGTGCTCCTCGAAGCGCGAGACGGCGTTGGGGTCGGCCAGCAGGACGCTGGTGTCGAGAACATAGGTGCGCCGGTCGGAAAGGCGGCGCTTCGTGCTGGTCACCACGGAAGGACAGACCCCCTCGGAAGACCCCTGTGAGGTCGGGGTGCGACGGAACCGGTGTCGCTGCGGAATGGGACCGGGCTCAGGCCGCCATGCGCGGGCCGAACCACGGCCCTCCGCTTCTCCCGTACGTGTCCCGCACGGTCGTCCTGGTGCAAGGGGCCTCCCGGGTGGCGGTCTCCGTGCCGCTCACTTCACCAGGGATATGCCCTCGAACAGGGGCTGCCATGCCACGGCATATGACGACGTGTTCGTGAACACGAGATGATCGGTTCCGACCGGGAATGTCCGCGAAGGGATCAGGTGCCGTAGCGCCGGTGCCGGGCCGCGTAGTCCCGCAGCGCCCGCAGGAAGTCGACCTTGCGGAAGGCCGGCCAGTGGACCTCGCAGAAGTAGTACTCGGAGTGCGCGCTCTGCCACAGCATGAACCCGGACAGCCGCTGCTCGCCGCTCGTACGGATCACCAGGTCCGGATCGGGCTGGCCACGCGTGTACAGGTGCTCCGAGATGTGCTCGACGTCCACGATCTCGGCGAGCTCCTCGAAGCTCGTCCCGCGCTCCGCGTGCTCCAGGAGCAGCGAGCGGACCGCGTCCGCGATCTCCTGCCGGCCGCCGTAGCCCACGGCCACGTTGACGAGTATCCCCGTGTTGCCGTGGGTGGCCTGCTCGGCCTCCTTCAGCACCGACTGGGTACGCGCGGGCAGCAGGTCCATCGTGCCGACGTGGTTGACCCGCCAGCGGCCGTCGGCGGCCAGCGAGCGTACGGCGTTCTCGATGATGCCGAGCAGCGGGACGAGCTGCTCCTCGGGCCGGTTCAGGTTGTCCGTGGAGAGCATCCAGAGCGTGACGACCTCGACGTCCGTCTCGGCACACCAGCCGAGCAGCTCCTGGATCTTGTCCGCGCCGGCCTTGTGGCCCTGCTCGGGGGTCCCCCCGGACGCCTTGGCCCAACGCCGGTTCCCGTCGAGGATGACCCCGATGTGCTTGGGCACCTGGGCGTGGTCGAGGCGGCCTTCCACCCGGCGTGCGTAGAGCCCGTACACCAGGTCGCGCAGGTTCACTGTTCTTACCCTTCCATGCACCGGCGGTCCGCCAGGCAGCGGCGGTCCGCAAGCGGCCACACTACTGCGGACGGGCTACAGGCTCCCAGCCCGGGACTGTCACAAGTCCGTGATAAGCAGAGATACGTGACTGATTCCCCCCTGTACCGCGCCTCCGCGGACCGCTACGACACCATGGAGTACCGCCGCTCGGGCCGCAGCGGCCTCAGGCTCCCGGCCGTCTCGCTCGGCCTCTGGCACAACTTCGGCGACGACAAGGCCCTCGACACCCAGCGGGCGATCCTGCGCCGCGCCTTCGACCTCGGCGTGACCCACTTCGACCTCGCGAACAACTACGGCCCGCCGCCCGGCTCCGCCGAGCTGAACTTCGGCAAGCTCTTCGCCCAGGACTTCGCGCCCCACCGCGACGAGCTGATCGTCTCGACCAAGGCCGGCTACGAGATGCACCCGGGCCCCTACGGCGAGTGGGGCTCCCGCAAGTACCTGATGTCCTCCCTCGACGCCTCCCTCAAGCGGATGGGCCTCGACTACGTCGACATCTTCTACTCGCACCGCTTCGACCCGCACACCCCGCTGGAGGAGACGATGGGGGCCCTGGCCTCCGCCGTACAGCAGGGCAAGGCGCTGTACGTCGGCGTCTCCTCGTACAACAGCGAGCAGACCGCCGAGGCCGCCCGGATCCTCCGGGAGATGGGCGTCCGGCCCCTCATCCACCAGCCGTCGTACTCGATGATCAACCGCTGGACCGAGGAGGACGGCCTCCTCGACACGCTGGAGGAGGCCGGCATGGGCTGCATCTCCTTCGTGCCGCTCGCCCAGGGGCTGCTCACCAACAAGTACCTGAAGGGCATCCCGGAGGGCTCCCGGGCCACCCAGGGCAAGTCCCTCGACCCGAACCTGCTCTCCGACGAGGTCCTCCGGCGCCTCCACGGCCTCGCGGACATCGCCGAGCGGCGCGGCCAGTCCCTGGCCCAGCTGGCGCTGTCCTGGGTGCTGCGCGACGAGCGGATGACCTCGGCCCTGATCGGCGCGTCCAGCGTCGCCCAGCTGGAGGAGAACGTCGCCGCGCTCGCCGCGGCACCGCTCACCGCCGAGGAGCTCAAGGAGATCGACTCGTTCGCGGTCGACACCGAGGGCACCAACATCTGGGCCGGCCGGGGCTGACGCCTCCGAAGGACCACGGGCCGCCTCCCCCGGGGCCCGGGAAAAGAAAAACGGGCCGGTCCGTGGGGGGGATACGGACCGGCCCGAGGGGGGGTTTCCACCATAACCCTTCGTTAGTCGTCTTGCGCGCCACGTGCGCCGAACGAACCGCCCCGGATTCCCCGGATCCCAAGGGGGACAAGGCCTCCAGGGCCCCGTGGCGGGTTTGCGCCCCGGCGTGGCGGCGGACTTCCGTCCCTCCCAAGGGGGACCGGCCGGGAGGGGTGGCGTTGACGCGGCGCAGCCGAGCGGACGCGGGGCGTGGCACTACACGCGTCACCTGTCACGGCAGCGCGGTGAAGCCGCCGAGGAGCAGTCCGACGAGCCCGCCCGCCAACATGAACGGGCCGAACGGGATCGCCGTGGACCGGTCGGCCCGGCGCAGCAGGATGAGACCGAGGCCGTAAACGGCGCCGAGCAGGAAGCCGGCGAAGGCCCCGATGAAGAGGACGTCCCAGCCGTACCAGCCGAGCGCCCCGCCCAACGGCAGCGCCAGCTTGACGTCACCGAGGCCGAGCTCGTTCGGGCTGATCTCGTGGAGCACCCGGTAGGCCACGCCGAGGACGAGCGCGCCCAGCACGGCGAGGCGCCAGGAGCCCGCGTCGTACGGGAGGAGCTCGGCGGCACCGAGGAGCAGCGGGACGGCGGCGGCCAGCGGCAGGGTGACACCGTCCGGAAGCCGGCCCACGCGCACGTCGACACTGCCGAGGAGGACGGCGAAGGGCGTGCCGAGCAGCCACACCGCCAACTCCGGCCGCGGCTGCCCGTCGGCGGCGGCCGCCAGGGCGGCGCAGACGAGGGCGGTGATCAGCGGAGCGGTCAGCGGGCTCCGGGTCGTCGCACAGTCCTGCCGCCCCGGCCCACCGAGCCAGCCGCGCGCGGGCCCCACGAGCACATGCCCGGCGGGACAGCGGTCCCGCCACGGCTCCTCGAAGTCCACCGAGAGCCGGTAGGCGGCCCGCGGTACGAGCAGGCCGACAGCGGCCCCCCACAGGGCGGCGACGACGATCATCGTGACGTACACGGACCCGACCCTAGGGCGACGGCACCGCTACGGTCTGGCGCATGGGGAAATGGAAGGACGGCGCGGGAACGCTGACGGCTGCGGGCCCGCCGACGGCTGCGGGCCCGCTCGACGTGCCGCTGGAGATCGCGGCCTCGTACCGGGCCCGTCGCCGGGGGCTCCTCGGCCGCGACGGCGTCCCAGGCGCCCTGCTCATCGTCCGCACGAACAGCGTGCACACCTTCGGCATGCGGTTCCCGATCGACGTCGCCTACCTGGACCGCTCGTTCACGGTCCTCTCCGTCGTCACGATGCCCCCGGGCCGCCTCGGCATGATCCGGCCACGTGGCCGGCACGTCCTGGAGGCGGAGGCGGGCGCCATGGCCGGCTGGGGGCTGCGGCGGGGTGTACGCGTACGCGTGGCGACGGACGGCGGGTAGCGGGGCCGCTGGTCACGGGCGACGGGCGGGCGTCACGGCGGGCCCGAGCCCAGCAGCGTGAACGCGCCGTACGCCGCCGAGGCGAGCGCAAGCCCCGCGACGACCGGAACGGCCGTACGCGACCGCACGCGCGCGAGGGCCACGGCGGGCGGGAGCAGCAACCCGAACGCGGGCATCATCAGCCGCGGCCGCGAACCGAAGTACGCGGCTCCGACCAGGGATACGAAGACGACGCCGATCGTGTAGACGAGCAGCGGCAACGGCTGCCCCTGCCGCACGCACATCACCACCAGCCAGCCGAGCAGCGCGAGGGCCGCGCACAGTCCGAGGCCGGCGGCCCACGGCAGCCCCGCGATGAACCGGGCGAGGGCGACACCCCCGTCGATCGAGTTCCCCCACGCGGCCTGCACGTCGAAGTAGGCGGTGGGACTCTCCTCCCGGAACCCGACGTAGGCGACGTACGCCAGCCACCCCAGCGGCGCGACCAGCACCCCGGCCACGATCCCCGGCGACACCCTCCGCTCCCGGACGACCGTCACCACCGCCGCGATCCCGACGGCGGCGATCAGCGCCGCCGCCGTCGGCCGCGTCAGCCCGGCGGCCGCGCACAGCACCCCGGCCACGATCCACCGCCCCCGCAGCACCGCGTACAGCGACCACGCGGCCAGCGCGGTGAACAGCGTCTCCGTGTACGCCATCGACTGCACGAACGCAGTCGGGTACACCCCCCACAGCACCGCGAGGAGCACACCCACGCGCTCCCCGCCGACGAACGCACCACACCGGTGGATCCCCCAGGCGGCCGCGAGCCCCGCACTCCACGCCACGACAAGACCCGCCGTCGCCGCGTCCACCGGCAGCACCGCCGAGAGCCCCCGCTCCAAGGCCGGGAACAGCGGGAAGAACGCCAGGTCGGAGTGGACGTCGCCGTTCGGCAACGTCACCTCGTACCCGTATCCGTGCTCGGCGATCCGCACGTACCAGACGGAGTCCCACCGCCCCTTCAGCCGGTGCAGGCCGTCCTTGCCGGTCGCCGCCGCCACGATCGCGAGGACCCCGAGCCCGATCAGGCGGGTCGCGGCGTAACCGGCGAGGGCGGCGGCGAGCGGGGTGCGCGCACGGGCGCGGAGACCGGTGCGCACACCCGTACGCGCGCGCGTGGGGGTGCCTGAGGGCAGCGGGGAGCGAGGGAGGACGGACCGGGACATGGACCCGATTATCCCGGGACGCCCCGTGGCTCCCTCAGGCGAGGCCGATGAGCCGCGAGACGGCCACGAGGACCGCCAGCGCGGCCAGCGCCACGGCCGCGATCAGCCAGGTCCGGCGCCGGGAGGGCCAGACGAGGACGCGCGGCCCCTCGTGCGCCGGAATGACGAAATAGACCCGGTGGGGATGGGGGGCCAGGGTGACCCGGGCGAGGGACAGGTGCCGCAGCGAGATCCGGCGGCTTATCTCCCCTTCGCGCGCCACGAGCCGGGGCGCCACGTTCTTCACCACCTCCTCGTCGACGTCGTCGTCCAGCCCGACCCCCTCACCGACCAGGTGGACGTGGTTCCAGTCCCCGTGCTCGCGCGCCTGCTGCCGTGCCCAGTACGGCAGACCGGAGCCCGGGACCTTGACCTCCTCGACGAGCGGCCGCCTGGTGACGACACCCTCGGTCCACGTCACGGTCCTCGCCTTCCCCCCGCACCTCTGGTGCGGCACCGTCCCCGCCCGATCGCAGTCGGGGCAGGCACGGGACCCCGTCCCACCGCACCGCGCGCACGAGACCTCGCCCCGCCCCTGACACCCGGCGCACGCCGCTTCCTTGGCACCGCACTGCCCGCACTCGACGCGCCCCGCCTTCCGCCCCTCGTCCGCGTCCGCGTCCGACCCGGCACGGGCCTTGCGCGTACGGCGCCCGGAACCGTCGCACCGCAGGCAGCAGTCCAGCCCACGACACTCTCCGCACGTCGTGCGCGGGGAACACCGCAGATCACCGTCGCCCTTGCAACGCTGGCAGGCCACCCTGCCGTTGCCGCAGTCACAGGACCGGTCGTCCTTCGAACCGCGGCGCACCAGCTTCAGCGTCGTCTCGTCCGCGGGATCCCTGGGGGCCGGTATCCGGTGTCCCCTCAGGTCGGCGTCGTACTCGGGCCACTCCGACAGATCGACAGCGCCCCGATGGAAACGCTCCTCCTCCGTACGGGTCTCCATACAGCGCAGGATCTCCCCGTCGAGCAGCAGGTGCCGGGTGATCACCGCCTCGTCCGGGCTCACCCTGACACCGCCGCCGCGCTCCTCGATGCAGCGCCGTACGGCCGCCAGGACATCCTCGTCGGTCAGCACGTCCCGATCCCTCCAGCCCGCGCGCGAGCGCGCCCCACCCTCGACCCGTCCACCAGCCATCGATACCCAACGGCCCTGTCCACCCAGCCATCGATACCCAACGGCCCCGGCGACCAGACACCGTTCGGCGGACGCCGGCGACCCCGCACCGGACACCGGTCGTCCCGCCGGGATCAGCCTGGATCAGCCGAGGTCAGCCGAGAAGCCGAGGGCAGCCGAGGTCAGCCGAGGTCAGCCGAGAGGCCTTATCCGGACGAACTTGGCGGCCATCACGGGGCCCAACTGCTCGACGATGGCGTGCCCGGGTTCCTGCGGCGAGGGCAGGTCCCCGAGGAACGAGGTGATGATCACCTCGTCGATCCCGACCACCCCGCGGCAGCTCTGCTCCTCCAGGAAGTCGAGCGTGCGCCGCCAGTCGACCGCGGTGGCCGGCGCCTCACCGAGGAAAGAACGGACGGTGTCCTGCACGACGTCCCAGAAGAAGACGTGCGGCAACACACCGCCCTGATGGAAGACATGGGTCTCGTACACATCGCGGAACTCGGGGATCCGGGTGACGAGGTCACTGACCAACTGCACACTCGGAGTCGCGCCCGGCGTCCCGCCCGGCAGCGCGCTCGGCGTCTCGCTCGGAGTCGTCGTCATCTGTCCAGAATGCTCCTGCCCGGCGGGTACGTCCCGTCACTTTTGCGTTTTCCTGACGACGTCTTTCGACGGGTTTTCCACAGGGGGTGCGAACTGTCCCCCTTCCGTGGATCGTTGCGCGTATGTGCGAATTGACCATCCTCGCCAGAGGCGGGGTACTCCTCACGGTCCGGGCCGTCGCAGCAGGCTGGCCCCCGGGCCGGCTCGCCGGCCGCCTCCACCGCGACGGCTGGCAGCGGATCTGCCGGGGCGTCTGGGCCGCACCGGGCAAGGAGGTCGACTGGCGCGTCAGGGCCACGGCCCACCAACTCCTACGCCCGGACCTCGTCTGCAGCCACGGAACGGCCGCCCGCCTCCATCGCATCGAACAACTGCACGGCGACGACCCGCCGGACCTCCTCCACTTCACCACCCGCCCCCCGGCGCGATCCGCCCGCCACCCCCGCTCCCGCATCCGGATCCACACCACCACCCACCTCACAGACCACGACCGGACCACCCGGCGAGGCCTCCGGACGACGACCCCCGCCCGCACCGTCGGCGACCTCATACGGCGCTCCCGCAGCCGCGAAGAAGCCGTCGTCATCGCCGACTCCGCCCTCGCCCACCGCGCCGTCGACGGCATCCGGCGCGCCCCCCTCGTCCACTACGAGGACCTCGCCACCGAACTCGCCACCCCCCGCCCCGGCTCCGCCCGTGCCCGCACCTGGCTCCCCTGGGCCGAACCCGCCTCAGGCTCCCCCGCCGAAACCGTCGCCCGCCTCCGCATACGAGACGCCGGCCTCCTCGCGGCCCCGCACATGGTGTCGAAGGTCGTCGACTCCGACGGCGACGCGCTGACCTCGTTCAAGGA
>NZ_JNWK01000004.1 GCF_000716445.1 Streptomyces wedmorensis
TCGGCGTCCGGATCGAGGACGACATCCTCGTCACCGAGGACGGCAACCGGAACCTGTCGGAGGCGCTGCCGCGCCGCTCCGACGAGGTCGAGGCGTGGATGGCCGCGCTGAAGGGCTGACTTCCGCGTACGTTGGAACCGAAGGGCCCCCGCCGACCGACCGGCGGGGGCCCTTCCCCGTGCGTCACGCCATGAGGAGCGACGGGCTGTCCCGCCACTTCAGGATCTTGTCGAAGCTGACCACCGCGCCGCCCCGGCCCGAGCGGTTGCCGAACTGGACGTGGTCGGCGAGCTCCTCGATCAGCCGCAGCCCGCGGCCGTGCTCGGCGTCGTCCGACGGCTCCCGCGGCACCCCGGCGCCCGGAAAGCCCGGCCCCGCGTCGGCGACCTCGATGCGGCAGGTCTCGCCGTCCAGGTACGCCGTCACCCGGTACGCCTCCGAGAGCGCCCCGCCCGGCACGCCGGTGCCGCCGCCGCCGTGCTCGACCGCGTTCGCACAGGCCTCGGTCAGCGCGACCGACAGGTCGTAGGACACGTCCGGATCGACGCCCGCCGTCTCCATCGTGCCCAGCAGGAGCCGCCGGGCGAGGGGCACGCTCGCGGCCTCGCGCCGCAGATGGAGTGACCACCAGATGCTCATGCTCCAGCCTCCCGGCAGCGGCTCGACATACCGATACCTATTGCCTGACGGAACCCTTCGTAAGCGCGCGAACGAGCCAAGAGCACTCGTCCGGCGGATGCGACCGGCCGGGCGCCGGTGTATGCCCCGCCCGAGAACCCGGTCCCGTCCCCGGGAAGACCCCCGTATGTCACCCCGAAGAGGCCCAAGAACGACCTTCCGGACCTGCCTCATGACGGTGAGGCCGCTGGTGCGATGATGGGCCCGCCATGACTGCCCCCGCGCTCGCTCCACGGCTGCTGAGGGCCGCGGTCTTCACCGCGGTCTGCGTCGTGCTGTCCGCGCTGGGCCACGCCCTCGCCGCCTGCGCGGGAATCGCCCTGTGGACCCTCCTCGCCGGCTTCCTCGGCGTCTTCGGGATCACCGTCCTCTTCACCGGACGCGAGCGCTCCCTCGGCTTCGTCGTCGGCGCCCTCGCCGGCGGGCAGCTCGGCCTGCACGTCCTCTTCGGCCTCGGACAGCGCCGGCTCGCGCTGAGCCCCGAGGCCGACGACGTCCTCGTACGGACGGCCGCCCGGCTCGTCTGCGGAGCGGGACCCGCGTCCCTCAGCCCCGCCGAGGCCACCCGGATCCTCGCCGACGCCGGAATCGACCCGGCCGGCGCGCACCCGCACCTGGCACACGCGGCCGCCGCACCCGCCGGGCAGCTGCTGCCCGGCCTGCCCATGCTGCTCGGACACCTGCTCGCCGCCCTGGCCACGGGCTGGCTGCTGCGCCGCGGCGACCGCGCCCTGCGCCGGCTCGTCGAGCTCTCCGAGCAGGGCGCGGCGGAACTGGCCGAGTGCGCGCTCGTGCGCTCGCTGCGGGCCGCGCTCCGCCTCGTACGGACCCTGCTCGCCGGACTGCCGACGGACCCGCGCACGGGGCCGCGGCCGGTCGTCCGCACCGCGGGGGACTCCTCGCCGCCGCCCGTGGCCGAGGCGCTCAGGAACACGGTGATCAGGCGCGGCCCGCCGGCCGCCGACTGCGTCCTCGCAGCCTGACGCGGACCGCTCACCAGGAGCGGGGCCGCGCACGTCCGCACGCCTGTGCGGGGCCCTCGCCCCCGGCATGCCGGACCCACCCGTCTTCCTCCGAGCTGGAGTGTCCTCTGCCATGACCGTTTCCCGTCTCACCGCCGGCCGTGTGTCCGCCGCCCGTGTCGCCCTCGCCGGCGGCATCGCCCTCTCCTCCGTCGTCCTGCTCTCCGGTACGGCCTTCGCGCACGTCAGCGTGCAGCCGCAGGGCGAGGCCGCCAAGGGCGGCTACGCGACCGTCAACGTCAAGGTCCCGAACGAGCGCGACAACGCCTCCACCGTGAAGCTGGAGGTCAACTTCCCGCTCGACCACCCGCTGGCCTCCGTGATGCCGCAGCCCGTCCCCGGCTGGAAGGCCGTGGTGACCAAGAGCAAGCTCGCCAAGCCGCTGGAGCTGCACGGGAAGACGATCAACGAGGCCGTCTCCAAGGTGACCTGGACCTCCGCCGGCTCGAAGATCGGCCCCGGCGAGTTCCAGCAGTTCCCGCTCTCGCTCGGCCGGCTGCCCGAGGACACCGACCAGCTCGTGCTCAAGGCGATCCAGACGTACGACAACAAGGAGGTCGTGCGCTGGATCGAGGAGGCGAAGGAGGGCGCGGACGAGCCGCAGAACCCGGCCCCCGTCCTCAAGCTGTCCGCCGCGTCCGCCGACCACCACGGCGGCGCCGCCAAGCCCACCGCCACCACGGACGCGAAGGGCGGGCACGACGACAAGGCCGGCGGCCACGAGGAGACCGCCTCCGCGCCCTCCTCGACCGACACCACGGCCCGCGTCCTCGGCGTCGTCGGCATCCTCGTCGGTGTCGCCGGCGTCGCCTTCGGCATCCTCGCCGGCCGCCGCCGCTCGGCCTGACGCCGCCCCCCCCACCCGAGAACCGAAAGAACCACCATGTCTGAAGAGAAGACGCCCGGGACGGACGCGCCCCGTCCCGGGCGGCGCACCCCGCTGGTCATCGCGGCCGTCGCGATCGCCGCGGCGATCGGCCTGACCGCGGCCGTCGGTCTCGGCGGCAACGACGACAAGGCCTCCGGGCCGGTCGCCGAGGTCTCCGGCGGAACCGACTCCGCCAAGGCCGCCACCGTCCTCGACCGGCCGTTCACCAAGCCCGACCTCGTCCTCACCGACACCAAGGGCGAGAAGTACGACCTGCGCGAGCGCACCAAGGGCAAGCCGACCCTCATCTACTTCGGCTACACCCACTGCCCCGACGTCTGCCCCATGACGATGAGCAACATCGCCATCGCCAAGAAGCAGCTCCCCAAGGCCGACCAGGACAAGCTCCAGGTCGTCTTCGTCACCACCGACCCCCAGCGGGACACCTCCGCCGAGCTCGCCAAGTGGCTGCCCGCCGCCGGCGACCCCTCCTTCACCGGTCTCACCGGCGACTTCTCCGCCATCCAGGCGGGAGCCCGGCAGATCGGCATCGGCATCGACCCGCCGAAGGTGGAGAACGGCAACGTCGTCTCCATGCACGGGGCCCAGGTGATCGCCTTCTCGCCCACGACCGACCAGGGCTACGTCCTGTACGGCGAGGACGCGAGCATCGACGACTACGCCAAGGACCTGCCGAAGATCATCAAGGGGGAGAACCCGTGAACCGCCGCACCACCGCCCTGACCGCCGCCGTGGCGCTCGCCGCCTCGCTCGCGCTGACCGGGTGCTCGTCCTCCGACGACAAGCCCCACCTGGAGGTCAGCGGCGCGTTCATCCCCCAGCCCGTGATGGACATGGCCGGCGGCTTCCTCACGATCAAGAACGACGGCGACACGGCGGACAAGCTCACCTCCGTCACCAGCCCGCTCTCCGACGACGTCACGATCCACGAGACGAAGGACCAGAAGATGCGGGAGGTGACGTCCTTCGACATCCCCGCCAACGGGGAGCTGAGGCTCGAACGCGGCGGCAACCACATCATGTTCATGGAACTGAAGTCGAAGCCGAAGCAGGGCGACAAGGTCAGCATCGAGCTCCACTTCGAGAAGGCCGACCCCATCAAGGTCGACGTTCCCGTCGAGGCGCCCAACCACAACCCGCAGCAGCACTGAGCTCGTTGACGGAGTGACACAGAGATGACAACCACCGCCCCGCGCCTCGGTACCGCCCTGGCCCGGCTGCTCGTCCTGGCGGCCGCGCTGCTCGGCACGCTCCTCGCCGGCGCCGCCCCCGCCTCCGCGCACGCGGCGCTGACCGGAAGCGACCCGAAGGACGGGGCGGTGGTCGCCACCGCCCCCAAGGAGGTCAACCTCACCTTCTCCGAACAGGTGGCCATGAGCCCCGACTCGATCCGGGTCCTCGACCCGGCGGGCCGGCGGGCCGACACCGGAGAGATCCGGGACCTGTGCAGCGGATCCGTCGTCCGCTACGGGGTGGGGCTCCGCGCCGGACTGCCCGACGGCACCTACACCGTCGCCTGGCAGACCGTCTCGGCCGACAGCCACCCCATCGCAGGCGCCTTCACCTTCTCCATCGGCGCCCCCTCCACCACCTCCGTCGCCCTGCCCGACCGGACCCCCGGCGGCGGAATCGTCGGCGTCCTCTACGGCATCGCGCGCTACCTCTCCTACGCCGGGTTCGCCGTCCTCGTCGGCGGCGGCGCCTTCGTCCTGGCCTGCTGGCCGCGCGGCGCGAGCGTCCGGCCCGTCCAGCAGACGGTCGTACGGGGCTGGCTGACCCTCACGGGAGCCACCCTGGCGCTGCTGCTCCTGCGCAACCCGTACACCGGTTCCGGCGAGCTCTCCGACGCCTTCGACCTGGCCGGCCTGAAGGCCGTCCTGGAGACCAAGACCGGGGCCGCGCTCACCTCCCGGCTGCTCCTGCTCGGCGCGGCCGCCCTCTTCGTGGCCGTCCTCTTCGGCGCCTACGCCCGGCGGACCGACCCGAAGGAGAAGAAGGACCTCGCCTTCGGCCTCGGCCTCGGCGGCACCGTCGTCGCCGCGGGCATCGCCGGCACCTGGGCGCTGGCCGAGCACGCCTCGACCGGCATCCAGCCCGGCATCGCCATGCCGGTCGACATCCTGCACCTCCTCGCCGTCGCCGCCTGGCTCGGCGGCCTCACCGTCCTCCTCGTCGCCCTGTACCGGGCACCGTCCCTCGACCGCCGGGCGGTCGCGCGCTTCTCGACGGTCGCCCTCGGCTCCGTGACCGTCCTCGCGGCCACCGGGCTCTACCAGTCCTGGCGCCAGGTCGGCTCCTGGTCCGCCCTCACCGGCACCCGCTACGGCCAGCTGCTCCTCGTCAAGGTCGGCCTCGTCGCCGTCCTCGTCGGCATCGCCTGGATCTCCCGCCGCTGGACCCGACGCCTGGCCGACCCGGCACCGGCGGCCACGGCCGCCGATGAGCCGGAGGCCTCGGGCGCGCTCGCGGCGGAGGCGAAGCCGGAACCGGAGGACGAGGGCGCGGGCGCGGGCGCGGTCGAGCCGGAGACGGAGGGCGCGGGCGCGGTCGAGCCGGAGACCGAGGGCGCGGGCGCGGTCGAGCCGGAGGCGGAGGCCGACCCCGAGCGGGCCGCTCAGCTGGCGCGGCAGCGGGCCGCCGTCGCGACCGCGCGGCGGAAGCGGGAGCGGGACGCCGATCCCGAGCGGGCCGGTCTGCGCCGGTCGGTGCTGACCGAGGCCGCCGTCGCCGTCGTGCTGCTCGCCGTGACCACGATCCTCACCTCCACCGAACCCGGCCGCACCGAGGAGGAGGCCGGGCGGGCCGGCACCGCCTCCTCCGGCCCGGCCGCGGTGCCCGACCGGCCCGTCGACATCCGGCTGCCGTTCGACACCGGGGGCGTGGACGGCAAGGGCGTCGTCCGGCTCAGCCTCGACCCCGGGCGCACCGGCGCCAACGCGCTCCACATCTTCGTCGAGCGCCCCAACGGCAAGCCGCTGGACGTCCCGGAGATCAAGGTCGCCCTCACCCTGGAGGCGAAGGACGTCGGCCCGCTGCCCGTCGCCCCCGACCGGATCCAGACCGGGCACTGGAGCGCGAGCGGCGTCCAGATCCCGATGCCGGGCGACTGGAAGATCCAGGTCACCGTCCGTACCTCCGACATCGACCAGACCACCATCGACAAGAACGTGAAGATCGGCTGAGCGACGTGACCGACAGCGACAACCTTGAGATCTCCCGTCGGCGCCTCCTCGGCACCGTCGGCGCGGCGGGCGCGGCCGGGCTCGTCATCGGCGCGGCCGGCGGCGTCGGCGTCTCCTCGGCCGTCTCCGGCGACGACGGCTCCGGCGGCTCCGGCTCGGGCGGCGCCCAGGCGCTGACCACCGTCGGCGCGACCGAGGTCGCGTTCCACGGGAGGCATCAGGCCGGCATCACCACCCCCCTCCAGGCGCGCGGCCATCTGGTCGCGTTCGACCTCGCCCCCGGCGCCGGCCGCAAGGAGGCCGCCGCGCTGCTGCGCCGCTGGTCGGCCACGGCGAAGACACTGATGGCGGGCAAGGCGCCGGCCGGGGACACGGGCATCGCGCTCGACGCGGGTCCCTCCTCCCTCACGGTCACCTTCGGCTTCGGCCGGACGTTCTTCGACCGCACCGGGCTCGCCTCGCGCCGCCCCACCGCGCTCGACCCGCTGCCGGCCTTCTCCGCCGACGCCCTCGACGCCCGGCGCTCGGAGGGCGATCTGTGGGTGCAGATCGGTGCCGACGACGCCCTCGTCGCGTTCCACGCGCTGCGCGCCCTGCAGAAGGACGCGGGTGACGCGGCCCGCGTCCGCTGGCAGATGAACGGCTTCAACCGCTCGGCCGGCGCCACCGCGAAGCCGATGACCGCCCGCAACCTCATGGGCCAGGTCGACGGCACCGGCAACCCGAAGCCCACCGATCCCGACTTCGACCGGCGGATCTTCGTCCCGGCCGGGGCGAGCGGCGCGGAGGAGTGGATGGCGGGCGGCTCGTACGCGGTGGTGCGGCGGATCCGGATGCTGCTCGACGACTGGGAGAAGCTGCCGCAGGACCGGCAGGAGAAGGTCATCGGACGGCGGAAGTCCGACGGGGCCCCGCTCAGCGGCGGCACCGAGACCACCGAGCTCGACCTGAACAAGCTCGGACCCGACGGGAAGACGGTGATCCCCGACAACGCCCACTCCCGGATCTCCGCCCCCGAACAGAACGGCGGGGCGGCGATGCTGCGCCGGCCGTTCTCCTTCCACGACGGGATCGGCCCGGACGGGACCCCGGACGCCGGACTCCTCTTCGTCTGCTGGCAGGCCGACCCGCTGAGGGGCTTCGTCCCGGTGCAGCGCAAGCTCGACCGGGGAGACGCCCTGTCCGCCTTCATCCGGCACGAGGCGAGCGGCCTCTTCGCGGTGCCCGGCGGCCCCGCCGAGGGCGAGTACGTGGGCCAGCGGCTCCTGGAGGCCTGAGCGGGCACGCGCCCGGAGGCCGGACCGGAGCCCTGGGCGGCTGCGTGCCCGGGCCGACCGGCGGAACGGGCGTCACCGGCCGGACCGGCACCACCGGCCGGACCGGCGGGAGTCCGTTCGAGAGGGCGGCCCGCGTCTCCGGCGACCATTAGGGTGACGGTATGTCCGCCACCCGGTTCACGTATCTCGGCCCCGAGGGCACCTTCACGGAGGCCGCCCTCCGTACGCTGCCCGAGGCGGCGACGCGGGAGCTCGTCCCGATGGTCTCCGTCCCGGCCGCGCTCGACGCCGTACGGAACGGGGAGGCCGCCGCAGCGCTCGTCCCGATCGAGAACTCGGTCGAGGGCGGGGTGACCGCGACCCTGGACGAGCTGGCCTCCGGCGAGCCGTTGATGATCTACCGCGAGGTGCTCCTTCCGATCGCCTTCGCGCTGCTGGTGCGGCCCGGCACCAAGCTCTCGGAGATCAAGACGGTGACGGGGCACCCTGTGGCCCAGCCGCAGGTGCGGAACTGGCTCCGGAAGCACCTGCCGGAGGCGGTGTGGGAGTCGGCCGCCTCCAACGCGGACGGTGCCCGGCTGGTGCAGGAGGGCCGCTTCGACGCCGCCTTCGCCGGGGAGTTCGCGGCGGCGACGTACGGTCTCGAGGCGCTGGTCACCGAGATCCACGACGCGGAGAACGCGGAGACCCGCTTCGTGCTGGTGGGCCGGCCGGCCCGGCCGGCGGCCCCGACGGGTGCCGACAAGACCTCGGTGGTGCTGTGGCTGGGTGACGATCATCCGGGTGCCCTCCTCGAGCTGCTCCAGGAGTTCGCGGTGCGCGGGGTGAACCTGATGCTGATCCAGTCCCGTCCCACGGGGGCCGGGATCGGCAACTACTGCTTCGCCGTGGACGCCGAGGGCCATATCTCGGACCGTCGGGTGGGCGAGGCGCTGATGGGGCTCAAGCGGATCTGCCCCCAGGTGCGCTTCCTCGGCTCGTACCCGAGGGCGGGTGTCGCGGTCGAGGACGTGCCGCCGCTGCGGCGGGGGACTTCGGACCAGGCGTTCACGGCGGCCTCCGATTGGTTGGCGAGGGCCCAGGACGGTCGGGCCTGACCCGATACTGACCGACCGCTCCCGCCACCGTGGGCGGTCGTCCACAGGTACGAACCACTAGTCCTACCTGCATACTTTTCGGTTACCCACAGAGGTTATCCACAGGCGTCTCGTCCAACCTGGGGACAAGTCGACACCTCGCTCCGACAAGGTCGACAAATCACCCTGACGACTCCCCTTTTTCTGCCGTCCGTCCACAGCTCCCGGACGACGCCCACGTCAGCACCCCTCGCCCGATCAACTCTTTAGAGCGAGCAATTCCCACCCAAATGAGTGGGCAAATGGTGTTTGATCACGGAATTCCCAGGAGCGACCACGGAAATCCACGCGCCGTCGCCCGTAGTCCACAGATCTTCCGCACAGCCTGTGGATAAGTGAATGCGAGCCCTGGGGATCCGGCATTTTCACGAGTCTCAATTCGGGCAAAACAACACGCGCGACCTTATCCGGTGGGGTCACGTGAACGCGCACCGGTAGCCTGGTGGGGTGATTGACCTTCGCCTGCTCCGTGAGGACCCCGACCGTGTTCGCGCCTCCCAGCGCGCCCGTGGAGAGGACGTCGCGCTCGTCGACGCCCTGCTCTCCGCCGATGAACGGCGCAGGTCGTCCGGCGTCCGCTTCGACGAGCTCCGATCCGAGCAGAAGGCGCTCGGCAAGCTGATCCCCAAGGCCACCCCCGAGGAGCGCGCCGGGCTCCTCCAGAAGGCCGAGCAGCTCAAGATCGACGTCAAGGCCGCCGAGGCCGAGCAGAACGAGGCCGACGAGACGGCCAAGCAGCTCCTGCTCCAGCTCGGGAACATCGTCCACACGGACGTCCCGGTCGGCGGCGAGGAGGACTTCGTCGTCCTCGAGACGCACGGCACCATCCGCGACTTCGCGGCCGAGGGCTTCGAGCCCAAGGACCACCTGGAGCTGGGCGAGGCGCTCGGCGCCATCGACGTCGAGCGGGGCGCCAAGGTCTCCGGCTCGCGCTTCTACTACCTGACCGGCGTCGGCGCCCTGCTTGAGCTGGCCCTGGTCAACGCGGCGATCGCCCAGGCCACCGAGGCCGGCTTCATCCCCATGCTGACCCCCGCGCTGGTCCGTCCGCGCGCCATGGAGGGCACCGGTTTCCTCGGCCAGGCCGCGGAGAACGTGTACCACCTGGAGAAGGACGACTACTACCTCGTCGGCACGTCCGAGGTGCCCCTCGCCGCGTACCACATGGACGAGATCATCGAGGCCGACAAGCTGCCGCTGCGGTACGCGGGCTTCTCGCCCTGCTTCCGCCGCGAGGCCGGCACGTACGGCAAGGACACCCGGGGCATCTTCCGCGTCCACCAGTTCGACAAGGTCGAGATGTTCTCGTACGTCGCGCCGGAGGACGCCGAGGCCGAGCACAAGCGGCTCCTGGAGTGGGAGAAGCAGTGGCTGACCAGCCTCGATCTGCCCTTCCAGGTGATCGACGTCGCCACCGGCGACCTCGGCGCCTCGGCCTCCCGCAAGTTCGACTGCGAGGCGTGGATCCCGACGCAGGGCAAGTACCGCGAGCTGACCTCCGCGTCGAACTGCGACAGCTTCCAGGCCCGCCGGCTCTCCGTCCGCATGCGCGACGAGCAGGGCGGCAAGAAGACCGTGCAGCCGCTGGCCACCCTGAACGGCACGCTGTGCGCCGTACCGCGCACGATCGTGGCGATCCTGGAGAACCACCAGCTCGCCGACGGTTCGGTGCGGGTGCCCGAGGTCCTGCGGCCGTACCTCGGCGGACGCGAGGTCCTGGAGCCGATCTCCAAGTGAGCCCGTTCCCCTACCGCCTGGTCGCGACGGACCTCGACGGCACGCTGCTGCGTTCCGACGAGTCCGTCTCGGACCGCACGCGGAACGCGCTCGCCGCCGCGACGGCGGCGGGCGCCGCGCACATCGTGGTCACCGGCCGGGCGGTGCCCTGGACCCGGCACATCCTCGACGACCTCGGCTACGAGGGGATCGCGGTGTGCGGGCAGGGCGCGCAGGTCTACCACGCCGGCGAGCACCGGCTGCTGACCTCGCTGACCCTGGACCGGCAGCTCGCGGGACTGGCCCTCTCCAAGATCGAGGCCGAGGTGGGCCCGCTGGCCCTCGCCGCGAGCCGTGACGGTCTGGACGGCGAGGTCCTGATGGGCCCGGGCTACAAGGCCCAGGAAGGTCCCCTGCCGTACGTGCCGTACGAGGACCCGGCGGAGCTGTGGTCGGCGCCGCTGACCAAGCTGTACATCCAGCACCCGACGCTGACCGACGACGAGCTGACCCGGGCCGCCCGCGAGACCGTCGGCGGGCTCGTCGACGTCGTGATGGCCGGCCCCGGCATCGTGGAGATCCTCCCGCTCGGCCTCAGCAAGGCGACCGGGCTGTCGCTGGCCGCCCGCCGTCTCGGCGTGAAGGCCGCGGAGACGATCGCCTTCGGCGACATGCCGAACGACATCCCGATGTTCGGCTGGGCGGCCCACGGCGTGGCCATGGGCAACGCGCACGAGGAACTGCGGGTGGTGGCGGACGAGGTGACGGCCTCCAACGAGGAGGACGGCATCGCGCTCGTCCTGGAGCGCCTGCTGAGCGCCTGACCCTCCGGAACCCTCGAAGGCCACCCCGCGGGGTGGCCTTCGTCGTGCTCGGCGGAGGATGCGCGGATCGAACGCGCGCGGGGTCTCCCCCGACTACGGCTTAGCAAGCCGCTGCCTTACCACTCGGCCAATCCTCCGGGAGGGAGCGGCCCGCGCGGACGAGGTCCACGCGCTCGAAGCGGCCGCTCCCTTCGGGGGATCCCCCGTGCCCCCCGTACAACTAGTCTGCGCCGGGCCCCTGTTCGAGTGCGACCGATTTTTCTCCGCGGGTCAGGGGATAGCAGGCGAGCCCGATCGCCAGCGAGATCGCGTGGCCGAGGTCGGTGTACGTCCGGTCGGTGGCGAGCGGTACGAGGAAGAACGCGAGCACCGCGGCGAGGTAGAGCCAGCGCCAGGGGCGCGGCAGCCGGTAGGTCAGGATCCCGGCCGAGGCGGCGAGGCCGTAGCTGACCCCGATGTCGACGACGTGTGCCATGCTGCGCGGCACGTCGTGGAGCCGGATGGCCACCAGGACGACCTGCTGGCTGATCAGGGTCGCCGCGATGTGCGCCGTCGCCACGGTGAAGAGCCACTTCGGGGTGCCGAGCCAGCGCTCCACGGGGGCGTGCAGGACTTCGAAGAGGAGCGCGTACAGCAGGACGTCGGCGGGGTCCTCGATCCAGAACGCGCTGCCGAGCAGCGCCCGCAGCGGATGGTGCGCGAGCTGGTGGAGATTGCTGCTGTTGCGGTGGAGGAGGTACGTCTCCAGCGCGTCCGGGGAGAGCGCGATGACGAGGCTGGTGAGCGCGATGACCGCCAGCCACACATGCGTACCGGGTGACGAACGCACCCACGACCTGATCGGCCGGGACGGTTCGCCACCCGGGGAGGTTTTGCTCGGCACCTTTCAGTGCCTATCACCCCACGATGGGAGAAACCTCAGAAATTGATCATGTGTCCCGCAATACCGTGGATCGCTTCCTTCACGGCCTCGCCCAGCGTCGGGTGCGCGTGCACGTTCCGGGCGACCTCGTGGACGGTGAGGTCCCACTGCTGGGCCAGGGTCAGCTCGGGCAGCAGCTCGGTGACGTCCGGACCGATCAGGTGGGCGCCGATGATCTCGCCGTGGGTGCCGTCGGCGACGATCTTGACGAAGCCGGTGGCGTCGCCCAGACCGTGCGCCTTGCCGTTCGCGACGAACGGGAACTTGGCGACCTTGACGTCGAAGCCCTTCTCGCGGGCCTGCGCCTCGGTCCAGCCGAAGCTGGCGATCTGCGGCTGGCAGTAGGTCGCGCGCGGGATCATCGGGTAGTCGAGCTCCATCGTCTCGGCGTCCCCGATGGTCTCGGCCGCGATGACGCCCATGGCCTCGGCGGTGTGCGCGAGCATCAGCTTGGCGGTGACGTCACCGATCGCGTAGATGTGCGGCACGGAGGTGCGGCAGCGGCCGTCGACGTCGATCGCGCCGCGCTCGGTGAGGGCGACACCGGTGGCCTCCAGGCCGTAGCCGGTGACGTTCGGGGCGAAGCCGATGGCCTGGAGGACCTTGTCGGCCTCCAGGACCTTCTGGACGCCGTCCTTGCCGGTGACGGTGACGCGGACCTGCGGGCCGGACTCGTCGATGGCCTCGACGCGGGTCGAGGTGAGGACGTCGATGCCGAGCTTGCGGTACTGCTTCGCCAGCTCCTTGGAGACCTCTTCGTCCTCCAGCGGGGCGATGCGGTCGAGGAACTCGACGATCGTGACCTTGGTGCCGTAGTTGTTGAGGACGTACGCGAACTCGATGCCGATCGCGCCGGCGCCGGCGATGACGATCGACTTGGGGGCGTCCTCGGCGAGGATCTGCTGCTCGTACGAGACGACGCGGTCGCTGAGGGCGGTGCCCGGGAGCAGACGCGGGGTGGCGCCGGTCGCGATGACGCAGTTGTCGAAGGTGATCGTCTCCGAGGTGCCGTCGGACTTCGCCACCTGGAGGGTGTTCGCGTCGAGGAACGTGCCCCGGCCGTTGAACTCGGTGATCCCGTTCTTCTTCATGAGGAAGTGGACGCCCTTGACCCGGCCGTCCGCGACCGAGCGGCTGCGGCGGTAGGCGTCGCCGTAGTCGAACGTGACGGTGCCGTCGACCTTGATGCCGAAGGTCTTGGCCTCGTGGTTGAAGATGTGGGCGAGTTCGGCGTTGCGCAGCAGCGCCTTGGTGGGGATGCAGCCGACGTTCAGGCAGACACCGCCCCAGTACTTCTCCTCGACGACCGCGACCCGCTTGCCCAGCTGGGCGGCGCGGATGGCGGCGACGTAGCCGCCGGGGCCAGCTCCGAGTACGACGACGTCGAAGCGGTCTGACATGACTGACTCCCGAGGGTGATGAGGGTGTTCGGTGCACGTACGGGCCCACAGTAGTCCGGTCGCTGCGGCCCGGCCGGAGAGGCGAGGGAGGTCACTTGTAGGATGACTGGGCAACCGGGCGAATAGGGGATTCTCGATGGCTCTGAAGGCGGCGGGGCGCACCTCGCTGGTCGACTCCGTGGTGGACCAGCTGCGCACGCAACTCACCGACGGGGAGTGGACGGTCGGCGACCGCATCCCGACCGAGCACGAGCTCGCGCAGCAGCTCGGCGTGGGCCGCAACACCGTCCGCGAGGCGGTCCGGGTCCTCGTCCACGCCGGCCTCCTGGAGTCCCGCCAGGGCAACGGCACCTTCGTCAGGTCGACCGCCGACCCGGCCGCCGTCCTGCGCGGGGTGCGTCACGCGGGCGCGTCCGACGTCCTCGAACTGCGGATCGCCCTGGAGGCCGAGGCCGCCCGGCTCGCGGCCGCCCGGCGCGACGCCGACGACCTGCTGCGGCTGCGGGCGGCCCTGGCCGGCCTGCGGGAGGAGGGCGACCGGGACGCGGACGCCGACCTCGCCTTCCACCTGGCCGTCGTCGGCGCGACCCACAACGCCGCCTTCGTCGAGGTGTACCGCTTCTTCTCCGCCCAGGTGCACGAGGTGCTGGTGGAGGCCCTGGGCGACCACGAGATGCCGCCGGTCGACATCGACGCCCACGACGCGCTGGTGACGGCGATCGAGGCGGGCGACCCGGACGCGGCCGAGCGGCAGGCCCGCGAACTGCTGCGGGTCCCGATGGAGACGGTCGCCGCCCTGGCCGAACCGACCCGATGAGCACCGGGGCACGCACGACGGAAGGCGTCCGGCCCGAGGCCCGGGTACGGCGGCCGGACGAGCGGGCGGCCGCCCGGCGGGCGCGGGTCGCGCACCCGGCGGTTCTCCTCGTCGGCATCGTGCTGGCCTCGCTGAACATGCGGGTCGCGCTGGCGAGCGTGGCGCCGCTGGTCGGCGAGATGTCCGAGGACTTCGGGCTCTCCTCGACGGCGAGTTCGCTGGTGACCTCGGTGCCCGTGCTGTTCCTGGGCGTGGGCGCGCTGGTCGCTCCCTGGCTCGGCCGCCGCCTCGGTGCCGAGCGCGTGCTGTTCGGGGCGCTCCTCCTGCTCGGCGTCGGCATCCTCGTGCGCGTCCTGCCGTCCGTGTTCGCGCTGTACGGAGGCGGGATCCTCGTCGGCACCGCGATCGCCCTGCTCAACGTCCTGATGCCGGGCCTGATCAAGCGGGACTTCCCGGACCGGGGCGCGGCCATGACCTCGGTCTACACGAGCGCGATGATCGCCGGTGCGACGGTGGCGGCGGCGGCCGCGGTGCCGTTGGAGAAGGCGCTGGGCGGCGGCTGGCAGGCCTCGCTCGGCGTCTGGTCGCTGCTGGCCGCGGTCGCGGCCCTCGCCTGGCTGCCGCAGGTGCTGATCGCCCGCGGCCGTACGGACCACGCGGTACGGGCCGTCCCGGCCGCCGGCGCCCGCCCGGTGCGGGTCTGGCGCTCGGCGCTGGCCTGGCAGGTCACGCTGTTCATGGGGTTGCAGTCGCTGTGGTCGTACGTGCTGATCGCCTGGATGCCGACGATGTTCACCGACCACGGGATGAGCCGCTCCACCGCCGGCGTGATCTTCGCCTTCAACAACCTCATCCAGATCGCGGGCGCCTTCCTGGTGCCGCTGCTCGCCGGCCGGATGCGGAGTCAGCGCCCGCTGGTCGTGCTGGTCACCACGCTGGTCGCGGCCGGGTACGCCGGACTGATGACGGCGCCCGTGCAGGGCGCCTGGCTCTGGTCCGCGGTGCTCGGCATCGGCCAGGGCGGGGCGGTGGGCCTCGCCCTGACCCTGATCGTGCTGCGCTCCGGGGACGCGGTGACCGCCGCCCGGCTGTCCGGGATGGCCCAGACGGTGGGCTATCTGCTCGCCGCGGCGGGGCCGCTGGCTGCCGGCGCCCTCCACCAGGCCACCGGCTCCTGGACCCTGCCGATCTGCGGCGTCCTCGGCGTCTGCGCGGCGGCCCTCGCCGTGGGCCTGCTCGCGGCCCGGGACCGGACGGTGTGAGCCGTCGGTCCGTCCCCGGTCCGGGACTGGGTCGTGGGTGGGGAGGGCGGGGGCGGGGCGTCGCGGGGTGGGGCTCCCGGGGGCGGGGGACGCCCCCGGAGCCGTACCGCATCCGTCCGGGGTGACTACTCCTCGCCGGCCAGCTTCAGGGTCCGCAGCTTGTGGCCGGCGAACCAGGTCGCGGCGACGGTGACCGCGATGAGGAGTATCGAGGCCGTCGGGAGCGCGACCTCGGAGGTGACCAGGCCGTCGCCGGTGACCTTCTCCGCGAGGGCCAGCGCCCACTGCTGGACGCTCAGGGTCTTCGCCCCGGCGATCAGGGAGCCGAACAGCGCCTCCCACACCAGGGCGTAGACCAGGCCGATCACCACGGCGTGCCGGCTGACCGTGCCGAGCAGCAGGAACAGCGCGCTGTACGTGATGGACGCCACCAGGGCCGCCACCGTGTACGCGACGGCCACCTGCTGCCCGTTGCCGTTGAGGATGAAGCCGGCGATCAGTGTCGGGACGGCGGAGAAGACCATGGTGACCGCGATCGCCACGATCAGCTTGGTGAAGATGATCGTGGGCCGCTTCACCGGCTTGGACAGCAGGTAGACGATCGAGCCGTCGTCGATCTCGGGTCCGATCGCGCCCGTGCCGGCGATCACGCCGATCAGCGGCACCATCGTGGCCAGCGCGAAGCCGCCGAGGACGTCGGCCGCGACCTGGTCGTCCGCGCCGTTGAAACCGCGGACCGCCGCCGAGATGAGCAGCAGCATGCCTGGCAGCAGGAAGAGGATCAGCGCCCTGCGGCGGCCGAGGAGGGCCCGGTAGGTGAGCCGGGCGACTGTGGGGTTGTACATCGGTCAGGCTCCTTTCAGGCCGCGACGAGGTACGAGAAGACCGATTCGAGGGACTCGTCCGAGGGCGAGACCGTCAGCAGACGGATACCGCGCTCCTTCGCGACCTTCGGCAGCAGCTCCGTGAACCGTCCGAAGTCGACCGCCTGCACGCGCAGTCCGCCCTCCGCGTGGTCGACCTCGATGCCGGCCGTCGACGGGTCGGCGATCAGCGCGGCGGCGAGGGCCCGGTCGTCGCTGGAGCGGACGAGGTAGCGGTGCGGCCGGTCGGTCATCAGGCGGCGGATCTTGCGGAAGTCGCCGGAGGCCGCGTGACGCCCGGCCACGATCACCTCGATGTGGGAGGCGAGCTGCTCGACCTCCTCCAGGATGTGCGAGGAGAACAGCACGGTGCGGCCGTCCGCGCCCATCCGCCGCAGCAGGTCCATCAGCTGCATGCGCTGGCGCGGGTCCATGCCGTTGAACGGCTCGTCGAGCAGCAGCACCGACGGCTCGTGCACGAGGGCCGAGGCCATCTTCACGCGCTGCCGCATGCCCTTGCTGTACGTGGAGATCCTGCGGTCCTGGGCGTACTCCATCTCGACCGTGGCCAGGGCCCGCTGGGCCTCCTTCGAGCCGAGGCCCTGCAACTCCGCGTTCGCCTGGACGAATTCGCGGCCGGTGAGGAAGTCGTACATCGCCTCCCGCTCGGGCACGACACCGATCTCGCGGTAGACCGACTCGTTCCCCCAGATCGTCCGGCCGTCGAGGGTGACGGAGCCGGTGGAGGGGTCGAGGAAGCCGCCCATCATGTTGATCAGGGTGGACTTCCCCGCGCCGTTGGGCCCGAGGAGACCGGTGACGCCCGGCCCGACCGACATCGTGACGTCGTTCACGGCCACGACGTTGCCGAACCAGCGGGAGACGTGGTCGATGTGGAGCGTTGTCACAGCCCGACCTTTCGGTAGCGGCGCATCAGGATGCCGTACGAGCCGGCCACGAGCGCGAGGACGACCAGCAGATAGACCACGCCGACACCGGCGCCCGGACCCCCGCCGTCGGGGAAGCCCGTCGGTGCGCCCAGGAAGGCGGTCTGCACACCGTCGATCAGGGTCATCGGCGAGAACAGGCCGAGCCACTGGATGGCGCCCTCGTTCTCCGTGGCGTAGGCGATGCCCATGAGGGTGGACACCGCCCCGTACGAGATCGTGAAGACGGCGATCACGGCGGCGACACCGAAGCCGCGGCGCGGGGTGAGGGCCGCCATGACCAGCCCTATGCCGCCGAACAGCAGCGAGAGCAGGGCCACCGAGACGAGCCCCTGGCCGAACATCTTGCTCTGCTCGACGAAGTCCATCTTCGCCAGCATCGAGCCGATCCAGAGGATCAGCAGCGGTGATGCGGTGAGGACGAAGAGCGCCGAGGCCATCGCGCCGAACTTGGCGAGGACGTAGTCCACGCGCTCGATCGGCCGGGAGAAGTACAGCGGCACCGTCCGGAACCGGAGGTCCCGGGAGACGGACTGGGGCGCCTGCGAGGCCAGGTAGATGCTGATGACGACCTGGAGGAACAGCGCGTACTGCGTGTACTCGATCGACAGCTTGGACTGCTTGGTGACGACCGCGACCGCGACGATGATCAGCGCCGGGACGCACATCACCGCGAAGAGCAGCATCGGCAGCACCTTGGACTTGGCGCTGCGGCCCAGACCGTACGCGCCGCGCAGCGACTGCGAGAACAGCGACCGGCGCGCGTACGCCCGGCCGAGGCGCGGGCCGTCGTAGGAGCGGTAGCCGATGTTGTGGATCCGGGTCGTGTCGGGAGCGGCCTTGGAGGTGTCGGTGCTCATCGGGCCTGCACCTCCTCGTGGTCCGTCGCCTTGAAGACCTCGGCGATGTGGTGGCGGCGCTGCTCCATGCGGACCAGGCCGAGGCCGAGGCCTGCGACGGTGTCCCGCACGAGGTCGTACGTCTCCTCGCCGGCCGCCTCCATGAGCAGGATGTGGCCGGCGCCGGGCAGGCCGTCCTCGACGCCCGCGTGGATCGTGACCCCGGCGGAGGCGAGGGCCTCGCGGAGCGCGGCCGTGCCGTCGGGGTGGTCGTCGGAGTCGGTGACCTCGACCGCGAGCGTCGCGGTGATCCGGGTGAAGTCGCTGGTGGAGCTGGAGCGGAGGAGCCGTCCGCCGTCGATGACGACGACGTGGTCGCAGGTGCGCTCCAGCTCGCCCAGGAGGTGCGAGGTGACGAGGACGGAGATGCCGAAGTCGGTCCAGACGCGGCGGATCAGTCCGAGCATCTCGTCGCGGCCGACGGGGTCGAGGCCGTTCGTCGGCTCGTCGAGGAGGACCAGCTTCGGGTCGTGGACCAGGGCCTGGGCGAGCTTCACCCGCTGCTTCATGCCCGTCGAGTAGCCGCCCATGGGGCGGTAGCGCTCCTCGTACAGGCCGACGTGGCGCAGGGTGTCGGCGGTCCGCTCGCGGGCGGCGGTCGCGGGCAGCCCGGACATCCGCGCCATGTGGACGACGAACTCGGTCGCCGAGACGTCCGGCGGGAGGCAGTCGTGCTCCGGCATGTATCCGACGCGCTCACGGATCTGGGCGCCGGCGGTCCGGACGTCGAGGCCCAGGACCTCGGCGTGGCCCTCCGTGGCGGGGGAGAGGCCGAGCAGAATCTTGATCATGGTGGACTTGCCGGCTCCGTTGGCACCCACGAGTCCGGTCACACCGGGCCCGATGTCCAGGGAGAGCCGGTCAAGCGCGGTCACCCGGGGGAACCGCTTGCTGAGGCTTTCGGTCGCGATCACAGTCACGCTTCGACGGTAGTGGCGCGCGCCACAGCGGTCGTCAGCCCAACGGCTCGATCCTTGTCCGACCAGAGGAGTACAAGCCAGTAGGGGAGGTCGCGACGAAAGTCTTTTTCCACAGCCGTCCGCCGGTCTTTTCCACAGCCTCGTGCCCGACCCCTTGACGCAGCCGCCGAGCATTGTCACATTCATCGGTGTCAAGTTACGGACGCGTAGTGCGATCGGGCGCTCACACGGGACGGCGGGTGGCATGGCCTCAGCAGTGACAGGGGAACTCTCCGCGGAGCTGCGGGGGTTCAGGGAAGTACAGCGGCTCTCCTACGCCTGCGCGGAAGCCGTCGCGGCGCAGCTGAAGCCCGGGGTGACCGAGCGCGAGGCCGCGCGGATGCAGCGGGAGTGGCTGTACGAGCGCGGCGTGCGGGACTGGTTCCACCGGCCGTTCGCCTGGTTCGGGGACCGTACCGCCTTCGTCGACTTCAAGATCCCCCTGCAGTTCTTCCCGACCGACCGGCGGCTGGAGGCGGGGATGCCGTTCATCCTCGACATGGCCCCGGTCCACAAGGGATACACGGCCGACATCGGCTACAGCGGCTGCCTGGGCCTCAACCCCCTGCACGACAAGCTCCTCGCCGACCTCGAGAACCACCGCGAGCTGATCCTGCGCGAGGTGCGCGAGCGCCGCACGCTGCGCGAGATATACGAGGACGTGGACCGGCTCATGGTCCGCCAGGGGTACGCGAACCGGCACCGCGCCTACCCCTTCGGCGTCATCGCCCACAAGATCGACCGGGTGCGCGAGCGACGCTGGTCGCCGACGCTCTTCGGCTTCGGCACGCAGGCGCTCAAGGGGCTCGCGAGCGACGCCCTGCACGGCCACCGGGACGGCTGGTCGCCGCTCTGGTCGCCGTACAAGTTCTCCGACCACCCGCCCAGGCCCGGCCTGTGGGCGGTCGAGCCGCACCTCGGATTCCGGGGGACGGGCGCGAAGTTCGAGGAGATCCTCGTCGTCACCGACTCGAAGGATCCCGAGCAGAGCGCGTTCTGGCTGGACGACGACCTGCCGCACGTGCGGCGCTGGAACGAGGGAGCGGTCTGATGGCGGGAATCGCCGGACTGAGCACGGCGCGGGAGCGCTGGGTCCGTACGGGCGGGATCGAGCTGTGCGTCGCCGAGCTCGGCGACGCGGACCGGCCGACCGTCCTGCTCGTGCACGGCTACCCGGACTCCAAGGAGGTCTGGTCGGAGGTCGCGGCCCGGCTGGCCGAGGAGTTCCACGTGGTGCTGTACGACATCCGGGGCCACGGCCGGTCGACGGCGCCGGCCCCGCTGCGCGGCGGTTTCACCCTGGAGAAGCTGACGGACGACTTCCTCGCGGTCGCCGACGCCGTCAGCCCCGACCGGCCGGTCCACCTCGTCGGACACGACTGGGGTTCGGTGCAGTCCTGGGAGTTCGCCACCGTCCCGCGCACCGAAGGCCGGATCGCCTCCTTCACCTCGATGTCGGGGCCCTCGCTCGACCACTTCGGGCACTGGATCAAGCGGCGGATGACCCGTCCCACCCCGCGCCGGGTCGGCCAGCTCCTCGGCCAGGGCGCCAAGTCCTGGTACGTGTACATGCTGCACACTCCCGTGCTCCCCGAGCTCGCCTGGCGCGGACCGCTCGGCAAGCGCTGGCCGAGGATCCTGGAGCGGGTCGAGAAGGTCCCGACCGGCGACTACCCGACGCCCTCGCTGCCGAGCGACGCGGCGCACGGTGCCTGGCTCTACCGGGACAACGTCCGCGCGCGGCTCGGCCGGCCGCGCCCCGACGCGTACGCGCACGTGCCGGTGCAGCTGATCACCCCGACCGGTGACGCCTTCCTCTCCGAGCGGCTCTACGACGACCTGGCCACCTGGGTGCCGGATCTGACCCGGCGCACCCTGCCCGCGAAGCACTGGGTGCCGCGCACCCGTCCCGACCAGCTGTCCGCCTGGATCGCCGAGTTCGTGCGGGCCAACGAGGAGCCGGCGACCAAGGCGCCGAAGCCGGTCGCGGAGACGACGGCGAAGAGCGGGGTGAAGCCGGAGTACGCGGAGCGGTTCGGCGGTCAGCTCGTCCTGGTCACCGGCGCGGCCAGCGGCATCGGGCGGGCCACCGCCTTCGCGTTCGCGGAGGCCGGAGCCCGGGTCGTGGCGGTGGACCGGGACGGCGAGGGCGCGGTCCGCACGGCGGAGATGGCCCGGCTGATCGGCGCCCCGGAGGCCTGGGGCGAGACCGTCGACGTCGCGGACGAGCAGGCGATGGAGAAGCTGGCCGCCAAGGTGGCGAGCGAGTACGGCATCGTCGACGTCCTGGTCAACAACGCGGGCATCGGGCTCACCGGCTCCTTCTTCGAGACGACGAGCGAGGAGTGGAAGCGGGTCCTGGACGTCAACCTGTGGGGAGTGATCCACGGCTCCCGGTTCTTCGGCGCGCAGATGACCGCGCGCGGCCAGGGCGGCCACATCGTGAACACGGCCTCCGCCGCCGCCTTCCAGCCGTCCCGCGCCCTTCCCGCGTACAGCACGTCGAAGGCGGCGGTGCTGATGCTCAGCGAGTGCCTCCGTGCCGAGCTGGCCGATCAGGGCATCGGGGTGTCGGCGATATGCCCCGGCATCGTCAACACCAACATCACCGCGACCGCCCGGTTCGCGGGGGTCACCGACGAGGCGGAGGAGAAGCGGCGGCAGAAGAAGGCCTCCCGGCTGTACGGGCTGCGGAACTACCCGCCGGAGAAGGTCGCGGACGCGGTCCTGGGCGCGGTCCTGCACGACCGGGCCGTGGTCCCGGTGACGCCGGAGGCCCGGGGCGCCCACTTCCTGTCCCGGCTGAGCCCCGGCGCGCTGCGGGCCCTGGCCCGCTGGCAGCCGCCCGCGTAGGGGGTGGGGCCGGGAGGGGCGTGCGGTCGTACGATCCCTCCCAGCAAGGGCCCCGCGGCGACGGGGTGCGGGAAGCGGTCGGTGGGAGCGGGTTTGTCCGAGCAGTCAGCACAGCCGGAGTACCGGATCGAGGACCTCGCCCATCTCAGCGGGGCCACGGTCCGGACGATCCGCGCCTACCAGGACCGCGGTCTGCTGCCCCGCCCCGAGCGGCGTGGCCGGTCGAACGTGTACGGGGACGCGCACCTCGCGCGGCTCCGGCAGATCGCCGACCTCCTCGACCGGGGATACACCCTGGCCTCGATCAAGGAGCTCCTGGAGGCCTGGGACACGGGCCGGGGGCTCGGCGGGGTGCTCGGTCTGGTCGCGGAGGTCAACGGGCCGTGGACGGACGAGGAGGCGGCCCGAATCTCCCGCGCGGAGCTGGACGCCCGCTTCGGCGGAACGCCGGACGAGGAAGCCGTCCGGGAGGCCGTCGAACTCGGCGTCCTGGAGCCGCTGTCCGACCGGGACACCGAGGAGTACCTCGTACCGAGCCCGCAAGAGCTGTCCGTTGCGGTCGAGTTGTACGCGGCCGGGGTGCCGCTGTCGGCAATCACCGGTCACCTGCGGGAACTTCGCGATCAGGTCGAGCACATCGCCTCCCGCTTCCTGGAGTTCACCACCGAGCACGTCTTCGCGCGCTATCTGGAGCACCGGCCGCCGACGGACGCCGACGCGGCCGAGGCCGCGACGATGGTGCGGCGGCTGCGGCCGCTCGCCCAGCAGACGGTCGACGCCGAACTGGCGCGCGCCATGCAGCTGTTGGCGCCTCAGCACCTCCAGTTCCATCTGTCGACCGAGACGCCCCACGTGCAGAGCGAGGAGCCGCGCACGGTCGCCCTGCCGGCGGAAACGATAAGGGCAGTTCAGAACCTGGTCGGGTCGGAGGGCGTCGCGGCCTTCGTCGCCGCCGCCACGGAACGAGAGGTCCATAAAAGGACATTGGACACCCTTGCATCAAATCACCAGCAAGTGGACTAAGTTACTCAATTCACCCTACATGCGAGGGGAGTTGTCCACAGAATCGCCAACTGGCCTGTGGATAAGTCGCCTTGGCTGTGGATCAAACATGTCCGCTTCAATTCATCGACGCGGGATCACATCGACGCGGGATCAATTCGATGGTCCGGCGATCGGCGCTCCGGCATCCTGACGACATGACCTCACAGCCGAGGGACGAACGACGCACCGTGAAGGTGTCGAAGTACCTCTCCAAGCATCTGCGCCACCAGCCCGAGCGCATCGGTCTCGCCCTCGACGAAAACGGCTGGACCGAGATCGACGCCCTGCTCCGGGCCGCGGCCGAGCACGGCTTCCCGATCAGCCGCGAGGAGCTCGACCACGTCGTCGCGACCAACGACAAGAAGCGCTTCGCGATCGAGGGCACCCGCATCCGCGCCAGCCAGGGCCACACCGTCGAGGTGGACCTGGACCTGCCGGCCGCCGAACCGCCCGCGTACCTCTACCACGGTACGGTCGCGAACCGGCTCCCCGCGATCCGGGCGGAGGGGCTGCGCCCCATGGCCCGCCACCATGTGCACCTCTCCCCCGACCGGGAGACCGCGACCCGCGTCGGCGCCCGCCGAGGCCGGCCCGTCGTGCTGAGCGTGGACGCCGGAGCCATGCACCGGGCCGGACACGTCTTCCGCGTCAGCGCCAACGGCGTCTGGCTGGCCGACGCCGTGCCGCCGGAGTTCCTCCGCTTCACGGAGTGACCCCGCCGCCCCGCGAGAGCCGTTTGGCATGATCGCCGCATGGCACACCCGCATCTGCCCAGCACCGAAGCCGCCGTCACCGCGATCCGCGAGATCGCCCGGGAGTTCCACCTGGAGATGACGGTGACCGACGACATCGGCGCGGACCGCACCTCCCGGCGTACCTCCTCCGGCGCGTTCGCCGTCCTCGACCCGGACGGATCCCTGCCGCACGAGGCCTACGTCGAGCTGGGCGGCTCCCCCTCGGTCACGGTCCAGGTCTTCCCCGAGGACGACGCCAAGATCAGTGTGGAGGGGATCGAGTTCGCGGACGTGCCCCGCGACGCCGTCCCCGCCTTCCTGCGCTCCGTCCACGGCGGCCTCGCCCATGTGAAGGGCCGGTTCTTCCCGCCCGGCTGGTGGCTGATCGTGCCGCTCCCCGGCGACGAGACGTACAAGGAACTCGTCCCCGGCTCCTCGATCACCCCGTGGATGAACAAGAACGTCCGCTGATCCACCGCAAGGACCACGGCCCGCCGCAGGCCGGCGGCACGGGCGGGGCGGGGGCGCAGACGGCCCCGGGACCGCGGACCGCCGTAGGCTCGGGGACATGAGCCTGCGCCTGAGCACTGTCATCCTTCCCGTCGACCGCTGGCACGAGGGTGGCCGCCGGAAGTGGCGGCACGCCGAGGACCTCGGCTTCCACGCCGCCTACACCTACGACCACCTGTCCTGGCGGACCTTCCGCGACGGCCCCTGGTTCGGCGCGCTGCCCACCCTCACCGCCGCCGCGACGGCCACCGAACGGCTCCGGCTCGGCACCCTCGTGACCTCGCCCAACTTCCGGCACCCCGTGACGCTCGCCAAGGAGCTGATGTCACTGGACGACGTCTCCGCCGGCCGGATCACGCTCGGCATCGGGGCCGGCGGCAACGGCTTCGACGCCACCGCGCTCGGGCAGGAGCCGTGGACGCCGAAGGAGCGGGCGGACCGGTTCGGCGAGTTCGTGGCACTGCTCGACCGGCTGCTCACCGAGGACGCGGTGACGGAACGCGGCACCTTCTACTCGGCGGACGAGGTCCGGAACATCCCCGGCTGCGTCCAGCGCCCGCGGCTGCCGTTCGCGGTGGCGGCGACCGGGCCGCGCGGCCTGAGGCTGGCCGCCCGGTACGGGCAGGCGTGGGTGACGACCGGCGACCCGAAGCTGTACGAGGAGGGGACCCCGGAGCAGTCGGTTGCGGCGCTGGGCGGCCAGGTCGAGAAGCTCGGCAAGGCGTGCGCCGAGGCGGGGCGGGACGTGGCCGAGCTGGACAAGATCCTGCTGACCGGATTCACGCCGGACCGGAACCGTCCGCTGGAGTCCGTGGACGCCTTCGTCGACTTCGCCGGGCGCCACCGCGAGCTGGGCTTCACCGAGATCGTGGTCCACTGGCCGGTCCCGGACTCCGACTTCGCCACCGACCAGGCCGTCTTCGAGCGCATCGCCACCGAGGCCCTGGCCCAGTTGGGCTGACCCCCCGGTACGTGCCGTGCCGATCAGCCCGGGCCGAAGTCCCCGCTGATCGGCGCGTCGCGTCCGAGTTCTAAGTCCTGTCCGGAACCTGATCGACGGGTTCCGCCTGCTCCCTCGCGTTCCTGCGCCCCCGCACCGCCCGGTGCCGCTCGGCGCCCGTCCCGCACCGGTCGCACGTCCCGGACGACGGATTCCGCGCCTCCGTTACGGCCTTCCCGGAGCGGGCCGCGAACGTCACGGCGCCGGTCATCCCGGCCAGCACGTCCCCGACCAGTACCGGTTCCCGTACGGGATGCCCCGAGCCGGCCCGCTCGCAGGTCCCGCAGAAAACCATGCCGAGGCTCGCGATCCACCTGCCGTACGGCGCGCCACAGGCCTCGCACTCGTCGGACCTCCGCCCCGCGACCATGCCCCACCCCTCCGAGACGCCGTCCGCTCCCCTGTCTCCTGAGGGTCTTCCCCGCACAACCCGGAACCGAACGGACGTTTACGGCCATGTCCGCGGACCCCGAGGCTCGGCGGCCGCCGGGTCGGCGGGTCGACGGCGGCCGGGTCGGCGGGTCGACGGCGGCTGTGCTGCAGCTCTGCGGCAGCCGCCGAAGGCTCAGCGCCGGCCGGGGCGCTTCGGCAGGTTGCGGTAGCCCGGGTGGACGCCCGGCGTGAGGCCCTGCTGCCCGGCGATCCGCCCGAGGAGCTCCGTGAGCCGGGCCCGGTCCTCCGGGTCGAGCGCGGCGAAGAGGTCGTCCTCGTGCGCGGCGGCCACCTCCCGGACCCGTTCGAGGACCCGGCTCCCCTCCTCGGAGACGTACAGCTCGTGGTGGCGGCGGTCCTCGGCGCTGCGGCGCCGTTCCACGAACCCCTTCTGCTCCAGGTTGTCGATGAGCGCGACGACCCGGCTCGGTACGACGCCGAGGTCGGTGGCGAGGGAGCGCTGACTGCGGCCCGGGTCCATGGCGATCATCCGCAGCAGGCCGACGTCCGGCGGCGCGAGGCCGAGTTCGCCGACCCGCTCGCCGAAACGCCCCGCCGCGTGGGCGCCGAGCTGGGCGAGCAGGAACGCGCCGAAGCGCGGGGGCGCGGCGGCGGCCGCGTCGGGATCTTCGACTGGTTGCCGGTCGGTACTCACGGGGCTATGGTACGAGACAAGAATGATTCTCCACAGTGAACTATTCACCTCAGAGAATGGACAGAGCTCGTGTCTGCAGACCGGACCGAAACACTCCATCCGACCGAAGCGCCACGAAGCCGCAGGGAAGCCCAGGCGGGACCGCCGCCGGGCGTGCTCGCCGTGGTGTTCACGGCGCTGTTCCTGGCCGGACTCGTCCTCAGCACCCTGCTCGCCGGCGGCGACCCGTTCCCCTCGCCCTTCGGCGACGACAACGGGATCGTGGCGTACTTCCGCGCCCACTCCGACGCCGTGCAGGTCTCCGGCGCCCTCCAGTTCGCGGCCTCGATCCCGCTGGCCGTCTACGCAGCCACCGTCTCGGCCCGGCTCCACCGGCTCGGCGTCCGCGCCCCCGGCGCGACCATCGCCCTGGCCGGCGGCCTCCTCGCCGCCGGGTTCCTGGCCGGTTGCGGGCTGGTGAGCTGGACCCTGTCCCGTACGGAGGTCCTCGAAGTCCCGGCGCTGGTCCGGGCCCTCCAGTACCTGGCCTTCGCCACCGGCGGCCCCGGGCACGTCGTGACGCTCGGCCTGCTCGTGGCCGGGATCGCCGTCCCCGGGCTCCTCGCCGGGCTGCTGCCCCGCACCCTGGCCGTCACCGGCCTCGCCCTCGCGGCCGTCGCCGAACTCGCCACCCTCGCCCTCCTCTTCGACGGCGCCGCCCTGCTGCTCCCGCTGGCCCGCTTCACCTGCCTGGGCTGGCTCATAGCCGCCGGCTTCCTGCTGCCCCGCCGACGCACCCGCAAGGAGCCCTGACATGACCGGGAACACGACCGGGGACAGGACACGGCCCGTGGCCACCCACCTGACCGAGAAGCTCGTCCGCTTCCAGCAGCCCGAGAAGACCCTGCGCTACCTCGGAGAACTGCCCGAGGCCCGGCTGGCCGACCTCTTCGGCCTGGACGCCGGCGCCTACCGCGCGCTGCTCCGGGACTTCGACGACCAGGCGCGGGCCACCGCCGCCGAGCTGGCGAAGGACCCGGACTTCGCCGAACGGACCACCCGGCTGCCCTTCCTCCCCGGGCAGCGGATCGTGGCCCTCGGCGAGAGCACCACCGCCGACCGGCTCTCGTGGTTCTCGATCCTGCGCCACCTCCTCCCGGACGGCGTCGAGCTGGTCAACCTCGCGGTCTCGGGCCTCACCACCTCCCAGGCCCTCGCCCAGCTGCCCCAACTGTCCTTCCTCCGCCCCGACTGGGTCCTGTGCATGCTCGGCGCGAACGACGCCCAGCGGCTCGGCCGCCGCGCGGGGGCACCCGGAACCCGGCTGGTCAGCGAGGCGGAGACCATCCGCAACCTGCTCGCCCTGCGGGAACTCGGCGGGCAGACCGGCCCGGACCGCTGGATCTGGCTCACCCCCAGCTCCATGAACCAGGAACGGGCGGACGCGTACCCGCACTTCCGCCATGCCGGAATCGGCTGGGCGAGCGAGGACATCGACGATGTCGCCGCGTTCCTCCTGAGCCGGCCGGAACCCACGGTCGACACCCGCCAGGCCACCGCCGGCCTGCAACTCGACGACGGAATCCACCTCACCCTCGACGGCCAGCGCGCCATCGCGGCAGCCTTCGTCGACGCACTGGCGGAGACGTCATGAATCCGCCCTCCGGCGGGCCCCACGGCACCGGGCACCCCGTACGAGAGGGACCGGCCGGCTAAGGGACGGCGTACCGGGCCGGGCCGGCCGGTGAGGTGACCGCATCCCCCCGGCAAGCCCGCGGAGAGGCCGCGTACCGATCCGGACCGGCCACAGGAAGGCCAAAAGCAGGGCACTCATATGTGCGGCTCCCCGCACGCACGTGCGTCCGGTGCGGAAGAATGGTGCGGTGACCTCTCCCCGTTCCCCGCGCCCGGCCGCCCCGGCGCCCCGGCTGATCGCCACCGACCTCGACGGCACGCTGCTGCGCGACGACAAGTCCGTCTCCGAGCGCACCGTCGCCGCACTCGCCGCGGCCGAGCGGGCCGGAATCGAGGTCTTCTTCGTCACCGGCCGTCCGGCGCGCTGGATGGACGTCGTCAGCGACCACGTCCACGGCCACGGCATGGCGATCTGCGCCAACGGCGCCGCGGTCGTGGACCTCCACGGGGGCAACACCTTCCTGGAGGTCCGCCCGCTGGAGCGGACGGTCGCGCTCGACGTCGTACGGGCCCTGCGCGCCGCCGCGCCGGGTACGTCGTTCGCCGTCGAACTCACCACCGGCATCCACTACGAGCCGCTGTACCCGCCGTTCTTCCTCGACCCCGGCGCCACGGTCGCCACCGCCGAGAAGCTCCTCTTCGAGGAGAAGCCCGGCGCGGCGGCCCCCGTGCTGAAGCTGCTCGCCCAGCATCCCGAGCTCGACCCCGACGTGTTCCTCGCGGTGGCCAGGAAGGCCGCCGGCGACCTGGCGTCCTTCACCCGCTCCAGCCCCACCGCGCTCGTCGAGATCAGCGCGCTGGGCGTCTCCAAGGCGTCCACGCTCGCGCTGTGCTGCGCCGAGCGCGGCATCACGGCCGACGAGGTCGTCGCCTTCGGCGACATGCCGAACGACATCGAGATGCTGAGCTGGGCCGGCCGCTCGTACGCGATGGGCAACGCCCACGCCGACGTGCTCGCGGCCGCCTCCGGCCGTACGGTCGGCAACAACGACGACGGGGTCGCCGTCGTCATCGAACAGCTCGTGGCCGAGGCACTGGCCGCGGCAACCGACGGCGCGGCCCACGACTGACGGCCGGGCGGTCCCCACCCGGGCGGGGACCGGCAGCGTCGACGGCCCGGCAGAGCCCGCTGATCACCCCGTACGGGGACTACAGCGGCGCCTCCCACACCACCGTCGTACCGCCGCCGTCCTCACCGAGTCCGGGCCCGCACCAGCTCGCGCCGCCCAGCGACTCGGCCCGCCGGGCCAGGTTGCGCAGACCGCTGCGGCGGCCGCCCGCCGGGATCCCGATGCCGTCGTCCGCGACCGAGAGCCGCACCCCGGCGGAGCCGTCGGGGAGGGTCACGGTGGCGTCGACGACGACCTCGATCCGGTCCGCCTCCGCGTGCCGGAAGGCGTTGGAGAGCGCCTCGCGCAGGGCGGCGATGAGGTTCTTGCCGGTGAGTTCGCCGACCGTCGAGTCGAGGGCGCCGAGGAAGCGGTGCGCGGGTTTGAAGCCGAGCGGCACGGCCGCCATGTTGATCTCCCGCAGGACGCGGGTACGCAGTCCCGACGGGGCTTCGGCGGGGCCCTGCTGGAGCGCGAAGATCGCCGTACGGATCTCCTGGATGGTCACGTCCAGCTCGTCGACGGCCTTTCCCACGCCCTCGCGCACGGCCGGGACGATCGACCTGCGCTGGGCGCTCTCCAGCATCATCCCGGTGGCGAAGAGCCGCTGGATGACCAGGTCGTGCAGGTCACGGGCGATCCGGTCGCGGTCCTCGTACACGGCGAGGCGCTCCCGGTCGCGCTGCGCGTCGGCCATCATCAGGGCCAGCGCGGCCTGCGAGGCGAACTGGGTGGCGAGCGTCCGCTCCGCCTCGGTGAACTGGCGGGCACCCCGCACGCGGGGCGTGGCGAGCGCGCCCAGGACCCGCCCGCCGCTCTGCAGCGGCAGCATCATGCTCGGCCCGTACGCGGAGGTCAGCCGGCTGATCATGCGCGGGTCCGTCGAGGCGTCGCTGATGAAGACCGCCTCACCGTCCAGGAGTTCCTTGACCACGGCGCTCTCGGGTGGGATGACCACACCGAGCGACTTGGTCGGCCGGGGGGAGGAGACGGCGACGATCTCCAGGCCGCCGTCCTCGGCGGGCAGCAGCACGATCCCGGCGTCCGCGTCGGCGAGCCGCCGGGCCTGTTCGGCGACGACGGTGAGGGCGTCGTCCGCGTCGCCGCCGGAGAGCAGGGCGGTGGTGACGGCGACCGATCCGTCGATCCACCGCTCGCGCTGCCGGGCGGCTTCGTAGAGGCGGGCGTTGCCGATGGCGATGCCCGCCTCGGTGGCGAGCACCCGGACCATGTGCACGTCGTAGTCGTTGAACTCGCCGCCGCCGCGCTTCTCGGCGAGGTAGAGATTGCCGAAGATCTCGCCCTGGACCCGGATGGGGACGCCGAGGAAGGTCCGCATCGGCGGATGGCCCGGCGGGAAGCCGGCCGCGCGGGGATCGGTGGACAGATCGGCGAGGCGGATGGTCTGCGGATCGCGGATCAGCGCCCCGAGCAGGCCCGCGTGGCCGTCGGGGCGGCGGCCGATCCGGCGGGCCGTTTCCTCGTCGACGCCGAAGGTCACGAAGTCGGACAGGCCCTCGCCGTCGTCGTCGACGACGCCGATCGCGGCGTAGCGGGCGTCGGCCAGTTCGGCGGCGGTCTCGCAGATGCGGTCGAGGGTGGAGTGGAGTTCGAGGCCGGTGCCGACCGAGCGCATGGCCTCCAGGAGCTGCGGTACGCGGGCGGTGAGCTCCGTGGACAGCCCTTGGAGACTGCGGGTGGCCTGGGTGGCGGCTTCCAGGGGGTCCGGGGCGTCGGACGCTGCGGCGGTCATGGGCTTGAGCCTAGTTAGTCCTATTTGGCGAGAAAAGTCGGCCGGACCTCCCCGCCGGGCGTCGCACCGGCTTCCCCGGTTCCCGCCACCGCGCCGGCTCCCCCCACCTCTAACCGTCGGTCCGGCTCCCCCGGCCCCCCACCGTCAGCAGATCCGCCTCCCTCTCCTGCTCCAGCATCCGGCGCAAGGGCCCGTCCGCCGTGGCCAGCTCCGCGTAGGGGCCGCGCTGCACGGTCCGGCCCTCGTCGAGGACGATCACCTCGTCGACGGCTTCGAGGCCGTGCAGCCGGTGCGTGATGAGGACGGTGGTCCGGCCTTCGGTGGCCCGCAGCAGGTCGTCGGTGAGCGCGTCGGCGGTGGCCAGGTCGAGGTGCTCGGCCGGCTCGTCGAGGACGAGGACGGGGAAGTCGGCCAGGAGGGCCCGGGCGAGCGCGAGGCGCTGACGCTGGCCGCCGGAGATCCGGGAGCCGTGCTCGCCCACGAGGGTGTCGAGTCCGGCGGGGAGTCCGTCCACCCAGTCGAGCAGCCGGGCCCGGCGCAGCGCCTCGCGCAGTTCGTCGTCGTCCGCTCCGGTGCGGGCCAGCCGCAGGTTCTCGCGGACGGAGCTGTCGAAGAGGTGGGCGTCCTGGGCGCAGAGGCCGACGAGACGCCGGACCGCGTCGCCGTCGAGCTCCCACGCGGGTACCCCGCCGAGCCGGTACATGCCGTGCTCCATGTCGAGGAAGCGCAGCAGCACCTGGGCGAGCGTGGTCTTGCCCGAACCGGAGGCGCCGACGACGGCGACCCGCCGCCCGGCCTCCAGGGTGAGCCGGAAGTCGGCGAGGGCCGCCCGCTCCTGCCCGGCGTACCGGGCCGAAAGTCCGTCGAGCTCCAGCGGGAACGGGCTCGCCGGGGGAGTCTCGGGCCGGGCCGGCTCGTGTACGGGCACGGGGGCGTCGAGCACTTCGAAGACCCGCTCGGCACTGTGCTTGACGCGCTGCCGGTACTGCACGGCGAGCGGCAGTCCGGTGACGGCCTCGAAGGCGGCGAGCGGCGTCAGGACGACCACGGCGAGGGCCACTCCGTCGAGCCGCCCGTCCCGCACGCCCTGGACTCCGACGACCGCGGCCGCCACGACCGTGAGACCGCAGACCAGTGCGGAGAGCCCGGCACCGAGCGCGGTGGCCGCGGCCTGCCGGGAGGCGATGCCCGTGAGGGTGCGGTCGGCGTCCCGCGTCCCTGCGATCCTGCCCGGCAGCGCTCCCGCCACCGTCAGCTCGGCGCAGCCGCGGAGCAGATCGGCCACGGCGGTCGCCAGGGTGCCCCGCGCGGGGGCCAGTCGTCGTTCGGCCCGGCGGGCGAGGGCTCCGCCGGCCGCCGGTACGGCGATGCCCGCGACCAGCAGGCCCGCGGCGAGGACGGCGCCGGCCTCGGGCAGCAGCCAGGCGGTGAACCCTGCGGACGCCACGCCGACGACGAGTGCCGCGCCGACCGGGAGCAGCCAGCGCAGCCAGTAGTCCTGGAGCGCGTCGACGTCGTGGACCAGCCGGGCGAGCAGGTCGCCGCGCCGGGTGCGGCGCAGCCCGGCGGGGGCGATCCGTTCCAGGCGCCGGTAGACGGAGACCCGCAGCTCGGCGAGCATCCGCAGCACCGCGTCGTGCGAGACGAGCCGCTCGGCGTACCGGAACACCGCCCGTCCGATGCCGAAGGCGCGCGTGGCCGTGACGGCCATCATCAGGTACAGCACGGGCGGCTGCTCGGAGGCACGGGAGATGAGCCAGCCGGACACCGCCATGAGCCCCACGGCCGACCCGAGGGCCAGGCTCCCGAGCAGCAGCGCGAGCCCCATCCGCCCCTTGAGCTCCCCGGCCATCCCCCGCACGCGCCCGAGGACCGTCGACCCGGTTGCGGGCTGTTCGTCCACCGCACCGGGTGCGGGCATCTGTTCCGTCAAGGGCAGCACCGGCGGGTCCACGTCCCGGGCGAGCCCGCCGACTTCGGCCGTTCCCGCGTCACCGGCGCCTCCGGACCTCGTGGCGCCGCCCAGCGTCACCACCCGGTCCGCGACCGCGAGCAGTGCCGGCCGGTGCACGACCAGCAGCACCGTCCGCCCCTCCGCGAGCCGCCGGACCGCGTCGACGACACCTGCCTCGGTCTCCCCGTCCAGCGCCGCCGTCGGCTCGTCGAGCAGCAGCAGCGGCCGGTCCGCCAGGAACGCCCGGGCGAGCGCCAGCCGTTGCCGCTGCCCCGCCGAGAGCCCCGCGCCGTCCTCGCCGAGGACCGTGTCGAGCCCCTGCGGCAGTCCCGCGACGAACCCGTCCGCCCCGGCGTCCCGCAGTGCCTCCCGTACCGCCTCGTCGGAGGCGTCCGGTCGGGCCAGCCGTACGTTCTCGGCGACCGTGCCCGCGAAGAGGTACGGGCGCTGCGGCACCCAGGCGATCCGCGACCGCCAGGCCTCCTGGTCGAGCGCGGCGAGGTCCTCGCCGCCGACCCGCACGGAACCGCCCTCCTCGGGAACCGCGAAGCCGAGCACCACGTCGAGGAGCGTGGACTTCCCGACGCCGCTCGGCCCGACCAGGGCCACCGTCTCGCCGGGCTCGACCGTCAGCGTCGCCTCGTCGAGCGAGGGTTCCGCGCGTCCCTCGTGGCGTACCGTCACCCGGTCGAGTTCGAGCCGCGGGGTAGCCGGCACCGGCGCCGTTCCGCCGCCCCGTACCGGCTGCTCCAGGACGTCGAAGATCTCCTCGGCCGCCGCGAGTCCCTCGGCCGCCGCGTGGAACTGCGCCCCCACCTGTCGCAGGGGGAGATACGCCTCGGGGGCCAGGATCAGGATGACGAGCCCGGTGTACAGGTCGAGCTCGCCGTGCACCAGCCGCATGCCGATGGTCACGGCGACGAGCGCGACCGACAGTGTCGCGAGGAGCTCCAGGGCGAAGGAGGAGAGGAAGGCGATCCGCAGCGTGCGCATCGTCGCCTGGCGGTACTCCGAGGTGATGGCGCGGATCGACTCGGCCTGGGCCTTCGCCCGCCCGAAGATCTTGAGGGTGGGGAGGCCGGCCACCACGTCCAGGAAGTGCCCGGAGAGCCGGGAGAGCAGTTTCCACTGCCGGTCCATCCGGGCCTGGGTGTACCAGCCGATGAGGATCATGAAGACCGGGATGAGCGGCAGGGTGACGACGATGATCGCCGCCGAGACCCAGTCCTCGGTGACGATCCGGGCCAGGACCGCCACCGGCACCACCACCGCGAGGCCCAGCTGCGGCAGATAGCGGGCGAAGTAGTCGTCGAGCGCGTCCACGCCCCGCGTCGCGAGGGCGATCAGCGAACCGGTCTTCTGTCCGCTCAGCCACCCGGGGCCGAGCGCTGCCGCCCGGCCGAGGAGCCGGCCGCGGAGTTCGGACTTGACCGCCGCGCTCGCCCGGTGGGCGGCGAGCTCGGTCAGCCAGGAGACCAGCCCCCGCGCCGCCGCGACGCCCACGAGCAGCAGCAGCGGGGTGGTCAGGGCGGAAACCGACTGGCCCTTCTGGAAGGCCCCCACCACGATCTCGGCGATGAACATCGCCTGGGCGACGACCAGCGCCGCCCCGATGAGGCCGAGGACGACCACCGCGACCAGGAAGACGCGGGTGGCCCGGGCGTACCGGAGCAGGCGCGGATCGATCGGTTTCACGTGAAACATGCCCCTCTAGTGAGCGTCGGCGATGTGCTGCGTCCCGATGCGCTTACGGAACACCCAGTAGGTCCAGCTCTGGTAGAGCAGCACCAGCGGGGTCGCGATCGCCGCGCACCAGGTCATGATCTTGAGCGTGTACGGGCTCGACGACGCGTTCGTCACGGTAAGGCTCCACGCGGGGTCGAGCGAAGACGGCATGACGTTCGGGAAGAGCGCGAGGAAGAGCATCGCCACGGCGGCGGCGATCGTCACGCCCGAGAGCGCGAAGGACCAGCCCTCGCGGCCCACCTTGATCGCGCCGATCGCGCCGACGAGGGCCACCACGGCGACGAGCATCGCCGCGAGGCTCCAGCCGTCCCCCGTGTCGACCTGGGTCCAGGTCAGGAAGACGAGCGCGAGCACCGCCGTCACCAGCCCCAGCTTGAGCGCGAGCGCCCGCGCCCGGCCCCGGATGTCCCCCACCGTCTTCAGCGAGACGAAGACCGCACCGTGGAAGGTGAACAGGGTGAGCGTGACCAGGCCGCCGAGGAGCGCGTACGGGTTGAGCAGGTCCCAGAAGTTGCCGACGTACTCCATCTCCGCGTCGATCTTCACGCCCCGCACGATGTTGCCGAAGGCCACGCCCCAGAGGATCGCCGGGATGAGCGAGGTCCAGAAGATGGCCTGCTCCCAGTTGCGCTGCCAGTTCTCCTCGGGCCGCTTCACCCGGTACTCGAAGGCGACGCCCCGGACGATCAGGCAGACCAGGATGATCAGCAGCGGCAGGTAGAAGCCGGAGAACAGCGTCGCGTACCACTCGGGGAACGCGGCGAAGGTCGCGCCGCCGGCGGTCAGCAGCCACACCTCGTTCCCGTCCCAGACGGGCCCGATGGTGTTGATGAGGACCCGCTTCTCGACCCTGTCGCGGGCGAGCAGCTTGGTCAGGACTCCGACCCCGAAGTCGAAGCCTTCGAGGAAGAAGTAGCCGATCCAGAGGACGGCGATGAGTACGAACCAGACGTCGTGGAGTTCCATGCCTCGATCTCCTGAGCCTCAGTACGAGAAGGCCATGGGGCGGTCGGGGTCACGAGAGTCCCCCCCGATCCTGGTGGGCGGGTTGAGGTCGTCCTCGGTGAGCTCGGGCGGTCCCGCCTTCACGTACTTGACGAGGAGCTTGACCTCGATGACGGCGAGAATCGCGTAGAGGGTGGTGAAGACGATCATCGAGGTGAGCACCTCGCCCTGGGAGACGCCGGGGGAGACCGCGTCCCGGGTGCGCAGCACGCCGTAGACGACCCAGGGCTGCCGGCCCATCTCGGTGAAGATCCAGCCCCAGGAGTTGGCGATCAGCGGGAACGCCATGGTCCAGAGGGCGATGATCCAGTACCACTTGCCCAGGCGGGGGCTGAGCGCCTTCCGCTTGAACAGGACCAGGTTCGGCACCTCGTCCTCGCCGGTCCGCAGCCCGGGTGCCAGGATGAACTTCTTGCGGGTCAGCCAGAGACCGAGCATGCCGAGGCCCAGCGAGGTCATCCCGAAGCCGATCATCCAGCGGAAGCCCCAGTAGGCGACGGGGATGTTGGGCCGGTAGTCGCCGGGCCCGAACTTCTCCTGCTCGGACTTGTTGACGTCGTTGATGCCCGGGACGTACGAGCTGAAGTCGTCGTTCGCGAGGAAGGACAGCAGGCCGGGGATCTCTATGGCCACCGTGTTGTGGCCCTTCTCGACGTCGCCGTAGGCGAAGACCGAGAAGGGTGCGGGGGCCTCTCCGTCCCAGAGCGCCTCGGCGGCGGCCATCTTCATCGGCTGCTGCTTGAACATGACCTTGCCGAGCAGGTCACCGCTGATGGCGGTGCCGAGACCGGCGATGATCAGGGTGACCAGGCCGAGCCGCAGCGAGGTCCGCATCACCGGAATGTGCTTCTTCCGCGCCAGGTGGAAGGCGGAGATGCCGACCATGAACGCCCCGCCGACCAGGAAGGCCGCCGTGATGGTGTGGAAGAACTGGGTGAGCGCGGTGTTCTGGGTGAGCACCAGCCAGAAGTCGGTGAGCTCCGCCCGGCCGCGCTCCTCGTTGATCCGGTAGCCCACCGGGTGCTGCATCCAGGAGTTGGCCGCCAGGATGAAGTACGCGGAGAGGATCGTGCCGATCGACACCATCCAGATGCAGGCGAGGTGGATCTTCTTCGGCAGCTTGTCCCAGCCGAAGATCCACAGGCCGATGAAGGTCGACTCGAAGAAGAAGGCGATGAGCGCCTCGAAGGCGAGCGGGGCACCGAAGATGTCGCCGACGAAGCGCGAGTAGTCGGACCAGTTCATGCCGAACTGGAACTCCTGCACGATGCCGGTGACGACTCCCATGGCGATGTTGATCAGGAAGAGCTTGCCCCAGAACTTCGTCGCCCTGAGGTACTTCTCCTTCTCGGTGCGCACCCAGGCCGTCTGGAGACCGGCGGTGAGCGCGGCGAGCGAGATCGTCAGAGGGACGAAGAGGAAGTGGTAGACGGTGGTGATGCCGAACTGCCAGCGCGCCAGAGTCTCTGGCGCCAGAGCGAGGTCCACGTCGTTTTCTCCTTACATCGCCGTGGTCACATCGGCAGTTTGCCTGGTTGATACCACCTATTAGCGGATGAACCAGGACACGCTTGTGAACGCGTTCACATTCACAAGCATTATTGCTCATACGAAATCCGTACCTTCGGTCGGGGGTACCTCTGCCGAAGGTCACCTCTTCCCAGGACCTTCAACATATTGTTGAATCCGGGGCATGACCCTTCGGATACGCATCGTCTGGCCGGCCGGACACACCACGGCCACCCTTGAGGAGACCCCCACGAGCACGGCGCTCGCGGGAGTCCTCCCGATCTCCTCCACCGCCCGGACCTGGGGCGAGGAGGTCTACTTCGACACCCCGGTCTCCGTCCCCGTCGAGGACGGCGCACGCCAGGTCGTCGAGCCCGGCACGGTGGCCTTCTGGACGGACGGCGACGCACTCGCCCTCCCCTACGGCCCGACCCCGATCTCCCGGGGCGCGGAGTGCCGGCTCGCGAGCCCCTGCAACCTGCTGGGCTCGCTCGACGGCGATCCGCGGATCCTGGCCACCGTCAGGGACGGCGACCCGATCCGCGTGGAGCTCGCCGGCGGCTGAGCGGCCGACCGAGCCGCGCCGAGCTCGTCAGCAGCCGATCAGACCTCCTTGCGGAAGCCTTCCGCCACCTTCAGGAACAGGTCGTTCGCCTCGGTCTCACCGATCGTGACGCGCACGCCCTCGCCCGCGAAGGGCCGTACCACCACACCGTGCCGCTCGCACTCCGCCGCGAAGTCCACCGTGCGCTCACCGAGCCGCAGCCAGACGAAGTTCGCCTGGGTGTCCGCCACGGTCCAGCCCTGGGCCACGAGCCCCACGCGGACCCGCTCGCGCTCGGCCACCAACGAGCCGACCCGCCCGAGCAGTTCGTCCTCGGCCCGCAGCGAGGCCACCGCCGCGTCCTGCGCCAGCTGGCTCACGCCGAACGGCACCGCCGTCTTGCGCAGCGCCGCCGCCACCGGCTCGTGGGCGATCGCGAAGCCGACCCGCAGCCCCGCCAGGCCGTACGCCTTGGAGAAGGTGCGCAGCACGGCGACGTTCGGCCGGTCGCGGTACAGCTCGATGCCGTCCGGGATGTCGGCGTCGCGGACGAACTCGCGGTACGCCTCGTCGATCACGACCAGCACGTCGGAGGGCACCCGGTCGAGGAACCGCTCCAGCTCCGCCCGGCGGACCGCGGTGCCGGTGGGGTTGTTGGGGTTGCAGACGAAGATCAGCCGGGTCCGGTCGGTGATCGCCTCCGCCATCGCGTCGAGGTCGTGCACCTCGCCCTCGGTCAGCGGCACCTTCACCGAGGTGGCCCCGCTGATCTGCGTGATGATCGGGTACGCCTCGAAGGACCGCCAGGCGTAGATCACCTCGTCGCCGGGGCCCGAGGTGGCCTGGAGGAGGGACTGCGCGACGCCGACCGAGCCGGTGCCGGTGGCCAGGTGGGAGACGGGAACGCCGAAACGGTCCGCCAGCTCCTGCATCAGGCCCGTGCAGGCCATGTCCGGGTACCGGTTGAAGTTCGCGGCGGCCGCCAGCGTGCTCTCCATGACCCCCGGCAGCGGCGGGTAGGGGTTCTCGTTGGAGGACAGCTTGAAGGCCACCGGACCGCCCGCGGCGGCCGGCTTGCCCGGCTTGTAGGTGGGAACGCCGTCCAGCTCGGCGCGCAGCTTCGGGCTGCCCGTACTCGTCCCGCTGGTCTCGCTCACTGTGTGGCCTCCTCGACCGTCCGTACCGCCAATACTCCTCACCTTAAGAGGATTCCTCTCCGCTGCGAATGGCCTGTGGACAACAGGAGGGACACGCTGTGGAACGCGACGCCCGATGGGGAGCGCGCGACTGGGTGGCGTGCGCCGGTGGCGGGCGCCGTGGCGCGCATCCCCCGTAGAGGTGAGTTGAGACCTCTTCGAGACCTCACCCCCTCACCAGGCGTACGCCGTTCAACAACCCCAGGTCTCATGACAAAGGCCTGAACTACCTTGGATTCCAAGCCTATTGACAGTTCTCGATCATGCAGAAACGTGCCTGTCAATGCCTGCATATGCGACCGTCCCAACCAACCCTCATCGCCCTACTATCGGCTCGCCATGACAGCAGCAGGGAAGCACCAGGTGAGCCGGGCACAGACCCGGGGAAGCCGGCAGGGCCGGGCGGGCATCCGGGACGTCGCCGCCGCCGCCGGGGTCTCCATCACGACTGTCTCCGACGCTCTCAACGGCAAGGGCCGACTCCCGGACGCCACCCGCCGCCACGTGCGCGAGGTCGCCGACCGGCTGGGCTACCGCCCGTCCGCGGCCGCCCGCACGCTCCGTACGGGTAAATCGGGACTCATCGGCCTGACCGTGACGACGTACGGGGATGAACCTTTCACCTTCACCGAATTCGCGTACTTCGCGGAGATGGCCAGAGCCGCCACATCGGCAGCACTCGCCCGGGGCTACGCCCTGGTCATCCTCCCCGCCACCTCCCGCCATGACGTCTGGTCGAACGTCGCCCTCGACGGCACCGTCGTCATCGACCCCTCCGACCACGACCCGGTCGTCACGGAACTGGTCCGCCAGGGCCTGCCCGTCGTCTCCGACGGACGCCCCGCCGGCACCCTTCCGGTCACCGCCTGGGTCGACAACGACCACGAAGCCGCCGTCCTCGACCTGCTCGACCACCTCGCCGACGCCGGCGCCCGCCGCATCGGCCTCCTCACCGGAACCACCACCGACACGTACACCCGCCTGTCCACCACCGCGTACCTGAACTGGTGCGAGCGGGTGGGCCAGGACCCCGTCTACGAGGCCTATCCGGCGCACGACCCGTGCGCGGGCGCCGTCGCGGCCGACCGGCTGCTCGCCCGCCCGGACCGGCCCGACGCCGTGTACGGCCTCTTCGACCCCAACGGAACCGACCTCCTCGCGGCCGCGCGCCGCTACGGGCTGCGCGTCCCGGACGACCTGCTGCTGGTCTGCTGCAGCGAATCGACCGTCTACGCCACCACCGAACCGCCCATCACGACGCTCTCGCTCAAACCGCGCCGCATCGGCACCGCCGTCGTCCAGCTCCTCATCGACGCCATCGAGGGGATCGACACCGACGGCCCGGTCGAGCAGGTGATACCGACCGAACTCATCATCCGCACCTCCTCGCAGCGCCGCTCGCCACGCACGACCGTCAGCCCGCCACGCTCACCCGCGAAGGACTGACCACGCGAGGAACGACCCGCTCGACACGCCGCCGTCCCCGCCCCTGCCCGTGGGCAGGGGCGGCGAAACCGACCGCCACACCGGCCTCAACCCTGGACTAGACCTTCTCAATTCGGGCGAAACAACCGGTGAACCCGGAGTGGACCCGGATTCATCACCCCTGGTGCGTCACACGGGAGGACCCTCATTCCTATGATGGGCGCACGACATCGCGGACCGCCCCGACCAGGCCGGGCCGCGATGTGCAGGGCATCGCGACGGTGGTGGAGGGGTCGATGACTCAGGGGGCCGGGCAGGAGCCCGTGGCGCGCACGGCGACATTGCGTGACTTCCGCGTACCGCCGTACGCCCGCGTGCCGGTACAGGGCCATGCCGCCGAACCGCCGGCCGCCGAGCCGCTGCCGGTTCCGGCACCGCCCGAGATCCCGCCCGCCGAGCAGTCCGCTCCCGCCGAGCAGCCCGCTCCCGCCGAGCAGCCCACCCACGCCGGGCAGTCCGCTCCCGCCGAGCGCCGACTGCCCGACCCGTCCGGACAGATGCCGCCCGTCGCACCCTCTCCGGTCCAGTTCGTGCCGATGGAGGCCGTCCCGATCGAGGCCGTGCCGGTCACCCCGCCGGCCCCGTCCGCCCCGCCGGTCGCCCCCACCGCGCCCATGCCCGCCGAGCCGACGCTCCAGCTGGGCCGCCGCATGGCCCCCGCGTACCCCGCCGCGGCCGGTTCCTCGATCGTCTCCGTCGCCACCGGCCACCCCGGCAACGCCTTCCCCGACGACGAACTGCCCGAGGGATACACGCCGACCGAGCGCGACCTCCCGGTCATCCAGCGCGGCGACACCCTCCAGGTCCCCGTCGTCACCCCCGATGCCACGGCCGAACCCGCTCCCGCCGGCGGCGAGGGCCCGGGACCGCTGTTCGTCGTGGGCGACGTCCACGGCTACCTCGACGAACTCGTCGCCGCCCTGCGCGCGCAGGGCCTCATCGACGAGAACGGCAGCTGGTCCGCGGGCAACGCCCGCCTCTGGTTCCTCGGCGACTTCACCGACCGCGGGCCCGACGGCATCGGCGTCATCGACCTCGTCATGCGCCTCTCCGCGGAGGCCGCCGCCGCCGGCGGCTACTGCAAGGCCCTCATGGGCAACCACGAACTGCTCCTCATCGGCGCCAAGCGCTTCGGCGACACCCCCGTCAACTCCGGCGCGGGCACCGCCACCTTCCAGGCCGCCTGGCTGCTCAACGGCGGCCAGAAGCACGACATGGACCGCCTCCAGGACGTCCACCTCCAGTGGATGTCCCGCCTGGACGCCGTGGTCCGGGAGGACGACCACCTCCTCCTGCACTCCGACACCACCGCGTACCTCGAATACGGCGAGACCATCGAGGACGTCAACGACACGGTCCACGAGATCCTCAACCGGAACGACGCCGACGAGGTCTGGGACGTGTTCCGGAAGTTCACCAAGCGCTTCGCCTTCCGCGACGAGGGCGGCCCCCAGGCCGTCCAGGAGCTGCTCGCCACCTACGGCGGCCACCGGATCGTGCACGGCCACAGCCCCATCCCGTACCTCCTCGGCCAGGTCGGCACGGAGGAGGGCGAGGGAAGCGGAGGCCCGATCGTCGACGGACCGCACGTCTACGCCGACGGCCTCGCCATCGCCATGGACGGCGGAGTGACCATGGCCGGAAAGCTACTGGTCGTCCAACTCCCCCTGAACGGCTGACGCATAACCCTGCGCATCCGGGGAAGTCGAATTCCGGAAACACCCTGTCAGGCTGTGGCGTCACCGCAATACCATCGGGTTCATCCGTAGCAGGCTCTCCTCCGTTTCCGCCCAGCCGACCGTCTCACCACGGCTGATCCGGGCCTACGGAGCATCGGGGGATGCACATGAACGTGGCTCCGCACCTGCTGACCGAGGATCGCGCCGAGTACGAGCGGGTCCTCGACGACGCACTGAGCACCGCCCACGCACGTCCGGATCTCGCCGGAGTCGGCACCCGGCTCACCGTCGCCCAGCTCCGCTCCATGACGCTGAACGCGACAGCGCTGGTCACCACCGCGGCGGCGAGCGAGTACGACCACTTCGTCAAGGTCCGCGAACAGAACCGCGCGGCCGTCGGGACCCCGACGCCGTCCCCGTACGACCGCGACCGTCCCGGCCCCGGCGCGGGGGTCGTCGCGATCTTCACCGTCATGGTGCCGGTCCTCGCGGGCGCGGCCGCCGTCATCTTCCTGCTGGTCGGCGCGGTGCTGCACGCCGTCGCCCCCACCGTGGCGTTCGGCGCCACCCTCCTGACGGCCGGACTCGTCTTCGGCACCGTCGCCGCCGGCGGTCTGCTCTGCGCGGCCGCCGGGCTCCTCCTGACGGCCCTGCGCAACAGCCCGACCGAGGTGAGCGCGGCCGGCCCGCCACCGGACGACGAACTCTCCCGCGCCCGCGAGGCCTGGCGGTACGCCCTCCTCGAGCGCGGCATCCTGCCGTTCCTCCGCGACGCCCTCGCCGCCACCACGCCACCCGACCCGCCCGTCCCCTGGCCGGACGGGACCTGAGACGACGAGACCGGCCCGCGCCCCCCCGTGGGTCGCGGGCCGGTCTCCCTACCCGGGGCTCAGTCAGCCAGCGGAAGGTAGACGCGGTTGCCGCTCGCCGCGAACTCCGCGGACTTCTCCGCCATGCCGGCCTCGATCTCCTGCTGCGTGCCGCCGTGCTCACGCCGGATGTCCTGGGAGATCTTCATCGAGCAGAACTTCGGACCGCACATCGAGCAGAAGTGCGCGGTCTTCGCAGGCTCCGCCGGCAGCGTCTCGTCGTGGAACTCACGTGCCGTGACCGGGTCGAGGGCCAGGTTGAACTGGTCCTCCCAGCGGAACTCGAACCGCGCGTCCGAGAGCGCGTCGTCCCACTCCTGCGCGCCCGGGTGCCCCTTGGCGAGGTCCGCCGCGTGAGCGGCGATCTTGTACGTGATGACGCCCGTCTTCACGTCGTCGCGGTTGGGCAGGCCCAGGTGCTCCTTGGGCGTGACGTAGCAGAGCATCGCCGTGCCCCACCAGGCGATCATGGCCGCGCCGATGCCCGAGGTGATGTGGTCGTACGCGGGCGCGACGTCCGTGGTGAGCGGGCCGAGCGTGTAGAACGGCGCCTCCTCGCAGATCTCCTGCTGGAGGTCGATGTTCTCCTTGATCTTGTGCATCGGGACGTGGCCCGGGCCCTCGATCATGGTCTGTACGTTGTGCCGCTTGGCGATCGTGTTCAGCTCGCCCAGCGTCTTCAGCTCGGCGAACTGCGCCTCGTCGTTGGCGTCCGCGATCGAGCCGGGGCGCAGACCGTCGCCGAGCGAGTAGGTGACGTCGTACGCCGCCAGGATCTCGCAGAGCTCCTCGAAGTTCGTGTAGAGGAAGTTCTCCTTGTGGTGCGCGAGACACCAGGCGGCCATGATCGAGCCGCCGCGCGAGACGATGCCGGTCTTGCGGCGCGCGGTGAGCGGCACGTACGGCAGGAGCACGCCGGCGTGGACCGTCATGTAGTCGACGCCCTGCTCGGCCTGCTCGATGACCGTGTCCTTGTAGATCTCCCAGGTCAGCTCCTCGGCCTTGCCGTCGACCTTCTCCAGGGCCTGGTAGAGCGGCACGGTGCCGATCGGCACGGGGGAGTTGCGCAGCACCCACTCGCGGGTGGTGTGGATGTTGCGGCCGGTGGACAGGTCCATGACCGTGTCGGCGCCCCACTTGGTCGCCCAGGTCATCTTCTCCACCTCCTCCTCGATGGAGGAGGTGACGGCGGAGTTGCCGATGTTGGCGTTGACCTTCACCAGGAACCGCTTGCCGATGATCATCGGCTCGATCTCCGGGTGGTTCACGTTCGCCGGCAGCACGGCGCGACCCGCGGCGATCTCCTCCCGTACGACCTCGGGGGAGACGTTCTCGCGGATGGCGACGTACTCCATCTCCGGGGTGATCTCGCCCCGGCGGGCGTACGCCAGCTGCGTCACTGCCTGGCCGTCGCGGCCCCGGCGCGGCAGGCGCGGGCGGCCGGGGAAGACGGCGTCGAGGTTCTTCAGCCCGCCGCCGCGCGGCGAGGTGTGCTTGATGCCGTCGTCCTCGGGACGGACCGGGCGGCCCGCGTACTCCTCGGTGTCGCCGCGCGCGATGATCCAGTTCTCGCGCAGCGGCGGAAGGCCCCGGCGGACGTCGGTGTCGATGGTGGGGTCGGTGTACGGGCCGGACGTGTCGTACAGCGTCACGTCCTTGCCGTTGGTGAGGTGCACCTGACGGACCGGCACCCGGAGGTCGGGGCGCGAACCCTCGATGTACCCCTTGTGCCAGCCCGGCGTGCGCTGCTGGTCGGCAGGCTGGTTCTGGTCGGAGGCAGGCGTGCGTGCATCCTGAATGGTCATGAGACCCGATCTCCCTACGCCGGCATTACCCGGTAACAGGTTCGGCGGTCGGCGCAGCCTCCTCCCGTACATGTGTACGGTGATCAGCGCCCTCTCAGCCCGGTGCTCCGAGCTCCCGCGTGTGCAAAGGTGCCACCACGCTAGCGTCATCACGGGCGTGCTGAACAGTGGGCCTCCGCCGTTCTTGCGATGATCGGCCGGTGACTTCCCCCCAGCAGCCCCCCGAGCCGCACGGCCACGCCCACGGTCATAGCCACGGATCAGGTCATGATTCCGACCCTTCCCACGGCCATGGCCACACTTCGGGTCACGGCCCCGGACCGTCCCACGGGCACAGCCACAGCCACGGTCCCGCCGCCCCCGTCTCGCGACACCTGCGCAAGGTCATCGCCGCCGTCCTGATCCCGTTCGCCACCGCTGTCGTGGTCGGCCTCGTGGTCCTGTGGCCGGGCGGAACCCCGGCGCACGAGCGCACCGGTGTCGGTTTCGACCGGCAGACCGAGCAGGGCAAGGTGGTCTCCGTCGAGCAGGTCGACTGCAAGACCGTGAACGCCGCCCAGGTCCCACCGACCGGGGACACCTCCACTCCGGAGGGGCGGGAGGCGGTCAACGCCCAGCAGGGGGAGTGCGAGAAGGCGACGATCGAGGTCACCAGCGGCCCGGAGAAGGGGCGCACGTTCGTCGAGATCGTGCAGCCCGACGCCCCGCGCCAACTGCACGAGGGGCAGGGCGTGGTGGTGGCGTACGCCCCCGACGCCCCGCGCGACCTGCAGTACTCGGTGACGGACGTGAACCGCAAGCTGCCGATGGCCGTGCTCGCCGGCATCTTCGCCCTCGCGGTGGTGGTGGTCGGCCGCATGCGGGGGGTCATGGCGCTGGTCGCGCTGGTCGCGAGCTTCCTGGTGCTGACGTTCTTCATCCTGCCGGCGATCCTGCAGGGGTCGAATCCGCTGGTCGTCGCGGTGGTCGGGTCGAGCGCGATCATGCTGATCGCGCTCTACATGTGTCACGGCCTGTCGGCCCGCACCTCGGTCGCGGTGCTCGGCACGCTGATCTCGCTGCTGCTGACCGGTCTGCTCGGGTCGCTCTTCATCGGCTGGGCCTCACTGAGCGGCAACACCGACGACTACACCGGTCTGATCCACGGGCTGTACCCGGAGATCGACATGTCCGGTCTGCTCCTCGCCGGAATCATCATCGGCTCTCTCGGCGTGCTCGACGACGTGACGGTGACCCAGACCTCGGCGGTCTGGGAGCTGCACCAGGCCGATCCGCGCATGGGGCCGCGCGGGCTGTACCGGGCCGGGATCCGGATCGGCCGCGACCACATCGCCTCGGTGGTGAACACGCTGGTGCTCGCCTACGCGGGTGCCGCCCTCCCGCTGCTGCTGCTCTTCTCGATCGCGCAGAGCAGCATGGGGACGGTGGCCAACAGCGAGCTGATCGCCGAGGAGATCGTCCGGACGCTGGTCGGTTCGATCGGTCTGGTCGCCTCCGTGCCGATCACCACAGCACTGGCGGCGCTGGTGGTCTCCGCCGACCGGGCGGACGCCGACGACCGGCCGGGCAACGGCGGCCGCAAGGCCATGGCGGTACGGGGCGGGCGGCGCCGTCGCGCCAAGTGAGGGCGCCGGGCGGGGTCTTGTCGAAGAGCACGGGAGCGGTGCCAGGCGTCGCGAGTCCGGCCTGATCGACAAGACACCCCCTAGGCGGGGCCGGCGTTCTCCTCGGCCAGGATGCGGCCGAGTGCGGCCTCCAGGCTGTCCTCGAAGTCGCCGAGTGTCCGTTCCTGACCGAGCGGGACGAGCTTGTCCGTGCGGTCGAGGAAGGCGACCAGCGGCGGCGCACTGGCCCGGAACAGGGCGCGGTCGCCGCCGACCTGGAGCCGGATGGAGACGTCCGAGAGCCCCTGGGGCTCGGTCGGCGCGATGTGCACGTCGCCGTCCCCGCTCGGCCGGTTGATTCCGTCGAGGAGCAGTTCCCTGCCGAACGCCCACGTCACGGGCGCGTCTCCGGGGAGGTGGAAGGTCATCCGCACCGCGTAAGGATCCCGGGCCTCGTATCGGAGCTCGACCGGGATCTTGAAGGAGAGCTCCTCGGAGACGAGGAAGCTCATCAGGACCTCGGCCTGAACCGACTCTCGCATCATGTACCCCGCAGTAGATGGAGCAGTTGTGTAAACACAGCTGCTGAAAGCTGTGACCGAAACGGCCAGGAATGATCCCCCATGGCCCTCTTGACGCAATCGTGCTGTACGCGCTAGCAGATCACAAGGAGTGATTTTTCAGATACTGATAGAGAAAGCGAGCGAACTGAAGAGGCGTCCGATCTCGGTACGTAGCCGTTCGACTGCTGGGAGCAACCGTTCTTCCTGGTGGAGGGGGAGGGAAATGGCCATGGCGCCCGCAGCGGAGCCCGCCGTAATGGGGATGGCGGCGCAGACCGTGCCGAGCGCATATTCCTGACGCTCCACCAGGGGCTCCATTCGCCCCAAACCACCCAAACGTTCCAAAAGCAGACTCCGGTTACGCACCGTGTACGGAGTGATGGCTTCCACGGGGTGGCGGTCAAGGTGGTCTTGACGAGATTTCAGATCTAGTTGACTCAGCAGACACTGCCCGATCGCATGGGCGTGCGCGGTCTCCCGGAAGTCGGCCCATTCCTCCACCGCGGGGGCGGAAGGAGTGTCGGCGACGGCGACGAGTTCGATCTCGCCCTCGCGGTAGAGGGCGAAGTAAACGGGCACACCGATCTCGTCCCGCCAACGGGCAAGGGAGTCTTCGATCTTGATGCGACGATTCTGCACATCTCCGCCGCCGGCCAGTCGGACGGCGGCGTCGCCGAGGACGAACACACCCTTCTCGCGGCGTAGATAGCCCTCGTGCGTCAGGGTGCGGAGCAGGTGGTACGTGGTGGGGAGCGGAAGGCCCGTCTCACGGGCGAGCTGTTTGGCCGGAGCGCCGTCCGCGTGGGAGGCGACGGCCTCCAGGAGTCTCAGCGCCCTCTGCACCGAGCCGATCAGGGTAGGCGCAGCCGTCTGCGTAGCCGTGGCCAAAGGTCACCCCCAGGCGTGACGACGGATGCAGCGCACCCGCCCGCGGGGGCCGCCCCCGCGCGCCCGCCGGGCCAGGGAAAACCGCTGGTCAGTACAGGGGTCTACGCCCGTAGTCCCCAACACGGCGGAGAGATTCCACTCTAGTGGCAGCCCCTGGACCCATGCCCTGATTCGACCAGCGCGTTCCCCCGCGCGGGCTAATCCCCACCATCGGCTTCATACTGATCAGTAGCTTGTGCTACCAGTCCTCTCGCGAGCCGGTGGAGGAGCTGAACTTCCGTACGACGTAGATCAGTCCGGCGACCAGCGCGACGAAGAGCAGCACCTTGAAGAGCAGTCCGACCACGAAGGCCAGGACGCTCGTGATCAGCCCGCCGAAGACGAGCAGGGCCAGAGCGGGTATCGCGATCCACTTCACCCACCAGGGCATCCCCGCGAGAATCTCCTGTACGGCCATCGTCCCTACCTCGCTCTCGAAGATCCGTCCGGCGCGCTCCGCGCCGAACATCCTCAAGGCTAGGCGCCGGGAAAGTGCCACGGGGGCCTCACGGCCCCCGCTCTCCCCTGATCCGACCCCTAGGGGCTTCGGCCCGCCGACCCTCAGGTCCTCGGGTCTTCAGGTCCTCGGGTCCTCGGGTCTTCAGGTCTTCAGGTCCTCGGGTCCTAAGGTCCTCAGGTCTTCAGGTCCCGGATCCTCAGGTCCCGGATCCTCAGGTCCCGGATCCTCGTCGGCTCCCGGCGTCAGCTCTCCGGCGGGGAGAAGACCACCATCACCCGCAGGTCCTCGCTGATGTGGTGGAACCTGTGCTCGACCCCAGCCGGCACATAGACCACGCTGCCGCGCGCCACCTGCGTCGTCTCCGTCCCGACGGTGATCGACGCCCGGCCGCTCACCACGAAGTACACCTCGTCCTGTCCGTGCGGCTGCTGCGGGTCGAGCGCCCCGGCATCCAGCGCGTACAGACCCACCGACATGTTCCGCTCACGCAGGAACTGGAGGTACGCGCCGTCGTTCGCGGCACGCTCCGCCTCCAGTTCGTCCAGTCGGAATGCCTTCATCGCCTGTCCGCCCCTGCCCTCTGCCCGATCATGTCTGCCACGATCAGACACATGAAGAATTTCGTAGTCAAGACGCTCGCCAACGCGGGCGCCCTGGGAGTCGCCATCTGGCTGCTCCAGGACATCACCCTGACCGGTGACAGCACCGGCAAGAAGGTCCTGACCCTCATTCTCGTCGCCCTGGTCTTCGGGCTCGTCAACTTCTTGGTCAAGCCGATCGTCAAGCTGCTGACGCTGCCCCTCTTCATCCTGACCCTCGGCCTGATCACCCTCGTGGTCAACGCCCTGATGCTGCTCCTCACGTCCTGGCTGGCCGAGCAGCTCGACCTCAGCTTCCACGTGGAGGGCTTCTGGACGGCCGTCCTGGGCGGCCTGATCATCTCCGTCGTCTCGTGGGCGCTGAACGTCGTGCTTCCCGACGGTGACTGAGTGGGGGCCATGACCTACCGCGTCTGCTTCGTCTGCACGGGCAACATCTGCCGTTCGCCGATGGCCGAGCACGTCTTCCGCCGCGAGGTGGAGGAGGCCGGTCTCGGCGGCACGGTGGAGGTCGACAGCGCGGGTACCGGAGGCTGGCACGAGGGCGACGGCGCCGACCCGCGCACGGTCGCGGTACTGGAGGAGAACGGCTACACCTCCGCGCACGTCGCCCGTCAGTTCCGGGCGTCCTGGTTTCCCGCCCTCGACCTGGTGATCGCCCTCGACGAGGGCCACCTGCGGGAGCTCCGCGCGCTGGCCCGCACCCCCGAGGAGGCGGCCCGGATACGGCTGCTGCGCTCCTACGACCCGGCAGCCCGGGACGGACTCGACGTCCCCGACCCCTATTACGGGGGCCGCGAGGGCTTCGAGGAGTGCCTGGAGATGGTGGAGGCGGCGAGCGGAGGCCTGCTCGCCGCCGTCCGCGCGGAACTGGAGGAACGGACAGCATGAACGACAGCGCATACGGCGACGGCACGCGCGCGGTACGGGCCGGGCTGCCCGAGCCCGTGAAGTACGAACCGACCCTGCCGGGACCGGTCTTCGCCGCCCACTTCCACCTGCCGGGCGAGCCGACGGGCGGTTACGCGTACGGCCGCGACGAGAACCCCACCTGGACCCACCTCGAGCAGGCGATCGGCGAGCTGGAGGCCCCGGGGGAGGAGGGTGTCGAGACGCTGGTCTTCGCCTCCGGCATGGCGGCGATCTCGGCCGTCCTCTTCTCCCAGCTGAAGGCCGGCGACGCGGTCGTCATGCCGACCGACGGCTACCAGGCCCTGCCGCTGCTGCACGAGCAGTTGAGGGCGTACGGCGTCGAGGTCCGCACCGCGCCGACCGGTGGCGACGGCCAGCTGGCCGCGCTCGACGGGGCCCGGCTGCTGTGGCTCGAGACCCCGTCCAACCCCGGCCTCGACGTCTGCGACATCCGCCGCCTGGTGGGGGAGGCGCACGCCGCGGGGGCGCTCGTGGCCGTCGACAACACCCTCGCCACCCCGCTCGGCCAGCGGCCGCTCGCGCTGGGGGCGGACTTCTCCGTCGCCAGTGACACCAAGGGGCTGACCGGCCACGGCGACGTCCTGCTCGGTCACGTCAGCTGCCGCGATCCCCTGCGGGCCTCGGAGGTACGGCGCTGGCGCAAGATCGTCGGCGCGATTCCCGGACCCATGGAGGCCTGGCTCGCCCACCGTTCGCTCGCCACGCTCCAGCTGAGGATCGACCGGCAGTGCTCCACCGCGCTGGCACTCGCGCAGGCGCTCGCCGGACGCGCGGACGTGACCGGGCTGCGCTACCCGGGGCTGCCCGACGACCCGTCGCACGCGGTGGCCGCCCGGCAGATGCGGCGCTTCGGCCCGGTGGTCTCGTTCGAGCTGGCGGACCGGAAGCGGGCCGAGCGGTTCCTGGAGGAACTGCGGCTCGTCGACGACGCCACCAGCTTCGGCGGTGTGCGCTCCACGGCGGAGCGGCGCGGACGCTGGGGCGGGGACGCGGTCGCGGAGGGCTTCATCCGGTTCTCGGTGGGCGCCGAGGATCCGGAGGACCTGATCGGCGATGTCCTGAGGGCCCTCGACGAGGTCGGCGCCGCAGGCTGAGTGCGGGACGCAGGCGTCGGAACGAGGCGCTCCGAGCCTCCCCCCTCGTGGCTCGGAACGCCTCGGTTCCACGCGCGGAGACCGCCTGAACAAGGCTAGTTGACTGTGCGTCAGTGTCCAATCACGGTAGCGACAGAGGCCTATCGACTTATTTATAGTTGGACGGTCCTGAGGCGCAGTCAGCCGACCGCCTGAGTCGCACGGCCGCACGGCCGGGAGGGGGCGGGCATGGATCTGTCCCTGCTGCGCACGTTCGTCGCGGTGCACCGGGCCGGCTCCTTCACCCGCGCCGCCGCGCTGCTGGGTCTCTCCCAGCCGGCCGTCACCAGCCAGATACGGACCCTGGAACGGCAGCTCGGCCGACCGCTCTTCCTGAGACAGGCGCGCGGCGTCACCCCGACCACCATCGGCGACGAGCTGGCCCACCGCGCCGCGCCCCACCTGGACGCCCTGGTCGAGATAGCCGAGACCGGCCTCGACGAGCAGGGCGGCGGCCGCACCCTTCATGTCGCCGGGCCTCCGGAGTTCACCGCACTCCGCGTGCTGCCCGCGCTCACCCCGCTGGTCGACCAGGGACTCGCCGTGCGGGCCTCGTTCCTCGGCAACACCGAGGAGATCCTGGACGGTCTCGCCGCCGGCCACCACGACCTGGCCGTCACCACCGCCCGCCCCCGTGGCGGCCTGCTCGTCTCCACCCCGCTCTGCGACGAGGAACACGTCCTGGTCGCGGCGGAACGCTGGGCGGCCCGGCTCTCCCCCGACGTGCTGCTCGGCAAGGGTTCGGTGGCCCTGGAGCAGCTTCCGGTGGTCGAGGTGCACGAATCGCTGCCGTTCGTCTCCCGCTACTGGGCCGCGGTGTTCGACGGGAAACCGGCGGCCGCCGCGACCGTGATCGCCCCCGACCTGCGGGCCGTACGGGATTCCGCGGCCTCCGGTGCCGGTCTGGCAGTCCTGCCGCGCTATCTGTGCGAGGAGGATCTGGCTGCGGGGCGCCTCGTGGCGCTGCTCGATCCCCCGGTCCCTCCGCTGCGCACCTACTTCCTGGTCGCGCGCACGGGCACGCTCGCGCTGTCCCCGCTCGCGCGGGCCCACGAGGCGCTGCTGCGCGCCGCGGCGGACTGGTGAGTTTCAGGACACTCCGAACGGGCCATTTTCTTCCCATGAACGAACGGCCGGTGATCAAGCGCACCGCACGCGCCATCCTGCTCGACGGGGACGACCTCATCCTCATCAAGCGCACCAAGCCGGGGATGGATCCCTACTGGCTCACGCCCGGCGGCGGCGTGGAGCCCTCCGACACCACGGTCGTCGAGGCCCTGCACCGTGAGGTGCACGAGGAGCTCGGGGCCAAGATCACCGACGTGGTGCCCTGTTTCGTGGACACCGTCGAGCACATCGTCGACGGCGGCGTCTCCGGGGTGAAGGTCCAGCACTTCTTCGTGTGCCGGCTGGACTCCATGGACACCTCCCTGCGCCACGGCCCCGAGATGGACGAACCGGTCGGCGAGTACGAGATCGTCCGGGTGCCCTTCAGCCGGGTCGGCATCGCCGCCGTGCACCTCGTGCCCCTCTCCCTGCGCCACTACCTCGACGGGAACATCGAGGGCGTCCGCGCGATGCACGCCCCCGACCTGGGCTGATCAGCCCGTGGCCGCCGGGGTCAGCTCGGCCAGGAAGTCGTGTCGGATGCGCTCCGACGGGATCCCCACCCCGCGCAACGCGTCCACACCCCGGCGGACCATGCCGAGCGGTCCCGAGAGATAGGCGTCGCGTTCGTTCCAGGGGCCGTAGCGGCAGACGGCCTCCGGAAGCCGCCCCTGCTCCTCGGTGACCGTGTGGACGGAAAGCCAGGGGAAGGTCTTCTGGAGCCGCAGCATCGTGTCGATGTCGTAGAGGTCGTGGTCGTGGCGCGCCCCGTAGAACACGTCGACGGGACGCCGGTCCCCGTGCTCGGCCACGTCCTCCACCAGGGCCTTGATCGGGGCTATCCCGGTGCCGCCGCCGAGGCAGAGCAGACCGCTGTCCGTGGCATGGTCGACCGTCATGGAACCCGCGGGCGGGCCGAGGCGCAGGACGTCGCCGGGGCGGGCCCGGTGGACCAGCGCGCCGGACACCCAGCCGGCCGGGACCGCCTTCACGTGGAGGGACAGCAGCCCGTCGGGCCGGGGCGCCGATGCGAAGGAGTAGTGACGCCAGATCCGGGGCCACCAGGGCGTCTCGAGTGTCGTGTACTGGCCGGCGAGAAACGGATACGGCTGATCGGGCCGGAGCGTCACGACGGCGACGTCCGGCGTGCGCAGATCGTGGGAGACCACCTCGGCGTGCCACCAGGCGGGGGCGGTCTGCTCGTTCTCCGCCGCCGCGTCGATCATGATCTGGGAGATCGTCGTGTACGTGCGCACCCAGGCCGCCTCGGTCTCCTCGTCCCAGGTCCCCGTCGCGTACCGGACGAGCGCGCCGATGAGAGCCTCGCCGACGGCCGGGTAGTGGGCCGCCTGGGTTCCGTACTTGCGGTGTCCCCGGCCGAGGTTCTGGAGGTACGCGGTGAGGACCGGCGTGTCGTCCATGTGCTCGGCAGCGGTCAGGAGCGCCTTCAGGAGCCGGTCCCGCTGGGTGTCCATGGCCGCGGGGAACATCTCGCGCAGTTCGGGGTTCCGGACGAAGAGCAGGGCGTAGAAGTACGAGGTCACCTTGTCGGCGATCGGCGCGATCTCCGCCAGAGTGCGGCGGACGAGCAGGGCATCGGCGGAGGCTCCCCCCGTTATCCGGGGTTCCTTGCCTTCCCCGTCCGGTTCCTCACCGGGCTCGTACACCGCCCCCGGCTCGATTCGGCCCGCGTGCTCTGCGGCCGTCGTGGTGGTCGGAGCATCCATCATGTGCCTCGCCCTCGCGCTGACCGGCTTCGTGCTCGCAGCATGAACCCTCGGTTCGCCGCCCCGGACGGAAAGCGGAGTTCTCGGGCCATAGAGCCGGGTTTGTGGCTAAGCTGCGCTGTTTCGGACCAGGGCGTAGGCCTCGCGCAGGTCCCCTCCGGTGTAGCTGTGGCGGGACAGTCCGGCGAGATGGTGGTCAGCGTTCACGGCCACGGTGTCGGGCACGAGCGCGAAGAGCTCCGCGTCGGACATCGAGTCTCCGTACGCGACGCAGTCGACCGGGTCCACGCCGTACCCGGCGCAGAGCTCCCGTGCGATCCGTACCTTCGCCGCCGCGTTGAGGATGCCGGGCCGGTGGATCGGCTCGAGGAAGGGGACAGACGGCCACGCCGAGCCGTGCGCCGTGTCGACCCCCCACTCCAGCAACCGCTCGACGAAGAAGTCGGGCGACAGTGAGATGACGGCACAGCGGTCACCCCCGGCCCGGATGTCCGCCCAGACCTCTCGGATCCCGGCCAGCCACGGGGCTCCCTCGAACGCCGCCGTGACCTGCTCCGGCGTGAGCTCAGCCCAGAGGTCCCGGGCCCGCACGGCGAACTCGTCCGGTGTGAGGCCCTGCAGGAAACCCTGCTCCAGGGCGCCGATCTCCTCGACGAGGCCCAGCTGCCGGGAGATCTCCACCGCGGCGGCCGACCCGCGGATCAGGGTGCCGTCGAGGTCGAAGAGGTGCAGTCGCCGCGTGGAGGGTTTCACGTGAAACATCGTCCGATGTGCCACGCGGTGGAGGCAACGCCCCATCCCGGTATCGGCCGGATCCGGTAAAGCAGTGGACGGAAGATCGCCGCTTCGGACAGCCTGAAAGGCATGCCGACTTCCCCCACCCCCCTCGCACAGCTCCCCGTCCGGCGCCTCACCTCGGACGACCTCCTCGCCTGCGCCGACCTCTCCGAGAACCGGGGATGGCCGCGCGAGGAACACAAGTGGGGTCTCCTGCTCACCGCGGGCACCGGGTACGGCATCGACGACCCGGCCGGCCCGGGGCTGCTCGCCTGCTGCGTGGTCACGTCGTACGGAACCGGGCTCGCTGCCATCGGCATGGTGCTCGTCGCCGAGCGGTACGCACGCCAAGGCGTGGGACGTCGACTCATGCGACACGTCCTCGCGGAAGCCGGCGACACCCCGGTCACCCTGCACGCCACGGCGAACGGACAGCCCCTGTACGAGGAGCTCGGCTTCATGGAGACGAGCCGGGCGGAGATGGTGCTCGGGCGCTTCACGTTCACCACGCCCGCCCCCGCGGTCCCCGTCCGTCCCGCGACGGCGGAGGACCTCCAGGCGATCCTGCGCCTCGACCTCGAAGTCTTCGGCCTGGACCGTACGCCCCTCATCACCAGGCTCCCCGCCTTCGCGGACCACCTCCGGGTCGCCGAGGAGGACGGCGAGATCACGGGCTTCGCGGCGGCCTGGCCGAACATGGACACCCATGTCGTCGGCCCCCTGATCGCCCGGGACCCCGGCACCGCCCAGGCCCTGATCGCCTCGCTCGCCGCGGCCACGGACCGGCCCCTGCGCACGGACATCGACGTGCGTCACACGACCCTGCTGAGCTGGGTGAAGGAGAACGGCCTCGACTCGATCGCCTCCAACTCGGTGATGATCCGGTCCCTGCCCGACCTTCCCGGCGACTGGCAGCGCCGCTTCGCACCGCTGACGGTCGCGGCCGGATAGCCCCGGCCGGCCGGGCTCTCCCCGACCGGCCCTCTGACAGGTCGGCCGGGCAGATTTACTTGCAGACGCGCATTATTGCGACACATCGTCTACCCTGGTCGTGAGCCGCCCCGGCGCCGGAGAGAGACCGAGGAGAGAACATGACCGCCACGGATCCCGCACTGACCGCGCTCTCCCAGCGGTGGTGCGCCCTCTCCCTGCTCCACGGCCGGATCGAGTCCCACATCGAGCGCGCCTTGGAGTCCGGCCACGGACTGAGCGTGCGGGAGTACTCGCTCCTCGACGTCCTCAGCCGCCAGCACAGCGGCCCGGGCGGCCACCTCCAGATGAAGCAGGTGGCCGACGCCGTCGTGCTCAGCCAGAGCGCCACCACCCGGCTCGTCACCCGGCTCGAGGACCGCGGCCTGCTCACCCGGTACCTCTGCGCCACCGACCGGCGCGGGATCTACACCGATGTCACCGAGGCCGGCCAGAAGCTTCTCGAAGAGGCCCGCCCCACCAATGACAGCGCCCTGCGCGAGGCCCTCGACGAGGCGGCGAGGGACCCGGAGCTGGCCCCGCTGGTCCAGGTCGTGGAGGGCGCGGGCGTCCCCGCCTGAACCGACCGGAGGAACGGAACGGCCGGGCGTACGCTGCGGGGCATGAGCGATCTTGAAATACGCCCCGCCACCGCGGAAGACATCCCGGCCATCGTCGCCATGCTCGCCGACGACCCGCTGGGCGCGCAGCGGGAGTCCCCCGACGACCTCGCCCCGTACCTCACGGCCTTCGAGCGCCTCGCGAACGACCCCCACCAGCACGTCGTGGTCGCCGTCCGCGGGGAGAAGGTCGTCGGCACGCTCCAGCTCACGGTGATCCCGGGGCTGTCCCGCCGTGGCACCACCCGGTCGATCGTCGAGGGCGTCCGCGTCCATGCCAACGAGCGCGGCAGCGGCCTGGGTACTCAGCTCATCGAATGGGCCGTCGAGGAGTCCGGCCGCCAGGACTGCCGGCTGGTGCAGTTGACCTCCGACGTCACCCGCACCGATGCCCACCGCTTCTACGAGCGGCTGGGCTTCGAGGCCTCCCACGTGGGCTTCAAGAAGAGCCTCTGACGTACCTGCGGCAATGCCTCTGAGGCACTGCGCGCGAACAGCGTGCCGGGTCCCGGCAGGCTGTTTCACGTGAAACAGCCTGCTCAGGGCTCAGAGTCCGCGCCAGCCCGCCTCGTCGACGCCTCCCGGCACCGCGTCCTCCGGTGCGTACGGCTCCCGCGTGAAGACGAACGACCCGAGGTCCAGATGGCTCACGCTGCCGTCCTCGCGGCGCACCACCCGGAGCGTCTCCCCCTCGTAGTAGCCGTTCAGCCCGACCCAGCCGCCCTCGGGCAGCGCCCGGAAGCTGGCGCGCCGGCCGGCACCTCGCAGGGGTTCGAGCACCACGCTCCGCTCGGGACCGAGCCGCAGCCCGTACGCGTACGTCCCCCAGTACCAGGGCCCGGTGAGGGCCAGGAGCTCCTCGTCGACCTCGGCCTCCGGCAGGGGGCGCCACGGCTGCGGGAATCTCGGCTCGGCTTCCGCCACGATCCGCACGAGGTCGGCGGCTACAGCGCCGATCGGCACCCCCGAGGTGGCGTTGGAGAGGGCGACTCCCGCCAGTCCGTCCTCGACGCTCACCCAGAGGCAGGCGACGAAACCCGGCAGGGATCCGGTGTGGCCGATCAGGGTCCGGCCGTCCTTGCTGATCAGCTGGAGTCCGAGCCCGTAGCTCCCCTCCCAGTCCCCCTCCCCGGCCGCGGCCGCGGGAGCCCGCATCTCCGCCACGGAGTCCGCACCGAGCACCCGCTCGTCGCCCGCCGCGAGGAACGCGGCGAACCGGCCGAGGTCGGCGGCGGTCGACCAGAGCTGTCCCGCCGGCGCCATGATGCCCAGGTCCTCGGACGGTTCGGGCAGCATCACATCGGCCCAGGGGTGCACCGCCCAGCCACCCGCGTGCGGGGCGACGGGGTCGACCGTCGTCCGGTCCATCCCCAGCGGCTCCAGGATCTCGCGCCGCAGTGCCTCCTCCCAGGTCCCGCCCCGCACCGCCTCGACCAGCGAACCGAGCAGCGTGTAACCGGGGTTGGAGTAGTGGTGACGGCGCCCCGGCGCGCGCAGGAAGGGCTCCTCCCCCAGCACGTCGGAGAGCTCCGGACGCAACTCGGCGGACGACCGCTCCCACCAGGAGCCGGGTGTCTCGGCAGCGAGGCCGGCGCTGTGCCCGAGGAGTTGAGCGATCGTCACCTCCCCGGCCCCCGTTCCCTTGAGGTGCCGCTCCAGCGGATCATCGAGCCCGAGGAGACCTTCGTCCCGCAGCCGCAGCACCAGAACGGCGGTGAACACCTTGGTGATCGAGCCGATCCTGAACTGGGTGTCGGCGTCCGGCGCGTGTCCGTCCACACAACTGCGCGCGCCGCTCCAGACCATCGCTCCGTCGCGGACCACCGCCCCCACCAGGGACGGCGCCCGCCCCTCGGTCTGGGCCACCGCGACGCGGTGCAGCAGGGCGCGCTCGGTGCCGGGCAACAAAGCTTCGAAAGATGTCGTCACGGACGATCCAACGTCCTGTCACCCACCAAGCTTCCCGCGCGGGCTGCCGAAGGCGTGGGTGCGTACTCATGACTTCGCTGCATGCCGGCCGGACCGGCCGAAGTCCGCGCGCGTCCGGCTAGACGGGCGGAGGGTTACCCGGAAGGGCCGGATCCTCCGGGTGACGTACAGCGCCGCTGCCGAGCAGGACACGAGCCCGGACCCGCATCGGCTCGTCGCCGCGCCGGGAGAGCAGGACCAGCTCGTCGACCCGGGCCGCCATGGAGCCGAGAAGGACCTCCGCCTTGCGGGCGAGGGGGTGCGGGTCCGGCGTACGGCCGAGGGACAGGTGCGGGGTGAAGCCGTGCGAGTGCGATCCGCAGAGCGGGAAGCGGAGCTCCAGGGACTCCCGTAGCCGCGCCCAGGGTTCCTGGTCGGCGGCGGCCGGGTCGAGCCAGACGGTGGCGTCCTCGCGGTGTCCGAACCAGTGGACGCCCGCCAGGCGGGCGGTGAACGGCGGCGTCTCGGCGAGTGACGCGGCGACCAGCGGCAGGGCCCGGGCGAACTCGGCCTCGGGGACGAAACCGAAGAGCACGTTGACGTGCGGTGGCCAGCGGCGGATCTGCCGGTCGTGTTCGCGGCGAATGTGCTGGATCGGCGGCCACAGCTCCACCGGCGGCAGCCATGCGACGGCGGTGCGGCTCGTCGGCGGGACGGCGAGGACGTCGCCGGGTGCCGGGGCCCGCACCGGACCGACCTGCCCGACGAGGGTCTCGTCGAGCCGGTCGACGCCGGAGGCGCGGTCCCAGACGACCCGGCCGTCCGCCTCGAAGAACACCACCCGGTGCCAGGGGATCTCCCCGCCCGGCACGAAGTCGCCGAGCAGGATCCGCTTCGGCGGGGCCCCGCGCTCGGCGATCCCCATCACGAACCGCTCGGGGTCGAAGCGCGGATCCCAGAGCACCCGGTGGTAGATCTCGTCGCTGGTGTGCACGTCAGCACCTGCCCTCGACTATCAGGGTGCCGCGCGCCCGGTCGGCTCTGCAAGGCAACGCCCGGTCGGCCACGGGATCCCAGATCCCCCAGGTGCTCCGATCAGGTCTGCGCCATGTCGACGAAGCGCGAGTAGTGGCCCTGGAAGGCCACGGTGATCGTGGCCGTCGGACCGTTACGGTGCTTGCCCACGATGATGTCCGCCTCGCCGGCTCGCGGGGACTCCTTCTCGTAGGCGTCCTCACGGTGCAGCAGGATGACCATGTCGGCGTCCTGCTCGATCGAACCGGACTCACGCAGGTCGGAGACCATCGGCTTCTTGTCGGTGCGCTGCTCGGGACCACGGTTCAGCTGCGAGAGCGCGATGACGGGGAGCTCCAGCTCCTTGGCGAGGAGCTTGAGGTTTCGCGACATGTCGGAGACCTCCTGCTGACGGCTCTCCTGCCGCTTGGAGCCACCCGACTGCATGAGCTGCAGGTAGTCGATGATGACGAGCTTGAGGCCGTTGCGCTGCTTGAGCCGACGGCACTTGGCCCGGATCTCCATCATCGACAGGTTGGGCGAGTCGTCGATGTACAGCGGGGCCTGGGAGACGTCCGGCATGCGGCGGGCGAGACGCGTCCAGTCCTCGTCGGTCATCGTTCCGGAGCGCATGTGGTGGAGCGCGACCCGGGCCTCGGCCGAGAGCAGACGCATCGCGATCTCGTTGCGTCCCATTTCGAGGGAGAAGATGACGCTGGGCAGGTTGTGCTTGATGGACGCCGCCCGGGCGAAGTCCAGGGCGAGGGTCGACTTACCCATGGCGGGTCGGGCCGCGATGATGATCATCTGGCCCGGGTGCAGCCCGTTGGTGAGCGAGTCGAGGTCGGTGAAGCCGGTGGGCACACCGGTCATCTCGCCGCTGCGGGAGCCGATGGCCTCGATCTCGTCGAGCGCCCCCTCCATGATGTCGCCGAGCGGCAGGTAGTCCTCGGTCGTGCGCTGCTCGGTGACGGCGTAGATCTCGGCCTGGGCCGAGTTCACGATCTCGTCGACGTCGCCGTCGGCCGCGTAGCCCATCTGCGTGATCTTGGTGCCGGCCTCGACGAGGCGGCGCAGGACGGCACGCTCGTGGACGATCTCCGCGTAGTACGAGGCGTTGGCCGCGGTGGGTACCGACTGGACCAGGGTGTGGAGGTAGGAGGCGCCGCCGACCCGGGTGATCTCGCCGCGCTTGGTGAGCTCGGCGCCGACCGTGATCGGGTCGGCCGGCTCGCCCTTGGCGTAGAGGTCGAGGATCGCCGCGTAGACCGTCTCGTGGGCGGGCTTGTAGAAGTCGTTGCCCTTGATGATCTCCACGACGTCCGCGATGGCGTCCTTGGAGAGCAGCATGCCGCCGAGGACGGACTGCTCGGCGTCGAGGTCCTGCGGGGGGACGCGCTCGAAGCCGTTGAGGCCGCCGTCCCAGGGGCCGTCGCTGCCCCGGTCGTGCTGGTCGTCCCGGCCGCGGCCGCGACCGCGCCCTTCGCCGCGGGTACGGGTGGGCAGCCGGTCACTCGGTCCGCTGTCGGCCCAAGGGTCGTCCATGGGCTCGGTCATGCTCACCAAGCACCTCCTCCCGTCCGCTCCGCGGACCTCGCCCTGCCACTCTTTCTTACGCCACGGGCTTGATCAACGAGTGGCTTTGCGACCGCTTCCAGCGCGTCGGCGCCGAACCACGGTAGGCCCGCGGGGGGCGTCAGCCAATCTGGTTATCCACAGGCCCTGTGGGTGAAGGCCCAGATGCTGTGGAGAACTCGCCGGAACCTGTGCACGGATCGGGGGACAGCCATGTGGACAAACTCATAGCACCCCCGAACTCACCCATCTGACCTGCGATTTCTCCATCCACGGGCTGTGCAGGAGAAAAAGTTCTCCCCCTGGATCAAGATCAGAACAAACGGCCCACACCCGAAGCCCCGCACCCCTGGAAAGTAAGGATCACTGATGCATTGCATCTCTTACCTGTGGAAGATTAGATTGACCCCATGCGCCAGGCTCCCGTGACCTCCAAGGCCGTCCGTCGACAGCACGACCGCGAGATCGTCTCCCTCGCCCTGCCGGCCTTCGGCGCCCTCGTCGCCGAGCCGCTCTTCCTGATGGTCGACAGTGCGATCGTCGGCCACCTCGGGACACCCCAGCTCGCGGGCCTCGCGATCGCCGCCGCGCTCCTCTCCACCGCCGTCAGCGTCTTCGTCTTCCTCGCCTACGCCACCACGGCCGCCGTCTCACGGCGCGTGGGCTCGGGCGATATCCAGGCCGCGATCCGGCAGGGCATGGACGGCATCTGGCTCGCCCTCCTCCTCGGCGCCGCCGTGGTCGCCCTGACCCTGCCCACCGCACCGGGGCTCATCGACGTCTTCGGGGCCTCCGACACCGCCGCGCCGTACGCCATCACCTATCTCCGGATCTCCAGCCTCGGGATCCCCGCCATGCTGGTGGTCCTGGCCGCCACCGGCGTCCTGCGCGGCCTTCAGGACACTCGTACACCGCTCTACGTGGCCATCGGAGGCTTCGCCACCAACGCCGTACTCAATGTCGGACTGGTCTACGGAGCCGATCTGGGCATCGCCGGCTCCGCTTGGGGCACGGTCATCGCCCAGTACGGCATGGCCGCCGTCTACCTCGTCGTGGTCGTACGGGGCGCGCGGCGCCACGGCGCCTCTCTCCGCCCCGACGCGGCCGGCATCCGCGCCTCCGCACAGGCCGGCGTCCCTCTGCTCGTCCGTACGCTCTCGCTCCGCGCGGTCCTGATGATCGCCACGGCCGTCGCGGCCCGGTTGGGCGACGCCGAGGTCGCCGCCCACCAGATCATCCTGTCCCTGTGGAGCCTCATGGCCTTCGCCCTCGACGCGATCGCCATCGCGGGACAGGCCATCATCGGCCGCTATCTCGGCGCGGACGACGCCCAAGGTGCCCGACAGGTCTGTCGCCGCATGGTCCAGTGGGGCGTGGTCTCCGGCATCGCCCTGGGCGTGCTCGTCATCGCCGCCCGCCCCTTGTTCATTCCGCTCTTCACCAGCGACCCGACGGTCCAGGACACCCTGCTGCCGGCCTTGCTGGTGGTCGCGGTCTCGCAGCCGATCTCCGGGGTCGTCTTCGTGCTCGACGGCGTGCTGATGGGTGCGGGGGACGGTCCGTACCTCGCCCGGGCCATGCTGCTGACCCTCGCGGTCTTCGCTCCCGTGGCCCTGCTGATCCCGGTGCTCGGCGGAGGCCTCACCGCCCTCTGGTGGGCGATGACGCTGATGATGACGGTTCGGATGCTCACGCTCTGGCTGCGTGCCCGCTCCGGCCGCTGGATCGTCACGGGCGCCACCCGCTGAATGTTTCACGTGAAACGCCCCGTTTCACGTGAAACAGCAGAAGGTGCACGTGAACCGCGAAGGCCACGTAGAACAGCGGAAGGGCCGCGCCCCGAGGGGTGCGGCCCTTCCTCACTGCTGAGCGCAGACTGCCAAGGGCAGCGTTACGCGGCGACGACCTCGACGCCGAGCTTCGCGGCAACCTCGGGGTGCAGACGCACGGACACCTGGTGCGAGCCCAGGGTCTTGATCGGCGAACCGAGCTCGACGCGACGCTTGTCGACGTCGGGGCCACCCGCGGACTTGATCGCCGAGGCGATGTCGGCCGGGGTCACGGAGCCGAAGAGACGGCCGGCGTCGCCGGAGCGAACGGCCAGGCGCACCTTCGTGCCCTCGAGCTGGGCCTTGATCTCGTTGGCCTGCTCGATGGTCGCGATCTCGTGGATCTTGCGGGCGCGGCGGATCTGCGCCACGTCCTTCTCGCCACCCTTGGTCCAGCGGATCGCGAAACCACGCGGGACCAGGTAGTTGCGAGCGTAGCCGTCCTTGACGTCGACGACGTCGCCAGCGGCACCGAGGCCGGAGACCTCGTGGGTGAGGATGATCTTCATTTTTCGGTCACCCTTCCCTTATCGCGCGGTGGACGTGTAGGGCAGCAGCGCCATCTCACGGCTGTTCTTCACGGCCGTGGCGACGTCACGCTGGTGCTGCGTGCAGTTGCCGGTAACGCGGCGGGCACGGATCTTGCCACGGTCGGAAATGAACTTCCGCAGCATGTTCGTGTCCTTGTAGTCCACGTACGCGGTCTTGTCCTTGCAGAACGCGCAGACCTTCTTCTTAGGCTTGCGCACAGGCGGCTTCGCCATGGTGTTTCTCCTGTGTGATCAAGAAGTGGGGGTACGAGCTGCTTCCAGGCGAGGCCTAGAAGGGGGGCTCGTCCGAGTAGCCGCCGCCGGAGTTTCCACCCCAGCCGCCTCCGCCGCCAGCCTGCTGGCCGCCGGAGGGAGCACCGCCGCCGGTCGCCCACGGGTCGTCGGCGGGAGCACCGCCACCACCCTGCTGGGAACCGCCGGAGTTGCCACCCCAGCTGCCACCGCCGCCGGCCTGCTGGCCGCCGCCGTATCCACCCTGGCCACCGCGACCGGTGGTCTTGGTGACCTTGGCCGTGGCGTTCTTCAGGCTGGGGCCGACTTCCTCGACATCCAGCTCGTAGACCGTGCGCTTGACGCCCTCACGGTCCTCGTAGGACCGCTGCTTCAGGCGGCCCTGCACGACGACGCGCATGCCTCGCTGAAGCGACTCGGCGACGTTCTCCGCCGCCTGACGCCAGACCGAGCAGGTGAGGAACAGGCTCTCGCCGTCCTTCCACTCGTTGGTCTGACGGTCGAAGGTGCGGGGGGTGGACGCGATACGGAACTTCGCGACCGCCGCACCGGACGGGGTGAAGCGCAGCTCGGGGTCGTCGACAAGATTGCCGACGACCGTGATGACGGTCTCGCCTGCCATGGGGGAACCTCTCGGCGGGTTTGCTTCTGGCTGCTTTGTTGCTACTCGGACCCGATGACCTCTGAGCTAGAAGCTCAGTGGGTCTCGGGACGGAGGACCTTGGTCCGGAGGACCGACTCGTTCAGGTTCATCTGGCGGTCGAGCTCCTTGACGACCGCAGGCTCGGCCTGCAGGTCGATGACCGAGTAGATGCCCTCGGGCTTCTTCTTGATCTCGTACGAGAGACGACGACGGCCCCAGGTGTCGACCTTCTCGACCTTTCCGTTCGCCTCACGGACGACGGAGAGGAAGTTCTCGATCAGGGGGGCGACAGCGCGCTCCTCCAGATCGGGGTCGAGGATGACCATCACCTCGTAGTGACGCATGTGGAACCCACCTCCTTTGGACTCAGCGGCCACGGTCGTTCCGTGGCAGGAGGGTCGTGATGCGTGAGCAACGGTATCCACCACCACTGACAATCCCCTCGGCGAACGAGGGGGCCGTCGGGATCCCGGAGGGACCTGGGCAGACACCGGCGCAGCTGTACAGAGTACCCGCACATCGGCCTGCGGTTGAAATTCCCCGGTGAGGGGACGCAATCTGTACACAACGGAAGTCGGCGGCGCCATAATGCGCCGCCCTCGTGCAGCAACGCCAGGAGGTGCCCCATGGCACAGGCAATGCGACCCGACCCCGGCCACTCCCTCTTCGCGACCGACGGCAAGCCCCACCCCCTCCAGGACACCCTGGTCGGCGTGACGCTGGTCCTGGGGGTCCTCTCCTTCGTCACCGCTCAGTTCGACAACCTGCACCTGCTGAGCTCCTGGTCGGGCCTGATCGGCATCCTGACCGGTGCCTACGGACAGTTCATCTCCGTGACGACCCGCGAACGCTTCCTGCTGATCCTGGGACTCGGCGCCTCGGCGTTCGGCTTCTATCTCGGCATGGCGCACGGTGGCCTCTTCGGCGGCGTCATCAGCTGAGCCCAGCGGCACGTCGGGGCACACGCACCCATTCGGGGCGCTCCTCGGTCACAGTAGGCTTCGGCGCGAGAGCCGGAGCCCCTGACCGATGGGGACACACCTGCCGAGGAGCGCCCCGCATGAGCCTGACCCTGAGGACCATCAGCCGTGAGCAGCATCTGGCATTCATCCAGAGCCAGCCCGCGGCGAGCCACTGCCAGGTCCCGGCGTGGGCTGATGTGAAGACCGAGTGGCGCTCGGAGAACCTCGGCTGGTTCGACAAGTCCGGTGAGCTCGTCGGCGCCGGTCTGGTGCTCTACCGCCAGCTCCCGAAGATCAAGCGCTACCTCGCCTATCTGCCCGAGGGCCCGGTCATCAACTGGCACGCGCCCAACCTCGACGACTGGCTGCAGCCGATGCTGGCGCACCTCAAGCACCAGGGCGCCTTCTCCGTGAAGATGGGCCCCCCGGTCGTCATCCGGCGCTGGGACTCGGCCGCCATCAAGGCCGGCATCCAGGACCCGGACGTGAAGCGCCTCAAGGACGTCGAGGCCACCCACATCGAGCCGCGCGCCTTCGAAGTCGCGGACCGGCTGCGGAAGATGGGCTGGCAGCAGGCCGAGGACGGCGGCGCCGGATTCGGCGACGTGCAGCCCCGCTACGTCTTCCAGGTCCCGCTCGCGAACCGCTCGCTCGACGACGTCCTCAAGGGCTTCAACCAGCTGTGGCGCCGGAACATCAAGAAGGCCGAGAAGGCCGGCGTCGAGGTCGTCCAGGGCGGCTACGAGGACCTGGCCGAGTGGCAGCGCCTCTACGAGATCACGGCCGTCCGCGACCACTTCCGGCCGCGCCCGCTCTCGTACTTCCAGCGCATGTGGACCGTCCTCAACAGCGAGGACCCCAACCGCATGCGGCTCTACTTCGCCCGCCACAACGGCGTGAACCTCTCCGCCGCGACCATGCTCGTGGTCGGCGGCCACGTCTGGTACTCGTACGGCGCCTCCGACAACATCGGCCGTGAGGTCCGGCCCTCGAACGCGATGCAGTGGCGGATGCTGCGCGACGCCTACGCGATGGGCGCGACCGTCTACGACCTGCGGGGCATCTCGGACTCGCTCGACGAGACCGACCACCTGTTCGGGCTCATCCAGTTCAAGGTGGGTACGGGCGGCGAGGCCGTCGAGTACGTCGGCGAGTGGGACTTCCCGCTGAACAAGCTGCTCCACAAGGCGCTCGACATCTACATGTCGCGCCGCTGAGGGTTCCGTAGGCTTTCGTAGTCTCGTACACATCTTTGATACACCGCTGCCACCAGAAAGGTTCCGGGCCGGCCATGGCGCTCTCCCTCTACGTCGACACCGCTCGCTGGCGCGCGCACCAGAAGACCGTCATCGACCAGTTCCCCGGCCTCATCCCGGTCTGCAAGGGCAACGGGTACGGCTTCGGGCACGAGCGTCTCGCGGACGAGGCGGCCCGGTTCGGCTCCGACATGCTCGCCGTGGGCACCACCTACGAGGCCGCGAAGATCAAGGACTGGTTCGGCGGCGACCTGCTGGTCCTCACCCCGTTCCGCCGCGGTGAGGAACCGGTTCCGCTGCCCGACCGGGTGATCCGCTCCGTGTCGTCCGTGGACGGCGTCCGTGCCCTGGTGGGCGCCCGGGTCGTGATCGAGTGCATGAGCTCGATGAAGCGGCACGGCGTCCACGAGGAGGAGCTCCAGCAGCTCCACTCGGCCATCGAGGACGTCCGCCTGGAGGGCTTCGCCCTCCACCTCCCCCTGGACCGCCCGGACGGCACGGACGCGGTCGAGGAGGTCATCGGCTGGATGGACCGCCTGCGGGCCGCGCGGCTGCCGCTGCACACCATGTTCGTGAGCCACCTGCGGGCCGACGAGCAGGCCCGGCTCCAGCAGCAGTTCCCGCAGACCCGGTTCCGCGCCCGGATCGGCACCCGGCTCTGGCTGGGCGACCACGAGGCCACCGAGTACCGCGGAGCGGTCCTCGACGTGACCCGGGTGGCCAAGGGCGACCGGTTCGGCTACCGCCAGCAGAAGGCCGCTTCGGACGGCTGGCTGGTCGTCGTCGCCGGCGGCACGTCGCACGGCGTGGGCCTTGAGGCTCCCAAGGCGATGCACGGCGTCATGCCGCGCGCCAAGGGCGTCGCCCGGGCCGGCCTCGCCACCGTCAACCGGAACCTCTCGCCCTTCGTCTGGGCCGGGAAGCAGCGCTGGTTCGCCGAGCCGCCGCACATGCAGGTGTCGATCCTGTTCGTGCCCTCCGACGCCGAGGAGCCCCGGGTCGGCGACGAGCTCGTGGCCCATCTCCGCCACACCACGACGCAGTTCGACCGGCTCGTCGAGCGCTGAGCCGGCCGGAACGGACGATCCCCCGGGAGCCCTGCTCCCGGGGGATCGTCCGTTCTCGGGGCTATTCGGGGGCGCCCCAGGGGTAGTTCGGGTCGTCGGAGGTGCCCCAGCTGACCCGCTGCCCCTCCTCCATGCCCGGGGCGGCGTGCCGGGCCGGACGCGCGGCCCGTCCCGTCACGAAGGTGTCCTCCGCGCCGTCCAGGACGCCGCCCGAGGGGTCGTCCGAGCCGTCCTGCCGCACCGGATCCTTCTCGGGCGCCAGGATGTCGCGTACGACCATCGCGCACAGGTACAGGGTGCCCAGCAGGTGCAGGACGATCGCGAACTGGTAGCCGTCCACCGGCAGTCCCTGCTTGTTGCCGCTGCTCGTGAACGCCAGGTACATCCAGATGCCGAGGAAGTACACGACCTCGCACGCCTGCCAGACCAGGAAGTCGCGCCAGCGGGGCCGGGCGAGCGCCGCCAGCGGGACCAGCCACAGGACGTACTGCGGCGAGTAGACCTTGTTGGTGAGCACGAACGCGGCGACGATCAGGAAGGCCAGCTGGACGAAGCGGGGCCGGCGGGGCGCCGTGAACGCCAGGCAGGCGAGCCCGACCGCGGCCACCGCCATCAGGAGCAGCGCGTACAGGTTGGCCCGCTCCGGCGGGATCGTCGTCCCCGTCCGCTGGCTGACCAGCAGCCAGATCGATCCGAAGTCGACGTTCCGGTCCCGGCTGAACAGGTAGAACTGCTTCCAGCCCTCGGGAGCGAGCAGCATCACGGGCAGGTTCACGACCAGCCATGCGCCGCCGGCCCCGAGCACCGCGGTCCCGTACTCCCGCCATTTCCCGGCCCGGGCACAGAGCAGCAGCAGGGGCAGGAGGAGCAGTATCGGGTAGAACTTGGCGGCGGTGGCCAGGCCGAGCAGGATGCCGAAGGCCAGCGGCCGTCCACGCGACCACATCAGGACGGCGGCGGCGGTCAGCGCGACGGCCAGTATGTCCCAGTTGATCGTGGCGGTGAGCGCGACCGAGGGCGCCAGGGCCACCAGGAGCCCGTCCCAGGGGCGCAGGCGGTGCGTGCGGCTCACGCAGACCGCGAGGACGGCCGCGCAGACCATCAGCAGGCCCGCGTTGGCCAGCCAGTACGCGCGCTCGTTCTCGGCCGGATCGCCGCCCCCCGGCGTCAGCCAGGCCGCGACCTCCATGAACAGCCCCGTCAGGACCGGGTACTCCAGGAACGGTATGTCGCCGCCCAGCCGGTCGAAGTAGGGCACCAGGCCGTCCGCGAAGCCCCGCCCGGCGAAGAGGTGGGGGATGTCGGAGTAGCAGGCGTGGGTGTACTGGGAGGTCGTCCCGCGGAACCAGGCCCAGTTGTAGCAGGGCAGCTTCTGCACCATGCCGAGGGCGAACATGCCGATGGCCACGAGGGCGATCACCCGCACGGGCGTGAGCTGCCCGGTGCCGGACAACGCCCGGCGCCCGTAGGGGCCGCCGATCAGTTCGCTGCCCGCGGCGGCCACCTTGTCCCGGTGGGTGGGGATGACCGTCCGAGAGCGGCCCTGCGGCCGGTCCTGCGGCGCGCTCGTCTTCTGGAGGCTCGGCATGGGGGACATCCTGCCGTATGTCCCCGTGAAAACGGCGAGGGCCGCCGCGGCCGTTCCGTACGGAAGGTACGGAGCGGACGCGACGGCCCTCGGAGCGTGTCCGGGCGGAGGATCAGGGGATCCAGGTCCCGCCGCCGGGTCTGCCGTTCCCGCCGCCGCTCTCGTCGGTCGCCGTGTCGGTCGGCGTCGGCGACTCCCCACTGGGCGGCGTGGTCGTGGGCTCGCCCGTGCTGCCTCCCGGGTTGCCCGGGTTGTTGCAGTCCCAGTCCCAGACGTCACAGGTCGTCTTGCCCGGCTTGGGGGTCCTGGTCGCCGGGGGAGTCGTGGTCGCGGTCGCCGGCGGGGTCGTCGACGGCGACATCGAGTCGGTGGGAGTCGGCGTGGCCGTCGGCGTAGGCGTCGGGCTGGTGGCACCGCCGCCGAAGACGGGCTCTGCGTTCTCGATGTCCATCGGCTCGGGGAACTTCACGAGCGGCATGCCCTCGACCGCCTGCGACATGTAGTCCTGCCAGATCCGCGACGGGAACGACGAACCGTGGATCTTCTCCTGGCCGCCGGTGCCGTACATGTCCTCGAACTTGCGGTCCTTCTTCGTGTCGTCGTCGTCGTAGCGGTACATGTCGATCGCGGTCGCCAGCTGGGCGGTGTATCCCACGAACCAGGCCGACATGTTGTCGTCGGTCGTACCCGTCTTGCCGGCCACGGCGCGCCCGGGGATGCGTGCCTTCGTACCGGTGCCCTCGGGGTCGTCCACGACGTCACGGAGCACGTCGGTGACCTGGCTGGCGATCGCCGGCGAGAAGGGCTGCTTGGTCGCCGCCTCGTGCTTCTTGATGACGACGCCCTCCTTCTTGATGCTCTCCACCGAGTAGGGGTCGTTCTGCTTGCCCCCGTTGGCGAAGGTCGAGTAGGCACCGGCCATGCGGATGGCGCTCGGGCTGGAGATGCCGAGGGAGAACGAGGGCACCTCGCCCTGGACGAGCGAGCTCTCGAGGAGACCGGAGTCGACGGCGGACTGGCGGACCTTGTCGATGCCGATGTCCATGCCGAGCTGCACGTACGGCGAGTTGGCGGAACGGACCATGGCCCGGCGCAGCGAGATGCCGCCGTAGCTGGCGTTCTCGTCGTTGCTCTGCCTCCACTCCTTGCCGCTGCCGTCGAGCCAGATGTCACCGTTGTACTTCCGGATGACCAGCTCGTCCTTGCCGTTGTAGCGGCTCTTGTCCGGGTCCAGGATCTTGCGGCTGGACTCGTCCTGGACCGCGCCGAGCTTCGGGTCCCGGACGCCGTACTTCATGGCGGCGGCGAGCACGAAGGGCTTGAACGTCGATCCGACCATGGCGCCGGTGGCGTCGGCGTTGTTGGTGAAGTGCTTGGTGGCGTCGGGACCTCCGTAGAGGGCGACGATCTTCCCGGTGGCCGTGTCGACGGAGGCACCACCGAACTGGACGTGCGTGTCGTCCTCCGGGCGCGCCTTCGGGTCGATCTTGGTGTCGAGGATCTTCTTGACCGACTTCTCGAGCGCGTTCACCTTGTCCTTCTCGAAGGTGGTGAAGATCTCGTAGCCGCCGCGTTCCAGGTCCTTGACGCTGATCCCGAACTGGCTCTTGATGTTCGCGTTGGCGGTCCTGACCAGGTAGCCGATCTGGCCGCCCAGGTTGGCGCTCTGGCCGGGCTTCTTCACCTTGGGGAAGGTGGTGTACTTCGCCCGCTCCTCGGCCGTGAGACGCCCGTCCTTCTGCATCTCGTCGAGGATCCACTTCCACCGGATGGTGGCGCGTTCCGTGTTCGCCTCGGCGGTGGCCCGAGGGTCGATCTCGGGGTAGCCGGCGGGGTCGTAGTACGTCGCGCCCTTCAGCACCGCGGCGAGCAGCGCCGACTGGCTGGGGTCGAGGTCCTTGGCGTCCTTGTTGAAGTACGCGCGGGCCGCCGCCTGGATGCCGTAGGCACCTCGTCCGTAGTACGAGGTGTTCAGGTAGCCGGCCATGATGTCGCGCTTCTCGACCTCGTTGCCGACCTTCATGGAGATGAAGAGTTCCTTCACCTTCCGGGTGACGGTCTGCGACTGGTCGTCGAGGCGGTTGTTCTTCACGTACTGCTGGGTGATGGTCGAGCCGCCCTGGGTCTCGCCACCCTTGGCCATGTTCCACACGGCGCGGGCGATACCCATCGGGTCGACTCCGCGGTCGTCCCAGAAGGTCTTGTTCTCCGCCGAGATCACCGCGTTCTGCATCGACGTCGGGATCTGCTCGATGGGCACGATCTGGCGGTTGGTACCGCTGCCGGTCGCGACCATGCGGGTCTTGTCGGCCCAGTAGTAGATGTTGTTCTGCGACGTCGCGGTCAGCGCCTGGTCGGGAATCTCCACCCGCGAGTACGCGATGGCGGCAGCACCCATCAGGCTGGCCGCGAAGAACAGGAACGTGCCCGTCACGAGCTTCCACGACGGCATCCAGCGACGCCAGCCGTGCTTGTCGTACCGCGGATAGTCGATGATCCGCTTCTTGCCCGGCGGGCGACCGCCGGAGCCCCGCCCCGGACCGCTGCCGCCACCGCCGCCCCCGCGCCGGCCGCCTCCGCCGGGGCCACCAGGGCCTCCGGGGCCGTTGTCGGCGCCCTTGCGGCGGCTGCCGCGCTGGGCGGCCCGGCGGGCCTCCGCGCGGCCGCCGTAGGGGCGCTCCTCCTCCCCATGGGAGGAGGGTGGACCGTACGAGGCCGAAGGGGCCCCCATACCTACGTCATGGGCCGACCCGCGGCCCACCGGCTGCTGGGCAGCGCGCCGTACCGCCGCGCGCCCACCCGTCGGCGGCTGCTGCGGCGGCATTTTGCGACGATGCTCGCTCATCGAACGACTACTCCTCGGGCAGGCGCGTACGCCTGGAAGCGGCAGTTGAGTTCCGGTCCCCCCGAAATGTGCACGCACGGCACCCCATCGGAGGCCCATCCGTACCGCAGCCGGTCACCCGCAGCACTGACGCCCCACGGCATCGCTCGGTTCCCGGTGGTCTGCATGCCGCACAGCCTACGCACGGCCAAAACCCACGGAGAGCCGGACTTCCACCCAAATCAGGCAAGTCGATCCCTGTGAATTGACGATGTGACGCCGGTCACGGCGGTCCCACTTGTCGAGACAGTCGGGCCGTTCTATCGTGCTGATGTATCGAGTCGATACATCAGCACGGCATAAGGGCCGGGGAAGCGGAGGAGGCGACGGATGAGCAGGCGCTCGGGCATCCTCGAGTTCGCCGTTCTCGGCCTGCTCCGCGAGGCCCCCATGCACGGGTACGAGCTGCGGAAGCGCCTCAACACCTCGCTGGGCGTCTTCCGGGCCTTCAGCTACGGAACGCTGTACCCCTGCCTCAAGACGCTGGTCACCAACGGCTGGTTGATCGAGGAGCCGGGCAGCGCTCCGGAGGAGGCCCTGGCCGCTTCACTCGCAGGACGCCGGGCCAAGATCGTCTACCGGTTGACGCCGGCCGGTAAGGAGCACTTCGAGGAGCTCCTCTCCCACACGGGCCCGGACGCCTGGGAGGACGAGCACTTCGCCGCCCGATTCGCCTTCTTCGGTCAGACCGAACGCGAGGTGCGGATGCGGGTCCTGGAAGGCCGCCGCAGCCGGCTGGAGGAGCGCCTCGAGAAGATGCGCGCCTCCCTGGCCCGGACCCGCGAGCGCCTCGACGACTACACGCTTGAGCTGCAGCGCCACGGCATGGAGTCCGTGGAGCGCGAAGTGCGCTGGCTGAACGAGCTCATCGAGAGCGAGCGGGCAGGGCGGGATCAGCGATCCGGCCCCGACGCCCCCGCTCTGCACGACAACGATTCTGGAGAAACGGGCGGCCTGCCCCGGCACGGGGGCAGTACCCGGCCGGATCCGTCCGACGACACCGCCAAGTGAAACCCTGCGCACAGCAGGGCTTCCACGATCAAACAGGGAGCAACCGGAATGGGTTCGGTTCGCGTAGCCATCGTCGGCGTGGGCAACTGCGCCGCCTCGCTGGTGCAGGGCGTCGAGTACTACAAGGACGCCGACCCGGCGACCAAGGTGCCCGGCCTGATGCACGTCCAGTTCGGCGACTACCACGTCGGTGACGTCGAGTTCGTCGCCGCCTTCGACGTCGACGCGAAGAAGGTCGGCCTCGACCTCTCCGACGCCATCGGCGCCAGCGAGAACAACACCATCAAGATCTGCGACGTCCCGAACTCGGGCGTCACGGTTCAGCGTGGCCACACCCTCGACGGCCTGGGCAAGTACTACCGCCAGACCATCGAGGAGTCCGCCGAGGCCCCGGTCGACGTCGTCCAGGTCCTGAAGGACCAGCAGGTCGACGTGCTCGTCTGCTACCTGCCCGTGGGTTCCGAGGCCGCCGCGAAGTTCTACGCGCAGTGCGCCATCGACGCCAAGGTCGCCTTCGTCAACGCCCTCCCGGTCTTCATCGCCGGCACCAAGGAGTGGGCGGACAAGTTCACCGAGGCCGGTGTCCCGATCGTCGGTGACGACATCAAGTCGCAGGTCGGCGCCACCATCACGCACCGCGTCATGGCGAAGCTCTTCGAGGACCGCGGTGTCCGCCTCGAGCGCACCATGCAGCTGAACGTCGGCGGCAACATGGACTTCAAGAACATGCTCGAGCGCGAGCGCCTGGAGTCCAAGAAGATCTCGAAGACGCAGGCCGTCACCTCGCAGATCCCCGACCGCGAGCTGGGCGAGAAGAACGTCCACATCGGCCCGTCGGACTACGTGGCCTGGCTGGACGACCGCAAGTGGGCGTACGTCCGCCTCGAGGGCCGCGCGTTCGGCGACGTCCCGCTGAACCTCGAGTACAAGCTCGAGGTGTGGGACTCCCCGAACTCCGCGGGTGTCATCATCGACGCCCTGCGCGCCGCGAAGATCGCCAAGGACCGCGGCATCGGCGGCCCGATCCTCTCCGCGTCCTCGTACTTCATGAAGTCCCCGCCGGTCCAGTACTTCGACGACGAGGCCCTGGCCAACGTCGAGAAGTTCATCAAGGGTGAGGTCGAGCGCTAAAGCGCCGCACGCTTGTCGATCGAGGGTCCCCGAGGCACTGCCCGGGGGCCCTCTTCGTATGTGAGTCTTGCGCCATGTCCGTCGTACGTGATCTGCGCGTACTCCTGCGCGTGACGAACTTCCGCCGCCTGCTCGCCGTTCGCCTGCTCTCGCAGTGCGCCGACGGCGTCTATCAGGTGGCCCTGGCCACGTACGTCGTCTTCTCCCCGGAGAAGCAGACCTCCCCCGCAGCCATCGCCTCGGCCATGGCCGTGCTCCTGCTCCCGTACTCGGTCGTCGGGCCCTTCGCCGGCGTGCTCCTCGACCGCTGGCAACGGCGTCAGGTCTTCCTCTACGGGAACCTCCTCCGCGCCCTGCTCGCCTGCGGGACCGCCATGTTGGTCCTCGCCACCGTGCCCGACTGGCTCTTCTACGTCTCCGCCCTCTCCGTCACGGCCGTCAACCGCTTCGTCCTCGCCGGGCTCTCGGCCTCGCTGCCCAGGGTCGTCGACGAAGAGCGACTGGTCGTGGCGAACTCGCTCTCGCCGACCGCGGGAACGCTCGCCGCGACGCTCGGCGGTGGTCTCGCGTTCGGCGTCCGGCTGATCGCCGACGACTCCGACGCGGCCGTGGTGGCCTTCGGCGCCCTGCTCTACCTCTGCTCCGCGCTGGCCTCCCTGCGGATGCCCCGAGAACTCCTGGGGCCGGACCCGGGCCTCGTCCCGCAACGGCTCGGCTCGGCACTGGCCTCGACCGCCCACGGACTGGCGAGCGGGTTGCGGCACCTCGCCGAGCGCCGGTCCGCCGCGCGGGCTCTCATCGCGGTGGGCCTCATGCGCTTCTGTTACGGCGCCCTTCTCGTCACCGTGCTCATGCTCTGCCGCTACGCCTGGAGCTCCACCGACTCCGAGGGCCTCGGCCTCCTCGGGCTCGCCGTCGCCGCCTCGGGCGCGGGGTTCTTCGCAGCCGCCCTCCTCTCCCCCTGGGGGGTGGGACGGCTCGGTCCCTTCGGCTGGATGACCTTGTGCGCGGTCGTGGCCGCCGTCGTCGAGCCGGCACTCTGCCTGACCTTCGCCCCGGTGCCCTTCCTCGTGACCGCCTTCATCCTGGGACTGGTCACCCAGGGCTCCAAGATCGCGACGGACACGGTGGTGCAGACGGCCGTCGACGACGCCTACCGAGGACGGGTCTTCTCCCTCTACGACGTGCTGTTCAACGTCGCCTTCGTGGGTGCGGCCGGCGTCGCCGCGCTGATGCTGCCACCCGACGGCCGTTCCCCCCTTCTCGTCGTGCTGGTGGCCGCGATCTACGCGGCGACCGCCGGGGCCCTGTGGCGGGAACGCACGAAGGGGTGATGTTTCACGTGAAACACCACCCCTTCCCGGCGCGGAGGGCGTCGCTGTTTCACGTGAAACAACGGCCTGCCCCGCGCGATACGGCTCAGCCCTGAGCTGCCCACCACTCCCTGAGTGCGGCGACGGCCTCGTCGTGCTCCATCGGCCCGTTCTCCAGGCGGAGCTCCAGCAGGAACTTGTACGCCTGACCGATGGCCGGACCGGGGCCGATGTCGAGGATCTCCTGGATCTGGTTGCCGTCGAGGTCGGGGCGGATCGCGTCCAGCTCCTCCTGCTCCTGGAGCTGGGCGATGCGGTCCTCCAGGCCGTCGTAGGCACGGGAGAGCGCGGAGGCCTTCCGCTTGTTCCGCGTGGTGCAGTCCGAGCGGGTCAGCTTGTGCAGCCGGGAGAGCATCGGGCCGGCGTCACGGACGTAGCGGCGCACGGCGGAGTCCGTCCACTCGCCGGTCCCGTAGCCGTGGAAGCGAAGGTGCAGCTCCACCAGCCGCGAGACGTCCTTGATCATCTCGTTGGAGTACTTGAGCGCGGTCATGCGCTTCTTGGTCATCTTCGCGCCCACCACCTCGTGGTGGTGGAAGGAGACGCGGCCGTCCTTCTCGAAACGACGCGTACGCGGCTTCCCGATGTCGTGGAGCAGGGCCGCGAGGCGCAGCACCAGGTCGGGCCCGTCCTCCTCCAGGTCGATCGCCTGGTCGAGCACGGTCAGCGAGTGCTCATAGACGTCCTTGTGCCGGTGGTGCTCGTCACTCTCCAGTCGCAGCGAAGGCAGCTCGGGCAGGACGTGCTCGGCGAGGCCCGTGTCCACGAGGAGACCGAGGCCCTCACGGGGGTGTGCCGAGAGCAGCAGCTTGTTGAGCTCCTCACGGATCCGCTCGGCGGAGACGATCTCGATCCGGCCGGACATCTCCGTCATGGCCGTGACCACCTCGGGCGCGACCTCGAAGTCGAGCTGCGCGGCGAACCGCGCGGCCCGCATCATCCGCAGGGGGTCGTCGGAGAAGGACTCCTCCGGCGTACCCGGCGTACGCAGCACTCGGGCGGCGAGATCCTCAAGGCCGCCGTACGGGTCGATGAACGTCTTCTCGGGCAGGGCCACGGCCATGGCGTTGACGGTGAAGTCACGCCGGACGAGGTCCGCCTCGATGGAGTCGCCGTAGGAGACCTCGGGCTTGCGCGAGGTCCGGTCGTACGCCTCCGAGCGGTACGTCGTGACCTCGATCTCAAAGCGCTGATCGACGTCTCCGACGCGAGCGTCCTTCTGGCAGCCGACCGTCCCGAAGGCGATTCCGACCTCCCACACGGCGTCGGCCCACGGACGGACGATCTTCAGTACGTCCTCGGGGCGGGCGTCGGTGGTGAAGTCCAGGTCGTTGCCGAGCCGGCCGAGGAGCGCGTCCCGTACCGAGCCACCGACCAGCGCGAGGCTGAACCCGGCATCCTGGAAGCGGCGGGCGAGGTCGTCGGCGACAGGGGACACACGCAGCAGTTCACTGACCGCGCGGCGTTGCACCTGGCTCAGTGCAGTCGTGGTGTCTTCGTTGGCGTTCGGCACAACAGAAAAGGGTACGTGCCCCGGCTCGCCGCGACGTCCCCGATTTCCCGCGGGGAGAGATCGGCTGGAGCAGTCCCCGGCACTTGCCCCCAGCGTGCCTCGTTACCATGCCTGGACACAGCAACCGGGAATCATCGACACCACTGGCACCACTGACAACGACGAGGACGGGCGAACGCGTGGCCGAGGCGGCAGACATCCAGGGAACCGGTCCCTCACCTGCCCGCCGATGGCTGCGGCGCACGATCACCGTCGCCTTCGGGGCGCCGCTCCTCGCCGGACTGCTCCAGGCCCCGGCCGTCGCGGCCCCTGCGATCGCCGCCGAGGAAGGCACCGGATCCAGGACCGTCGATGTGTCGCTCGACACCCTGACTCCGAACACCCCTGTCGAAGGGGACACCGTCACGGTCACCGGAACGGTGACCAACCGGGGGAAGAAGACCGTCACCGACGCGACCGTCGACCTGCGCGTCGGGCCGCGGATGACGAGCCGCAGCGAGATCGAGCAGGTGACGGGACGCACCGGGTACCGGTACGACAGCGACCCCGCTGCGCTCGAGGACGGCCCCACCGTCAGGATTCCCCGCCTCGGCGCCGGCCTCAGCGCGGATTTCTCGCTGTCCGTCCCGGTCTCCGACCTCGGCCTCGACGACGCGGGCGTCTACCAGCTGGGCGTCTCCCTCACCGGGGACACCTCCGACCAGGGATCCGACCGGGTCCTCGGCATCGAGCGGACCTTCCTGCCGTACCAGCCCGAGGCCACCAAGAAGAAGACCCAGCTGACCTACCTCTGGCCGCTGATCTCCTCCTCCCACGTCTCGGCGGAGACGGCCACGGACGACCAGCAGACCCCGGTGTTCGAGGACGACGCCCTGGCCGCCGAGCTGCGCCCGGGCGGGCGCCTGGACCAGCTGGTCGCGCTCGGCAAGGACCTGCCCGTCACCTGGGTGCTCGATCCCGACCTGCTGGCCACCGTCGACGCCATGGCGAACGGTTACCGGGTCAAGGACGGCACCCTGCACGTCCCCGGGAAAAACAAGGACGTCGCCGAGCAGTGGCTGAACGCTCTGGAGAAGGCGGTCCAGGGGCGCGAGGTCATCGCCCTGCCCTTCGCCGACCCCGACCTCGCCTCCCTCGCCCATCACGGCAAGGACGTCCCCGGATCGCTGGGGCACCTCCAGTCGGCGACCGACCTCGCCGGGACGACCGTCGAGACCGTCCTCCACCTCCGGCCGTCCACCGACTTCGCCTGGCCCGTCGAAGGCGCCGTCGACCCCTCCATCGTGGCGGTCGCGACCTCGGCGGGCGCGGACAAGGTGATCGCCCGCAGCGACAGCGTCCGCGACGACCTCTCCTACACGCCCACGGCTGCCCGCCCGCTGGGCAACGGCAGCACCACGGCCGTGGTGAGCGACGCCGTCCTCTCCACCACCTTCGACGGCGACATGGTCCGCGCGGAGAGTTCCACGCTCGCGGTCCAGGAGTTCCTCGCCCAGTCGCTCGCGATCACCCTGGAGCAGCCGGAGGACCAGCGCAGCGTGGTGGTCGCCCCGCAGCGGACGCCGACCGTCGCCCAGGCCCAGAGCATGGCCACGGCCCTGCAGGGCCTCTCCGCCAAGCGCTGGAGCCAGCCGCTCGGTCTCGTCGCCGCCGCCGCGGCCAAGCCCGACCCTGACGCCTCGACCGCGGTGCCCAGCACCTCCCGGTACCCGAAGAAGCTGCGCGCCCGCGAACTGCCGGTCCAGGCCTTCCGTGACATGAAGACCACCCGCGACGAACTGGACGACTTCAAGATCGTCCTGGAGCAGCCGGAACGCGTCGTGGCGCCGTTCGGCAACGCGATCAACCGCGAGATGTCGGTCTCCTGGCGCGGCCAGGTCAGAGCGGCCCTGGTCTACCGCAGCAACGTCCTGGAGTACCTCCAGGGGCTCACCAAGAGCGTCCAGCTGGTCGACAAGTCGGACCTCACGCTCTCCGGCCGCAGCGCGACCATCCCCGTGACCGTGCAGAACAAGCTGCTGCAGGGCGTGGACCATCTGGTGCTGCGCCTCACCTCCGGCAACAAGAACCGGCTGGAGGTGAACGGCGAGGGGTTCGCCGAACTCCCCGTGAAGATCAACGGCGGCCACAGCCAGTCGGTGAAGTTCACGGCCTCCGCCAACGTCAACGGCCAGGTGCCGATGACCGCCCAGCTCTACACCGAGGACGGCACGCCCTACGGGCAGCCGATGACCTTCAACGTGAAGGTCTCCGAGATGACCCCCACCGTGATGCTCGTGATCGCGGGAGGCGTCCTGCTCCTCGTCCTCGCCGGCGTACGCATGTACACCCAGCGCAAGCGGATCGCGGCACGGAACGCCGAGGCGGAGGCGGCCGAGGCCGAAGAGCCCGCCGAAGGCGAGGCCGAAGGAGACGGACCCTCCGGGGACGGACCCGAGCAGCCGAGTGACCCTACGCCGGACACCGGGTCCGAAAGCGGCGGCCCGTCGGGCCCGGGTGAGAAAGTGGACCGTTGAGCGATGTCGTGGCCGGTCGGCCGGGGACGATGAGGTGGGGTAACCATGAACGCGCCGTATGACGGTGACCGCGGCCAGGGCGCGGGCGGCCCCGCGCCGCAGGGTGCCCCCGGCCCGCAGGGGCACGAGCCCTACGCGCAGACCCCGCAGGGGCACGACCCTTATGGGCAGAACCCGCACACCCAGGACCCGTACGTCCAGGACGTCTTCACGCACGACCCGTACCGGGCTCAGGACCTGGCCGCGCAGGACCCTGTGACCGAGGCCCTGTACGACCGTGCCGCGCACCCGCCGCCCCCGCCCGGTACCTACCAGGAGCCGCAGCCGCTCTACCAGCAGCCGGTCGCGCCCCAGCACGCTCCCGACCCGCGGGTGTGGGCGCAGACGCCGGCGCCCGAGCCCGAGGGCCCTTCCCGTCACCTGCCGTACGGCGACGACGCGCGCACGGTCCAGTTCACCGGTGTCGACGACCTGGTGACCCGGGCGGGCGAGGAGGAGCCCGAGCCGGACGCCTTCGCCCACCTCTACCGGGACCAGCAGACGCCCGGCCAGGTGCCGCCGCCCGCTCCGGAGCCGGACCCGCTGCCCGCGCCCGCCGCCAAGAAGTCCGGCCGTGCCTCCGGGCTGCTGAAGTCGAGCGCCGTCATGGCGGCCGGCACCCTGGTGTCCCGGCTCACCGGCTTCGTCCGCAGTCTGGTGATCACCGGTGCGCTCGGCGCCGCCCTGCTCGGTGACACCTTCACCATCGCCTACACCCTGCCGACGATGATCTACATCCTCACCGTCGGCGGCGGCCTCAACTCGGTCTTCGTCCCTCAGCTCGTCCGCTCGATGAAGAACGACGAGGACGGCGGCGAGGCCTACGCCAACCGCCTGCTCACCCTCGTCATGGTGGCGCTCGGCCTGATCGTGGCCCTGGCCGTCTTCGCCGCGCCGCTGCTGATCCGGCTGATGTCGAACACCATCGCCGACGACGCCGCGGCCAACAGCGTGGCCGTCACCTTCGCCCGCTACTGCCTGCCCACGATCTTCTTCATGGGTGTGCACGTGGTGATGGGTCAGATCCTGAACGCCCGCGGCAAGTTCGGCGCGATGATGTGGACCCCGGTCCTCAACAACATCGTCATGATCGTCACCTTCGGCCTGTTCATCTGGGTCTACGGCACCTCCGCCGAGTCCCACATGGGCGTGCAGACCATTCCGGACGAGGGCATCCGCCTGCTGGGCATCGGCACCCTCCTCGGCCTCGTCGTCCAGGCCCTGGCGATGATCCCGTACCTCCGTGAGACGGGCTTCCGCTTCCGGCCCCGCTTCGACTGGAAGGGTCACGGGCTCGGCAAGACGGTCAAGCTGGCCAAGTGGACCGTGCTGTTCGTCCTGGCCAACCAGGCGGGCGTCCTGGTCGTCACCCAGCTCGCCACGGCCGCCGGTGAGGAGTCCGGAAGGAACGGCGCGGGCTTCCTCGCCTACTCCAACGCCCAGCTCATCTGGGGCATGCCACAGGCCATCATCACCGTCTCCGTCATGGCGGCCCTGCTGCCGCGGATCTCCCGTGCCGCCCACGACGACGACCCCGGCGCCGTCCGGGACGACATCTCGCAGGGCCTGCGGAACTCGGCCGTCGCGATCGTCCCGGTGTCCTTCGCCTTCCTGGCGCTCGGCGTCCCGATGTGCACCCTGCTCTACGCCTCCAGCGGTGTCGAAGCGGCCCAGGGCATGGGCTTCATCCTGATGGCCTTCGGCCTCGGTCTGATCCCCTACTCCGTCCAGTACGTCGTCCTCCGCGGCTTCTACGCCTACGAGGACACCCGGACGCCCTTCTACAACACGGTCATCGTCGCCGCCGTCAACGCGGCGGCCTCGGCGGTCTGCTACGTCGTGCTGCCCGCCCAGTGGGCCGTCGTCGGCATGGCAGCCTCGTACGGGCTCGCTTACGCCGTCGGCGTCGGCATCGCCTGGCGCCGCCTCCGCAACCGGCTGGGCGGCGACCTGGACGGCACGCACGTCCTGCGGACCTACGCGCGGCTCTGCATGGCCTCCGTGCCCGCCGCGATCGTCGCCGGCGCCGTCGGTTTCGGCCTGTTGAAGCTCCTGGGCGAGGGTGCCCTCGGTTCGCTCGTCGCACTGCTCATCGGCGGAGCGGTACTCCTCGGTGTCTTCTTCGTCGCGGCGAAGCGCATGCGCATCGCGGAGTTGAACACGCTGGTGGGCATGGTGCGCGGACGCCTGGGACGCTGACCCGACGGTCCCGTACAACCATCGGCGGGAACCGCGTGTCGTGCAGAGCGCCGGACTGTGGGCACAATTGGCATGGCTGTTGGATGTGGCGCAACGGATGGGGAGGCAGGAACGACGGTGGCGGAACGTAGCACGACTGCCGTCGACGTGGCCGACAACAGCGGTGACGACCCGCTGACCGCCAAGGCGGACACGGCCGCGACCGACGGGGTGGCGGAAGAGCAGAAGACGACGGAGAAATCCGCCGAAGCCACGGAGAACAAGGCGGTCGAACGACAGAGCGGCGAACAGCCCTCCATCACGGCACCCGAACTGCACAGCGGGCACAAACTGGCCAGACGCTACCGGCTGGAGGAGTGCGTCACCCGTTTGGACGGCTTCAGCAGTTGGCGTGCGGTCGACGAGAAACTGCGGCGTGCCGTCGGGGTCCACCTGCTGCCCGCCGACCACCCCAGGGCCCGGTCGGTCCTGGCCGCGGCGCGCTCCTCGGCCCTGCTCGGCGACCCCCGGTTCGTCCAGGTCCTCGACGCCGTCGAGGAGAACGACCTGGTCTACGTCGTGCACGAGTGGCTGCCGGATTCCACCGAGTTGACCGCGCTGCTCGCGGCCGGCCCGCTGGAGCCCCACGACGCCTATCAACTCGTCAGCCAGGTCTCCCAGGCGATGGCAGCCGCTCACCGCGAAGGCCTCGCCCACCTCCGGCTCACCCCGAGCGCCGTCCTGCGCAGCTCCACCGGTCAGTACCGGATCCGCGGCCTGGCCGTGAACGCCGCCCTGCGCGGCATCACCGCCGAGCGTCCGCAGCGCACCGACACCGAGGCCATCGGCGCCCTGCTCTACGCCGCGCTCACCCAGCGCTGGCCGTACGACACCGATGCCCACGGGCTGTCCGGGCTGCCCAAGGGCATCGGCCTGCTCCCGCCCGACCAGGTCCGCGCCGGCGTCCACCGCGGCCTCTCCGAGATCGCCATGCGCGCCCTCGCCAACGACGGCGCCACCGCCTCGCGGCAGGAGCCGCCCTGCACCACCCCGGACGAGCTGGCCAAGGCCGTGGCCGCCATGCCCCGCGTCAAGCCGCCCGAGCCGGAGTACACCGCCCCGCCCGAGTACCAGCGCACGACGTACCAGCAGGGCACGTACGGCCGGCCCCAGCCGCGCCCGGCCGTGACCCAGTCGGTGGTCATCCCGCCGCCTCCGCTGCAGAGCCGTACCGGCAGGGCGCTGAAGTGGGCCGTCTCGGCCCTGTTGATCGCCGCGCTGGGACTCGGCAGCTGGCAGATCGCGGACCGGCTCCTCGACCAGGACAACTCGCCCAAGAACCCGGTCACGACCCCCACGGTCGACGACGAGAAGCCCGAGCCTCCCCAGCCGCTGAAGATCCAGTCGGCCGAGGAGTACGCACCCGACGGGAAGCCGCAGAACGCCCCCGGCGTGGCGGACACCTACGACAGTGACGGCTCCACGTACTGGCGGACGAAGACCTTCGTCGACGGTCCGGTCCTGGCCCCGTACAAGCAGGGTGTCGGCATCGTCTACGACCTCGGGAGCGAGCAGAACGTCTCGTCCGCGTCCATAGTGTTCCGCTACGGCGGGCCGCAGACCGCAGTCTCGCTCTACGCCGCGGACTCGCTGAACCCTTCCGGCAGCCCGGACTCCATGAAGAAGATCGCCTCGGTCGAGACCTCGGACTCGACGGCTAAGCCGGAGACCAAGACGCCGGTGAAGACCCGCTACGTGCTCCTCTGGCTGACCTCCGTGCCGTACTCCAACGGTGACGAGTACTTCGGAGCCGGCTACAAGCAGGCGATCACCAACGTGTCCTTCCAGGGAACCGCCCCGTAGTCGCGGAGCCGCCCCCTCCATGAGCGCCGAGCCCAGCTCGGCGCTCATTTACTTCCGGGCACGGAACGGATTGAATGCCTGCACGGCTGCCGAGCGAGGAGGGGAACCGTGGCGCCTGCGGCTGACGACCCCCGACCGACGACGGACGAGGAGCTCCTCGCAAACCACGTCGCCGGGGACCCGGATGCCTTCGGTGAGCTCGTACGCCGACACCGCGACCGGCTCTGGGCGGTGGCCCTGCGAACCCTGGGGGACCGCGAGGAGGCCGCTGACGCCGTCCAGGACGCCCTGATCTCCGCCTTCCGGGCCGCCCATACCTTCCGCGGCCAGTCGGCCGTCACCACCTGGCTGCACCGGATCACGGTGAACGCCTGCCTCGACCGTGCGCGGAAGACCGCCTCGCGCCGCACATCGCCCGTCGACGACACCGATCGCTTCGAGCAGCTCCTCGACCCTCATGAATCGGCCGAGGCTCCCGTGGAACGTCAGGACCTCCACCGCGAGGTCCTGGCGGCGCTCGCCGCGATCCCGGCCGACCAGCGCGCTGCCCTCGTCCTGGTCGACATGCAGGGTTACCCCGTCGCCGAGGCTGCCCGTATCCTCGGCGTCCCCACCGGCACCGTGAAGAGCCGCTGCGCACGTGGCCGCGCACGCCTCCTGCCGATGGTCACTCATCTGCGCGCCGACACGGTGGGTAACGAGGCCGCCGAAGGGGGAAGGAACCGGACGCCGGGGGCATCCGTCCCAACGGTGCCGGGGCCGAGCGATACCGGACCGATTGATCCAGCTGCTGTGAAGGGCGGAGGTGGGCGCACGTGACTTCCACGGCCGGCAAGGCCGACACCACACAGCACCCGGACGTCTCGGAGATTTCCGATCTGGCCGAGGGGCTCCTGTCACCGACTCGCTCCACCGCCGTGCGTCGGCACCTGGACGCCTGTCCCCTCTGCGCGGACGTCCGGTCGTCGCTGGAGGAGATCCGTGGCCTCCTGGGCACCCTTCCCGGGCCTCCCCGCATGCCCGCCGACATCACCGGCCGAATCGACGCCGCTCTCGCCGCCGAGGCCCTTCTCAACTCCACCGCGCCCGAAAGCGAAGCCCCTGTTTCACGTGAAACATCGCGCTCTTCGGACGAGACCACACCCCCGGCCCGCGTGCCCTCCCCGGCGCCCGACCGTCCCGCCGGCGGCCCTCGTGCCGGCACGGGTCCCGGCCGCCCCGGAAAGCCCCGCCGACGCCGGATCGCCCTGCTGCCCACGCTCGGTGCCGCTTTCGGCGCCGTGATCCTGGGGACGAGCCTGTACCTGAGCCAGGCGGGGAACCTGACCGCCGACGACAGCGCGTCCGACACCAAGAAGGCCGATACCGTCGCCGGTGCGGCCCTGAGCCCCTTCTCCGGGGCCCCTGTCGAGGACCGGGTCCACGAGCTCCTGGCGGGGGACGCCGTCGCCAAGACGCCCCAGGGAATCGGTCCCGAGTCGATGTCCACCGAGACCATCCCCTCGACCCCCCAGCGCAACCGAGACGCCGCGGTCCCCCGCTGTGTCCTGGCCGGCACGGGTCGTACCGACCCGGTGCTCGGTCACGAGCGCGGCGAGTACCAGGGCGTGCCCGCCTATCTGTTGGTCCTGCCGGATCCCTCCGACAGCACACGGGTCCAGGCATACGTGGTCGACGCCTCCTGCGCCGACCGGTCCGGGGACGGCGCGGGCCCGGCCGCCGAGATCCTGCTCAGCCAGACGTACCCACGTTCCTGACCTCTCTCCGCTCCGTCCACGGTGCCGTGCGGCGGTCTCGGGAATGCACGCCCCTTAGGATCCGTTGGGTGGGGTGAGAGCGACCGAGACAACCGCCCCCGTAGGCAGTGGCAGTCTGCAGAGACGAGGAAGAAACCCGTGAGCGACGTCCGTAACGTGATCATTATCGGCTCCGGGCCCGCGGGTTACACCGCGGCGCTCTACACGGCCCGAGCGTCGCTGAAGCCCCTGGTCTTCGAGGGTGCCGTCACCGCCGGTGGCGCCCTGATGAACACGACCGAGGTCGAGAACTTCCCCGGCTTCCGCGACGGCATCATGGGCCCGGACCTCATGGACAACATGCGGGCCCAGGCGGAGCGCTTCGGTGCGGAGCTCGTCCCGGACGACGTCGTCGCCGTGGACCTGACCGGTGAGATCAAGACCGTCACCGACACCGCCGGCACCGTGCACCGCGCCAAGGCCGTCATCGTCACGACCGGCTCCCAGCACCGCAAGCTCGGCCTCCCCAACGAGGACGCGCTCTCCGGCCGAGGCGTCTCCTGGTGCGCCACCTGCGACGGGTTCTTCTTCAAGGACCACGACATCGCCGTCGTCGGCGGCGGCGACACCGCGATCGAGGAGGCCACCTTCCTCTCGCGCTTCGCCAAGTCGGTCACGATCGTCCACCGCCGGGACACCCTGCGTGCCTCGAAGGCCATGCAGGAGCGCGCCTTCGCCGACCCGAAGATCTCCTTCGCCTGGGACAGCGAGGTCACCGAGATCCACGGCGAGCAGAAGCTCACCGGCCTGACCCTGCGCGACACGAAGACCGGCGCCACCCGCGAGCTGCCCGCCACCGGCCTCTTCATCGCCGTGGGCCACGACCCGCGGACCGAGCTCTTCAAGGGCCAGCTGGAGCTGGACGACGAGGGCTACCTCAAGGTGGACGCCCCGTCGACGCGCACCAACCTCACGGGTGTCTTCGGCGCCGGCGACGTCGTCGACCACACCTACCGCCAGGCCATCACGGCGGCCGGCACCGGCTGCTCCGCCGCCCTCGACGCCGAGCGTTTCCTGTCTGCTCTCGCCGACAGCGAGAAGCTGGCCGAGACCCCCGCGGTCTGATCCACCCTCTCCCCACCCACACCCCGCGAGATCAAGGAGGCCGCTGTGGCCCTCAAGACTGTGACCGACGCTTCCTTCGAAGAGGATGTCCTCAACAGCGACAAGCCCGTCCTGGTCGACTTCTGGGCCGCCTGGTGCGGACCGTGCCGCCAGATCGCCCCGTCGCTCGAGAGCATCGCCGCCGAGCACGGCGAGATCGAGATCGTGAAGCTGAACATCGACGAGAACCCGGCCACGGCTGCCAAGTACGGCGTCATGTCCATCCCGACGCTGAACGTCTACCAGGGTGGCGAGGTCGTGAAGACCATCGTCGGCGCCAAGCCGAAGGCCGCGATCCTGCGCGACCTGGAGGACTTCATCGAGCCCGCCAAGGCCTGATGCTCATCCGCTGTTTCACGTGAAACAGCGAAGGCCCGTCCCCACGAGGGGGCGGGCCTCTTCGTTTCCCGGGGCTCAGAGGGGCCGTAGTGCGGGCTCCTTCTGCACCGCACCGAGCAGCCGGTCCAGTGCCATCTCGACGTCCTCCTTCCACGAGAGCGTCGTCCTGAGCTCCAGCCGCAGCCGGGGGAAGGCGTGGTGCGGACGGACGGTCTTGAAGCCCACCGCGAGCAGATGGTCGGCGGGCAGCACACAGGCCGGCTCCTTCCAGCGGGCGTCCCCGAATGCCTCGATCGCCTTGAAGCCCCGCCGGATCACGTCCTTGGCCACGGTCTGCACCATCACGCGCCCCAGACCCTGCCCCTGATAGCCAGGCATGATCCACGCCGTCATCAGCTGGACGGCGTCCGCCGCCACGGGGCTCGTCGGAAAGGCCATGGACCGCGGCACGTAGGCCGGGGGAGCGTAGAGCACATAGCCGACCGGCACCTCGTCCACATAGACCACGCGCCCGCAGGATCCCCACTCCAGCAGAACCGCCGAGATCCAGGCTTCCTTCTCCAGCTCCGGGCGCCCCGCCTCGACCGCGGCCTCCCCGCTGACCGGGTCCAGCTCCCAGAAGGCACAGGAGCGACACCGCTTGGGAAGATCCGGAAGGTTGTCCAGCGTGAGCGGTACGAGCCGACGCCCCACGGCTTCTCCTCGATTCCCTCGCCATCGAGTACGGATACGCCTCTTGGAATCGTATCGATCGGGCGATCGGGGCGATACCGCTCACAGGCAAAGGGCGGGCCCCGTTCCGGTGAAGACCGGAGCGAGACCCGCCCTGAGCGGACTCGGTGGAACGCGAGGCGTCAGTCCTGCTCGCCGCTCTTGTGGTCCAGGACCCGTCCCTCTCCGGGAGCCAGGGTCGAGAGGATCCGGTCGAGGTCGTCCATCGAGGCGAACTCGACGACGATCTTGCCCTTCTTCTGCCCCAGGTCGACCTTCACCCGGGTCTCGAAGCGGTCCGAGAGCCGGGAGGCGAGATCCGTGAGCGCGGGCGACACCCGGGTCCCCGCACGGGGACCCTTGGACTTGACCGGCGCCCCGGGCTCCGAGCCCATCAGCGTGACGATCTCTTCGACCGAGCGCACCGAGAGCCCCTCGGAGACGATGCGGTACGCCAGCTTGTCCTGGGCCTCCGGGTCCTCGATACCCAGCAGAGCGCGCGCGTGACCGGCGGAGATCACCCCGGCGGCGACCCGGCTCTGGACCGGCGGAGAGAGGCGCAGCAGCCTGAGCGTGTTGGAGACCTGCGGGCGCGAACGTCCGATCCGGTCGGCCAGCTGGTCATGGGTGCAGTTGAAGTCCTTGAGCAGCTGGTCGTAGGCCGCCGCCTCTTCCAGCGGGTTCAGCTGAGCCCGGTGGAGGTTCTCCAGGAGGGCGTCCAGGAGCAGCTTCTCGTCGTCGGTATGCCGCACGATGGCCGGGATCCGCTCCAGGCCGGACTCACGGCAGGCTCGCCAGCGCCGCTCACCCATGATGAGCTCGTAGCGCTCGGCGCCCACCTGGCGCACGACCACGGGCTGGAGAAGGCCGACCTCCTTGATGGAAGCGACCAGCTCGGCCAGGGCGTCCTCGTCGAAGACCTCACGCGGCTGACGCGGGTTGGGCGTGATGGCGTCGAGCGGCAGCTCCGCGAAGTGCGCGCCGGCCGGAGACGCCGGGACAGCCGCCGCCTCGGGCTCGTTCCACGAGGTCGTCGAGTCCGGGGACTGGGGGCTCTGGGGGAGCCTCGCCAGCTTGGCGGCGGCGACACCGCGCTCCGTGGTCAGGACGGGGGCCGCGCCCGGGGAGGGAACACCCGCCCCGACGCCGACCGCCGGCGCCTGTCGTTCTTGGGGAGCGGTAGGGATCAGCGAACCGAGCCCACGCCCCAATCCCCTACGTCGCTCACTCACTGGATCCCCTCCGACATGCTGCGCTGGTTGTTCTGGTGCCCGACCTGGGCGTGCCCTCCGTGGGCGTGCTGGGGGTCGTAGTACACGGTGGCCCCCCGCAGAGCGATCTCACGGGCCGCTTCGAGATACGACAGGGCCCCGCTGGAACCCGGATCGTAGGTGAGGACCGTCTGGCCGTAGCTCGGCGCCTCGGAGATGCGGACGGACCTCGGAATGCTGGTCCGCAGCACCTCCTCGCTGAAGTGGGTGCGCACCTCTTCGGCGACCTGGGAGGCGAGCCTCGTCCTGCCGTCGTACATGGTGAGCAGGATCGTCGAGACGTGCAGTCCCGGGTTCAGGTGTCCCCGAACCAGGTCGACGTTCCGCAGGAGCTGGCCGAGCCCCTCCAGCGCGTAGTACTCGCACTGAATCGGGATCAGCACCTCGGCGCCCGCCACCATGGCGTTGACCGTGAGCAGACCGAGCGAGGGCGGGCAGTCGATCAGGATGTAGTCGAGCGGCTGCTCGTAGGCCTGGATCGCCCGCTGCAGGCGGCTCTCACGGGCCACCAGCGACACGAGCTCGATCTCCGCACCGGCGAGATCGATGGTGGCCGGGGCGCAGAAGAGGCCTTCGACTTCCAGGACGGGCTGCACCACTTCGGAGAGCGGCCTGCTGTCCACCAGAACGTCGTAGATCGAGGGGACCTCGGCGTGGTGGTCGATACCCAGAGCCGTGGACGCGTTGCCCTGCGGGTCCAGGTCGATGACCAGGACCCGGGCCCCGTGCAGGGCGAGGGACGCGGCAAGGTTGACCGTCGTGGTCGTCTTGCCCACGCCGCCCTTCTGGTTGGCGACCACCATCACGCGAGTCTGGGCCGGTCGGGGAAGACCCTCACCGGCACGACCCAGGGCTTCTACTGCCAGTTGAGCAGCACGACCAATGGGGGTGTCGTCCATCGGGGGCGGTGTTTCACGTGAAACATCCTCCCCCACCGATTCGGTTCGGGGACCGGGGACCGGATCGGTCATCGGTCCCGCGATGTTGGCGTCGGACCGCAAGGATTCACTCTCCTCGGCTTCAGGCTCGCGATGAGCAGAGCCTGCCATGCTTTCGGGGTCGTGAACCAGCGAGGTCGGTGGTTCTGTGGGCGAATCCACCTCTGTGGACAACTCCGTAACCCTCGCGAGTGGCTTCACGCGGGGGCCGCGGTCCCGGGGCGTGGCAGCCGCGCGGCCGCGGCTGATGATCCCCTGCAGCAGTGAGCGACGTTTCACGTGAAACACCATGCCCCTGCTGCCCGGCCAGGGCCGCTCGACACTCCGAAATGGTGCGTATGCGACGCTCAGCGGCGCCGGCGGGTCTTGCTCGTACGGGCCGCCTTGGCTCGCTTGGCCGCGAAGCGCACACCGCCCGGGCTCTCACCGACCTCCACCCGGACGACGGTGGTCATGGGATCGACGACCCCCTCGCCGACGTGGAGCACCGAGGTCTCCACCACACCGAGCCGGGAGAGCGCGGCGCGGGCACCGACGATCTCCTCCTCGGCGGTGTCGCCCTTGAGCGCCAGCATCTCGCCGTACGGCCGCAGCAGGGGAACGCCCCAGCCCGCCAGCCGGTCGAGGGGAGCCACCGCACGGGCGGTCACCACGTGCACGGGGGTGATCTTGCCGAGCATCTCCTCGGCGCGGCCACGGACCACGGTCACGTGGTCGAGGCCGAGCAGCTCGACGACCTCCTGGAGGAAGTTCGTCCGGCGCAGGAGCGGCTCCAGGAGCGTGATCTTCAGATCACGCCGGACCAGGGCCAGGGGGATGCCGGGGAGGCCCGCACCCGAGCCCACGTCGCAGACGGTGACGCCCTCGGGAACAGCCTCCGCGAGGACGGCACAGTTCAGCAGGTGGCGTTCCCAGAGTCGCGGGACCTCACGCGGGCCGATCAGACCGCGCTTCACACCCGCGTCCGCGAGGAGCTCGGCGTACCGCACGGCCTCCGGGAAGTACTCACCGAAGACTGTCCGCGCCTGCTCCGGCGCCTCGGGGAGCTCCGCTGCCTCCGTCACGGGAACCGTCCTTCCGTACCGCACGCTTCACGTGCGAGCGCACTGTGATGGCTGACTATCAGGCTGACAAAGATCGGCCCCGCCTGCGAACAGACGGGGCCGACACTACGTGGGGCGTCAGGCAGGGAGGACGACGACGAAGCGCTGCGGCTCCTCGCCCTCGGACTCGCTGCGCAGACCGGCGGCGGCGATCGCGTCGTGCACGACCTTACGCTCGAACGGCGTCATCGGGTCCAGCTTGACCGGCTCGCCCGTGGACTTCACCTCGGCCGCCGCCTTGGCGCCCAGCTCGGCGAGCTCGGAGCGCTTCTTGGCCCGGAAGCCGGCGATGTCGAGCATCAGTCGGCTGCGGTCACCGGTCTCCCGGTGCACGGCCAGGCGCGTCAGCTCCTGCAGAGCCTCCAGAACCTCACCGTCGCGACCCACGAGCTTCTGCAGCTCACGGCTGCTGGAGTCGCTGATGATCGAGACCGCGGCCCGGTCCGCCTCGACGTCCATGTCGATGTCGCCGTCCAGGTCGGCGATGTCGAGCAGGCCTTCGAGGTAGTCGGCCGCGATCTCACCCTCCTGCTCCAGGCGGGTCAGGGTGTCGCCACCCTCGGCGGCGGCGGAGGTGGTGCCTTCCGTCACGGATGGACTCCTTCTTGCTTCGTGGAGGCTTACTTCTTGGACGACGGGTGCTTGGGCCGCTGCTGGCCCTTGCGCTGACCGGACTTGCCCTGACGGGAGCCTCCGGAGTTGGCACGGCTCGGACGTGCGGGCTTGTCACCCTGTGCCTCGTCCTTGGCCACGGCCTGATCCTGAGGCTTCTTCTCGAGCGAGGTGGTCGCCGTTTCGGCGGCCGGCTCGGAGATTTCCTCGACGTCCTTGGCCACGCCCTGCGGGGCGGCGGCCTGGCGCTGGGCCTTGGTCTGACGCTTGGGCTGCTGACGCTTGGTCGCCGCAGCACCCTCGGCCTCGGCCACGATCGTGTCGCCCTTGATCACGGTGCCGTCGGCCTGGGCCGCGAAGCCGGCCTTGGAGAGGCCCACGAAGAAGCGGCGCTCGTTCTCGTTGCGGTCGCTGCCCTTGGCGACGATCACCTTGACGATGGCCTTCCGGCGGCGGCCGCGGACCTCGCCGTGGTGCGTGATGCTCTTCAGCAGGCGCTGGAGGTAGGAGTCCTGCGCCTTGCTGCCCGGGGTCGGGTTCTGGTTGATCACGTACATCTGCTGGCCCATGGTCCACACGTTGGTGGTCAGCCAGTAGACGAGGACACCGACGGGGAAGTTGATGCCCATGACGGCGAAGATCACCGGGAAGATGTACATGAGCATCTTCTGCTGCTGCATGTACGGCGTCTTCACCGTGAGGTCGACGTTCTTCATCATCAGCTGGCGCTGGGTGAAGAACTGCGAGGCCGACATCAGGACGATCATGATCGCGGTGACGATGCGGACATCGGTCAGCGAGGCGCCGAGGGCCGCGACGGCCTCGGGGGAGTCCATGAACTTCGAGGCGATGGGTGCACCGAAGATGTGCGCCTGACGGGCACTGTCGACCAGCTGCTGGTTGAGAACACCGATCTCCTTGCCGGAGGCGATGCTGGACAGCACGTGGTACAGGGCGAAGAAGAACGGCGACTGCGCCAGGATGGGAAGGCACGAGGAGAGCGGGTTGGTACCCGTCTCCTTGTACAGCTTCATCATCTCTTCGGACTGACGCTGCTTGTCGCTCTTGTAGCGCTCCTGGATGGCCTTCATCTTCGGCTGGAGCGCCTGCATGTTCCGCGTCGACTTGATCTGCTTCACGAAGAGCGGGATCAGACAGATACGGATCAGCACCACGAGGGACACGATGGACAGGCCCCAGGCCCAGCCCGTGTCGGGGCCGAAGATCGCCCCGTACACCTTGTGGAACTGGACGATGACCCAGGAAACGGGCCAGGTGATGAAGCTGAACAGACTGGCAATCGTGTCCACTAATCAGGCTCCTTGAGCATTGGGCGAGGTCTCTGCGGCCGGGCTCGTCTCGGCGGTGGACCCGCCCTGGTCGCCGCGCAACGCGTTCCTCAGCATTTCGTGCCAGCGGGGGCGCTTACGCGGGGGTACATGGTCCACACCGCCGGGCGACCACGGGTTGCACCGCAGAATGCGCCAGGCGGTCAGGGCCGTGCCTTTGATCGCGCCATGCCGGTCGATGGCCGTGAATCCGTAGTGGGAACACGACGGGTAGTACCGGCAGACGGGCCCGAGAAGCGGGCTGATCGTCCACTGGTACAGCTTGATGAGAGCCAGCAGCGGGTACTTCATCGCGCGCCCCCTCCCAGCAGCCGCTGGAGAGCGGCGTCCAGGTCTCGGGCCAGCTGTGCGTGGTCGGCGTCGCCGGCTCCGGGCAACGCCCGTACGACCACCAGGCTACCGGGGGGCAGCTCGGCGAGCCGATCGCGAACGAGGTGACGAAGACGACGCTTCACCTTGTTGCGTACGACGGCGACGCCCACGGCCTTGCTCACGACGAAACCCGCACGCGACGGGGGAGCGCTCTCCCCAGGCGCGTGCGGGTCCGTTGCACCGCTGCGTAGGTGGACGACGAGGAGCGGGCGACCGGCCCGGCGACCTCGGCGTACCGCGGTTGCGAAGTCCTCGCGCCGCCTCAGCCGATTCTCGGTAGGCAGCACGTCATGACCTGTTTAAGTGGATCAGGCGGACAGGCTCGCGCGACCCTTGCCACGGCGGTTCGCCAGGATGGCGCGGCCGGCACGGGTACGCATGCGCAGGCGGAAGCCGTGGGTCTTCGCGCGACGACGGTTGTTCGGCTGGAAGGTGCGCTTGCTCACTCGGGGGCTCCAGAAATGATTCGGGTGGTGGCGGGACATCGCCTGGCTGTCACCGTGCGCCCACGAGTAGCTCGCAATACGCCCGAGTGCACCGCTTCACGATCACTGACCGTGATCTTTGCCCATCGGAGGCAGGCGGCAGCAGCCATCGACAACTCGACCTGGTTACGGTACGCGCGGCTACGCCATCCGGTCAAACCGACCTGTCGCCACCCCCCATTGTGCACAGGCTGTGGACAACAACTTGAACCACGTCAGGCGGCCCGACTACCGTGGACGGTCTCCGCAATCTTTTGCCGTTCTGTCCCACCTGTCCTCAACGGACACGTCCTCACGGACTTCGACCCACTGTCCCCGAGAACCGTCGTGGGACCTGCGAGAAAGCGTGCCCTGTGGCTGACGTACCTGCCGATCTTGCCGCAGTGTGGCCACGGGTCCTCGAGCATCTTCTCGCCGACGGCCAGCAGGGCATCGAGTCCAAGGACAAGCAGTGGATCGAGCGCTGCCAGCCGCTCGCCCTGGTCGCGGACACGGCGCTCCTCGCGGTGCCGAACGAGTGGGGCAAGCGCGTCCTCGAGGGCCGGCTCGCCCCGCTGATCAGCGAGACGCTCAGCCGCGAGTGCGGCCGGCCGATCCGCATCGCGATCACCGTCGACGACTCCGTCGGCGAGCCGACCTCGCCCGCACCCGCGCCCGCGGCGCAGCAGCCGCCCCGCTACGACGAGCGCACGCAGCCCGAGCCGTACGAGAAGTACGACGGCTACGGCCACCGGCCGATGCCCGACGACGGGCTGCCCACCGCGCGCCCGGCCTATCCCGGCTACGGACAGCAGCGCCCCGACCCCGGTGCCTGGCCGCGCACCCAGGAGGACCTCTCCTGGCAGCAGCCCCGGCTCGGCGGCTACCAGGAGCGCGCCCCGTACACCGGCCCCGACCAGTCGCGGCAGCCCCGCTACGACGAGCCGACCCGGGGTTACGAGCAGCAGCGGCCCGAGCGCGCCGAGCTGCCCGACCCGCCGGGCCACGGCGCCCGTCCCGGTCCCCGGCCGGGCGGCGGTCCTGCGCCCGGTCCCGTGGGCGGCCCGGGCGGTCCCGGCACGTCGGCGTCCGGGCAGGGCGGTGGGGCAGGGGCGCCCGGTGAGCAGCACGCGCGGCTGAACCCCAAGTACCTCTTCGACACCTTCGTCATCGGTTCCTCGAACCGGTTCGCGCACGCGGCCGCCGTCGCGGTGGCCGAGGCGCCGGCCAAGGCGTACAACCCGCTCTTCATCTACGGCGAGTCGGGCCTCGGCAAGACCCACCTGCTGCACGCGATCGGACACTACGCGCGGAGCCTCTACCCGGGCACGCGCGTGCGGTACGTGAGCTCCGAGGAGTTCACCAACGAGTTCATCAACTCGATCCGCGACGGCAAGGGCGACGCGTTCCGCAAGCGCTACCGCGACGTGGACATCCTGCTCGTCGACGACATCCAGTTCCTGGCGAGCAAGGAGTCGACGCAGGAGGAGTTCTTCCACACCTTCAACACGCTCCACAACGCGAACAAGCAGATCGTGCTCTCCTCGGACCGGCCGCCCAAGCAGCTGGTGACCCTGGAGGACCGGCTGCGCAACCGCTTCGAGTGGGGTCTCACCACCGATGTGCAGCCGCCGGAGCTGGAGACGCGCATCGCGATCCTCCGCAAGAAGGCGGTGCAGGAGCAGCTCAACGCTCCGCCGGAGGTACTGGAGTTCATCGCGTCGCGGATCTCGCGGAACATCCGTGAGCTGGAGGGCGCGCTGATCCGGGTGACGGCCTTCGCGAGCCTCAACCGGCAGCCGGTGGACCTGGGGCTCACCGAGATCGTGCTGAAGGACCTGATCCCCGGTGGCGAGGACAGTTCGCCGGAGATCACCGCGCCCGCCATCATGGCGGCGACGGCCGACTACTTCGGTCTGACGGTGGAGGACCTCTGCGGATCCTCGCGCAGCCGCGTCCTGGTGACGGCCCGGCAGATCGCCATGTACCTGTGCCGTGAGCTCACGGACCTGTCGCTGCCGAAGATCGGCGCGCAGTTCGGCGGCCGCGACCACACGACGGTGATGCACGCGGACCGCAAGATCCGCGCTCTGATGGCGGAGCGGCGCTCGATCTACAACCAGGTCACCGAGCTCACCAACCGCATCAAGAACGGCTGACACAGGGCCGCCGCGGCCTCCGAGGGCGCTCCGGGACACCTCCCGGGGCGCCCTTCGGCGTTCCGGGGGACGGGTTGCGCGGCGGGGGCGAGCGCCCGGCGTTCGATTGCTCCGTTCCTGTGGCAGGTTCTCCACAGATTGGGGGATGATCTCCCGTCCACAGGGTGGGGACTGTTGAGTTATCCGGATCGTGTCCACAGGCCGGGCTGTTGACAGACCATCACGCCAGGTCAGCCCCCTGTGGAATTGTTGGCAACCGATCTCCACAGCCTGTGGATGAATCTTTTGTCCACAGGGAGTCCCGAAGGTTGTCCACTGCCTGCCCACAGGGGGAAGCCGGTTGCCCACAGCTTCTCCACACCGCTGTCCACTGTTCGGCAACAAAACAGCCCTGCTCACCTGACCGAGTGAAAGCGGTCACACCAAGGGAGACGTTTGGGCTGTGGGGAACGTGGGGAAAGCTGGGGACAGCGCTGGGGAGAACTCCCCATGGCCTGTGCATGGGGTGTGCAGAACTTTCCTATGTCCACAGAGACCCCTGGTTTTCCACGGGTACCGCCCACAGGGTCGGTGGACAAAAAACTGCGCTTGACCTGCGAAAACGACGTTATCCACCGTTTCCACAGGCCCTACTACTACTCCCACTTAGAGTTAGCTAGGAATCCGCTTCGAAGTGGGGCCTGTGCACAACTCGGCGCCGGAGCTCCGACGCGCTCTCGTCTCGACTTGACCCCGAGCAGCACCGAGTGTCGGCGGCGTACGTCAGACTGGTTCCCGCAGTCGACGAAGAGCCAGCAACAAGCAGGAGGCGGTTCCGGTGAAGATCCGGGTGGAGCGCGACGTACTTGCCGAGGCGGTGGCCTGGGTGGCCCGCAGCCTCCCCGCCCGTCCGCCGGCTCCCGTCCTCGCGGGCCTTCTGCTGAAGGCCGAGGACGGCGCGCTGAGCTTCTCGAGCTTCGACTACGAGGTCTCGGCCCGGGTCTCCGTCGAGGCGGAGGTCGAGGAGGACGGCACCGTCCTCGTCTCCGGCCGACTGCTCGCCGACATCTGCCGCGCCCTCCCCAACCGTCCGGTGGAGATCTCCACAGACGGTGTACGGGCGACCGTCGTCTGCGGCTCCTCCCGCTTCACCCTCCACACCCTGCCTGTGGAGGAGTACCCGGCGCTCCCGGAGATGCCCACCGCGACCGGCACCGTCCCCGGTGAGGTCTTCGCCTCCGCCGCCGCCCAGGTGGCCATCGCCGCCGGCCGTGACGACACGCTGCCCGTCCTCACCGGTGTCCGCATCGAGATCGAGGGCGACACGGTCACTCTGGCCTCCACCGACCGCTACCGCTTCGCGGTCCGCGAGTTCCTGTGGAAGCCGGAGTCCCCGGACGCCTCCGCGGTCGCCCTGGTGCCCGCGAAGACCCTCCTGGACACCGCCAAGGCGCTCACCAGCGGCGACACCGTCACCCTGGCGCTCTCCGGCTCCGGCAAGGGCGAGGGCCTCATCGGCTTCGAGGGCGCGGGCCGCCGCACCACCACCCGTCTGCTCGAAGGCGACCTGCCGAAGTACCGGACGCTCTTCCCCACCGAGTTCAACTCGGTCGCGGTGATCGAGACCGCCCCCTTCGTCGAGGCCGTCAAGCGTGTGGCCCTGGTGGCCGAGCGCAACACCCCGGTCCGGCTGAGCTTCGAGCAGGGCGTCCTGATCCTGGAGGCCGGCTCCAGCGACGACGCACAGGCTGTGGAGCGTGTGGACGCGCAGCTGGAGGGCGACGACATCTCGATCGCCTTCAACCCGACCTTCCTGCTCGACGGCCTGAGCGCCATCGATTCCCCGGTCGCCCAGCTCTCCTTCACGACCTCCACGAAGCCGGCCCTGCTGAGCGGCAAGCCCGCGCTCGACGCCGAGGCGGACGAGGCCTACAAGTACCTGATCATGCCGGTTCGTCTGTCCGGTTGATGCCGGTTCTTCGGGGCATCGCCTGAGCGGCTGACCCCACAGGTGTGCACGCGGGTCCGGGCGTAGGCTCGGACCCGGGTAAACCGCACACGACGCTTAAGGAATCTCTGATGGAGCTCGGTCTCGTCGGTCTCGGCAAGATGGGCGGCAACATGCGCGAGCGCATCCGCCGCGCAGGCCACACCGTCATCGGATACGACCGCAACCCGGACCTCGCCGATGTCCACAGCCTCGAAGAGCTTGTGGGCAAGCTCAAGGGTCCGCGCGTCGTGTGGGTCATGGTCCCGGCGGGTGCCGCGACCCAGTCCACCATCGACGAGCTGGCCGACCTGCTCTCCCCCGGCGACATCGTCGTGGACGGCGGGAACTCGCGCTGGACGGACGACGAGAAGCACGCGGAGGAGCTCGCCGCCAAGGGCATCGGGTTCGTCGACTGCGGCGTCTCCGGTGGCGTCTGGGGCCTGGAGAACGGCTACGCGCTGATGTACGGCGGCTCCGCCGAGGACGTGGCGCGGGTCCAGCCGATCTTCGACGCCCTCAAGCCCGAGGGCGAGTTCGGCTCGGTCCACGCGGGCAAGGTCGGCGCCGGCCACTTCGCGAAGATGGTCCACAACGGCATCGAGTACGCGATGATGCAGGCCTACGCCGAGGGCTGGGAGCTCCTGGAGAAGGTCGACTCCGTCACCGACGTGCGCGAGGTCTTCCGCTCCTGGCAGGAGGGCACGGTCATCCGTTCCTGGCTGCTGGACCTCGCGGTGAACGCGCTGGACGAGGACGAGCACCTGGACAAGCTGCGCGGCTACGCGTCGGACTCCGGCGAGGGCCGGTGGACGGTCGAGGCCGCCATCGACAACGCCGTCCCGCTGCCGGCGATCACCGCGTCGCTGTTCGCGCGGTTCGCGTCCCGTCAGGACGACTCCCCGCAGATGAAGATGATCGCCGCGCTGCGCAACCAGTTCGGTGGCCACGCGGTCGAGACGAAGAAGTAATCCACAGGCTGTGCACCCCGCGGTGCACAGCCGCCGGGGGAAGAAGGTCGGCGCCCACCATGCACGTCACGCATCTCTCGCTGGCCGACTTCCGCTCGTACGCCCGGGTCGAGGTTCCGCTCGACCCGGGCGTCACCGCTTTCGTGGGCGCCAACGGCCAGGGCAAGACCAACCTGGTGGAGGCCGTCGGCTATCTGGCCACCCTCGGCAGCCATCGCGTCGCGTCCGACGCCCCGCTCGTCCGGATGGGGGCGGAGCGCGCGGTCATCCGGGCCGCCGTCACCCAGGGCGAGCGCTCCCAGCTGATCGAGCTCGAACTCAACCCCGGCCGGGCCAACCGCGCCAGGATCAACAGGTCCTCGCAGGTCAGACCCCGTGACGTGCTGGGCATCGTGCGGACCGTGCTCTTCGCACCCGAGGACCTCGCCCTGATCAAGGGCGACCCCGGCGAGCGCCGGCGCTTCCTCGACGAGCTGATCACGGCGCGCACGCCGCGGATGGCGGGCGTGCGCTCCGACTACGAGCGCGTGCTCAAGCAGCGCAACACGCTCCTCAAGTCGGCCGCCATGGCCCGCCGGCACGGCGGCCGCGGCATGGACCTGTCCACCCTCGACGTCTGGGACCAGCACCTGGCCAGGGCGGGAGCCGAACTGCTCGCCCAGCGGCTCGACCTCATCGGCGTGCTCCAGCCGCTCGCCGACAAGGCGTACGAGCAGCTCGCGCCGGGCGGCGGACCGATTCTGCTGGAGTACCGGCCGTCCGCGCCGGGCACCGGACGCACCCGCGAGGAGCTGTACGAGCAGCTGATCGCCGCCCTCGCCGAGGTCCGCAAGCAGGAGATCGAGCGGGGTGTCACGCTCGTCGGACCGCACCGCGACGAACTGCTGCTCAAGCTCGGCGACCTGCCCGCGAAGGGGTACGCGAGCCACGGCGAGTCCTGGTCGTACGCGCTCGCGCTGCGGCTGGCCTCCTACGACCTCCTCCGGTCCGAGGGCAACGAACCGGTCCTCGTCCTCGACGACGTCTTCGCCGAACTCGACGCGCGGCGCCGCGAACGGCTCGCGGAGCTGGTCGCGCACGGCGAGCAGGTCCTCGTGACGGCCGCGGTGGACGACGACGTGCCCGGAGTCCTCGCGGGCACGCGCTACGGGGTGGCCGGCGGGACGGTGGAACGCGCATGAGTGAACAGCCTGTGGACAGCCCGGCCGCATCCGCGCAGGCCGCGGGGGCGCCGAAGGTTCCCGAGCACTCCGGCGTCGACCTCGCGCGGGTCGCGTTGCGCGCCGCCAAGGAGCAGGCGAAGGCGCGGGGCGCGGCCGCCCAGCAGAAGAAGCAGGCCCGGCGCGGGGGCGGACTGCGCTCCGGCGCGCGGGCCGACGGGCGTGACCCGATGGCACTCGGCGCGGCCATCAACCGGCTGATCACCGAGCGCGGCTGGGAGACGCCCGCGGCGGTCGGCGGGGTCATGGGGCGCTGGCCGCAGATCGTCGGCGAGGACCTGGCGAAGCACTGCGTACCGCTGAAGTTCGACGACGAGCCGGACGCGCGGGTGCTGACCGTGCAGTGCGACTCGACGGCGTGGGCGACGCAGCTGCGGCTGCTGGCGCCGACGCTGGTGGCGCGGCTGAACGAGGACCTGGGGCACGGGACCGTGCGGATGATCAAGGTGCTCGGGCCGGGGGCGCCGCGGCGGGGGTACGGGCCGCTGAGGGCCCCTGGCAGCGTCGGGCCCGGAGACACGTACGGCTAGGGCGCCGGGCGGCCAGGGGTGGGCGCGTGCGGCTATGCCCTGATCCGCCGGACAGGCCCTAGGGTGCCGGGCGGCCGTTTTCGGGGTGCGTACGGCTTGGGTGCCGGGTGGGCTTCTCGGGGCGCGTGGGGCGCGGGTCCCGGCGGAAGGGCGCCGTTGCGCGGGGGCGTCGTGCCCACCCGTTCCGCCCTTGCGGAACGTATGCCCACGACGTGGCGGCGGAGTCGCCCACGACGCGGCGGGGGACTTGCCCACTGCGCGCTACGGCTCGAAGCGCTGGGTGGCCGTCAGGGGCGTCTGGAGCCCCTATCCGGATATGGGGAGTCGTCTCGCGCCCGCGCAGGGCGGCACATGCGGACTCAGGTACCGGCAAACCCCCATGAGTGTCGGCGCTACCGGTAGACTGGGAGACAATCCCGCCACCCTGCGGAACATGTCGAACGACGCAGCCGCTCCCGTATGCCCGGAGAACGGCCTGTGCTGTGCCAGAAAGGGCGCTTCGTGGCCGATTCCGGCGACCCCAACGAGAACAACCAGTACACCGCCAGCAACATCCAGGTACTCGAGGGCCTGGATGCCGTGCGCAAGCGCCCTGGTATGTACATCGGCTCGACCGGTGAGCGCGGTCTGCACCACATGGTGCAGGAGGTCGTCGACAACTCGGTCGACGAAGCCCTGGCCGGCCACGCCGACACCATCGACGTGACGATCCTGCCCGACGGCGCCGTACGCGTCGTCGACAACGGCCGTGGCATCCCGGTGGGCATCGTGGCCTCCGAGGGCAAGCCGGCCGTCGAGGTCGTGCTGACCGTGCTGCACGCGGGCGGCAAGTTCGGCGGCGGCGGCTACGCCGTCTCCGGCGGTCTGCACGGTGTCGGCGTGTCGGTCGTGAACGCCCTGTCCACCAAGGTCTCCGTCGAGATCAAGACGGACGGCCACCGCTGGACGCAGGACTACAAGATGGGCGCCCCGACGGCCCCGCTCGCCCAGCACGAGGCGACCGCCGAGACCGGCACGTCGGTGACCTTCTGGGCCGACCCGGACATCTTCGAGACGACCGAGTACTCCTTCGAGACGCTCTCGCGGCGCTTCCAGGAGATGGCCTTCCTCAACAAGGGCCTCACGATCACGCTCACCGACGAGCGCGAGTCCGCGAAGGCCACCGTCGGCGCCGACGACCCGGACGCCGAGGCGACCGCCGAGGCCGCCGCGCGCACGGTGAGGTACCACTACGAGGGCGGCATCGTCGACTTCGTGAAGTACCTCAACTCGCGCAAGGGCGAGCTGATCCACCCCACCGTGATCGACCTCGAGGCCGAGGACAAGGACAAGAGCCTGTCCCTCGAAGTCGCGATGCAGTGGAACAGCGGCTACAGCGAGGGCGTGTACTCCTTCGCCAACATCATCCACACCCACGAGGGCGGCACGCACGAGGAGGGCTTCCGGGCGGCGCTGACCTCGCTGATCAACAAGTACGCGCGCGACAAGAAGCTGCTCCGCGAGAAGGACGACAACCTCACGGGCGACGACATCCGCGAGGGTCTGACGGCGATCATCTCGGTCAAGCTGAGCGAGCCGCAGTTCGAGGGCCAGACCAAGACCAAGCTGGGCAACACGGAGGTCAAGACCTTCGTCCAGAAGGCGGTCTACGAGCACCTCAACGACTGGCTGGACCGCAACCCGAACGAGGCCGCGGACATCGTCCGCAAGTCGATCCAGGCCGCCACCGCGCGCGTGGCCGCGCGCAAGGCGCGCGACCTGACCCGCCGCAAGGGCCTCCTGGAGTCGGCGTCCCTGCCGGGCAAGCTGTCCGACTGCCAGTCGAACGACCCCTCCAAGTGCGAGATCTTCATCGTCGAGGGTGACTCCGCCGGCGGCTCGGCCAAGTCCGGCCGCAACCCGATGTACCAGGCCATCCTGCCGATCCGCGGCAAGATCCTGAACGTCGAGAAGGCCCGCGTCGACAAGATCCTGCAGAACACCGAGGTCCAGGCGCTGATCTCCGCCTTCGGCACCGGTGTGCACGAGGACTTCGACATCGAGAAGCTCCGCTATCACAAGATCATCCTGATGGCGGACGCCGACGTCGACGGCCAGCACATCAACACCCTGCTGCTGACCTTCCTCTTCCGCTTCATGCGGCCCCTGGTCGAGGCCGGTCACGTCTACCTCTCTCGCCCGCCGCTCTACAAGATCAAGTGGGGCCGGGACGACTTCGAGTACGCGTACTCGGACCGGGAGCGGGACGCGCTCGTCGAGCTGGGCAAGCAGAACGGCAAGCGGATCAAGGAAGACTCGATCCAGCGCTTCAAGGGTCTCGGCGAGATGAACGCCGAGGAGCTGCGCGTCACCACCATGGACGTCGAGCACCGCGTTCTCGGCCAGGTCACCCTGGACGACGCGGCCCAGGCCGACGACCTGTTCTCGGTGCTGATGGGCGAGGACGTCGAGGCACGGCGCTCGTTCATCCAGCGCAACGCCAAGGACGTTCGCTTCCTCGACATCTGAGTCGGTCTCAGCTGACCGTACGAAAGGACTGACGACCAGCAATGGCCGACGAAAACACTTCTGGCACCACCGAAGAGCAGGAGCCCGTGCTGCGGATCGAGCCCGTCGGGCTCGAGACCGAGATGCAGCGCTCGTACCTCGACTACGCGATGTCCGTCATCGTGTCCCGCGCGCTGCCCGACGTACGGGACGGCCTCAAGCCCGTCCACCGGCGCGTGCTGTACGCGATGTACGACGGCGGCTACCGGCCCGAGAAGGGCTTCTACAAGTGCGCCCGCGTCGTCGGCGACGTCATGGGTACGTACCACCCGCACGGCGACTCCTCGATCTACGACGCGCTCGTCCGCCTCGCCCAGCCCTGGTCGATGCGCATGCCGCTCGTCGACTCCAACGGCAACTTCGGCTCCCCGGGCAACGACCCGGCCGCCGCCATGCGTTACACAGAGTGCAAGCTCATGACGCTGTCGATGGAGATGCTCCGGGACATCGACGAGGAGACCGTCGACTTCCAGGACAACTACGACGGCCGCAACCAGGAGCCGACGGTCCTGCCGTCCCGCTTCCCGAACCTGCTGATCAACGGCAGCGCCGGTATCGCCGTCGGCATGGCCACCAACATCCCGCCGCACAACCTGCGCGAGGTCGCGGCCGGTGCGCAGTGGGCGCTCGAACACCCCGACGCCAGCCACGAGGAGCTCCTCGACGCGCTGATCGAGCGGATCAAGGGCCCGGACTTCCCGACCGGCGCGCTCGTCGTCGGCCGCAAGGGCATCGAGGAGGCGTACCGCACCGGCCGGGGCTCGATCACGATGCGCGCGGTCGTCGAGGTCGAGGAGATCCACAACCGCCAGTGCCTGGTGGTCACGGAGCTGCCGTACCAGACCAACCCCGACAACCTCGCGCAGAAGATCGCCGACCTGGTGAAGGACGGCAAGGTCGGCGGCATCGCCGACGTCCGCGACGAGACCTCGTCCCGCACCGGCCAGCGCCTCGTCATCGTGCTCAAGCGCGACGCCGTCGCCAAGGTCGTCCTCAACAACCTGTACAAGCACACCGACCTGCAGACGAACTTCGGCGCGAACATGCTGGCGCTCGTCGACGGCGTGCCGCGCACCCTCTCGCTGGACGCGTTCATCCGCCATTGGGTGACGCACCAGATCGAGGTCATCGTCCGCCGGACGAAGTTCCGGCTGCGCAAGGCCGAGGAGCGCGCCCACATCCTGCGCGGCCTCCTCAAGGCCCTCGACGCGATCGACGAGGTCATCGCGCTCATCCGGCGCAGCGACACGGTCGAGGTCGCGCGCGCCGGCCTGATGGACCTGCTGCAGATCGACGAGATCCAGGCCAACGCGATCCTGGAGATGCAGCTCCGCCGGCTCGCCGCCCTGGAGCGCCAGAAGATCCTCGCCGAGCACGACGAGCTCCAGGCCAAGATCAACGAGTACAACGCGATCCTGGCCTCCCCGGAGCGCCAGCGCGCGATCGTCAGCGAGGAGCTCGCCGCCCTCGTCGAGCGGTTCGGCGACGACCGCCGCTCCAAGCTCGTGCCCTTCGACGGTGACATGTCCATCGAGGACCTGATCGCCGAGGAGGACATCGTCGTCACCATCACGCGCGGTGGCTACGTGAAGCGCACCAAGACCGAGGACTACCGGTCGCAGAAGCGCGGCGGCAAGGGCGTGCGGGGCACGAAGCTGAAGCAGGACGACATCGTCGACCACTTCTTCGTCTCCACCACCCACCACTGGCTGCTCTTCTTCACGAACAAGGGCCGGGTCTACCGGGCCAAGGCGTACGAGCTGCCGGACGCCGGCCGGGACGCCCGCGGCCAGCACGTGGCCAACCTGCTCGCCTTCCAGCCGGACGAGCAGATCGCCCAGATCCTGGCCATCCGCGACTACGACGCCGCGCCGTACCTGGTGCTCGCCACCAAGGCCGGCCTGGTGAAGAAGACCGCGCTGAAGGACTACGACTCGCCCCGCTCGGGCGGCGTCATCGCCATCAACCTGCGCGAGCGGGAGGACGGCAGCGACGACGAGCTGATCGGCGCCGAGCTGGTGTCGGCCGAGGACGACCTGCTGCTGGTCAGCAGGAAGGCGCAGTCGATCCGCTTCACCGCCACGGACGACGCGCTGCGTCCGATGGGGCGTGCCACGTCGGGCGTCAAGGGGATGAGTTTCCGCGAGGACGACGAGCTGCTCTCGATGAATGTCGTCCGGCCCGGTACTTTCGTCTTCACCGCGACCGACGGCGGGTACGCGAAGCGCACCCCCGTCGACGAGTACCGCGTCCAGGGCCGTGGCGGCCTCGGTATCAAGGCCGCCAAGATCGTGGAGGACCGCGGCTCGCTCGTGGGCGCGCTGGTGGTCGAGGGGACCGATGAGATCCTCGCCATCACGCTGTCCGGCGGTGTGATTCGTACGCGAGTCAACGAAGTCAGGGAGACCGGCCGTGACACCATGGGCGTCCAGCTGATCAACCTGGGCAAGCGCGATGCCGTCGTCGGCATCGCACGGAACGCCGAGGCCGGCGGCGACGACGATTTCGTCGACACCGCGGACGAGGTCGAGGGCGCCGTCGAGGCGACCGAGGCAGCGGTGGTCGAAGCCGAGGCAGTCGAGGGCACGGAGCCCTCGGCCGGGGAGCACGAGGAGTAAGAGCGTGAGTGGAGCCACGGGCGCCGGATCGGCGGCCGCCGGAGCTTCTGCTGGTGCTGGAGCGAACGGCGCCCGTGGCCTCGCCACGGACTCCCAGGGGGTTGCGGTGACGGACACTCGGGGGCAGCAGCCCTCGTCGTACGAGACGTACAACGGGCCGCTGCCCGGCGAGCGCGCGGGAGCGCAGCAGCAGGGCGGCCCGTACCACCCTCCGCAGGCGTACGGCGCTCCGGCGCCGGGCGGCCGGCCGGGTGATACGGCGGGCGGTCAGACCGGTGCCGTGCGCCGGCCGCGTACGGGGGCACGCACGACGCCCCGTACGCGGAAGGCGCGGCTGCGGGTGGCGAAGGCCGATCCGTGGTCGGTGATGAAGGTGAGCTTCCTGCTCTCCATCGCACTGGGCATCTGCACGATCGTGGCCGCGGCGGTGCTGTGGATGGTCATGGACGCCATGGGCGTCTTCTCGACGGTCGGCGGCACGATCAGCGAGGCCACGGGCTCGAACGAGTCCAACGGCTTCGATCTGCAGTCGTTCCTGTCGCTGCCGAGGGTGCTGATGTTCACCTCGGTGATCGCCGTGATCGACGTGGTCCTGATGACCGCCCTGGCGACGCTGGGCGCGTTCATCTACAACCTGTCGGCGGGCTTCGTGGGCGGTGTCGAGCTCACGCTGGCCGAGGACGAGTAGCCCGCGGGGGGCCGTCCGGGAGTACGGATTTTGGGACTGGCCCCCACGTGCGCTAATGTTCAGGAGTCAGCGCGCGGGACACACACCGCAAAGCGCGGCGGGGCTATAGCTCAGTTGGTTAGAGCGCATCCCTGATAAGGATGAGGCCACAGGTTCAAATCCTGTTAGCCCCACAGTGACGATCGACCCGGACGGTTCCCCCGTCCGGGTCGATTTGTTTGTCCGGGGCGGGTTGAAGGTTTGAAGCTCGTACAGGTCACCGATCGGTATCGGTCGATGTGTAGAGTGGGCGTCAGAAGTCTCCTACGTCAACGAAAGACGAGGTCGCGCGGTGAAGAAGCTTCTCCTGGTCGCACTGGCCGCCATCGGCGGGCTCCTCGTGTACCGCCAGATCCAGGCGGATCGCGCCGAGCAGGACCTGTGGACGGAGGCGACCGACTCCGTGCCCGCAGGTTCGGGTGTCTGAGACGAAGACCATCTGTGGGTGAAGCCCCGGCCGCGCGTGAGCGGGCCGGGGCTTTGCTTTGCCTGAGCAATGTGATCGCTTGCTTGAGTGAAGAGAAGGAGTTCGTGTGAAGACGCAGGCCGGCATCGGCCGGAGGGCGGGGGCCCTGCTCACGGCGGTCGCCGCGGTGGGCACCGTGGCGGCGCTGCCCGGCCAGGCGCAGGCGGCCGAGGGGCCCGCCCTCCCGCCGTACACCTTCGACAGCACCGCCCAGCGCGTCCAGGGGGCCGCCTCGAGTTCGGACGCGCCGCAGCTGAAGGCCGGCGCGACCTACCGCGGCACCCTGAAGAAGGACGGCAAGGTCTACTACCGGGTCGATCTCGACGACAAGCGGAACGCGTACGTGTCCGTGGTCGCCGTCCCGAAGGCCGGAGGCAAGGTCGACTACGGCGACGGCTTCCGGGTGAGCATGCAGGACGGCACCGGGACGGAGTGCGGCTACCAGCAGATCGGCTTCGCGTCGTCCGCCTACCCCCGCCCCCTCGCCGCGTACGCCCGCCGCATCATCGACGCGGACAGCTCCACCTGCCAGAAGGCCGGCGCGTTCTACGTGCTCGTCGAGCGGGAGCACAAGCCGACGTCCTCCCCGGACGACTGGGAGCTGGAAGTCCGGCACCTGACCGAGCCGCTGCTCAAGAAGGCCGGTCCGACCGAGCTCCCGGAGGCCTGGCCCTCCGGCACTCCCGCGCCCCCGACGGGCGGCCCCAAGCAGCGTCAGGGCGGCGCGGGCGTCCATGACGCGGCCTCGCTGACGCAGGGCGAGTGGAGGTCGGACATCCGGCCCGGTCAGACGCTCTTCTACCGGGTGCCCGTCGACTGGGGGCAGCAGCTCTACGCCACCGCCGAGCTCGGCAGCAGCGCCGCCGCCGACGAGTACGTCAGCTACGCCCTCGTGCTCTCCCTGGAGAACCCGGCGCTCGGGCACGTCGACGAGAACAGCGGAAGCTACAACGGGAAGCCCGCGACCGTCGCCCTCGGCCCGCAGCGGCCGGTGGCCCACGAGAACCGCACCGCGTACGACGAGGCCACGAGCGGCATGCGCTTCGCCGGCTGGTACTACCTGTCGGCCACGCTCAACCCGGAGATCGCCAAGGCGTACGGGGACAAGCCGGTCCCGCTGACGCTGCGGGTCAACCTCATGGGCGCCGCCAAGACCGGTCCCGGGTACGACGGCGACCCCGGCCCGTTCGCGGTGACCGCCGGGGACCGGGACGCGGCCGCGAGCGGGGCGAGCGGCGCGCAGGCCGCGGAGCGGGCCGAGCGGAGCGACTCCATGCAGATCCTCGCGGCCGCCGGGATCGGCAGCGGCACCGTGCTGCTGCTCGGGCTCGGCGCCTGGACGCTGCTGGCCCGGAGGCGAGCGGCGGCATAAGGAGGCCGCTGGAGCGGCTCGGGACGGCTCGGAGCGGCCTCGGGACGGCTCAGCGACCTGTGGGGACGGCTCGGGGCGGCCCTCGGGACGGCTCAGCGACCTGGGGACGGCTCGGAGCGGCCTCAGGTCTGGGTGAGGGCCCAGAAGCCGACAGCGAGGCAGACGAGCGCGAGCAGGAGTACCGGGACCGTCACCTTCGGGGGCGGTCCCGGTCGGCGTACCGGGGCGGGGGCCGCGGGGGCGGCCTGGAGACCGGGAACCTGATCGGGTCGAGCGGTGTATGGATGAGTAGGGGCTTGTCCGTACGGCGCCGCCGACGTGGGCGCCTGGTCGAGGGAGGGGGCCGGATGCGGGACCGGCGGGGGCAGGTGGAAGCTGCCCGTCTCGGATGCCACCGGCACCGGCACCGGCTGGGGCTGGAACCCGGGATGTGGCCGGGGCTGCTGGTGGGGCTGTGCCTGCGGCTGTGCGGGCTGCTGCTGGGTCGGTACGGGGCCGGTGCCGGGCGCGGGCACGGGAGGGGACACGGAGGGAGCGGCCGGCGACGACGGCACGGCGTCGGCGGAGAAGGTCCGGTCGGCGGGGGCTTCCGGTGCGGCGGGGCCCGTCGGGCCCAGGGGACCGAAGCCGGCGGGCAGCGGGCCCAGCTGGTCGCGGATCTCGATCGGCTGCTCGCCGGGGAGCGGTTCGGGCAGCATCTCGACGGCCGCGCTCAACGCCTTGCGCGCGCCCGTGGCCGTCCGGAACCGGGCCTGCGGGTCGGGCTGGAGCAGCCCGGCCAGCACCTGCCACAGGGGCTCCGGGATGCCTTCCGGGGCGCCCGGAGTGCCGTGCGCGACGAAGCGTTCGACCAGGACCTGGGAGTCCGGCCTGCGGCCCTGGAGCAGATAGAGCGCGACCAGGCCGACGGCGAAGAGGTCGGCCGTGAAATCGGGCTCCGCGCCCATGAGTTGTTCGGGCGCGAAATAACCGGGCGTTCCCACCACGTAGTTGGTCTCGGTGAGCCGGGGCTCGCCCTTCCGCATGGAGATGCCGAAGTCGGACAGCCGCAGGTGAGGCCGCCCGGTCCCGGTGACCTCCATGAGGATGTTGGCCGGCTTGATGTCCCGGTGGACGACGCCTTCGGCGTGCACCGTGGCCAGCCCCGAGAGCAGTTGGTCGAGGAGGGTGCAGACGAAGCGGGGCGGCAGCGCGCCGTAGTCGCCGATGACGTGTGCCAGGGAGCCGCCGGCCACCAGGTCCATGGTGAACAGGACCTTGTCGTCGTCGGCCGCCCAGCTGGCCGGGGCGAGGACGTGCGGGTGGTCGATCCGCAGCGCCTGCTCGCGGACGAAGCGCAGCAGCGTGTGCGCGTCGCTCTGGAGGAGCACCTTGGCCGCCACGTAACGGCGGCGCCGGTGGTCCCAGGCCCGCCACACCGCGCCCGCCCCACCGCGTCCGATCGGGTCGATCAGCTCGTACCGACCAGCGAAGACCTCACCCATCGCGCTGTGTCCGCTCCCCGTGCGTCGTCTCTTGGTGGTGCGGGCCCGGTTGCCGGGCCCGCGTCAGTTCTGGTGCGACTCGTAGTGGGCGACCGCGTCGGCGGTGCGCCCGGCGCCGTACACCCGGAGGAACTCTGCCAGTTCCGGATGGGCGGGGGCGAGGGAGTCGGCCGCGTCGATGATGTCGCCGGCGGCGGCCACGGAGCGCAGCAGCGACTGGATCTCACGGACCACGCGGCGCACGGTCGGAGCGCCCGAACCGGGTGCCGTCGGACCCGTGCTGGTGAGAACGGAACCGCCCTGGGACTTCTTGACCTCGTCCATCCGGTCGGTGGCCTCGGCGGCGCTGACGCTGCCGTCGGCGACCTGGACGGCGAGCTCCTGGAGGGCCTGGACACGCTGGACGACCGCAGGGTTGCCGATCTTGGCCCGCTGGCCGCTCATCAGCTGGGACAGCATGGGCGCGGAGAGCCCGAGCACGGCCGCGAGCCTGGCCTGGTTGAGCCCGAGATCGTCGATCAGCCGACGGAAGAGCGCCCCCAACGGCTCCCCGTACCAACTGCGCTGAAGCTCTCTGGCTCTTGCCGTGGCTTCCTGCTGCGCTGTGTCCATCACTTCTCCCCATCCCTGCGGTTCGCCACTGCGAACCTCGGTCAGCATCTTACGGAGAGTGGTCGCCGACCGGGAGTCCCAATCCTTTTGCCGGGCATGGGGGGTGACCGGGTACGCTGTCCTCGTTCCGGGGCCTTAGCTCAGTTGGTAGAGCGCTGTCTTTGCATGGCAGATGTCAGGGGTTCGACTCCCCTAGGCTCCACTCGGAAAACCCCCCTTGACCTGCGATAACGCGGTCGGGGGGTCTTTTTTTGCCCTCTTCGCCCGGGCGGTCCGGCGGTGGGTGGCCGCGATGTCCCGTGCCGCTGAGGCCCGTGTTGGCCCGTACGGGTGGTGTTCATCGGAAGAGTTGCGCGGCAGTGGCGTCGGTCCGCGGAAAACGGGCGCGCATCCACATCATGAGGAAGGTACGAAAAGCGCGCAATCCGAAATGAACCATCCGAGAACATCACGAAAGTGAGGGGTCATGGCCACCGCCAAGGTCAAGCAGTTCTGGACCGCCTTCATCTCCGTCCTCTTCGCCCTGCTCGCCTCCGTCGGCCTGGCGGGCACCGCCGCCGCCGCTCAGCAGCCCGCGGTGCAGCAGCCCGAGGAGCCGGCCGGCCCCGCCGCCGCTTCCGCGCCCGTCGCCACGGCCGAGCGGACACTCGCCTCCGTACCGGCACAGCGGACGCACCTCTGGCCGCTCGCCGGCGACCGTTCGCTGCCGCCCACCATCAAGCAGCGCATCGCCGCCGAGGCCCACGGCTCCTCCCCCTCCGCGCGCCAGCGGTCGTCCTCCACGGCCGTGGCCGAGAGCGACCCGGCCGCCCTGACGGACCTCGCCCTCGCCGCAGCGGCGTGAGGCGCGGGGAGACGACACGCGTACTCCCCGCACCCACGCCCCGCAGGATCAGTCGTATCCCGTAGGACCCCGCAGGATCAGCCGTATCCCGTAGGACCCCGCAGGATCAGCCGTTTCTCGTAGGACTCGCAGGACCCAGCAGGACTTCGCAGGATGCAGGCATCACCCAGCAGGACCCCGGTCGGTCAGCGACGCTTGTCGCGTTCGGCGGCTTCGGCCGCAGCCGCGGCTTCGGCCTCGGTCTCCTTGGCCTCCACCTCGGGGTCGAGGGAACTGCCACTGCCGTCGACGGACGTCAGTACGGTGGTCTCCTCCTCCTCCACCTCGGTGGGAGCGGGCGGCTCGACCAGCCAGTCGGGGTTGGCCTGCTTGTCCCACCACTTCCAGGCGACGAACGCGCCCACAGCCAGTACGCCGAGGACCGCGAGGCCCTTGGCGAAGCGTCCGGCCCTGGCCCGACGCTCGTGCTTCTTCACGATCTTCCGGATTTCCTTCGGCGTCACCTGACCGCGCAGCGCGGCCCAGGCGGCAGTGGAACGCGACCCCGCCTCCTCTAGGACGGGACCGGTCGCGGCGACCGCGCTCTCGACGCGCGGAACGGTGTAGTCGGCCGCCTGACGGGCGGCCCAGCGGGTCTTGACCGCCGCACGATGTGCGGCCGCGTCGACCCGTGGCGGTACATGCGGTGCGACATACGAGTCGTACTGCGCACGAGCCTGTGTTCGGCACACCCGAGCGGCCTTCGAGACCTTCGGCGCGAGTGCGGCACGTGCCTCGTGCGCGTAGAGCGTTGCCTGGTCCTTGGCCGTGCCGGCGTACGGCGCCACCACTTCCGCGGCGTGCAGGACGCTCTCCTTCGCCGAATCTGTCGCGGCGCGCACGCTCTCCATGCGGGTCACGGGATTCCTCCTCCTCGGTGGCGACGATGTCGGTTTTTCACCTTTCCATCCTTTTCGGAATCATGCCCGTCGGATCGTGGTCCGGCATGCGGGGCTGGCATCCGGGGCATGCGGTGCGGGCATCCGGGGCATGCCGGGCGGGCGGCCGGGGCATGCGAGGATCGGACTCGCCAGACAGACGTGACATGACGCGACACGACGTGGACGGAAGGCGACCGTGGCCGAGCAGCAGTACGCGATCCTGAAGACGAACCTGGGCGACATCGAGGTGCGGCTGATGCCGTTCCACGCCCCGAAGACGGTCCGGAACTTCGTCGAACTCGCGACCGGCGGGCGCGAGTGGACACACCCCGCCACCGGCACGGTCTCCTCGGACCCGCTCTACGACGGCACGGCGTTCCACCGGGTGATCAAGGGCTTCATGATCCAGGGCGGCGACCCGCTCGGGAACGGCACCGGCGGCCCGGGCTACGAGTTCGCGGACGAGATCCACCCGGAGCTCCAGTTCGACCGCCCCTACCTGCTGGCGATGGCCAACGCCGGTCCGGGCACCAACGGCTCGCAGTTCTTCGTCACCGTCGCCCCCGCGACCTGGCTGAACCGCAAGCACACGATCTTCGGCGAGGTCGTGGACAAGGAGAGCCGGAAGGTCGTGGACGCGATCGCGGCCACGGACACCGACGCGCACACCGATCGTCCGGTCAAGGACGTGGTCGTCGAGTCCGTGGTGATCGAGAAGCGCTGAGGTGGAAGGGACGGCACCCATGGATCCGCGGCCTTCCGGCACACCGCACTCCGACCTGCCGCGCTGCTACCGCCACCCGGAGACCGAGACCGGCGTCCGCTGCACGCGCTGCGACAAGCCGATCTGCCCGGAGTGCATGATCTCCGCCTCCGTCGGCTTCCAGTGCCCCGACTGCGTGCGCAGCGGTTCGGGGACCGGTCACGCCGCCGGCGCCAACCAGCCCAGGACGCTGGCGGGCGGCCGGGTGGCGGAGGACGGCCACTTCGTCACCAAGATCCTGATCGGGATCAACCTCGCGGTCTACCTGGCGGTGCTGTCGGTCGGGGACCGGCTCGTCGCCGAGCTCGAACTCATCGGCTACGCCTTCAGCCCGGTGCTGGGCGAGGTCGTCGGCGTCGCGGACGGCGAGTGGTACCGGCTGCTGACCGCGGCCTTCCTCCACCAGGCGGTCTGGCACATCCTCTTCAACGTGATCGGGCTGTGGGTGTTCGGCGGGATCGTCGAACCCGAGCTGGGCCGCGTCCGGTTCGCGGCGCTGTGCCTGCTCTCCGGTCTCTCCGGCTGTGTGCTCGCCTATCTGCTCGCCGCGCCGAACCAGCCTTCGCTCGGTGCCTCCGGCGTCGTCTACGGGCTGATCGGAGCCTGGGTGGTGCTGGCCCGCAGGCGGCGCCACGACATGCGGCCGGTGGTCCTCTTCGTGGCCTTGTCGCTGCTGATGACCTTCACCCGTCCGGGGATCTCCTGGGAGGCGCACGTCGGCGGTCTCGTCGCGGGCGCCCTCGTGACGTACGCGATGCTGCACGCGCCCCAGGCACGTCGGCGCCTGGTGCAGTACGCGGCCTGTGGTGTGGTGCTGCTGATCGATCTGGGGATCGTGTTCGCCCGCTCGGCGGCGCTCACCTGAGCGCACAGGGCTGTGGAAGAGCTCTTCTGTGAGCTTTCCCCAGAGTTATCCACAGTGTGTGGCGAATCTTCCCCAGCTCTAGGGGAAAAGCTACGCCCCCCGCCTCTGACCTGGCACTTCTCCAGGGGGGCGGGGGGCGTGATGCGTCGAGCCGGGGGTGATTCCGGTCATACCGGCGTCAACCTCGTGCGAGTTATCCACAGATCTTCGTAAGTTATCCAGTGCTGTGCACAACGCTGTGGATAAGTTCAGGGGAGAGCTTGACGAGCTGCCGGTACGACGGCTGGATCCCCGCTACTTCCACTGCGTGGAGACGCCGAAGCCGGCCGCGATGAAGCCGAAGCCCACCACGATGTTCCAGTTCCGGATCGACTCGACCGGCAAGGAGCCGTCGGTGACGTAGAAGACCACGATCCACACCAGCCCGATGGCGAACAGCGCCAACATCACGGGCGCCACCCAGCTGCGGTTCGTCAGCTTGATGTTGGTGGCCTTGGCGGGCGGGGGCGTGAAGTCGGCCTTCTTGCGGATCCGTGACTTCGGCACGAGGGACTCTCCTGTCGATGCGCTGCGTGACCGCGCAGGGAACTGTGGCTGGCGCCGGGATGTGACGAAGGAGGACGACTGCGTCCCCCGGGCGTCCGTTAGCGTAGTGGTTCCGCGGCACCGAAGGGGATCAGGGTACGTTGAGCAATTCCGCCGACACTCCCGAAGGGCCGGGCCGCACCACGAGGTGGCGCCCCGTCCGGGTGCTCACCCTTGCCGTCTTCGCCCTCGCCGGACTGATCTTCGTCACCAGCTTCAACACCGCCAAGGGCACCAACATCCGCACGGACGCCTCGCTGCTCAGGCTCTCCGACCTGATCGAGGAACGCAGCCACAAGAACGCGGGCCTCGACGAGTCCACCGCCGCCCTCCGCTCCGAGGTCGACGGCCTCGCCGCGCGCGACGACGGATCCACCCGCGCGGAGGACGCGAAGCTCGCCGCTCTCGAAGCGGAGGCGGGAACCACCGCGGTCTCCGGCTCCGGCCTCACCGTCACCCTCAACGACGCCCCGCCGAACGCCCAGGCCGCCCCCGGCTACCCCGAGCCGCAGGCCAACGACCTGGTCATCCACCAGCAGGACCTCCAGGCCGTCGTCAACGCGCTGTGGCAGGGCGGCGCCGAGGGCATCCGCGTGATGGACCAGCGGCTCATCTCCACCAGCGCCGTGCGCTGCGTCGGCAACACCCTGATCCTCCAGGGCCGCGTCTACTCGCCGCCCTACAAGATCACCGCCGTCGGCGACCGCGGCAAGCTGACCAGGGCCCTCGCGGCCTCCCCGGCGATCCAGAACTACCAGCTGTACGTGAAGGCGTACGGGCTCGGCTGGAAAGTCGACGAGCACAGGGCGGTGACTCTGCCCGGGTACTCGGGCACAGTGGACCTCCACTACGCGCAGCCGGTGAACTGACAGCGGGAGAGCGGGAGGGCCGCTTGCGTCTCGTCGTGAGGACCTTCAGCGAGCTGTGCCTCACGGTCGGCACCCTCATCGTCCTCTTCGTCGTCTACGTCCTGTACTGGACCGGCGTCCAGGCCGGCATCGCCGGCGCCGCCCAGATCGACACCCTCCAGCGCGAGTGGGCGGCCACTCCCGTCCCGGCCGCGCCGGGACCCTCCCCCGCGCGCGTGCGGCCGCCGTACGTCCCCGGCAGGGGCATCGCGGTCATGTACGTCCCCCGGCTCGGCCGGGAATGGAAGTGGCCCGTCCTCGAAGGCACCGGGACCGGCGTCCTGAAGAAGGGCCTCGGGCACTACGCGGCGACGGGGCGGCTCGGCGAGACCGGGAACTTCGCCGTCGCCGGCCACCGCCGCACGTACGGCGACCCCTTCAAGGACTTCCCCCGGCTGCGCCCCGGCGACGCGGTCGTCCTCACCGACGGGACGACCTGGTTCACCTACCGGATCGACCGCGGTCCCCACCGGACCGTGCCCGGGGACGTCGCGGTCGTCGATCCCGTCCCCGGGAAGTCCCGCTTCGACGGGCCGGGCCGCTACCTCACCCTGACCACCTGCGACCCCGAGTGGGGCAGCAGCCACCGGCTCGTCGTCTGGGCGCACCTCGACGCCACCCAGCCGGTGACCGACGGCCGTCCACAGGCTTTGGACAGCTGACCCTGGACGGCCCCGCCGACCCGTACTCTGGTCCCCGTAACGAACGGAAGGGGCGGTCGACGTCATGTACGGCTGGATCTGGCGGCATCTGCCGGGCAACGCGTGGGTACGGGCGCTGCTCTCGATCGTGCTGGTCCTCGCGGTCGTCTACGTCCTCTTCCAGTACGTGTTCCCCTGGGCGGAGCCGCTGCTTCCGTTCAACGATGTGACGGTGGACGGCCAGTGAGCGCGCGAATTCTCGTCGTCGACAACTACGACAGCTTCGTCTTCAACCTCGTTCAGTACCTCTACCAGCTCGGCGCCGAGTGCGAAGTCCTCCGCAACGACGAGGTCGAGCTGAGCCACGCCCAGGACGGTTTCGACGGCGTCCTGCTCTCGCCCGGCCCGGGCGCCCCGGAGCAGGCGGGGGTCTGCATCGACATGGTCCGGCACTGCGCCGCCACCGGTGTGCCCGTCTTCGGCGTCTGCCTCGGCATGCAGTCGATGGCCGTGGCGTACGGCGGTGTCGTCGACCGCGCGCCCGAGCTGCTGCACGGCAAGACCTCGCTCGTCACGCACGAGGGCCAGGGCGTCTTCGCCGGTCTGCCGTCGCCGTTCACCGCGACCCGGTACCACTCGCTGGCCGCCGAGCCCGCGGCGCTGCCGGCCGAGCTCGAGGTCACGGCGCGGACCGAGGACGGCATCATCATGGGCCTCCGCCACCGCGATCTGCCCGTCGAGGGCGTTCAGTTCCACCCCGAGTCGGTCCTCACCGAGCACGGCCACCTGATGCTCGCCAACTGGCTGGAGCAGTGCGGCGACAAGGGGGCGGTCGGCCGGTCGGCGGGGCTCGCGCCGGTGGTGGGCAAGGCCGTCGCGTGACGACGGGCTCGCCGTGGTTCCGTGCGGCGAACACGCCGGAACCCGAGTCGATACCCGCGGACCCGTACGGCTACGGGCAGTCGACGCCCTATGAGCCGGAGCCGGCGCCGTACGCCCCGGAACAGGGGCCCTACGCGCCCGAGCCTTCCTCGTACACGCCGGAACCGGCGCCCTACGAGCCTGCGCCGGAGCCCTCCCCGTACCAGCCCGAGCAGGCCCCCTACGCGCCCGCGTCCTACGCGCCCGAGCCCGCGCCCGTGTACGAGCCCGCCTACGAGGCCCCGGCGGGGTCGGAGGCGGGCCATGACGCCCCGCGCGAGGCCGTGGGCGAGCCGTACGCCGCCGAGGAGCCCGCGGAGCCCCCGCGGGCCCGGCACGACGAGACGATGCCCCTACGGGCCGTGGAGCCCCTTCCCGGGCCCGGGCGGGCCGAGCGGCGCCGTGCCGCCAAAGGCGGCCGGGGCAGGACCAGGGGCGCCGCCGCACCCGCGGCCCGCACGGAGGCCTCCGGCGAGGCCCGGCCCCTCTCCCGCGTCGAGGCCCGCCGCGCCGCCAAAGCCGCCAAGGAGAGCGTCGGCGTCGTCGCCAGCCGGGCCGTCGGAGAACTCTTCATCACCTTCGGCGTCGTCATGCTCCTCTTCGTCACCTACCAGCTGTGGTGGACGAACGTCCTCGCCGGTCAGGAGACCGACCGGGCCAAGGAACGGATCGAGGACACCTGGGCCAAGGGCGACGACCCCGAGAAGGGCGACGACGGCAAGCCGGGGGCCTTCGAGCCCGGCGAGGGCTTCGCCATCATGTACATCCCCAAGCTGGACGTCGTCGTCCCGATCGCCGAGGGCATCAGCAAGGCCAAGGTCCTCGACAAGGGAATGGTCGGCCACTACGGCGAGGGCAAGCTCAAGACGGCCATGCCCGCCGACAAGCAGGGCAACTTCGCCGTCGCCGGCCACCGCAACACCCACGGCGAACCGTTCCGCTACATCAACCAGTTGAAGCCCGGCGACCCGATCGTCGTCGAGACGCGGAACGCGTACTACACGTACGAGATGGCCAGCATCCTGCCGCAGACCTCGCCCTCGAACGTCTCGGTCATCGAACCCGTCCCGAAGGGCTCGGGCTTCACCAAGCCCGGCCGGTTCATCACGCTGACCACCTGCACGCCCGAGTTCACCAGCACGTACCGCATGATCGTGTGGGGCAAGCTGGTCGAGGAACGCCCGCGCAGTGAGGGAAAGCCGCAAGCGCTCGTAGGCTGAGACCCCACACCTCCGGACGGGACGACGGGACGACCTAGTGGCACGCGCGCGCAACCGGATGGCCGGGATGATCAGCGTCTTCGGCGAACTCCTCATCACAGCGGGCCTGGTGCTCGGACTCTTCGTCGTCTACTCGCTGTGGTGGACCAACGTCCTCGCCGACCGCGCCGCCGACAAGGACGGCGCGCAGGTCCGCGACCAGTGGGCCGACCAGGGTCCCGGCGCGCTCGACACCAAGGACGGCATCGGCTTCCTCCACGTCCCCGCCATGCAGAACGGCGAGGTCCTGGTGAAGCGCGGCACCGGCACCGACGTCCTCAACCACGGCGTCGCCGGTTACTACACCGACCCGATCAAGTCCGCGCTCCCGCAGGACCAGCAGGGCAACTTCACGCTGGCCGCGCACCGGGACGGCCACGGCGCCAAGTTCCACAACATCCACAAGCTGAAGACCGGGGACTCGATCGTCTTCGAGACCAAGGACACCTGGTACGTCTACAAGGTCTACAAGACCCTGCCCGAGACCACGAAGTACAACGTCGACGTCCTCCAGCCCGTCCCCCGGGAATCCGGCAGGACCAAGCCCGGCCGCTACATCACCCTGACCACCTGCACCCCCGTGTACACCTCGGACTACCGCTACATCGTCTGGGGCGAACTGGAGCGTGCGGAGAAGGTCGACCGCGACCGGACACCGCCGGCCGAGCTGCGCTGAGCGCATGACCGAAGGGGAGAGCCCCGGCATCCGTCCTGGATGCCGGGGCTCTCCCCTTCGCCTTGCGCGGGACGACCTTCAGGCCTTCGGGCCGTCGGCCGTCGGGCCTTCGGTTCAGCCGAAGAACCCGCCGCCGCGGTTGTCCCCGCCGCCCATCGTGATGACGGTGACCGGGTCGGTGGTGTTGACCATCGACCCCTCCGGCGGGTTGGTGCCGAGGACCATCGCGTCCTCCTTGTCGGAGTTCTGCTGGATGACCGTCAGGCCCAGGGCCTGGAGCTGGTCCCGGACGTCCTTGAACTTCTTGCCGGTCAGGCCCGTGGGGATCTGGACCTGGGTCTGCTGCGGGCCCTTGGAGACGCGGAGCTTGACCTCGGAGCCCTCGGGCGCCTTGCTGTTGCCGTCCGGGGTCTGGGAGAGCACCTGGTCCTTGGGCTGGTCGGAGTCGACGTACTCGGTGACCACGACGAACTTCAGGTCCTTGAGCTGCTGCTCGGCCTGGGACACCTGGTTGCCGACGACCGGCGGGACAGTGACCTGGTTCTTCTTGGCGACGGTGATCGTCACCTCGGAGTTCTTCTCCGCCTTGGTGTTGCTCTGCGGGTTCTGGCTGAGGACCGTACCGGGGTCCTCGTCCGACTCCTGCTGCTCGACCTTGACCTTGAAGCCCTTGCTCTCCAGGCTCTCCTTGGCGCGCTCCTCGGACTGCTCGACGACGTCCGGGACCTCCACGAGCGGGGCGCCCTCGGAGACGTACGCCTGGATCGTGCCGCCGACGTCCATCTTCGCCACGTTGTCCGAGGCGGGGGTCTGCCGACAGATCAGGCCCTTGGGCTGGTCGCAGCGCTCGGTGCCGGCCTGGGTGACCTTCACCTGGGCGTTGCCCGCCAGGCCCGTCGCCGACTTCATGTCCTGGCCGACCAGCTGGGGCACGGTGACCTGCTGCGTGCCCTCCTGCTTCTCGAAGAGCGAGACGCCGATGAAGATCGCGCCGACGAGCACCAGGATGCCCGCGAGGACCAGCAGGATCGTCGAGGTGTTCGACTTCTTCTGGCCACCGCGCCGGCGGTCCGGGCGGTCGTCGTAGCCGTAGCCGTCGTCCTGGCCGATCGGCGGCATCATCGACGTCTGGCCGCCGGGGTCGGCCTGGCGCAGGGCGGTGGTCGGCTGGTCCTCCGGCGGATAGCCGCCGTAGCCCCCGCCGTACGCGGGCGCGCCCGCCATGCCCATCCCCATGCCCATCGCGGCCGCGGCGGCGACCGGCTGGCCGTCGAGGCAGGCCTCGATGTCCGCACGCATCTCGTCTGCGGACTGGTAGCGGTAGTCAGGGTCCTTGACCAGCGCCTTCAGGACGATGGCGTCCATCTCGGGCGTGATCTCGGGGTCGAAGTTGCTCGGCGGCTGCGGTTCCTCGCGGACGTGCTGGTACGCGACCGCGACCGGGGAGTCACCGATGAAGGGGGGCCGGACCGTGAGGAGCTCGTACAGCAGGCAGCCCGTCGAGTACAGGTCGGAGCGGGCGTCGACCTGCTCGCCCTTGGCCTGCTCGGGGGACAGGTACTGGGCCGTGCCGATCACCGCGGCGGTCTGCGTCATGGTCATGCCCGCGTCGCCCATGGCGCGCGCGATGCCGAAGTCCATGACCTTGACCTGGCCGGTGCGCGTCAGCATGACGTTCGCCGGCTTGATGTCACGGTGCACGATGCCGGCGCGGTGCGAGTACTCCAGCGCCTGCAGGATGCCGACCGTCATCTCGAGGGTGCGCTCGGGCAGCAGCTTGCGTCCGGAGTGCAGCAGCTCACGCAGGGTCGACCCGTCGACGTACTCCATCACGATGTACGGGATGGAGACCCCGTCGACGTAGTCCTCGCCGGTGTCGTACACGGCGACGATCGCCGGGTGGTTCAGAGAGGCGGCGGACTGTGCCTCACGGCGGAACCGGGCCTGGAAGGACGGATCGCGGGCCAGGTCGGCCCGCAGCGTCTTCACGGCGACGGTGCGGCCGAGCCGGGTGTCCTGGGCGAGGTACACCTCGGCCATGCCACCACGGCCGAGCACCGAGCCCAGCTCGTACCGGCCGCCGAGGCGACGCGGCTCTTCCATAGCTAATCCAGCCCTCTCCGTCTGTCCCGACCGCACCCATGGGTGGTCCGGCGGTGTGTGCTGTTCGCGGATACGGTACCGGCCCCGGGAATGCGTTCCGCCCGGGGCCGCCAGCTGATACCCGACCGGTACCTGGCTCGTACCGTGTCGGCGATCAGCCCCTGCTCTTCAGGACCGCCTTCATGACGGCCTTCGCGATCGGGGCCGCCAGACCACCACCGCTGATGTCCTCGCGGTCGGTGCCCGCGGAGTCCTCGACGATCACGGCGACCGCGACGGGGGAGCCCTCGGAGGTCTTCGCGTACGAGATGAACCACGCGTACGGACGCTTGGCGTTCTTCTCGCCGTGCTGGGCCGTGCCCGTCTTGCCGCCGACCTTCACGCCGTCCATGTTCAGGTCGGCCTTGCCGCCGGTGCCGTTGGAGACGACGTTCTCCATCATCTCCTGGAGCAGCTGCGCGTTCTTCTGCGAGACCGGCCGGCTCATCTCCTCCGGCTCGTTCTTCTTGATCAGGTCGACGTTCGGGGCGCGCAGCTCGTCGATCATGTACGGCTTCATCAGCTTGCCGTCGTTGGCGATCGCCGCCGTGACCATCGCCATCTGGAGCGGGGTGGTCGCGGTGTTGAACTGGCCGATGGACGAGAGCGCGTTGCCGCCCCGGTCGGCCTGCTTGTCGTAGACCGAGGCGGAGGAGCGGACCGGGGTGAACTGCTCGGCGTTGAAGCCGAACTTCTCGGCCATCTCGACCATCTTGTCGCGGCCGATGTCGTCGCCGAGCTTCGCGAACACCGAGTTGCAGGAGATCTCGAGCGCCCGGTTGAGGCTGGCCTTCGCGCAGCCGCTGGCGTGGTTGACCATCTCCTTGGTGGAGAGGGGGATCTTCCAGCCGTCGGGGGTGTCGGTCGCCGCGTTGATGTCGGTGACCGCGCCGTTCTCCAGCGCCGCGGCGGCGGTCACGACCTTGAAGACGGAGCCGGGCGGGTAGATCTCCCGGATCGCGCGGTTCAGCTTCGGCTTGTTCTTGTCCTTCTCCAGCGCGACCCAGGCCTTCTCGTCCTTGCCGGAGTAGCCCGCGAAGGAGGAGGGGTCGTACGAGGGCGTGGAGGCCATCGCCAGGATCTTGCCGGTCTTCGGCTCGATCGCCACGACGGCACCCGTCTTGCTGCCGAGTCCCTCGAAGGCGGCCTTCTGCGCGGCGCCGTTGAGGGTGGTGACGACGTCGCCGCCCTTCTTCTTCTCGCCGGTGAACATGGCGAGGGTGCGGTCGAAGAACAGCCGGTCGTCGTTGCCGGTGAGGATGCCGTCCTCGATCTTCTCGATCTGGTTGGCGTCGTAGGCCTGCGACGCGTAGCCCGTGACCGGGGCCCACATGGGGCCGTCGATGTAGGTGCGCTTGAACTTGTAGTACGGGTCCTTGGAGTCCACGGAGCCGGTGATCGGCTTGCCGTCCACGATGATGTTGCCGCGGACGTTGGCGTACCGCTCGATCTGGACGCGCTTGTTCGTCGGGTGGGTGTTCAGCTCGTCGGCGCGGACGAACTGGAGCCAGTTGTCCCGCAGGAGCAGGGCGAGGACGAGCAGGCCGCAGAAGATCGCGACCCGGCGCAGCGGCTTGTTCACGGACGGACCACCTGGGTCATCTCGGCGTCGGGGGACGGGGCGGGCGCGGGCGCGGGGCGCCGGGCGGTGTCGCTGATCCGGATCAGGATGCCGATCAGGGCCCAGTTGGCGATCACCGAGGATCCGCCGTACGCGAGGAACGGCATGGTCATACCGGTCAGCGGGATGAGGCCCATCACGCCGCCGGCGACGACGAAGATCTGGAGTGCGAAGGCGCCGGAGAGGCCCATCGCGAGCAGCTTGCCGAAGGGGTCGCGGGCGGCGAGGGCGGTGCGGACACCGCGCTCGATGATCAGCCCGTAGATGAGCAGGAAGACCATGACACCGGCGAGGCCGAGCTCCTCGCCGACGGTGGCGAAGATGAAGTCGGAGTTGGCCGCGAAGCCGATCAGGTCCGAGTTGCCCTGGCCGAGGCCGGTGCCGAGGATGCCGCCGGAGCCGAAGGACATCATGACCTGGCTCATCTGCTGGCAGGCCGCGATGCCTTCCTTGGCGCAGCCGAACGGGTCCGCCCAGGCGTCCACGCGGTCCTGCACGTGACCGGCGAAGGAGGCCACGCCGACCGCGCCCGCGACCGACATGAGGAGACCCATGACGATCCAGCTGGTCCGCTCGGTCGCCACGTACAGCATGATCACGAACATGCCGAAGAACAGCAGCGAGGTGCCGAGGTCGTTCTCGAAGATCAGGATGAGGAGGCTGACCGCCCAGATCGTCAGGATCGGGCCGAGGTCGCGGCCACGCGGCAGGTAGAGCCCCATGAAGCGGCGGCTGGCCAGGGCGAGGGCGTCCCGCTTCACCATCAGGTAGCCGGAGAAGAAGATCGCGAGCACGATCTTCGCGAACTCACCGGGCTGGATGGAGAAACCGGCGACGTTGATCCAGATCTTGGCGCCGTAGACGGCCGAGCCGAGGCCCGGCACGAGCGGCAGCAACAGGAGCACGAGCGCCGCCACCATCGAGATGTACGTGTAGCGCTGGAGGACCCGGTGGTCCTTCAGGAGCAGCAGCATGCCGACGAACATGGCGATGCCGATGGCCGAGTACATCATCTGCTTCGGCGCGTCCGGGCTGAAGCTGTCGTACAGCCGCATCGAGGTCGCGATCAGCCGCGGCGACTGGTCGAGGCGCCAGATCAGCACCAGGCCCATGCCGTTGAGCAGGGTGGCGAGGGGGAGCAGCAGCGGGTCCGCGTACGGGGCCCACTTGCGCACCACGAGGTGGGCGACGCCCGCCAGGAGCGCGAGGCCGAGGCCGTAGCCGAGCATGCCGGACGGGACCTTGCCGTCGATGGCCAGGCCCACGTTGAGGTACGCGAACACCGGGATGACGACGGCGAAACCCAGCAGTGCCAGCTCGGTGTTGCGGCGGCTCGGCGCCTCGATCGCGCCGATGGTGGTCGTGTTGGTGACAACGCTCATGGTGGTGAAAGGCCCCCTACGGGTGCTTACTGCTTGCCGCAGTTCGAGGCCAGCTTCTGCTCCTCCGCGGTGAGGGTGGGACCCGGGGAGGGAGCGGCTGTGGTGGGCTTGGAGTCGGGGGTGGCGGTGTCGCCGGGCTTCGTGGCCGGCGGCTTGGTCGCGGCGGCCTTCTCGGCGGCCTCGCGCTGCTGCTCGGTCTTCTTGCACGCCGTGGCCTGCAGGGCCAGCTCGGAGACCTTCGTCTCGGCCTTGCCGAGGCTGCCGCCCGCGATCGTGTCCTCGACCTGCTTCCGCTGGTAGGCGGGGAGGTACTTGAGTTCGATCTCGGGGTGGTCCTTCTCGACCTTCGAGAGCGAGATCCACGCCAGGTCCTGGCTGATGCCCTGGTACAGCGCGACGTGCTGGTCCTTGGCGCCCACGTAGTACTGCGTCTGCGTCCAGCGCCAGGCGCCGTAGAGCCCGCCGCCTGCGACGGCGAGGATCAGGACGAGGAAGAAGGAGCGCTTGAGCCACTTGCGGCCGGTGCGCGGCTTCTCGAAGTCGGCGTCCGCGTACGACTCGAAGGAGCCCTGCGGCGGCATGCCGCCGTACCCGTGGTCGTCACCGCTGCCGGGCGGGCCGAAGCCGCCGGCGGGCGGCTGCTGGTGCGGTGCGGGGCGGCCGAGGCCGGACGCGCGGCCGGCCGGGGTCTGCATGGCGCCGCCGTCGTTCAGCTGGGCGGCCTGGTTCTCGGCGACCGCGCCCACGATGACCGGGGTGTCGCTGAGGTGACCGGCGAGGGTGTCGCCGCCGTCGACGTCGAGGACGTCGGCGACGATCACCGTGATGTTGTCGGGGCCGCCGCCGCGCAGCGCGAGCTGGATCAGCTCCTGCACGGTCTCCTGCGGGCCCTGGTAGCTGGCGAGGGTGTCCTCGAGGGTCTGGTGCGAGACCACGCCGGACAGGCCGTCGGAGCAGATCAGGTAGCGGTCGCCGGCCCGGACCTCGCGGATGGAGAGGTCGGGTTCGACGTGGTCGCCGCTGCCGAGCGCGCGCATGAGGAGCGAGCGCTGCGGGTGGGTGGTGGCCTCTTCCTCGGTGATCCGGCCCTCGTCGACGAGGCGCTGGACCCAGGTGTGGTCCTGGGTGATCTGGGTCAGGACGCCGTCACGGAGCAGGTAGGCGCGCGAGTCGCCGACGTGCACGAGGCCGAGCCGCTGGCCCGTCCACAGCAGGGCGGTGAGCGTGGTGCCCATGCCCTCCAGCTGCGGGTCCTCCTCGACCATCATCCGGAGCTGGTCGTTGGCGCGCTGCACCGCCGTACCGAGCGAGGTGAGGATGTCGGAGCCGGGGACGTCGTCGTCGAGGGTGACCAGGGTGGAGATCACCTCGGAGGAGGCGACCTCGCCGGCCGCCTGACCGCCCATGCCGTCGGCGATGGCGAGCAGTCGGGGCCCGGCGTAGCCCGAGTCCTCGTTGCCCTCGCGGATCATGCCCTTGTGCGAGCCCGCGGCGAATCGCAGGGACAGACTCATGCGCACCTGCCCTGTCGACGCTGCATCGGGGTACAGCCGGTCTCGACCCACACTGCCCACCCTCCGGTCGCTCCGGTCGCTTCAGTCGCTCCGGTCAGGAGCGCGGCACGGCCTGTGGCGGGGACCGTCCGGGCTCGCTCGCTCCGCTCGCGCCTATCCATGATGTAGCACTACTTCCGAAGCTCGATGACGGTCTTGCCGATGCGGATCGGCGCGCCCAGCGGAATCGGTGTGGCGGTGGTGAGGCGGGTCCGGTCGAGGTAGGTGCCGTTCGTGGAACCGAGGTCCTCGACGATCCACTGGCCGTCCCGGTCCGGGTAGATCCTGGCGTGGCGGCTGGAGGCGTAGTCGTCGTCGAGGACGATCGTCGAGTCGTGCGCCCGGCCCAGCGTGATCGTCTGGCCCTGGAGGGCGACGGTCGTGCCGGTGAGGGTGCCCTCGGAGACGACCAGCTTGGTCGGGGCGCCGCGGCGTTGGCGGCCCCCGGCGCTCTGCTGGCCACGCTGCTGCGGAGGCGCGGCGGCCTGGCGCGCGGCCTGCTGCGGCCGCGCCTCCTGGCGCCGCGAACCGCGCTGGGTTACCCGCGTACCGAACAGGTCGCTGCGGATGACCTGGACGGCCACGATGACGAACAGCCACAGAACGGCCAGGAAACCCAACCGCATGACCGTCAGGGTCAGCTCTGACATTGCCCCCGCTTCACCCTTCGGCTTGCCGGTAAACGATGGTGGTGCTGCCCACGACGATCCGCGAGCCGTCGCGGAGCGTAGCGCGGGTGGTGTGCTGCCCGTCCACCACGATGCCGTTGGTGGATCCGAGATCCTGGATCGTCGAGGGCGTTCCGGTCCGGATCTCGCAGTGCCGGCGGGAGACGCCGGGATCGTCGATCCTCACGTCCGCGTCGGTGCTGCGGCCGAGGACCAGGGTCGGGCGGGAGATCTGGTGGCGGTTGCCGTTGATCTCGATCCAGCGGCGCGTCCCGCTGCCCGCACCGGTTCCGGGCACGGCGACGGGGCCGCCGGGCCGGGCGCCGCCGGGTGCCGTCGGCCGGTGGCCGGGAGCGCCGGGAGGCGGGGACGCGGGCATGGGCGGGACGCCGGCCGGGGGGTATCCGTAACCGCCGCGGCCCTGCGCCTGACCCTGCTGCTGTCCCGGGGCGGGCGGCTGCGGCTGTGACGTACTCGACGCCAGCGTGCGGCTTCGGACGCGGTACAGGCCGGTGTCGAGGTCCTCGGCCTTCTCCAGGTGGACCTTGATCGGTCCCATGAAGGTGTACCGCTGCTGCTTGGCGTAGTCCCTGACCAGGCCGGCGAGCTCGTCGCCGAGCTGGCCCGAGTAGGGGCTGAGACGCTCGTAGTCCGGCGTGCTCAGCTCCACGATGAAGTCGTTGGGGACGACGGTCCGCTCGCGGTTCCAGATCTGCGCGTTGTTGTCGCACTCGCGCTGGAGCGCGCCGGCGATCTCGACGGGCTGGACCTCGGACTTGAAGACCTTGGCGAAGGTGCCGTTGACCAGGCCTTCGAGACGCTGCTCGAATCGCTTCAGGACTCCCATGGGGCACCTCCTCCGTCGTTGTCGTCCTGGTACTGCTTACTGATCGTATCCACGCGTCGGGAAATCGGCTGGTTCCCCTTCTCTGCCCTGTGGACGAGTGTCACCTCTCACAGGCTTCCCCCACGGATCGTAGAGGCGGCCTGTGGACAGTGTCCCGCACCCGGCTGTGGAACCGGGGTTCGGTCCGCGGGTCCGTGCGGGACGGCGGTGCGGTCCATCCCCTTCGTCCCTCCTCCTCCACGCTTCTCCCCCTGGTCCCTCCGGCTTCTCCCGCTCCCTCCTCCCCTGCTTCCCCTCCGTCCACGCCCCTCACCTTGTTCTGCCCTGGCGAGGTCGAAACAACGGATGTGAATCCACGGTCTGCGACGTGCTAATCTTCAGATGTCGCCAGGCGCTCCCACCAAAAAGGTGAGAGGGTCCGGAGCACACCCAATGCGCGGGTGGCGGAATAGGCAGACGCGCTGGATTCAGGTTCCAGTGCCCGAAAGGGCGTGGGGGTTCAACTCCCCCCTCGCGCACCAGTCGAGAAGGTCGGCATCGTTCACACGATGCCGACCTTCTCGCTTTTCCCGACGTTCTCCCGGACGCTCCTCTTCGACGCCCCCCGGGGCGTGGAGTGTGACGTACGACGCTTCCGAGGGCCCCGAGGGCCCCGAGGGCCGGAGGGCGAACTCGGGGCCCTCGGGGGTCGTCCGGAGGTGCGGAGGTCGTCAGACGGCCTCGGTGTCCACGTCCAGCTCGATGAGCGCCGCCGCCGCGAGGGCGTTGCGGTACGAGTCCTCCCGGGTCTCGCCCACGGCCTGGACGTAGCCGACCCGCTGGCTGTTGCTGTGCACGTCGGCGCTGACGGCCTCGCCCGGTTCCACGTACATGCCGACGGAACGGCAGCCGGGCGCCGCGGCGGCGGCGTCGAGGCCCGCGACGCCGCGGAGGCGGCCCGTGACCGGCGAGGTGATGCGCAGCTCGGTCACCGCGCCCTCCGGGGTCAGCGCGGGTACGGCGGCGCCCGTCAGCTTCGCCACCGTGACTTCGGCGGGGCGGAGGCCGGACACGTACCCGATGGCCTGCTGCATGCCGGCGCCGACGAGGCGCGCGTTCATCTCCAGCAGGCGGGGCCCCTCATCGGTGAGCACGAACTCGAGGTGGAACGGGCCGAAGTCGTAGTCCAGCGCCCGGAGGGTGTCCCGTACGAAGTCCTCGGCGCCGGCGCAGGGCGGCTCGGCCGCGAAGCGCAGGGCCAGCTCCACGAAGTACGGCGGTTCGGTCATGACGCGGTCCGAGTAGCCGAAGACGGTCAGCTCGTCGGCGTCGACGAAACCCTCCGCGCTGAACACCGGTCCTTCGAGCACCTCCTCGAACAGCAGGGTCCGCTTGGGACGGACACCGCGGCCGTACGCCCGGCCCATGTGGCTGCGGGCGATCGCGGCCACCTCCTCGTCGCTCTCCACCAGGGCGACGTCCCAGCTGGACGCGCCGTCCACCGGCTTGACGACGCACGGGTAGCCGATCGGGGAGGACGGGTGCGCCGCGTCGGCCGGCTGGGTGGCCCAGCGCACGTCCTCCACGCCCGCGCGTGCCATGGCGGCCCGGGCGGCGGACTTGTCGCGACGGATGGCGGCTCCGTCCGGCGCCGGCCCGGGCAGGCCGTACTGGCGGGACACGCTCGCCGCCACACCGACGAAGCTGTCCACCGAGCTGTGGACCGCGGCGATCTCGCCGCTCAGCGCGACGAGCATGTGGCCCACGTGCTCCGGGTTGCTGGTGTCCGTGATCAGCCAGGCGTCCACGAGGTCGTCGAAGGCCGAGCCGTAGAACGAGCGGTCAGCCGCGACCACGGCGGTGCGGTGGCCCCGCGCACGCGCGGCGGCGAGGAACTGCTGACTCGGCGCCGTCAGCCGGTCGCCGGCCGACATGAGCTCCCGGGCGCCGCCGGGAAGGGTGTGCAGCTCGACTGAGACGAGCCATGAGTTTCCCACGAGAGGGTCCTTCTGAAGTGGAGGGGCGCGGGGAGCTCCCGCGCCGTGAACGGTGCCGGCGCCTGCGGCCGGCGGAGGTCATGCGAGGGCGACGGGCAGCAGGGAGTCGGAGAGGGCGTCCGGCCGGTCCCCGAGCTGCGCGGCCGTCAGCTCCCACTGCTCACGGTTGAGGGCGGCCGCCGCGCCGTCGTCCGCGGCGGGCAGGCCCGTGCCCGTGACGAGGCCCCACAGCAGCAGCACGTGCGCGCCGCGGCGGATCTTGGGCTGGAGGGTGCCGATGCCCAGGTGCACCTCGCGGACCCCCGCCGCGTACGCCTGCTCGATGGGCCGGTAGTAGAACAGCTCGAAGTACTCGGCGGCCGACGCGTCCCGGGAGTGGTCGAAGCCGTACGCCCGGGCGGCGATCTGCGTGGTCGTGGTGAAGGTCAGCGCGCAGCCGGCCATGACGGAGTCGCGAGCGCAGGTGTGCACCGTCGCGGTGCGGCCGCAGGTCTCGGCCTGCTGCCGCATCAGCTCCGTCATCGCCTCGTCCCCGGCCTGGTGGCCGTGGTGGGTCTGGTGGGAGGCGATCAGCGGTCCCATGGGGCGCCAGACGTCCCGGAAGGCCTCCGCACGGTAGGTGTAGCCCGCTTCGAGGAAGGTGCGGCGGTCCCGGCGGATCTGCCGGCGCTGATTGGCGGTGGCGGCCGCCAGGTAGTCGTCGAACCCGTCCCCGGGCAGACCGATGGCGCAGTCGGCGGCGAGCAGCCGGGGCCTGGTGAGGCGCGAGTACGGCATCAGCCGCCGTGCGTCCTCCTCGCCGAGGTACAGCCACCACGCGTTGCCGTCGGCCTCGTCGCCCGCGAACCGGTCGACGGCCGCGACGAGTCGGTCGAGCGCCAGGTCCGCGTGCGGATGGGCGTGGTCGAGCAGGAGCCGGTTGGCGTGGCCCCGCCGGTTCCCGACGAGCAGGACCGGCTTGTCCCGGGGGAGTTCGAGGTCCGGGAAGAGGGTGGAGGGCCGGTAGCGGCCGCTGCCCTCGCGGGTCACGAGATAGGCGCTCGCGGCGGCGACCAGAGCTCCGTCCTCGTCGTGGACGAGGAAGTAGTACGCGCGCGCGTGCGGATCGAGCTCCTGGTAGGCCGCCCAGTCGTGTCCGGCGTAGAACGACCCGCCGGCGAGGGCGTCCCACCGGTCGCGCGGGACGTCCGCGAGGGTGCGGGCCAGGGTGACGTTCATGCGTTGCTCGCCCTTACTGGTGTGAGAACAATGGCGCGCCCCGTCCAGCTCGACCAGAAGCGGGCCGCGGGCACGGCCGCGTGGTCGGCTCCCCAGCGCGAGGGGTCGGCGAAGCCGGCGTACACCTCGCCGTCCCGTTCGAACTCGCCGGTGAACAGGACGAGATGGCCGCCCTGGCGGCCGTCCTCGGGGAAACGGAACGAGCACGAGACGATCGACGGAGTGCCGGCCCGGGCGAGTTCCTGGAGGGGGGCCGGGGTGGGGAACGCCGAGGCGTGCCCCTGGAGTCCGTACTCGGAGGCAAGCCGGACCAGGCCCGCGTGCAGCCACCCCTTGGGGGTGTGGGCGCCGAGCGCGAGGCCGTGGTGCAGGAGCGGGAGCCGGTCGGGCACCGCCAGGCCGTGGAAGTCGAGGAGCATGCGGAGGCACGCGAGACCGCAGCACCTCTCCCCCCACTCGTGAGGCCCGTCCGTCGGCCACACGGCGGAGGGATCCGCGATCTCCTCGGGGGTGAAGTGCTGTCCGAAGCGTCGTACGGCGAGCGGCTCCCCGAGGAGCGGCGTGCCCGGAACGCGAAGGCGGTGAGGGCTCACTTGGCACTCCCCGCGGCGGCCGTCTTCTTCGCCACGACGGCGTCCGTCGGGTCCGTCGGGTCCGTCCGGTCCGTCCGGTCCGTCGGGTCCTTCGGGTCCATCGGTTCAGCCGTCTCTGTCGGTGTCGTCGAATCCGTCGTTTCCGTCGTTTCCGTCGTGAGGCGGCGTCCGGCTCTCCCGGCACAGGCGGCGGTGAGGACGCCGGCGACGGCGAACAGCGCGCCCAGCCAGAGCCATCCGGCGGATCCGTGGTCGAGGACCACCAGCGAGAGCAGTCCCGGCGCGAGGCTCCGCATGATGCCCGGACCCAGCGCGAAGACGCTCTGGTAGGCGCCCTGCGCCGTGTCGGGGGCGAGTTCGAACCCGAAGTAGAACCCGCTGGAGGACTGCGCCAGTTCGCCGAGCGTGAAGACGACCGCCCACAGGACGAGCACCGGTACCACCGCCATGACCGGCAGGTGGGCCGTCAGGAACATGAACCCGCAGGAGAGGGCGAGCAGCATGCCCGCCCTGCGCGCCTGGCGGACGGCCGCGGGCAGCGTCGCCGCGCTCCGACTGGCCCGGACCTGCAGGAGCACGACGAGCACCGTGTTGACGAGCACCAGCAGCGAGACGGACCACGCGGGGGCCGACGTACGGGTGACGACCCACAGCGGAAGGGCGAAGGAGAGGGTGCTCACGTGCAGCGAGAGGAGCCCGTTCGCGGCGGTCACGGCCAGGTAGCCGCGGTCGCGCAGGGGCCGGGGCGTCGGCGTCGCGGGCGCACCGCCTCCTGATCCGTCCGCCTTCCGCGGTGCCCGTGCGGGCACCCGGGAGATCAGTGCCGCGGCGACGAGGAAGAGCAGCGCGTTGGCCAGGATGAGGGTCCGGTAGGCGGTCGGCGTGCCTACGGACAGGGCGATGCCCGCGAGGAGGGTGCCGCAGCCGAGTCCGACGTTGGTGGCGGTACGGAGCTGGGCGCGGGCGGTGAGCCGTTCGGCCGGTGGTGCCACGACGTGGACCAGGGCGCCGACCGTTCCCGCGATGCCCCGGTCGGCCACTCCGCTGATCACCGCGACGATCATGAAGCCCGTGAAGTCGTCCACGAACACGTAGCCGGTCATGGCGGTGGCCTGGAGGAGCAGCAGGGCCAGGTAGACCGGTTTGGCGCCGATGCGGTCGGCGAGCCTCCCGCACACCACCATCAGGGCGAGACCGACGGCCGTGGCGGTACCGAGGCCGAGTGCCACCTGCCCGGAGGACAGGCCGATGACGCGGGTGAAGAAGAGCGCGCTGCCCGTGAGGTACAGGCCGCTGCCGACGGTGTTCACCAGATTGGCCGACGCGAAGCGCCGGAGGCCGGGGTCTGACGGCAGCAGTTCGAGGCTGCGCAGGGCGGCTCGCATCAGGACACGGTCCAGGGGGCGGGAGTGGCCCGCTTCACTGCCTCCGCCAGCAGCCCGATCACGAGTTCGTCGTAGGAGATCCCCGCTTCGGCGCAGGAGACCGGGAGGTTGCTGTGCCGCTGGAGGCCGGGAATGGTGTTCGTCTCCAGCGCGTACGGCACGTCGTCGGCGTCGATCATGTAATCGACCCGGATGGCGCCTCGGCAGTCCAGGAATTCGTGGAGGGATTCGGCGCCGCGCGCCATCTCCTTGACGGTGTGTTCCGGGAGGTCGTCGGGGACGCGGTATTCGATGGAGGGCGCGTCGTCGCCACCGAGCTTGGTGGACTCGTCGTAATAGGCGGCGCTGGTGACGAATTCCAGCGGCGGCATGCAGAGCAGGCCTTCGTCGGACGGGATGACGCTGATCGTCATCGCCCGTCCGGTGATGAACTCCTCCAGGAAGCACCGGGTGAATCCGCGCTCCGTCATTTCCGTGAGGGCCGGGACGAGTTCCTCGGTCCGCTCGATCAGACGGAGGCCGACGCTGCTGCCGCCGTCCACGGCCTTCAGCATGGCGGGCAGCGGGAAGTCCGCCGCGACGGCGGCGGCGGTCTTCGGCGACAGGAGCCGCGAGCTGCGCGGGGTGGCGATGCCCAGGTGCGCGAAGACGGCCTTCGAGACCAGCTTGTCCATGCCGACGCTGCTGGCCAGCACGCCGGACGAGGTGTACGGCACGGAGAGGAAGTCCAGGAGTCCCTGGATCCTGCCGTCTTCTCCGTAGGGTCCGTGGACGTTGAGGAAGGCCGCGTCGAAGCCGGTGATCCGGGTGATGAAGTCCGGGGCCGTCGGGTCCAGGTGCTCGCAGCGCACGCCCGAGTCGGTCAGCGCTTCGAGGATGGCCGTCAGCGACCACTGGGCCCGCGGCACCGTGCGCAGGTAGAGGGCGTCCTCCTGGGAAACCGGGCCGGCGATGACCGCTACCCGTTTCCCGCGAAGTATCTCCAGGTCTCGGACAAGGTTCTGGGCAGGCATGAGGATCCATTCAATGCGTGTTGCATGTATCGGTTCCTCGCGAGTAAACAGTCTGGTCGGTCTCGTTTTCAAGATCGATACGAGTGCCCGGAACCATCCTCGCTAATGTTCCGCGTACGGAGGGTAGCTGTTTGCCTCGTGTTCGGCCTGGCGGAGTCGACGGCGTTCGGCGGGCGGCGGAATTCTCGCATCCGAATATCGACGGGGCCCTGAACTCGGCATCTATGTATGCCTGTTCGGTTTGAAGGGGTGTGCTATCGCCGACGGGAGTCGTCGAGTCATCGGTGGCGCTCCCGGTGGGGGTGAGGGGGGCGCCCCGACGAGGCGTGGTGGCGTGATCTCTCGGATGCCTGGCTCGATGACTACCCAGTGTCACGGACTGTAGTATGTCACCTCGGATATAACGGCATGCTTAGTCTGTTTTGGCTGCCCACGCAGGGACTGGGGCGCTGGGTCGCCTATGCCCGGAATGCGCGAATGTGCGATGCCGCCGGTGGGCCGCATCGCACATTCGGGGATCGGGGAACGACGGGTCTCAGCGACCCAGCGTCGCGTCGACCTGTGCCATGACGCGCTGGGTGTACCCCTTCGCCTCGGCGGCCACCTTCGGGTTCTCCTTCAGGAGGCGCTGCTGCCAATCGGTTTCGACCTTGTGCATGGTTTCCGAGACCCCGAAGGAATTCCGGCACGTGACGTCGGCCTTGGCCGTCGCGATCGCCTCGGCGGACTTTCCGCCGCTGGCGATCCAGCGGGGGTCGTCGTTGGCCGCCCAGGGGTCCTTGTAATCGAATCCCCTGGACTTCATGCAGGACGACCACTTCCCGAATACCGCGAGGGTCCGCGGGTCCGTGAGCATGTTGTCCCAGGAACGGCGCTCCAGCTTGGTGATCGCGTCCTCGGTGGTGTCCAGGACACCGGGCGTACGGGTGCGCCCGACGAGCGCCTGATCGGTCTCTCCGGCGCAGCCGGCGGCGGGCACCGCCTTGCCGTTCACGGTGGGGGCCGCGGCCGTGCGGGCCGCCACCTTCCCGGTGCGGCCGCCGGGGCCGTAGAGGGCCAGCTCGACCTCCGGGCTCAGCTCCGCGTCGGCGACGACGGACCGGGCGCTCCGGGCGCCCGCCTGCGCCTCGTCGGGCCAGCCGTAGCCGTAGGCCGACACCTTCGCGAGGTCGTGGTCCCCGTACCGGACGTCCATGCCGTTCTTGGGCCCGGCGTGCGCGGTGGGCGCCGCCTCGGCCCAGGACTGCGGGGCGGTGAACGGTGCCGCGACGCCGAAGCGGTCCAGGCAGGCCGCCGCCTTCTTGGCCTGGGCGGCGGACAGGAGCGTGCGGTTCACCTCGTTGCCGTTCACCTGGTACGCGCGGATCGGCAGCGTCCAGGTGGACGGGTCATCGGCCTGCGGGGCGACCGACGGCGTCCGCCACAGCTCCGCCGCCGGAACCGAGGCCACGTTCGCCTGTGCGATCTCCTGCTCGTCGAAGGAGTCGACGCCGGCTACGACGGCGCCGCTGAGGGCCACGACGGCCAGCGCGGCGACGGTCGGCTTGAAGGCCCGGTTCCTGCGCACGGACGGCGACCTCTCGACCGTTTCCTTGTCGCTCAGCACTGCGTACCCCTCCATTCGAACGAAGCGTTCTCGTTGTACGTGTTCACCAGGTTCTTGTAGTGGTCCGCGGGGATGTCGTCCCAGACTCCCTTCTGGAAGCTGTTGAAGTGGACGCGGGCGACGCACGCAAGGCCGTAGTCCTTGTGGTTGTGTGCCGATGCGGCGTTGTTCTTCACCTGTGTATCGCTGCCCGCGCCGCGATTCGGGCAGAAGTTGTAGATCAGGTAGCCGGGAGTGCCGTCATAGGCTCCGAAGTTCTCCTCGCTGTACCCGAACTTTATCCACGAGCCCTTGAAGTCCGAGTTGTAGAACAGCTGGAACTTGAAGTAATAGGCGTCGTAGCACTGATTGGGAGAGACGTTGTAGTCATTGGCCTGGGCGGGGCTCGACAGGAGTGCCGACGCACAGGCGAGTCCTATGACAGCGGCGGCGGACCGCTTTCTGAACTTGAGCAAAATTCCCCCATCGATAGTCATTTGCCCCTCTCCCGGGGCCCGCTTCGGGGGTCAATCTTTGATTCCGTATGCATCGATCGCCAGGAAGAAACAAGTCAAGTCGGGGGGTGGGAGATGACCGGAAAAAATCATGTGATGGCGGAGTGTGATCGTGGTTGGCTGGCTGACCGGGGGTGGGCTCGGGCCGGGGGCTGGCTGACCGGGGGTGGGCTCGGGCCGGGGGCTGGCTGACCGGGTGTCGGGCTGACCGGGTGCCGGGTGCCTGGGGCCGGGTGCCTGGGGCCGCGGGTCCGGGGTGCGACTTTGGTCGTCGGCGGGGGCGACGAAAGAGAGGCGCCAGGGCCGGGGGGCGCTGCCTAGGGTGCGAGCGTGGACGAGATGGCGAAGTCGGGGAGTCGGGGCGCGGGCGTGATCGGGGCCCGGGTCGCCGACTGGTGGGCCTGGTTCCTGGTGCCGGGGCAGTGGTCGGGGCGCAGGACCACCGGGGAGGTGGCGCTCGCCGTGGTCGTGGCGCTGCTCGCCGCCGGGACCGAGGACATCCTGGGCGGTGAGGGATGGCGACTGGCCGCGGTCGCCGCCGGTGCCGCAGTGCTCTCGCTGGTACGCCGAAGACTCCCGTCGAGCACGCTCGTCCTGGCCGCCGGGCTCACGCCCTTCGTGCCCGGTCTCGGGCCGCTGCTGCTGGTCGTCGGCTGGTCGTCCGGCCGGTACATCGTGGGTGCGGGGCACGCGTTGACCGCGTACATCGCCGCCTTCGTCCTGAACGTCGGAGCCACGCTCCTGGAGTCCTGGGACCGGCAGCAGATGCTCGTCGTCGCCTTCATCGCGACGCTCTACTACCTGGGCACCACGCTGGCCCCCGGACTCGCCCACCGCTACTGGACCCAGCGGCGGACCCTGCTCCACGCGCTCCAGGAGCGCAACGCCCAACTGCTGCGCGAGCGCACCATGGTGGCCTGGCAGGCCCGGCTGCGGGAGCGGCAGCGGATCGCGCAGGACATGCACGACAGCCTCGGGCACCAACTGGCGCTGATCGCCGTGCACACGGGCGCCCTCGAGGTCGACCGCGAGCTGGGCGATCGGCAGCGCGAGGTGGTCGGCGTCCTGCGGAACGCGTCGGTGACCGCGATGCACGAACTGCGGGAGGTCGTCGGGATACTCCGCGACGGCGTCGGGGCTTCGGACGGTGCGGCGGCTCCCGCTCTGGCCGGGGACGAGACGGGCCGGGCGGCGCGGGGCATCGCCGGGATCGAGGGGCTCGTCGAGTCGGCGCGGGCCGCCGGCACCGCGGTCGGGCTGCGACGGCTCGGGGAGGAGCGGTCACTGGCGCCGGCCGCCGACCATGCCGCGTACCGGATCGTCCAGGAGGCCCTCACCAACGCCTACAAGTACGCGCCGGGGGCGTCGATCGGCGTCGAACTGCGCTACGAGCCGGACACGTTCGTCGTGGAGATCCTCAACGCGCAGCCGTCGGGCGGGCCCGCCGAGGACGTGGTGAGCGGCGGCCAGGGGCTGGCCGGACTCGCGGAGAGGGCCCGGCTGGTGGGCGGCATGTGCCACGCGGGTCCGGCCGACGGCGGCGGGTTCCGGGTGGCGGGGATGCTGCCGTACGGGGCGGCGCCGGTCGCGGAGGCAGCGCCTTTGGTCGACGAGGCCGACGACTTCCGGCAGCAGACCACCAGGCCGCTCGTCGGTGATGGTCGTCCGGTCGCGGTCGGACCGGCCGACTGGACTTTCACGGAGCGGGAGTTGGCGATGGCGGTACGCGGGGGAAGGCGCAGCGGCACGGGCGGTGCGATCGCGCTGGGGTGCGGGATAGCGTTCGCCGCGCTCGTCCTGCTCGTGGTCGCGGCGGGCTTCGGCCTCTACTTCCTGGTGGGTTCCGTCGAGGACGGGATGATCGATCCCATGGAGTACGACGCGGTGGAGGTCGGGATGCCCGAGAAGGAGGTACGGGAGCAGTTGCCCTCGGGCGAGACGATAGCCACCGTCGGCCTGAACAAGGAGGGACCCGCGAGGCCGGCGGGTGCCGACTGCCTGGTGCTGATGTCCTCGGAGCTGGGCGAGACCTTCGGCACGGAGCCCGTTTTCCGGTTCTGCTTCAAGGACGGCAAGCTGATCGAGAAGAAGTCGTACGAGGTCAAGCAGCGGTAGCGCTGGGCGGCCCGTACCGGAGCCGTGGGGGAGTAGCTGTGGCAGGGCAGCCCATCAGGGTCGTGATCGCCGACGACGAGCCTCTGATCAGGGCCGGGATCCGGATGATCCTCATCTCGGACCCGGAGATCGAGGTCGTCGGGGAGGCCGCCAACGGCCGCGAGGCGATCGAGGCGGCGCGGGCGCACGCCGCCGACGTGGTGCTGCTCGACATCCAGATGCCGGTGCTCGACGGTCTCTCGGCGATGCCGGAGCTGCGCCGCGCGGCGCCGGCGGCCCGGGTCATCGTCCTGACGACCTTCGGGGAGCGGGAGAACGTGCTGCGGGCACTGGAGCACGGGGGAGCCGGATTCCTGCTCAAGGACACGGCGCCGGCCGAGCTGATCGGAGCGGTGCGGGCGGCCGCGGCGGGGGACGCCTACCTGTCTCCGGCGGCGACCCGGCACGTCGTGGAGCGGCTCGCCACGGGCCGGGAGGCCGCCCGGTCCGAGCAGGCGCGGGTGCGGGTGGCGGCGCTGAGCGAGAAGGAGCGCGATGTGCTGGCGCTGCTCGGCGAGGGGCTGTCCAACGCGGACGCGGGAAAGCGGCTGCACATGAGCGAGGCCACGGTGAAGACGTACGTGAGCCGCATCCTGGCCAAGCTGGACTGCGAGAACCGCGTGCAGGCGGCGCTGCTGGCGCGGGACGCCGGGCTGTAGCGGCGGGCCCGCCCGTGCCGGCCTGCCGGGCGTGGGCCCGGTGACGGGTGGGAGGGGGTCCGTCAGCGCGGGGGGCCCTCGGGGAGGCCGCTGGTGCCGGCGGCGTTGTAGCGGAGCAGGTACGCGGCGAAGTGGGCGAGGTCCTCGGCGGACCAGTCCTTGAGGCGCTCCTGGTAGGCGGCGAGGCGGTTGGTCTGGGCCGTGGCGAGGATCCTGGAGCCCGCCTCGGTCGGGTGCAGGACGTGGACGCGGTGGTCGTCGGGGGCGGGGCGGCGCTCGACCAGGCCGAGTTTCTCCAGGCCGGCGACCTGGCGGCTGACCGTCGACTTGTCCAGCAGGTAGTGGGCCGCGAGGTCGGTGGCCCGGCAGCCGCGCTGTTCCTCGATGTGGGCGAGGAGCGTGTAGGAGACGAGCGGGAGCTCGGGGTGGACCCGGGCCGCCGCGGCGCGGGCCCGGCGGGCGAAGGCCGTCAGTTCGCGCTGGATGACGTCCACGGACGCCTCGCGCGGGGGCTGTGTGCCGGTCATGGGCGCCTCGCGTGCGGGCTGTGTGCCGGTCATGGGCGCCTCGCGTGCGGGCTGTGTGCCGGTCATGGTGCGCTCCCTTTGCCGTGGTCAGGGCGCTGTTCGCCCATCCCGCGCCTTCGGTTGTATAGTACAACGGATACTTAGTTGTAAAAGCCAACGATGGAGGCCTCGTGTCCGCAGGACCGAACACCACCGGTGCGTTGCGGCATGTCCTCGGACATCTGCTCACTCCCCTGCTGATGTGCGTCGGAATGGGACTCGCCTACCTCGGCGCCTTCCACGCCCCCGCACCGCACGACCTGCGCGTCGACGTCGTCGGCTCGGGCCCCACCGCCCAGGTCCTCGCCCAGACCCTCCAGGACAAGGGCGCGGGCGCCCTCGACGTCCGTACCGTCGCCGACCGGGAGACGGCCGTCACCGCCCTGCGCGAGCAGCACAGCTTCGGCGCGTACATCCCGGGCGGGAAGCCCGAACTGCTCGTCGCCTCGGCCTCCTCCGACACCAGCGCCATGGCCGTGGAGAAGGTGTTCACCAAGGTCGCGGCCGGCCAGGGCGCCCCGCTCCAGGTCACCGACGTCGCCCCCGTCGCCTCCGGCGACCCCACCGGACAGGGCGTCTTCTTCCTGCTCGTCGCCCTCAGCATCGGCGCGTACGCCTCGGTCGCCGTCATCGGCGGAGCCGGCGCCGTCCTGCCGATGCGGATCAGGGTCCTCCTCGCCGCCGGCACGTCCCTCGTCGTCAGCCTCGTCGGCACCCTGTTCGCCGGGCCCGTCTTCCACCTCGTCGACCAGGGACTCGGCGGGGTGTGGGCGCTGTCCTGGCTGTACGCGGCGGGCATCCTGCTCGTCGGCGTCGGCCTCCACACCTTCCTGCGCCGCTGGACCACCCTCGGCGTCATGGTGCTGTTCGTGATGCTCAACTTCACGAGCTCCGGCGGCATCTACCGGCCCGAGCTCCAGCCCGGCTTCTTCGGCGCGCTGCACGCCTTCTGGAACGGTGCCGGCTTCGTGGAGGGCGTCCGCGGCCACGTCTACTTCGACGGGCACGCGCTCGGCGGGCACGTCCTCACCCTCTCCCTCTGGCTGCTCGCCGGAGCCGCCCTCGTCGCCGCCGCCGGCGTCACCGAGGCCCGCCGGAAGACCGTGGACGGGCCGTGCGTCCGGGCGGCGACCCCGGCCGAGGCGGAGGAGGAGGTGGAGGAGGCGGTCGCGGTCTGACCGTCCCCCCGCGGGAGGTTGTCCACAGGGCGTCGTCCACAGGGGGAGACGCCGATCGGACGCGGCGGTACGGTCGGGGCCGGATGATGTTGGAACATCGCATCGGGGGAGGGCGTCCCATGGACGAGAGCAGGGCCGTCGTGCCAGGACAGCGCGGTACGGACACGGAGACGGAGGGCGACAGGGTCCCGCACGTGCCGGGGTTCGCGCGCCGCGCCTCCGCCGGCACGGGCACCGGCTCCGGGACCTCCCCCAAGGAGCAGGGCAGGCGACTGCGCGAGCCGGTCCCGCGCTCGTCGCACGACCGGCCCGCCCTCGCGTCCGACCGCCCCGACGCCGTCCGCGCCGTCGAGGAGTCCAACCGGGGCCGCGTCCCCGAGCTCGCGCCGCTGCGCGTCGGCAGGATGGCGGCGAGCCCCTTCGCCTTCCTCCGCGGCTCCGCCGGACTCATGGCCCACGACCTCGTCGGGACACCCGTCACCGGCATCGCCGCCCAGATATGCGGCGACGCGCACGCCGCCAACTTCGGCCTCTACGGCGACGCCCGCGGCCGGCTCGTCATGGACCTCAACGACTTCGACGAGACCGTCGTCGGCCCCTGGGAATGGGACCTCAAGCGCCTCGCCACCTCCCTCGTCCTCGCCGGACGCGAGGTCGGCGCCGACGAGGACACGTGCCGGGCCGCCGCCTTCGACACCGTCGGCGCCTACCGGCGCACCATGCGCCTGCTCGCCCGGCTCCCCGCCCACGACGCCTGGAACGCGATCGCGGACGAGGAACTCGTCTCCCACACCGACGCCCGCGACCTCATAGGCACCCTGGAGCGGGTCTCCGCCAAGGCCCGCAACAACACCAGCGCCCGCTTCGCCGCCCGCTCGACCGAGGCCGTGGCGGACGCCGAGGGCGGCGGCCGCCGGTTCGTCGACGCTCCCCCGGTGCTGCGCAGGGTCCCCGACGCCGAAGCGGCCGAGGTCGCCCTCGCCCTCGGCGCGTACCTGGAGACGGTGTCCGAGGACCGACTGCCGCTCCTCGCGCGGTACGCCGTCCACGACGTCGCCTTCCGGGTCGTCGGCACCGGCAGCGTCGGCACCCGGTCCTACGTCGTCCTGCTCCTCGACCACCGGGGCGAGCCGCTGGTGCTCCAGGTCAAGGAGGCCAGGCCGTCCGCGCTGCTCCCCCATCTGCCCGCCGCCGGCTTCACCGTGCCCGACGCCGGTCACGAAGGGCGACGGGTGGTCCTCGGACAGAAGCGGATGCAGGTCGTGAGCGACCATCTGCTCGGCTGGACCACGGTCGACGGGCGCCCCTTCCAGGTGCGCCAGTTCCGCAACCGCAAGGGCAGCGTCGACCCCGCCGCCCTCACCGCCGACGAGCTCGACGACTACGGCCGGATGACCGGCGCCCTGCTCGCCCGCGCCCACGCCCACAGCGCCGACCCGCGCCTGATATCCGGCTACTGCGGGAAGAACGAGGAGCTGGACGAGGCCGTCGCGTCCTTCGCGGTCGGCTACGCGGACCGCACCGAGGCAGACCACGCCGACCTCCTCACCGCCATCCGCACGGGCCGCACCGTGGCGGAACCGGGCGTGTGAGGACCGTAGGCTGGACGGGTCGAGGCGGAACGAGGACTGGGCGGGCGTGGACGTGAGCGTGGACCAGGGTGTGAACGAGGGGCCCGGGGACGAGCGGCCCGAGGCGCGTCTCGAGCAGGCCGTGCGGGTGGCCGAGCAGGCGCTGATCGAGTTCGAGATCGCGGTGGAGACCTTCCGGGTCGAGGTGGAGAACTTCTCGCGCCTGCACCACCAGCGGCTCGGTCCGATGTACGCGCGGCTCGACGAGCTCGACGCCCGGATCGCCGAGGCCCGTGCGGCGCGCAGCGGGGATCCCGAGGACCTGCGGCTGGCCCAGGAGGCACGGGCCGCGGTCATGCCGATGCCGGGGGTGGAGGAGCTCTTCCACGACTGGATCGACTCCGACGGCCTCTCCCCCGAGGCCGCCGCGATGCTCACCGACCGTCCGGTGCAGTCGCCGAAGCGGGTCCGGCCCGGTGAGGAGGCGCGCCGGCTCTACCGCGAGCTGGCCCGCAAGGCCCACCCCGACCTGGCCCGCGAGGAGGAGGAGCGGAAGCGGCGCGAGGAGTTCATCACCCGTGTGAACGCCGCTTACGCCCGTGGTGACGAGGCGCTGCTCCGCGAGCTCTCGGCCGAGTGGGAGGCCGGACCGGTGCCGGCCGAGGAGCGGCTCAGCGAGAGCGAGGAGCTGTACGCGCGCCTGGAGTGGCTGGCCGAGCGCAAGGACATGCTGTCGGCCCTGGCGCGGGAGCTGGAGGACAGCGCGATCGGCGCGATGCTGCGGATGGCGCCGGACGATCCGGACCGGCTCCTCGAGGAGATCGCCGAGCAGCTGCTCGCGCAGGTTTCCGAGCGGGAGGCCCAGCTGGCGGGGCTGGTGGAGTAGGTTTTTCCGTGCGCTCGAGTTCGTTCGGGCAATACTGACGAGAGAAGGCCGTTCCCATGAATTTCTCCCCGCTGCCCTCGGTGGACGCGGCTTCCGTACCGGCCGATGCCCTGGTGCTGGACGTCAGGGAGGACGACGAGTGGGAGGCCGGCCACGTCGAGGGCGCGCTGCACGTCCCGATGAGCGACTTCGTCGCCCGCTTCGGTGAGGTGACGGAGGCCGTCGCCGAGCGCGGTCGAGCCTTTGTGATGTGCCGCGTCGGCGGCCGGTCTGCGCAGGTCACCCAGTACCTGGTGCAGCAGGGCATCGACGCGGTGAACGTCGACGGCGGCATGATCGACTGGGCCGGTGTCGGGCGCCCGATGGTGTCCGAGGACGGCAGTCCCGCATTCGTCCGCTGACCCGGCGGACAGGAGTCCAGGGAGTGTCCGCCGGTTCAGGGCCGGACACCCCCTAGCCGAGGGGATGGGCGGCCAGGAGGTCGCCCAGTGCCTCCTCGTGGGCGGCGGCGGGGCCGAGCGAGAGTTCGAGGTGCTTGGCCCACGCGTGGTAGCGGTGCAGGGGGTAGTCGGTGTCGGCGCCGAAGCCCCCGTGCAGGTGCTGGGCGGTCTGCACCACGCGTCGTACGCCTTCGGACGCCCAGATCTTCGCTACGGCGACGTCCCCGGCGGCGGGCAGCGCCCCGCCGGCCCCGGTGGAGACGCGCCAGGCGGCCTGCCAGAGGGTGGCCTCCATGGCGCGCAGGTCGATGTAGCGGTCGGCGGTCTGGACGGCGACGGCCTGGAAGGTGGCCACGGGGTGGCCGAACTGCTCGCGCTTGCCGGTGTACTGGCTGGTCATGGTGAGGACGGCCTCGCCGAGGCCGAGGGCGAGCGCGCAGGTGCCGGTGGTGAGGAGCGCGCGCAGGTGTTCCCAGGCGCCGTCGGCGTCGATGACGTCGGCGCTGCCGAGGCGGACGCCGTCGAGCCGCAGCTCGGCGAGGAGTTCGCCGTTCGTGGAGTACTGCTCGGTGAGGCCGAGGCCTTCGTGGGACCGGGACGGCAGGGCGAGGACCGTGCGGCCGTCGGGGGTGCGGGCGGGGATGGCGACGAGGTCGGACACGTGCGCCCAGGGGACCGCGGTCTGGAGACCGTCGAGGACCCAGTCTGTGCCGTCGCGGCGGGCGATGACGGCCAGGTCGGCCGCGTCGTGGCCGGTGCGCCCGTGGGAGGCGGCGGTGAGCACGAGTTCGCCGCGGCCGACGCGGGGGAGCAGGGCGGCGGCCGTCTCCGAGTCGGCGTACCGCTCGACGGTCATGGCGACGGCGCTGGTCTCCAGGAGCGGGACGCGGGCGAGGACGCGGGCGGCCTCGCGGAGCACCAGGCAGAGCGCGACGGCGTCGAGGCCGGCGCCGCCGTGCTCGGGGGCCAGCACGAGGCCGAGCAGATCGGCGGCGGCGAGGCGGGACCAGAGCGGTCGGTCGAAGTCGTCGGACACGGCGCCCGGTGTGAGGGCGGGGCTGGGCACCGCGTCGGGCGCGACGCCTGAGAAGACCGCCTTGGCCGCCTCGGCGGCCGCCTGCTGCTCGTCGGTGAAGGTGAAGTCCACTGCCGTGCCCTCCCGTTGCCGCGTCCGCTGCTGTTCGAGCGCTCCTGACGGACCGTCAAGATAGAACAGGTTCTAGGCGAAGGGAATGGCGAGGCCGGCACTTCGTCGGCCACCGGAGTCGCTCGCCGGAGTCGGCCACCGGAGTCGGCCATCGAAGTCGGCCATCGAAGTCGGCGGCGGAACCTGACGGGGAACCCGACGGCGGGACCCGACGATGCAACCCGGCGGCGCAACCCGGCGGTGGAACCCCGCGGCGGAAGCCGACCTCGCCGACGGCTCGGGCGGTCGGCGGGGTCGGCGGTCGGCTTCAGGGCCGGCTGTCGGCGGTCGGGGTCAGCGGTCGAAGTCCAACTCCACGTCGGAGGTGGCGGGATGGGACTGGCAGGCCAGCACGTACCCCGCTTCGGTCTCCTCCGGCTCCAGGGCGAAGTTGCGGTCCATCCGGACCTCTCCGCCGACGACGAAGGCGCGGCAGGTGCCGCACACCCCGCCCTTGCAGGCGTACGGGGCGTCGGCTCGGGCGCGGAGCACGGTGTCGAGCAGCGTCTCACCCCGCTCGACCGGCCAGGTGCCGGAGCGGCCGTGGAGGGTCGCGGTGAGGGTGGCGTGCGCCGGGGTGTCGGCCGCCGGGGCCGGGGCGGGAGCGGAGCCGTCGTCGACGTGGAAGATCTCCTGGTGGATCCGGCCGCGGTCCACGCCGAGGCCGCGCAGGGCCTGTTCGGCACCCTGGACGAGCCCGAACGGGCCGCAGAGGAACCAGCCGTCGATCTCGCCGACTGACAGCAGCGCCGGCAGCAGTTCGGTCAGCCGCTCGCGGTCGAGGCGGCCGGACGGCAGACCCGCCTGCTGCTCCTCGCGGGAGAGGACGGTGACCAGCTGGAAGCGGTCGGGGTAGCGGTCCTTGAGGTCGGCGACCTCGTCCAGGAACATCGTGGACGATGCGGTGCGGTCGCTCCGGATCAGGCAGAACCTGGCCTCCGGCTCCCGGGCGAGCACGGTGGCGGCCATCGAGAGGACCGGGGTGATGCCGCTGCCGCCGACGACGGCCGCGAAGTGGCCGGGGCGCGGGGCGAGCGTGAAGCGGCCCATGGGCTCCATGACCTCGACGACGTCGCCGACGGCCAGCTCCTTGAGCGCGAACGTCGAGAACGAGCCGCCGTCGACGAGCCGGATGCCGACGCGCAGGACGGGGGGTTCGCCGGCCGGGGCGGCGGGGGCGCAGATCGAGTACGTGCGCCGGATCTCCTCGCCCTGCTCGCCGGTGCGCCGCAGGGCGAGGTGCTGGCCGGGGAGGTGACGGTACGTGTCGTGGAGCTCGGGCGGGACGGCGAAGGTGACGGCCACGGAGTCGTCCGTGAGCCGCTCGACCTCGCTCACCCGGAGCGGCTGGAATCCGGCCCGCGCGGAGCCTGAGGACGCCATCTACAACTCCTTGAAGTGGTCGAACGGTTCGCGGCAGGCGGTGCAGCGGCGCAGTGCCTTGCAGGCCGTGGACGAGAAGCGGCTGAGCAGCTCGGTCTCGGTGGAGCCGCAGTTCGGGCAGCGGATCGCGAGGGTCAGCGGTACGGGGCCGTCCGCCGGGCCCTGGGGGCGGGGCGGGGCGATGCCGAACTCGGCGAGCTTGCGCCGGCCTTCCTCGCTGATGTCGTCGGTGGACCACGCGGGGGCGAGGACCGTGACGACGGAGACCTCCGGCACGCCGTGCTCGTGGAGCGCGTGCTCGATGTCGGAGGACATGGCCTCGATCGCGGGGCAGCCCGTGTACGTCGGGGTGAGGGAGACCTGGACGCGGCCGGGGCCGGTGACCTGGACGCCCCGCATGACGCCGAGCTCCTCCAGGGTGAGGACGGGCAGCTCGGGGTCGGGAACGGCGCCGGCGATCCGGCTCAGTTCCTCCTCCAGGGCCGTCATGGTCACCATGTCGCGCCCGGGTGGCTGCGGTGCAGGTGCTGCATCTCGGCGAGCATCCGCCCGAAGGACTCGGTGTGCAGACCCTGCCGGCCGGCGCCCGCGGCCCAGGCGCCGGTGCGGGGTCCGGAGGGCAGGGTGATCGTGGCCCGGCCGAGGACGTCGGTGACCGAGGCGAGCCAGGCGCTCTCCAGGGCCTCGTGATCCAGGTCGAGGCCGTCGACGGGCTGGAACAGCTCGCCGGTGTACCGCCACAGGGCGTCGCAGGCGCGCTGCATCCGGTCGTGGCTCTCGGCGGTGCCGTCGCCGAGGCGCAGGGTCCAGTGCTCGGCGTGGTCCTGGTGGTAGGCGACCTCCTTGACGGCCTTCGCGGCGAGGCCGGAGAAGGGGCCGTCGCCGGCGGCCAGCTGTCCGTAGAGGAGCCGCTGGTAGGTGGAGAAGTACAGCTGCCGGGCGATGGTGTGGGCGAAGTCGCCGTTGGGCTGTTCGACCAGCTGGACGTTCCGGAAGGAGCGCTCCTCGCGGAGGAAGGCGAGTTCGTCCTCGTCGCCGGCGAGCGAGAGCAGGACGCGGGCCTGGCCGAGGAGGTCGAGGGCGATGTTCGCCAGGGCGACCTCCTCCTCCAGGACGGGGGCGGCGCCGGCCCACTCCCCCAGGCGCTGGGAGAGGACGAGGGCGTCGTCGCCGAGGGCGAGGGCGGCGCCGGCGAACGCGGCGGCCTCGTGCGTGGTCGGGGTGCTCACAGGTGCTTCACCCCCTCCGGGATCTCGTAGAAGGTCGGGTGGCGGTAGGGCTTGTCCGCGGCCGGCTCGAAGAAGGGGTCCTTCTCGTCCGGCGAGGAGGCGGTGATCGCCGTGGAGGGGACGACCCAGATCGACACGCCCTCGCTCCTGCGGGTGTACAGGTCGCGGGCGTTGCGCAGGGCCATCTCCGCGTCGGGCGCGTGGAGACTGCCCGCGTGGGTGTGGGACAGTCCGCGGCGGGAGCGCACGAACACCTCCCACAGCGGCCAACCGTCGCTCGTCATGCCTGTGCCTCTCCGTGCGTGCCGGTGTGCTTCTCCGCGTAGGCCGCGGCCGCCTCCCTGACCCAGGCGCCGTCCTCGTGGGCCTGGCGCCGCTTGCTGAGCCGCTGGTCGTTGCACGGGCCGTTCCCCTTGAGGACGTCCCAGAACTCGGTCCAGTCGATCGGCCCGAAGTCGTAGTGCCCGCGCTCCTCGTTCCACCGGAGGTCGGGGTCCGGGAGGGTGAGTCCGAGGGCCTCCGCCTGGGGCACGGCGATGTCGACGAAGCGCTGGCGCAGCTCGTCGTTGGAGTGGCGCTTGATCTTCCACGCCATCGCCTGGGCGGTGTGGGTCGACTCGGCGTCCGGGGGGCCGAACATCATCAGCGAGGGCCACCACCAGCGGTCCACCGCGTCCTGCGCCATGGCGTGCTGCGCCTCGGTGCCGCGGGAGAGGGCGAGCAGGGCCTCGTACCCCTGCCGCTGGTGGAAGGACTCCTCCTTGCAGACGCGGACCATCGCGCGGGCGTACGGCCCGTAGGAGCAGCGGCACAGGGGGACCTGGTTGGTGATCGCGGCGCCGTCCACCAGCCAGCCGATGGCGCCGACGTCGGCCCAGGTCAGCGTGGGGTAGTTGAAGATCGAGGAGTACTTCTGGCGGCCGGAGTGGAGCTTGTCGAGCAGCTCGTCGCGGCTGGTGCCGAGGGTCTCCGCCGCGCTGTACAGGTACAGGCCGTGTCCGGCCTCGTCCTGGACCTTGGCCATGAGGATCGCCTTGCGCCGCAGCGAGGGCGCGCGGGTGATCCAGTTGGCCTCCGGCTGCATGCCGATGATCTCGGAGTGGGCGTGCTGCGCGATCTGCCGGACGAGCGAGGCGCGGTACGCCTCGGGCATCCAGTCGCGCGGCTCGATCCGCTCGTCGGCGGCGACAGCGGCGTCGAACACGGCCTCGTAGGCGGCCTGCTCCGCCGCCACGGCCGCGTCCGAGCCACCGGGCGCGCCCGTGCTCTCTGCTGTCCCTGCCGTCACTGCGGTCATCGGACCCCCTACCGACCGATCGTTCGGTTGAATGACTTCAATGGTGAGTCGGCGGCCCGTATGGTGTCAACCCTGTGAATGACCGAGGTGGGCCGTTGGGGGTCGGAGCGGGATGGACGCGTACGTGGAAAAGGACCCGGTCGGGGTGAACGACGACCGGCCCGGCCCCGGCGAAGCGGAACCCTTGGACGCCGCCGGCACCGGCTCGGGCACCGGGATCACGGGGTTGTCGCTGCCGTACCAGGTCGTGGTCGCCGTGGCGTTCGCCGTCGCCCTGGTGCTCGGCTGCCTCCACCTGTCGATGGTGTTCCTGCACGTGGCGCCGTCCAACACGCTGACCAAGCGGCACGGCGAGGCCGTCGACGACTGGATCTACCCCGAGTTCGAACAGAACTGGAAGCTCTTCGCCCCCAACCCGCTCCAGCAGAACCTCTCCGTGGAGGTGCGCGCCGAGATCGCCGGGGAGGGCGGGGAGATCCGCACCACCGACTGGATCGACCTGACCGCCCAGGACATCACGGCGATCCGCTACAACCCGATCCCCAGCCACTCGCAGCAGAACGAGCTCCGCCGGGCCGTGGACTTCTACCGGAACTCGCACGCCGACGACAACCGCGCCAACGGGCTGCGCGGCCGCCTCTCGGAGCAGTACATACGCCGGATCGCGGTGCTCCGCCTCGACGCCATGCCGTCGCTGCACGGCTCGGACGTGCGGCGCATCCAGCTGCGCACCGTGACCCGCCCGGTGCCCGCTCCCGGCTGGAGCACCGAGAAGCACAAGACCACCCCGTCCCACCGTGACCTCCCGTGGTGGAAGGTCACCGACGCCGACCGGCCCGGAGCCGACCGAAGCCGCACGGAGGCGGGCCGATGAACGAGCCGACGAGCGCAGCGGGGAACGAGTCGACAAGCGCGACGAGCACAGCGGGGAACGAACGGACGAGTGGGGCGATGAGCGGGTCGTCGAGCGCGCCGGCGGGGCGACCCGCCGCCACGCGCGCGCGTACGGGGGAACCGATCGACCGGCGGCTCGCCCGCGCCGTCCAGGCCGTCACGGGCCGTTCCCTCGGGCCGTACCAGACCGCGATCGTGCGGATCGGCTTCTCGCTGACCTGGCTGCTCTACCTGCTGCGCGAGCTGCCGCACCGGCACGAGCTGTACGGCCCCGACGGCCCGTGGTCCTGGGAGATGGCCCGGCGGCTGCTGATCGACAACCACGCCTTCACCGCGCTCATGTGGTCGGACAGCCGGCTCTGGTTCGAGCTGGTCTACGGGCTCGCGCTGCTCTCCGCCGCGCTGCTCCTGGTGGGCTGGCGCACCCGGGCCGTGTCCGTGGTCTTCATGGTCGGGGTGCTCTCGCTGCAGAATCGCTCCGTCTTCGTCGGCGACGGCGGCGACAACGTCATGCACCTCATGGCGATCTACCTCGTGCTGACCCGCTGCGGCCGGGTCTGGTCGCTCGACGCCCGCCGGGCGGCCCGCGAGGCCCGCGCGGCCCGGGTGGGCGAGCCCGTGCGCCGCGACCTGGTCGGCCCGCTGCTGTGGACGGTGCTCGGCGGCTTCCTCCTCGCCGCCACCTGGTTCAGCGACGTCACCGGCGAGTGGTGGCTGCTGGTGCTGCTGTGGGTGCTGTGGCTCGGGAACGCGCTCTGGTGGGTGGTGTGCCGGTACGCCCCCGGCGAGCCGCGCACCCTGCTCGACTCCCTCGCCCACCTCGCGCACAACGGCGTCCTCGCCGTGATCATGGTGGAGGTCTGCCTGATCTACGCCACGGCCGGCTGGTACAAGATCCAGGGCTCGCGCTGGCAGGACGGCACCGCGCTGTTCTACCCGCTCCACCTCGACTACTTCTCGCCCTGGCCCGCCGTCTCCGAGCTGCTCGGCGCCAGCGGGGTCATGGTGATGCTGCTGACCTACGGCACGGTGATCGTCCAGGTCGCGTTCCCGTTCACGCTCTTCAACCGCAAGGTCAAGAACGTCCTGCTGGTCGCGATGATGCTGGAGCACGCCGGCATCGCGGTGCTCCTCGGCCTGCCGGTCTTCTCGCTCGCGATGATCTCCGCCGACGCCGTCTTCCTGCCCACGGCCTTCCTGGTGGCGCTCGGCGCCCGGGTGGCACGGGTCGGCGACCGGGTGCTGAAGCGGACGCCCGTGAAGGCGTCCCCCGAGCCGCTGCCCGAGCAACGCCGTACGGGTGAGGAGCACGGTCCCCGTACCCTCGTCGGGTGAGCACCACCGAAGAGAAGCCCCGAACCGAGCAGGCCGTGGGGGACGGGTCCGCCGAGCCGGTCCAGTACGACGAGGGGTTCGGCCCCGAGATCGGCGTCGGTCCGCACCCGCGCCCGTGGCCCGAGGACGAGCGGTACGACCCCGAGCTGCTCGCCGACGGCGACCGGCGCAATGTCGTGGACCGCTACCGGTACTGGACGCGGGAGGCGGTGGTCGCCGATCTCGACACCCGGCGCCACGACTTCCACGTGGCGGTGGAGAACTGGGGCCACGACTTCAACATCGGGTCGGTGGTGCGGACCGCCAACGCGTTCCTGGCGAAGGAGGTCCACATCGTGGGCCGGCGCCGCTGGAACCGGCGCGGGGCCATGGTCACCGACCGCTACCAGCACGTCCGGCACCACCCGGACACCGAGTCGCTGACCTCGTGGGCGGCGGCCGAGGGCCTGCCCGTCATCGGGATCGACAACCTGCCGGGCGCCGTCCCGCTGGAGCGGACCGTGCTGCCCCGCCGCTGCGTGCTGCTCTTCGGACAGGAGGGGCCGGGCCTCACCGAGGAGGCCCGCGCGCACGTGGAGATGGTCTGCTCGATCGCCCAGTTCGGCTCGACCAGGTCGATCAACGCAGGGGCGGCCGCCGCCATCGCCATGCACTCCTGGGTGCAGCGGTACGCGGAGATCGAGACGCCCTGACAGCCGTGCGGAGGCCCCGTGGGGCCCCCACACCGCCGGAGGCCCTGTGGAGGCCTCCCTGCGGCCGGAGGCCCCGGGAGGGCCTCCGCGCCGCCGGAGGTCAGGCCTGGCGGCGGACCTCCACCACCCGGAAGCGGTTGGAGACGAAGGCGCCGTCGCACAGCGCCGCGTTCGCCGCCGGGTTGCCGCCGGAGCCGTGGAAGTCGGAGAACGCGGCCGTCTGGTTCACGTACACCCCGCCCGTCAGGTTCAGCGACAGCTGCGCCGACTCCTCGAGGCAGACCTCCTCCACCGCGCGCTCGGTGTCCGCCGATGTCGTGTAGGCGCCGACGGTCATGGCGCCCTTCTCGCGGACCGTGCGGCGGAGCAGCTCCAGGGCGTCGGCGGTGGAGTCCACCGAGACGGCGAAGGAGACCGGACCGAAGCACTCGGAGAAGTACGCGGCCTCCGCGTCGGGCTTGGAGCCGTCCAGCTTCACGATGACCGGGGTGCGGACCACGGCGTCCGGGTACTCCGGGTTGACCACCTCGCGCGAGGCGAGCGCCACCTCGCCGAGACCGGCGGCGGCCTCCAGGCGCGCCTTCACGTCCGGGTTGACCAGGGCGCCCAGCAGACCGTTCGCCCGGGCGTCGTCGCCGAGCAGGCCGCCGACCGCCGCCGCGAGGTCGCCGACGACCTCGTCGTACGACTTGGGGCCCTGGTCGGTGGTGATGCCCTCGCGGGGGATCAGCAGGTTCTGCGGGGTGGTGCACATCTGGCCGCTGTACAGGGACAGGGAGAAGGCCAGGTTGGAGAGCATCCCCTTGTAGTCGTCGGTGGAGTCGACCACGACCGTGTTGACGCCGGCCTTCTCGGTGTAGACCTGGGCCTGGCGGGCGTTCGCCTCCAGCCAGTCGCCGAACTCGGTCGAGCCGGTGTAGTCGATGATCCGGACCTCGGGGCGGACGGCCAGGGTCTTGGCGATGCCCTCGCCCGGGCGCTCGACGGCGAGCGCGACCAGGTTCGGGTCGAAGCCGGCCTCGGCGAGCACCTCGCGGGCGACACGGACGGTGAGCGCGAGCGGCAGGACCGCGCGCGGGTGCGGCTTGACCAGGACCGGGTTGCCGGTGGCGAGCGAGGCGAACAGGCCCGGGTAGCCGTTCCACGTGGGGAAGGTGTTGCAGCCGATCATCAGGGCGACGCCGCGGCCGACCGGGGTGAACTCCTTGCTCAGCTCCAGGGGGTCGCGCTTGCCCTGGGGCTTGGACCAGCCGGCCCGGCCGGCGGGGGTGCGGGTCTGCTCCGCGTACGCGTACGCCACGGCCTCCAGGCCGCGGTCCTGGGCGTGCGGGCCGCCGGCCTGGAACGCCATCATGAACGCCTGGCCGCTGGTGTGCATGACGGCGTGGGCGAACTCGTGGGTGCGGGCGGAGATCCGGGCGAGGATCTCCAGGCAGACCAGGGCGCGGGTCTCGGCCCCGGCGTCCCGCCAGGCGGCCGTGCCGGCGCGCATCGCGGGGAGCAGGACGTCGATGTCGGCGTGCGGGTACTCGATGCCGAGGGACGGGCCGTACGGCGAGGTCTCGCCGCCGGTCCAGCCGTCCGTGCCGGGCTGGTCGAGCTCGAAGCGGGTGTTCAGCACGGCCTGGTGGGCGGCGAGGCCCGCCGCGGCGTCGAGCGAGCCGTCCGCGCCGTACGCCTTCGGGTGCTCGGGGTACGGCGACCAGTAGGCGCGGCTGCGAATGGTGTCGAGGGCCTGGTCGAGCGTGGACCGGTGCTTCTCGGCCAGACGGTCGGTGGTCAGCTGAGCGATGGCCATGGGATGGACCAACTCCTCGTCGAGCTGGGCAGGGAGACGCGTACGGAGTTAGAGTAACCGAACGATCGGTCGGGACAAGGGGGTCCGTCGATCCTGTGGAAAACCCATCGGGGAGGATCACTCCTATGAGCGCCAACGTGACCGTCAGGGGGAGCGACGACGTGACCGCCAGTGAGACCGCCGCAGTGGAGACCGCAGGGGCCGGAGGAGCAGTCGGGGCCGTGGCGCGGGACCGCACCGTCGCCGTCGTCGGCACGGGCACCATGGGACAGGGGATCGCCCAGGTCGCGCTGGTCGCCGGCCACCCCGTGCGCCTCTACGACAGCGCCCCCGGCCGGGCCGGGGAGGCCGTGGCCGCGCTCACCGCCCGCCTCGACCGGCTCGTCGAGAAGGGGCGCCTGGACGCGGGCGCGCGCGAGGCGGCCGTCGGACGGCTGCACGCGGCGGCGGAGCTCGACGAGCTCGCGGACGCGGCGCTCGTCGTCGAGGCCGTCGTCGAGCGGCTGGACGTCAAGCAGCAGCTCTTCGCCGACCTGGAGAAGGTCGTCGGCGACGACACGGTCCTCGCCACGAACACCTCCTCGCTGTCCGTCACCGCCATCGCGGGAGGGCTGCGGCTGCCCGGCCGGTTCGTCGGCCTCCACTTCTTCAACCCGGCGCCGCTGCTCCCGCTCGTCGAGGTCGTCAGCGGCTTCGCCACCGACGCGGACGTCGCCACGCGCGCGTACGAGACGGTGAAGGGCTGGGGAAAGACGCCGGTGCGCTGCGCGGACACCCCCGGCTTCATCGTGAACCGGGTCGCCCGCCCCTTCTACGCCGAGGCGCTGCGGGTCTTCGAGGAGGGCGCGGCGGACCCGGCCACGATCGACGCGGCCCTGCGCGAGTGCGGCGGCTTCCGCATGGGCCCGTTCGAGCTGACCGATCTCATCGGCCAGGACGTGAACGAGGCCGTCACCCGCTCCGTCTGGGAGTCCTTCCACCAGGACCCCAAGTTCACCCCCTCGCTCGCGCAGCGCCGGCTCGTCGAGTCCGGCCGGCTGGGCCGCAAGTCGGGGCACGGCTGGTACTCGTACGCGGACGGCGCCGAGCGGCCCGAGCCGCACACGGCGCCGCCGGCCCCGGCGCCGGCGAAGATCATCGTCAGGGGGGACCTGGGGCCCGCCGAACCGCTGGTCGCGCTCTTCGAGGAGGCCGGGATCGAGGTCCGGCGCAAGAAGGGGGACGGCGGGTTCATCAAGCTGCCGGGAGGCGGTGAGCTCAACCTCGCGGACGGGGAGTCCTCCTACGAGTACCACGAGGAGGAGATCGTCTACTTCGACCTCGCGCTCGACTACGCGCGCGCGAGCCGGATCGTGCTCTCCACCAGGGAGGGGACGGCACCCGAGACCCTCGCCGAAGCCGTGGGGCTCTTCCAGGCCCTCGGCAAGCAGGTGTCCGTGATCGGCGACGTGGCCGGCATGATCGTCGCCCGTACGGTCGCGATGCTGGTCGACGTCGCGGCGGACGCGGTCGGCCGCGGGGTGGCCACCGCCGAGGACGTCGACACGGCGATGCGGCTCGGGGTCAACTACCCGGTGGGCCCGCTGGAGTGGGCCGCCAAGGTCGGATACCGGCGTACGGCGGGCCTCCTGCGCGGGCTGCACGAGCGGTACCCGACGGGACGGTACGCGCCGAGCGTCGCCCTCATGCGCCGGAGCTACGCCGAGGACGCGGAGGACTCCCGATGACCACTGCGAAGCGCGACACGTACACCCCCGAGACGCTGCTCTCGGTCGCGGTACGGGTCTTCAACGAGCGCGGCTACGACGGCACCTCCATGGAGCACCTGTCCAAGGCGGCGGGCATCTCCAAGTCGTCGATCTACCACCACGTGTCCGGCAAGGAGGAGTTGCTGCGGCGGGCGGTCAGCCGGGCGCTGGACGGCCTCTTCGCGATCCTCGACGAGCCGGGCGCCGCGCGCGGCCGGGCCGTGGAGCGGGTCGAGCACGTCACGCGCCGGACCGTCGAGGTGCTGATGGCGGAGCTGCCGTACGTGACGCTGCTGCTGCGGGTGCGGGGCAACACCGCGACCGAGCGGTGGGCGATGGAGCGGCGCCGCGAGTTCGACCACCGGGTGGCCGAGCTCCTGAAGGCGGCCGCGGCCGAGGGCGACCTGCGGGCGGACGTGGACATCCGGCTCGCGACCCGGCTCCTCTTCGGCATGATCAACTCGCTGGTGGAGTGGTACCGGCCGCATCCCGACGCCGTGGAGGAGCGCGAGCAGCTCGCCGAGACCGTCGTGCACCTGGCCTTCGACGGCCTGCGGACGACCCGCTGAGCCGTCGTACCACCCGCTGAGCCGCCGTACGGGCCGCTGACCGTCGTACGCCCGCCGTACGGCCGGCCCGCGCTGACCGTCGTACGACCCCGGCTGGGCCGCTGTACGACCTGCTGGGCCGCTGTGCGACCCGCTGGGCCGCCGGGCGGACGCCCCGCGGCCCCGGCCTGGCCGCCGCCTGCCCGTGGGACCGTCCTGGGGCCCCTCGTCCCCCGGACGGCTCAGCGGGTCGGGTCGCGGTGGTCCGGGTCGAGGTCGGTCTCCTCGAAGACCAGGAGGGTCCGAGTGGAGAGGACCTCGGGGATGGACTGGAGCTTGGTGAGCACCAGCTCGCGCAGGGTCCTGTTGTCGGGCGTGTGGACGAGCAGCAGGACGTCGAAATCACCGCTGACCAGGGCGATGTGCGCGGCGCCGGGCAGTGCCTGGAGCTGTTCGCGCACGGTCCGCCAGGAATTCTGGACGATCTTGAGCGTGATGTAGGCGGAGGCGCCGTGGCCCGCCCGCTCGTGGTTGACGCGGGCGCTGAAGCCGCGGATCACCCCGTCGTCGATGAGCCGGTTGATCCGCGCGTACGCGTTGGCCCGGGAGACGTGCACCCGCTCGGCCACGGAGCGGATCGAGGCGCGACCGTCCGTCTGCAGGATGCGCAGGATGTCGCGGTCGATGGCATCGAGAGGGCGTGCCGGGACCCCTGGGATCAGTGGTGCGGGCGCCGGTGCGACGACCCGCTCCCAGTCCTCGGCCATTTGTTCATCCGCCATGTGCCCCCGCCTCTCTCCGGTGGACGACCTGCTCCTATCCCAGGCTGTGGAGAACCGTTTGTCCACAGGCTGCAGGTGCCTGTAGCCAAAATGCCTCCACGACCGAACAATCGGTAGGTGAGGCGCGCCACACTCGCGCCACCCGCCTTCGGGTCTTATGCCCGCTCCCACGAGGAGGTGGACTCGTTGCAACAGCGCAGTTCGACAGTCCAAGAGCCGCCCGGTGCCGTCAACGCCTACCGGCCCACCCCGCCGCCGGCGTGGCAGCCGCGCACCGACCCCGCCCCGCTGCTGCCCGAGGCCGAGCCGCTGCGCGTGCTCGGCACGGACGCCGTGGCCGACGCCGACCCCGCGCTGCTGCTGCGGCTGTACGCGGAGCTGATCCGCGGCCGCCGGTACAACACGCAGGCCACCGCGCTCACCAAGCAGGGCCGGCTCGCCGTGTACCCGTCCACCACCGGCCAGGAGGCGTGCGAGATCGCCGCCGCCCTCGCCCTCGAGGAGCGGGACTGGCTCTTCCCCTCGTACCGCGACACCCTGGCGGCGGTCGCCCGCGGCCTCGACCCCGTGCAGGCGCTGACCCTGCTGCGAGGCGACTGGCACACCGGGTACGACCCGCACGAGCACCGCATCGCGCCGCTCTGCACCCCCCTCGCCACCCAGCTCCCGCACGCCGTGGGCCTCGCCCACGCCGCCCGCCTCAAGGGCGACGACGTGGTCGCGCTCGCCATGGTCGGCGACGGCGGCACCAGCGAGGGCGACTTCCACGAGGCGCTGAACTTCGCGGCCGTCTGGCAGGCCCCCGTGGTCTTCTTCGTCCAGAACAACGGGTTCGCGATCTCCGTGCCGCTCGCCAAGCAGACCGCCGCCCCCTCCCTCGCCCACAAGGCCGTGGGATACGGGATGCCGGGCCGGCTCGTCGACGGCAACGACGCGGTCGCCGTCCACCAGGTGCTGACCGAGGCCGTGGCCCGCGCGCGGCGCGGCGGCGGCCCCACTCTGGTCGAGGCCGTGACCTACCGGATCGACGCCCACACCAACGCCGACGACGCCACCCGCTACCGGGCGGCCGGCGAGGTCGAGACCTGGAAGGCGCACGACCCGATCCTGATCCTCGAACGGGAACTGACGGAGCGTGGCCTGCTCGACGAGGACGGCAGGCGCGCGGCGGCGGAGGCCGCCGAGACGATGGCGGCGGAGCTGCGCGAACGGATGAACGCCGACCCGGTGCTCGACCCGATGGAGCTCTTCTCCCACGTGTACGCCGAGCAGACGACGCAGCTGCGCGAACAGGCGGCGCAGCTGCGCGCCGAGCTCGAAGCCGAGGGTGAGGCGTGATGACGACCGCGACGACCGGCCCCGCGGCGGCCAAGGCCGCCGGGAACGCCGGGAAGCCGAAGCCGGCCACCATGGCGCAGGCGCTCCAGCGCGCCATGCGCGACGCGATGGCCGAGGACCCGACCGTCCACGTGATGGGCGAGGACGTCGGCACCCTCGGCGGTGTCTTCCGGGTCACCGACGGGCTCGCCAAGGAGTTCGGCGAGGACCGCTGTACGGACACGCCGCTGGCCGAGGCGGGCATCCTCGGCGCGGCCGTCGGCATGGCGATGTACGGCCTGCGGCCGGTCGTCGAGATGCAGTTCGACGCCTTCGCCTACCCGGCGTTCGAGCAGCTGCTCTCGCACGTGGCGAAGATGCGCAACCGCACCCGCGGCGCGGTGCCGATGCCGATCGTCATCCGCGTCCCGTACGGCGGCGGCATCGGCGGCGTCGAGCACCACAGCGACTCCTCCGAGGCCTACTACACGGCCACCCCGGGGCTGCACGTCGTCACCCCGGCGACCGTCGAGGACGCCTACGGGCTGCTGCGCGCGGCCATCGCCTCCGACGACCCGGTGGTCTTCCTGGAGCCCAAGCGGCTCTACTGGTCCAAGTCCGACTGGTCCCCCGAGGCGCCCGCGCCCGTCGAGCCGATCGGCAAGGCCGTCGTACGGCGCCGGGGCACCGGCGCCACCCTGATCACCTACGGCCCCTCGGTGCCGGTCTGCCTGGAGGCCGCCGAGGCCGCCCAGGCCGAGGGCTGGGACCTGGAGGTCGTCGACGTCCGCTCCCTCGTGCCCTTCGACGACGAGACCGTCTGCGCCTCGGTGCGGCGCACCGGCCGCGCGGTCGTCGTCCACGAGTCGACCGGCTTCGGCGGACCGGGCGCGGAGATCGCCGCCCGGGTCACCGAGCGCTGCTTCCACCACCTGGAGGCACCGGTGCTGCGGGTCGCGGGCTTCGACATCCCCTACCCGCCGCCGATGCTGGAGCGGCACCATCTGCCGGGCGTGGACCGGGTCCTGGACGCGGTGGCGCGGCTGCAGTGGGAGGCGGGGAACTGATGGCCCAGGTGCTCGAGTTCAAGCTGCCCGACCTCGGTGAGGGACTCACCGAGGCCGAGATCGTGCGCTGGCTTGTCGCCGTCGGCGACGTCGTCGCCATCGACCAGCCGGTCGTCGAGGTCGAGACGGCCAAGGCCATGGTCGAGGTGCCCTGCCCGTACGGCGGTGTCGTCACCGCCCGGTACGGCGAGGAGGGCACCGAACTGCCCGTCGGGGCGCCGCTCCTGACCGTCGCCGTGGGCGGCACCGGTGCGCCGGAGGAGCTCGCGGAGGCGGCTCCGGAAGCCGCGCCGAGGGCGGGTGGACCCGCCGCCGAGACCGCGGCCTCGTCGGAGCACTCGGGCAACGTGCTCGTCGGCTACGGCACGGCCGGGCCCGTCGCCCGGCGCCGCCGGGTGCGGCACACGAACCCGGCCGCCGCACCGGCGCCCGCCGCCGCTCCGGTGGCCGCGCCCGCGCCCGTCGTCGCCGCCGCGCCGGCGGCCGTGCCCGCCGGACAGGCGGGGCCGGTGCCCGTCATCTCGCCGCTCGTGCGGAAGCTGGCCAGGGACCGGGGGATCGACCTGCGTGAGGTGCGCGGATCTGGCCCCGAGGGGCTGATCCTGCGGGCCGACGTGGAGCGGGTCCTCGCGGCGCTCGACCAGCCGGTCGCCGCCCCGGCGCCCGCCCCGAGCCCCGCCGTGGCCCCGGCCGCGGCCGGGGAGCGCATTCCGCTGCGCGGGATCAGGGGTGCGGTGGCGGACAAGCTGTCCCGGAGCCGTACGGAGATCCCGGACGCGACCTGCTGGGTCGACGCCGACGCGACCGAGCTGATGGCTGCCCGGACGGCGATGAACGCGGCGGGCGGGCCGAAGATCTCGCTGCTCGCGCTCCTCGCCCGGATCTGCGCCCACGCTCTGGACCGGTTCCCCGAACTCAACTCCACGGTGGACACCGCCGCCCGGGAGATCGTCCGGCTTCCGTCCGTGCACCTGGGCTTCGCCGCCCAGACCCCGCGCGGCCTGGTCGTCCCCGTGGTCAGGGACGCGGGGCAGCGGACGGCGGAGTCGCTGACGGCCGAGTTCGCCCGGCTGACGGAGGCCGCCCGGGAGTCCACGCTCACCCCGGCCGACCTGACCGGCGGCACGTTCACCCTGAACAACTACGGGGTGTTCGGGGTCGACGGCTCCACGCCGATCATCAACCACCCCGAGGCCGCCATGCTCGGGGTCGGCCGGATCATCCCCAAGCCCTGGGTGCACCAGGGCGAACTGGCCGTCCGTCAGGTGGTGCAGCTCTCGCTCACCTTCGACCACCGCGTCTGCGACGGCGGCACGGCCGGCGGCTTCCTGCGGTACGTCGCGGACTGCGTCGAGCAGCCCGCGGTCCTGCTCCGCACGGTCTGACGGATCGTCCGGCCCGTCTCCCTCTGTGGGACGGGCCGGACGTTCACGGCCCCCGTCGGCCCATACTGCTGGGGTGACCACCGCATACGACGCCGTCGTGCTCGCCGGGGGCGCCGCCCGGCGCCTCGGCGGCTCCGACAAGCCCGGGGTACGGGTCGGGGGCCGGACCCTCCTCGACCGGGTGCTGGCGGCCTGCCCCGACGCGGGCCGGACCGTGGTCGTCGGCGACCCGCGCCCGACGGTCCGCCCCGTCCGATGGACCAGGGAGGAGCCGCCCGGCGGCGGCCCGCTGGCCGCCCTCGACGCCGGGGCGCGGGAGACGGATGCCGACGTCCTCCTCGTCCTCTCCGCCGACCTCCCCTTCCTCGACGACGCCACCGTCCGGCGCCTGTCGGCCGCGCTCGACGACGCCCCCGATGCCGAGGTCGCGCTCCTCACCGACGCCGAGGGGCGGGACCAGCCGCTGGTCGCCGCGTACCGGTCGGGCCCGCTGCGCCGTGAACTCGCCCGGCTCGGCCACGAGCACGGCGGCCTCGCGGACCTGCCGCTGCGCGGGCTCACGCGGGTGCTCCGCTCCGTCCGGGTCGCCGCCGAGTCCCAGGCCTCCTTCGACTGCGACACCTGGGAGGACATCGCCGTCGCCCGCGCCCGCATCAGGGAGCATGGGACCGTGCTGGACGAATGGATCACCGCAGTCAAGAACGAACTGGGCATCGAGCTGGACGTCGACACCGGCGTGCTGCTCGACCTGGCCCGGGACGCCGCCCACGGCGTGGCCCGCCCCGCCGCACCCCTGACCACGTTCCTGGTCGGGTACGCGGCGGCGCTCGCGGGCCCCGAGGGCGGTCCCGGGGCGGTCGCCGAGGCCGCCCGCAAGGCCGCGGCCCTGGCCCAGAGTTGGGCCGCCGAGCAGGACGAGGCCGGATGAGTCCGAAGGAACCCCTCCCCGTGCCGGAGCAGCCCGCCGCCCCGGCGCCCGCGAACCCGGCGGCCTCAGGGTCCGGCGCGGTCTCCGAGCCCGGTGCCGCCGCCTCCGGTGCCCGCGGGAAGTCGGGCGGGGCGCATCGGGCCACCGCCTGGCCCGAGGCGCGGGCCGCCGCGGTCCGCGCCGGGTCCACCGCGCGGACCGGCCGGGAGCCGTCGTGCGTCCCGCTCGGGCAGGCCCTCGGGCGAGTGCTCGCCGAGCCGCTCGCGGCCCTCACCGATCTGCCCCCCTTCGACACCTCCGCCATGGACGGCTGGGCCGTCGTGGGTCCCGGCCCCTGGGCCGTCCGCGAGGAGGGCGCCGTCCTCGCCGGACACGCGCCCGTCGTCGTACCGGCCGAGGGCGAGGCCGTACGGATCGCCACCGGCGCCCGTGTCCCGCCCGGGACCACCGCCGTCCTCCGTAGCGAACACTCCCGGACCGAACGGGCCGAACGGGCCGAACGGACCGACCGGACTGAAGGGACTGAACGGGCCGAACGGACCGAATCGGCCGAGCTGAAGGAACCGACCGAGCCATCCGAACCGACCGAGCCCGCGAGGCCGGCCGGGGCCGCGGCTTCCGCCGACCGCCCGGGACCGGTGCCCGCCGCCCCGCTTCTGCTGCACGCGCTGCGGGAGGTCGTGCCGGGGCAGGACATCCGGCCCCGGGGCCAGGAGTGCGGTGCGGGGGACGAGCTGCTGCCCGAAGGCATCGTCGTGACCCCCGCCGTGCTGGGCCTCGCGGCGGCCGCCGGTTACGACGAGCTGCGCGTACGGCCCCGCGCCCGGGTGGAGATCCTGGTCCTCGGCGACGAGCTGCTCTCGACGGGGCTCCCCCGCGAGGGCCTCATCCGGGACGCGCTCGGCCCGATGCTCGGCCCCTGGCTGGAGGCGCTCGGTGCCGAGGTGCTCGGCACCCGCCGGATCGGCGACGACGCCGAGGCGCTGTACGCGGCCGTCACCGGCTCCCCCGCCGACCTGGTCGTCACCACCGGCGGCACCGCGTCCGGGCCGGTGGACCACGTTCACCAGGTGCTCGACAAGGCGGGCGCGACCCTCCTGGTCGACGGCGTGAAGGTCCGGCCCGGCCATCCGATGCTCCTGGCGGCCCTCGGCGGCCGACGCCATCTCGTCGGGCTCCCCGGCAACCCGCTCGCCGCCGTCTCCGGACTGCTCACCCTTGCCGAGCCCCTGCTCGCCGCCCTGACCGGGAACGCCCTCTCCGAGGGACGTTCCCCCGTCGAGGGCGATGTGCACGGGCATCCCCATGACACCCGGCTCGTCCCGGTCGTCCGCCCTGGCGGACGGGCCGTCCCGCTCCGCTACAACGGACCGGCCATGCTCCGCGGCATCGCCGCCGCGGACGGCCTGGCCGTCGTTCCGCCCGGCGGCGCGCGGTCCGGCCAGGAGCTGACCGTCCTCGACCTTCCGTGGCCGGCGGCGGGGGCCGTTCCGGTCCAAGGAGCGTGTTTCACGTGAAACTTCCCAGCCGTGACGCGATGGCCCGCCATGCCGACGAGAGGATCTCGGGCCCGCGGGTCAGGCTGCCCCGCCGGGTCGTGGAGAACCCGCTCCGTCAGGTCGGCAAGCGGCTTCTGATGGCGCTCGGCGTGCTGCTGCTGACGGTCGTCATCGTCTACGTCGACCGCGAGGGCTACCACGACAACGCCAACGAGACGGTCGACCTCCTCGACTGCTTCTACTACGCGACCGTGACGCTCTCCACCACCGGATACGGCGACATCGTCCCGTACAGCGACTCGGCACGCCTCGTCAACATCCTGCTCGTCACGCCCCTGCGCGTGCTCTTCCTGATCATCCTGGTCGGCACCACTCTCGAGGTCCTCACCGAACGGACCCGGGAAGAGTTCCGGCTGAACCGCTGGAGGTCCACCTTGCGCGACCACACCGTCATCGTCGGCTTCGGGACGAAGGGGCGGTCCGCGATCCAGACCCTCTGCGCCACCGGGCTCCGCAAGGACCAGATCGTCATCGTCGACCCCTCCACCAAGGTGATCGAGACGGCGAACACGGACGGTTTCGTCGGGGTGATCGGCGACGCGACCCGCAGCGACGTGCTGCTCCGCGCCGAGGTGCAGCGAGCCCGTCAGATCGTCATCGCCACCCAGCGCGACGACACGGCCGTCCTGGTCACCCTGACGGCCAGGCAGCTGAACCGGGGCGCGAAGATCGTCGCCGCGGTCCGCGAGGAGGAGAACGCGCCGCTGCTCCGTCAGTCCGGTGCCGACGCGGTCATCACCAGTGCCAGCGCCGCCGGACGCCTGCTCGGCCTCTCCGTGCTGAGCCCCAGCGCCGGCACCGTGATGGAGGACCTGATCCAGCAGGGCTCCGGACTCGACCTCGTCGAACGCCCGGTGACCAAGAGCGAGGCCGGCAAGAGCGTGCGGGAGACCGATGACCTGGTGGTGAGCGTGCTCCGCGGCCACCGGCTGCTCGGGTACGACGACCCCGCGGCCAGCCCGCTCCAGCTCACCGACCGGGTGATCACCATCGTGCGCGCCGCACCCGTGACCCCGCTCTCCACACCGCCGGAGGACTGACCGGAGGACCGTCCGGGAGGACCGGCCGGAAGACCGGCCGGAAGACCGGCCGGAAGACCGGCCGGAAGACCGGCCGGAGGACCGGATGGAGGAGCGCCGGAGGACGACCGGCCGACGGTTCCGCGGGGCCCGGTGCGGGGCGGTCGAGCGGAGTAGCCTCGCCGCCATGCATGCGATCACGATTCCGGAACCCGGCGGTCCCGAGGCCCTCGTCTGGGCCGAGGTTCCCGATCCCGTACCCGGCGAGGGCGAGGTCCTCGTCGAGGTGGTGGCGAGCGCGGTCAACCGCGCCGATCTGCTCCAGCGCCAGGGCTTCTACGACCCGCCGCCGGGCACCTCGCCCTACCCCGGCCTCGAGTGCTCGGGCCGGATCGCGGCCCTCGGCCCCGGGGTGTCGGGCTGGTCGGTCGGCGACGAGGTCTGCGCCCTGCTCGCCGGCGGCGGCTACGCGGAGAAGGTCGTGGTCCCGGCCGGTCAGCTGCTTCCCGTGCCGGAGGGCGTCGACCTGGCCACGGCCGCCGCGCTCCCCGAGGTCGCGTGCACGGTCTGGTCCAACATCTTCATGATCGCCCACCTGCGGCCGGGCGAGACGCTGCTCGTGCACGGCGGCGCGAGCGGCATCGGCACGATGGCGATCCAGCTGGCGAAGGCGGTCGGGGCGCGGGTCGCGGTCACGGCCGGCGGTCCGGAGAAGCTGAAGCGCTGCGCCGAGCTGGGCGCGGACGTCCTCATCGACTACCGCGAGCAGGACTTCGTCGAGGAGCTGGCCAAGGCGACGGACGGCGCGGGCGCCGACGTCATCCTGGACATCGTCGGCGCCAAGTACCTGGAGCGGAACGTGAAGGCGCTGGCCGTCAACGGACGGCTGGTGGTCATCGGTCTCCAGGGTGGAGTGAAGGGCGAGCTGAACCTCGGGGCGCTGCTCGCGAAGCGCGCGGCCGTCATGGCGACCACGCTGCGCTCCCGGCCCGCGGAGGAGAAGGCGGCGATCGTCGCCGCCGTCCGGGAGCACGTCTGGCCCCTGATCGGCGGGGGCACGGTCCGGCCGGTCGTCGACCGTACGGTGCCGATGCCGGAGGCCGCCGACGGGCACCGGGCCCTGGAGTCCGGCGGCCACGTCGGCAAGGTGCTGCTGCTCGCCCCCCAGGGCTGACCCCGCACCGGGCGAGGCCGTCTCCCCAGGGCCGACCCCGCACCGGGCGAGGCCGTCTCCCCAGGGCTGACCCCGCACCGGGCGAGGCCGTCTCCCCAGGGCTGACACCCGCACCGGGCACCCCCCCGGGGGGGGGCTGACCCCGCACCCGCCCGAGACGGCGGAGGGCCCGGCACACGAGGTGTGCCGGGCCCTCGGCCGTATGGGCGGGAGCTACAGGTACGGACCCGAGCGCACGGCGTGACCGTGGCCGCGGTCGTCGTCGTCATCGTCGTGGGACGCACCCGGCGGGAGGGCGCGCCGCATCTGCTCCAGCTGGGCGCGGGCCGCCATCTGCTGGGCGAACAGCGCCGTCTGGATGCCGTGGAAGAGGCCTTCGAGCCAGCCCACCAGCTGGGCCTGCGCGATGCGCAGCTCCGCCTCGGAGGGGATCGCCTCGTCGGTGAACGGCAGGGAGAGCCGCTCCAGTTCCTCGACCAGTTCGGGCGCGAGCCCGTCCTCCAGCTCCTTCACGGAGCTGGCGTGGATGTCCTTGAGCCTGACCCGGCTGGCCTCGTCGAGAGGTGCCGCGCGTACTTCCTCCAGGAGCTGCTTGATCATGCTGCCGATCCGCATGACCTTCGCAGGCTGCTCGACCATTTCCGTCACCGGGACCTCGCGGGGTTCGTCGTCGCCCTGAGTGCCGCCGAGCGCCATCCCGTCCTGTCCCACGATGAGGACCTGGGGGCTCTCCTGCGACCTGTCATTCCTCGGCATCTCCATGCCGCCATTCTCTCGTACACATGCGTCATCCCAAGGTGTGCCCCTGTACGGGGGTGATCCACCCTCGTACAGGGGCACAGGTCGCGACGAGGTCCGTCAGGTCGCCGCGCGCCGGGCCAGCGCGCCGCGCGAGCGGGTCACCAGGGCCGCGAGCAGGGCGGCGCCCAGCGGGACGGCGACGAGCAGGCCGCCCAGCGTCTCCCAGGGGATGACGATCGGCAGGTCGGGCAGGGGGGAATCGCCGCTCCAGCCCTGGGCGAGGTTCTGCTCGTGGACGCGGATCTGGCTGCGTTCCTCGGTGAGCCGGAGGCCCACCGCGGGCAGCAGGCCGGCGGCCGAACCGAGGATCACGCCCATCGCGGCGACCACTCCGCACTGGAACCCGCTGAGCGTGCGGCGGACCCGGGGCGGGGCGCCCACGGCGGCGAGCGTCTTCAGGTCGGCCTCGGCGTCGGCCTGCGCGAGGCCGGTGGCGATGCCGGCGGCACCGATGGTGACCAGGCCGGCGAAGACGGCCAGCGAGAGCAGGATGATGCCGTCGTTGCCGACGAAACCTTCCTCCAGGTGCAGCTCGATGGAGCTGCCGAGCTTGGCGAGCTCGCCGTCGAGCTTCTGGCGCTGCTCGCTGTCCGGAAGCCGGTCGGTGCTGACGTACACGCCCAGCGGCACCGTAGCGAGGCCGGCGGACTTGGCGGTGGCCGGGGTCATGAGGGCCTGGACGCCGTACGTCTTCTTGTCGCCGGGCACCAGGTAGGCCGGCAGGGAGTCGACCTCGCCGGGGTAGGGGCGGTGCTCCTCGGCGGCCTTGTCGGCGGCGGCCGCGTCGGTGATCTGCTTGATGCCGATGGTGCCCTTCTCGTCGACGAGGGCGCGGCTGAAGCTGACGACCTTGCCGTCGGCGAGGGCCTTCACGGTCGCGGGGTCGTCGACGCCGAGGACCTTGAGCAGTGCGGCGTCACCGACGAGCAGGCCGCCGTCGGAGACGTACATCCCGCTGCTCCCGGACGTCTTGCACCGCCAGTCGTCGGTGAGCATCTTCCGCCGCTGCTCGGGCGTGTACTTCTCCGACGGGTCGGCGCCTCCCGGGAGGGACGCGTACATCGGGCATTCGTTCGCCGGAGGGACGATGACCTCGTAGCGGCCGCAGCCGGTGCCCTGCTCCCACTGCGAGCAGCCGGGCTTGCCGACCGAGATGCGCTCGACATCGGCGCGGACGTCGACGGGGAAGGCGCGCTGGACGGCCTCGCGGACGGCGGGGACGTCCCGGCCGCCCTCCTCGGGGACGAAGGCGGAGGCGACGCCGTACGGCAGCAGCGGTGTGTACTCGGCCTTCTTCTGGGCCTCGCTGCTGGCCATGTACGTGGAGACGGCGACCGTGCCCGCGACGGCGGCGAGGACGGCGGCGACGGCGGGGGCCGTACGGCCCCGGTTGCGGACGGCGTCCCGCAGCGCGAGGCGCGGGGAGAGCGGCAGCCAGCGGCCGGTCCGGCCGAACAGGCCCACCAGGGCCGGGGTCATGGCGACGACGCCCAGCTCGGCGATGGCGGAGCCGCCCGCCACGATGACGAACTGCTCGGTGACGATCGACCCGAAGAGGGCGATCGCGGCGCCGATGAGGAGGGCCGCGAGGCCGATCAGGGGCAGGACCCGGCTGCTGCGACGGACTCCGCGCCGGCCGGTGAGCGAGGCGAGGACGGTCTGCCGGGAGGCGGTGACGGCCGGGACGATCGCGGCGAGCAGGCCGGTCAGGACCGCGAGCAGCGCGATGCCGAGCAGTTCGAGGGGCCGGACGTCGAAGGCCCCGAACCGCTGGCCCATGACGCCTTCCAGGACCGGCTGGAGCACCAGGGTCAGGATCACGGCGAGGACGGTGCCGGTGACGGCGGCTGCGATGCCGATGACCAGACCGCCGCTCAGCACGATGGCCCGGATGTGGCTGCGGGCACCGCCGTTGGCTCCGACCAGGCCGAGTTGGCGGCGCGAGCGGCGGGCGCCGACCGCGAACGCGGGTCCGGCGAGCAGGCAGATCTCCAGCATGGCCAGGCCGACGACGGTGCTGACGGCCGCGAGTTCGGCGGCCCGGGCCGCCGGGCTGGCCGCGTAGTTGCCTCCCCAGCCGTCCTTCTGGAAGAGCGGCACCTCGGCATCGGCGGGCGGGTCGAGCGCCACGGCGCGCGAGACGACGGCGACGCCCTTGGTGTTGATCTGCTGCACGGTGTTCCACGTGAAACCACCGGGCTTGCGCACCAGGTACGAGACGGAGGTGTCGGGCGCGGGCAGGCCCGCCTTCTCGACGGCCTTTCCGTACGGCGCGAGGAACGCCCCCGGCAGCGCGTTGACCTGATCGGCCTTGAGCGAGTCGGGAAGTTCGTAGGTGCCGACGATCCGGTACGGGCGATCGAAGTTGCGGGCGGAAAGGGTCGAGCCGACCGACAGAGCGCTGGTCTCCAGGAAGTGCGAGGTGACCATGACCTCGTCGTTCTTCTCCGGGAAACGCCCGTCGAGGAGCACCATGATCCCGCGGGCGACCGGGTCGGACGCCTTGAGCTCGCGCACCTCCGTCATCAGCAGGCCGTGGGCCGTGGTCAGCTTGGCCGAGCCCGTTCCGTCCGTGAGGACGGTGGAGCCCGCCGGGATGGCCTTGGTGACGTCGGTGGGGCCGCTCGGCCAGCTACCGTCCTGGGGTTCCTTGGCCGGCGTGTGCATCTCGCCGGCCGGGTCCTGGAGGATCGGGACACCGCCCATCTGGGCGTCGCGGAGGCGTGCGTCGGCCGCGCCGATCGTCCGCTCCACCCGCTCGGCGGGGGAGAGTTCGGAGCTGCGGTAGGTCAGGTCGAAGGCGCTGACGCCCAGGATGGGCAGGGCGATCATCGCGAGGACGAGGGAGCTGCGGCCCTTGGAGCGCCAGGCGTCGCGCCGGGCGATGCGGATGGCTGCCCGCCAGGAGTGGAACCAGGTCTTCACGCCTCGGCCACCTGGCCCGACAGGAGCGAGTCGGCGTCGCTGCGCACGGTCTGGTCGACGATGGCGCCGTCCCGGAGGAACACGACGCGGTCGGCCCAGGCCGCGAACCGCGGCTCGTGGGTGACGAGGACGCCGGCGGCGCCCGCGTCACAGCGCGAACGGAGCAGGGCGAGCACGGACTCCCCGGTCTCGGAGTCGAGGGCGCCGGTCGGCTCGTCGGCGAGGACGAGCCGACGGTCGCCGACGAGGGCGCGGGCGATGGCCACCCGCTGCTGCTGGCCGCCCGACATCTCGTCGGGGAAGCGGTCGGCGAGGTGGCCGAGTCCCATCTCCTCCAGCGCGGCCACGGCCTCGACGCGGGCCTTGCGGGCGGAGGTCCCGTCCAGCTCGCGGGGCAGGGCCACGTTCTCGGCCGCGGTCAGGGCCGGGATGAGGTTGTAGTCCTGGAAGACGTAGCCGATGCTGCGGCGGCGCAGGGCGGCGAGCTCCTTGACGCTCGCGGCGGTGATGTCGGTGTCCTCGACGATCACCCGGCCCGAGCTGGGGGTGTCGAGACCGCCCGCGATGGTGAGCAGGGTGGACTTCCCGGAGCCGGACGGCCCCATGACGGCGACGAGTTCGCCCGGGTACACGGCGAGGTCGATCCCGCGCAGTGCGTGCACCTCGGTGGCGCCCGAGCCGTGGACACGGGTCAGGTTCTGGAGTTGCAGCACGGGCTGCTGTGTGGACATCGAGGGGTCCCCCCTTGGGACGTACGCGGCGGACTGCCGGGTACGGAGCGTGCGGTGGAAGGTGGTGCGTCAGCGGTACGGGCGGAGCGCGCGCGTGCGGTCAACGCGCCCCGGGCGTACCGGTGGTCGAGGTGTCATGCGCCCGCGGCGCGGCGGAGACGGCCGGAGCCTCGGGGGCGGCGGCGGAGGCGCCGGGGACGGTCGGTGCCGCCGGGCCGGCCGGGGCCCCCGGCGCCGTCGCGGACAGCCGGATCAGCCGGGACTCGCAGTGGTCGAGCCAGCGGGCCTCGGCCTCGGTCTGGAAGATCAGCTGCTCCAGGACGAGCAGCCAGGCGACGTCGTCGCGTTCCCGGGCGCCGCCGCGCTCGACGGCCGCGAGCGCCTGGGCCTTGAGCCGGGTGTAGTCCTGCATCGCCTTGACGGTGTGCCGGCGCTGGGACTGGATGACGTCGCGGATGTCGACGGACGGCGCGCCGACGGCCATGGCGAGCTTGATGGCCAGCTCGTCGCGGGCCGGGCTGGTGCGGTCCACCGGCTTCTCGAACCAGGTCCTGAGCTCGGTGCGACCGTCTTCGGTGATCGTGTAGAGCGCGTGCCCTGCCGCGTCCTCGCCGCTCTGGGCGACCATGCCGTCGCGCTCCAGACGGCTGAGCGTCGTGTAGACCTGGCCGACGTTGAGCGGCCAGGTGGCGCCGGTGCGGGACTCGAACTCCGTACGGAGCTGGGAGCCGTAGCGAGGGCCGCGTTCGAGGAGGGCGAGGAGCCCGTGGCGGATCGACATACTCAGTATGTATACCGGGTATGCCGCCGCCGACAACCGTCCTGAGTGGGAAGCGGCGGGTCCGCCTCAAGGGGGACCCGGGCGCTCAGCGGCGGCGCATCCGCAGGCCGAGGAAGCCGATCCCGAGCCCCATCAGAGCCAGCCCCGCGCCCAGGGTGAGGACGGGAATCCGCTGGTCGGCAAGGGTGGGCGGGGTCTCGGCCGCCAGCCGGGAGCCCGCGGCGGGCAGGGTGGCCGGCACGGCCTCGGGCACCACCGCGTCCTCCTCCCGTACCTCCTCGGGCTCCTCCTCCACGGCCTCCTCGCCGTCCGGCTCTGTAGCGGTTTCGGTACGAGAAGGATCCGGCGACGGAGCCGTGGCGCTCGCCGACGCGCTCTCGGAGCGGCCGGGGCGCTGCCGCCCCTCACCGGCCGGCCGGCCCGCCAGCGAGGCGGAGCCGCTGGGCGCCGGGGCGTCGCTGGGCCCGGCGCTCGGCCCGGCGCTCGGCCCGGCGCTCGGCCCGGCCGGGGACCCCGAAGCCGAACCGGCACCGGTACGGGTACCGGTCGGCGCGGGGGCCGGGGAAACGGGCTTCCCGGACCCTCCGGTGCGCCCCGGCGTGGCAGTGCCGGTGCCAGTGCCGGGACCCGTCGTGGGAGGGGTCGCGGAAGTCATGGAGGAAGAGGGGGAGACGGACGGCGCCGACGGGGTGGTGCCGGTCGGCGGCGGCGTCGGGGCGGTGGTGCTCACCGACGTGTGCGGTGGGTCCGCCGGGTTGGCGATGGGCGCGGCGTACAGGGCGCACGCACCGACGAACGCGCAGGTGAACGCGGGTCGGAGGGCCCGCGCCCGTGTCCTGCGGAGTGCTGGAGTCACCGGGTGACCCCCTCCCGTGCAGAGCCGCCGAGGTAGTCGACTCAGCGTCACATGGCAGGAAGGTTCCGGCATCCGGGCGGAGGCAGCGGGCGTACGGCGACGGCTTTCGCCGTCGCCGTACGACGGTCGTCTACTGCGGCGGGTTGCCCGTCGAGACGCTGAGGGTGAACTCGGCGTCCTTGTCGGTGATGTCCTGGCCGGCCGGCGGGTACTGCTCCAGGACCGTGCCTTCGCCGTACGTGGACTCGTCCACCGGCGTCTGGGTCATGATCTTCCACCCGGCCGCCTGGACGCAGGCCTTCACCGACTGGATGTTCTTGTAGGTGAAGTTCGGGACCTCGAACTTGGAGGGGTCGTCGCTCGACTCGTCCGGCTGCGAGCATTCCTTCGGGTCGATCGTCTTGGTCAGGTCCGGACCCTTGTGGCCGGGCGCCGCCGTCTGGCTCTGCTGGGTGTCGGTCCCGCCGGTGCCGCCGGCCTCCGGGTCCTTGTCCTCGTCGAGGTTGAGCGCGACGAGGAGTCCGCCGACCGCGAGGAGGGCGACCGCGATCGCGCCCACGAGCACCGGGGTGTTCCGTCGGGAGCCGCCGCCGGACGGGGTGGGGGCGTACTGCGCGGGCGCCGGGGTGGGCGCGTACGGCGCGGGCGTCGGCACCGAGGCGTACGGCGCCGGCGTCGGGGCCTGCTGCGGGTAGCCGTACGCGGGGCCCGGCGCCGGAGTGGTGGGGCCGTAGGGGCCGGGCTGCGGCGTCGGCGGCTGGTACGGCTGCTGCAGGCCGTGCGGGGTGGGCGGCGGGGTCTGACCGACCGGCGGGAAGACCGCCGAGCCGACGCCCGCGCCGCTGCTGACCGGACCGCCCTGGACGATCATCGGGGCACCGGTCTGGCCGGCCGCGAGCACTCGCAGGCACTCGTCGCGCATCGCCGCCGCGCTCGGGAAGCGCTCGTTCGGGTTCTTCCGCAGCGCGCGGGCGACGAGCGCGTCCATCGCCGGCGTCACCGCGCGGTTGACGGACGACGGGGCGACCGGCTCCTCCTGCACGTGCGCGTACGCGATGGCGAGGGGGGAGTCGGCGTCGAAGGGCAGACGGCCCGTCAGCAGCTGGAAGAGCATGATGCCGACCGAATAAAGGTCGGAGCGGGCGTCCACCGCGCGCCCGAGGGCCTGCTCGGGGGAGAGGTACTGCGGGGTGCCGACGACCATGCCGGTCTGCGTCATCGAGGTGACCCCGGACTGCATGGCCCGCGCGATGCCGAAGTCCATGACCTTGACGACGCCGCGCTTGGTCGTCATCACGTTGCCGGGCTTGATGTCGCGGTGGACCAGGCCCATCTCGTGGCTGACCTCGAGGGCGGCCAGCACGTCGCCCGTCACCTTGAGCGCCTTGTCGGCGGGCATCGCGCCGTACTGCTGGATGTCCGAGGCGAGGACCGAGCCGAGCGGCTGGCCCTCCACGTACTCCATGACGATGTACGGCATGACGGCGCCGTCGAGGGTGTCCTCGCCGGTGTCGAAGACCGAGACGATGTTCGTGTGCGAAAGCTTCGCGACGGCCTGCGCCTCACGGCGGAAGCGCTCGCGGAAGGACTGCTCCCGGCCGAGTTCGGTGTGCAGCGTCTTGATCGCGACCTGGCGGTCGAGGGCGCTGTCGTAGGCCAGGTACACGGACGCCATGCCGCCCTCGCCGAGAAGATCGCGCAGCTGGTACCGGCCGCCCGCGACCGAACCGCCCGCATAGCGGCCCTGTGCGCCGTCCTGGCTCATCTGTGCTTCCCCCTACGCGCGCGTGGCGGCGTTGATCCGGATTTTCTCGGCCAAGTCTGCCCGAGGGCAGTGACACGTCAAGCCGGGTGCCCGTTCCGTGACCCTCCGCACAGGAACCCTCTCCGAAGCGTTTCGGCGGCGGCCGGACGACGTCACCGAATTTGCACAGGTGTACGGGGACGGGGTTGGATGGCCGGTCCATCTCGGACCGTGATGTCGTACGGAGCCTGTAGCGTGACGACTGGACACGGCACGACAGACGACGGCGAGGACTGATGGCACCCGAATCCGGAGCAGATGGCGGTGTGCCGGACGCGGCAGCGGAGTCCTGGGGCGTCGGCGGGGTCGTCGGTGACGGACGCTACCGCCTGACGCACCGTCTGGGCCGCGGCGGCATGGCGGAGGTCTTCGCCGCCGAGGACGTACGGCTCGGCCGCACGGTCGCGGTGAAGCTGCTCCGCGCCGACCTCGCCGAGGACCCGGTCTCCAAGGCCCGCTTCACGCGCGAGGCGCAGTCGGTCGCCGGCCTCAACCACCACGCCATCGTCGCCGTGTACGACTCCGGCGAGGACCTGGTGTCCGGCCGGCCCGTGCCGTACATCGTGATGGAGCTCGTCGAGGGCCGCACCATCCGCGACCTGCTGCTCAGCGCCGAGGCGCCCGGGCCCGAGCAGGCCCTCATCATCGTCTCCGGCGTCCTGGAGGCGCTGGCCTACTCGCACCAGCACGGCATCGTGCACCGCGACATCAAGCCGGCGAACGTCATCATCACGCACACCGGCGCGGTGAAGGTCATGGACTTCGGCATCGCCCGTGCCCTGCACGGCGCGCAGTCGACGATGACCCAGACCGGCATGGTCATGGGCACCCCCCAGTACCTCTCCCCCGAGCAGGCGCTCGGCAAGGCCGTCGACCACCGCTCCGACCTGTACGCGACGGGCTGCCTGCTCTACGAACTCCTCGCGCTGCGGCCCCCCTTCACCGGCGAGACGCCGCTCTCCGTCGTGTACCAGCACGTGCAGGACGCGCCGGTCCCGCCGTCCGAGGTCACCGCGGGGGTGCCGCCGGAGCTCGACGGGCTGGTGATGCGCTCCCTCGCGAAGGACCCGGACGACCGGTTCCAGAGCGCCGAGGAGATGCGCGGGCTCATCCAGTACGGCCTGCAGATGCTCCAGCAGCTCGGCGGCCACACCGGCACCTGGAACACCGGACCGGTCGACATGCACGACGGCGGACGCACCCCCGCCGGCGGCATGGCCGCGACCACCGCGATGGGCCACCCCATGCACGGGGAGACCGCGCAGGGCCCGCTCCTCCCGCCGATGAACCCGGACGACGGCGGGTACGGCGGTTACGACGGCGGCACGGGCGGCACCGGCGGCTACGGCCAGGACGGGTCGTACGGCTCGCAGGGCGGTGGCAACGGCGGCCGCGGCAAGCTGTGGCTGTTCGTCGCGCTCGCGCTGATCGCGGTCGTCGCCGGTGTCGTGTACGCGATCGACAAGGCCGCCGACAAGAACGGCGACGTGAAGACGCCGACGACCGTCAGCAACTCGCCGTCGACGGCCTCCGAGGAGCCCACGCCGTCGGAGGAGCCCACCGAGGAGCAGACGCAGGAGAGCACCTCGGACGGCGGCGCGACCCAGGAGCCGTGGAACCCGCCGACGACGCGCACGCCGACCGAGCCCACGGGCACGCCGACGACGGAACCGCCGACGGAACCGACCACGGAGCCGCCGACCGAGCCCACGGGCACGCCGACCGGCACGAGCGAGCCGCCGACCGACCCCACCACGGACCCGGGGACCGACCCCACCGACGACTCGGGCGGCGGCGGGAACCCGGGCACCCCTCCGTCGACCGGATCGGCCCGCTGACACGACCGCCCGCGGGCCCCGGCCTCAGCCGGCGAACGCGTCGCGCACCGCCTCGTACTCACGGGTCCACCAGACCGCCAGGGCCGACACCGCAGGAAACTGCGGGTCGGCCCTTCGGTCGTGCAGCTGGTAGCGCCAGCGCAGCGTCCAGAAGTCGTTGAGCCGCTCCCACCACACCCGGTGCGCCGCCGTCGCGAGCTCGCCGCCGCAGGCACCGGTCGCCCGCCGGTACGCGCGCGCGTACGCCCGGACCTTCTCCAGGGCCAGCTCGCCCTCGGGCCGTACGAAGAAGATGGCGGCGGCCCTGACGGCCTCCTCGGCCCTGGGACGGACCCCGAGCCGGTCCCAGTCGACGATCGCGGCGGGCTCGGCGCCCCGGTAGAGCAGGTTCAGGGGGTGGAAGTCGCCGTGCACCCAGCCGGCGGCGGCGGCCGGCGGGGGCCGGTGGTGGGCGTGCTGGGCGAGCAGCCGGCGGCGCTCCCTGAGCCGGTGCTCGGCGAGCGCGTCGAAGCTGTCGCGCGGGCGGTGCGCGCGGGCGAGGCGGATGAGTTCGTCGATGGCCCGGAAGGTGTCCTGGAGGTCGGCGCTGGCGCGGTCGTCGGAGTGGGGCGGGCCGGCCGGGCCGGAGGGTTCCATGACCCGGTCGAGGGCGATGTGGACCTGTCCGAGCAGGGTGCCGAGGCGGCGGGAGCAGCCGGCGGTGAGCTGGGCGCCGTCGCGGTGGCGGCCGTCGATCCAGGGGTGCAGGGCGTAGCAGTGGCCGTCGACGACGGCGACCGTGCGGCCTTCGGCGTCGGCGAGCGGCGGGGCGACGGGCAGGCCGAGGGCGTGCAGGCGCTGGGTGGCGCGGTGCTGGCGGACGATGGTGGCGCGGTCGGCGGTGGGCGCGTCCAGGTGCTGTTTCAGGAAGTACGTGCCGCGCGTGGTGGTGAGGCGGAAGCCTCGGTTGAGCAGGCCCTCGGTGACGGGCACGCAGGCGAGGGGCTCTCCGGCGTGCCGGTGGCGGCGCAGCAGTGTGCGGACGGGCGGGGCACCCGCAGGACGCGCGTGCCGTCCGGCGGGCGGGGCACCGACGGGCCCGGGGGCCACCGGGCAGGTGCCTGCCGAGGCGTCGGGCGGCGCGGCGGGGTGTTCAGATGAGCGCGGCACCCGCCAGATGTTAGATCACGCTACGTGGTGGAGGTGTCGCCTTACGGAAGGGGTGGCGGCCCGGGCCGTCGGGGTCTCGCTCGTGTAGTCGAGCGCGTGCACCGTCACGAACTGCGGTTCGATGCGCATGAAGACCGGGACGAACGGTTCGCCGTCCACGGTCTCCGGTTCGGGCCCGAAGGCCGCGAGTTCCTCGGCGGTCGGCTCGACGATCTCGGCGGTGCCGGTGAACTGCACGGACCAGAGGTTCTCGGACCCGGAGTTGAGGTTGTCCGCCCCGTACGCGACGACGCTGCCGTTGCAGGCACGGTGGTAGTCGAGCCCCTGGTGCATCCGGAGCAGGACGCGGCCGTCGGAAACGATGTGCCGTGCGGGGGCGACGAACGGCATCGCCCGCATGCTCGTCGCCACTCGGCCGTAGGACACGCGGCGGAGCAGCTCGATGGCGCGGATCTCGTCGGTGGACATGGTTCCACTGTCCGCCACCGGCACCGTGTCGGGAAAGGGGCCCCTGCCCCGGTTCGGCGGGGACGTAGGTCCCGAAAACGACCTGGGGCCCCGGTCTGGTCCGTACGGGTGAGGTACGAACCGGTCCGGAGCCGTGCGGAGGTCAGTGACGCTCGGCCTGGAGCCGTGCCACGTACGCGGCGGCCTGCGAGCGCCGCTCCATGCCCAGCTTCGACAGCAGGCTGGAGACGTAGTTCTTGATGGTCTTCTCCGCGAGGTGGAGCCGCTCGCCGATCACCCGGTTGGTCAGGCCCTCGCCGATCAGGTCCAGGATCCTGCGCTCCTGCTCCGTCAGGTTGGCGAGCTTGTCGTCACCCTTGGGGTTGTTGCCGTCGCGCAGCCGCTCCAGGACGCGGGCGGTCGCCACCGGGTCGAGCAGCGACTTGCCGGCCGCCACGTCCCGCACGGCGTTCAGCAGTTCGTTGCCCCGGATGGCCTTGAGGACGTAACCCGAGGCCCCGGCCATGATCGCGTCGAAGAGCGCCTCGTCGTCGGCGTACGACGTCAGCATCAGGCATTTGATCGACTCGTCGTGCGAGCGGATCTCGCGGCACACCTCCACGCCGCTGCCGTCGGGCAGCCGGACGTCGAGCACCGCGACGTCGGGGCGGGTCGCGGGGATCCTGACCAGCGCGTCCGCCGCCGTGCCGGCCTCGCCGACCACCTCGATGTCGTCCTCCACGGAGAGCAGCTCGTGGACGCCGCGCCGGACGACTTCATGGTCGTCCAGCAGAAATACCCGGATTTTTCCATCTTCGCGCACGACGTCAGTCTCACATATTGGCTCTTCCCGCGCCCGGGGTGCGCGGGATAACGTGCCCGTTGTTCCGGCGGCCCCTTCAAGCCGCTGCCGACGCGCTGACCAGCCGCGCTTCCCGCTTTTCTCGATTTACTTGGAAATCCAAGCAAAATCGCAGGTCAAGTGGGGTTTCGCGGGAATGCTGCGCTGTGGGTAACGTGCCTATGACAGGGGCGCTCGCCGGGGCACCTGTCACGCCCGACCCCGGCCGCGTCGCACCCACCCCGTGCGAAGGGTACGGATAAGGCGGAGAGCCGCACTGGCCTTACCGGCGAACCCGGGGGCCGGACCGACGGAGGAGCACGCACGTGACCGTGGAGAGCACTGCCGCGCGCAAGACGACGCGACGCAGCAGCGGCACCAAGCGCACCGCAAGCGCGAGCACTGGCACCACCAAGAAGACGAGCACGCGCGCCGAGGCGGACGCTGTGGAGCCCGAGCTCGTCCAGCTGCTGACGCCCGAAGGAGAGCGCGTCCAGCACCCCGATTACGACATCGATCTGAGCGCCGAGGAGCTGCGCGGCCTGTACCGCGACATGGTCCTCAGCCGCCGCTTCGACGCCGAGGCCACCGCGCTGCAGCGCCAGGGCGAGCTGGGCCTGTGGGCCTCGCTGCTCGGCCAGGAGGCCGCTCAGATCGGCTCCGGCCGCGCGCTGCGGGACGACGACTACGTCTTCCCCACCTACCGTGAGCACGCCGTCGCCTGGTGTCGCGGGGTCGACCCCACCAACCTGCTCGGCATGTTCCGCGGTGTGAACAACGGTGGCTGGGACCCGAACACCAACAATTTCCACCTGTACACGATCGTTCTCGGCTCGCAGACCCTGCACGCCACCGGCTACGCCATGGGTATCGCGAAGGACGGTGCGGACTCCGCCGTTATCGCGTACTTCGGTGACGGCGCCTCCAGCCAGGGCGACGTGAACGAGTCGTTCGTCTTCTCCGCGGTTTACAACGCCCCGGTCGTGTTCTTCTGCCAGAACAACCAGTGGGCCATTTCCGAGCCCATCGAGAAGCAGACCCGCGTTCCGCTCTACCAGCGGGCCCGCGGCTTCGGCTTCCCCGGTGTCCGCGTCGACGGCAACGACGTCCTCGCGTGCCTGGCCGTGACCCGGTCGGCGCTGGAGCGCGCCCGCCGCGGCGAGGGCCCGACGCTCATCGAGGCGTACACCTACCGCATGGCCGCCCACACCACCTCCGACGACCCGACCCGCTACCGCCGGGACGCGGAGCGCGAGGAGTGGGAGGCGAAGGACCCGATCCAGCGCCTCAAGACGTACATGGAGAACGAGGGCCACGCCGACGCCGCCTTCTTCGAGGAGCTGGAGACGGAGAGCGAGGCGCTCGGCAAGCACGTCCGCGAGGTCGTCCGCGCCATGCCCGTCCCGGAGCACATGGCGATCTTCGACAACGTGTACGCGGACGGGCACGCGCTCGTCGACGAGGAGCGCGCTCAGTTCGCCGCCTACCAGGCGTCCTTCGAGGGCGGAGAGGCCGAGTAATCATGGCTGTTCAGAAGCTTCCCCTCGCGAAGGCGCTCAACGAGTCGCTGCGCAAGGCCCTGGAGACCGACCCCAAGGTCCTGATCATGGGCCTGGACGTCGGCAAGCTCGGCGGTGTCTTCCGGATCACCGACGGGCTGCAGAAGGACTTCGGCGAGGACCGGGTCATCGACACCCCGCTCGCCGAGTCCGGCATCGTCGGCACCGCGATCGGTCTCGCCCTGCGCGGCTACCGCCCGGTCGTGGAGATCCAGTTCGACGGCTTCGTCTTCCCGGCGTACGACCAGATCGTGTCCCAGCTGGCGAAGATGCGGGCCCGTTCGCTCGGCACCGTGAAGATGCCGATCGTCATCCGCATCCCGTACGGCGGCGGCATCGGCGCCGTCGAGCACCACTCCGAGTCCCCCGAGTCGCTCTTCGCGCACGTCGCGGGCCTCAAGGTCGTCACCCCGGCGAACTCCAACGACGCCTACTGGATGCTCCAGCAGGCGATCCAGAGCGACGACCCGGTCATCTTCTTCGAGCCCAAGCGCCGCTACTGGGACAAGGGCGAGGTCGACACCGAGGCCATCCCGGGCGAGCTGCACAAGGCCCGGGTCGCCCGCGAGGGCACGGACCTCACCCTGGTGGCCTACGGCCCGATGGTGAAGACCTGCCTGGAGGTGGCCGAGGCCGCCGCCGAGGAGGGCAAGTCGATCGAGGTCGTGGACCTGCGCTCGATCTCCCCGCTCGACTTCGACACCATCCAGGCCTCGGTCGAGAAGACCCGCCGCCTGGTCGTCGTCCACGAGGCGCCGGTGTTCTTCGGCTCCGGTGCGGAGATCGCCGCCCGGATCACCGAGCGCTGCTTCTACCACCTGGAGGCCCCCGTCCTGCGGGTCGGCGGCTACCACGCGCCGTACCCGCCGGCGCGCCTGGAGGAGGAGTACCTGCCGGGCCTGGACCGCGTGCTCGACGCCGTCGACCGCTCGCTGGCGTACTGAGGAGAGCACCGTGACGATCCGCGAATTCAAGATGCCCGACGTGGGCGAGGGCCTCACCGAGGCCGAGATCCTCAAGTGGTACGTCCAGCCCGGTGACACCGTCACCGACGGCCAGGTCGTGATCGAGGTCGAGACGGCCAAGGCCGCCGTCGAACTGCCCATCCCCTTCGACGGCACGGTCCACGAGCTGCTCTTCCCCGAGGGGACGACGGTCGACGTCGGCCAGGTCATCATCTCGGTGAACGTCGGCGGCGAAGCCGCTCCGGCGGCCCCCGCGGCCCCGGTGGCCGAGCCCGCCCCGGCGGCCGCCGCTCCTGCCGCGCCGGTCGCCGAGGAGGAGCCGCAGGGCCGCCAGCCGGTCCTGGTCGGCTACGGCGTGGCCGCGAGCTCCACCAAGCGCCGGCCGCGGAAGGGAGCCGGGAGCCCCGCGCCGGCCCAGACCGCGCCCGTCGCCGTGTCCGTACCGGAGCAGCTCAACGGGCACGCGCCGGTCGCCGACCGGCCGCTGGCCAAGCCGCCGGTCCGGAAGCTCGCGAAGGACCTCGGCGTCGACCTGGCGACGGTCACCCCGACCGGCCCGGACGGCGTCATCACCCGCGAGGACGTCCACGCGGCGGCCGCGCCGGTGGCCGCTCCGGCGCCCGCGCCCGTCGCCCCGGCCCCTGCCCCGGCGCCCGTGCCGGCCCCGGCAGCGGTGCCCGTCGCGGCGGTGGCGTCCGACGCCCGGGAGACCCGTGTGCCCATCAAGGGCGTACGGAAGGCCACGGCGGCGGCGATGGTCGGTTCGGCCTTCACCGCACCGCACGTCACCGAGTTCGTGACCTTCGACATCACGCGCACGATGAAGCTGGTCGAGGAGCTCAAGTCCGACAAGGACATGGCGGGCCTGCGGGTCAACCCGCTCCTCCTCATCGCCAAGGCCGTGCTCGTCGCGGTCAAGCGCAACCCGGAGATCAACGCGGCCTGGGACGAGGCGGCGCAGGAGATCGTCCTCAAGCACTACGTGAACCTGGGCATCGCCGCGGCCACCCCGCGCGGTCTGATCGTGCCGAACATCAAGGACGCGCACGCCCAGACCCTGCCCGAGCTCTCGAAGTCCCTGAGCGAGCTCGTCGCCACCGCCCGCGAGGGCAAGACCACGCCGGCGGCGATGCAGGGCGGCACCTTCACCATCACCAACGTCGGCGTCTTCGGCGTCGACACCGGTACGCCCATCCTGAACCCCGGCGAGTCCGCGATCCTCGCGGTCGGTGCGATCAAGCTCCAGCCGTGGGTCCACAAGGGCAAGGTGAAGCCCCGCCAGGTCACCACGCTGGCCCTCTCCTTCGACCACCGCCTGGTCGACGGCGAGCTCGGCTCCAAGTTCCTCGCGGACGTCGCCGCGGTACTGGAGCAGCCGAAGCGGCTCATCACCTGGGCGTGAGGCCCGAGTTGCGACGTTTCACGTGAAACACCCGGCCGGGGATGACACCATCCCCGGCCGGGTGTTTCCCTTTGTGTCTCACGCTTCGAGGGGGAAGTCCATGGGACAGCTGGGACCGCTGGAACTGGTCGGGGACCGATGGGTGATAGGTGATCCCGAGCGCGCCGGAGGGATGTGCCTGGTCCTGACCGCCGAAGGCATGGAACACCGGGCGAACGGCACTGCGGAGCCGCTGGAGGTCCTGCCGTGGTCCAGGGTCATGGAGCTGGGCATCCGCACCACCTACCGGGCCTGGATGGCGACCCGCGGCGGTACCGCACTCGTCTGGGCCGCTCAGTCGGACGCCATCGACATGGGCCGCGACGCCTGCTCCGTACACGCCCTCGTGCGCCATCCGTACGACGACTGGTACGCGCGCTACAGCCACCACGAGCGCCGCTACACGGGTGTGCACATCTACCTCGTGATCGAGCTCTTCCGGGCGCTCTCCGAGGCGAAGCTGACGCATCGGCTGGGCGACGCGGAGTGGCTCGGCGCGGTCGTCGAGCAGGTGGCGCCCCTGCCGCACCGGCGGTCGTCGGTCCGGCGGATCCGCGAGATCATCGCAGCCGTCTCCGCCTGATCCCGGCGGCGCCCGGCCCCTCCGGCTGCCGCGTCCACATCGCGGACGAGGCTGCCTGTTGCACCTCTGTTGTATCTATGCTGTGCGCATGCCATCAGCGCCCGCCGGTCCCGTCCCGCTGCCCACCAAGCAGCCACCCGCCGCCGACCGTGTCTACATGCACGTCAAGCAGGCCGTGCTCGACCGGCGTTACGAGGGGGGAACCCTGCTGACCGAGGGCGAACTCGCGGACGCGGTGGGGGTGTCGAGGACGCCCGTGCGCGAGGCGCTGCTCAAGCTGGAGATGGAAGGGCTGCTCAAGCTCTACCCGAAGAAGGGCGCCCTCGTCCTCGCCGTCTCCGCCCAGGAGATCGCCGACGTCGTCGAGACCCGGCTGCTCGTCGAGGAGTTCGCCGTCCGCCGGGCCGTGCCCGCGCCCGCCTCGCTGATCGCCCGCCTCGAGGAGCTCCTGGAGGAGCAGAAACTGCGGGCCGCGGCCGGGGACCTCGCGGAGGTGGCGGTCACCGACCGCTGCTTCCACGCCGAGATCGTCCAGCACGCCGGCAACCAGATCCTCTCCCGCCTCTACGACCAGCTCCGCGACCGCCAGCTGCGCATGGGCGTCGCCGTGATGCAGTCCCAGCCCGACCGCGTCGCCAAGAACATCGCCGAGCACGCCGAGATCCTCGACCGGATCCGCGCCGGCGACGTCGAGGGCGCGGCCCACTGCGTCCGCCAGCACCTCAGCTGGGTCAAGGTCCTGGTCCGGGGTGAGGACCGGTGAACAGGGCCTACGGCTCCGCCGTCACCCTGCCCGGCGACCCGCCCGGCGGCCGCCGCGCCGCGCTCGTCTGGGGCGTCGGCGTCGCCGTCTACTTCGTCGCCGTCATCTTCCGCACGTCCCTGGGCGTCGCCGGCCTCGACGCCGCCGACCGCTTCGACGTCAACGCCTCCGCGCTCTCCACCTTCTCCATACTCCAGCTGCTCGTCTACGCGGGCATGCAGATACCCGTCGGCCTCATGGTCGACCGGCTCGGCACCAAGAAGGTCCTGGCCCTCGGCGTCGTCCTCTTCACCGTCGGCCAGCTCGGCTTCGCGCTCTCCCCCTCCTACGGCACCGCGCTCGCCTCCCGCGCCCTCCTCGGCTGCGGCGACGCCATGACGTTCATCAGCGTCCTCAGGCTCGGCAGCCGCTGGTTCCCGGCCCGCCGCGGCCCGCTCATCGGCCAGGTCGCAGCCCTCTTCGGCATGGCGGGCAACCTGGTCTCCACCGTCTTCATCGCCCGCGCCCTGCACGGCCTCGGCTGGACGACCACCTTCGTCGGCAGCTCGCTCGCCGGCGTCGTCGTCCTCGTCCTGCTGCTGCTGTTCCTCAAGGACCACCCCGAGGGGTACGAGCCCCAGCCCTCCACGCACGCGGGCGCCGCCTTCGTCCGCCGGCAGATCGCCGAGTCGTGGCGGGAACCCGGCACCCGGCTCGGCATGTGGGTCCACTTCACCACCCAGTTCCCCGCGATGGTGTTCCTGCTGCTGTGGGGGCTGCCGTACCTCGTCGAGGCGCAGGGCCTGTCCCGGTCCACCGCCGGGGCCCTGCTCACCCTGGTGGTGCTCTCGAACATGGTCGTCGGCCTCGCGTACGGGCAGATCATCGCCCGCCACCACACGGCCCGCGCACCGCTCGCCCTCGGCACCGTCGCCGCCACCGCGCTGCTGTGGGGGGCCACCCTCGCGTACCCCGGTGACCACGCCCCGATGTGGCTGCTCGTCACGCTCTGCGCGGTCCTCGGCGCCTGCGGACCCGCGTCGATGATCGGCTTCGACTTCGCCCGGCCGGCGAATCCGCCGGAACGTCAGGGCACCGCGTCCGGCATCGTCAACATGGGCGGGTTCGTGGCCTCGATGACGACCCTGCTCGCCGTCGGGGTGCTGCTCGACGCGACCGGCGACAACTACCGGATCGCGTTCTCGTCGGTCTTCGTCCTGGAGGCGGTCGGCGTGGTGCAGATCCTGCGCCTCAAGGCCCGCACCCACCGCAGGGAACGGGAACGGCTCGTCGCCAGCCGCGTGGAAGCCGTCCACGTGCCCGCGTAGGGGCGTTGCCGGGGCGGCCGGAGAGGCCCCCGGCGGCCTGGCCGGGCCTGCCGGGGCGGGCCGGCGAAGCCCCCGGCCCGCGGCGGGCCCTACCGGGGCGTCACCGCGAAGTTGTCGAGGATGGCCCGTGCCAGGTCCTCGTCGCCCTCGGCCTTCACCCGGTCGGCGACGTCGGCCGGACGGACCCGGCCGCAGGCGAGGCGGACGAACGTCTCCCAGTCCGTCGCCAGCGTCACCGCGGGGCCCAGCGACGGCGCGCCGTCGATCGAACCGCGGCCCTCCGCGTCGACCCGTATCGTCCGCAGGAACTCCACCGGACCGGTCACGTCGAGGACCACCGCCGACGACGGCGGTGCCCCGGCGTCCTTGGCGACCACCTTCGGCAGCGCCTCCAGGAGGAGGTCCCGGGCGACGTGCGCGCCCGGCGAGTCCAGGTTGCCCGGGGCGCCGAGCGCCGTCCGCAGGTCCTGCTCGTGCACCCACACGTCGAAGGCGCGCAGCCGGTAGGCCAGCTCGAGGGACTGCTCGGCGCCGAGGGGAGCGCGGATCAGGTGCTCGGGGGAGCGGTTCTCGTTGCGGAGCTGCCGCGCCCGGCGGATCAGGATGTACTCCAGCTCCGAGGTCATCTCCGGGGCGGTGTGGTGCCGCCGCACATCGACCTGGACCTCCATGTAGCGCGCGAAGTCACTCCGTACGTGGTACAGATCGCGCGGCAGGGAGTGGATCGGGCGCGGGTCGCCCAGCATCTCCGTCTCCATGCCGATGACATGGGAGACGATGTCCCGCACCGACCAGCCGACGCACGGCGTCGGCCGGTTCCATTCGCCCTCCACGAGCGGCTGCACCAACTCGGCTATCGCCTCGATGGAGTGGGTCCAGGCGTCGGCGTAGTTCTGGAGGCTGGGATGGACGGTCACGGGACCCCTCGGCGGTTCTTCGGTGCGCGGGCTGAAAACACGACTGGACGGGCGGCTCGGACGCTAAGTTACGCTGCCCGAAGGCACCCCGGCAGTGCTTTCGTGTGACGATCGTAGGCCGGTGTTGACGGCTCGAATGCCAGGACGGTGGTAGTGTGCGCGCCTCGCTGATCCAGATCGCGGTAGACCCGGACGAACCGGTCGACTCCCGACGCGCCCGCGTGGCACGTCTCGTACGGGAGGAATCCGGCCGCGCCGACCTCGTCGTCCTGCCGGAACTGTGGCCCATGGGGGCCTTCGCGTACGAGCTGTTCGCGGCCGAGTCCGAGCCGCTGAACGGCCCCACCCACCAGGCGATGGCGGCGGCCGCCCGCGACGCCGGGGTCTGGCTGCACGCCGGCTCGTTCGTCGAGGCGGAGGGCGGCGCCCTCTACAACACCTCGCTCGTCCTCTCTCCCGACGGCGAACTCGTCGCCTCCTACCGGAAGATCCACCGCTTCGGCTTCGACAAGGGCGAGGCCGTCATGATGGCCGCCGGCGAGGACCTCGTCACCGTCGACCTGCCGCACCTCACCCTCGGCGTCGGCACCTGCTACGACCTGCGCTTCCCCGAACTCTTCCGCGGCCTCGTCGACGCCGGCGCCCAGGCCTTCGTCGTCCCGGCCGGCTGGCCCGCCCGCCGCCGCGCCCACTGGACGCTCCTGGCCCAGGCCCGCGCCGTCGAGAACCAGGCCTACGTCCTCGCCTGCGGCACCGCCGGCACCCACGCGGGCGTCGAGCAGGCCGGCCACTCGATCGTCGTCGACCCCTGGGGAGAGGTCCTCGCAGAGGCCGGACCGGACGAGGAGACCCTCCGGGTCGTCCTCGACCCCGCCAAGGTCGCCGCCACCCGCGAACAGTTCCCGGCGCTCAAGGACCGCGTGCTGGGCATCGCCGCGCCGCGCCGGGTCTGACGGCGCCGGGCCGGCGGCACCGGGCGGCCCCCGCGGCTCAGTACTGCGACTCCGCCCAGAACCCGCCGACCCGGGACAGGCCCGCGCGCACCGCGCCCCCGCGGGTGAGGGCCGCCCGGTCCACCCCCGCGAACACCAGCGCCAAGGACAGGTCCGCCCCGCCGGCCCGGCCCGACACCGTGACGTCGAGCCGGCGCCGGCTGCCGCGCCCGGCGCCGCGTATCGCCACGGTGACGCCCGGGTCCTCGTCGTCCGCCTCGCGGGTCAGCACCCAGGAGCGCCGGTCCCGCGCCCACAGGCGGTAGCGGTCGCCGCCGTACCGCAGGTGCAGCGCCCGCTGACGGGCCGTCGCGCCGAGCCGGTTGCGGGTCATGGACACGAGGGCGTCGCCGACGCGGAGGGTCGCCCGGTTCAGGGTCGGCAGCCGCGCCACGTCCGTGTGGATGCCCCGCGTCTCGTACGACGCCGTCGGCAGCAGACCGCCCCGCAGCTCCGAAACGGCCACCTGCGGCGTGGTCTGCCGCAGCGGCGCCTCCACGGTGACCCCGCCGAACTCGGCGGACTCGCCCCGCCATCCGACCCGCCGTTCGTACCCCTTCCCCTCCTGCCAAGGGCGCAGCGTGAACGGGCTGACGGTGCTGTGCATGCGGTCTGCTCCCTCGACGAACCCATACCGACCCGGTGCCGCCCCGGTGCCGGCCCCATGCCGAACCATTGACGAACCAATCTGCGGGGATTGGCTCTGGGAAGGCAAACGGCCAGTGCGCAGACTGGGTCCCATGAGCCATGCCGACCGGGACCACGCCGTCAACCCGTCCTCCGCCGCCGACTCGTCACCGCGACCCGAGACGCTCGCCGTCCACCCGCCGCACGTGGAGGTCACGGGCAGCAGGCCGCTGGGCGTCCCCCTCCACCAGGGGCACGTCTTCGCCTTCGACTCGGCCGACGACCTCGCCACCGCCTTCACCTCCTCCACCGCCTTCCTCTACAACCGCCTCGGCAACCCCACCGTCCGCACCCTGGAGGACGCCGTCGCCCGCCTCGAAGGAGGCACGGCCGGCATCTCCTTCGCCTCCGGCATGGGCGCGATCAACTCCGTCCTCCAGAGCCTGCTGGGCAGCGGCGACCACGTCATCGCCCAGACCTGCCTGTACGGCGGCACGTACTCGGTCCTGACCGACCTCGCCGCCCGCTGGGGCGTCGACGTCACGTACGTCTCCGGCACCGACCCGGAGGAGGTGCGGGCGGCCCTGCGGCCCGAGACCCGGCTGCTCCATCTGGAGACGATCGCCAACCCGACCACCCGCGTCTCCGACATCCCCGCGCTCGCCGCCGTCGCCGCCGAGGCCGGGGTGCCGGTCGCCGTCGACAACACCTTCGCCTCCCCGCTGCTCTGCCGGCCGCTCGACCACGGCGCCGACATCGTCGTCCACTCGGCCACCAAGTACCTGTCCGGGCACGCGGACGTGCTCGGCGGCGTCGCCGTCTTCAAGGACCCGGACCTGTACGGCCGCGTCCGCCGCCACGCCGTCGAACAGGGCGCCTCCACCGACCCGTTCGCCGCCTGGCTCACCCTGCGCGGCATGCAGACGCTGTCCCTGCGCATGGAGCGGCAGTGTGCGAGCGCCGCCGAGCTCGCGGGCCGGCTCGCCGCGCACCCGGCGGTCGAGGCCGTCCGCCACCCCGCCCTCGCGAGCCACCCGGACCGGGAGATCGCCGCCCGCCTGCTGTCCGGCGGCGGAGGCGTGATCTCGGTGGACCTGGCCGGCGGCCGGGACGCGGGCCGCACCTTCGTCGAGTCGGTAAGGCTCGCGTCCCTCAGCGTCTCCCTCGGCGACGTGAAGACCCTGGTCATGCACCCGGCCTCGACCTCCCACCACCAGCTCGACGAGGCGGCCCTCGCGGCGGCCGGCATCGGCCCCGGCACGGTCCGGCTCTCGGTCGGCATCGAGCACGTCGAGGACCTGTGGGAGGACCTGGAGCAGGCGCTGACGAAGGCCGTCTGAGCGGGTCTCAGTCCTCCCGCTCCCGCTCCGCCATCCGGATCACGCACACCGCGACGGCGACGAGCAGCGCGGCGTCCGCGTCCTCGCGGACCACGTTCACCGCGTAGGTCTCGCGGACGTGGAACCACCGGCGGGAGATGTGGGCCAGGAGTTCGCCGTCGTACTCGACGGTGAACTCCCGGTCCAGAACACGGCCGCTGACGTCCAGTTCGGTTCCCTCGACGAGGGTCACCCGATAGTGGTCGCGCAGCAGGGAGAGCCGTTTGCGGCGGATGGTCGCGAGCGGGCGCTCGTCCCGCTCGATCGTCATCGCGTCCCGCAGGCTGAACATCTTCTGCCGCAGGGTGACGAGGACCTGCCCTTCGGGGTCCTTCAGCTCCAGGGTGTCGCGCAGCCGCATGGCCTTGCCGTCGACGAGGAAGGCGTGGCGGCCCTGCTCGTCCTCGATCCAGTAGTCGTCGCCGATCGCGAAGATCTTGTCCCGTACGAGATATTTCACGACGCCATGCCTGCCCCGTATCGGTCGCTTTCACCCGAAGCGGCGGGTGGGCGCGTCCGGGATCCCGGCCATGCCCGTCGTACCGGCCGGCCCACCCCGCGGCCCGGCCCCCGGACACGCGTCCCCGCCCCACCCGGCCCCCACGATCCTCCGGTACGGCACTCTTGAACCATGAACGACTCCGCGCCCGCACCCGCGCCCCGACGTGCCCGTGTCCGCGCCCCCGAGCTGATCGGCAAGGGCGGCTGGCTGAACACGGGTGGAGACGACCTGACCCTCGCCGACCTGCGAGGAAAGATCGTTCTGCTCGACTTCTGGACCTTCTGCTGCGTGAACTGCCTGCACGTCCTCGACGAGCTCCGCGACCTGGAGGAGAAGCACCGCGACACCCTCGTGATCATCGGCGTGCACTCGCCGAAGTTCGTGCACGAGGCCGAGCACCAGGCCGTCGTCGACGCCGTCGAGCGCTACGAGGTGCACCACCCCGTCCTCGACGACCCGGAGCTCGCGACCTGGAAGCAGTACGCCGTGCGCGCCTGGCCGACGCTCGTGGTGATCGACCCCGAGGGGTACGTCGTCGCCCAGCACGCCGGCGAGGGGCACGCGAACGCGATCCGCACCCTCGTCGAGGAGCTGGAGGCCGAGCACGAGGCCAAGGGCACCCTGCGGCGCGGCGACGGCCCGTACGTGGCGCCGGAGCCGGTCGCGACCGACCTCCGGTTCCCCGGCAAGGCGGTCCTCCTCGCCAACGGGAACCTCCTGGTCTCCGACACCACCCGGCACCAGCTCGTCGAACTGGCGGCGGACGGCGAGACCGTCGTGCGGCGCATCGGCGAGGGCGTGTTCCGCGAGCCGCAGGGCCTCGCGACCCTCCCCGACGGCAGGGTCGTCGTCGCCGACACCGTGAACCACTCCCTGCGCGTCCTCGACCCCGAGAGCGGCGGGATCGAGCTCGTCGCGGGCACCGGCCGGCAGTGGTGGCAGGGCTCCCCCACCTCCGGTCCGGCCCTGGAGGTCGACCTGTCCTCGCCGTGGGACGTGGCCTGGTGGCGGGGCAAGGTGTGGATCGCCATGGCCGGCGTCCACCAGCTGTGGACGTACGACCCGGAGACCGGCACCGTCGAGGTGGCCGCCGGCACCACCAACGAGGGGCTCGTCGACGGGCCCGCCGCCGAGGCCTGGTTCGCGCAGCCGTCCGGTCTTGCCGCCACCGAGGACCGGCTGTGGATCGCCGACTCCGAGACGAGCGCCGTGCGCTGGATCGACACCGAGGGCGTCGTGCACACCGCCGTCGGCACCGGCCTCTTCGACTTCGGCCACCGCGACGGAGCCGCCGGCCAGGCCCTGCTCCAGCACCCGCTGGGCGTGACCGCGCTGCCCGACGGCTCGGTGGCCGTCAGCGACACGTACAACCACGCCCTGCGCCGCTACGACCCCGCCACCGGCGAGGTCACCACGCTCGCCACCGACCTGCGGGAGCCGAGCGGCGCCGTCCTCGTCGACGGCGACATCGTGGTCGTCGAGTCCGCCCGGCACCGGCTGACCCGGCTGCGGCTGCCCGAGGAGGCCGTCCAGGTCGACGCGGTCGCCCACCGCACCCGCCGCGAGGCCACCGAGGTCGCCCCGGGTCGCCTCCGCCTCGACGTCGTCTTCCAGGCCCCGACGGGCCAGAAGCTCGACGACCGCTACGGCCCCTCGACCCGGCTCCTGGTCTCCTCGACCCCGCCTGAGCTCCTCGTCGCGGGCGAGGGCACCGGCACGGACCTCTTCCGGGAGCTCGACCTGAACCCGGAGATCACCGAGGGCGTCCTGCACGTCTCCGCCATGGCGGCCTCCTGCGACGACGACCCCGCCAACGAGTACCCGGCCTGCCACGTCCACCAGCAGGACTGGGGCGTCCCGCTGAAGGTCACCGCGGACGGCGTCGCCCGCCTGCCGCTCATCCTGGCGGGCATGGACGGCTAGCACCCCGTGGTACGACGACGGCCCACCCGCGTCCTGCGGGTGGGCCGTCGTCGTCGCACGCGGAAGGTCAGCCCTCCAGGAAGGCGACCAGGGCGTTCGCGAGCAGGTACGGGTCCTCGGCGCCGCAGAGCTCACGGGCGCTGTGCATCGACAGGCAGGCGATGCCGATGTCGAAGGTGGTGATGCCGTGGCGGGCGGCCGTGATCGGGCCGATCGTCGTGCCGCAGGGCATGTCGTTGTTGGACACGAAGGACTGCCACGGCACGCCGGCCTTCTCGCAGGCGGCGGCGAACGCGGCCCGGCCGGCGCCGTCGGTCGCGTAGCGCTGGTTGACGTTGACCTTGAGGATCGGGCCGCCGTTGGGACGCGGGTGGTGCGTCGGGTCGTGGCGCTCCGCGTAGTTGGGGTGGACGGCGTGGCCGACGTCGGAGGAGAGGCAGACCGAGCCGGCGAGCGAGCGGGCGCGGTCCTCGTAGCCGCCGCCGCGGGCGTACACCGAGCGCTCCAGGACGTTCCCGAGCAGCGGGCCCTGGGCGCCGGTGTCGGCCTCGGAGCCGTTCTCCTCGTGGTCGAAGGCGGCGAGGACGGGGATGTACGGCAGGTCCGCGCGGCCGGCCACGGCGATCAGCGCGGCGACGGCGGCGTGCACCGAGATCAGGTTGTCCATGCGCGGGCCGGCGAGGAGCTCGCGGTCGCGGCCCAGGTAGGCGGGCGGCTCGATGGCGCTGACCATCAGGTCCCAGCCGGTCACGTCCTCGGCGTCGACGCCCGCCTCCTCGGCGACGAAGGCGATCAGGTCGCCCTCGTGGACGGGGCCCAGGCCCCAGATCGGCTGCATGTGGCGCTGGCGCTCCAGCTTCATGCCGTCGTTGACCCCGCGGTCCAGGTGGACGGCGAGCTGCGGCACGCGCAGCAGCGGCCGGTCGATGTTCACCAGCGTCTGGGAGCCGTCGCGGAGGGTCAGCCGGCCGGCCAGGCCCAGGTCGCGGTCGAGCCAGCTGTTGAGCAGCGGGCCGCCGTAGATCTCGACGGCGACCTGCCGCCAGCCCTGCGCGCCCATGTCGGGCTGCGGCTTCACGCGCAGGTTGGGCGAGTCGGTGTGCGCGCCGACGATCCGGTACGGGGTGTGCGGGGCGGCGCCCTCCGGCACGAACCAGGCGATGATCGCGCCACCGCGGATCACGTACTTCCCGCCCGTCGTCCCGTCCCACGCCGCGGTCTCCTCGACACGGCGGAAGCCCGCCTTCTCCAGCCGCTCCGCGGCGGTCGCCACCGCGTGGTACGGCGTCGGCGAGGCCGTCAGGAAGGCCATCAGGTCGTCGGTGTGACCGCGGTCGAAGGGGCCGGCGGTGGGACGGGAAGCTGCGCTGCTCATGAGGTCACCTTACGGCCGGACCGGAATACGAATACGGGGCCCCGGAAAAAGGAACGGGCGCCGGGGGAACGGGCCCGGAGCTCATGCGCCCCGGAGGCGAGCCGAGCCCCGGAAAAGGAGGTACGGCCCGCCCCCCTCCCCGGGGACGGGCCGTACCGGCAGGACGAGAGGCGTCGGTTAGAACGCGGCCTCGTCCAGGTCCATCACCGAGCCGTCGACGGCCTCGGCGAGCGCGCGCTCGGCGCCGACGCCCGGCAGGACGTTGGCGGCGAAGAACTTCGCGGCCGCGATCTTGCCCTGGTAGAAGGCGACGTCCTTGCCGGTGGCGCCGGCGGCCAGCTTCTCGGCGGCGACGGCGGCACCGCGCAGGAGCAGGTAGCCGACGACGACGTCGCCGGAGGCGAGCAGCAGGCGGGTGGTGTTCAGGCCGACCTTGTAGATGTTCCGGACGTCCTCGCCGGTGGCGGTGAGGTCCGTGATCATCGTGCCGACGATGGCCTCCAGGTCGACGGCCGCCTTGGCGAGCGCGTCGCGGGCGCCGGCCAGGTCGTCGCCGCCGGTGCCGACCGCGAGGAACTTCTTGATCTCCTCGGACAGCGCGTTCAGGGAGGCGCCCTGGTCGCGGACGATCTTCCGGAAGAAGAAGTCCTGGCCCTGGATGGCGGTGGTGCCCTCGTAGAGGGTGTCGATCTTGGCGTCCCGGATGTACTGCTCGATCGGGTACTCCTGCAGGAAGCCGGAGCCGCCGAAGGTCTGGAGCGACTGCGCGAGCTGCTCGTAGCCCTTCTCGGAGCCGTAGCCCTTCACGATCGGGAGCAGCAGGTCGTTCAGGCCGTGCAGCGCCTTCGCGTCCTCGCCGGCCGCTTCCTTGATCGCGATCTCGTCCTGCACGGAGGCCGTGTAGAGGACGAGGGAGCGCATGCCCTCCGCGTACGCCTTCTGCGTCATCAGCGAGCGGCGGACGTCGGGGTGGTGCGTGATGGTGACCTTGGGCGCGGCCTTGTCCATGAAGTTCGCCAGGTCGGTGCCCTGGACGCGCTCCTTGGCGTACTCCAGGGCGTTGAGGTAGCCCGTGGAGAGGGTGGAGATCGCCTTCGTGCCGACCATCATGCGGGCGAACTCGATGATGAGGAACATCTGGCGGATGCCGTCGTGCTTGTCGCCGATCAGCCAGCCCTTGGCGGGGTGCTGGTCGCCGAAGGTCATCTCGCACGTGTTGGAGGCCTTGAGGCCCATCTTGTGCTCGACGTTGGTGGCGTACACGCCGTTGCGCTCGCCCAGCTCGCCGGTCTCCCAGTCGAACTCGAACTTCGGGACGAGGAAGAGGGAGAGGCCCTTGGTGCCGGGGCCGGCGCCCTCGGGGCGGGCGAGGACGTAGTGGAGGATGTTCTCCTCCATGTCGTGCTCACCGGACGTGATGAAGCGCTTCACGCCCTCGATGTGCCAGGAGCCGTCCTCCTGCTGCACGGCCTTCGTGCGGCCGGCGCCGACGTCCGAGCCGGCGTCGGGCTCGGTGAGGACCATGGTGGAGCCCCAGCGCTTCTCGACCGCTATCTGCGCGACCTTCTTCTGCGCCTCGTTGCCCTCGTTGTAGAGGACGCCGGCGAACGCCGGGCCGGAGGAGTACATCCAGACGGCCGGGTTCGAGCCGAGCAGCAGCTCCGCGTAGGCCCAGACGAGGGAGCGCGGGGAGACGGTGCCGCCGATGCCCTCGGGGATGCCGAGGCGCCAGTACTCCGAGTCCATGAAGGCCTTGTAGGACTTCTTGAACGAGGCCGGCACGGGGGCGGTGTTGGTCTCCGGGTCGAAGACCGGCGGGTTGCGGTCGGCGTCCGCGAAGGACTCCGCGAGCTCGTTCTCGGCGAGACGGCGGATCTCGTCGAGGATGCTCTTCGCGGTCTCGACGTCCATCTCCTCGAACGGACCGGTGCCGTACACCTTGTCGCGGCCGAGCACCTCGAAGAGGTTGAACTCGATGTCGCGGAGATTCGACTTGTAGTGCCCCATGGCGACGGCTCCGTAAGGCTCGGGGAGGCAGGTTCCTCGTACACGTACCAGCGAGTAGCAACACGCTCTCTCCGATGATGCTACCCATCAGTAATAAGAAGCAACCCCTATCCGGCCATCTGTGACGTCCGTGACGTCGATCCGGCCCATCGGGCGGCGCGCGCGGCCCGGCTCGATAGGCTTGGCCCCATGTACGGCTATGAGCAGAATCCGGGTGCCCAGCAGCAGTACGCGCCGCCCCAGCAGGGGCAGTACGCGCCGCAGGGCGGCATGCAGGCCGGCATGCAGGCCGGCGGGTACGGGCAGCAGCAGGCGCCGCTCTATCCGGAGCCGTCGCCGCCCTCGCTCGCGGACGCCGTGCGGGCCTTCACGACGGGCACGCTCGCGCCGGAGGACTTCCAGCAGATCTTCGCCACGTCGAAGGTCTACTGCCCCCGCGGCGACAACCCCGGCTTCCTGGCCCTGCACAACACCCAGCAGCCGGTCATCCCGATGTTCACCTCGCTCAAGGAGCTGCGGCGGTACGCGGGCAAGGAGTCGAAGTACTTCGTGATCACCGGGGCCGAGGTGATCGACCTGCTGCCGACCGGCTACGGCTTCGTCCTCGACATGGAGGGCGACCACCGCATGGTCTTCGACGCGAAGGCCGTGGAGCAGATGGTCGACTTCGCCATGCGGCGGATGTACGGCTGACCGAGGCTCGAGGAGATGTCGGGGAGCGCCCGGGAGGAATTCCTTCCGGGCGTTCCGCGTTCCGGGTGGCAAGAAGTTCAGTGTTCAACTAAAGTGGACGTACAAGGTCGCACCTAGGAGGTCCGGTCATGCCCGCAGTGACTGTCGAGAACCCGCTCACCCTGCCGCGCGTCGTCGCCCCGTCCGACGCCGTCGCCCGCCCCGTGCTCGCCGTCACCACGGCCCCCCAGGGGTTCGAGGGCGAGGGCTTCCCGGTCCGCCGGGCCTTCGCCGGCATCAACTACCGGTACCTCGACCCGTTCATCATGATGGACCAGATGGGTGAGGTGGAGTACGCCCCCGGCGAGCCCAAGGGCACGCCCTGGCACCCCCACCGCGGCTTCGAGACCGTCACCTACATCATCGACGGAACCTTCGACCACCAGGACTCCAACGGCGGCGGCGGCACCATCACCAACGGCGACACCCAGTGGATGACCGCAGGTCAAGGCCTCCTCCACATCGAGGCCCCGCCGGAGTCCCTCGTCGTCAGCGGCGGCCTCTTCCACGGCCTCCAGCTCTGGGTGAACCTCCCCGCCGCCGACAAGATGATGGCCCCCCGCTACCAGGACATCCGCGGCCGCCAGGTCCAGCTGCTCACCTCCCCCGACGGCGGCGCGCTGCTCCGCGTCATCGCCGGCGAGCTCGACGGCCACGAGGGTCCCGGCATCACCCACACCCCGATCACGATGATCCACGCCACCCTCCGCCCCGGCGCCGAGATCAACCTGCCGTGGCGCGAGGACTTCAACGGCCTCGCCTACGTCCTCGCCGGCCGCGGCACCGTCGGCGCCGATCAGCGGCCCGTCCACATGGGCCAGACCGCCGTCTTCGGCAAGGGCGGCGCCCTCACCGTCCGCGCCGACGAGAAGCAGGACGGCCACACCCCCGACCTGGAGGTCGTCCTCCTCGGCGGGCAGCCCATCCGCGAACCCATGGCCCACTACGGCCCGTTCGTCATGAACACCCAGGACGAACTCCGCCAGGCCTTCGAGGACTTCCAGGCCGGTCGCCTCGGCACCATCCCGGCGGTCCACGGCATGGGCGAGTGACGGGACGCACGGGGGGTCGGCCGGCTTCGGGCCGGCCGAGTGCGTAGGGGCCGGCCGGTTCGGGCCGGCCGGCCGTAGGCGCCGGCGGGGTGTGCGCCGGCCGGGGTACGTGCCGGCCGGGGGTACGCGCCGGCCGGGCGCGCGCGGTGCGGCGTAGTGCCGCCGGGCGTATGCGCCGCGAGTTCGGGCGCCCTCGGGCGTACGCGCCGCGAGGCCGACGGCTGCTGACGGAGTGTCACTCATACGGCCGTCAGCGCGCGACGACACGCCGACGGGCGTGGTCCGGTGGACGGGTGCAGACGACCAGAGCGCCGCTCCTCCCCGAACCCGCCCGTCGCTTCGCCGCCTGGTGTGTCGTCCTGCTGCTCGGGGCCGGGGTCGCGGCCCTCGGGATCTGGATCTGCGTCGTCTTCGAGACGGTGGTCACCCCCGTCCTCCTCGCGATCCTCGGCACCGCGCTCCTCGGGCCCCTCTACCGGCGCCTGCTGGCGATGAAGGTCCGGAAGTCGTTCGCCGCCGCGCTCACCGTCGTCGCCGTCCTCGCGGTCGTCGGCGGAGCCACGTACATCGTCGTCGCCGCGCTCATCGAGACCGGCGACCAGATCATCACCTCCCTCCGGCAGGCCGCCACCGACATCGCCGAGCACCTCGGCCCGGCCGGAACCTCCCTCGACGACCTCGCCGCGAACGCCGAGGGCCTCCTGAAGGAGTTCGGCGGAACCGCCGCGACCGGTGTGCTCACGGGCCTCAGCGTCGTCGGCGGGATGCTCGCCACAGCCGCCCTCGCCCTGGTGCTGATCTTCTTCTTCCTGCGCGACTCCGACCGGGCCGCCGGCGCCCTGCGCTCCCTCGCACCCCGCGCCACCGGCGACCTCGTCGAGGCCATGGCGCGCCGCGCCTTCGAGGCCGTCGAGGGCTTCATGCGCGGGACGACCTTCGTCGCCCTCGTCGACGCCGTCCTCATCGGCCTCGGACTCGTCGTCCTCGACGTCCCCGGCGCGGTGGGGCTCGCCGCGCTCGTCTTCGTCACCGCCTACATCCCGTACCTCGGCGCGTTCCTCTCCGGTGCGGTCGCCGTCCTCGTCGCGCTCGCCGACCGGGGTTTCGCCATCGCGCTGTGGGTGCTCGGCGTCGTCCTGGCCGTCCAGATGATCGAGGGCTACATCCTCCAGCCGATGGTGCAGAGCCGGACCGTGCAGATGCACCCGGCCGCGGTGATGCTGGCGATCACCGCCGGGGCGTCCGTCGCGGGCATCCTGGGCATGCTGCTCGCCGTACCGCTGACGGCGGCCGCGACGGGAGTCCTCGGCGAGCTGCGGACGCGGTACGGAGCCCCACCGCCGCCGAAGCCGGACGCCGGGCAGCCACCCGGCGGGCTGCTCAGCGGGGCTTGAGCACGGCCGGGAACCGCCCGTCGCCGTCCCGCAGGAGGGCGCCCCTCCGGGTGCCGCGCCCTGCGGTCGCCCGGCACGCCTGGAGCACTCAGGTCGCCGCCGGCAGTCCGCCCGGCTCGAAGGACGCGAGCATCTGTTCGAGGGCCGCCTGGTCGGGACCGATGAACGGGTCCGCGTCCGGGGCCATCGAGATCGTGTCGGTCATCGAGGCCGTCATCCGTACCGCCGGCGGCAGATGCGTGGACAGCACGATCTCGGGCGCCATGTCCCGTAGCGGGTCGATCGTCGCCCGGAACTTGTCCGGGTCGACCACGTGCACCCACGGGCTGTCCAAGGTGGCCCACAGCAGCTGCGCCTGCCGCAGCTCCTCCGGCTTGAGGTCGTTCGCGTGCCCGCTCTCCGCCAGCTCGGCGGTCGGCATCGGCCCGCCGAAGCAGTCCGAGGAGAAGCAGATCCTGGTCTTCTCGTCGTAGAAGCCGACCGTGGCGGGGTTGTCGAAGAGCGGCGGCCGGAACGCGTGCAGCATGCGGTCGCCGACGTCGAGGGACTGACCGGGGTTGAGGAAGTACAACCGGTCCATCGGCAGCGCGCGTTCCGTCGTCATGATCCCGGCGCCGATGAAGGTGGTGACGACCTTCGCCCGGGGCGCGGCCACGAGCAGGTCGAAGATGCCGCCGGTGTGGTCGCGGTCGGGGTGGGTGAGCCAGATCCAGAGGACGTCGGCGGGGTCGATGACCGAGCCGAGCGTGTTGACGAAGTTCCGGTCGGCTATCGAGAGCCCGGTGTCGACGACGACGGGTTCGGTGGCGGTGAGGACGTACGCGTTGACGGGGATGTGCCCGATCCCGGGTATTTCGAGGCTGTCGGCCAGGACGGTGGTGTCGCTCCCGACCTTGTGGGTGTCCATGGCAAGCTCCGTGGTCCCCCCGGCGGCCGTACTCGTCCAGTCTGCGACGCGGTCGCGTGGGGCGCGCGGCGAACGGGGCCCGCGGGCCGGCGGGGAGCCCCCGCCCGTGGGAGGCCCGGTGGGACCGGGGGTCTCGCGGGGGAGGCCCTGTGCGGCGGGGTCTCGCGCGAGGGAGGCCCTAAGGCCTGTCCGGCGGATCAGGGCCGGACAGGCCCTAGCCGCAGCAGCCGTTGGCCGTCGGGGGCTCGTTCAGTTCGAACCAGATGGCCTTGCCCTCGCCGCGCGGGTCGACGCCCCACGCGTGCGCCAGCATCTCCATGAGGACCAGGCCACGGCCGCTGGACGCCATCTCGCCGGGGTGGCGCTTGTGCGGCAGCTCGTCGCTGGTGTCGGAGACCTCGACCCGCAGCCGGCGGGACTTCTCGGTGCAGGCGACCTCGGCGACCAGGAGCGCGTCGCCGTCCGTGTGGACGAGGACGTTGGTGACCATCTCGGAGACCATCAGGACCGCCGAGTCCAGCTGGTCCTCGTCCTCCCAGTCGTGCAGCAGCTGCCGCAGCTGCTCGCGCGCCTCGGCGATCCGCTCCGGCTCCGCCTGCGCGATCGTCATCAGGGTGCGGCGCGGGGCCTCCACCACCGGGCCCGCGGGCCTGCGGGACAGCAGCAGCACCGCGATGTCGTCCTCGCGGCGGTCGGCGAGCGGGCCCGTCGTGTGGTGCGAGCCGGGCCCGTGGACGGCCTCCACGAGGGTGTCGGCGAGGTGCTCCAGGTCCTCGCCGTCATGGGACTCCAGCAGCGCCCTGACCCGCTCCCAGCCCGAGTCCAGGTCGTGGCCGCCGGTCTCCAGGAGCCCGTCGGTGCAGATCATCAGGGTCTCGCCGGGGTCCAGGGTGAGCCGGGTCGTGGGGTAGTCGGTGTCGGGGTCGATGCCGAGGGGCAGGCCGCCGGCCGTCGGTCTCAGCAGGACCGTTCCGTCGTTCATCCGTACCGCCGGATCCGGATGCCCCGCCCGGGCGATGTCGACCGTCCCCGTCTCCAGGTCGACCTCCAGGTACAGACAGGTCGCGAACCGCGGGCCCCCGTTCTCCGCCGCGTCGTCCCCGTCCGTGATCCCGTACAGGAACCGCGAGGCCCGCGACAGGACCGCGTCCGGACGGTGCCCCTCGGAGGCGTACGCGCGCAGGGCGATCCGCAGCTGCCCCATCAGGCCCGCCGCCCGCACGTCGTGCCCCTGTACGTCGCCGATGACCAGCGCGATCCGCCCCGCGCCGCGCCCGCCCGTGCGGGAGGTGCCGCCGGGCAGCCGGATCATGTCGTACCAGTCGCCGCCGACCTGGAGCCCGCCGCCCGTCGGCACGTACCGCGCGGCCACCTGGATGCCCGGGATCCCCGGCCCCAGGACCGGCATCATCGTCCGCTGGAGACCGAGCGACAGCTCGCGCTCCGACTCGGCCACGCCCGCGCGTGCGAGGGCCTGCGCCAGCATCCGCGCCACCGTCGTCAGCACCGAACGCTCATCGGGCGTGAACGCCACCGGATGCTTGAAGGCCGCCATCCACGCGCCCATCGTGCGCCCGGCCACCACCAGCGGCACGAACGCCCAGGAACGGCGCCCGAAGCGCTGCGCCAGCGGCCACGTCATGGGGAACCGGCGCAGGTACTCGTCCGGCGTCGGCAGATAGATCGCCCGCCCCGTCCGTACGACCTCCGCCGCCGGATAGTCCGTGCCCAGCGACATCGACGTGAACGGTCCCTCGTCGCCCTCGCTGTGCCCGTGGTGCCCGATGACCGTCAGCCGTTCGCCCGCCACGCCGAACACCGCGAGCCCGTCCGGCGAGAAACCCGGCATCGACAGCGAGGCCGCCACCCGCAACACCTCGGCCGTCGACCGCGCCTCGGCCAGCGCCCGGCCCGCGTCGAGCAGAAACGCCTCCCGCGACCGGCGCCAGTCACCCGTGATGGGCGTCCGCGCGGCGGTGCCCGGCAACTGCTCGGCGACCTCCTGGAGCGTGCCGACCAGCTGGTAGTCGTTCCCCTCGATCAGCGGCTTCGACCTGCTCCGCACGGTACGGATCACCCGTCCGTGCTCGTCCATGATCCGCAGCCGCGCCTCGGCGAGCGTGCCCTCCGCGACCGCGAGGTTCACCACCCCGTCGATCTCGTTCCAGTCGACCGGGTGAAAACGCGACCGCACGGCCGCCTCGGAGAGCCGCACCGGCGCCGCGGGCAGCCCGAGCAGCCGGGCTGCCTCACCGTCGAGAGTGACGATCCCGGACGCGTTGTCCCAGCGCCACAGGCCGGTCGCGATCGCGGCCAGGACGTCCTCGGTGCGCATTGCCCCACTTTATGAATATCGGACACCAGGTCGCCACCGAGAGTATTCGAATTCCGATCTCGGCCCGGCCGGTACTCTGGGTGGGTCTGCCCTCGTGTCCTGTGACATCCGTGACAGGGGCCACAGGGCGGCGGCCCCTCACCCGAGATCCCGAAGACTGGATGAACGACGATGCATCGGTACAGGTCCCACACCTGCGGCGAGCTCCGCGCCTCTGACGTCGGCACCGACGTCCGGCTGAGCGGCTGGCTGCACAATCGGCGCGACCTGGGCGGCATCCTCTTCATCGATCTGCGCGACCACTACGGCATCACGCAGCTCGTCGCCCGCCCCGGCACCGCCGCCGCCGAGGTCCTCGACAAGCTGACCAAGGAGACCGTCGTCCGCGTGGACGGCAAGGTCGTCTCCCGCGGCGCGGACAACGTCAACCCCGAGCTGTCGACCGGCGAGATCGAGATCGAGGCCGCCACGGTCGAGGTCCTGGGCGCCGCCAAGCAGATCCCCTTCACCATCAACACCGACGACGGCGTCAACGAGGAGCGGCGTCTGGAGTACCGCTTCCTCGACCTGCGCCGCGAGCGCATGCACCGCAACATCATGCTGCGCTCCGCCGTCATCGCCTCCATCCGCTCCAAGATGGTGGCCCTCGGCTTCAACGAGATGGCGACCCCGATCCTCGCCGCGACCTCCCCCGAGGGCGCCCGCGACTTCGTCGTCCCGTCCCGCCTGAACCCGGGCAAGTTCTACGCGCTCCCGCAGGCGCCCCAGCAGTTCAAGCAGCTGCTGATGATCTCCGGCTTCGACCGGTACTTCCAGATCGCGCCCTGCTTCCGCGACGAGGACGCCCGCGCCGACCGCTCGCCGGGCGAGTTCTACCAGCTCGACGTCGAGATGTCGTTCGTCGAGCAGGAGGACGTCTTCCAGCCCATCGAGAAGCTCATGACCGAGCTCTTCGAGGAGTTCGGCGGCGGCCGCCACGTCACCTCGCCGTTCCCGCGGATCCCGTTCCGCGAGTCGATGCTCAAGTACGGCAACGACAAGCCCGACCTGCGCACCGACCTCGAACTCGTCGACATCACCGACGTCTTCGAGAACTCCGAGTTCAAGGCCTTCGCCGGCAAGCACGTCCGCGCCCTGGCCGTCCCGAACACCGGCGACCAGCCCCGCAAGTTCTTCGACGGCCTCGGCGACTTCGCCGTCTCCCTCGGCGCCAAGGGCCTCGCCTGGGTCCGCGTCGGCGACGAGGGCGCCCTCACCGGCCCCATCGCCAAGTTCCTCACCGAGGAGAACGTCAAGGTCCTCACCGAGCGCCTCGGCCTCGCCGCGGGCCACGCCGTCTTCTTCGGCGCCGGCGAGTTCGACGAGGTCTCCAAGATCATGGGCCCCGTCCGGGTCGAGGCCGCCAAGCGCGCCGGCCAGTTCGAGGAGAACGTCTTCCGCTTCGCGTGGATCGTCGACTTCCCGATGTACGAGCGGGACGAGGAGACCGGCAAGATCGACTTCTCGCACAACCCGTTCTCCATGCCGCAGGGCGGCCTGGAGGCCCTGGAGACCCAGGACCCGCTGGACGTCCTCGGCTGGCAGTACGACATCGTCTGCAACGGCATCGAGCTCTCCTCCGGCGCCATCCGGAACCACGAGCCCGAGATCATGTTCAAGGCCTTCGAGATCGCCGGCTACAGCCGCGAGACCGTCGAGTCCGAGTTCGCCGGCATGCTCCGCGCCTTCGAGTACGGCGCCCCGCCGCACGGCGGCATCGCCCCCGGCGTCGACCGCATCGTCATGCTCCTCGCCGACGAGCCCAACATCCGCGAGACCATCGCCTTCCCCCTCAACGGCAACGCCCAGGACCTCCTCATGGGCGCCCCCACCGAGCTCGACGAGTCCCGCCTGCGCGAGCTGAACATCCAGCTCCGCAAGCCGGTCGAGAAGAAGACCACCGACATCACGGACGCGGTCCACCCGGACGCGGCGCGGTAAGCAGCAGCACCGGCATGTGCCGAGGGGCCCGGAACCGATGACGGTTCCGGGCCCCTCGCATGCCGTGCGAGCGTCGCGCCATCGACGCGCGGCACCTCTTCCCCTTCCGGGAAGCCGGTCAGGTGCCCGATGGGCCTAATGCTCGTCGAATTCCTGAAAGTAGTGGGAGAGGTCGAGCAAGGAATCTTCGGCGGTCGACAGGACGATGGAAAGCCTGGTGAGAGTTACGCCCTCGGGGCGTTTCACGTAGGACCACCTTCGACCGGCGTTCCACAAAGATGAGAGAAGCTCCTTGCGGGCGGGCTCGTCCTCGGAGAGCGCGTGTTCGGCCGATTCGACGATCAGTACGTGATGATCTGACGAAAGCCATTGGAGGTCGCGGAGGCAGTCGTGGAATGCATTCCAGTTCCAGCCGAAATAATCTGGGAACTTCAACGCCTCCTGGAATTCTTGAAACGTCGCTACCTCGTCGGTCATCTCTCGGCCGTCCAGGTATGCCACGTAAACGCTTCCCGACCTGGGGAGGAGCTCTCCAAGGGGAACGCCGGCACCCGGCGTGACGATATGCAGCCAGGGGGAGATATGGATGGCGGAGGAGTCTTCAATCATTATTCGGCCCACCTGGGACTTTCTCCGACGATGTACGTCTGATAGTGGGTCGGAGTGTAGTAGGAAGACCCGTCGCTGCCGAATACCCAGCGTTCTCCGCCTGGTTCAGGATTGTCCGGCGAGGGGTAAGTGCCGTACTCCGTGTAGGTGATGGGTTTTCCTGATGGTTCGTGTGTGGGGAGTTTATGACCGTTATTCCTTCCGTCGTTCCCGAAGGGCTCCGTCCACCATTTCGGGCCGTGGAAACCGGGTCCACCCCACCATCCCAAATTGTACTTCCTCACGTCCTGGAGGACTTCCATCGCCTCTGCGGGGATGGAGTCGGGAACCCACCCCTTGACCTTGGTGACGTCTCCCAGGGTTTTCCCTGGTGCGAAGTCCTCGCAAGGTGCCAATCCCAGCGGATCGCCCCAAGTGTGTGGATTGTGGACGTATGACACAGGATTCGGGTCCGGTGTCAGGCCCAAGGGGTCGCCGCTGAGGTAGCGGGCCGATTCCGGGTCGTAGTAGCGGAAGTAGTTGTAGTGGAGGCCTGATTCCGGGTCGAAGTACTGGCCTGGGAACCGGAGTGGGGTGTACGCCGTGGCGTCCCGGTTCCAGGTCGTCGTTCCCCACAGTGACATACGGGTTCGCCAGGCCAAGTCGCCTGATTCGTCCACGAGTTCCGTCGGGGCGCCGATCAGGTCCGTGACGATGGCGAAGAAGCGTTCGTCGGTGGAGTCCGGGCCCGTGCGGCGTTCCGTTTGCGACAGGGGGCGTGGGCCGGCGTGGTCCCAGGTGAGGGTGACGTCCGCGGTCGTCTGCTCGCAGAGGGTGTTGCCGTCCCAGGTGAAGTGGACTGCTTCTAGGCCGGATTGCTTGGATATTCGGCGGCCCAAGGGGTCGTACGAGTATCGCCAGATCGTGCCGTCCGGTGTCGTCACCGACGTCAGGCGGTCTTCCGTATCCCACTCGTAGCGCCACGTGTCCGGTTTGCGGGAGAGGCGGGTCTTCTGGCGCAGGACCGTCCGGCCCTGGGCGTCGTGTTCGTAGCGGACGGAGCCCGCGGTGGTGATGCGGGTGCCCCGGTAGGTGCGGGCGCCCGTCGTGGAGTGGGACGGGTGGGTGGACGGCCAGGAGGCCTCCGTCTGGTTGCCGGCCTCGTCGTAGGCGTACCGCTCCGTCCAGGCGTCGGCGTGGACGGCCGTCACCCGTCCCGTGCCGTCCAGGTCGAAGCGGCGCGTGCCGGAGAGGTCGTCGGTGATGCCGACGAGCCCGCCGTCCGCGCGGTACGTGTACGCGCGGTGCTGCAGGCGGCGGCTCGTACCGTCGGTGACCTCCTGGGAGGACAGGCGGCCCATCGGGTCGAAAGACGTGGTCAGGACGGCGAAGTCCGCGATGCGGCGGCTGGTTTCGCGGCCGACCGCGTCGTGGGCGAATGTGAGCGTCCGGCCCGAGGACGTCAGTTCCGTGCGGCGGCCCGCCGCGTCGTACGACCACGTGCTCGTCGAACCGCCCGGCGTCGTCCGGCCCGTGCGCCGGCCCACCGCGTCGTGGGTGAAGGAGAGCGTACGGCCGTTCACCGTCTCGGAGACGAGGCGGCCGTAGCGGTCCCGGAGGCGGTGCAGGGTCGCGTCCGGGCAGGCCGCCGCCGCCAGTTGGTCGAAGACGTCGTACTCGTACGTGCTGACCGCGCCTTCGGCGTTCTTGCGGACGATCCGGCCCAGGGCGTCGCGGTCGAACCGGATGGTTTCGCCGAGGCCGTTCGCTCGGGAGCTCAGCCCGCCCGCCGCGTCGTACCCGTAGCTCAGCGCCCGGCCGTCGAAGTCCGTCTCCGTGACCAGTCGGCCCGCTGGGTCGTAGGCGTAGTCCCAGGTCAGGCCCTGCGGGTTCGTCACCCGCGTCAGCCGCAGGTTCGTGTCGTGGGAGAACTCGTAGCGAACACTGTCCGGGCCCGTGCGGGATGTCAGCAGGTCGAAGTCGGTGTACGTGAAGCGGGTCGTGGCACCCATGGCGTCGGTGTGGCTGAGGCAGTTGCCTTCACCGTCGTACGTCCAGGACTCCGTCGTGCCGTCGGGGGCGGTGCGGCGGGACGGCCGGCCCTCGACCGTCCACTCCAGCTGTGTGACCGCGCCGAGGGGGTCGGTGACCCGGACCGTGCGGCCGAAGGCGTCGTGCTCGTAGCGGGTGGTGGCACCCAGCGGATCGGTGACCTCGCAGGGGAGGCCGCGGCTGTCCAGAACCAGGTGAGTGGTGGCGCCGAGCGGGTCCGTCACCGACGTGAGACGGCCCGACTCGTCGTACGCGAACTCGGTCCGGGCGCCCAAGGGGTCCGTCACCGACGTGCGGTTGCCGCGCTCGTCGAAGGTCTGGTGGGTGACGTTGCCGTCGGTGCCGACGATGCGTATCGGAAACCCGAGATCGTCGTACTCGGCTCGGGCCCGCCGTCCGTCCGGGCGTTCCGCCACGGTCATGCGTCCGTGCTCGTCGTACGCGGAGCGACTGACGTGCCCCAGCGGGTCCGTACGGGACAGGAGTCGGTTGCGGCTGTCGTACTCGAAGCGCGTGACGGCGCCCAGCGCGTCGATCTCCGCGACGACCTGCGCACGGTCGTTGATCAGGTGGCGCTCGGTGTTCCCCAGGCCGTCGGTGAACGTGGTCACGCGGAGCCCTGTCGCCGGGTCGATGTCGTCCCAGGTGAACGTGGCTTCGAGGTGGCCGTTGGCGCCCGACTGGTAGGTGCAGCGGTCCCGGTCGTCGTAGACGTAGTCGTAGCGGCTGCCGTTCGTGTCCGTCCACGACGTGATGCGGCCGTGTTCGTCGCAGCCGAAGCGCAGCGGGCGGCCGGAGGAGTTGGTCACCTCGGTCAGATGGCCGTCGGTGTAGCCGTACCGCAGGATCTCCTGGTCGGACCCGTCCGCCGCCGCGCCCGCGAGGTGGAGGGCGGTGACCCGGCCTTCGCCCGTCGTGAGCTTCAGGTGGTAGCCGCCGTGGTGGACGATCGCCGTCGGGGCGCCCGCCGCGTCGTGCTCGAAGGTGATCCAGCGGCCGTTGCGGTCGTCGATCTGGGCCAGGAGCGCGAGGTCGTGACTGTGGTCGACGAAGTGCCGGACCGTGCCGCTGTCGGGGTCGGTGATCGTGTAGCCGTCCTCGACCCGGTCCAGGGGCCACTGACGGCCGTGGGTCGGCATGACCGGGACACCGGGGGCCGGGTGCGGATAGGCCAGGAGACTGCCCTCGTCGCAGCTGAAGACCACGCCCTCGGAGTCGATCTCCAGTCGTTGGTCGACCGTCGACGACCACGCCGGACCGAACCAGCGGCCCGAGCGGCGTGAGGAGTCGAAGGTGCGCCGGAAGACGAGGGGCAGCGAGCCGGGCAGGGTGATGTCGGTCTGGGGCAGCAGCATGCGGCCCGTCGCGATGTCGATCGGGTCGTTCTTGCAGGCCGTCTGGCCGCACGTCTTGCCGTTGGTGTGCGGGTCCTTCTCCTGGTCACCCCGGCTGCCGCCCGGCTTCTTCGTGTCGGGCAGGTGCTTGGTGACGTCCTTCATCCCGGCGCGCAGCCCGCCCCGGATCACCCCCGCGCCCTTCGTCCCGAGCAGCTCCGGCACCAGCCTGCCCAGGAACTCCGACGGGTCGCCCTTCGCCGCGTCCCAGGCGTTCTTCAGCGCCCGGTCCGGGTTGGCCGCCGTGGACACCAGGCCGGCGAGCGTCATGTTGACGCCCTTGTAGTACTCCGCCGGGTGGGTCAGGTTGTACGGGTCCACCGGGTTGACCGAGCGGACGAAGCTGAGGAGACCTGCCGTGCCCTTGACGACTCCGCCGCCGAAGTGGGCCAGTTCGATGCCCTGGCTCAGGCCGTAGTCCATCAGCTCCAGCTTGGCCCGCTCGCGGCCCGTCGGCTCCTTCGGCGCGTGTGCGAGGGCGGCGCTGACGGCTGCCTTCGCGGTGTCCCCGGCCTCGTTGCGCGCCTTCCGCGCGTCGTCGAGGATCTCCTTGGCCCGCTGCCGCTTGGCCTTGCCGGGGTCGGAGAAGGGCTCCGGGACCGGCAGTGGACTGTCACCGGTGCGGGCCGCGTTGTAGGCGTCGACCTTCTTGTTGTACGTGTCGACCGCCGTCTTGGAGTCCTGGTCGCCCTCCTTGTACAGCGCGATGGCCTCACGCGCCTTGCCCTGCGCGCTCACGACCGCCTTGGAGTACGTCTCCAGTGCCTTGGCCGCGTTCTCCATCGCGTCCGCCGCGCGCAGCCAGTCGGTCGGCAGGGTCGAGAACTTCTCCCGGAACGCGTCGGCCGCCTCGCCCTTCCAGTGAGCGGCGTCGAGCTTCCTCATCCCGCCGCCGACGAGGTCGAACGCCGCCTGGAAGTCCCGGAGGTTCTTCACCGCCTCGGCGATCTTCTCCGGCTTGCCGTGGATCAGCTCGTTCGCTTCCTCGGTCTGCCCGAGCTGCTGCTCCCCGACCTGCGCGCCGAGGGAGGACGCGGTCTCGTCGCCCCAGTCCTCGACCGCGTCCGCCCAGTCGCGCGCGCCCAGGCTCTCCAGGCCCTGACCGGTCTTGTCGGTGACGTAGTCGACGCCCTCGCCGAGGGCCTGCTTGCCCTTGTCGATGCCGTCACCGATCTTGTCGATGCCCTTGTCGAGGAGACCTCCGAAGTCCACCATCAGCGGTTCTCCCCCCAACGCGGCTGTTCGGCCTGCTCGATGGTCGCCCGGTCCGGATCGAGCAGGTCCTTGAGTCTCTGGTCCGCTCCGTCCCGCGTCCCCGAGTCGATGACACCCGAGCGCTCCAAGCCGTCGAGCATCGAGTCCTCGACGTCGTACGTGGTGTTCTTCCAGGTCTGCTTGACCTCTTGGTGGGCGCCCTCGAACGACTCCGGGCTCCAGTCCGCGCCGTCCCACGTGTGCTGGTCACGGATGGTGTCCCAGCGCATCTGCTTGACCTCGTCCGGGACGATCCCCGTCACCGGCGGGAAGACCATTCCGTCCGTGCTTCCCGCGTCCAGCGCGACCCCGCCCGGGCCCGGCAGCAACGGCACCATCACGTCGAGCAGCCGTGCGCCCAGGATCGTCTGGTACGTCCACTCCCGCGCCGACTCTCCGCGCGCGTCCGCGAACCGCGCCAGTGCCTCCTCGTGGGAGAACGCGCAGATCCACCGGACCCCGTTGAAGTCCGCCGTCCACAGACTCCCGTGGTCGTCGTGCGGCACCAGCACGGCGGTACGCCGGAACTCCCCCAGCAAACGCGCAAACTCCCGCCGCGCCACCGCGACCTCGTCGCCGTCCACAGGTCCGGGTTCAGGCCCGGCCCCTGGCTGCGGCACGGCCCGTGAGGACGGGGCCATGACGATCGCCTCCGGTTCGGGCGCCGCCCCGGGGACCGATCCGGCCGCCAGATCCGCAAGCCTCGACATCCGTTGAGGCTCCGATATGCGGTCCCCGTCCCCGTCCCTGTTCTCCGTCACTCACGCATGTTTCCACGCACCCATTCACACGAGCAGCGAACAAAGGTCCGATCTCGTCATGTTGGCTTGGATGGTGGACTTTCCCCTGTACGAAAGGGGTACCCCTGTCGAGGGCCTACTGGATCAGGTCGGTGTGTGTGGAACACGTCCGGCAGATGTAGAGCTGCAGATGATTCGCGTCGGAGACCTGGATACCGGGAGGGTTCGACACGGGGTCGTCGTCGAGCACGGCGATGCCTTGGTCCTCGTACGGGACCCAACTCCTTCTGTAGTCACGGCATTCGGACGAGGCGATGGTCAGCAGCGGGTTCATCGCGGTGCCGCAGTTGATGCAGAACCGGGCGGCGGGATCGGTGAGGCCCCACGGGGGCCAGCCGCCGACCTTCCATCCGGGGGCGACGGACAGCTCGTTGGAGTAGAACTCCTCCGGAGCCTCCTCATAGGAATCATCCATCTCGACGCCGGCCGCCTGCCATGCGCTCCAGTCGCTGAGCTGCTCCTGCAACTCCTTGCTCAACTCAAGAAAGTTGGGGTACTCGGTGACTTGCTCCGGTGCGAGCACACACGGCTCCGGCGTGTAGCCGTACTGCACGTCGGACGGCTTGGGCGGCGAGGCGAGGACCTGGGTGACGTCGGCGGCGGTCCGCCAGAACAGTTTCGTCGGAGGTTTGTACTCCGGTGGGTGCTCCGAGGGACACCACAGCACCTGGAGCAGGTCTGTCCGTCCGGGCGGCCGTAGCTGGGGCACGTCGCGCGCGTACAGCTGGGCCACGGGCAGGAGAGGGGAGACCGGACCCTCGTGCCACTTGTCGCAGTACAGCCATGGTTGCCCGGAAGGCCACAGCAGCGGTCCACCGATCGAGCTCTCGTACGGTGACGGAGAGCCGGGGCGGGGATGCAGCCGGGTCGTCGTGCGTGCCAGCGGGGCCAGTTCGGGGAAGACCGCCGCCACGTCGAACGGCCGTGGCGGGGTGGTGCGGATGACGTTCACAGAGGTGATCCTGCCAGCGTCCTCTGACACAGTCGGCGTTCGATGAGGTCGGCCGCTCCTCCGCCCATCTACCAGGCGCTCGCGCTCCCCTGCGCGCCCGACCATGGCGGTTCCTCGGGGTGTGACGGGCTGCGCGTGCAGCCGGCGCAGCTTCCCGGTTCGGGGGCGCGGTAGGCGCGGTCGCAGGTGTCGCAGTTCTGGAGGGGGTGCCGGACGGCCGGGTCCTCGTGCGGGGTGCGGAACGGTGGCAGGGGTGGGAGCTGGGCCGTGAGGCGGTGGGCCAGGAAGGCGGCCGGGCGGTGGAGGGGGTCCGGCGGCAGGTCGTGGGTCAGGGCGCGGTGAACGGCCTCGGGCGTGAGGTCGCGCTCCAGCCAGGCGGCGACGCCGGGGACGAGGTGTTCCGCGTCCGTGGCGGAGACCAGGAGTCGGGGGTCTGTGCGGCGGAGGCCGGAGAGGACACCGAGGGCCGTTCGCAGGAGATCCGGGGTCGGGTACACCGGCTCCGGGACCGTCGGCAGGGCGCGGCGGCGTGGTGGGTTCTCCCCGGTACGCCTGGGCCGGGACGGGGGCTGCGGAGTCGGCTCGTTTCCGCCGGCCGTCCGGCCCGGCCGGTTGCAGGAGACCGTACGGGTGACCATGCGGCCCCCGTCCGTGCGGACGCGCGTGCGCCGCAGATAGCCGTGGGCCTCCAGCTCGCGCAGGGCGTTGGCGATCCGGGTCTTCCCCTCGGGGAAGCGGGCGGCGAGGCTGTCGATGTCCACCCGTGCGCCGCTCGGCAGGGACTGGATGTGGACGCCGAGTCCGATGGCCGTCAGCGACAGCTCGCCGTGCTGGGCCAGGTGGTTGCCGACCACCGTGAAGCGGGTGGTGTGGCGGGCGTTGTCGTGGACGACGCCGCCAGGGCGTCCGTCCGTACCCCGGGAGGAGCGGTTTTTCCCGTCGTTACGGGACTGGGGGCGCGGGCGCGCGCTAGTGTTTTGGGTATCCATCGGGAAGGGGCTTTTCTTCCTTGGTGGTCAGGCCCTCGCATTGGGATTGCCGTCCCGGCGGGGGCCGACGTATGTCAGCGGTCATGTGGTGATGCGGTGTGTGTCGCGCTGAGCGTAGATCAAGCAACCTGCCCTGTAGCCAGCCGATTTGGGGTTTTTCACTCCAGCGAGTGAGTCCGCCCCAGCGGGGCGGAGGGGTGGGGTTTGGTCCGGGTTCTTTCTCTCTGTGGTCGTCCTTGAGGAGACCGTCCGCCCCACCGGACTCCACCTTCCAGGGGTTCGGTGACCGCTCCTTCTTCGCAGGTCAGAGGCGTGGCGGGTTGAGTTCCGCCCATACCGTCTTCCTGGGTACGGGACCGAGCTCGGTGCCCCATCGGTCGGCCAGCGCCTCGACGAGGAGCAGTCCGCGTCCGGAGTCGCCGTCGGGGCAGGTCTGTTGGATGCGGGGAATGCTCTCCCTCCGGGTGTCCGTGACCTCGATCCGCAGGACTTCCTCGCTGCCGATGAGCGCCAGCCGGAAGCTCCGGCCGGCGACCCGGCCGTGCGTCGCGGCGTTCGTGGCCAGCTCCGCGACGATCTGGGCTGCCACCTCCACCACGCCGTACGGCACCACCTCGTGATCCCGCATCCACTCCACGGCAAGCAGCCGCGCGAGCCGTGCCCCGCGTGGCGTGGGGGACAGGAGGACGCTGAAGTGGTGGGTGGGGGAAGGGATTTGGATGGTGCTCTGCTGGCTCATGCCTCCGAGCGTGGCCGCCCCCGGCTACCGTGAACAGTGACGGCGCCGATGCGTAGAGTCACTGTCCGGAGCTTGTCCACTGCTGTCCGGGCTGTCCGGACCCGCCGGAGGGGTAGGGGCATCGCGCCACGAAGGGGCCAGGGAAGGGTGCGGTATGTCGGTGGACGGTGGGGCGCAGCGACTCAAGACCGAGGCGGACGAGCCGGGGTGGGAGGTCGACCCGGACGACGACTGGGGTGTGGCCGTCGTCGCCACCGTGGGACGGCAGTTGAGGCTGCGGAGGGAAGCGGTGGGGATGCGGGCCGGCGAGCTCGGGGCGGCCACCGGTTACGGCGAGGACCTCATCTACAAGATCGAGAGCGGGAAGCGGATCCCGCGCCCCGAGTTCCTGGACAAGGCGGACGAGGTGCTGGGGGCTGGGGGGCTGCTCTCCGCCATGAAGGAGGACGTGGGGAAGGTCCGGTACCCGAAGAAGGTGCGCGATCTGGCGGACGCCGAGGCGCGGGCTGTGGAGATCGGTGTGTACGTCTGCAACAGCATCAGCGGGCTGTTGCAGACACCGGAACACGCTCGGGCCGCATTCGAGTCGCGGCAACCTCCTTATTCACAGGCTGAGGTGGAGCGGTTGGTGACTGCTCGGATTGCGCGGCAGTCCGTCTTCGAGCGCGACCCGGCGCCCTCGCTCGGCTTCGTGCTGGAAGAGGCGCTTCTGCGGCGGCCGTTGGGAGGCACAATGGTGTGGCGAGGGCAGCTCGAACGTCTTCTGGAGGTGGGCCGGTTGCGTAACGTCACCCTTCAGGTGATGCCGACGTGCGTAGAGGTTCATCCCGGTTTGGACGGCAGGATCGAGCTGTTGAAGTTCGTGGACGGTACGGCGACGGGACGCTCCGACGGCGCGTTCAATGGGCGTCCCGTCACGGACCCGAGGCGCGTACACATCCTTGAGCTGCGGTATGGCACGATCCGGGCTCAGGCTCTCCCGCCCCGGGAGTCGCTGGCCTTCATTGAGCAATTACTGGGAGAGACATGATCCGCAAGTTCTCTACCGGGGACGCCACCGAACTGGCGTGGTTCAAAAGCAGCTATAGCGACGGCAACGAGGGCGACTCCTGCATCGAGATCGCCACCACCCCCGCCACCGTCCACGTCCGCGACTCCAAGAACCTCTCCGGTCCCCAGCTCGCGCTGTCGCCGGCCGCCTGGGCGGGTTTCGTGTCGTACGCGTCGGGCCACTGACCGCACCGACCGACCGACCGACCGACCGCCCGCGCCCCGCGCCCCGGTCCTCACCGGACACGGGGCGCGGGCGGCCCGGCTCAGAACCGCCGGATCACGCGCAGGGACTTGGTGTACAGGTCGGTCGCCGCGCCGTTCAGGATCGACTTGGCCCCGAGGTCGGCCATGGTCGGCCCGTTCGGGGTCTTGCGACTGGACACGAAACGCAGACCGCCGTGCTGGTCCTGGCCGACGTAGATGCCGGTGTGGTCGACCACACCGGCGGTGGCCTCCGGGTCGTCGGGGTCGGTGGTGGCGTCGAAGAACACCACGTCACCGATGCGCAGCGCGGTGAGTGAGGGCGGCGCGTCGGTGCCCGAGGCCACGACCGTGCCGGGGCCGTTCGTGGCCTGCCTCTTCGAGGTACGGGGCAGGTTGCGGCCGTCGTAGTCCTTGTAGAGGACCATCGGGATGCCCATGTGGTGGCCGTAGACCATGCGGACGAAGCCCGAGCAGTCGAGATTGCCCTTCCACCGCGCCTCCGGGGTCCCGGTGCTCTCGCCACTGGCCGGGAAGGTCCAGGCGAGTCCCATGTACTCGTGGAAGTCGGCGCCGACGTAGCGCAGCCCGGCGTCGTCCGTCTCGCTGTACCCGGACGCGCCCAGCACCTGGGCGCCCTGGAGCGCGGGGTCGGTGACGGCGGGCGCGTGGGGACGGAACATGGAGGCGTACGCGAGCGCGTCGGGCGACGTGTCTGCGGCCCAGGCGCGGACGCGCTGCTCCAGCGCAGGGGTCCAGGTGCCGTCGAAGGGCTCGGGAAGGACCCGTACCCAGGTGTCGTGGCAGACCACCGGCGGGTCCGCCCAGTCGGCGGAGGTGACCACGAAGTCGTAGATCCGGGCCTCCAGCGGCACCGTGGCCCCCTGGGAGGCGAGGGCGCGGACTCCGAGGGAGCCCGAGGCGAAGACCTTGTCCGGCCGCTGCTCGGGGTCGCGCACGCTGTGGTGCCAGGTGTCCGGCGTGGGCGTGCCGTCGCGCCAGGCGCGGGCCCGGATCACGGGACCGCTCTTCTCCACCTGGACCCACCAGTGGTCGAAGGCCGCGAATCCGGTGCCGACCGTGACGGCCGCGCTCAAGGTGCCGGAGACGTCGGCGAGTTCCTTCTCCAGGACCAGTTGGACGTCCTTGGCCGGGGTCACCTCAAGGCGGGCCCGGTAGTGGTTGTCGATGTCCTGGACCCCGAACGAGAGCGCCAGTGAGACGGGCGCGCCGGTGGGGACCTTGTCGAAGGAGAAACGGGCGGCGGCGTCGAAGTCCCCGACCAGCCGGTCGGAGAGGAAGACGTGCCGGCTGGCGTTGCTCGCGGTGAGGTTGACGACGGCCCGGCCGGACTCCAGGAAGTAGTCCCCGGCCACGCCGCTGTGACGGGTCCAGGTGCCGCCGCCGGGGGAGGTGCCCCAGCCGGTGGTGGTCGTGCGGGCGAAGCCGTCGGCGAAGGGCTTCTTCTGTTCGGTGAACCAGCGCTTCGGGCCGCGCACCGTCACCGTCTTGGCACCGGCGGTCAGGGTGGCGAGCACCCCGGCGCCGTCGGACACCTCCAGGCACGCGGGGGTGCCGGAGAGGACGCGGGTGGTCAGCGCCCCGGACGGATGGGCGGTGAAGTGCCACGGGTCGCCGGGATCGGCCACCATCGGCAGTTTCCCGCCGGGTGCCGGGGGGACCGGCGTGCCGGCCGACGTGGCGGTGGTGGCGGGGGTGCCGGACGGTGCGGCGGCGGCCGAGGCGGCGGCGTTGGCCGAGGGGGCGACGGCGAAGGGCAACGAACCGCCCGCCGCCACTCCGGCGAGGACGGCGAGAGCCGATCTGCGACTCGGCGCGGGCTTCGATGTGGACATGGCTGGGGCCCCCGGGGGTGAAGGAATCGGTCAGACGATCGAACGGAGGGGGACCTTACCCGCGCGGAGACCGGAACCCTCGGTGCGGGTGCGAGGTGTGCGATCGGGGGCGCACCGTGGGGCGGGTCGATGAACTCGACGCACGGCGTCACCCACAGGGGTGAAGGGCTGAGATTCCCGGATCCCAGGTCGCTGGCATATGCCACGGTGCCTGTCATGGCGACAGCGACGAACCCGGCCACGCGGGCCGGGGAGCCCGTACCGTGGAAGGCACCACCGATCCAGGAGGAGTCTGCCGTGAGCGTCCTGACGCAGGAGGGGTTCGAGGAACTCGCCCGCCTTGGCGAACGCGTGGACGAGTCCCTCCGTCTGGAGTTCATCGACGGAAAGATCGGGGAGAGGGCTTTGCCGGACGGGGACCACGGGCGGATCATCGAGTGGCTGACGCGCCTCTGCATCCAGAGCGACCCGGGCTGGTGGCTCTACCCGGACCAGGGCCTGAGAGTGGAGAAGTACCGCAAGGGCAACGCCCGTCCCGACGGCTGTCTCGCCCCGAGCGACACGTTCGTCGGCCAGGGGGAGTGGGCGAGCGCCGACGGCGTCCTGATGGTCGTCGAGGTCACGTCCGGCGGCTCGGGCACCGGGGGGCGTGACCGGGTGGAGAAGCCGCGCGCCTACGCCGAGACCGGCATCCCCGTGTACCTGCTCGTCGACCGGACCACGTGCGAGGTCAAGGTCCACTCCCAGCCGGACGGGGAACGGTACGAAATGGTGGCGACCGTGCCCTTCGGCAAGACGGTCACCCTGCCGGAGCCGGTCGGGATGGAGCTGGACACGGAACCCTTGAAGAACTGGGTCCACTGAAGTTCTTCGCTCGGGCCGTCACACATGACGTCCGGGCTCCGTCAGCGCTGTGTCCGGCTCGGTCGAGGCGGACACCGGAGAGGCTGAAGGAGCCGTCGCGATGTTCACCGAGATGTCCACCACCGCTGTCGTCGTCACCGCCGTCGCCGCGTTCATGGCCGGGTTCTCCGGGGCGGCGATCTTCTTCCGCGCCGCGTTCGTCGTCGAGCCGCTCGCCGCCTACGGCGTGCCGGAGTCGTGGTGGAACCTGCTCGGCGCCGCCAAGGCGGCCGGGGCCGTCGGGCTCGTCGTCGGGTTCTTCGTCCCCGTCATCGGGACCCTCGCCGCCATCGGGCTGATCCTGTACTTCACCGGGGCCGTGATCACCGTGATCCGCGCCCGCTCCTACGGCCACGTGCCCTTCCCGCTGGTCTACATGGCCCCCGCCGTCGCCGCCCTCGCGCTGACCTGGTGACCTGGTGACCGTACGCGGAAGGCCGCCGTCCCCGTTCAGAGGGGAGGCGGCCTTCCGCGTACGACGGGGGACGTCAGTCCTTCTTCTCCTCCAGGCGCGGGAAGAGCACCGCGCCCTTCGTCACCGTCGCGCCGGGCGCCAGCTGCCCCCAGGTCCCGGACGCCTGGACCGGCTGGGCGGCCAGGGCGCCCAGGGACTCCTCGGCGCCGAGGGAGTCCCAGAGGGCCTGGGAGGTCTCGGGCATGATCGGGTTGAGGAGGACGGCGACGGCGCGGAGGGACTCGGCGGCCGTGTAGAGGATGGTCGCCAGGCGGGCCCGGCCCTCCTCCGACTCGTCCTTCGCGACCTTCCACGGCTCCTGCTCCGTGATGTAGCCGTTGACCTGCTTCACGAAGTCGAAGATCGCCAGGATGCCGCCCTGGAAGTCCAGCTCCTCGCCGATCTTGGCGTCGGCCGCGGCGACGGCCTTGGCCAGACCCTCGTGGACGGCCTTCTCCGCGTCGCCGTCGGCCGTCGACGCGGGCAGCTCGCCGCCGAAGTACTTGCCGACCATCGCCGCCACGCGCGAGGCGAGGTTGCCGTAGTCGTTGGCCAGCTCGGAGGTGTAGCGGGCGGAGAAGTCCTCCCACGAGAACGAACCGTCCTGGCCGAACGCGATCGCCCGCAGGAAGTACCAGCGGTACGCGTCCACGCCGAAGTGCGAGGTCAGGTCCTGCGGCTTGATGCCGGTCAGGTTCGACTTCGACATCTTCTCGCCGCCGACCATCAGCCAGCCGTTGGCCGCGACCCGGCCGGGGACCGGCAGGCCCTGCGCCATCAGCATCGCGGGCCAGATCACCGCGTGGAAGCGCAGGATGTCCTTGCCGATGAGGTGCACGTTCGCCGGGAACGTCTCGTCGAACTTCGCCGGGTTCTCGTTGTAGCCGACCGCGGTCGCGTAGTTCAGGAGCGCGTCGATCCACACGTAGATCACGTGCTTGTCGTCCCACGGCACCGGGACGCCCCAGTCGAACGTCGAGCGCGAGATGGAGAGGTCCTCCAGGCCCTGCTTGACGAAGTTCACGACCTCGTTGCGGGCCGACTCCGGCTGGATGAAGCCCGGGTTCGCCTCGTAGAACTCCAGGAGCTTCGGGCCGTACTCGCTCAGCTTGAAGAAGTAGTTCTCCTCCTTGAGGATCTCCACCGGCTTCTTGTGGACGGCGCACAGCTTCGTGCCGTCCTCGGCCTCGATGAGATCGCCCGGGAGCTTGTACTCCTCGCAGCCCACGCAGTACGGGCCCTCGTAGCCGCCCTTGTAGATCTCGTCCTTGTCGTACAGGTCCTGCACGAACTCCTGGACGCGGTCGGTGTGACGCTTCTGGGTGGTGCGGATGAAGTCGTCGTTCGCGATGTTCAGGTGCTCCCAGAGGGGCTTCCAGGCCTCCTCGACGAGCTTGTCGCACCACTCCTGGGGCGTGACCCCGTTCGCCTCGGCAGTGCGCATGATCTTCTGACCGTGCTCGTCCGTGCCGGTGAGGTACCACACCTTCTCGCCGCGCTGGCGGTGCCAGCGGGTGAGCACGTCGCCTGCGACGGTCGTATAGGCGTGGCCCAGGTGAGGAGCGTCGTTGACGTAGTAGATGGGGGTCGTGACGTAGAACGCCTTCGAGCCCTGCTTCTCGGTTCCAGTGGCCGCCATGGCCGAAATCCTAACGGGCCGACGAAGCTCCCCTCACATCGATAAACCCCGGATCCGGTGCCGGGGCGGGGGTGAGGGGCCGCGGTGGTGGTGACCCCGCCGGTCACCACCACCGCCGCCGACCGCCCCGCTAGAACTCCAGTCCGGTGAGCAGGCCCCGGTAGAACGAGGCGTGCGGCGTCTCGACCGGCGTCACGCCCGCGAAGTGCACGGCGGTACGGGGAGTGCCGTCGAGCTTCCGGAGGAAGTCGAAGGCCTTGTTGTCCTCCTCGCCCCACACCACGAACCGCCACTGCAGCGGACGGTCCGCCGCCTCGGCCAGCGCCTGCGCGGCCGCCGTCTTCGACTCCGGCGCGCCGTCCGTCTGGAAGACCACCAGGGCGGGCCGGGCCGGGTCGCCCTTCGCGTGGTGGGCCAGGACCTCCTCCACCGCGCGGTGGTAGTTCGTACGGCCCAGCCGGCCGAGGGTGGCGTTGACCTCCTCGACGCGCGTGGGCGTCAGGTCCGCCGGAGCCAGGTCGACGGTCCCGTCGATGTCCGTCGAGAAGAACACCGTCGTCACGGTGGCCTCCTCGTCGAGGTGCGCCGCCAGCGCGACGGTCTGCTCCGCCAGCCGCTGCACCGAGCCGTCCTTGAAGTACCCGCGCATCGAACCGGACCGGTCGACCACCAGGTAGACCGCCGCCCGCGCCCCCGTCAGGCCCTCCTTCTTGAGCACCGTCCCGGCGGCCTTGTACGCCTCCGCCAGCTGCGGCGCCCCGGCCTTCACCTTGGCCAGCCCCACGGCCGGCCCCTGCGCCACGCCGTCCTCGCCTTCGGCCTCGACCTCCGCCGCCTCGACGGCCTCGGCCTCCGCCGCCTCGACGGCCTCGGCCTCCGGCTCCGCCGCCTCGACGGCCACGGCCTCCGGCTCCGCCGGGCTCTCGTCCACAGCGGCAGGCGCCTCGGCCTCGGCCCCACCGGCTGCCGCCACCGGCTCCGCCGCCTCCGCCACCGGCTCCGCGACCTCCGCCACCGGCTCTGCGGCTGCCGCCACCGGCTCCGCCGCCTCCGCCACCGGCTCCGCCGCCTCCGGCTCCGCGACCTCGTCCGCGTCAGCGGCGGTCGCCGCCTCGGCGGAGACCTCCGTCTCCACGTCCACGTCCACGTCCGCGTCCACGTCCTCTGCCTGGGCCGCGTCGGCGCCGGCGGCGGCTTCCGCCTCGGCCGTGTCGGCGTCGGCCGTGGCCGTCGCCTCGGCGGCGTCCTGCGTCTCCGCCGCGGTGTCCTCGGCCTCGGCCTCGGCCGGGCTCGTGGCGTCCTCGATCGCCTCCGCCTCCGCCTCCGCCTCGGCCGTACCGGCGTCAGCGTCGGCCGCCGTCTGGGCGGCACTCTCGGTCTCCGCGTCCGCTGCCTCGACCACGTCGACATCAGCCGCGGCCTGGGCGGCACCCTCGGTCTCCGCGTCCGCGTCCCCTGCCTCAGCCGCGTCGGCGTCGGCGGCGGCCGCCGTCTGGGCGGCACCCTCCAGCTCCGTCGCTGCCGCAGCGGGCTCGGCCTCGACGGCCTCGGCCTGGACGGGCTCGGCTTCGACGGCCTCGGCTTCGACGGCCTCGGCCTCGACGGCCACGGCCACCGGCTCCGCCTCGGCCGTGTCGGCGTCGGCCGTGTCGGTCGCCTCGGGCTCGGCCGCTGCCGGGGCCGTGGGCGCCGGGGAGGGCTCGGGGGTGCCGGTGTCCGCCGGGGTGGCGGTGCGGGCCTTGGGGATCTGGGGGTTGTCGAAGGCCTCGGCGACGAGTTCGTCGGCCTTGCGGCGGGCGTCGTCTTCGGGGGTGTCGGGGGACGTGGAGGGGGTCTCACGCGTCTGGGGCGGGACGGAGGTTGCCGGGGATTCCTCGCGGTCCCGGCCGAACACCTTGCGCAGCATGCTCCGAATACCCATGGGCGAACCCTTTCGCATGAGTGGGGTGCGGTGTGAATGTCCGTACTGGGCGTTTCGGGACGATCATCCCTGGCCAGGGCGGACACGTAAGGTTAGCGGCCACTCCCCGCCACCTCGATGGCCCGGTCGTGTGCGGTTGCCGTGCATTCATTCGGCGTTCATTCGGCGGCCGTCCCGGTGCAGAGGTGCACACATAGCGTCGCGGCCGAAGGATTCCCGACAGCTTGTCGGCGCAGTGTTGCGCCGGAGGAGGACGAAGTGCGCAAACTGCTGCCGCTGCTGAGCACGAACCCCCATGGAGGCGGCCGTTCCGCTCTCACTTGCCGCTACCGGTGTGGGGACGCCTGCTTCCACGAGGTGCCGAACACCAGCGACAACGAGTACGTCGGCGACGTCATAGCCGGCGCGCTGTCGCGTCGCTCGGCGCTGCGGGCGGCGGCGGTGGTGACGGTGGCGTCCGCGGCCGGTGGGGCGGTCGTGCTGGGGAACGCGCCGACGGCGGAGGCGCAGCCGCAGGGGCGGGGAAAGCCGGGGGTCACGGACGGGGCGCGCGGGCTCCGGTTCGCGCCGGTCGGACCGAACACCGCCGACCAGGTGACGGTGCCGGCCGGATACGCGCAGAACGTGGTGATCCGCTGGGGCGAACCGATCCTGCGGGGGGCGCCGGCGTTCGACTCGGAGAAGCAGACGGCGAAGGCGCAGGCGGGGCAGTTCGGCTACAACAACGACTTCCTGTCGCTGCTGCCGCTGCGCGGCGAGCACGGCCGGCAGGTGCTCGTGGCGAACCACGAGTACACGGACGAGGTGCTGATGTTCCGCGGCTACGACGCCGCGAACCCGACGCGCGAGCAGGTGGAGATCGCCTGGGCGGCGCACGGCCTGTCGGTCGTGGTGGTCCAGGAGGAGCACCGCACCGGGAAGCTCACGCCGGTGACCCGTCACCACCTGAACCGGCGGCTGCACACGACGAGCGAGTTCGAGGTGACGGGGCCCGCGGCCGGCAGCGACCTGTTGAAGACCTCGGCGGACCCGGAGGGCCGTACGGTCCTGGGCACGCTGAACAACTGCGCGGGCGGCACCACGCCGTGGGGCACGACGCTGCACGGCGAGGAGAACTTCAACCAGTACTTCGCCAACGGCAGCTCCGCCACCGACAAGCGGTACGGCGTCGGTACGGGTGCGACCGAGCGGAAGTGGGAGCGGTTCGACAAGCGGTTCGACCTCAAGCAGGAGCCGAACGAGGTGCACCGCTTCGGCTGGGTCGTCGAGCTCGACCCGTACGACCCGGAGTCGACGCCCCGGAAGCGCACCGCGCTGGGCCGCTTCAAGCACGAGGCGGCGCAGCCCCGGCTCACCGAGGACGGCCGTCCGGTCGTCTACATGGGTGACGACGAGCGGTTCGACTACTTCTACAAGTTCGTGTCGAGCAAGCGGATGAAGAAGGGGGGCTCGCGGGCGGCCCGTGAGCACAACCTGACGCTGCTCGACGAGGGCACGCTGTACGTGGCCAGGCTGACGGGCGACTCGCCGGCGGCGGAGATCGACGGCACGGGGAAGCTCCCGAACGACGGCGAGTTCGACGGTTCGGGCGTGTGGATCCCGCTCGCCACGGGCGACGTGTCGCACGTGCCGGGGATGACGGCCGAGGAGGTGTACGTCTTCACCCGGCTCGCCGGTGACAAGGTCGGCGCCACGAAGATGGACCGTCCCGAGGACGTCGAGCCGTCGCCGCGCAGCGGCCGCGTGTACGTCGCGCTGACGAACAACTCCAACCGCGGCAAGGCGGGTTACGCGCCGGCCGACGAGGCCAACCCGCGCAACGCCAACAAGCACGGGCAGGTCCTGGAGCTCGCCGAGCACTGGGACGACCCGGCGTCCGACGGGTTCGCGTGGCGGCTGTTCCTCGTCGCGGGCGACCCCAACGACCCGGCGACGTACTTCGCGGGCTTCCCGAAGGAGAAGGTCTCGCCGATCTCCTGCCCGGACAACGTGGCCTTCGACCCGCACGGCAACCTGTGGATCTCCACCGACGGCAACCAGCTCGGGTCGCACGACGGCCTGTTCGGCGTCGCCACGCGCGGTGAGCGGCGCGGTGAGCTGAAGCAGTTCCTGACGGTGCCGAGGGGCGCGGAGACCTGCGGTCCGATCATCCAGGACCGCCGGGTGCTGGTCGCGGTCCAGCACCCGGGCGAGATCGACGGCGCGTCCGTCGAGAACCCTGCCTCGGTGTGGCCCGACGGGCCGGGGAAGATCGTCCGTCCGTCGGTCGTCGCCGTGTGGCGTACGGACGGCCGCGACATCGGCGTCTGACGCCCGAGGGACTGAAGGGGCCTGGGTGGTGGGGGATCACTCCACTCCCAGGCCCTCCCTGAAGCGGGTGAACTGGTCCTCGGGGTCGCCCGTGTAGGCCCAGGGCACCCAGGCCGCCCGGGGGCCGAGCATGGTGAGGACCTCGCGGGCGATGTCGACCTGGCCGGCGTAGCAGGCGGCGTGGGCGAGGAAGTTGAGGTCGGCGACCTCTTCCGGGGCGACGGGACGCAGCGGGTCGCGGTCGCCGATCCAGCGGGCGTGGGTGCGGCGGAGTTCGGTGACGGCGAGTTCGTGCTTCCAGTGCTGGTCGAAGCCGCGCACCGGGCCGCGGCCGAGGGCCCCGTCGGCGATGTAGCGGTACTCCTCGACGCGGGCGACCTGGACGAGGACGGGCAGGGGGGAGCCGGGCGGGGCGACGCCCGCCGCGTCGCGGGCGAAGTCGTACATGCTGCCGTGGGTGCCGTGCCAGCGCGCGGACCAGTACCGCAGGACCTGGATGTGGCCCTCGGTGTTGTACGGGTCGCGGCGGCGCAACTCGTCGAACCAGTGGCGCAGTTCGCGGCGCGGTACGCCGCCTTCGTAGAGCCGGGCCACGGAGAGCAGGGAGACCCACGGCATGGGGTCGGCGGGGGCGGCTTCGGCGGCGTTCCGGCAGGCGTCGACGGCGGCGTCGATGCGGCCCCGTTCGAGGGCGGCGCCGCGGCCTGCCGCGATGGCCGCGTCGAAGACCCGTACGACCTCGGTCGCGGCGCGCAGGACGGCGGCGTCGGGGTTGCCGGGTTCGGCGGCGCGCCAGGTCTCGACGGTGGAGCTGCCGGCGGCGGCGTGCGAGAGGAGCCGCAGGCGGTGGGTGCGGCGGGCCCAGTCCGTGCCGGTCCCGGTGCCGGCGAGCAGGTTCCGTACGCCCTGCCAGCGGCCGATGACGATGTCGTGCCGGGCCTCGGTCAGCGCCCGGTCGCCGAAGTCCGGGTCGAAGTCGGGCACGAAGCGCTCCGGTCGCGCCGGGCGCGCGGAGCGGCGGCGTACGGCCATCGGGGGCCTCCTTCGGGTTCGGCTGCCGGCGGGGCGGGATCAGAAGTCGGTCGCGTAGCTCTTCTGGTGGTCGCCGGTGCGGGCGCGGGGGGTCGCCGGGCCGGAGTCCCGGTTGGCGGCGAGGGCGCGGACGGCGTCCAGGCGGGCCGGGCGGTAGTAGTCGCTGCCCTTGCGCCAGTACACGACGAGCGGGACGACGCCGAGGAGCAGTCCGCCGAGGCCGATGGCGAGGGCGGTCGTGGAGAGTTCGCCGAGCGATTCGACGAAGGCCCACAGCATGAACCCGGAGCCGAGCAGCGGCCACAGTCCGCCGAGGACCAGGTTGCGGACGGAGCGCAGCAGGAGCGACTTGTAGGCGACGACGGCGGCGATGCCGGCGAGGCCGTAGTAGAAGGCGATCTGGAGGCCGATCGCGGCGACGGCGTCGCTGAGGACGCTCTGCACGGAGCCGGCGGCCGCGGCGGCGGCGAACATGACGAGGGCGGCGCCGCCGACGGTGACGACCGCGACCCACGGGGTGTTCCAGCGGCGGTGCACGCTGCCGAGCGCTGCGGGCAGGGTCCGGTCGCGGCCCATCGCGAAGAGCGAGCGGGTGACCTGGAGGAGGGTGGTCTCCAGGGTGGCGACGGTCGACAGGAGGACGGCGACGACGAGGAGTTTGCCGCCGACGCCGGGCCAGATCTCCTGGCCGAGGACGGCGAGGACGTTGGGTCCGGCGGTACGGATCTCCTCGGCGCTCAGCAGCACGTTGACGGCGACGGTGAAGGCCTCGAAGAGGACGAAGACGAACCCGACGCCGACGAGCGCGGCGAGCCCGGCGGTCCTGCGGCTGTCGCGGGTCTCCTCGCTGAGGTTGCTGGTGACGTCCCAGCCCCAGTAGTAGAACGCGGCGATCAGAGCCCCGGCGGCGAAGCCCTGGGGTCCGTCGAACCGGTCGAGGGCGAACCAGGACCAGTCGAAGGCGGTGGCCCGCCCGCGGTGTGCGACGGCGGCGAGCACGAAGGCGAGCAGGATCAGCATCTCGACGCCGGACATGACGAGTTGCGCGCGGACCGTGAGCCGGGCGCCGCCCAGGACGACGAGCAGCATCATCAGGAACCAGCCGGCGCCGACGGCGGCCGCGAGCGGGGTGTTCGCGGCGAGGTCGGGGTCGATGAGCGAGAGCGTGAGGGATCCGGCGGGCAGTGACCCGGCGACCATGAACACGGTGGCGGCGAAGACCAGCGCCCAGCCGGAGAGAAAGCCGAGGAAGGGGTGGAGGGTGCGGCCCACCCAGGAGTAGCCGGCGCCGGCGTTCACGTCGATCCGGCCGAGGCGGGCGTAGGCGAGGACGATGCCGAGCATCGGTATCGCGCAGTAGAGCAGGGCGGCGGGTCCCGCGTAGCCGACGGCGCCGAAGAGGACGGCGGTGGTCGCGGCGAGCGAGTACGCCGGGGCACTGCCGGCGACGGCCATGACGATGGTGTCGAAGGTGCCGAGGACGTTGGGCTGGAGCCCTCTGTTCGTAGTGGTGCGCATGGCGTGTCCTCGGGGCGAGGTGATGTGAGGGGGGTGGTCCGTGAGCGGTGCCGGGGGTGAGCGGGTGCGGGGCGGAGGGCGGTGCGGAGTGCGGTGCGAAGGGCAGGGCGAGGGCAGGGCGAAGTGGGCCGCTCGCCGGGCCGGTTGCCGACGGCGGCGGGTGCGGATCACGGTGAATCGAGCGCATCGTAGTCGCCCGGGTGGCTTCCGGTAACGGCGGTGGGGAAGGTTCCGTTCCGTGACCGCCGGTAAGTCCGCCGGTACGCCCCCTTGGGGAGGTTTACCGCAGGTCGGGACTGGCGATGGCGCGGGCCGCGCGGACCTCCTGGCGGAGTGGTTCGAGGACTCCGCTCTCGTCCCCGGGGAGTTCCGAACGGACCTCGACCAGGGTGTCGGAGGCCCGCAGCCCGTCCGCGAGCTCACGCAACTCGCGCTCCACGGCGGCGACCTCGGCCGGGTCGGGGGCGGGAGCTCCGTGGCTCACGCGGATCCGGGCCGCCGTCGTCGCGTCCACGATCCGTTCGACGGCCACCACGAGCGGCCACCAGGCGGCGGCCCTGGTCCCGGTCGGCGGCGGTTCGGTCAGCGCGCGCTGGAACTCCGAGCGCACGGCCGACAGGTCCCGGTAGAGCTTGCGCCGCGCCCGGTGGCGGTCGGCGTGGTCGGTCCGTGCCGCCTCCTTCCCGAAGGCCCGTGCCACATAGGCGGCGGTGTCGGCCACCGCGTCCGCGAGGCGGTCCCCGATACGGGTGTGCCAGGACTCGGGCCACAGCAGATAGCCGGCGATCAGGGCGATGCCGCAGCCGATCAGCGAGTCGTAGAGCCGCGGCATGACCAGGTCGAAGCCCTGGTGGTTGAGCACGTCGGAGAGCAGCAGGATGACCGGGGTGATCGCCGCGGTCTGGAAGGCGTACCCCTTCGCGGAGAACGCCGGGACCAGGGCCGCGAGCACCACCATCACGGGCACGTCCCACCAGCCGCGGGGCACCTCGGCGAGGACGAGCGCGGCGAGGACGAGACCCGCGGCGGTGCCGGCCGCGCGGAGCACGGCCCGCGAGAACACCGACCCGAAGTCCGGCTTCATCACGAACGTGACGGTCAGCGCGACCCAGTACGAGCGGGGCACGGGGATCAGCGAGACGAACGCCTGCGCCAGGCCGATGCACAGCGCGAGCCGCAGGCCGTACCGCCAGGACGCCTCCGAGAACAGCACCGCGCGGGCCGCCCGGCGGGCCCGGACCCGCAGCGCGGCGGGCCGCCCGAGCCGGTCGTCGACGTTGAACGGGTCGGGGTCCGTCCCGTGGACGACGGCCACCGCATGCCGCAGGGCATGGTCCACCGCCTTCTCCGCCGGCCGCTCCGGCACGGGCAGGTCGAGCGTCGGGGCCCCCGTGCGGCCCTCCTCCACTGCGTCCGCCAGCTCCCGGACGGCCGCCGGGACCGCCGTCGGCAGCGGCCCGAACAACCGGGCCCTCAGATGCGCGGCCGGCGCGGCCTCCAGGAGCGGTACGAGCACGTTGAGCTGCGACGACAGCCGGACCAGGACCGGCGCCCGGCCGTGCTGGCGGGTCCGCCGCGCCAAGACCAGGTCGTACGCCTGGTTGAGCGAGGCGGTGACCGCCTGCCGCCGCTCGTCGTACGCGGACGTCCCCGTCGCCTCGTACAGCTCCGCCAGCGACCGGTACGTCGCCGCGACCGCCGCCCGCTCGGGGGCGGCGCGGCGCAGCGGCCACCCCAGAAGAGTCAGAAACAGCACGAACAGGCCGCCCACCGTCAGCAGCAGCGGCGCCTTCCACCACGGCCCCGGCATCGGAAGCCCCGCCCCCACCACGGAGTTCAGCAGGAGCAGCAGCCCCGACACGGAGGCGACCGCCCCGATCGACGAGATCATCCCGGAGAGCAGCGCGACGAGGGTCAGCGCGGCGACGGCGACCCAGCCGTGCCCGAAGACGAGGGTGCCGAGGGTGACGCCGAGCGCACCGAACAGCTGCGGTACGGCGATGTTGAAGATCCGCATCCGGTAGGCGTCGGCGGTGTCGCCGATGACCCCGGACAGGGCGCCCATGGAGACCAGTGCCCCGTACGCCGGCTCGTCCACCGCCATCCCTACCGCGAGCGGTGCCGCCATCGCGACGGACGCGCGGGTCGCGGCGGCCCAGGGGATCGGCGTCGCCGTCGGCTTCAGCCCTGCGGTCAGCCAAACAGGCGGCGCAAGCCGCCCATACCGATCACTCCGCACCATACGCCCAACGTACTGTCCCCCCATCTCCCGGCCCCCGCCGGACCCCCCATCTCCCGGCCCCCGCCAGACCGCTCACCCCGGCCCCGCCAGACCGCTCACCCCGGCCCCGCCGGACCGCTCACCGTCCGGGCCCGCGCCCGCTGCCGCGTGGGCTCCGCCCTCCGCCCACCGCCGTGTGGGCAATCGCCCCGCTGGGGCGGGACGGGTGGGCACCGCCCCGGCGGAACGATTGCCCGCAACGGCGTGGGGATGGGGAGCGCCTCGGCGGAACGGGTGTCTGCAACGCGGGGCGGAGGGGGTCGATTTGGCGCGGCGCTGCCGGAGCAGGTCCCAGCATTGGTCGAGGCGGACCTCGAGTTCGGCGAGGCGGGCGCGTTCCTCGGGGAGGAGGCCGCCGGTGCGCTGCCGGAGGGCGCGTTCCTCTTCGACGAGGGCGCCGATGTCGTCAAGGATCTCCTCGTTGTCCATGCCTTCCAGCGTGGCGGATCAGCGCGGGGCGCGCAGGTCGAGATCGGTGAGGACGGCGCGGTGGTCGGAGCCGGCGACGTCGAGGAAGCGGACGTCGCGGACGGTGAAGTCGTCGCTGACCAGGACGTGGTCGATCTGGACGAACGGCGGGAGGGGTCCTTCCATGGGCCAGGTGGGCGTGCGGCTCGCGTCCGCCGACCGCGCGGCGTCGTGGAGGCGGCCGGCGTCGAGGACGGCGCGGAGGGCGGCGTGGTCCTGGGAGGCGTTGAAGTCGCCGGCGACGAGTGTGGGGCCGGTCTGCCGTGCGGCGGTGTCGGCGATCCGGCGGAGTTCGCGTTTCCAGAGCGGCACCTGGTGGGCCAGTGGCGGCATGGGGTGGGCGAGCTGGAGGCGGACGGGTGTGCCGGCGATGTCGGCGGTGGCGCCGGGCATTCCCATGGTGGCGGGGATGGTCCCGCGGTCGACGAGCGGGTAGGCGCTGAGAAGTACGGAGCCGACGGAGCCGTCGGCTTCGACGGCGGCGTGGTGGGGGAGCTCGGCGGCGAAGGCCGTGGTCAGTGTCCGTCCGCAGGCGCGGTCGCATTCGGACACGAACACGAGCTGGGGGTGTTCCCGGCGGACGATGTCGGTCAACGCGTCGGTGCCCTGGCCGAATTCGACGTTGGAGGCGATGACTTTGACGCGGGCGAGGGGCGGGCCGTGGGAGGTGACGGTGCGCGGGGCGTGGGGCAGGGAGCTCCAGGCGGTGGCGCCGAGGACGACGACGGCGAGGAGGGTGAGGGGGCGGCGGCGGGCCGCGGCGGCGAGGAGTACGGCGAGTGCGGCGGGGACGGTGAGCCAGGGGAGGAGGGCGAGGAGTTGCGGTACGGGGGTGACCGCGTCCGTGTCGAGCAGTCGGCAGCCGGTGACCACGGCCGGTGCGGCGAGCAGCAGCCCCGCGGCCCAGGCGCCGAAGCGGTGCCTGGGCCGGAGGGACGGCGGTGCGGGGGCGGCCGGCGCGGTGGCCGTCACGGCCTCGTGCGGGCGGGCGGGTGCGGGCTCGGGCTCGTGCGGCCGCACCGGCCGCCGGGGTTCCGGCGGGTGTGTCCGCGCGGGGTCCGGGGTGGGGTCGGGGGCGGGTTCGGCGGCAAGGGCTCGGTCCACGGAGGTCAGTGTCGCAGGGCCTGGGCGATCTCGGCGGTGGTGTCGCCGGTGAGGGTCCGGTTGCTGCGGGCGGTGCCGGACTTGGACTTGCCGGGTTCGACGCCGTCGATGTTGAGGACGACGGAGTCGAGGAGGTTGCCGTCGCCGTCGCGGAAGTTGACCATGACGGTGTAGTCGGCGGTCTTGTCCTTGGGGTTGGTTGCGGTGATCTCGGCGACCGTGCGGTCCCCGTCGACGCTGGTCTGGCCGGCTTTGACGTCGGCGGCGGCGTCGACCCCGTCCTTGATCTCGTTCATCTTCTCCTGGGCGGCCGAGGCGACGGCGGCGGTGGCGGAGGCGATGACGTCGTTTGCGGCGTCCTTGGCGGCGTCGCAGCCGGTGAGGGCGAGGGTGGTGCCGGTGGCGAGGGCGAGCGCGAGGCCTGTGGTGCGTCTTCCGAGGGTCATGGGCCGGCCCTTCAGTACTTCTCGTCGGCGCCGTACGCGTCGTCCGTGGCCAGGGCCCAGATCACGAAGATCGAGACGGCCATGGAGAAGAGCGCCCACCACGGCTGGTAGGGCAGGAAGAGGAACTGGAAGAGGATGTTGAGGGAGGCCAGGGAGATGCCGGCGATCCGGCCCCACTCGGCGCCCTTGAGGATGCCCAAGCCGGCGATGGCGATGATGACGCCGAGGATGAGGTGGATCCAGCCCCAGGTGGTGAGGTCGAACTTGAAGACGTAGTCGCCGACGCGGGTGTAGACGTCGTCCTCGGCGATGCCGGCGATGCCCTGGAAGATGTCCATGAAGCCGGTGACCAGCATGAGGACGCCGGCGAAGAGGGTTCCTCCGGCGGCCCAGGATCCGGCGGTGCTCGACTGGGTCGGCTTGCGGGGTGCGGTGTTCTGGCTCATGGCCCCATCGTCGGAGCATTCGTATGATCGCGAACTTTCAGTTGGGCCGAACGAGTGAGCGGAGGAACGCGGCGAGCGCCGCGTCGAACTCCTCGGTCCGTTCGAGGTTGGGCAGGTGCGCGGCCCGCTCGACGACGACGAGGGTGGAGTCGGGCAGCAGGGCGTGCATCTCCTCCGCGTCCGCGACGGGGGTGTAGGTGTCGTCCCGGCCGACGACGACGAGTGCGGGGACGGTCGCGGCGGCGAGGGTCTCGCGGTAGTCGGGGCGTTCGGCCCGGCCGCGCAGTGCGGCGGCCGCGGCGACCGGGTCGGTGGCGCGCATCATGCGGTGGACGTGGGGTGCGGCGTGGGTGTTGTACGGGGCGACCATCCGGTCCAGGACCTCGTCGGCGTACCCGTGCATGCCCTCCCGCAGCAGGCGGTCGGCCATGGCGTTGCGGGCCTTCTTGCCGTCCTCGGTCTCGGCGGCGGGGAAGGTGTCGGCGAGGACGAGGCCGCGGACGCGCTCGGGGTGGCGGCGGTAGAGCTCCATGGCGATCTGGCCGCCCATGGAGAGGCCGGCGAGGACGCAGTCCTCGATGCGCAGTTCGTCGAGGAGTTCGACGAGGTCCTCGGCGAACTCGCCGAGGTCGGTGGAGTGGGTCATGGCGCCGAGCGGGGTGTTGCCGTAGCCGCGCAGGTCGGGGGCGATCACCCGGTGGGTGCGGGAGAAGCGGTCGATCTGGGGCTGCCACATGGTGTGGTCGAAGGGGTGTCCGTGGACGAGGAGGAGGGCGGGTCCGGTGCCCCGGTCCTCGTAGAAGACGTGGGTGGCGAGGGTTTCGACGGTGGGCATGTCCGAAGGCTAGGCAGCGCCTCCGGCTCGGTGCAATAAGATCTTTGCTCTCGGTGCAATGGCTCGGGGCGCGAGGGCCCCGCCACCGGGGAGGGGGTTTCCGGGTGGAGGAGTACCGGCGGATCGCGGACCGCGTCGAGACGGCCGTACGGGAGGGCCGGCTGCGGCCGGGCGACCGGCTGCCGCCGCAGCGGGTGTTCGCCCGCCGCCACGGCATCGCGAACTCGACCGCGATCCGGGTGTACGGGGAACTCGCCCGCCGGGGCCTGGTCGTCGGGGAGGTCGGGCGCGGCACCTTCGTCCGGGCCGCTCCCCCGCTGCCCGGCCCCGCGCTCGCCGAGGCGACCGGCGCGGCGCCCGTCGACCTCCAGCTCAACTACCCCGTCGCGGAGGGCCAGTCGGAGCTGATGGCCCGCGCGCTCGCCGCGCTCGCCCGGCCCGACGTCCTCGCCGAGGCCGTCTCCGGCCCGGCCGCCGCGACCGGCACCCCGGAGGCCAGGGAGGCGGCGGCGGCCGTCCTCGCCCGGCCCGGCTGGGCGCCGGACCCCGAGCGGGTCCTCTTCGCCGGGAACGGCCGGCAGGCGATCGCCGCCGCGCTCTCCGCGCTGGTCCCGCCCGGCGGCCGGCTGGGCGTCGAGGCGCTCACGTATCCCCTGGTCAAGGCGGTCGCCGAGCGTCTCGGCATCCGTCTCGTGCCGCTAGCCCTGGACGCGGAGGGGGTACGGCCCGAGGCGCTCGCGGCGGCCCACCGGGCGGCGCCGCTCGCCGCCGTCTACCTCCAGCCGACCCTGCACAACCCGTCGTCCGCGACCGCCGGCGAAGGACGCCGGGCCGAACTGGCCGAGCTGCTGCGGAGTCTGGACCTGACGGCCGTCGAGGACACCACCTGGGCGTTCCTCGTGCCGGACGCGCCGGCGCCGCTCGCCGCCCACGCCCCCGAGCGGGTCCTCCTCGTCGACAGCCTCTCCAAGCGGCTCGCCCCCGGCCTGACCGTCGGCTACCTCGTGGTGCCCGGCCGGCTGCGCGCCGCCGTCGCCGACGCCCTGCGCTCGGGTGCCTGGACGGTGGGCGGGCTGGCCCTCGCGGCCGCCACCCGGTGGGCCGGGGACGGCACGGTCGCCGAGGCGGCCGCCGCCAAGCGGGCGGAGGCGGAGGCCCGGCACGCCCTGGTCCTGCGCCGGCTCGACGGCTTCGCCCTCCGCACCTCCCCGTACGCGTACTACTGCTGGTGGGAACTGCCCGCGCCGTGGCGGGCCGAGACCTTCACGGCTGCCGCCGCCGACCGCGCGGGCGTGGCGGTCACGCCGGGCAGCGCCTTCGCCGTCGGCCCGGGCACGGCGCCCGACGCCGTCCGCGTCGGCCTCGCCTCCCCGCCCCGCGAGGTCCTCGACGGCGCCTTGGCGCGACTGGCGGCCCTGGCGGCCGAGCGCGGCTGAACGACCGGTGCCCCGCCCGGGGAAGGGCGGGGCACCGGGCCCCTGTGGGGCGTGGGGCGTGGGGCGTACGAGGGTCAGGCGGCGGTTCCGCGACGGCGGAACAGGGCCAGGGCGACACCGGCCGCGCCCGCTCCCGCCAGGGCCGCGCCGCCCGCGAAGGCGAGGGAGTGGTCGGCGGCGACCGGCTCCGGGCCGGCGGCGACCGCGCCCTTGGGGACGACGGAGGTCTGCGCGACGGCGGCGGCCCCGGTGCCGGTCTGGGTCGCGTGCTGCGCGGCGGGCGCGGTGGGCGTGGCGGTGGCGCCCTGGTGGGTGCCGGTGCCGGTGCCCGTGTTCGGGGTCGTGTCCGACGGGGTGGCGCAGTTCTTCGGGACCGCCGGGAAGGCCACGCCGTCCCACGGGATCGGGCCGCCGTGCACGCGCATCTGGAGCATCGGCACCGCCGGGGCCGGGTCGAGGAGGCCCTTGATGCGGGCGCCGCCGTAGAGGGCCGTGTCGTGGCCGCGGTCGAGGACCGCGATGACCTTGCCGTCCTGGATGAGCTTGGCGACCGGGCCCTTGGGGCTGTTCGACAGGGCCAACTCGACCTCCTGGAAGGGCGCGGCGGCGTACCGGGTCACCGTGCAGCCCTCGCGGACGTCGTTGTAGTCGCCGCCCGCCAGCGGGTTGTTCCAGGACTTGACGGCGCCGTCGGCCTCCAGGATCACGAACACGGAGCCGAACTGGTCGCCCGCGCCGCCGCCGTCCGCCTTCAGGCGGCCGGTGAGCTTGCCCTGGGGGGAGTGGAGGTCGGCGAGGTAGGCGCCGGTGCTCTTGCGGTAGAGCTCGGCGTAGCCGCCGTCGGCGAGCGGGCGGCGGCCGAGGCTGGTGCCCGCCGTCTCCTCCGGACCCTGCTCGCCGAGCTGCCCGTCCTGCGTACCGCCGGTGGAGCCTTCCGTCGTGCCCGTGCCCGTGCCCGTGCCCGTGCCGGTGGCCGGGCCGTCGGCCTTCGGGGTTCCGGTGGCGGGGGCCACGGCGGCGGGCGCCACCGGCGTCAGGGCCGAGGTGGCCGCCGGGGCGGTTGTCGGGGTCCCGGCCGGGGCGGGCGTCGCGGCGAAGGCGCCGGCGGCCGGGGCGAGGACGGCACCGGCGAGGGCGGCGGTGGTGATGGCGGTGCGGAGGGCGGTGCGCATGACGACTCCTGGAAGGCAGGTGTGGAAGAGGAGAGCCGCATGCCGTCTGCTCGTTCGGGTGGGGCCGTTGGAGGTTCGGCGGGCTGCGTGAACAAAGTTACGGATCTTGTGCGACGGAGGCTTCGTCGTCGTGTCACGAGCGTGTGACAGGCGTCTCATCCCCTCCTTGCCCTCCCTATTCTGGATATGTAGAGTCCAGGTTATGAAGATGAGCGAGGGTGTGGAATGGGCCCTGCACAGCTGCCTGAACCTGGCCTGGATCGGGCCCGAACGCGCGGTCCCGGCCGCACGCCTCGCGGCGTACCACGAACTGCCCGCCGCCTACCTCAACAAGCAGCTCCAGGCGCTCGCCCGGGCCGGCATCGTCACCTCCGTCTCCGGCCCCAAGGGCGGGTTCCGGCTGGCGCGCGGCCTGGACCGGATCACGCTGATGGACGTCGTCGCCGCCGTCGAAGGACCCGACGAGGCCTTCCGCTGCACCGAGATCCGGCAGCAGGGCCCCGGCGCGGGACCGGCCGGCGCGTACGCCGCCGAGTGCGCCATCGCGGGCGCCATGGGCCGGGCCGAACTGGCCTGGCGACGCGAACTCGTGTCCCAGACCCTGGACGACGTACGGGAACGGGCCGAGCTCCAGGCGCCCACGGCGCCCGAACGGATCCGGCAGTGGTTCGCGCCGGCCTGACGCGACCGGCGCACCCGATTCCGGATGCCGCACGTCCAGTTCGCGGAAGCTTCCCCGGCCGCCCGTGAGGCGGCCGCCGTCCCCGGAAGGAACGATCACTCATGACCGACCAGACGACCACCGCCCCGACCGCTCCCGCGACCACGGCCCCGACCGCTCCCGCGACCACCGCTCCGACCGCCGCCCCGACCGATCGCCGGGTCATCACCAACCCCGCGACGCTCCACGACCCCACGCCCTTCGGATACAGCCACGCCGTCTCCGCACCGGGCGAACTCGTCTTCATCGCCGGTCAGTACGCCTCCGACCCGGGCGGCGCGCCCGTCCCCGGCGACTTCGCCGCGCAGGTCGAGCTGTCGTTCGACCGCCTGGGGCGCGCGCTGGAGGGCGTCGGCCTCGGCTTCGAGCACGTCGTCCGCCTCGGCTCGTACATCGTCGACCACGACCTCGCCAAGCTGGAGGTGCTCGGCGAGGCCCTGCACGCCCACTTCGGCGAGCGGCTCCCCGCGCAGACCCTCAGCGGGGTCGCGACGCTCGCCCTGCCGGGGATGCTGTTCGAGGTCGACGCCGTCGCCGTACGGCCCGGCGCCTGATCCACTTGCGGCCCGTCGGGCGCGGGTGTGCCCTGGAGGGTGCGGGAACCAGGGGGGCGAGAGACGAAGGAGCTCCTGCCATGGCCGCACACGCAGCGGCGCCCGCCGGGCGCCGGATCAGCACCCACGGCTGGGGAGGTCCGGTCGCCGTCGGCGTCCTGTACGGCCTCTACGCGGCCACCGTCGCACGCCACGGCGGCCCGACCACGCTCGGACAGCTGTGGCTCGGCCTGATCTCCGCGATCGTCCTCGCCGTGTCGATCCGCACGCTCCATCGACACGGCCGTGCCCTTCCCCGCGAACTGCACGCCGCCGCGTGGGGCTCCCTGTCCGGCATCGCGGTCGGGTTCCTCTTCAGCCTCTCCGACGCCAGCATCCTGTCCTCCAGCGGCCTCGGCCTCGCCTTCGGCACGGTCAACGCGGCCGGTGCCTACTACATGTACTACACGCACGAGGACGCCCAGGGCCGCCCCGCGCCGTACTGACCCCCGCTCCCGCCCCCCCGGGGCGCCGGACCCCCGCTCCCGCCCCTCCCCGGGGC